>NZ_JAQTHV010000003.1 GCF_029433295.1 Bifidobacterium sp. ESL0784
TATCACGCGCGTGAGCGGACGCTGCCGCCTCGCTGCTCCTGATCTCACTCATAACACAAAATGATAACACCAATCACAACATACTCAACACTGCCATGCGACATTGATCGCACAGCAGGTAAAGAGAATCAGAAACAGTTCTGGCTCTCATATATTGAAGGTTCTGCGACTGCCGTCGTTTTGCTTTCGTGGTTTCAATGACGTCGAAGGCCCGATTGCCTAGGCATTTCGAGATGCAGACGGCTTTGCCTTAATGCAGCCTGCACAAGGTTGCTCGCGCCGATGCGGCATGACCGGATGATGGCGATAAACCAGGCGAGGTTAGGTATCTTGTTTTGGCGGAACTTATTTGGACGACGATTTGCAACGACTGCATGCGCGCCTACTGAATAAAGCATACAACCGACGAATTCGACGCATACGAGTGCATAACTTGTCATACAGAACTTACATGTGACAATCTTTCATTCCGTGGTTTCAATTATGTAAGTTTGCATCACAAAAGATTATAATTATATATGTCTGTTCTGAAGGGGATGATATGGAAGCGATAAATACAATAATGGGTTTCCTAAAATGGTTGATTTCGATTTTTGCTGGATGGGGGTTTCCTCTAACTCGTTTCATTGTCAATGCACAAGGAATCGCAGTAACCAACTATCAGGAATTACCCGGCCTTTGGTTTGTTTTGAATATAATCATCGGCTTGGTTCTCATCATTTTGGTTTTGATCATAGTGGTTACTGCTTTGTTGTGTGTGCCAGGTTTCTTGATCGATCGGACAGTAGATTATGATAAGAAAACGGAACCCGATACTGTAGAACTCCTAAGAAACAGGCAGACACTCAAGGATGACCAATACTTTACTTACTGGGTTTGGCAACGCAGAAAAAGAAAACTGCTTGAGACTTGGCTTGGCGACAATCTTACTGGATTAAGACCAGAGGGCCGTGATCTGTTTGGATTTGACTCAAGCAGATTTGCACATAACCATAACATCGGATTCAGAATTCCATATCGCCGTTATGTATGGTGTGAGCACAACGGCAGCAATAGATATACCGTGGCTAAGGATCGGCTCCAACAATCTTCGTATTCAAGATAAATTTTCGATGTTCGTGTCTATCAATCCAGTCAACGTTGAAACCGTGAAACAATGGCATCATTGTCGCTATTGTTTTATAAGAAGTCTTTAGCAACATCTAAGTTTCAGCGATTTTTCTCATTGCTGCGTCTCACAGATTCATCCGTTCAAGAGTCGACAGTAACGGATGGTCGCAGGTTCGAATTCAGATGATCGGACAAATCATCGCCAGAATCGCAAGGTTCCGGCGATGATTCTTTTTTACAAACCTATTCCAGTAGCGATTTCATACACAATACGATAGCAATTTGACATCCCTAAACCTCACATTTTTACTGTTCATTTACGTTTCGTCGGCTTTCCGTTCAGCGAGCTTTCAGAAAAGCTAGTACAGTGGAAAACTATGTTTATCGGTTGCCGTTTTGGGACGGCCGATAAGAATGAAAGAAAACTCGTCTATGAAAGAGGTGCGGCTTGGAAGACGCCTTCGAGGCTTCGGCGCAAAAGATGCACGAAGCGCATATGAGCGATGTCGCCATTGCACAATTCAAGAGACTCTATGAGGAGTGGCAACACAATACTGCCAGCAGCTGGATCCGTGAGGATGAGGTCGAACCGCTGCAGAATGTACCCAGTTTCCACGACGTGTACAAGACCATCGATCACGACCAGGCGGTGCACGCTTTCGCCAAGACCGCGTTCCTCAAACTCAACGGCGGTCTGGGCACCTCGATGGGCCTCGACAAGGCGAAGTCGCTGCTTCCGGTTCGTCGTCACAAGGCACGTCCGATGCGTTTCATCGATATCATCATGGGCCAGGTCACCACAGCCCGGCAGCGCCTCAACGTCCCGTTGCCGCTGACCATGATGAATTCGTTCCGCACTTCCAAAGACACGATAGAGGCACTCAGCGAAAGCAAGAATTTCCATCAGGAAGACGTCCCGCTGGAAATCGTGCAGCATCAGGAGCCCAAGATCGATGTGCAGACCGGAAAGCCCGCGCAGTTCCCGGAAAATCCGGAGCTGGAATGGTGCCCACCAGGTCATGGCGATTTGTTCGCTACAATCTGGGAATCAAAACTTCTGGACATCTTGGAGAGCAAAGGTCTCGAATACCTGTTCATATCCAATTCCGATAATCTTGGCGCACGTCCTTCAAGGACCTTGGCCCAGTATTTCGAAAACACGGGCGCTCCTTTCATGGTCGAAGTCGCTAACCGTACCTATGCGGACCGCAAAGGCGGCCATTTCGTGCGAGACAAGAAATCCGGACGTCTCGTCCTGCGTGAAATGACCCAGGTCAATCCCGAAGACAGGGAAGCTGCGGAAGACATCGAGCGTCACCCCTATTTCAACACCAACAGCATCTGGGTGCGTATCGACGCCCTTAAGTCCCTGCTGGAGCAATATAACGGGGTTCTGCCTCTCCCGATCATCCGTAATTACAAGACCGTCGATCCTGCCGATCCCGATACCGAGAAAGTCGTGCAGCTGGAAACAGCCATGGGCGCGGCGATCGGCCTTTTCGATGGCGCCATCTGCGTACAGGTCGACCGTATGCGTTTCCTGCCGGTCAAGACCACCGACGACCTCTTCATCATGCGTTCTGACCGGTTCCATCTGACTGATTCCTACGAGATGGAGGACGGCAACTACCTTTTCCCGGACGTGACGCTGGACCCGAAGTACTACCGCAACATCGAGGATTTCAACGATCGTTTCCCGTACGCAATCCCTTCATTGGCTGCAGCCAATTCGGTAACTATCAACGGCGACTGGACCTTCGGCCATGATGTGGTCTTCTACGGGGACGCGGTTTTGAAGGATCAGGGCAAACCAAGTTATGTACCAAACGGAGAATTTGTGGGTCCTCAAGGCATAGAGCCCGACGAATGGCTCTGGTGATTCTCCGAACGAGCCGGAAACCAGAATGGTGATTTCAACGTCCGTTTCCGGCTCGTTCATATTCGCTTTGAGCTGCGACGGAACCGAGAAGTAATACCTGATTGGTTGATTTGGGGCTTCAAAAAGCGCAGAACACGCGGTAAAAGGTGAGAAAAAGAATTAAATTTGTAAAAATCCGCAATTCACTGAAAAAAGCATCTAATATAGATAAGGGTGTGTCATAAAGGCACATACTTAAATTGAACATTAACGATACGTGAGGACTAATGGCAGAAGGAAGCAACGGGAGGCGTCGTTTTTCCGACAAGTGGGGCAAGCACGAACTGGACGTACTTGCTGTCCTATCATCTGCGTTCCCACAATGGTTGACTTCACGACAGATAGCGCAGCGCGTCAAGGCATACGCCGATTCCTATGGGGAACTCGCCGATCAGGCGGCGAAGGCGGCCTTCGCCAAGCAATTTCAACGTGATCGAGCAAAGCTGGCGGCAATGGGCATCGCCATCGAATCGCGTCAACCCGAATACTCTTCAAAGTCCGAGGGACAGGATTTCGCATCCTATCGCCTGCAACTTGGCGATGAGCCGAGGGTGCGTCTGCGCTTCAAGCAGGAGGATTTGCCGGTACTCGCAGCCGCCAACTATCTGGCCCGTTCGATGTCGATTTCTTCGTCCTCAGCGAAACATGAGGAACAACAGCATACCTCCCGTACCGCACCACGTGTGCCTCAGACCCCGACGCCGGGCCTTGGACTCGATTCGATAGCTCCCGGGCTTGGCACCCAGCCGATTCCGGACAATCTGATGAAAGTGGTCGATCAGCGTCGTTTCGCCGCCACCATTGACGTGGACGGCGGACACATGAACGTCGCCTATACCGATTCCGACGATCTGGCCATGTTCATGTTGGAGCATCCCGGTTCCTCGGTGATTTCTCCGCAGGAAGCGGTGGATGCATGGAACCGCAGGCTCGACGCCGCCGCCAATTTCACGTTGGCCGACGAAAGCCAAAGCGAAATCCGGGAGACCATCGTCACACCGTCGATCAACAAGACGACCGTCAACGGCGAAGTCGACCCGGAAAACGGAAAGTCCCATTCCAAACGCAATTCCTCCTTCCAAACCGGCAGTGAAGTTGATCGCAGGCTGCGCCTGATGCTCTTCCTTTCGGCCCATCTCGGCGAGGAATACTCATTGGAGGAACTCGCCGAGCGTTTCATCGGTGAGCCGAAGACCGAAGATGAAAAGAAGAAGGGTGTCGCTGTCATCCGCAAGGACATCAACACCCTCACCACCGTTTCCGACGATGGCGAGATGGCCGGCAGCCAGTTCTTTGATATCGATTGGTCCCTGTTGGACGCCGATGGCATTGTTTCCGCCACCAATTCGTTGGGTCTTGAACGTCTGGCGGGTATTTCTCAGCAATATCTAAGCATGCTGACGGCCTCGGTGAGCTATCTTGCGCATTCTTCCTTGCTTCCCCTGGAGCAGCGTGAACAGGCGGAATCGTTGTACGTCCGTCTGCGTCAGCATGTCAAGCCAGGGGAGACCCCGTGGCTTTCGTTGACTGGCTACGAGGTCGAGCCACGCAGTTTCAGCGTGGTAAAGCGCGCGATTTCCACCGATTCCTTGCTGGATATGGAATACACCGATGGCACGGGTCGCACCCGTCGCAAGCTGGTTGCACCTTCCAAGATCTTCGTGGACGAAGGTGTCTATTATGTTGCCGTGTGGACCGACGTCGCCAAGGCCGCTCCGAAGAGCGAAAAGAAATTCGTTTCCAAAGACACGACCATCAACAAGGCCACCGGCCAGCCGCGCATCTGGCAGGTGCTGCGTCTTTCCCGTATCGAAAAGGCCGATCTTGTTCAGCCGACTGCTCAGCTCGATATCCCGGATGTCCCTGTGGCAGA
Organism: Bifidobacterium sp. ESL0784; assembly: GCF_029433295.1. GTDB lineage: Bacteria > Actinomycetota > Actinomycetes > Actinomycetales > Bifidobacteriaceae > Bifidobacterium. The sequence continues at coordinate 4,902 of NZ_JAQTHV010000003.1, forward strand.
ACTGCGCAAATGGAGCTTTGATAACGGCACTCCGACCGTCTTCATTACCGACAAACCGGATCTCCCGTTCATCAAAACGTTGCCGGGGGCCACGGTCGAACGGTGCGGAGAGGGCGAAAAGGTCCATTTGACGGTTTCTTCGGATTCCTGGTTCGTGGCCTTCGCCATCGCGCATGCGCGTCATATTACCGCGGTGGCACCAGAACCGCTGCTGACGATGATCGTTGCTCGCGCCCATCGAGAGCTCAGTCTTGAGAACAACAAGCAGGAAAAGTAGGTTCGTAACGGAAACCGAAGATTTTGATTGCGATAAGATAAACCGCAATCATTGAAATCGGAAAGGGGAGTCACATGCCTTGGTGGGGTTGGATCATCGTCGCGGTAGTCATGCTTGCGGCTCTTGCTGCCGGTCTCGTCTATACCGGTATTCATGCGGTTCGTGCGGCCCACAGCATAGCAGACACGGGTAAAGAAATACAGGACTATCTCAATGTGATGCAGCAATCCGAGCCTTCCAACGAAATTCAGGAAAAGCCGCTGTTTACCCAGCCTCTTTCTACTGCGGCGCATCGTTACAGCCTTGCACAAACCGAAGTCGAGCGCCGGAGAATCTCGCGACATAACCGTCACGCAGAACGCTGGAGCATTTGGAGGCATAACAAGGTTCCGTTCACCGGAAACGTTCCTTCGCAAACGAACCAAGCGGTTTCCCCATCGTCAAACCAGGCTTTTGACGGCATCATACTGGACAGTCGGCTTTCGTCGGATGAGAAAAACCGGGACGATTCCAGTCGCAATATTGCAAAGGCCGATTAAATGGCCGTTGCAACGCCCCTTTCGAATATCCTGCCGTTGCATAGCAGCATATTCGTCTTTCATGAATCGACAGTTTCGATCTTATGAGTCATTCACATCATTATCGCCATAAAAAGCATCAGGATCTGGAATCCGAGGATTTCAACGCCAGGACAGACCAATCTTCATCCGAGGAACAGCCTTTGTCGCCGTCGCAGCGCTATATGGCGTTCAAAAAACATAGCACCTACGAAAGGTCGGAGGCGGCACGATTTGCCCGGACGCTGCCGTTTGAGCTCGATTCTTTCCAGATAGAGGCGAATGAAGCCCTCGAAGCAGGCAAGAACGTGCTGGTCGCTGCACCCACAGGTGCAGGGAAAACCATCGTTGCCGATTTCGCCATGCACTTGGCACAGGAAAAGAACGTCAAGGCGTTCTACACCACCCCCATCAAGGCTTTGAGCAACCAGAAATACCATGATCTGGTCGAAATCTATGGCAGCGATCATGTAGGCCTCTTGACCGGTGATACCTCAATCAATTCCGAGGCCAATATCGTAGTGATGACCACTGAGGTTCTGCGCAATATGCTCTACGAGAACTCGGAAACGTTGCGGGCGTTGCGCTATGTCATCCTCGACGAAGTCCATTATCTGGCCGACAAATTCCGCGGGCCGGTGTGGGAAGAAGTCATCATTCATCTTCCTGCGTCCGTCAAAATCGTCGGTCTTTCCGCCACCGTATCCAACGTGGAGGATTTCTGCGCATGGATCGAGTCCGTTCGAGGGGCTACGAAACTGGTGGTCTCCGAAAAGCGTCCTGTCCCTCTCGAACAGCATGTCATCGTGCAATCAGACGAGCAGCATGAACCTGAACTCATCGATCTTTACCGCCACAACAAAAACGGCGTACAAACCGACAAGCTCAATGCGAAGTTGGTCGAGCGCATCGACCAACTCGACAGGAAAGCCGCCTCCCGAGCTCACGAAGAATGGCGTGGCAGTAAAAACAGACATCGTAGGGGAGCCGTCGAGAGGCGCCGCAGACCTGGTCAGGTACGCCGCTATATATCTCGAAGATGGGCTGTGGTCGATGAACTGAACTTCATGGGGCTTCTTCCGGGCATCTATTTCATCTTCTCCCGCAATGGTTGTGACGAAGCCGTAGAGCAATGCCTGCGGGCCGGGTTGGAACTGACCACCAAGGAAGAGGTCATGCGTATCCGAGCCATCGTCGACGAGATGGTGGAGGGAGAGCTCGACCGCGCCGATCTCAAGGCGCTCGGTTTCGCGCGTTTCCGTTATGCGTTGGAAGAGGGGTTCGCTCCCCACCATGCCGGCATGGTCGCGCTGTTTCGGCAGATCGTGGAGCGGCTTTTTGAAGAGGGGCTGGTCAAGATGGTCTTCGCCACCGAGACACTGGCCTTGGGCATCAATATGCCGGCTCGTTGCGTGGTCATCGAAAAACTTGAGAAATTCAATGGTATCGACCATGTAATATTGACTCCGGGCGAATACACCCAGCTCACGGGCCGCGCTGGCAGACGTGGCATCGATACCATCGGGCACGCCGTCATCGTTGACCACCAGGGTTTTGTGCCGGCCACGGCAGCCTCGCTTTCCAGTAAACGCGTGTACCCGCTGCATTCGAGTTTCAAACCCACGTTCAACATGGCCGTGAATCTGCTCAATTCCAGCAGCTATGAGACGGCCCACGACACGCTCGATCATTCCTTTGCTCAGTGGGAGGCCAACGAATCGGCCGAAGATCTGGAATCACGCATACGGACCCTTCAAAAGGCGGTGGAAGGCTACGAGAACGCTTTCTCCTGCTCTCATGGTGATTTCAAGGAGTTCATGACCATCCGTCAGAAGCTTTCCTATCTGCAAAAAGATGAGCGCAGACATCTCAAACGCAGGAGCTTCACCAGCGATAAGGTACGTAGCGAAGCGTTCCGCGCTCTTGACAAACGTATCGAAACACTTAAAACAGAAGAAAGTGAGCACCCTTGCAAATCCTGCCCGGACTTCCAGAACCACCTGAAATGGGGGCATCGCTGGCTGCGGGAATCCAAGGAACTCAAGCATGCAAAAGGACGTTACGAGTCGCGCACCGGCTACGTTGCACGTCAGTTCGACCAGATCTGCGGTGTGCTTTCCTCACTTAGTTACCTTAAGGAAACCAAAGAGAATTTCGGCGTTGATGCATCGCAAAAAGGTCATCATAATTTATCTTCCTTAATCACGAATGACGAATCGGTTTCGAAAGCGTCAAATCCTCAGAACGAATCCTCAGAACGAATGCCCGAATCACAGCCTGTATCGGGGACACGCGACTATCAGCTCACCATGCGGGGGCAATTGCTTCGGCATCTGTATAGCGAATACGACCTGGTGCTTTCAGAAGCCATCACCGACGGTTTCCTGGATGAGCTGGAACCAGAGGAACTCGCTGCGACCCTGTCTTCGTTGGTCTATCAGGCACGCAGGGGAACAGACAACGAGCCACGGCGTTACCCGGGAGGACCTGGTGGCCCGGTGGCTTCAAGTTGCCGACAGTTGAGGGATGTCTTTGCCGATGTCGAGATGATGCGGGAGGATGCCGATCTCGATGAGTTGGAACCCTTGGATTTCGGACTTGTCGATGTCATGTATGACTGGGCCAGGGGAGAGGACCTTGCTCAGATCCTGCACGGTACCGAGCTCACGGGTGGCGATTTCGTACGCAATGCCAAGCGTCTATCTGATGTTTTGCAACAAATTTCAACCGCAGGCGCCTACTATGCGGCGGATAATCCTCATTTGGCCGAGAATGCAAGAAAAGCCAACAAACTGGTCAACCGCGGAATTGTTGCCTATTCGGGAGTTGAGTAAGCTGCAAAGAATACGGGCCGGGAATAATCGACTCGTCCTAACTGTTCTGTACTTTAGAAATAGACTATTAACAAGGAGTATGTATGGCGGAACGCAGTCTGCGCGGTATGAGCATCGGAGCGAAATCACTCGAATCCGATGAAAATGTGGATTTTGCAGCAAGGTCTGATGTAGCGTACGTATGCCCGAAAGGCCATCGTACGATTTTGCCGTTCGCTGAAGGTGCTGAAGTTCCGGACGAATGGGAATGCCGTTGCGGTGAGATTGCCAAGCGTGAAGACGCCAATCCCGACGAAGTCGACGAAATCAAGAAGCCGACCAGGACACACTGGGATATGCTCATGGAACGCCGTACCGAAGACGAGCTCAAGGAACTGCTTGACAAGCGCCTGAAGATGCATCGTGAAGGTTGGTTCCCGGATTACGAGTGAATCATCGGTTCGCCAAAAGATTTCACTAACGGTGATGGCTTGACGATATGCAAGCGGTCACCGTTTTTTTGTATTCGAATTCGTAGACTTGCCGTGGTGGATTATAAAGAGTTATTAAAAACCCGATAATGTACGTTATGTCAGATTTCTAAGAAATCTGACATAACGTTGCTACGTTATATACCAAGCTACGCTTGCTTACATAACGTAGCGCTCCACAACTGCACAGAAATCCGACATAACGTCTCGCGGCTATATACCCAAGCTACGCTCGCTTACATAATCGCTCGCGGTTGCTACGCGTTAATATACTCAGTTTCGCTTGACTTCCATAACGTAGTGCACGCCCCTATTCGTTGAAGAATAAATATTTTGCTGTTTCATTCTCAACTGATCGTTGTATGGTGACGTTTTGAGAGAACATTGTCGATGATGCTTCTTTGAGCTTTCTGGGCTTGAATATACATAAGAACTAGTTCAGCTACGAAAAAGACTCCCAGAACGATTGCAGACGGAATGCCAAGCATGGCGTAGACATGATGGATTGCACCGTGAATCTGAGCTCGCAACAACTTGTAGACGCCGTATGGAGCGCAGCACAGGAACATCGAAATGATCTGCATGATGATGACCGACCATTGGACGGTCTCGACCTTACGATGGTCGTCTTTTTTGCGCAGGGCACCGTTGATGGCGCAGATCGCACAGATCCCAAGCGCCCATAACAGGGCGAAGATCCATAACAATCCTGGAAATATAGCGGCCATATACTCGAAACCTTTGCGTCGGTGTTTGCTGGTGACTCTGAAATTTAAGAATCCAAATAAGTATAAACTGTAAATAACGATATTCGATAATTCTAAAAAAGTAACCGAAATACCGATATCAGTGCTGCGAAGCTCGTTCGAGACGTTGGTTTTCGAGTTTCTGACGCATTCGCTCTGCGGCAATGTCATCTATGGGCGAAACAGGCAGGGCGGATACAGAAGAGTCACCTAGCGTGATATCCATATGCTTCTCCTGCTCGAGCTGCGATTCGACCTGATGCCACAGCTTTCCCACCGAAACCCCGAAAACCGCAGTGCCTTCGTCAATCAGCTTCAGCACTTCGTCGCCGTTCTCGCATTCCTTGACATTCTGACCGTCGCAGATGATGGTCATGTGTTCAAGCTCAACGGTGCGATGATGAGAAAGAAAACCGATGGCAGCTGTGACGTTCTGCAGGTTGACGCCGATATCCAGCAACTTCTTTGACACGGCAAGAATCAGGACATCCTTGAACGAATACAGCCTTCTGGAACCCGAGCCATGAGAAGTAGCAATGGAAGGGACCAGGATTCGCTTACTGGCCCAGTAATCGAGCTGACGGTAAGTGATACCGGCAACCTTGGAAGCCACCGTTCCGCGGTATCCACGGGTTGCCGCCTCATCACTAGATTCTGCGAACAGCTCCCCCTGCACCAGGTCTGCAGAGTTTCCGCCTTTGGTTTTCGGGGGTTTGCCTCGAGAAGAAGAACGAGACGGTGCCCTGGCAATTGTCGTTACTTTGCTACTGGCCTTCACAGCGTTCTCCTTTCTTCGTTGCAGATTCCGATTCAGCGGAAAATTCTCACTGCGAGACCACAGCCGATGGTGAGAAGAAGACCAGACGGAACTTCCCTATCATGATCTCGTCGCCGTTGTGCAATGTCTCGCGATCCACACGCTGGCGGTTGACGTACGTTCCGTTGAGGCTTCCTGCGTCAACGACCTCGAATGTGTTGCCTGCACGTCGAAAAACCGCATGTGCACGGGATACCGTGGAATCGTCGAGAAGAATGTCGGCATGCGGGTCGCGTCCGACGCTCACTTCGTCTTCGTCGAGGAGGTAACGTGAGCCGGAGACCGCTCCCCTGGTCGAAATCAGCAACGCCGAGCCCGGAGACAACTTGGTGATGGTGTCCAGATCGTCTTGGGTCAAAGGACGGTCACCTGCAGAGGTGGCGGGAATATTGACAGCAGGCAGGCCAATGATGGTCGTTTCGCCCGCACTTGGAATCGGATTAGTCATATTGCTCATTCTACCGTTTTCGCATACTGATATTGCCCGACATCGCGTGTCTCGCTGATATCTACACTTTCGCTTTGCGTCACCGTGACGTCGGCTCCGAATTTCACCTTGAATCTCGAACCTACGCCGCCGGCGATATTGACGGCGTTCGCCAGATTCTGCGGATCACCGATGGCTTTGACCTCGTACGGGGTCTTCAGAGCCTGTCCGTCGCATTCCAAGCCCTTTTTGGTGTCGGAAATATACGTCGAAGTCACCACACGTACATTATCCAGCGCCATCACCTCGACACCGGCATTGCGCAGTTCCTCAACAAGTTGGAACATGGTGGCGGCATCGATGCGTTCCTTGCTCCCCTGCGAAATCGTGATGATGATGCCTTTGCCTTCTGCCGGAAGCCTCCCGGAAAGAATGCCGCTGGTATCCTCGTTCTCCTTGGCTATGCGCTGGGCTTCCTGCTGCTTGTTGGCGGACGCCTTCAGAGAATTGAGTTGGCCGGTGAGTTCGGTTTTGCGCTGCTGCAGGTTCTGCACCTGTGTGCTGGTTTCACTGATGAGCCTGGTGAGTTCTTCCTCACTCATGGTCTCGTAGCTGGAAGTCTTATTGTTGAGCTGGATGGCGTAACCGAAGCCAAGCAGGGCGCATAGAAGGACAATCAGGAGGCTGGTCATCAGTCTGGTGATGATTCCTCCGCCAATTTGCTTCGGCTTTTTGCGTACCACCGGGAAGGAACCGGTGTCGGTACGGTCGTTTTCCCGATCATGGGCATGCTGGATGTGCATGCTGTTGAGAATGTTATGTGTTTTTTTATCGGACATTGTTCGTCAGCCCTTGAAAATGAACCGGCGTATGGCGGAGACGTTCGAGAAGATTCGTATGCCGAGCACGACGATGACGGCTGTTTGCAACTGGGAACCGACGCCGAGCTGGTTGCCGAGCAGGACGAGCAACGTAGCGGTCAGGACGTTGGAGATGAAGGAGATGACAAACACCTTGTCAGAGAAGGAACGCTCGAAATAAGCCCTTGCGGCTCCCAGCAACGCGTCAAGTGCCGCCACCACCATAATCGGCAGGTATGGCTGAAGGACGATAGGGATATCCGGCTTCACGAAGATACCGATGATGACCCCGATGATCAGACCGAGCACTGCTGCCATCATTTGCTCCTTTTTGCGTAGGTCACTTTCGTGGCTTCCGCCGCCGCCAACCTCAGTGAGTAGGACCTTGACACCTGTGGGTTGATGCCCGCCGCGTTAAGTGTCCGGTACAAATCGGGTTGCGATTTGCTGTTCATTGCCTGTGACAGGTTTTTTGAATTACCTATCGCTTCTATCTTATAGGGACTTGCCACCTGGTTCACCCCTATGAGAATTGTCTGGCCTGCGGTGCGCACCGATGTCGAAACACCGATACGGTAGCCGTTGATGGAAATTGCTTCGGCTCCCGCCTTCCAGAGCAGGTTAACGATATCCTGCAGATCCGAATCGGTGATCACACGGATGTGGCTTGTGCCGTTTTCGCGAGGACCGGCACCGTTCGCAGCGCCAGATGCAACGGGATCGGCTAGTGTAAAGACGATTCCGGGCCCTTTGACGGCAAGTGCGCCATTCGCCATTTCATCTTGGGTCAGGGTGGAATCAGGTCCCGAATCCGGCATGGAATCCGCCTGCTTGACGACTCGGGAGTGCAGATCCGTCACTTCGTCGGTGACTTTCTTGAGACTGGTATTTTGCTGTTGAAGTTCCGAGACGAGACTTGCCCTCACTTGTTTGCGGGGATCGGTATTGAGCTGACGGACGAAAACGCTGCCGACGAAACCCACAGCGATGCATATGATGAAGACGATAATGCGGGTGAACCAGATGGAGAATTCCGAATGAGGTTTCTGCTGGGTTAGTCTGGCGTCGGAAAACAGGGGGTCGAGGGGGCGATTCGTCAGATCGTCAATCAGCCGAAGGCTGTCATCATCAACCTTGCGTCGGTGATGCGAAGAAAGCGCCAAGGCATCGTCAACGCTTACGACATGCCAGGAACCCAGATTTTGAACGGCTTTGGAAAACACCGCGCGTCGTTTGCTCGGTTGCTCGTCGATTTCCACGGAAAAGGACGAAGGCGTTCGTTCCGGTTTTGTCATTTATTTGTCCGAGTCGTGACGCAGCAAAGTGACACCTTGACGGATATAGATGTATCCGGCCAACCAATACAGGACGATGCCCCAGATTCCTGCAGCCAAGGCAGCCAGATGAAGGATTTGCGTAAAAGTGTTGCTCCATAAATCCGCGAAAATCAACGCGGTAATCGATATCATCAATAACGCGGTTCCGGCTTTGCCTACGAAATGAACCGGCAGCGGCCCATAGTCATGCTGTGCCAGAATCACAATCAATATGAGCAGTATCAGGTCTCGAAGACCGACCACGAAAAGCATCCACCATGGAATGATGCCTGCCCAACCGAGAGCCAGAATACTGCAGAATATCAGAAGCCTGTCCGCCACCGGATCAAGAATCTGACCTATTTTGCTGACCTGGTTCCATTTGCGGGCAATGATCCCGTCCAAACCATCACTTGCCGCCGAAATCGCCAACACAACCAACGCGGCGATCATCTTGTGCTGCGCGGTCAACCACGAAATAAAGGGAATCGAGACGATGCGCAGAATACTGATGAGGTTCGGAACGGTGAAGTAGATATCACGCGCGTCCGGACTGTAACGGTTGTTGGAATTGATCGGAAGTTTCATGAGTCAGGTTCAGATTCTTGAAGCTTGCAGGGCAGTGACGATGATGGCTCGGGCACCGACGTCGTAAAGTTGGTCCATCGTCTGATTCACCTTCTCGCGTTCCACCATGGCACGGACTGCACACCACTGTTGGTCATGAAGCGGTGAGATGGTCGGACTTTCCAGTCCGGGTGTAAGTGCCACGGCTGCGCCAACCTTGCTGACCGGTACGTCATAGTCCATCATCACGTATCGTCGGGCGGTCAGCACGCCTTCGAGACGCCGCTTGAAAATCATAAGCTGCTTATCATCCTCGTTGATGTGCGGGGAACGGATGAGGATGGCCTCGGAGTGAAGAATCGGATCGCCGAAAATCCTCAAGCCGGCATTGTGCAAAGTGGTACCTGTGGAAACCACATCGGCGATCAAATCGGCGACACCGAGCTGAACAGAGGATTCTACGGCACCGTCCAAGTGAGTGATGTCGGCATGAAGTCCATGCTTGTCCAAGTAATCGCGAACAAGCTTGTCGAATGAACTTGCAATCCGCTTGCCTTCGATATCCTCAAATGTGTTGATTGAAGAATCGTTGGGAGCGGCGAAACGGAAAGTGGAGGCGCCGAAGCCGAGCGGAAGATACTCTGTGGCTTTGGTATCGGTGTTAAGCAGCATATCTCGGCCTGTGATGCCGATATCAATGGCGCCTTGGCCTACATAAATGGCAATGTCCAAAGGGCGGAGGTAGAAAAGCTCCACATCGTTGTCGTGGTCTTCAACCACCAATTGACGGGGCTGGGTGCGCAGTTGGTACCCGGCTTCCTGCAGCAGACTCCAGGCAGGTTCAGAGAGCATGCCCTTGTTGGGCACGGCAATTCTCAGCATTTTCTTTCCTCCTTTACTTCTTGATATCCATCGACTTCAAACAGCGCAAAATGTCAGCAGGGCCTAGAGGTTTTTATAAAGATCCTCTAAGCTGATGCCGTGCTTGATCATCATCACCTGAATGTGGTAGATGAGCTGGCTCATCTCCTCGGCGGTCCGGTCGGCACCTTCGTATTCGGCTGCGATCCAGGTCTCTCCCGCCTCTTCGTTAATTTTCTTGCCAATGAAATGGGTGCCCTTGTCAAGCTCGTCGACTGTCTTGGAACCCACCGGACGGTTCTCTGCCTTTTCACTGAGCTCTTTGAACAGTGATTCGAATGTCTTCATCTTTGCTCTCCGTTGTTTCTCACACCGCTAAGCGCGTGTCATGATCATATCAGGCCTGATATGCGGCCTGTGCCTTCGCACGAATATCGTCGATTGCCTTGGCACGGTCATCCGCTCCATAGACGGCAGAACCAGCGACGAGCACATCGGCACCGGCCTTGGCGACAATGTCGGCGGTCTTGGGGCTCACACCGCCATCAACCTGAATGTGGGTGTTGAGGCCACGACGGGTGATTTCGTCACGCAGGCGACGAACCTTAGCCATCTGGTTGTCAAGGAATTTCTGGCCACCGAAGCCGGGTTCTACCGTCATAATCAAAATCATGTCGAATTCCTCGAGGATATCGAAAATCGGTTCGACCGGTTCCGCCGGACGCACAGCGAAGCATGCCTTGCAGCCCATCTCATGCAACTGGCGCGCGAGACGGACAGGAGCATGTACGGCACCCATATGGAAGCTCACCGAAGCCGCTCCGAGCTTGGCGTATTCGGGAGCCCAGCGGTCTGGATCCTCGATCATCAGATGCACGTCGACCGGCAGGTCGGTAACCTCGCAGATACGCTTGACGACAGGTTCGCCAAGCGTGAGATTCGGGACGAAATGATGGTCCATCACATCGACATGGACCAGATCGGCATGGTCGATGGCTTTGAGGTCACGTTCAAGATTGCAGAAATCCGCTGAAAGAATGCTTGGTGCGATTTGAATGGTCATAATTGTATATCCTATGCTGTGCGAACGACTTGAAAACGGCTCATAACAAAGCCTGCAAGAATCCTAATCTCTTTTTTAGACATAAGAATTTTTCATGTCGCAATATCATTTGAGATTATCTCGCCTTTCGAAGGTCTATTTTTTCCCGCTCCTGTCTTTGGTCTTTTGGGCATCGGCTTCGATACGTTCCTCGACCTCGGTCAAGGTGCGCAGGCGTTCGGCAAGGCTGATGGTGGAACTACCCAGCTTTTGCACGACGATGAATGCCACCACACCCAGTACAAAGACGACCAGGGAAACCCAGACATTGACCCGTACTCCGAGGATTTCGTGCGCGAAATCGATGCGCAATGCCTCGATCCAGGTGCGTCCGGCCGTGTACCACATCACGTAAATGGTGAAGAGACTGCCGGCTTTGAGCTTGTTCATCGCTTTGCGGCCAATCCAGATAATGAGCGCCGCACCGATGAGGTTCCAAATCATCTCATAGAGGAATGTAGGTTGAAAAAGGGTTCCTGTCGGGCAGGTCTCCCCGTCATAGCACTGTTCGCCGTGGCCGATGGCCGAGCCCGTCATGTTGAGTTTCAGACCCCATGGCAGGGTTGTGGGAGCACCGTAAAGCTCCTGATTGAACCAGTTGCCCAGCCTTCCTACCGCCTGCGCCACCAGAAGTGCAGGAGCGACGGCATCGGCGAGCAATGCCATCGGATAATGCTTGTGACGGCACCATGCCCAAGCGGCCAATGCGCCGAAGAGCACCCCGCCCCAGATGCCAAGGCCGCCATTCCAGATACGCAGTATCTCCATTGGATCGCCGTTGGGTCCGAAGAACCGTTCCGGGGTAGTCACCACATGATAAAGACGTGCGCCGATGATGCCTGCCGGCACTGCGCACAAAGTGATGTCAAGGATCTGGTCGAAGTTGCCACCGACTTTCTTCCAGCGCTTTTCGCAGATCCATACCGCAAGTACGATGCCCAGAAGGATGCACAGGGCATAGAAACGGATCGGGATGGGACCGATTGACCAATTGCCGATGGAAATCCGAGGGATGACGACCTTTGAAATACTTGGAGATGGAATATACGCCAAGCTTTGTCCTGCAAACATACCCAATGTCAATCCTTGTGTCATGGCCCCTCAAAGCATCATTTACGATATTGTCTCTGTCGGCCATCATATCCGAGACCGTAACCGCTATATATTGCCGAGCCTCAACGGCAGATGTCATTGGCTGTGTCTTCTGGCTTTCGTTCGCCAACGACGACAGGTACTTCCCCACCTTCATCAAAGCAGGAGCGTGCCCCGGTGTGGCAGGCGGCACCGACCTGGTCCACCTCGACCAACAATGCGTCGCCATCACAATCGAGGGAAAGGCCTTTTACATATTGGACATGTCCGGAAGTATCGCCTTTGCGCCAATATTCCTGACGTGAACGCGACCAGAAAGTCACCCGTCCGGTGGTCAGGGTGCGTCGCAGCGCCTCGTCGTTCATGTAACCGACCATAAGCACCTGTTTGGAATCGTATTGCTGGATCACCGCTGCCACGAGGCCTTTGTCGTCGCGTTTCAGGCGTGCTGCAAGACGTGGATCCAACGCTTTGCTGTTGTCATATTCCATATTGTTGTTCTTCATTTTTCTCTTCAGTCTTCCTTGATCTTCGCTATTACTGTGGGATTCGATTGAACAAGAGACAGGAAATCCTATCGTAATACGATGCTCATTGACTTATCAGTTTCTTAAACACCTATCGGGCGAGCAACGGCTCACGCACGGTGATGCCATGTTCTTTCATCGTCTGCTTGACCTGGGCGATGGTCATCTTACCGTAATGGAACACCGAAGCGGCAAGTACCGCATCGGCACCCGCTTCTACAGCTGGCGGGAAATCCTCGAGCTTGCCGGCACCGCCACTGGCGATCAGCGGGATATTGACCACTTTGCGCATGGCTTTGAGCATTTCGATATCGAAGCCGTCGCCGGTGCCGTCAGCGTCCATGGAATTGAGCAGAATCTCGCCGACGCCGAGTTCCTGCGCACGTTGCGCCCACCAAAGCGCGTCGATACCGGTGGAATGCCGGCCACCCATGGTAGTGACTTCGAAACCGGACTGGGTATGCTGCTCGCCTTTTTCGCGCCTTGCGTCAACGGAAAGTACCAGAACCTGATTGCCGAAACGCTGCGCGACCTGGCTGATCAGCTCAGGATTGTTGATGGCGGCTGTATTGACGCTGACCTTATCGGCACCGCTGCGCAGCAATGCGTCAACGTCGCCGACCGTGCGCACTCCCCCTCCGACGGTCAAAGGAATGAAAATCTGGCCGGCAGTGCGGGTGACCACGTCCATCATGGTCTGCCGGTGGCTGCTGGAGGCCGTCACGTCGAGGAAGGTCAGCTCGTCGGCGCCTTCATCGTAATAGCGCCCGGCAAGTTCAACCGGATCACCGGCATCCCGTAGGTTCTCGAAATGGACGCCTTTGACCACACGTCCATCGTCCACATCCAAGCATGGAATCACTCGTACCGCCAATGACATAGGCCAACTCCTACTCAACCGTCAAATATCTGACTCAAGACTAATTCATCGTCGGGAACAAGGAACGCAGCGTCTCAAAACATCGCTTGGTCTGGTTCATACCGGTTCAGTGGAATAAACGTAGTCTGCGATTTATATACGCGAGCAATCCATGTGGTTTCAATCGCTGGATACGACGATACCCTTCTACGCACGTATATTTTTTGCAGCCAGCTGTCCGCAAGCACCATCGATATCCGAGCCACGGGTATCGCGCAGTGTCGCTGTGATGCCGGCGCTGTGCAGGATATCGAGGAACCGTATCTCATCTTCTGGCTTCGAGGCGGTCCATTTCGAGCCTTCGATGGGATTCAACGGAATTGGGTTGACATGCACCCAGTTGTCGCCGTAATGGTTGAGACGATGCGCCAGTTGTCGGGCGTGCTCGGCTTGGTCGTTGATGCCGCGCATGAGCGCGTATTCGATGCTCACGCGACGATGACTGGCCAGATAGTAGTCGTGTGCGGCATCGAGCACCTGCTCGGAATCGAAACGTCGGTTCATCGGCACCAGTTCGTCGCGAAGCGTGTCGTTAGGCGCATGCAACGAAACGGCAAGACGCACCGGAATTCCCTCATTTGTCAGTTTTTTGATGCCGGGGACGACACCGACAGTGGAAACCGTGATATTACGTGCGGAAATGCCGAAGCCCTCCGGTGGCATGGCGCTGATCTGGCGAACAGCGGACAATACGGATTTGTAGTTGCCCATGGGCTCGCCTTCGCCCATGAAGACGACATTGCTCAGACGCCCCGGACCTCCGGCGATCTTGCCTTCCGCCATGGCTTTGGCGGCGATGCGAACCTGCTCGAGGATTTCCGCCGTGGAAAGGTTGCGTGTCAGGCCGAGCTGACCGGTGGCGCAGAAGGGGCAGCCCATGCCGCAACCGACCTGGCTGGAAATACAGAGCGTGGCACGGTTGGGGTAACGCATCAGCACCGATTCGATATGCGAGCCATCGAAAAGTTTCCAAAGCGTTTTGATCGTCGTTCCATTGTCGGCGACCTGATGCGTCACCTCGGTGATCAGCGTCGGGAAGAACGCCTGTTGCGCGGCTTCCCTTTTGGCTGCGGGAAAATCGGTGAATGTGGAGACGTCGTTGTTGAAATGCTCGAAATAATGGTTGCCAAGCTGCTTGACCCTGAATTTCGGCATGCCCAGTTGCTTGGCCGTTTCGATGCGCTGTTCGTCGGTCATATCGGCAAAATGCAACGGCGGCTTTCCACGCCGGGCATGGTTTTTTGCCAGCACATCACGGAACGCCCCGGAGTCTCCTCCGGCAGTCACTCCCGATTCAACGGATACGGTTTCGCTTGAAAGAGCATTTGCCGATTCCGAAAGCCCGGAATCATTTTTTGCAACATCATCCATAATCATCATCATTCAATAAGCCGGATACTTTTACCTATACCGGTTAATACTGTAAGAAATTTCTATAAAAATTTTCGTTTTGAAAAGTTGAGGCTGACCGAAGCCTACATTCCAGTAGCCCACAACAACACGGTGAAGAATGGGGCGCAAAGAAGGATGGAATCGACACGGTCAATGACCCCGCCGTGACCCTTCAGAAGATGGCCCATATCCTTCAATCCCATGTCGCGCTTGAGCATCGAGGCGCACAGATCACCGAACGTGCCGATGACACCGACCATCACGCCGGTGACAATGGGCACCCACCAACGCGTCGCCCACAGGTTCGGATAGGTAATCGCGAAAATGACGAAAGCACCAACCATGGCGAAAAGTACGGAGCCGCAAAGTCCTTCGACGGATTTCTTTGGTGAAATGCGCGGTGAAAGCTTGTGTTTGCCGAGGAACGCACCAAAGAAAAGCCCACCGGTATCGGAAAGAGCGGGCAAGAAGACCACCATGATTGCATGGGCCACCGGATGGCCGTTGAACGTCTCAGGAAGAATGATGCACGACGCCAACACCAGGATGTAAAGCACGAGGAACACCGAAACCGCAACGTTGTCGATGCTGCTTTCGCCGGTTTTGCTGTTGGCCGCCACAGAGTCCGAAGTTTTCTCAACGTCCTGTGCGGCAGCAAGCTTGCCTTCGATGGCACCGGCAAGCCGTTTGCCTACGTTGTGGCGGACGTTGGCCGCAATGGCCACAGCAACAGTGGAAACCGTGATGCCCACCCCTGCAGCCAGCACATGGTTCGGAACATAATATATTGACAGCAACGTGCCTGCACAGCACAGCCACAGCACAACCAATGGAATGTAAAGATGTACTGTGGCAAAGGAAACATGCAGCTCGCGAAGGGCAAGCACAAGGAAAACGGCGATCAGCAGGATATAGAGATCGATCCTGATGAGCAGACATGCCAAGATAAGGGCGATAAGAAACACGGCTGTGGCAACGGCCTGAGGCATATTGCGCCCGGTCTTTTTATTGATGTCGTTGAGCGCGGCGTTCACCTCGTCGCCTGCCTCGTGCCGTTGTTTGCTGGTCATTTCCTTTTCTTTCATGCTTGTCTGATGGATTTATCGCGCGGCTTCCAGAACAATCTTTGAAAAGACGCGCAAAATGCCGAATCAGACTTCCATGATCTCCTTTTCCTTGGCTTCCAGAAGCTGGTCGATGGTCTCGCTAGTTTCCTTGGTCACCTTGTCGAGATCCTTTTGCAGGCGGTCGCCCTGGTCCTCGCCCATGTCGCCGTCTTTGACCGATTTGTCGATGGCTTCCTTGGCCTTGCGACGGATGTTGCGTACCGCGACCTTGCCGTCCTCGGCCTTGCCCTTGGCAAGTTTGACATATTCCTTGCGACGGTCTTCGGTGAGTTCCGGCATGGTCAGATGAATCACGTTGCCGTCACGGCGGGTGCTGCCGCCGAGGTCGGAGTCACGGATGGCCTTTTCGACAGCGTTAGCCTGTGAACCGTCGAATGGAGTGATGGAAAGGGTACGGGGTTCGGGCACACCGATGGAGGCTACGGCCTTAATCGGCGTAGGGGCTCCATAATAGTCAACGACGAGACCGTTCAAGAGCGCCGGGTTGGCACGGCCAGTGCGGATTCCGGAGAAGTTCTCCTTGGTGGCTTCCACGGACTTCTTCATCTGTTCCTTGGCTTGTTCTACGGGGTTTGCCATGTTGCTCTCCTTTTATGGCTCGCGATGCGAGTCTTTGGTTGTTACGTGTTCGGCTATAACCGATTATCTATTATTGAAACCATCACGGAAATGACGCTCAATGAATTATTGAGCGATTTCCGATTCAAGATTCGAAACGAGTGTGCCGATGGGCTCGCCGACCAAAGCCTTGGTGACATTGCCGGCCTCTTCCAGACCGAAAACACGGATATGTTGGTCATTTTCGCGGGCCATGGAAAGCGCCGCAGCGTCCATGACGGCGAGGTTGTCGACCAACGCACGCTGATAGCTCAAGGTCTTGAACCGTTTGGCATTGGAATCCTTACGGGGATCTGCGGTATAGATTCCATCCACTCCGTTTTTGCCCATCAGCACAGCGTCGCAATGAATCTCCAACGAACGCTGGATGGAGACCGTGTCGGTGGAGAAGTACGGCATGCCTGCGCCGGCACCGAAAATGACCACTCTTCCCTTTTCGAGGTGACGGATGGCCTTCAGCGGAATATACGGCTCAGCGACCTGGCCCATGGTGATGGCGGTCTGCACGCGGGTAGCCTGGCCTTCCTGCTCGAGGAAGTCCTGCAAAGCGAGGCAGTTCATGACTGTGCCGAGCATACCCATGTAATCGCCTCGGCTGCGTTCGATGCCGGCCTGCTGAAGTTCTGCTCCACGGAAGAAGTTGCCGCCGCCGACGACGATGGCAACTTCGACGCCTTGTTCGACCGCCTTATGGATTTCCTGAGCGATACGACGAATGACCGACGTATCGATACCGATTTGACCGCCTCCGAAAGCTTCTCCTGAAAGCTTCAGCAACACTCGTCGAGCTGTATCGTCCTTGCCATCTTTAGTCATCAGTGGCCTCTCTATCCTTGTCTGGCGGCACATTACTGACTAACAGGTTATCTGTTCACAACGACAGCAAATTTGAGGGCGTACACACTTGCCAAATTGGTTTCGAGCGTCACCTGGTCTTTATCGACACGTTATGCTGCAAGCTATCGGATTATAAAATGATTGGCTGATTCGCCGATTGACTATTCGGCAATATCAAACCAACCGATAGCAAAATACAAAATGTTGGCCGGTACCCGAAGATACCAGCCAACATTTCATATCAAATCAAAACCGCGAAAAGCGAACAATCACTCCTCTTCGCCCTTGCCGACCTCAATACGCGCAAAGGCGAGCAGCTCGCCGCCGGCCTGCTTGAAGAGGTCGCCGACGGACTTGGAAGTGTCCTTGACATATTCCTGCTCGAGCAGCACATTCTCCTTGTAGAAAGCGTTCATGCGGCCTTCCACGATCTTGGGGATGATCTTCTCGGGCTTGCCTTCAGCCTGGGACTTCTCGGTGGCCACGCGACGCTCGGATTCGACGACATCGGTCGGAACGTCCTCGCGCTTGAGCCACTTGGCGCCCATGGCGGAAATCTGCAGAGCGGCCTCGTGAGCGACAGCGGCACCCTTCTCGTCGGTGGCGACGATGGCGACGATGCTCGGCGGCATCTCGGCGGACTTCTTGTGCGCGTAGATCTCGACCTTCGGGCCTTCGACCTTGGCTACCTGACCGACCTTGACATGCTCACCAAAGAGAGCCGCGGCCTCTTCCACGGTCTCCTTGACGGTGCCGTCGGCAGACTTGGCTGCAAGAACCTCGTCAGCGTTGCTCGCGCCTGCCTTGATGGCGTCATCGAGCACGCCATCGGCGAACGCGACGAACTTCGGGGTTTTCGCCACAAAGTCGGTCTCGGAATTGAGTTCGACGGCATAGCCTGCCTGGCCGTCCTCGGTGTCGACCACACGGGAGGCGATGGTGCCTTCCTGGGCGGTGCGGCCCTCACGCTTGCCTGCGGCCTGAATGCCCTTGGCGCGGATGATTTCCTTGGCGCGTGCCACGTCGCCTTCGGCTTCGGTGAGCGCCTTCTTGACGTCCATCATGCCGGCGCCGGTGTCTTCACGGACCTGCTTGATCAAAGCTGCTGTAATTGCTGCCATGTATATCTCCTTGAAAAATGTTCTAATCGGTAATCAATGCACCAAAGGCGGCGCGGAAGCCAGAAGTTTCCGACACCGCCTTTTGCACGTGATATTGCTCAGGCCTTGGCCTCTTCGACCTTGGTTTCCTCAACCTTGGCTTCGGCAGGGCTGGTCTCGGCGGTGGCGGTTGCGTCGTCAGCAGGCTTCTCGTTGTCCTTGAGCAAGTCCTTCTCCCAAGCGGCCATCGGCTGCTCGGACTTGTCTTCGGTCTTCTCGGCCTTGCCGCTGCGCTCAAGCAGGCCGTCAGCGACGGCGTCCGCCATGAGGCTGGTCAGCAGCTCGATGCCGCGGATGGCGTCATCGTTGGCCGGAATCGGATAATCCACGAGGTCAGGATCGGTGTTGGTGTCGACGATGGCGACGACCGGGATGCTCAGCTTGTGGGCTTCCTCGACGGCCAGCGCTTCCTTGTTGATGTCGACGACGAACATGGCCGAAGGCGTGCGGGTCATGTTGCGAATGCCGCCGAGCTGCTTCTCCAGCTTGTTCTTCTCGCGCTGCAGGAGCAGGAGCTCCTTCTTGGTGAGACCAGAACCGTGGACGTCTGTGAAGTCCATCTCTTCGAGTTCCTTCAGGCGCGCAACGCGCTTGGAGACGGTCTGGAAGTTGGTGAGCATGCCACCGAGCCAACGCTCGGAAACGTACGGCATGTTGACGCGGGTGGCCTGGGTAGCGATGGCTTCCTGGGCCTGCTTCTTCGTGCCGACGAAGAGCACGGTGCCGTTATGCGCGACGGTCTGCTTGATGAAATCGTAGGCCTTGTCGATCAGGTCAAGCGATTTGAAGAGATTGATGATGTGGATGCCGTTGCGCTCCATCAGGATGTACTGCTTCATCTTGGGGTTCCAGCGACGGGTCTGATGGCCGAAGTGCAGTCCTGCCTTCAGCATTTCGCTCATAGTGATCTGAGCCATGATAATGCTACCTTTCAGTCGGTTATTGCCTGGCCATGCGTACCTGCGTGCAATATCATCGCCGAAGGCGAATCAATCGACCGACACAGTCCGTCACGTGCATGACGCGAATTTGTGTGTTTGATTGACAATATTTGTTGGATTTTCTCGGCAACGTGACCGCTTCGGAATCCGCTTAACACACCATTATTTAAAATAGCACAAACGTGGTATAAAAGGCGGTTCTTCGGTATCCGCGTAACCTGGCAGGTATCCGGGCTTGAAAACCAAGTAATAGCCGGGTTACTCGATAGACGATTCTTCGATAAAAAAAGTTGTTCAGACACCAACGTTTCATCGATATCCGAACAACTCATAACGTTCATCACCGTTTGAAGGCTGGACTCATTGTCCCTCGCGCATGCGGCGCATGGCTTCCCGACGTTCCTCTTTTTCAAGACGATCGAGATAGATGTGACCATCGAGATGGTCCGTTTCATGCTGGAGCATACGTCCCATGATGCCCGTACCCTCCACCACGATGGTCTTGCCGTCAAGATCGATACCGCGAACGCGTGCATAGTCGGCACGCCGGGTCTTGTACCAGAGCTTCGGAACTGAAAGGCAGCCTTCGTCGCCGTACTGCTCTCCTCTGGTCTCTTCGATGACCGGATTCAGGACATAGCCGAGTTTGCCGTCTATGTTGTAGGAGAAGGCGCGCAGACTGATACCGATCTGATTGGCGGAAAGCCCTGCACGACCTGGGTCGTCAACCGTGTCCAGCAGGTCCTGCACCATGTTGCGTACAGCTGGGGTTATTTCGCGAATCGGTTCGCATGGGGTCCTCAACACCGGATCGGGCACAACCCTTATTTC
Source organism: Bifidobacterium sp. ESL0784 (assembly GCF_029433295.1). GTDB lineage: Bacteria > Actinomycetota > Actinomycetes > Actinomycetales > Bifidobacteriaceae > Bifidobacterium. The sequence continues at coordinate 25,180 of NZ_JAQTHV010000003.1, forward strand.
TCGTAACGCCAATGCACTGCTCCTCTTGATGCTTTTGAACGGCTTACTTTTCGGACGGAGAGTCGTTTCCCTGAGCGTCATCATGAGGAGCGTCCTTCCAAGGGTCTTCACCCTCACGCTCCGCTTCGTGCTCAGCAAGATGAACTCCGACATTCTGCTTGGCTTGTTCGTATGCCTCGCGGACCTTCGGGGTCATTGCGTCCGTGGCCTGCCGGGCCTTCTCGGCGGTCTTGTCGATAAAGCCCGCAGCAGCCGACGGCGCCGGCTTGACCCGCGTCTTAGGAGTATAGACCTTTGTATTGATGAGATCGGCATAGTGCTTCAAGACCTCACCGCGCACGACCTTCATACTTGGGGTCAGCATACCGTTTTCCTGGGTGAATTCGTCTTCGACGATGACGAACTTGCGCACGGATTCCGCACGCGAGACCGAACTGTTGGCCTGGTCGATGTACTGCTGGACGTATGCACGGACGGCGTCGTTCTGGCAGATTTCGGCCATAGGCATGTTCTCATCCATACCGTTGTTGGCCAGCCAGGAACGCGCCATTTCGGAGTCGAGCTCGATAAGCGCGGCGATGAAGGGACGGCCATCGCCGATGACCACAGCGTGGGAGACGATCGGGCAGGTGCCGATGGTGTCTTCCATCGGGGCGGGACTGACATTCTTGCCACCGGCGGTGATGATGATGTCTTTCTTGCGGCCGGTGATGTAGACAAAACCGTCGTCGTCGATCTGCGCGATATCGCCGGAATGCACCCATCCGCCCGGCTCCTTGGCCTCGGCGGTGAGCTCGGGCTGCTTGTAGTAGCCAAGGAAGACATCTTCGCCATTGATCAAAAGTTCGTCGTCGTCGGCCAGTTTGACGGCGATGCCGGTGCCTGGGCGTCCGACGGCTCCGACCTTATTGAAGTCCTGGAAACTGACGATGCAGGGGGCGGCGGTTTCGGTCATGCCGTAGCCCTGGATGAAGGTGATGCCGTCCATGCCATTGAAGAAGTGTGCCAAGTCCGCGTTCATCGGAGCACCGCCGCAGGCGACGTACTTCAGGTTCGGGCCCAAAGCGCTGCGTACCGAGGCGCCGACGGTCTTCATATAGAACTTGTGCTTCAGCTGTTCGGACAAGCTGTGACCGCGGCCTTCCTGCTGATCCTTGGACCACTTGACAAAATGATTGAACGCCATGTTGAACACGCGTCCCTGCAGTCCGGATCCAGCCTTTTGCGAGGCCGCATTGTAGACCTTCTCGAATACGCGCGGAACACCGAGCAGATAGGTCGGTTTGAAAGTGCGTAGATCGGCCAACAGATGCTTGGCGCTTGGCGTATAGCCCACAACGCCTTTGGCTCCGATGGCGACATACTGGATGTAGCGAGCGAAGCAGTGGGCCAACGGCAGGAAGAGCAGCAGCCTGCTTGGCTGGAAGAGCATGTCATCGAGCACTGCCCACCCGATGAAAACCGTCGAAACGAAATTACGATGCGAAAGCATCACGCCTTTCGGCGCACCGGTGGATCCGGAAGTATAGACGATGGTCAGCATGTCATCGGCGCGGACGCGCGAAATGGCTTCCTCAAGCTCTTCATCGCTGACGGAAGTGCCGAAATCGGCGACCGCCTCCAAGCCGTCCTCCTGAAGGTTGAAAACGTACTTGAGTCCCTCGCGTTCACGTCGGAATTCCTCGAGCGTCTGGGTATGCTCGACGTCTCCTCCGAAAGCGACAATCGGATCGACATCCTCGACGATGCCTTTGGCCTGCTTGGGCGAATCCGTCTCATAAATCGGCACACTCACCGCACCGATGGCGGCGCAGGCGAAGTCAACCACTCCCCATTCGTAACTGGTGGCGGCATAGATGACGACCATGCTTCCGGCCTTGGCTCCCAGTCCTATAAGCCCCTTGGCGACCTTACGCACGCGGTCAAGCATTTGGCCGGCTGTGACGGTGTGCCACTGCTGGCTATCTTCATCGAGCCATTCGGCTATTGGCCCGTCCGGATCTTTCCCGGCTCTTTTGGACAGCAGGGAGTAGATGGTGTCCTTATCGGTGGTTTTGGTGACAGGATCCAAATAGAATTCTCGCAACATAGGTCTAACTATACGCAACCGTAACCCCAATACTACGTTAGCGTAACTTCCGGCAACTCGGAATAACGTTTTATGATGGCTCAGCCGAGGTCGGCGGTTGTGCAAATCCAACGTGATCCGCTGCGTTTGAACACCAAAGTGACCCAATAAGTCGATTTGCCTACGGCAAGGCGCAGCACCGTTTCGGTGATATCCGGACTGACCAACGTGGTATACACCAGCATCGGAACCGCGGGAAGATAGCACAACTTCTCCTTGAGCTCCTGATGCGTGCGCAAATGGTTTTGCAAAAGATACGACATCGTTTCAAGACGTTGGAGGCAGGGGCCGCTCAGGATATGCTGAAGACTTTGCGGAGGTGTACGCCCTCGTATCATATCAAGACACATACAGGCGAGCCTGCAGGAAGCGAGGCTGAATTTCTGGCATTCGGCCTCGCTCAACGTTCCCGGATAGCAGCGCGAAATATGGTAGGGAACCGGACGGTTCGACAATTCGATTCGGATGAATCCATCGTATGTCGGCAGTCCGGAACGATGTCCGAATGTCATCTTTTGGGGCTGCTCCTGCATCTGCATGTTCATCATTGAACCTCCATTTACTGTTCACATTCACTCTCCAGAGCAACAGATATTGAAGGCTTTGTCAAGGAAGAAGAAGCTATTTTGGCAAAAATCAAGATTATTTAGGATTTTTGAAGAAAACCTTGAATCACAAATGATGATATGGAACATAAACGGATGATTTGAATGCAAAAGCGGACTACCCGGTCACATAGATAGTCCGCTTAAGAAAACGACTTGGTTACTGGCTCGATCAGCAATCAGCCAAGATGCGAGAGTGTAACCGCCACATCGCAGTGTTGGAAATTCTTCAGATCGACATAACCGGTCGATGCCATCGCGCGGCGCAACGCACCGATGAAGTTGACCGTCCCATCGGCGTTGTGGCTGGGCCCGAAAAGAATCTGCTGCAAAGGAGCGACCGTACCGACTTTCGTGCGCTTTCCACGAGGAAGCGAGGAATGACGGGCCTCGGCACCCCAATGCGTACCCTTACCCGGCGCCTCATCAGCACGAGCGAGGGGCGCGCCAAGCATCACTGCGTCCGCACCCATGGCCAGGGCCTTGACGAACGAGCCTGATGTGCCCATGCCGCCGTCGGCGATGATCTGCACATAACGACCACCGGATTCGTCCATATAGTCACGACGGGCTTCTGCGACATCGGCAATCGCCGTGGCCAGCGGGGCATGGACGCCGATGGTGGTGCATGTGGCGGAAACCGCTCCGCCGCCGAAACCGACAAGCACGCCGGCGGCACCGGTACGCATGAGATGAAGGGCGGCTGTATAGCTGGCCGCTCCCCCGACAATGACGGGAACATCAAGGTCATAGATGAATTTCTTCAAGTTCAACGGTTCATGGCTTTGCGAAACATGCTCGGCCGAAACCGCCGTACCACGGATGACGAAGAGATCGACTCCCGCATCGATGACGGTCGAATAGAACTCCTGCGTAAGCTGAGGCGAAAGCGCACCCGCAACAGTGACACCCGCGTCACGGATCTCATGCAGTCGTCTAGTAATCAGTTCCGGTTTGATCGGTTCCGCGTATATCTCCTGCAGACGAGCCGTAGCGGTGTCTTCGTCAAGCTCGCCGATCTCATCAAGCAGCGGCTGAGGATCCTCATAACGTGTCCACAGGCCCTCAAGATCGAGCACACCGAGGGCACCAAGTTTGCCCATGGCAATCGCCGTGGCGGGGCTGGTCACGGAATCCATGGGAGCGGAAAGCACCGGGACGTCGAACTGGTAGGCATCAATCTGCCAGGCCGTCGATACGTCCTTCGGATCACGTGTCCTGCGAGAAGGAACAATTGCGATATCATCCAATGAATAGGCCAGACGGCCTTTCTTACCCAAACCGATTTCAATTTCCTGAGTCATGATTTCAAGATTACTGCCCATACGTGACGAGCGAATGTGCTCCAAAAGCGTGCCGAACAGGCATCTCGCCAGTCAATCAAAGCAACACCAATGACATATTTTGGCGTGATAATGGTCAATAATCATATTGACAAAGAAAGGGCAAGCATGGAAAAAATCAAGGTCAAAGGGACCATCGCCGAACTCGATGGCGACGAGATGACCAGAGTGATCTGGAAAGACATCAAGAACCGTCTTATCCTGCCCTATCTCGACGTCAATCTTGATTATTACGACCTCGGCATCGAAAACCGCGACGCCACCGACGATCAGGTCACCATTGACGCGGCCAACGCCATCAAGAAACACCATGTGGGCGTCAAATGCGCCACCATCACGCCCGACGAAGCTCGTGTCAAGGAATTCAACCTGAAAAAGATGTGGAAATCGCCGAACGGCACCATCCGCAACATTCTCGGCGGTACGATCTTCCGTGAACCCATCGTCATCTCCAACATTCCTCGGCTGGTTCCCGGATGGAAGAAACCGATTGTGGTCGCCAGGCACGCTTTCGGCGACCAGTACAAAGCCACCGATTTCAAGGTCGGCAAGCCGGGACGACTGACCGTCACCTTCACCCCTGCCGATGGCAGCGAGCCCATCGAACATGTCGTTTACGACTACCCCGGTGCCGGCGTGGCCCAAGTACAATACAATCTTGACGATTCCATCCGCGGCTTCGCCCGGGCCTGTTTCAACTACGGGCTCATGCGGCACTATCCGGTCTATCTTTCCACCAAAAACACGATTCTCAAGGCTTACGACGGTGAATTCAAGGACATTTTCGCCGAAGTCTACGAAACCGAATACAAAGACCGTTTTGAAAAAGAAGGACTCACTTACGAGCACCGTCTGATCGACGATATGGTGGCCAGTACGATGAAGTGGCACGGCGGCTATATCTGGGCCTGCAAGAACTATGACGGCGATGTGCAGTCCGACTCCGTGGCACAGGGATTCGGCTCGTTGGGGCTGATGACCTCGGTGCTGATGACACCCGACGGGCAGACGGTTGAAGCAGAGGCCGCGCACGGCACCGTGACACGCCACTATCGACGCTGGCTTAAGGGCGAGAAGACCTCGACCAACCCGATCGCCTCGATTTACGCGTGGACCGGCGGACTCAAGCAGCGTGCCAAACTCGACGAGACGCCAGAAGTCCAGCGTTTTGCCGAAACCCTGGAACGGGTTATCATCAGAACCGTGGAAAGCGGAAAGATGACGAAGGATCTGGCCATGCTTATCGGCCCGGACCAGCCTTGGCTCGATACGGAGGGCTTCATGGATGCCCTGGACGAGGGTCTGAACAAGGAATTGGGCCAATCACGTTAAGTCAAAGGCTTCATTCAGTGCCGTCGCATATCGTCCTGATTATCCATGCGATGCCACTTTCATATTGGCCTCAGACTATTATCGATTTTGGTTAATTCGAAGTACATATAAAGAAGGATGACTTATGACGACGCGCGGCAAGCACCCCTTGGCACGTTTTCTGGCTTTTGCCACAGCTCTGGTTCTTACGACGGCATCGGCCGCTTGTGGCAACGGGGGTCAGGATACGGAGACCACCTCTATTGACACCGACAAGGTGTCGGCGAGCTCTGCGGTATCTAAAAGCAACGTCGTGATTTTCACCCCATCCGACGGCATTTCCATTTCTTCGCACACTCCGCTGAACAAATGGGCCAAGTTCGTCCCCGCCATCACGAAATCGTTGACCGATTCAGGCTTTCAGTCCAAAAATATCAAGGTGAAGACAGACGGCAATCTCACCAAGCAGAGTGATGATGTTCAGGACTACTTGGTCAACCAACTTTCCACGGCTTCCAGTGATGTCAACCATCACACCACGCTGATTGTCGCCCCTGCAATTTCCGGGAACAAGGGCAATGAGCAATACGGTGATTACGTTACGAATCCGGACGATGCGCCGGCATACGACACCGAAAAGCCGTCGAATGCAACCAATACCGCCGCCAACGGAGACACCGGTTCCAAGTCCTCTTCCTCGGCAGACAAAACGACGCAAGCACAAAACGAAGACAACAAGGACAAGACCGACAAAAACGACGAGGCCACGGCCAGCAAACGCCTGGCGAAAACTCTGAAGCTGGCCAAAAAAGCTGGAGCCCATACCATCATTCTCGCCAATCCGCTGGCCGGATTCACCCCTGACCTTTTTGTGAGCATGTCGACCCCGCGTCAGATTGGTGCATTGCAAGCCCAGCAGCTGGTCTCGAAACTTGCCTTGGAAAAAACAACCAAGATGCATCCCAAGTCGGTCGAGGTCATGATTCCTGTCGGAGAAGAGGAAGATTCGACCACCGCTACGACCGACGCCTTCGCACAGGAAGCCTTTGCGGGAATATGGGATGTATTGCAGCCCTATTTCAAGGACGGCCGAGCCGTCAGCCCGTCAAAGAAGCTCACTTCAACCACAACCAGCAAGGACTGGGAATCCGTCTGTTTCAAGGCCACCAAAACGGCAGAGGTAAAGAACGAACTGGATGCCAGACTTACCGACTCATCCAAGGGCAGCAAGCCGCTCCACATCGACGGCATCCTCACCATGAACGATTTCGTTTCGTCGGCGGTGGTCGATGAACTGACCAGCCTCAAATATACTGGCACTGCCGCAGATATCAATCCCGAGATCGAGGTGTCCGGTATCGTCGGGACGTTGACTGGCAAACACAATCTCGATAAGATCGCACCCCCGAAGCCGAAGGACAGCAAGGAAAACGGCACCGAAGACGAAACGCAATCACAATCTGGCAGTGAAGGTGATATGGCTTGGCCGATTATCACCGGTTATGGCGCCTATGCCGATATGATGCCTGACGTGGTCAACGGCAAGCAATGGATGACAGGTATGGAAAATATCCAAAAACTGTCAGGAGACATCGCCGGCGCGACAACAACGATCGAGGCGGGGAAGAACGTCACGGAACTTTCCTATGTCAAGACGACAACAATCAACGGCACAAAGATGGACACTATTCACGAGAAGCCGATGGCCATCAGTGCAGGCAACCTCAAGCATCTGCTGATCGAACCCGGATACATTTCACTGGCGGATGCAGGATTGTAGTGGGGATTGATTGCCGCCCCTCGGATTTCCGGCTCATAAGGTGACGAGAAGAACATTCCCTAGCGAAATGTTCTTCTCGTCACCTTATCTCTTTTGAACATGGACTTCTGGATTCATGAGAAACAGACCTTCATTCCATTCGAATAAGCCGAATCGCCCCATTACGAGACAACAGGCTTGAGCACTATTTTCCTTCTTGCCGCCAATTGCTGAGGGTCACGATATTCCTTCCTGCTTTTTCTTACTCCCCAATGCACGCAGATTCCGGTGCAATGATCCGAAACACCTTTGACGGTACCGATCGGCAGTCCTTTGACCACCGGTGTCCCTATCGGCAGAAGCGTCTGCGCCGGTTCAAGAGTCAAGGTGAGGTTTTTGTGACGGATGCTCACCACCGATTTCCCCGCAACGATGCCGGCAAAACTGATGAAACCGCTTGCCGGGGCAAACAAGGGCGTGTTCTCCACCGCCGCGATATCGACCCCGCGATGCCCGGGACTCCAAACCTGTTTGGGAGCCTTGAACTTTCTAATGACTACATGTGGCAATACAGGCCATCCCATATCGGCTTTGCACCCTTTCCCGTCATGGATCGGAGGGTCCACAGAGCCGATCGGTTCGATGAATCCCAACGAATATCGACCTGCAGAAGGAGTGGACGTATAAGTTTGATTATTTTCCAAAGCTGAATATGCCGTCTCCTCGATATCGTCGCTCGGCAAGGCCAAGGCTTCATGCCCTCCCGTTGCGAAACCTATCAGCAATACAGCAAAAACCACAAGAATCGTGATCAGACGCGAAACCAAATCGATCATCCTTTGCCGGCACTGTTCCCTTTCAGCTCTCAGTCGCGCCCATTTAAGCCGCTGCCTTCCTCTATCTTCCGTTCTCACTGCTGTGCCTCCCCTCGCTGTAACTATCCGGCATCCATGTTTCCGCCTCTTCCACTATGCCTCGTAACCTTCAAATAGCACATTGAAAATAGGAGGTGTGGTCGAATGACCCCGGTTACCCACAACGCCCGGGCGTGTCACAAAAGTTATGCACCAGATATGCACAGGTTCCGAGGCTCGAGAGTATAAAAGACATAAGTGCAAAAAAGAAAGCCTAAGTTATGAGTGCAAAAAGAAAGCCATCAGAGGCCAGTTCTCAAAACGCAACGAATCAGTCGAAGGTCCAGCCCGATGGCCTGCGGCGTTGCTGGCCACAATCGTATCTGGCCCTGAGCCATGACATGCTGGTCTACCACGACACCGAATGGGGTACGCCTTGCTATGATTCGCAGGCCCTGTTCGAACGGCTTGCGCTTGAGGCCATGCAGGCTGGCCTCTCGTGGAACACCGTCATCAATAAGCGCAAGGCGATTGATGCTGCCTTCCACGATTTCGATATCGAACGTGTCGCGCAAATGACCGACGAAATACCCGAACTTATGGATAACAAAGCCATCATTCGTAACAGACGGAAAATCGAAGCTACCATTCACAATGCGCAAGTCGCACTTGATCTGGATATGCCGTTTGCCGATTATATCTGGAGTTTCGCCCCTGACGGGCCATGCGCGCACAGGCCGAAAAGCCGGGAGGAGGTTCCTGCCGTAACCCAGGAATCAGTCGATATGAGCAAGGCCATGAAAAAAGCCGGATTCAAATTCATCGGACCGACCACCATGTATGCCTATATGCAGTCAATGGGCATCGTCAACGACCATTTGCAGGGTTGCTTCAGATGCCCTGCAAGGGGTAACTGATTCGATAGACGCGTTAATTTCCCGGCGAACTTTTCATAAAAACACTTCCCTGGAAACATCCGAGGGATTGTACTGCTCCAAAATCGAAAATGGCTCTTCTGATAAGAGATCTTTGGGCATGGTTATCGAAACCGTCTATCGCGACGATCGAGAAACAAAACGTGTCAGTGGATCATTGCCCACACAAGCCCTGTCGCAGCATGATGCCGTAAGCCTCACGGCCGCCGTTCTCCCCCGGTGTCAAATGGGTGCCGTCATCATAGAAATATTCCGGATGAGCGTTGCTGACGGAGTACCAATCCAGCAAACCGACGTTCTTGTGTTTGGCGGCCACCGAACGCAGAATCTGGTTGTTCGAATCCTGCCAGGAATCCGGCGAACGGACGGTCGTGAGATACAACGGCTCGTCGCCCACGGATGCGATCAGATCCTCGACCTGCTGCTCGTCGACGATCCGGTCGTTGGTTCCGAGCGCCATGACGACAACGCGTCCCGCCTCGCCTTGGGCCTGATGCTGATGATAGAGGTCGGAACCGGTTGCGAAATGGCGACCGACCATATTGTCCTGAATACTGGCCGGGATGTGCTGCTGGACGAAATCGTGCGCACCCATCTCCACGGAATCACTGATAATCAAAGGATTTGCACTGCATGAACCTGTCGTGGCATCATACGTCCAGCCTTTGGTATCGAGATTCTTCGGCACTTTGGCGGCCACCGGAACCAGACGCGGGGGCAGATCAAGCGACGGCTTGGGCACCGCTGACCGGCGCAATGTCAACAGATCACGCCTGATTGGAGTGGCTATGCCAAGGCTGCGCTCAACCGAAAGATATTCGCGACGCAGGGAAGCCGAACGCCGAGTGGCGATCTGGTTGAAATCGACAGGAAGCGCAGTACACAGCACAACGGCCACCACACCGCAGAGGGCGAGGAGCTTGGTGACCAGACGCATTTCACGGAACGGCGCTTTTCCTTCCGGCACGACCTTTCGCACCGCCTCGACCATCTGATAGAAGGCTTCGCAGACGCCCCATAGCACCAAGAATTGGATGATCCATTCCCACCAACGCAGCGGCTGCGTGCGAATAGCCGGGTTCATGAATTCAAGCAATGGATAATGGACCAGATAGATAGAGAAGGAACGCGACCCGATATAGCGCAATACCCTTGAACCCAACAGCGAACGGCAGAGATTTCCCGGAAGCAGAACGATGGCCAGAAGCATGGCAACGATAAGAGCCACCACTTGCAGACCACCACGGTAGAGCATCGCATCATTACCGGTGCAAACGCTATACAGGACGACCAGCGCGGTGAGGAGGCAAAATCCGGCGGCGGCGAGCAGCAGATTCACCGGACTTGACCAATTTCCGGTATTCGTCGATTTTTCTTTTTCTTGCTTTTCGTCTTTTCCGCCGTGTTTCGTTTTTGCCCATTCAGCCACGAACGCCAGCAAGGCGCCGACCATCAGTTCGGAAAAGCGCGTGTCAAGTCCGTAATAGACACGGGACACATCGGCTCCCGGCACGTAGAGAACAACCATCAGAGCGGTGGAAATGACGGCAATCAGAAGGGTAAGGGAGAACCTGGTCCGCAACCTCAGGTTGAGCCGATGCATCAGCCACAGCAGGGAGACCCAGACCAGATAGAACTGCATGGTCACCGCGAGGAACCACAGATGCGTGAGCGGTGAAGGAAGCCCAGCCGCAGTGAAATAAGAGACCTTGCGGAAGATATAGACCCAGTTGCTGGCGTACAGCGCACTCGGCAACGCATCAAGGTGCAGCTTCGGCAGCATTCCCGGAGATAGGAAATAGGCGGCAGGCACGACCAGTGCGATCAGCGAGAGCAACGGGAACGTCAGGCGCTTGATTTTATGCCAAAGATAACTTCCGTAATGAAAGCCCTGCAGGCTGGCCATCCGCCTTTCCACACTGCTGGTAATCAGAAAACCGGAGATGACAAAGAAGATGGTGACGCCGAGGAATCCGCCGCTCAACAGCGACGGTCGGACGTGGTAGGCGACTACCCCGATGATGGCCAACGCGCGCAAACCGTCAATGGCGTTGTTCCTGGACGCGCTGGAAAGGTGGGAAGCAACGGACGCATCCATTTCAGCCACATTTGGGCTTTTTCCGGTGCGTGGCACATCAACCTCTTTTACGCTTCTTATGAATTCGTGACGATCTCAGCTTGGGTCACAAGGCAGTACCCTAACAAAAGGCATAGATGCTGCAAAGGGAATTGACACGCCGCTGTATTCCTGCCCGAACGGAAGCAATATGAGAAAAATCGAGCAATGACGACATTGATGCCGAGCGTTGCACCTATGGAATCTGCCACTTACGAAAAATTCCCGGAACCTTTTAAGATTCCGGGAATTTCATTCCGCTCCCGCAGCTGGGCTTGAACCAGCGACATTCTGATTAACAGTCAGACGCTCTGCCAACTGAGCTATGCGGGAATGTCCCGTACGGAGCTTGAAGCACCGCACAAGAAATATATTTTATACAAGAATCATCATTGCGCAACCCCAATGGCGTGTCGCCTGAATTTGGCAGGGTGTCGTGATCCCTGTAGACGACTCAGACGCTGATGACGTTCATCGGCATAGCGGAGTCGATCGGGAAATCCGGAGAGGAAGGCTCGACGCCGGCCTCGACCAGGTTGACGCCGAGCATGGCGACCATCGCACCGTTGTCGGTGCAGAGCTTGATCCGCGGGATGCGAACCTCCACACCGTGCTCCTTGCCGACCTCAAGCAGCTTGGCACGTAGTTGCGAGTTCGCAGAGAAACCGCCGCCGACGATCAACGTCTTGGAATCGTATTCCTCACAGCCGTGCATGGCCTTGTTCGCCAGCACCGTGGCCACGGAATCAGCGAGCGAGGCACAGACGTCATCTACCGGAATCTCTTTGCCCGCGGCTTGTTGCGCCTCGACCCAACGGGCCACTGCGGTTTTGACCCCCGAGAAACTGAAATCGTAGGGATGGTCCTTGCCGGCTTTGCCTTTGGTGAGGCCTTGAGGAACCTTGATGGCGTGTGGATCGCCCAGCTGACCGTGCTTGTCGATATGAGGGCCTCCCGGGTAGGGGAACCCCAGCAGACGTGCGACCTTGTCGAAGCACTCCCCTGCGGCATCGTCAAGCGTCGTACCAACCACGTCGACATGACGGGCGACATCCTCGACGTGCAGCAACGAAGTGTGGCCGCCGGATACGATGAGCGCCAACGTATCTTTGGGGAACGGTCCGAACTGCAGCTGGGTGACAGCGATGTGACCGATAACATGATTGATGCCGTAAATCGGCTTGTTAGCGGCCCATGCGAGTGCCTTGGCCCCGGAAACGCCGACCGCCAAGCAGCCAGCAAGACCCGGACCCGCCGAAACCGCTATGGCATCCACGTCAGTAAGTTCCATATTCGCATCCGCCAACGCCTTGCTCACAACGGGCACGAACGCCTCGGCATGGGCGCGCGAGGCGATCTCCGGAATGACCCCACCGTATCGCGCATGCTCCTCCATCGAAGAAGCCACGACGTTGGAGACGAGCGTACGACCACGCACGATGGCCGCCGCGGTCTCGTCGCAGGTAGATTCGATGCCAAGTACTGTAGGTTCGCTCATTGATTGTGCTCCATGTTCTGTTTCTCGCTGCCAAATCCCATGATATGCGGTTCGAGGTCCAACGCCATTTGCGTGGCGTCGACGTTTTCGGGCTGATAGTAATGCCGCAGTAGACCGATATCCGCAAATCCTCGACTACGATAAAGGCGTTTTGCCGGTTCATTGTCGACTCGGACTTCCAGCTTGATGCGACGGACATTGTAAAGACGTGCGTATTGGATCAGTCTATCGAGAAGTCCCTTGCCAATGCCGTTTCTCTGGAAGCGTCTGGCAACACCAAGGGTCAGGATTTCGGCTTGGCCATCGGCATGCCACATACCCGCGTAACCGCGGATGATCCTATCAGCCGCACCCCGTTGGACCTGTTTTAGCGGCTTTTGCTCACACGACGCATTACATACAGCAACAGCGAATGAACCTGCGGCATGACCATCATCGCCACTCTCAGTATTACTTTTGATGCCAGTAACACCTACAACATCAGCAAGGTAAATTCTGGAAGCGTCTGCCACCTCGTGCTGCAACGTCTGCAAATCCCAAGCCTGCGAGCCGAAAAGCTCCGTTTCTAACTTGGAAGCGACCTCCAGTGCCCACTGCTGGTCAAGTTCGCCGAATTCGACAATCATCGGGCACTCAGGCCTTCGTGGCCCCGGCATGGTTCAAAACATGCTTCATCGGGTTAGGAACCGAGACATCCGGGCGACGCAGATATAGCGGTTCGACCGGCTTTATCTCACCCTTGCTAGCGCTGCCGGACTTGTCACCTACATCATTTGAATTCTTGACGTCGATACCATTGTTGGATATCGCGCAGTCGGCAAAAATCTGCAGACCTGCCGATCCCGCATCCAATACAGAATGGTCGATGACGCAACCCAGCATCTCGCCGAAATTCTGCCATACTTCGGAATATTTCGAAGCGCCGTGGCCGACGATGTCGATACGGTATTGGCTCTGTGAAGTGGTTGCTTTGACAAGCTCTTGAACAGCCTGGTTGATACGTTCGACGATATGCTGGGGATAATCGATATCCATGCTGACTAACGCGGAAACGAAAGGCTGTGGATTTGCGCTTCCGTATTCCTGACTCGCAATATTTTCTTCCGCACGGGTCTCTTCATCGCGGTAAAGCGCGAAATAAAGCTGACGTCGGCGGGCGTCATTGACGGCCAATGTCAGATGATGAACGTCTTGCTCGTCTGAAGTTTTATCTATCACATTAAGAAAATCACAAGCCTCAAGTCGCACATCACCCTGACGCTTCAGCTTCGTCATCCATGCCTGCGGCTCAAGGATGTCCTGGCCAAGCAATTGCGCGCCGGTGGCGTATGCGATGGACTTGGCCGCCACGACACCCGCACGAAGCCCCGTAAACGGAGCTGGACCGACGCCAGCGACGATGCGATCGAGACCCTGCGGGGTGAGCCCGGCCTGACCTACAGACTTGCCGATATTGACCTGCAGCTTTTCGACATGGGTACGTGAATCGGTCTCCACAATGGGTTCGTGACCCAGAACCCCGACCGTCGAACCGAACGAAGTGTCGATGACCAACGTGTTCGTCATTTTGTTTCTCTCCTACCATTCCACGCTACCCATTCGGAGATGTTTTAATCGCCGAACCAAGTTCATGCCGTTGTTACTGTACAACGCTGACATAACCACAAACCCAACACGTTTACAGTCAAGGTACAAAACGTCGACGCCTTCTCATAAAAGTTATGAAATGACTCTGTGATTTTTGTTTATTTCATCAAATCCAATTGTCGGTCGAAATCCTGCCAACGCTCGCCGACGGGCACGAACGTTACCGTCCGCATGCCGTCACCGGTCAATTCGACATTGCGATTGCTGATTTCTGCGGCAACGGTTTCCTTGTCGATTGGACGATCGATATGCACTTCGAGACGAACCTCGGCGAACGCAGAGGCCATCTGTTCGCCCCACTCCATCAGAACCACGGTTTGTTCGCCCGGATCTTCAAGCTCCTCGTCAAGTCCCAGCGATTCCAACTCGTCAAGCAGCCTGTCAACCGTATCCTGGCCCGGCGCGAAATCATTGCCACCAAGCCGGTAGGCATCGACATGAACCAAATGCGCCGGCGTACCATCGGCGAAACTGCCATCAAGTTCGCGTGCGATGGTGAAGGTAGGGGAAACAATCGGCTCCGCAATGTGAAGTCCCGCACCGAAACCTTGTGCGAATGTCGTCTTGCCGGCGCCCAATGGCCCGGAGAGCAGCAGAACGTCACCGCCATGCACGCAAGTGGCCACCTTCCTGCCGAGGTTTTGCATATCCTCACCGGTTGGCACATTAATCGAATACGATGATTCATCTTTCATACTGACATACGTCCTTTATGACTGATCAATTCGATGGAGCGTTCCAACGCATACATCGGATCTCCCCCATTGGTCTTATTCTGCTCGTCGGCCCAAGCCAGCATTTGAATGCATCGGGAGAGTCCATCGGATGTCCATCCGCTCAGTTGCCTCGTGGCGTTTCGCAGCACCCACGGATTGGTTTTGGCCTCGGCCTGGGAAATGCTGCCGGAACGCACCGCCGACGCCTTGGCCAGCGTTCGCAGTTTCATCGCCAGAGCACCTACCAGCGCTATGGGGTCGGTACCTTGGGCGACGGCCGCACGCATATCGATGATGGCTTTGGCATCTTTCCCTGCGAGCGCCGCATCGGCGACAGCAAACCCAGTGACTTCGGCGTTGCCGGTCAGGTATTGGTTCACCAGATCGAGACCGATCGGGTTGTCACCGAAATCGAAGCAAAGCTGCTCGCACATCGCAGCAAGTTCCCCAGTCTTCTCCCCTAACACGGCCACCAGCTGTTGGGCTGCGGCAGGATCGACACGACGGTTGCGGCGTTCGAAACATTGGATAACAAAGTTCAGCTTTGCATCAGCACGCTTGAGATCAGGAATGTCCTTCTTCTCTGCTCCTGCCTTGGCAAGACGGTCAATGATTCTCTTGCCTTTCTGCCCGCCATCGTGTTGTGCGATAACCGTTCCGGACGCTTCGGAAGACCCCTTTGCCATAGAGGCGCAGTAATCGACCATGGTGTCCACCAATGCGTCATCGGCATTCTGGATGTGCCGGATGATGACGATGGAACTGGTGCTCAGCAAGGACGGGCTCACAGCCTCATCGAAGTCGTACCGACTCGCCTCACTTGCGTCGAGTTCGATGATCTCGGCTTCCGGATCGCTCTTGGCGGCCTCGTCGCGGCAATCGCGGACCTGTTGAACGTTCAGGAATTCGTCACCGCCAATGACCAATACGAATCGGGTCTGCGGCTTGCTTCGTTTTCCGGCCATCACATTCCTCGGTTCTTTCTATAGGCTGATCCAGTCGCCATCACGGCAAAACCCCTACGACTTTCCATGATATTCAATGTGCTGTCACAGGTGGACATACGCCGTGTCCCCCCACATCAATCAGGCTTCCAAAGTCGTTCGAACATTTGTTCGGTTTCTTTGAACCATATCGTTCCTTTGCTTCTCAACTGCACAAGATAACCATTGCTCCCAGCAACAGAATCTTCTTTATCATGCTTTTTCGCCATACCAGACAACGCTTCGAACATCAGAACCGCGCCGATTTCGCAAGCCACTACCATCAATGCCCCGCCGACTCCACCGGCCCACGGCATGGTGGCGCTCTGCGACCCACCAATGGTGTCAGCGCACCATTGCATCACCGACGTGCCGCAGCTGGACAGCCAGACAAGCACGAATGCAAAATGGGGCATTGATGACGCGAAGACCAAGCCTGCCAATCCGCTAAGGGTCGAGAAATCCACAAACGGTGCCACAATCAGGTTTGCAGGCACCGAAAGCAACGGCAATGTCGGAGTCATCAGCACTTGTATCGGCAGGGTGAAAAGCTGCGCGGCGATAGTCACCGACATGCCATCGGCAAGCAACGTTGGCAGCAATGCTGAAAGACGTTCCGCTAAAGGTTTTGCGCACAATACGATACCCAGCACCGAAGCGCAGGACAGCGCGAATCCATAACTTCTCGCCATCGCGGGGTTGACCAGTAGCACAAAGATGACCGTCCAGCTCAACGCGCTGATGGCCTGCGGCCTTCTGCCGATGAACATGGCCGACGCGGCAAAGAAACCCATAATCAGGGCTCGCATCACTGAGTCTGAAGGATACATGGCGCTCGCGAGCGCCGAATAGGCCAGCACCGTCAATATTGCGACGATTTGACGCGGCAGCAGGAACCGGGCGCAACCCGAACGGATCAGACTGCCGATCAGGGCAAAGTGCCCGCCTGAGACGGCCATCAGGTGCATGATGCCGGAATCCTTGAAATGCATCTCCAGCAACGTGGCGAACGTCGCATTGACGGGCTCACGCTTGCTCGTGCTTGCACCCATGAAATCCTGTCCCAACAGGCCTATTGTCAGCCCTGGAACCAACACGCGTCCTTGATCCGAAAGACCTTCCGTTACTGAGAAGAATGAACGCTGCATGGAATCCACCAGCCGCTTTGCGGGTGGCGCCCGGTCGACCTCACGGGTCTGGGAATCGTCGTCAATCGTCAGCCAAATCGGTCGCATACCATAGCGAGCAGCCTGGAGCGTGCCGGAAGTCCTGATGGTCTGCCCATCCGAAAGCCGCCCACATACTGGTTTGTTGGCATACAGGACGATACGCGACCCGCTGGCTTGCCAGATGCCGTCGTGGCCGATATTGGAGAGGTGTGCATTCGCCTGGCAATCGGCCTGCCATGAGCTCGCAGCAGTGACCGGCGAGTCAAGACCGATACTCGCTTCAACCGTGCTGTCGCCTTCGCGCGCAAGTGCCATAGCCGGGTCGTGATAAGCCATGACATCCGCACTCATCGAAGCGATGAACGCTGCCAACGCAGAAAGCGCAAGCACGATAACCCAAATCTTCCGATTACCGCGAAATGTATGCAACACTTGCCACACTTTGTTGTTATCTGGAGCTTGGTTTGTCTTTGCGCTTTTTTCGTTTTCCCCAAACCAACGCCGGGACAGTGCCAGCAGAACAGCCAATCCGGCAAATAGAAGCACAAGCACCGCTGCTTGTGAAAGTGCTTCAATGCTCAGACCGCCAGACAACCGATTCGTCATTGTGCCTAATAATGATTGGGCATTCGAAGAGCTGCCAGATTTACTTTTACTTTGGCCGGCTGAAGCCTTGCTGTTTTGTTGCCCCGTGAGCAAAGCAAACACAACATGCGAAGAGAGAACGGCAGCCCACACGCACAACGCCACCGGGAGCATTCGCCAGTCATGGCTGCCCTGCTCACCCCCTCGTTTGTCTGCAGAGGCTGTGTTTTGACAGGTCTCAGCATTTTTCATCAGACCGTCACCTGATCGCGTATTTTCTCCAACGTCTTCTGCCCGATGCCCGAAACCTTGAGCAACTGGTCAACACTGGTGAAATGGCCGATTGACGACCGGTAGTCAATGATTTTCTGGGCCATCACAGGCCCCACGCCTTTGATCTGCTGCAACTGCGTACTGTCTGCGGTGTTGAGATTGACGAGATTGTTTCCGTTACTTGAAGCTCCTGCTTGCCTGTCGGGGTTCGTAGGAGTTGTGGTGCTGCGCGTAGCGCTATCCAGCCCCTCGTTTCCTGCGGATGTTGAGGAAGAACCAGCAGCCCCACCAGCTTTTGCGGCATTTCCTTGCGCCTGTCCGGAACCTTTCGTTTTCGATCCATTCACCACTGTTGAATTGATCGATGAGGCTTCCACCTGCTGCTTGTTGTAATTGATCGCCTGCGTCACCAGCATCGTCAGGCTCGCGCACAACGCCACCACCAGTATCAGAATCACCACAACCGCTTGTGTGGGTTTGAACACCAATCTTGGAAGGGTTCGTTGTCTGGAAGACGATCTGACGCTGGGACTCTCCTCCGTGTCCTCGTTCGAAGGCTTTTCTATAGCAGAATCGAAATCATCAATTCGAGAAGTGTGATCGATATTTTCATCCTGTTTTTCAGGTTTGCTTTCCGATTCTTTCCCCGTCTCGACAAGCCAGCTATCGACGGGCGGCAACGGTGGAAGTCCGACACGCAGCAGATCCGCATCAAGACTTTGCCCGTTTTCATACGATTCATTTCCGGACACGACGGAAGGGTATAGCCGCGTCGTCAGAACCCGGCTCTTGTCTTGTACCCTTCGGCCAAAATGATCGTCGTTGAGATGAATGCCCATACCTTCAAGTATGACTGGCCAACACGCAAAAGTCGAGTCAAAACAACCATTGTGGTCGAATGATAGGGCTTATCCACATTTGAGGCGTGTCGCACCCTCAATCGCCGAATCATCCACATTCATACACAGTTACGGATGATGCCCATACTCTTATTTCCCAAGCAACAGGGCCTCGACATCCGCGGCCGACATGGCAAGAAATTCTTTGTCGATGCGCCCATCACGCATAAAGAACACCCTATCGGCACGGGCCGCGACCTGAGGGTCATGTGTGACCAGCAAACAGGTCTTCAGCCCGCTTTTCATAGCGGCATCAATAGCAGACAGTGTCTCATCCCGGGCCTTGGGGTCAAGATTACCGGTGGGTTCGTCGGCAAAGAGCACATCGGCCCGCATCATCAACGCGCGGGCTATGGCCACACGCTGACGCTGGCCGCCGGAAAGTGCGGAGACGTGCGCATTGGCTAGACCTTCGTCGAGTCCCACGTAGGCGAGCGCCCGTCTCATGACATTCATATCGTATAGTTTCTTGTCAAGGCTCATCGGCAAAGTCACGTTTTCGGCGACGGTGAGGCTGTCGATGAGCATATAGTCTTGGAAAACAAACGCGAATTTCGTGCGTCTCAGCTTTGCCCGCTTCGTCTCCAGACTGCAGGCGATGTCCGTGCCCGCGTACCAGACATGCCCGCTTTTTGGCCTGAGGATTCCGGCCAGCAGCTTCAGCGTCGTGGATTTGCCACAGCCTGATGCCCCGATAAGCGCAGTGATCTCGCCTTGCCGTAACGTAAAATCAAGCGGTCCGATTCCGGCTTGGTCACGTCTCGAGTTTTTCTCCTGACTATACGAGAAAATGACATCCTCGGATCGCAACACCTCATTGCTTCGAGTGTTCCCACCGGCTCCGTTTTCAGCCGAAACCTTCATGGATTCGCCTGGATACAAGGTCTCGTTTGTTTTTGTATATCTGTTTGTCGTTGTCATAATAATCTCCTCGTGTTTCTATAACCTAGTTTTCCGACACATTGTCATACGTTCAATAACATTCTCAGCACGCCCTTTATAGGTTCGTCACATATCTTGTGACGTGTTGACAGCACTTTTTTGAACCACAGATGCGGTTTGAACCATTGAAGTCGACTCTGGATTCAGATCTATGAACATCATGTTTTGCTTTGCCGTCGATACGTGAAAGCATTCGCGACAAACCCGATAAGACAGATCAGCAAAGCTGCGGAAAACAGTACCGTCATCGCCTTCATCGGCACATAACCGCTGATGCCGTCGACCAGCATCCGGCTTTCGCTGTGCAAGGCCATGTTGACGATGAGTACCGTGCCGAACGCACCGCACAACGTCGCCGCGAACGCCTCGAAGGCTATCCTTCCGGCGCTCGCTAGCGCGTACCGTACCGGCCCGAAACCGATCAGCCAGGCTGCCTCAGCGATCCGCTTGCGTTCCTGGACCATGTCCAACGCCACGGAAACGGAACCGAGAAAACAGATGGCCAGGACGGGAAAAACGATGGGGATAGCTTCCTTGACACCGTCGCCGCCGGAAGTCGTCATCGCCTTGCCGCTTGGTATGTTCCTGATCCATTGTGCAGCAGGGGTTACGGTGATGGACGAATCTTTGGTATGCGTCTTTGAAGACACGGATGATACATCGCCAACAGCGGTGCCTTGGCTGTTGTCGGCGACGATTGCTGTGTCAGCTTTGTCGACAAGGTCAGACGTATCGTATCCGACCACCATATAGTCTTTGAATGGGCTTGCCGTTTTCGTGATGGCGACCACCTGTGAGGCGAATGTTTTCCCGCCCTGCGCCACGCACATCGGCGAACCGATGACAAGACCGTTATTGTCCGCGACGATTGCCGAAATCACCACACCTTGGCGATTGACATCTCCGGAGACAATCGAACGACTTGGACTGATGATCCGCAGCGAACCATTGATCACGGCCTTGGCATTACCTCGGTCATACGATTCGATTCGTCCTGAGCAACCGCGCTTCATCGATGCTTTTTGCACCACGGTTGAAGGCGCGAGCACCAACGCGTTGCCGTCCCCTGCTTTGGCGTAACCCATCAGGTTTTGCGATTCCTGTCGCCTCGGAGTGCCGGCATGCGAGACCTGTACCACTGATGTCGATGCCATAGTCGAATTCAATGAGGACTGGGCATCTGCCTGTGTATAACCGTACAGGCTGTAAAGGAAGGCCAACAGCACAGACGCCACCGCAAGCAGGGATACCAGCGATGTCGAGCGCGTGGCCTGCATTTCCCTGAATGCCAAGATAAGGCCTGCCCGGCCAGCGCCATGCCTCCTGTGGTAATTCGCCGCCATCCGCCCGGCGATTGCGGTCAGGATCGGTTTCGCGACACGGATAAGCACCCATGCCAACAATACACTGAGCAAGAAGGTCAAATTGAGACTGACCGTGTAAGGCAGGAAAGGGGACACGACACAACCGACGACCAAAAGAAGCACCAACACGACCGTCATTGTCGTCTTTCGCTTCTTTCCGGCCTTTACCGGACGTGCAGAAGGATCGGGAACCGCCCGGATCAACTTGAGTGCGGACAATCCGGCACCGATCGCACAGCAGATGACCGAAAGCACCATCGTGGCAAAGGCTGCCATCACCATCGCAGGTATGCTGGCTTGCGGTATCACCACGAAACCATTGAAAACATAGCGTAACGGCTTATTGAGCACGATACCTAGCAATGATCCGACCAGCCCGGCACAGACAGCAAAAATGCTTTCGCAGGCGACAACAGCGCCGAACAGACGAATCGGGGAGGCACCCGTCACCCTCAGGCGCATAAGCTGTTCCCACTGTGAGGTGAAGGTGTGGTCGGAGACGATTTTGGTCACCGCAGCCGCACACACCACACAGATGACCACGACTCCCACCGGTGCCGACGGGTCGCTTTGCAGGCTCTGATAGGCCATCGCCTCCAGCAGCGCGAACACCAGCGTCATCGCTGCCGCGTTCGCCGCGACATTGAGCACTTGCAACGAGCGTTTCTGCCGCCACAGCGAATTGACCATACGTACGTATCCCATGCCCGTCATTCCTTCGTCTCGTTTTGTCCCTTTAAAATATCGCCGTGCCAACATACGAGATTCCGTCAAATGGAACGTATAAGGCGATATTTGTTGAACTCATAGCACCAACGCTAGGAAAAACGACGGGCCGACGCGAACGGCAAATGTCACTGCTTAAAAGCGATGACAAATGTCATCGGAGGAAAATCTTAGGATGCAGAAAGGCGCAAACCCTAAATAGGACAAATCAATCAGTCGTCGAAAGCCTCACGACGATCGTCAATCGGAATGATCGCGCTCACCTTTGCGCCTCCAAGAGTGCGGTCTCGGCCGATAGTGAGGCTGCCACCGTTTGCGCTCAATCGTTTCGACAACGAGCTCAGGCCGTATCCCAAACTTTGTGCGTTCCTATCTTGATTGGTATCATCAACCGGTCCCATGCCAATACCGTTGTCGGAAACGACCAGGGAAACCACGTTGACACTCACAGTCACTTCGATTCGTGCGCGCGTTGCTTTGGCATGCCGCACCACATTCGTCAGCGTCTCCTGCAACGCGCGATAAAGTACGGTCTTCTCGACGGTCGGCAACTGGGAGATATCGCCTTTGACGGCCGCTTCGACGTTGAGGGAGGTGGATGTGAACGAATCGGCAAGCGCCCGCACCGAAGCGTTGGTCAGCTGCTCGCCGAACGCCGACGGGTCAAGTGCGCGAGCTTCCTGCCGCACCTGCTGCAACGCCTCGCGGCTGGTCGTTTCGATGGCATCCAGATGCTTGGCAAGTTTGGCGTTTTCCGGGTCGGCACAGCGTTTCGCACCTTGCTCCTGCAAGTGGATGGCGGAAAGGTGCTGTCCGATGGAATCGTGCATTTCACTGGCCATACGCGCCCGTTCCCGAGACAACGCAAGGTTCTCAATGACGACGGACTGACGTTCCAGCTTCACGTTTTGCACGGTCAATTGACGAATCGCCCGACCATAGAGCAGCAGCGCGACGGCCACCAGAATCGGGATGGCCATGTCGAGAAGACTGCTGACAACGGCTGAAGACACCAGCTGCGGCACCATGAAATGTGACACAGCGCGATAGACGAGGAATCCCAGCAATTCGATGCCGACCGCAATCCAGCTGTAACATTGGGCACAGGCGAAAAGCACATCGACCGTGACCACCAGCAGCAGGTAGATCTGTCCGTCCTGGTTGAACACGATCTGTGCTGTGCAGATTGCAATGAGCAACCATCCGATTGCCAACCCGGCACTGCGTGTGGACACCAACCTGTAAGCGCACCACACGCCCAAGGTGAGCCCGATGAAGCCGAAAAACAGCAACGGTGAGCCGTACGCCGAATACACCAGCGTCGTCACGAACGCGACAATGAAAAGAGCCACGGAATAGGGAATGAATTGACGGGAGTTCCGATGAATCGTCTCAGGTAAATCCTTAGATGAACCTACCTTATTCAAGCGTTCTTTTAATTTGAAGTATACTCGGTCGTCAAGTTTCTGACCTTGGTTTTCAGTCATGAAGCAATACCGCCAGTTCTGTACGATTGCGCACTCCCAGATATGAGAAAATCGAGCTCAGATGATTGCGAACGGTTCCGGTCGACATGCAGACGTCGGCCGCGATTTCACGATTGGTCTTCCCGGCAGCAGCCATGGCGGCGATTCGCTGATTCTCCTCGCTAAGCTCGCCAAATTCACCGAGCGAAGACGAACTCACGTCGAATTGCCGGTCGAATTTTTCACTCCCAGACTGCTCTTCGCCCCTGGAACGTCTACCTTGTTCGGCGATGCCGTTGCTCTGTGCCGCGACCAAACCGACCAGACGCCCCATTTCGGCCTCGCCGAATGCCTTTCCGCCGGCTGCCACACGACGAATCGCGTCGATGATCTCATCGGCTGAGGCATCCTTGAGTAGATGTCCGGCGGCTCCGGCCTTGATGCTGGCAACCAGATTGTCATCCTCATCGAACGCGGTCAGCATGATGCTACGGATATGCGGCACCGACTTCCGCAATCTTGCGATAAGTTCGGAACCCTGCATTTCCGGCATGCGCGAATCGACCAAGGCCACGTCGATCTGCGGAAGCATCTGACTTTCAAGCGCCTTGTTCGGACTTTCCGTGCTGAAAAGAATCTTGAAATCATCCTCATCTTCGAGAATCGATTCAATGCCCGCACGAACGAGTTCCTGATCATCGACGATCATGAGATTGATGACAGGCGATTCGCAGCACACTGTGTCATCACCGACCGAAGTACCGCGGCTCTCGTCGTTTTCATCGCTTGGCTCAACCGGAAAGGGCTCTGAATTCAATCTGCGGTCTCCTTGCTGCAGGACTTGTGCTGGTACTGACTTTATCAACAGCAATGGCCTATTTCGCAAAATCGATTTCAACATATGCACATTTCGTAACATGCTGTCAGCAATCCTCAATCTGCTGAAAACAAAAGGACACCGGAGCATTATCCGATGTCCTTTTGCTTGTTGAAACCGTCAAGCGTTCATTCGATTTCGCTCCAAACCATCGCTGATGAATAGTTGATTATCTTTACTCCGCAGGAACGATGGAGACGATCTTCGGCGCCTTGACGATGACCTTGCGCGGTTCCTGGCCACCAAGGCGGTCGGCGACGGCTTTCAGAGCCATGTCCTTCAGCTCGTCGGGATCGATCGAGGGGCTGACCTCGAGCTTGGCACGAACTTTGCCCTTGACCTGTACCACGGCGGTGACGGACTCCTCTCCGAGGTAACGCTCGTCGGCCTTCGGCCACGGCTCGTGCGCCAGAGAATCGGTGTGGCCGAGCTTGGACCAGAGTTCTTCGCAGATATGCGGGGCGATCGGCGAGAGCATGAGAATCAGCGGTTCCACAGCGGCGCGCGGCACGGCCTTCAAGCCGGTCAGATGGTTGTTGAGCACGATGAGCTTGGCGATGGAGGTGTTGGGGCGCATGTGCTCCATTTCCTCGGTGACCGCTGCGATGGTGTTGTTCAAGAGCTTCAACGTCTTCGCATCAGGTGCGTCGTCTGAAACGGTGATCTCGCCGGTGTTCTCGTCAACAACGTTACGCCAAAGACGCTGCAGGAAGCGCATGCCACCCACGACGTTGCGGTCATTCCACGGACGGGACTCGTCGAGCGGGCCCATGCTCATCTCGTAGAGGCGGAACGTATCGGCGCCGTAGCGCGCATACATATCGTCAGGGGTGATGATGTTCTTGAGGCTCTTGCCCATCTTGCCGAACTCACGGTTCGCATGCTGGCCGTGCCAGGTGAACGTCGGCTCGCCGGACTTGTCAGCCGGCCCTTCCTCCACCTCGGCGGCGGGTACATACTGACCGCGGTCGTCGGTATAAGCAAAGGCCTGGATCATGCCCTGGTTAAAGAGCTTGTAGAACGGTTCCGGCGTATCGACATAGCCCAGATCGAAGAGAATCTTGTGCCAGAAACGCGAGTAGAGCAGGTGCAACACCGCATGCTCGACGCCGCCGACGTAGAGGTCGACGCCGCCGGTCTTGCCCGATTCCTTGTTGTGGTTCGGACCCATCCAGTATTCGTATTCCTCGGGATCGACCATGTGCTGGGTATCGTTCGGATCGAGGTAACGCATGTAATACCAGCAGGAACCGGCCCAATTGGGCATGGTGTTGGTGTCGCGGTAGTAGGTCTTGGGTCCATCGCCCAGGTCGAGTGTGACATTGACCCAGTCGGGGTTGCGGCTCAGCGGTGCCTCGGGGTTGCTTTCGGCGTCCTCGGGGTCGAAGGTCTTGGGGCTGTAATCCGGCACGTCAGGCAGATTGATCGGCAGCATGGAGTCCGGCAGCAGATGCGGCACCCCGTCCTCGCCGTAGACGATCGGGAACGGTTCGCCCCAGTAGCGCTGACGTGAGAAGAGCCAGTCGCGCAGGCGGTAGCTGACGGTGCCCTTGCCCACGCCGGCCGATTCGAGCCACTTGTTGACCTTTTCGATGGCCTCGTTGACACGCAGGCCATTCAAATCCAACGCGTCGCCCTTGGCCTCGGTGTGCTCGGTCGAGGAATTGATGACGATGCCGTCGTGCGAGACGAACGGCGCCTTGCCTTCGTAATCGGCCAGATCCTCGCCGGAATCAGGCAGGGGCTTGACGGTGTAGATGACCGGCAGACCGAACTTCGTGGCGAAGTCGTAATCGCGCTGGTCGCCGCCAGGCACGGCCATGATGGCACCAGTTCCATAGTCCATCAAAACGTAGTCTGCGGTAAAGAGCGGCAGCTTGTCACCGGTGATAGGATTGGTGGCGTAGAGGCCGGTGAAGAGGCCGGTCTTTTCGCCACCCTCATCAACGCGGTCCTGCGCGGTCTTGGATTCTGCCGCGAGACGATAGGCCTTGATGCCTTCGACAGGCGTGGCATAGCCGCCTTTCCAACTTTCAGGAGTATTCTCCGGCCAAGCGGCAGGAGCATCGGCCAACAGGTCATGCTCAGGCGAGACCACGGCAAAAGTGGTGCCGAACAGCGTGTCAGGTCGGGTCGTGTAGACCTCCATATCCCGCTCTCCGTTAGGAGTGGCAACCTTGAAATGCACAGAAGCACCGTGTGATTCGCCGATCCAGTTGCGCTGCATGAGCTTGACCTTCTGCGGCCAGTCGATGATGTCAAGATCCTCGATCAGGCGGTGACCATATGCGGTGATGCGCATGGACCACTGGCGCAGCTCACGCTGGAAGACCGGGAAGTTGCCGCGTTCGGACTTACCTTCGGCAGTGACCTCCTCGTTTGCGAGCACCGTGCCGAGTCCCGGGCACCAGTTGACCGGCGACTTGGAGATATAGGCCAGACGGAAGTCGTTCAGCACGTCGGCCTGCTCGGCTTCAGTCAGTTGATCCCACGATTTGCCGGAATCCTCAAAGCCTGAAATCGCGCGCTTGCCGTGCTTGAACTGGTCGATGAGTGTGTCGATATGACGTGCGGAACCCTTGCCGCCGTCGGGACGCACAAAATCAGGGTCGTACCAGGCGTCGTAGATACGCGAGAAGATCCACTGCGTCCAGCGCATGTAGCCGGGGTCAATGGTGGCGAACGTACGGCGGTTGTCGAAGCTCAGGCCCATGCGGTGCAATTGACGGCGCATGTTGGCGATGTTGGCCTCGGTGGTGACACGTGGGTGCTGACCGGTCTGCACGGCATACTGCTCGGCGGGAAGGCCGAAAGCGTCGTAGCCCATGGCGTGCAGTACGTTCTCGCCCTTCATGCGATGGTAACGGCTGACCACGTCGGTGGCCAGGTAGCCGAGCGGATGGCCTACGTGCAGGCCCTTGCCAGAAGGATAGGGGAACATGTCCATCGCGAAGTAGGGAGTGCGTCCGTCAGCGTGGCGTCCCTTGCCGTCGGTCAGATCACCTTTGACGTTCGCAGCCCAGAAGGTACCCTTCTCGTCCCACGTTTTCTGCCATTTTTCCTCGATATCCTGCGCCATCTTGGCGTTGTATCGGTATGCCGGAACACTAGTAATATTGGCGCTCGAATCCGCGCCCTGCTCATTGTCGCTCATAAATAGGATTATCGTGGCTCAACTGGACACAGGCCAATCGATTCCCATAGGTTGGTCATGTATCCGTCAAAAAACAGACGCTAGCCGAAGATGCTGATTTCCGGGGCCACCAATGGAGAGTGCGAGCAAAATCAGGATAATGCCTCTTAAAAGCTGATTTTCATCGCATGTTCAGAGGATAACAACCCAACCCAAATCAGCGACGCATCATTGCAGCGTTGAGATCCGCTTCCGGACTGTATCCGATGTCCTTATGCATGGTATTGGCGGCCTTCTGCCATGTGCCGTCTTTGACCATGTCGGTCAGAATCGTGTTGACCTTGCGGGTGAGCTCGCCGTTGGACGGACGTATCATGACGGCATGTCGGACCTTGGAAACCTGCGCAATCGTTTTGGCAAGCTGCGAAGACGATGACGAATACCCGTCGCCCAGAACGGTGACATCATGCTCGACGACGCTGGAAGCAAGCCCGTGCAGAATTCCCGCATCAGCCGCTACTGCGTTCGCCTCCCCCACAAGCAACGCAGTAAGGCATTGTGGGTAGGTGTCACGTTGCTGGATTTTTACGGTAGGAATGGCCGAGATAATCTTGCCTCCGTCGGCCGTCCCCTTGACGGTACACACGTTCTGATTCTGCAATGACGATATATCAGTAAAATCATGCTCCAGACGTGTCGGCACCAACAGTCCCAGCGGGTCGATGAGATAAGGCTTGGAAGTCCCGAATTGCCGTCCAGTGCCCGAAGTCGTGACAGCCGGTAATGCAGAGACGAGCATATCGGCTTTGGATTGCTCCAAAGCGTCCACGGCGGATGCGACGTTCGCCGGTTTGAAGACAATCTGCTTATGGGCATATCCCAGTTTTTGCGCCACATAATGGGCAACCTCGATATCGAAGCCTGAATATTCGCCTTCATGGTCGAGTCCAAGGCCAGGTTCGTCGTTCGACACTGCAATCGTTATGGTCGGCCCTTCGGGAACGTTGGCGGAAGGCGGGGTCCCAACCGGCCCGCAAGCGGAAACCGAGCCCAGCAGACCGATACCACACATCATTGCAAGTATGGATTTCAGATGCCTGCGAACGTTTCTTTTGCCTGACGATAACGTCATTTCCAGCCTTGTCAACCGCATGCAAAATCCTACTTGAAGAGCTTGGACCGTGTCAGCCACCACGCCACAAGTCCAGTGATGACCATGGAGATGGCCACGACGATGAAGAAGCCCCAGTGCGAGTTGGTGAACGGCATACCGAACATGCCGTCCTGGAAGTTCATGCCGTACATCGAGAAGATCAGCGTCGGAATCGACAGAACGATGGAGATGATGGTGAAGATCCTCATCACGTTGTTGAGGTTGTTGGAGACGATCGAGGCGGAGGCGTCGGTCATGTTCGCAAGGACCCCACTGTAGATGTTCGCCATCTCGATGGCCTGCTTGTTTTCGGTAATCACGTCGTCAAGCAAATCCTCATCCTCCGGATACTGCTTAATGTGGGTCAATGAGTTAAGCTTTTCGGTGACCCGAAGCTTTTCCATCACGATCTCGTTGGATTTGAGGCTGGTGGTGAAATAGACCAAGGTCTTGGAAAGTTCCAGCAACTGCAGGATTTCGCGGTTCTGCATGGAGTGTTGGAGCTTCAATTCAAGGTTATCGGAGCTGCGGTCGATGATGCGCAGGTAACGCAGATACATGGTGGCGTTGCGATAAAGAATTTGCAATACAAATCGTGTCTTCATGTATGTGTTGAACCCGCGGATGGTGCCTTCCATGAAGGGATGGAGCACCGGCGTGTCCTGCATGCAGACGGTGATGATGGTGTGCGAGGCGACGATGATGGCCAGAGGAATCGTTTCATAGTGGTCGCGTCCGTCACGCTGCTCGACGGTGGGGATGTCGACGATGATCATGGTGTAGTCGTCTTCGGAATCGACGCGGGAGCGTTCCTCGTCATCCAACGGGGCACGCAAGTCGGCCAGATCCACGCCGGTCTGGGAGGAAACGGTGGCAAGCTCGACGTCTGTCGGGTTCGACAGACAGATCCAGGAGCCGTTTTCCAGCTTGTTTATCTGTTCGACCTGTCCGTTGATCGTATTGAACATCCTCAACATGTCTGCCACCCGCCTTTCGCGCCATTCGCTGTACGGATTGTGCAGGAGACACCGGCTTGCATGCCGGGCGTCCTGGCCACCGAAACGTCTGTCTTTATAAGGAAAATACAAAACAAAATTCCGGATTCCTGCTGTTAACCCAAAATTCAAGGATAACCCTTGAGGTGGAACTTTTTGGCAATACTTTACGGATAGCGTTACGCGACACGCGAGCCGATACTTGGTAGTTACCTTCAGACCGTATCGATGACGGGCAGAGGTTGCATCAATTCCATCCCCGGATATCGCAGTTCCTGAGGACCGTTAGACCAATCGGCAACCGTGGATATCGCCGGGCCGCAGTTGAATTCCGCAAGCGTCCAGCCATAGCTTCCGTCGTCGCGAAGAGTGGGTTTGAGCGTGGACCAGTAGGCATTAGGGATGTTGCCGAGTTCATCGATTTCAGGGTCCATCCCGAGCAATGTCTCGATCGTGGCGGCGATGAACGATCCGTGGCTGACGAGCATCAGCGTGGTCGGGGCGTCATCCTTCGCGTTTTCATCGAGCAGTTCCAGCACGGCCTTCGCGCCTCTGGCACCGACCTGCGTACGCGATTCGACGCCGTACTTGCCCTCGCCGCCTTGATGGGCACGCCAGGAGCGATATGCCTCTGAGTCTATCGCCCTGATTTCCGGACGGGTCTTGCCTTCCCACTGCCCGAAACTGCGTTCGCGCAGACGCTTGTCAAGTGTGACAGGCAACCCAAGAATGTCAGCGAAAGCGTGCGCAGTCTGGGAGGCACGGAAGAGGTCGCTGGAAACCACTTTCATCTTGCGTTTGCCCGCAGGCACCTTCTGGTATTCGCTGATATCGCTTTGTTTGGCCGCCTGGGGACCCGGCTGCGCCAAGAGATCGGGATTGCCTGCGACATTGCTGACCTTCGCCCAGTAGTAGCGTTTGGCAAGGTCCAGGCCGGTCTGGTCCACCTGCCACTGGCCGATGATGTCAAGCGGGACATCGATCTGGCCTTGCAGGCGGTGGACGACGTTGTAGGACGTCCTTCCATGCCGCAACAAAATGACTTCGTCAATCATATTCACTCCGTTTCCGGGTAGCCCCCATCGTCCGACACACAGACGTGTGCCATTTCACTGTTTTCATTGTGCCGCACCCCGCCGATGAAAGGAACGCCGGCGGTCGGTTTGCTGAGGAGTTATTGGTGTGTTTGAACGTTGTCAATGGAAAACGCCGAGACACGTTGTTTTGCAATGCATTATCGTGCGAGAACCATTCCTATCACCCACAACGCGGCGATGGCCACATACGGCCAGAAATGGGACTTACTGATGGCAATGAACTCGCGAATGAAAGCCGTCGGCCAGTAATAGCTTTTGGTATGGCTGCCGATGCCATCGGATTTGAGTCCCATCTCGCGCGCGTATTCGCTGGCGCGGAACACATGGTAATCACTGGTGACCACAGCAACACGATAGGGGCACGCCATACGATTCTTCATCCGTTTGACGCGTCCTGGCTTGCCTTCAGAAAGCAAGGAAGAAGGAAGCAATACGCCCTGATTATTTTCATCATTTCCAGAAACTACAGAATCACCGGCCGAAGCCTGCGTTTGTGACGTAATCGCATCGCTCAAGCCACAACGTTCATCCATAATCACTTTGGAATTTCGCAAATTCTCCAAGGTGGTGGTCGATCGGTCTTCTTTGATGATTCTGTCTCCCGGCACTCCCCGTTCCTCTACCAGGTATCGCTTCATCGCTTCGGCTTCGCTGATTTGTTCGTCTGCCCCCTGACCACCTGAAACGATGAACAGGCCGTGTCTATGCTGCCTATTCCATAAATCAACGGCTTTGTCGATGCGCCCGCGCAAGAGCGGAGTGGGCTTGGTACCTTGCAGCCCAGCCCCGAGAATGATGATGTAATCGTATTTTCTGTGTCTCGGCAGCATTCGGTAAATGGTGGAATAGAGCAACAATGCAGCGAACGTGAAGAAGAACCAAAGGCCTTCTAGCGCAATCAGCAAGCCGATACCTTTGCCCCAGCGAGGCGCATTGAAATAAAAGGTCAGCGGATAAACGGCCACACACACCATCATTAGGAACGCAAACAACGCGGGCAAAATGGTGGAAAGCGAAAATCCCTCATGACGGACGACGATCACGGTATTAATCAGCAAAAAACCGACAACGATAATCGGCGTGAACACGGTCACCAGCACAATCGGGACGAACGCCCAATCCCGCCAGAAATCGAGCATCAGCGCACTTGAAAGGCACAGCACGAACAAGGCAAGCCATATCGCGTTGCGGAAGCGGCGCGGCTCTTGGATGACGGAGAAGACCAGCAATAGGCCGAACAATACGGCAGGCCCGTACAATAACGCCGTCTGCCACCAATCGGTCATCATTGTTCTCCCCTATGTCTCATTCGCATGTTTTCTGCGTTTATCCCGGTCGTCCTTGCATTGTATCCAGACAACGCAAGGACGACCGAAAACCTGACCCGCGCCCTTCAGACCTTGCGTTCGTTGATATCGGCAAGTCCGCTTACATCGCTGGCATAGAAGCGTGAGAGATCGCGGGCGAACTTTTCGATGCTGGCTGGTGCGGTATAGAGCATGTGACCAGCAGGATAGTATGTGAATGCCACATTGCCACGCAACGGTTTCGGCAGCGCCATATGGTCGATGTCGTATTCGGTCTGGTTGAACGGCGTGCACAGGTCATAAATACCGTTGCCGATCATGACCTTCAGCGTAGGTTCGTGGACGATTGCCGCAGCGAGGTCCGGTGTGACCGTCGGGAACGGAATATGCGCTCCCCACGACGTCTTGGTGCCCTCTGGCAGCGTGTGCCACCAAGTCCAGCCTTTGCCGGGCTCAGTGGATTCCCAATCGAAATCGGCGAAACCGCGGCGCTCCTCGGTGCCATCCCAGCCAAGTTCGTCACGCAAGTAGGTGTTGGCGATGCTGGAATAAGCGGGATCGAGGAAGCTGTCATCGACGACGAAGGTCTCCTCCTGTGCCGTGCGGTCGAGGTCATAACCCTTGCTGCGCCCGTCATAGCGGCCGACGATCATGCCGGTGTCCTCGCCGCTATTATGGCGAAGCAGTTCCTTGCGGAAACGCATGTCGAGCACACGAAGGTCGGAATCGTAGACATATTGCTCGTTTAGCCCGGTCAACTCTGCATAACGTTTGGCGACATCGCGCTTCGTGGTCTCGTCGATGGCGTCGCCTTGCGCCAGAGCCGCACGCAGCGCTCCATTGGCGAATTCGCGCGCCTGGTTGAGATGTGTTTCGATGTCGACATTCTTGCCGGCTTTGCCATGGTAGTGCGCCACTGTGGCGAAGGTCGGGAAATAGCCAACGTAAAACTGGTCTGCAGTGTCGAAGGTGAACGCATAGTCAAGGATGTTGGAAATCAGAATCAGACCATTGAGCGCCACACCGTCCTGCTGCAGCCTGTATGCCAATGCTGCGCCGCGCGTGGTGCCGTACGACTCCCCGAGCACATATTTCGGCGAGTTCCAGCGATGGAAGCGGGTCAGATAGGCACGGATGAACGCGCTGAAGCCTTTGACATCGCCGTCGACGGAGAACAGTTCTTTCCTTGCCTTTTCGGCGATCTGCGAGAATCCGGAGCCCGGGGCGTCGATGAAAACGATGTCGGAAAACGGCAGCATCGTGTAGGGGTTGTCCTTGAGGCCGTACGGGGCTGCCGGAACCGGCGCGGCGTCTGGAATGTCGATGCGTTTGGGGCCCAGTGACCCCATCATCAGGAACGTCGAAGACGACCCGGGGCCGCCATTGAAGATGAACGTGACCGGACGTGTGGTGTCGGTTTTGCCGGTTTCGTCGGTCAGTTCGAAAGCCGTGTAGAAGTTGCTGGCTGCAGGCTTCACCTCCTTGGTGTCGATGGTGATAGTGCCGACCGTCGCCTGATAATGCAGCGTTTCGCCGTTGAGCTGCATGGTGTGACCCGTCGTGTGCTCACCGGTCGGTCGGAGTTCGGGCTCCGTCGATTTCGCGGTTGACGCGCCTTTAGCGCCTGCAGATTCAGAGGATAATGCTTCCTCGCTCATATTGCAACTCCTTTGGGATGAATGTTCATCTTTTTCCAGCCTAACGCAGAGGCGTCTCTTTGGCGTGCAGGTTGCGGAACAACGGGAATGGATATCAAAAGAAATTTAGAAACAAAAAGGCTTCCAAGGAAATCCTTGAAAGCCTTAACCGTGGAGCTAGGGAGATTCGAACTCCCGACCCCCTCCATGCCATGGAGATGCGCTACCAGCTGCGCCATAGCCCCGGTCCTGATTTAATTATAGCTCCTTGCGAAGCCTTAGATACTTTACAACAAACTCTACCAATGACCAAACCGGCGTGTCGTTGAGGACTGTCGAGAGCAATGAAAATTGGAGTAAGACCACGATTTTCGCCTTATTTATCAAGCCCGATACAAACCGGGAACTCAATAATCGAAGCAACGAAATACCTCAAAGCGCAAGATGAGCGAGGAAACCGGGTTGGTAGCATCACTCTTGCTTGCAACCCGGTTATGCCCGTTTCACTTCATCATATTCACTTCGTGGTGCCGGGAGTCGTTCCGGTCCCACCGTTTCCGGACTGGGAGCCGGAAGTCGAGCCGGATTCGTTGCCGCCCGTACCAGTGCCTCCGGAAGTCGATCCGTTTGTGGAGCCTGAATCCGTCGAACCGCCGCCGGTGTTGGTGCCGCTGTTCGACGAGTCTGTAGAACCGCTGCCGGAACCATTCGAATCCGAACCCGTACTGCCGCCGGTAGAACCTGAAGTGGTGTTGCCGGAATTATTGCTGCTGCTTGAATTTCCGGAATTGCTGCTGGTTCCCGTTCCGTTGGAGGTAGAACCGCTCTGTGTACCGGAATCGGAAGTTGAGCCGGAGTTGTTCTGATTGGTCGTGGTGTTGTTGCCCTGAGTGTTCCTGTCGGTTTTCCCGCTGCCATCGGTCGATGTCTTTCCGGAATCTTCTTGCTGCTGTTTCGGATTCTTGATCGTCGAATTGGTGACGATATTGCGCACCACATGATCGGTGCCCTCTCCCTTGGTGACCAGCGAAATCACGCCTGCGGTGATGCCCACCGCGACCAAAGCGCTGACGACAGCGACGACGATGGCCAGACGCTTGTAGCGCTTCTGTTTCGACGAATCGAACACGCGAATATGGCCATCGCTCTGGCCCGGTCCGCCCTTGAGCTTTTTGCTGGTCCCGGTTGTCGTCTTCCCCCGTTGCTTTTGGCCGACTGGCGGCATCACCGTCGTCTCGCCCGAAGCCGAGGGTGTCAAAACTTGGGTGGCATCGCTTTTGACTGTATTTTTGCCGTTTTCGACAGCGGTCTTATCGCTCTCGTTCTTGCCTTTGCCGGAAGTGCCCTTGTCGCCCTGGGCACTACCGCCGACCAAAGTCTTGGTTGCGTCTTTCTGCTCCGATCCAGGTTCTATTTTCTCCGTGCGGGCCAAAGCCGCCAATCTGGGCGAAGTCCCGTCCATACGCAGTACCGGCGTGCCGTGGACGCTTTGTACTGTGACCGGAGTCGTCAGCTGTCCGTGATGCCGCGCATCAGAACCTATCACCCTCGTTTCGTCATCAGAACCGGCACCGACCGCGTCTTGCTGCGCTGTGTCATCATCTTGAGGCAAATTTTCCTGTAGTCTCTTACCGGATTCATTTAACACATTCTGATAAATCTGCGAGGCCACTGCGGAAACGATGGAACCCACCGCCACACCGATCAAGGAACCGGCAATGCCGATTTTCGCCGACAACAGGAACGAAGTGACTGCAGCTAGCGCACCGGCTATGATCTGCGAGACCGAAATCCCCTTGAAAAAATTCTTCATGACATATAAGACTAACGAACAAAATTGGAAAAAACTGAAAACCGAGCAAAACCTTGCCGAACGCTTACAGGTAAGTGGCTAACAATAACGCAGCTTTGGCAACAACGAACGAAAGTGTCGAATTGTAAAAGAATTTCACTTATACGAAGTCATATGGGATGTCGCATTACCTATGGCAAAGAGAAAAAACCGATGTGGTTTCGTGGCCCTTTCCGGTCTTCACAACTGACAAAAACTTTACTTCTTGCGCCAGTCAGACACCCAGTCTTCCACGCGACGGAAAAGATTGACGATCACCCGACGATGCACAATCGACATAAGCACCGCAATAAAAATCAACGCGAAACCGACTAAGGTCGAAAGGGTCAACATCGATCCCCAGAAGAGTATGGAAAACAGTTCGGAGAACAGGCTTTCGGTGCACATGACGACGGATGCAGAAGAAGCGGAAACATGAGCCAAGCCGATGTTTTGCATCAATTGAGCCAAAGTAGTGGCCCCGATGAACAGGTAAAGAAAACTCACAATGATTTTCGGTTCCACCCATGAAGCATTCGGCAGGGGCTCGGTAAGCAGCGCACCGACCAGAAACAGCACGAAGGCCACGGCGAACTGGACGAAGGTGACGGCGATGGCGTTGAATTTTTTGGAATAGACGCCGAGATAGGTCAGGTTGAACGAAAAGACGACGGCGCAACCGATGGTAAGCCAATCCCCCGAGGAGAGGGAAAGCGAGAGACCGCCCGGTTTCAGCGAGACGAAACCGACACCGATCAGGCAGATCACCCCGGCGATGATGTTGATATTATGAGGTCTGTTTTTCGTCGCGAACCAAGCCGCGAACGGGGTGAGGACACAGTAGGAAGCGGTGAGGAACGCGCTTCGACCTGGGTCGATGGTCAAAAGGCCTTTGGTCTGCAGGACCATCGTGCCCCAATAGGTGACACCGATGACAAGCGCGGGGATGAGGATCGACTTGTTGAGCGCCCGAAGAATGGTTTTGCGGAAAAGCAGGAACATGATGAGGCACGCGCCGCCGGTACGCATGGCCATCAGCCATTGCGGTGTGATCGCCGACATCGCGACCTTGGCGACCAGATAGCTGCCTCCCCAAAGCGCGGCACAACACAGCAGCATGATCCTAGCAAGATTGGGTGGGAAGTTACGGGAAAGACGGCTACGCATACCCTGGAAGCCACGCCGGCCAGTACCTTTCGACGAAAGATAGGCGGCAAACGAATGGGCCATGTCTCTCTCCCTCTTGTGTTCCTGGCATGTTCTCGCGCGTATCGCTTAAGCGCGCCAGGCACTCTCCGCAACTTCTGTCAGCAGCCAAAGCTTATAAGCACGAGACGGCTACGTTTCTCTTCGTATCCGGCACATGCATCACACATCAGCCAAGCCGTGTTGACAGACATTGCCATCAAATATGTTGATATCTAAATTAGGTCATAAACTACCTACGACACGCCTAGAAATACAATGAAATCAAGGAGACTCAAACATTTCACGCGTTGGTTACATTTTGCTTTTCTGCAACCAGACTTCATGGGGCTTGGCCGAACCGAAAAATCTTTCCGCAATGCATTATTCGTTGACCGGATATTCGCAAGACCGAAATTTTCGCGGTGAGCAACGTCACACAATTTCGCCAGTGAAAGAGGTGCTGAGGACCTAAGATGGAAACGTATGGACAGCAGTTCGAACGAAAGGACAGCATCATGGCTACTCTTACCCCGGAAATGAAGGAATTCATCAACAACAACCTCGCCTGGATCGCCACCGTGAGCAAGGAAGGCCAGCTCGACCTCGGCCCGAAGATGTCGATGTTCGTGCTCGACGACAATCACCTCGCCTATCACGAGCGCACCGCCGGCCAGCACTATAAGAACCTCGAGGACGGCAGTCCGCTGGTCATCTGCTTCGCCAATCTCGAGAGCAAGAAGGGCTACCGCTTCCGCGGCAACGTGACCCTGCACTCCGATGACGCGATCTACGACGAGCAGGTCAAGGTCGCCGAGAAGAACGGCACTAAGAAGCCCGCCACCATCCCGGTGCTCGAGATCACCGAGATCCAGGATCTTTCCGCTGGCGCCAACGCCGGCAAAACGATCAGCAAGGACTGATTGCCTGCTGGGATAACTGAAAGACAGTGATTTCGAGTTATCTATTTTTGAGGGTCTCCACAACCGGAGGCCCTCGTTTTGTATGCTTGATAGGTCGTATATGCGCTAAAGGGGCGAAAATGTGCCGTAGGTTTTCATTGGATCTTGATTGGAACGCCATAGGCAGCGAATTTGAGGTGGATGGCGAGGATATCGAGACCTCGACACTGCCCGCCCGCACTTTTCGCGTTGAACCAAAACAAGAAATCGCCGTCATTGCAACTGACAGCAGAGGAGAACGACATCTGCGTGGCGGCTATTGGTCACTGATCCCGTCCTGGAGCAAAAGCCCGCGGCTTGATTACCCCACCTACAACGCTCGCATGGAATCCGCGGCGTCGAGGCCGACATTCAAGGATTCGATGTGCTCGTGCCGGGCCATCATTCCCGCTGCCGGTTATTTCGAGTTCAAAGGAAAGCGGCCGTTTTATTTTCATTCGTCTGATAACGAGACGCTTGCCATGGCCGGTCTATACTCATGGTGGCAGGCAAACGCAGGCTCCCCGTGGCTGTTGACGGCTACTGTCATGACTTGCGCCGCAACTGGAGACGCGGCAAAAATCCATGACCGCATGCCGTTGCTTGTTCCGCAGGATATGACCGAGCAATGGCTCGATCGCAACGTGGACGGCTCCGCAATCATTTCTGATATCCATAACGAGGGCCTGTCTATATCCAAAAATCTTGATTATTACGAAACAGCCGAGCCAAAACAAGACGAAGACGGACCGCAGTGCGTTCAGCCGCTCGAAAAAGTCGCCCCACTGAGTCTCTTCTGAAATTTCCGACTTGAAGAAGAGAGCGTTTATCAGCTCTCGGCGCATCCTCTTCTCAGCAAGCCGAAAACAGGTACCGTTCCCGTTCCTTCGCGAGACAATGGAAGCGGAGGGGTTATCAACCTGTAACGAGTCTTCACATAACGAAAGGAATCAACAGCTATGGCAGCAAATCGCATCAATATAGGACAAAGCGACCTCAAGGTCTTTCCGCTGGTACTGGGAGGCAACACCTTCGGCTGGACCAGTGACGACAAGACCAGCGACGCCGTGCTCGACAAGTACGTTGAGGCAGGCGGCAATTTTGTGGACACCGCTGATGTCTATTCTGCCTGGGTCCCAGGCCATTCCGGAGGTGAATCGGAAATCGTGCTCGGCCGCTGGCTCGCCACGCACAAGAACCGCGACAATATGGTCATCGCCACCAAGGTGAGCGAACACCCGCAATATCAAGGACTCTCGGCCAAGAATATCGCCGCGGCCGCCGACGAATCGTTGCTGCGTTTGGGAACCGATTATATCGACCTCTACTACGCACATTTCGATCATGAGGATACGCCGTTGGAAGAGACCGTCGAAGCCTTCGACAAGCTGGTCAAGTCCGGCAAGGTCCGCGCCATCGGCATCTCCAACTATTCGGCCGACCGCATCGAAGAATGGTTCAAGATCGCGCGCGAGAACGGCTATACCTTACCAGTCGCCCTCGAACCGCAATACAACCTCGTCTCCCGTGGAAACTACGAGAAGAACCTGGCTCCTGTCGCCAAGCGCGAACAGCTTTCGGTATTCCCCTACTTTGCGCTGGCCGCCGGCTTCCTGACCGGCAAATACCGTTCTGCCGCAGACGCCGAAGGCAAGGCACGCCAGGGCATGGTCGCCGATTATCTCACCCTGGATGGTTTTGCGCTGATCGATGCGCTCGATAAGGTCGCGAAGGCCCACACCGTCGCCATCGCCACCGTCTCGCTTGCCTGGCTGCGCCATCGCCCACAAGTCGCCGCTCCGATCGTCTCGGCCCGCATACCGGAACAGCTGCCCGACCTGCTCGCTTCCAGCACGCTGATGCTAACCGATGCCGAGATCGAGGCACTCAACAAGGCCTCGGAGCCGTTCACTAAGTAATATAATTCAATTCGGCTGGAAATATATCCAATTTTAATTGAATCCAATAATTCCCATCCTGATTTCGACAATCATGGATGGGAATTATTGTATTACGATGCATGGTGCTCGATATGCAGCAATGCCTTGTCGCTGCCCTCTTCATAGATATCGGCGTGCGGAGTCTCGTCGAGATTCATATCGACATGCAGTTTGGCACTGCCGTCGCGAGCCTTGACATCATAGGCGTAATGCCGGTTTTCAAGCAAGGTCGGCTCTGTGGTGGCATCGATCATCCACGGCCGCGCACTTCTGATTGCTGCCAATTGGCCGGTGAGCCGATACATCCATTCACCATCGCTCGCTAGGTTTTCCGGTGTTTCCGGGTATTCGGGACGGACGATGTCATCACCGCCGATACCATCGGTTTTGTCTCCCAACATTGCCCGTTCGTCGCCGTAATAGACCGAGGGTGTGCCGCCGACCGTGAAAAGAATGACCGCCGCCAAGGCGAGCTTTTCCTCGTCCTGGATCTGGCTGGCGATCCTGGTGACGTCATGGTTGCCGATGAACGTCTGGGGCGTAAAGGTTTCAAGGAACATGTCATGACGTTTCAGGCACCAATCAAGCTCGAAGAAATTGCCGTCCTTGAGGCTGCTCCAGATTGCCTTCCACAGCTCGTACTGAGTGACTGTGTCGATGCCGGAATCACACACAAACCGGGGATAATCGCCATGGATGGCTTCGCCTATGAACCACGCATCAGGGATTTCACGACGCACCCGAGGCAGGACCTTCGCCCAGAACGCCGCCGGCACCGTCATGGCCGCGTCAAGACGCCAGGCGTCCACGCCACGACGCATCCAATAGGTCATCACGTCGCCCACCAGATCGGCAACGCGAGGCGCATCGTGGTTGAAGGCCGGAAGAATCGCATGACCCTCGAATTTGGCGTAATCAAGCGTTCCGTCTTCGGCCAGGGAGAAGCTGAACATGTCCTCGTTGTCATGTCTGATGGGTTTGCCGGCCTTCAGCTCATCTTCCGCTCGTTTATACTCACTTTGAAACGCCGGGAAATCCCTGCCTACATGGTTGAAGACACCATCCAGCATCAACGCGATGCCACGTCGATGGCAAGCGTCGACCAGACGGTCGAAAGCTTCGTCGTCACCGAGCCTGGGGTCGATCCTGTAGAAATCGATGGTATCGTAACCGTGGGTGCCAGAATCGAAAATCGGGCCCAGCAAGAGGCCATTGCAGCCCATACCTTTCATGTAATCCAGCCAATTGACAAGGCGGTCAAGCCTAGGCGTTTTCAAACGATCCGAATCGGATTGCGGGCGTACCGGGGCCCCGCAGAAGCCCAGAGGATAGACCTGCCACCAGATTCTACGGCTCATTTCATTCATCTCATGCCTCGTTTCGTGCCAGGCCCGCTGTCGTGCCGTTATCGACCTTTAACCTTACCAGCAGAAAGTGAATCGGGCAGAGGATTTAATCATATTCACCAGACGTCTAACTGTATTGCGCTAGTTGACCTGCCGTCACGAAGCACACACTTCCCAGTCGACAGAGGGAATATTTTTGATAATGTAATAAGTATATATAACATGATAAAAGCCGTCGAAACGCTTTTACACGACGACGGCTTTTATCTTGGTGCAGACGCCCTGCTCAATACCAGATCGAGCGTGAAGCAATCCACCTCAGCAGGAACATCATTCTCACTTGTTGTCGCGAACCTGCTGCTTGACCTCATTTTTGGCCTCGGTGGCCTGCTCCTTGCCCTGGGCTACTGCGCTTTCGCCCTTCGCCTTGGCCTCATCGGCTTTGTCGGAGAACTTGTCTTTGACGTCATCGGCCTTCTTTTTGGTGTCGTCTACCATATCGGTGGCTTTATCCTTGACATCGGCAGCTACTTTGCCGAGCTTGTCGCCGGCCTGCTTGGCTGCATCCTTGGCGTCGTCGAAAATACCCATAATGATTTCCCCTTGCTTTTGAGATTCAATCCGCCCGACCCTCACCGAATAGCGGTTATTTGACGGTCGGAGTACGAAAACATATCGTTGCCATACATTTATTATTCTAGCCTAAAAATCCATATGCAAGACTAAACACCCAAGTATTGTATGACTGGGCTAAGCGGACTGAAAACCTGGAAAACGAGGCAATATCGGCCGAAATCAGGGTAAACCAATCAGAGCTTCGGGTTCTCCCATTCAGGGGTATCGGCGATAGCCGGCCCGTGGTTGTAATCGGAAAGCGCCCACCGCAAAGGCTTGCCTGCGATTGCGATAGGGATGAGCCTGACCCAGTGTGCGTTGCGCATCGAGAAGACCGCCGAGTTGGCGTCGGCATCATTATCGGCGTTGAGCAGGGTTCTCACTGTGTCGGCGATGCAGGCTCCGTGAGAGAAGACGTAAAGATCGGTATCCGGCTCGGCCTTGCCGGCCCATTCGGCTATGGCCTGGGTTGCCCGAAGACCGACATGTTTGTCCGGTTCGACGTTGTGCTTGAGCTCGCCGCCCTCACCGTGGAGCCATGAAGCGAAATCCTCGGGATACTTCTCCATGATTTCCCGGGTCGCCTGGCCTTCCCAATTACCGTAGCCACGTTCGCGCACGCGCGGGTCCGGGTGGATCTCCTCGCCGATCAGGTCGGCGAATGCATGGGCTGTGGCCATGGCACGACCGAGATCGGAAGCGACAATGAGACGATGCCGTTGCTGATCCTGCTCGCCATCGACATAGAGCTCTTTAAGGGCATATCCCGTCTGATGGACCTGCCAGTCGCCGACCTCGTCAAGAGGAATGTCGGTGGCACCTTGAATACGGCCTGAAGCATTGTATGAGGTACGTCCGTGGCGCACCAAAGTCAATGAACGGACATGGACATTGGGATCGAATAGCGTACTGAAATCCATCTTCTGACTCCTAGAGATAAGCATGGAACGGTCTACGCAAGCCGGGATTGCTCAACGGCCGTCCTTTCTTTTTCAGGCATGCTCGGTGAGCGTCTGCCGACCGTCGGAATCGGCTTCGAGCGTTTGTGCAAGCCTGAGGTCGATGGCCGGGCAATCCTGCCAAAGCCGTTCGAGATCGTAGTATTGGCGCTCTTCCTCGTGCATGACGTGGATGACGAAATCACCATAGTCAAGCAGCACCCAACGAGCCTCGTCGAGGCCTTCTCGGCTGCGCGGTTCGAGCTTGCCACCCTTGGTGTAGAGCTCCTTTTCGACTTCCTCGGCCACAGCCAAAACCTGGCGTTCACTGGAGGCCGTGGCAACAAGCATGGCGTCGGTGATGGCGATGGGGCCGGTGACGTCGAAGGCGACGACATCGGTGGCCTTCACCCGGTCGGCCGCAGCTGCTGCCAGACGCAGGGCCTCAATCGTGGATTGCAATGCTGCCATAAATCAACGCTCCCATTCGGGCTTCCAGCCCGCTACTACGTGTTGTGTGTTTTCAGAATAAACCATAGAATCGTCAGGTACCGCGTGACGGATGACCGAACCCGCTCCGGTGGTGACGTTGTCGCCGACCTCGACGGGCGCGACGAAGAGATTGCCGGCGCCTACATGGACGTTCGAGCCGATGTGGGTACGGTTCTTGTGTACGCCGTCATAGTTGGCGGAAATAGTGCCGCCGCCGATGTTGGTGTGCTCCCCCAGCTCGGCGTCGCCCATGTAGCTCAAGTGCGGCACCTTGGTGCCCACGCCGATATGCGCCTTCTTCATTTCGACGAACGCGCCGGCCTTCGTGCCTTCCTCCAGCCTGTTGCCCGGGCGCAGATAGGTCCACGGGCCGATGTTGGCATCGGGGCCGATATGCGACTCCTGCACGCGGCTGCGTTCCACGGTGGCACCAGCTTCGACCTGCGCATCAATCAATGTGGTGTACGGTCCGATAACGGCGTTTTCCGCAACGGTGCTATGACCTTGTAAGAAGCAACCCGGCAATACGGTGACATCCTGGGCCAGCTCGACGTCGTCTTCTATCCAAGTGGTTTCCGGATCGAGAATCGTAACGCCTTCGCGCATCCAACGCTCGCAGATACGCAGGTTGTGTTTGCGGGAAAGATCGGCCAGCTGTAAGCGGTCATTGACCCCTTCGACGCTCAGGGCATCGGAGGCGGCGAGGGCACCGACCTTGCCGTCCTTCCGGGCGCTTTCCAAAGCGTCGGTGAGGTAAAACTCACCTTGCGCGTTCTTCGAATCCAAATCCTGTACCGCACGGGCGAGCACGGCCGCGTCAAAGACGTAAACAGAGGTATTGATTTCGTGGACAGCCAGTTCGTTGCTGTTGGCGTCCTTCTGTTCGACGATGCGCAGCACGCTGCCATCGCTGTCTCGGATGATACGGCCGTAGCCGGTCGGGTCGTCCAGGTTGGCGGTCAATACGGTGGCATCATTGCCGCTGGCCTTGTGGAAGGCGAGCAGTGCGTCGAGAGTTGCGGTGTCCAGCAGCGGCATATCACTGGCCGCGATAAGCACCGAACCGGTAAGCTGCCCATTGGAGTCAAGCTGTTTCATGGCACATTGTACGGCGCGACCGGTGCCGGGAATATCGTCCTGCTGAACGATCTCGACGTGGTCGTTGTAGCTTTGTGCGGCTTCGGCCACACGCTCGGACTGGTAACGCACAACGACGGCGAGCGTGGCTGGATCAAGTGCGGAAACCGAATTCATCACACGCTCGAGGAACGTCTTGCCGGCAAGCTCGTGAAGCACCTTGGGCTTGGACGAACACATACGCGTACCTTCACCGGCCGCGAGAATGATTGCAGCACTTAATGCCATGTCTACTCCAATTCCGGTGCTTCGAAAGCGAAACACGCATTCAAATATGCAAATCGGCTGGCATCCGATACACGGAACGTCAGCCGACTTGAACTTTAAGTTCCTCCACCTGGATTCGAACCAAGACTAAGGGTTCCAAAGACCCGTGTGCTGCCTTTACACCATGGAGGAATAGGTCGATCTTCAAGACCGAACCGATTTTCTATTATGCTGGTCACCTCTGACAACCCGACACGCTTGTCGGTCAATAGCAGGCATCCAACCCGGAGCAACCGAAGAAGCCTGAAAGGCTTCATCCGGCCATATCAGGCAAAGAGGAACCCTTGCCCGTGATGCTCGGGATACGTATCGAAGAGCTTGGCGACCGAGCCGTCCTCAAAAACAGCCTTGACGGCGCTGGCCAGCAACGGAGCGATGGAAAGAACCGTAAGCCCGTCCCAACGCTTGGATTCATCGATCGGCACGGTGTCGGTCAGAAC
The DNA here is from genome assembly GCF_029433295.1 of Bifidobacterium sp. ESL0784. Lineage (GTDB taxonomy): Bacteria > Actinomycetota > Actinomycetes > Actinomycetales > Bifidobacteriaceae > Bifidobacterium. The sequence goes on from NZ_JAQTHV010000003.1 coordinate 69,830, forward strand.
GACTTCACGGGCACCGCAATTCTTGAGACGATCGACCGCAGGGCCGGAAAGCACACCATGCGTGGCGACGACGGTGACCGACTTGGCACCAGCTTGCTTCAACACATCACAGGCGCCGACTATGGTGCCGCCGGTGTCGATCAGATCATCGACCAGAACGCAGTCCTTGCCGACCACGTCACCGACCACACGATTGGAGGTGGCATGGTTCGGACGGTTGATGTCACGGGTTTTGTGAACGAAGGCGAGCGGACCGCCGCCCAGGCGCTGAGCCCATTGCTCAGCCACGCGGATACGACCGGCATCCGGGGAAACCACGGCGACATTCTCGAGATTGTCTTCAAAACGATCTCGGATGTAATCGACAAGGACGGGCATGGCGATCAGATGATCGACCGGGCCGTCGAAGAAGCCCTGAGACTGCGCGGCGTGCAGGTCGACGCTCATCACGCGGTCGGCACCTGCCGTGCGCAACAAATCGAAGACGAGACGACAGGAAATGGGCTCACGGCCTAGATGCTTCTTGTCCTGACGAGAGTAGCCCAGAAGCGGACAAACGGCGGTGATGGAACGGGCGGAGGCACGCTTCAGCGCATCGATCATGATGAGCTGTTCCATGATGGCCTTGTTGACGTCGCCGGCGTGACTTTGCAATACAAAAACATCCGCGCCGCGCACCGATTCGGTGTAGCGCACATACATCTCACCGTTCGCGAAATCGTATGCCGTGGTCTTCAGAACGTCGATACCAAGCTGGTTGGCGACGTCCGCCGCCAGCTGGGGATGCGCCCTGCCGGTGACAAGTATGAGATTCTTACTGGGCTTTCCTTCTAGGATTGCGCTCACCATATCTCCAAACGTTATCGTCTGTATGAACCACAGCCATAGTAGCTTCTCAACGCGACGGAGACACACTCGGTTCGTCCACATCGGATTTACCCCGATCACGCGAGGTTTCCGAATAGTTGAAAACCGACAAGAACTCGTGAAGCACGACAAAGACACAGGTTATATTCAGCGCCATAAACACCGAACCTACATATCCGTAGCGCAGCAACCATTCCCCGTTAGTTACCAATACTGCCTGTAAAAGGATAATCACTGACAGACATACCTGAACAATACGAAGCTGGGTCTTTTTCATCGTCATACCTCCATTGGTTTATTAGTGAGATTCGTCACTTGCACCAAGAATACCATAACGGAACAAAAGTCAGGCTTGGATGTACAGACCATGCTTGGCGATGTATTGCACCACGCCGTCGGGAACGAGGTACCAGACCGGTTCGCCAAGCGAGACACGGTGACGCACGTCGGTCGAGGAGATGGCCAGCGCAGGAATTTCCAAGGTGTCGACCTCGACCTGCACGCGCATGTGTTCCGGGCTGGTGTAACCGGGACGCGTGACGGCAACGAAATGCGCAAGGCCGAACATGCTTCGCGCCTCTTTCCATTTGAGGATTTCGGCCACGGCGTCAGCACCGGTGATGAAGAAGAGCTCGGCATCGGGATTCAACGCGCGTATATCGCGCAACGTGTCGATGGTGTAGGTGACGCCCGGACGATCGATATCGACTCGGGATACGGTGAATTTGGGGTTCGAGGCCGTGGCGATGACGGTCATCAGGTAGCGGTCTTCGGCGTTGGTGACGTTCTTGCCAAGTTTGAAGGCCGGCCGACCTGTCGGCACGAAAATCACCTCATCAAGGTCATAGACCCAGGCCACCTCGCTTGCGGCCACCAAATGGCCGTTGTGGATAGGATCGAAGGTGCCGCCCATAATGCCGATACGACGACGTCCGTCTTTGCCGTGCTTGTCGACGGGTTTCACCTTGGAAGCATCGATGAAGTTGGGATCCGGCTGGTCGGAAAGGCCGGACATCTTTCGAGCCGGTTCACGATGCTGCGAACTTTCGCTATCAGGTACGGCAGGCATGACATCAGCGTTTTCTCCACGCTTCATCAATTCACCATCATTGCCCGCAGACAGGGAACCAGCGGGAATCGGGGCGTCGCTCATGCTTTGCCATGACCTTTGTGGTTGGTCTTGTCATTGTTTTGCGATTTGTCCGCGTCGGTTTCTTCACGTTTTTCGTCAGCCTGTTCGGTCTGTTCTTCGATGTCTTCGACGGTGGCATGTTCGCTGGGATCGATTTTGCCCATGTCCTCGTCGTATTCGTCCTGAACGACGCGACGGATCTCCGCGAAGGTCGGAATCGGGAAATCAGGCTGGTAGAGGCGGCGAACCGAAGCGACACACTCGGTGGCACGCACCAGCAGATCGTTCATGGCGTCGATGCCGCCTTCGGCCTCCTGCTTGCTGAATTCGACGATGTAGCGTTCCATGGCAGAAAGACGTTCGGCTACGGTCTTCTTGCCGTCCTCATCAAGGTCGACCACATCGTCCGCGTCCATTTCCGGCCATCCAACCAGAGCGGCATCCGCGTATTCGAGGGAGGCCCGCTGGTCGGCGGTGGCGATGCCGTCCTCGACCTGTACCAGGAATACGTAACGGACGATGGCGAGACGTTCCGAGGCGATTTTCAATGCAATACGAGGATTGCTGATGTCGATGCCGCGGTCCTGGGCCAGCTGATAATCGGCCTTGACACCGAGCTGTTGTTCGGCTTGCCGGGTCGCTGCATCGTCTTTTGGCTGCTCTTGGTTGTCCGTTGTAGCGGCCATGGGTCGATTTTCGGGATTCTGGTCGGCGGAAATTCCGCCTTCCATCTTCTTGCCTTCGCCGTCAATGCCGGTTTTGTCTTTGCTTTGTTCAGCGTCGTTCATATCGTGTCCTTCGCTTTCGTCAAGCCCGCACCTGACCGGTGCCATAGCCAATCCATTTGGTCGTGGTCATTTCCGTCAAACCCATGGGGCCGCGGGCATGCAGCTTCTGCGTCGAAATACCCAATTCGGCTCCAAAACCGAACATACCGCCATCCGTGAACCTTGAGGAGGCATTGGCCATGACCACCGCCGAATCGATACGCCTGGTGAAACGTTCGACCGCGCTGTAATCCTCGGAAATGATGCATTCCGTATGGCCTGTGGAATGGGCGTTGATATGATCGATCGCCCCGTCCAGAGATTCTACGACCTTGACACCCATTTTCAGGGCAAGATATTCAGTATCCCAATCATCGGGCGTGGCATGGAGCAGATTCACATTATCAACCCCGCTTTGGGTGATGATTGCATAGGCCTCGTCATCGGCGTGAAGTTCCACTCCAGCTTCAGCGAGCGCACGGGCGGCAAGCGGCAGGAAATCCTTGGCCACATCTTGATGAACGATCAGCTTTTCGGCAGCGTTGCATACGCCGACACGCTGGGTTTTGGCATTCAGAATGATTGGGATGGCCTTGGCGAAATCAGCGGCCTTGTCGATATAGATATGCACGTTGCCCGCTCCGGTTTCGATGACCGGAACCTTGGAATTACGCACGACGGCCTGGATGAGTCCTGCTCCCCCACGTGGTACCAACACGTCGATATGGCCACGCGCCTCCATCATCGCCGTGGCGCCCATACGTCCGAATTTATCGACGGAAGCGACCAGTGCCGGATCGAAACCTTGCTCCTGCAATGTTTTGCGAATGACGGCAAGAGTCGCTTCGTTGGTATGCTGCGCTTCGTGGCCGCCCCGAAGCAAAACGGCGTTGCCGGATTTCAGACACAGCGAAGCAACATCGACGGTGACATTGGGCCGGGCTTCATAAATCATCCCGAAGACGCCGATAGGCACACGCACTTCGTTCAGGCGCAGTCCATTGGGCAACGTCGAACCACGGACGATCTGACCGACCGGATCGGGAAGCGTGGCGACATGACGGATACCGTCGGCCGCAGCCTTTATTCGCTGTTCGGCAAAGAGCAGACGGTCAAGCTTCCCCTCACTCATGCCGGACTGCCTTGCGGTGATCATGTCAAAACCATTGGCTTCGGCGATGGCCTTGCTCCCAGCTTCAAGCTCGTCCGCAATCGCATTGAGCAATGTGTTCTTCTGCTCGCTATTGGCTTCAGAGAGCACCTGCTGCGCCTGTGCCGCAGCATCACCCATGGAGCATACCTGCCGGAATACATCCGAATCGAGAACCGCCGAATCCTGATGACCATTTGCGACCATGAAGCTCTCCCTGAAATCCATCAATCTGCTTTTCAAAACTGATATTTCCAATCAGCATCAAAGCAGATATTCACCGTTCTGTTGCCAACGATTGTAGGCCTTGCCTCGTCCAAAACGAATCCGAATCCATTGATTTGGACACCACCGGTATTCGGCCTTGCGTTCCATTAGACTGTTGTATCAGCAAAATTACAAGACCGTCAGAGCAAACGAGGCATTTGTGATGAACACCACCTTTCATAGCACCAGAGGTTATTCCGAAGAGTTGAGCAGCCGCCAGGCCATCCGTCAGGGGCTTGCAGGCGACGGAGGACTGTTCGTCACCGATGACCTTGGCAAGCAGCAGGTTGACGTCGCCGGACTGGTCGGCAAACCTTATCAAGACATGGCCCGCACCGTGCTGGATGTCTTGCTACCCGATTTTTCGGATTCGGAACTTGACGAATGCGTGCACGCGGCCTACGGCTCTCAGTGGCTCGACCGCGCGATCACCTCGTTGAAACCATTGGGCGACGATTACATTCTCGAGCTCTTCAACGGACCGACGAGCGCATTCAAGGACGTGGCGCTGCAGATTCTCCCGCAGTTCATGGCACGTACCACCTCCGGCGCGCCTGAAACGAGCGAAAGGGTGATGGTGCTGACAGCGACTTCCGGCGATACCGGCAAGGCTGCGCTCGCAGGATTCGCGGATACATGCGGAACCGGCATCACCGTCTTCTATCCCGAAGGTAAGGTCAGCGAGATCCAGCGTCTGCAGATGACCACCCAGACCGGCTCGAACGTCAACGTCTGCGCGGTCAAGGGCAATTTCGACGACGCACAAACCGCAGTCAAGCGCATTTTCGGCGACAAGGACTTGGCCGAAAAACTTGAGGCGGGCAACAACGTTTCGCTTTCCTCAGCCAATTCCATTAACGTTGGCAGGCTGGTGCCGCAGGTCGTCTATTACTTCTCGGCTTACGCGCAACTGGTCGAACGCGGCGCCATCAAGGTCGGGGATGAAGTCGAGTTCGTGGTGCCTACAGGCAATTTCGGCGATATCCTCGCAGGCTATTATGCCAAGAAACTCGGGCTGCCCGTCGGCAAACTCACTGTGGCCAGCGACCGCAACAACGTGCTCTTCGACTTCCTGACCGCCGGTATCTACAACCGCGAGCGCCCGTTCTACGAGACCACTTCGCCGTCCATGGATATTCTCGTTTCTTCGAACCTTGAACGCATGCTCTACTACATGTCAAACGGCGATACCGAGCTCATTCGGAGCCTGATGGACGACCTGCAAAACAAGGGTTCATTCACGATTTCTGAAGCCCTTCTGAAACAGATTCGCGAACTTTTCTCCTGTGGTTGGGCCGACGAAGATCAGGTGAGCCAGGCCATCACCGACTGCTGGAACGCGAACCATTACGTCATCGACCCGCACACCGCCTGCGGATACCATGTGCTGGAACAGGAGCCTCGTGAAAAGGCTATGCCCCGCGTGCTGCTGAGCACCGCCAGCCCGTACAAGTTCCCGCGCGTGGTCGGCAAGGCGCTCGATCTCGATACCACCGGCACCGACTTCGAGTGCATGGACAGGCTTTCTGAGGCCACCGGCACCACTGCTCCCAAGAACCTGCGCGGCCTTGAGCACGCCGCTGAACGCTTCACCGACGTCATCTCCATCGACGAGATGAGCGATTATGTCAGGGATGCTTCTCAACGGCTCTAAAGTCATAAGATTAAAGAAAAAGGGCTTACGGATAACTTATTCGGTCTCCGTAAGCCCTTTTTTGATGATTTACAGTTCCTTGCGTTCGTAGATGTGCATCGAGAGCCTGCAGGAGAGAACGAACATCACCACAGCTACAATGATGCCGATAATGGCTATCCAAGGGAAGGGACCCAGCTTGGCAGTGGTAACGAAATGAACCACCCTGTTCAATGTCGACTCCGGCATCGTGAATCCGATAAGCACCATAATCGCGCCGAGAGCGACCAATAGAAGGAGTGCATAGCCCATCGCCTTGGTCGCAGGGAAGCGATAGCCGATTGGCAACGTCAAGCTGGCATAGATGGTGCCAACCGCCAACACCGTTACAGCCAACCCGGCCACGGCCCCCATGCTATGAGGCATATATATCACCAGCCCACAAATCACCTGCAGCAAGGCAGCGATGACTATGGCTAGCAGAGTGAAGGCATATCTGCCAACGACCTGATTCACGCGTGAAACAGGGAGCGGACCGTTAAGTTTCGCTGTTCCCGTCTGGTCTTCATAGCTGAACACCATTATCCCCATCATGCCTGATACGGCGACCAACAATCCGGTGATGCCACCGCTCATAGGGCCTGTTATTCCATCATTGCCGCCAATCCTCGCCACGATTGCGAAAAGTAACGGCAAACCCACCAGGAGCAGCACACTGCCGCTGCCAATGCCTTTACCGCTGCTCCATGCCAGAATTTTGTATATGTCGATGCGGAATGCCTTGTTGATTTGTTTGGAATCCATGATGTCTCTCACTCCTCGTTCGCGTCCGGAAATGCCTTGGCCACATTGGTCAAGCGGATGATGTCATCGATGGACACCGGTTCACTCATCAATTCAGGAGTTTCGCCAATTATCTTGTCAACAACCTCACGATGGACCAACGCTTCGAAACCGGTGCTGAAACGGCGAAGCCCGACAACGTATGGTTCGATGCCCGCTGCCTGGTCGAGACTGCCTTTGACCACGCGGAAAGAATCCTCGAACTCGTCCTTGGGACCGGTGTAATAAAGCTGGCCTTGGGTGATATACGTGATGAAATCCGCGGCACGCTCCAAGTCGGAGGTGATGTGGGTGCTGAATAGGACGCTGTGCTGCCCGTCTTCCACGTAACGTTGCAAGATATCCATCAGCTCGTCACGTGCCAGCACGTCGAGACCGCTGGTCGGCTCGTCAAGAATCAGCAGTTTCGCACCATGGCTCAGGGCGGCCGCAATCATCAGCTTCATTTGCATGCCGCGCGAAAGGTCCTTGACGACCTTCTTCATCTCCAACCCGAATCGGTCGAGGTACTGCTCAAAGAGTGCCTGATTCCAGGTGTCATACATGGTAGCCGTGACTTGTCCGGCCATTTTCACTGTCCAGTAAGTCGAGAAATAGCTGGTATCGAAGACGACGCCGAGTTGTTCCTTAACCTTCACCTCATCAGCTCTGTTGTCGAGGCCAAGCACGCTGATCGAGCCAGCATCGCGATGGATCATATTGAGGATAAGCTTGATGAGCGTCGATTTGCCGGCGCCATTGGGGCCGATAAGACCCATGATGTAGCCCATCGGCAGGTCGAACGTCACCGGACCGAGACTGAAACCGGAACCGTAGCTTTTCTTAACGTCAGTGACACTCAGCGCCATTGGCTGGGGGTCTGTCCCGCGGGCAACAACCTGAGTATCCTGCTTGACTGTTGTAGGTGATGACTGTGTCATCATCGTATTCCTTTCCTGTTCACCGACGAACCGATAAAGTTTCGATCAAGCCTTCATTGGCAATTAAATGAAAGACAATTGGCAAGCGTGCTACAGCGGCAGCAGTGCCTACTTTTCATTCCTGCCAGTGAATCTCATTTGGCTTTCTTGTACTCAGTCTCGAGCATATCCATCAGGTCAATCAGTGGGATGTCGGCAGCTTTCGCTGCAACTCCCACCTGACGCAAGGCGTTGCGCACCTGGCCGGCAAGTTTCTTCTTCATTCGTTCATCGCCCTTTTCAGCGACAAACGAGCCCTTGCCCTGCACATTGATGATAATGCCTTCGTCCGCCAGCTCGTTGTAGGCGCGCGTGACGGTGAGCACAGAGATACGCAGTTCGCGGGCCAGCTTGCGCAGGCTCGGCAGCGCCTCCTCGCTTTTGAGCTCGCCGTTCAACACGGCCTCACGTATCTGGCGTTTGATTTGCTCGTAGATCGGTTCTCCGGACACGGATGAGATGATCAGTTTCATCTATGCCCCTTTCTGTTGCTGATCAGTGTCCAGCAAAACTCCCGAGTTTCCTCAACAGTTCTACTGTTACATATAACTATATAACAGTTTAATTCACTGTGCAAGTCGATACCATAACAGTTCGTTTATTTGGAATACCTGCAAAATAAGCGTTTATCATAATAAAATTAATATTGAATTCTCTAATTTAACAGCAGACGATATTTCAAAGTACTTTTGGCGCATCGTCAAAGCCGCTGATTACCCCATCCGCAATCGCTGAGATGGCAGGTCCATCCGCCAAGGAATAGTCATCTTCCATCGCCCAGACGCTCATACCTGCAGACTTCGCAGCCTTTACTGCCGTCAGCAGATCCTCAAACACGGTGCAATCCTTGGCGGCTATTCCCAAACGCGACGCCGCGGCCAGATAAACCTCCGGACTGTGTTTGCTTTTCGCGTTGGTATCCTCCACGCTTACTACCACATCGAAGAACTTTCGGATGTTCACGTGTTCCATGCCAACTTCACGCACCTGCGGTGAAAGCGATGTTGCCACTGCCAGCCGTGCGCCACTCGACTTCAGATAGTCCAGATATTCAACCGCATGCGGTTTGGCTTCAACGGTAGTGCCATAGGCTTCAAGCACCATCGAGTCCCACAACTTGGCCAGCTCGGTAGGTGTATCGTCAAGTCCATAACGCTCAATCGTGTAACGCGCCACTTCTTCAGGCCTCATTGCATTGACAACACCCATGTAGTCATCGGTCAACGGAATGTTGCGCATGCGGAAGAAGTCAATATCGACCTGATGCCACACGTCCATCGAGTCCAGCAGTGTCCCGTCCAAATCAAAGATGGCCGCTTTGCCTTCGTTTATTTTCATACAGCGTGCCTTTATAGCTTGCTGGAAGCGAGAAGCTCTTTGGCATGGCTGAGCGACGTGGCGGATTCGCTGCCGGAGAGCATTCGGGCGATTTCGTGGATGCGGGCATCACCGGTGACCTCGTTGACCGTTGTCTCGATTGGTGCTTTCGAGCCGGCGCCGTTGGAGTTGCCTTTGCTCACCACAAATTGAGTGTCCGCCCACGAGGCGACCTGTGCCAAATGCGTGACCACGATGACCTGCGAGGTCTGGGAGAGCTTGGCCAGACGCTTGCCAAGCTCGACCGCTGCCTTCCCGCCTACTCCGGCATCGACCTCATCGAAGATGAACGTCATATCGCTGGAACCGGAAGTCCGCTTTTCGGCCACGGACAGCTCCAATGCCAACATGAGTCGACTCAGTTCGCCGCCGGAAGCGCTTTTGCCCATCGGCAGTTGCGGCGAGCCGGGGAACGGCGTGAATAGAAATTCGATGTCATCGATACCGTTGATGTCCAGAGGCCAAGTGGCAGAAGCCTGCTGTTTTTCGGAGTTCTGTGCGGACGGTTTGCCTTTCGGTCCGGATTTACGTCGCACAACACGAATCTCCAGCCCTGCTCCGGCCATGGCCAAAGCCGAAAGTTCCTTGGAAACCGTATCCGCCAGAACGGTGGCTGCGAATGTCCTCTTCCTGCTCAGCACCTCCGCAGCCTTCAAGGCATCATCGAAAGCCTGCCTGCGCTGTGTTTTGAGCTCTTCCACTTTCTCGGGAGACGCATCCAAATCCTCAACCTCAAACGCTGCCTTGTCGCGCCAATCAATCACATCCTCGAGTGTCGGCCCCCAACGTCGGGTCAGCTCGTCAAGTTCATGAATGCGGGAGTTGATGGCGTCCAATCCTTCAGCATCCTCGTCGGCATCCATTTCGTTGGAAAGCGAGAAAATGATATCGGAAAGGTCGGCATTCAACGATTCCAGACGATCTGCCACTCCCACGAAAGAACCGCCGACATGAATCGTGCGCAACGCCTGGATGGCATGGGTGATGGCATCAGAGGCACCTAGCGCGTCGCTGTCCGAATCCACCGACGAGGCGTCCAACGCCGAAAGCGCAGAGTTGACACCCTGTGCGATTTCGGCGGCATTCTCAACGCGCGAACGCTTTTCCTTGAGTTCTTCATCCTCGCCAGGTTTGGGATCGACTTTGTTGATCTGTTCGATGGATTCCCGCAGATAATCGGCACGTTGCCGGGCAGAGGCCTCCTGATTGGTGAGGTTGCGAAGTCGTTCATCAACCGCCTGGAACTTTTCCCAAGCGGCACGATAAGACTCCCTCTCTGCCTTGTCATCAGCGGCCATGTCCAGGAATTCCCGTTGACGTGCGGGTGAGGCAAGCCGCAGCTGGTCGGCCTGTCCATGAATGGTCACCAGTTCAGCCGCGACATTGCCCAGCACGTTTCTGGGAACGCTATGGCCGCAAAGCACGGCCCGGGAACGTCCGGAGGCCGGAACCGTACGAGAAAGAAAAAGCTCGCGCCGCCCGATTTCGTCGGGATCCGGGTCGGTACCCTTACCGTCGGCATCGAGTACACCGGCATCCTGGGCGAGACCGGCCGCCTTGCCGTTTTCATCGACATCGAAAATACCTTGCGTCCAAGCCGAACCCGCCCCAGCGGCAACCCGTCCAACGTTGGCCGTAGCTCCAGAAATGAGCCGAATCGCACTGAGCAGCATGGATTTGCCGGCACCGGTTTCACCAGTGATGGCAGTCATCCCCTTGCCCGGCATCAATACTGCAGAGCGAATGGGCCCGAGATTGCGCACTTCCAGTTCTTCAAGCATAGGATTTCACCTTTCCGATGAACCTTTTCGGGCGATATTTTGCTGATCCGCACGGGCTTTGTCTTCGTTGGCAATGATGTTCTCGCGCTTGCGTTCCTCAAGCCGCGAACGCTGACGAAGGCTTACGCTGGGAAGGTTGAATTTGGTGACCAGACGATTGGTGAATGGCACTCCCGAAAGACTTGCGAGTTTGACGGTCAGCGGAGAAAGCTGCACAGTGGTCCGCGTCCCGTAGCCAAGTCTCATCTTCCTCCTGCCGTCACAGCAGATCCATCCTTCGGTCAGCGAATCGTCAATCACGTCGACAGTGAAACGTGAATGTTCTCCGATGACCATCGGGCGCGTGAACAAAGCATGTGCGGCCAACGGAATAAGCTGCAAAGCCTTGACATCCGGCCAGATAATCGGCCCGCCAGCTGAGAAGGCGTATGCAGTGGATCCTGTCGGTGTCGAAATGATCACACCGTCACAGCTGAACGAGCTGGCCTCCACTCCATCGACACCGACGGAAAGCTCGATCATATGGTCCCGATCGGCCTGCTGAATGGTGATATCGTTCAACGCCCAATCACTTATCGTTTTGCTGCCATCGGGAGAAGCCACCGAAACACTGGCCAGATTGCGTTCGTCAATCGAATAATCGCGGTCGGCGACTCGTGCAATGGCCTCGCTTAATTGGAAGCTTTCGAATTCGGCAAGAAAACCGACGTGTCCCAGATTGATGCCGAGAATGGGGACTTCGGTATTATGGACCAGTTCCGCCGCCCCAAGAATCGTGCCGTCACCTCCAAGCACCACGACTATTTCCGTGTCGCTGCTGACGATGGACGAAGGCTCGCCGAATTTCGGCGGGTCGAGGCTGTCGACAATCCTGACCGTAAATCCGGCGTGCTGCAGCTGTTCGACCGCTTCGCGCACGACAAGACTGGTCTCGGCAAGCCGAGCATGTGTGACCACGACCGCATGGCGCTTACCGACCATCGTCCTGCCTCTTTCCTCATGTCAAAATTTCGAAACACAATCGGTTTCTATCCATATCCTAACCGGACAGTGTCTACAAAACGAGCTTACCCCAAGACGAACCATCAATAACGAGTATCAGCAATGTGAAAATCCTGAAACAATCAGCGCGTTCATCGAACTTCAAACGGTCGATTTATATTTGCAGATATTATTCAATATTTTGTAATATCAAGAAATCTTGAATTTTTATTGATTTCCCTTACTCGATTTCATTTTTGCCTTCATTTCCGATAATACAGAAAGCAAAGCGCAAAACCCAACTGTCAGGCTTGCCGGAAAGAAGGCGAAACGAATGAACCTCAATACATTCGGCGGATTCATCAAAGGTGGCAATTACGATATCCTCATCACCCACGGTAACGCCGTACTGCAGGAGAATGCCAAATTCGACACGCTCGTAGTCAAAGGAATCCTGCAGACGTCAACCTGTCAAGGACGTCGAATCGTTATCGACGGAGGAATGCTGAACGCGTCAGGCGAAATCATCGCCGATTCCCTTTCCGGACACGGCAGTGTCTGCGCCCGGCAACGCATCCGTGCACGCAACATCATGTTCATCGGTGAAATGAAGACAAGTACGCAGATCACCGTCAAGGAGACCATTCAAGTCAACGGGGCCACCGATGCCAAATCGTTGATCTCATCGACGGCCAAGCTAATCGGCCATACCGATATCGAAGAATGCACCGAAACAGGCAGACTCGAAACAGTGCCGATACGTACAGCAATGTTCGAACGATTCGGAATGGACGAATATCTCGGCTCCAGCAACATCCAACGCATCGTGGCCACCAATGTGGCGCTGTGCGACACCATCTGCCAGAAAATCGATGCCGGTTACGTGACGCTATCGGGCCATGCTCACGTCGAAAAGGTGATATATGACGGCGATCTGAGACTTGACAAGACTTCCAGCGCGACACTCATCGAGCATCGTTGGGCTGAGGACGAGGATGGAAGGCTTCAGCGCAAAGTGGCATAAAGCAGATATTCCTCATTGCCATGTGTTCCCTCTATCGGTGAAGGGCATGTGGCAACCACCTTGAGCCCGTTGGCTTCGGCACAATCACGAACGGTTTTCAATGCCGCTTCGCGCAGTTTCGGATCTTCCACTACCCCGTTTTTGCCCAGATGCCCCTTGCCAACTTCGAATTGCGGTTTGACCAAGAGCACGATATCCGCTTGTTTTGCGGCGATCCTGGCGATAACCGGAATCACGTAGGTCAATGAAATGAACGACACATCGGAAACGATTAATGAGGGGTTATACGGCAAATCCTCGGATGTGACATCGCGGATGTTGACACCGCTCATTTCAATGATGCGCGAATCATCGGCGATACGCGGGTCAAGCTGACCATGCCCCACATCAAGGGCAATGACCTGATCGGCACCATGGCGTAACAATACGTCGCAAAACCCGCCTGTGGAAGCGCCGATATCCAAGCAGTGCCGCCCCTTCGGCGAAGACAGACCCACATCGCCGAACCACTCAAAAGCGCCGAGAAGCTTGTAGGCTCCCCGCGAGACATAGTCGTCGCCGGTATCAACAGAAACGTTTGCGTCAACCTCCACCTGCATCGAGGGTTTGTCTGCAAACCGTCCATCGACTTGCACTTTGCCGGATCGGATCAGACGCTGCGCCTGGGTGCGGCTGTGAACGAGGCCCAATGAAGCCATAAACGTGTCCAAACGCATGATTCAACGCCCTTCGACAATCATGGCCGTTGCTGGTTCAAATCCTCGTTCAACATTGCCAACACGGCTCGAAATGATTCGATTTTCTGCTCGTCATCCATACTGGCAAGCGCTTCGAGCTGTGGGTAACGATCACGCAGATTCTCCGACGAGGTCGCATTCCGGCTTTCAATATCGTCGACATCGCCAGTTCCGGGGCTCTGTTCATATCGATCGACCATCTTCGTCTCCTAAAGCCTGAAATCAGGAAGCCGCAATGTAGCAGTATCGATGCCCTCACTGTCTGCCAGATTCCACAAAAGGCTGCAGGCTGCACGCAATGCATTGATATCGGCGGAATCACTGACCCGGACTTCGTTGCCGGCAAGTTGAGCCGACGCGGATTCGCATTCCCATTCGGTTTTCGAAACCTGGACCGGCGCCGGCATCGTTTCATGCAAATCGCGTAGGTCACGGGCAATATAGGTCGGACGCAGATGCGAAACAGCCAACATCAGCTGCTTGGGATCCGCAACGCCGGTGAGCACGACGAGGGAATCATAGCCGCCTCGATTGCCCGCCTCGATGTCGGTGTCAAGCCTGTCGCCTATGGCAAGGCACTGGTCCTTGGGCACCAACGTCGCACCGTCATGCGAGGCCAGAAGCCGCGCTTCGTCATACATGGCCGATTCTGGCTTGCCAGCCGAAGCAATTGGCTCAACACCAGTGGCTGTGACTACGGCGTTGATCAAGGAACCGCACCCAGGGGCAATACCTAGCTCACGAGGAAGGGTCAAATCACGGTTAGTTACGAAATACTTTGCACCTCTCTCGATGGCGAAAGCAGCATTGGCAAGCTCATTCCAATCGATCTGCGGATACCAGCCTTGGATGACAGCAACGGGATCGTCTTCGACATGCTCGACGATGACGAGACCCTGCTTGTCAAGTTCCTCTCGAAGATGCCCGGCACCGACCACGTACACTTTGGCACCTTTCGGCACCGCCCGTGCCACCATGCGTGCAGCTACCACGGATGAGGTGATGATTTGCCAGGCATCGACTTCAAGCCCAAAGCCACGCAGCTGATCGGCCACAGTCTGCTGATAACGGGAGGAATTGTTGGTGGTGTATTCCACCGTCATCCCTGCCTGCTGCGCCTTGGTGATGGACTCGCTGGCGTAATCAACCGGATTCTTGCCCCGGTAAACTACCCCATCGAGATCCAACAATGCCAGCCCGTAGGCCTGTTCAATTGGTTTTTCGGTTGCCTTGAGCACTGTTTGCATTACTCCTCTTCGCCAGACTCATCTTTTTCGTCGGCTACTTCCTGTTCGACGGCGGGATCGGAAGAATCCTCGGCACCTTCAGTCGTTTCCTCGGCCGGCAACTCGTTTTCATCGTCGTCGGCATCCCCCTCGGTTTCGGTCTCATCGTCTTCTCCGGCTTCGCCTTGGGCCTCCTCATCGGCTTGCGAATCTGCCGACTCATCCGGTTCGCCGGATTCGTCGACGACTTCCATACCATCGGCGTTCTCCTTGGCCGTCGCCTCAGCGCTTTCCTCGGCTTCCGGGATTTGCGGCTCGAGGGCAGACTGGGACTGATCGTCGGTATCGGCGTCCGTATCCAGTTGTTCGCCTACCTCTTCATCGGATTCGTTCTCCTCATCGGAATCATCTTCATCAGATGCATTGTCTTGAGCATCGTCTGAATTCTCGGAATCCGAATCGCGGTCGTAATCTTCGTCGTCCTCATACGGATCAGGTGCATACTGCGCATCGTCTTCCGTGATACCGAGCTGCTCCATCATGTCATCGGGCAGACGCTCAAGGTCATAATCAATGACGACCTCGTCGGCATCCTCATCGTTCTCGTCCTCATCGGCATACTTGTTTTCAAGCTGCTCAATGACAGTGTCGAGGTCGGCGGCCTCGTCTCCACGTCCGCCCTCTTCGAGGAAGTACTGCTCGGCCTGAAGCGCACGCATGCGGTAGGCACCGGGAAGGCCTTTGGTACCGGCCAGCTTGCTGACCACATCGACGGCCTTGTCCCAAAGACCGAGGTCTCCGAGCGCACCGGCATAGACCAGGAACATCTCAGCCTTCGATTCGCCGGTGAGCTGCTTGGCATCGTCCGACATCGCCATTTCGATGGCACGCTTCGGATTATCCAGGCCGCGTTCGCAGTCGGCAATGAACGGCAGATAGTCGTTGTAACCGTTCATACGGTGAGCGGTACGGAATTCCTTCAACGCGGTCTTGTAATCGCCCTGTCGATAGGAGATGAACGCCAACGTCTCGCGGGAGAAATCGATGCGGGAAGCCTGATGAGCCACCCACTCGGCGTGGTCGCGCGCGGCCTCGGGATCGCTTTCCTCAAGAGAGTATGCAGCGAGGATATGCAGGCCGATGTTCTCGGCGTGCTCTTTGGAGAGTCCCCTCAGACGTTCCTTCTCATCCTTGGAAAGCATCGACCATTCCATGCCCTTGGGCATGCGCGGCTCGCCGGGGCGACGGTCGGTATACGGGTTCTGCGAGGGAAACGAAACCGTGCCATCGGAATTACGGCGTGGGCCGTTGTGCATGTATTCTTCGCGGCCGTCATTGTGAAAACCGCCACGACGATCATCTCGGTGGTTGTTGTAGCTTCTGTATCCGCCACGATCTCCGTCTCTGCGGTCGTCACGACGGAAGTCACGGCGGTCGTTGCTGCGGGAGTTGTAACCGTCCCTGCGGTCATCGTTACGACGGAAGTCGCGTCTGTCACCATCACGGCGATCATTACCGCGGTATCCGCCGCCGCGCCTATCGTCATCATGCCCGCGATAGCCACCGGAACGGTAGCCGCTACGACGGTCATCATTACGATGGAAGTCCCTGCGGTCATCACCCCCGCGGTAACCGCCACGCCGATCATCATCGTGCCGGTATCCGCCTTTGTGGAAGTCGCGGCGGTCGCCGTCCTTGTGGAAATCACGTCTGTCGTCACGGCGGAAGTCCCTGCGGTCTCCGTCTTTATGGAAGTCTCTGCGATCGCTGCCGCCGCGGTATCCACCACGTTCACCACCACGATGGAAATCACGGTGTCCGCCGCCGTTTCCGCGATAGCCGCCACTACGGCGGTCATCGTCATGTCCACGGTAACCACCAGAACGGTACCCGCCACGACGGTCATCGTTGCGATGGAAGTCCCTACGATCGTCGCTTCCGCGGTAACCACCGCGTTCACCGTCACGATGGAAATCACGACGATCACCATCGCCATGCCCGCGGTATCCGCCGCCGCGTTCACCGTCACGACGATCATCACGATGGAAGTCACGGTGTCCGCCGTTGCCGCGGTATCCGCCGCCACGCCTATCGTCATCATGCCCACGGTAGCCACCATGTCCACCCTTGTGGAAACCACCGCCATGATTGTTGCCACGGAATCCGCCGTGACCGCGATAGCCGCCACCTGAACGGGACGAACCGTGACCGTATGAATTGCCGTCGCGGTTGCCGCGCTGTTCTTCTGCCATATGCCTATACCTTTTGCTTGGGTTTGGTCATCCCGTTATTCAAATTGAGCGGAATGATCCTAAATATTTTCTTGTAATAAATTTTAGCCGTTCTTATTAAAGCTTGCTGTCAGCCAAGTTCGACGACGCCAACGGCCTTCTTGCCTCGGCGAATCAGTGCGAAGTGGTCGGCAAGGAAATCGTCACCGGTCAGCTCCTGATCCTGGTCTTCGACACGCACATTGTTGATATAAACGCCACCGGATTTGATAGTCTTGCGTGCCTCGGAAATCGACTTGAACAGGCCTGCGGAAACGGCGGCCTGCGCCACGCGCTCGCCTATGACGGCCTTGGCGAAGACCTTCTCGCCTTCCTCATTCTCAATCTTGAGACCATCAATGGAGGATTCGAGCATGTCGGCACTGATCGATTTCAGATCACCACCACGGCCAAAGAGCGCCGAAGCCGCGTCAATCGCTTCCTGAGTGGTTTTCTCACCGTGTACGAAGCTGGTGACCTCCCAAGCCAACGCCTTCTGAGCCTCACGAGCTCCAGGGTTGACCTCGGCCTCGTGTGCGAGACGCTCAATCTCGGCCTTGGGCAGGAAGGTAAAGGCCTTCAAAAGCTTCAACATCTCGCCATCGGGCTGGTTGTACCAGAACTGATAGAACTTGTATGGGCTCAGCATCGTCGGATCAAGCCACATGGCGTTGCCCTCGGACTTGCCGAACTTCTTGCCTTGGCTGTCGGTGATGATTGGGCTGGTGAACACGTTGACGCTCTCGCCGCGCACCTTGCGAATGAGGTCGAGGCCGCTGGTGAGGTTGCCCCACTGGTCGGAACCGCCGAGTTGAAGGGTGCAGTTGTATTCGTCGTAAAGATGCAGGAAATCATTGCCTTGCAAGACCTGATAGCTGAACTCGGTGAAGGAGATACCTTCCTCGCTCTTAAGCCTCCTGGCCACCGTGTCCTTGGCGAGCATGGTACCCATTCGGAAGTTCTTGCCGACGTCGCGCAGGAAATCGATGACCGACATATTGGCGGTCCAATCGTAATTGGAAACGAAACGGACTGGGTTGTCACCGTCGGTCACCAAGATGGTGCCGATCTGCTTCTGAAGCCTGCGAGCCCAGCCTTCGACGACGTCCTTTGGGTTAAGGGTACGTTCGCCGCTTTGACGCGGATCGCCGATCAGACCGGTGGCACCGCCGACCACCGCGATGGGATGGTGGCCTGCCTCCTGCAGATGGCGCATGTTAATCAGCTGTACGAGATTGCCGATATGCAGCGAAGCCGCAGTGGGGTCGAAACCGCAATAATAGGTGATCGGCCCACCGTTCAACGCTTTGGCGAGCTGATCCCGGTCCGTGGACTGGGAAATCAACCCGCGCCAGTTCAATTCATCGAAGACGGAGTCAAATCCCGCTTCCTTGAAATTGGTGACGTGAGCCATAACCGTATTCCCCTATTCTTTTGTGTCAAAACAACCGGAGCCAAATGACTCCTGAACTGATTTATTTTCGCAGATGACAGCGACACCTCAATATCAAGTTCCGTATCGAATTGAATCTGGATATCAATTTATCCGTTATGACAAAGTAGATGATATTTTATAATTTTTTATCGCCATCCAATGCGCCGATGAACCGGCAATTTTTTTATGCGGCAGCAAGGTCCTGCACAAATGAAGGGCCGAGCTTGGCAACCACACCTTCGACCATATAGCTATAGCCTTTGGCACTGGGGTGGAAATGGTCGGGCGAGAAGAAATCAGGCGCGTCGGCATGCACATTCTCGTGAATCATATCGACGTATGTGGCGTTACGTTCAGCGCAGACTTCCTTGCTCACAGCAGCCTGTTCGTCCATCTCACGTTCAAGAGCCCGCCGCAGAGCCTTGCCCAGCGACGGCTCATGCTGCATCTGGCCAGGACTCAGGACGACGATATGGTCACTCAACGATTTGGCTTCGTCAAGAACGGCAGAAAGGTCGGCACGCCATTCATCAAGCGTTCGGTTGGCCATGATGTCGTTGGACCCGGCACAAATCACAAGAATATCGAACTTCTTGCCGGACTTGAGAACTTCAGGAAGCAGACGGTAGCGAACGCGACGCATGGTAGCTCCAAGTTTGCCGTGGGCTTCCCAGCTGACATCACGCCTGAACTCTTGTGCAAATCCATCTGCCAGATCGGGAATCAAACCTTCCTGCTGATCTTGCGTTCCACAAGCGGCCACCATGGAATCACCCACGGCACATACGGTCAGTGGTTTAGCATTGTTGGACGTTGAACCTTGGAATTTTCGTACCCCAAATGGCTCGCCACCAGGTGCCTCAGCCAAATGAATGGTATGCTTTGCCCACATCGCCTGAATGGTCGCTATCGGAGTTCCGATACCCAATGTCATGCCGTCTCACGCCTCTCTGTACTATCGTGCTTCCAGCATGCCATCGTACTCGAAACGATGTCAAAATATCAAGAATTACCGCAATGTGTCTGGTTTCACATAGGCCGGGCCGTCACTGACGGAATCGGCAAACGTCTTGGCTTTTGCGGCAACCCGCTTGGCTTCGGAGATTTGCTCACGGACACGAACAGGCGCGGTGCCGCCTTTACCGTCACGCTGGTCTACGGAACCTTCGACGGAAAGGACTTTGCGGACTTGTGGAGCGACATCTGCGGGCAGGAAATCCTTGAACACTGTGATGAAATCATCATCGCTCAAGTCCCAGAGCTCGCCGCCGCAACCTTCGGCCAACTGGACGCAGGCTCCGGAAAGTTCGTGGGCATGACGGAACGGAACGCCTTGCTTGACGAGCCATTCGGCGATATCAGTGGCCAAGGCAAAACCGGTGGGCGCCTGGGCCTTGAGCCGATCAAGGTCAAAGACCATCGTGCGCACCATGCCGGCGAATGCGGGCAGCAGCGTTTCAAGCGTGTCGACCTGATCGAACACCGCTTCCTTGTCTTCCTGTAAATCGCGGGCGTAGGCCGTCGGCAAACCTTTGAGCGTTGCCATCAAGCCGGTCATATCACCGATAAGTCGGCCAGACTTGCCACGGGTAAGTTCGGCGATGTCCGGATTCTTCTTCTGCGGCATAATCGAGGAACCGGTGGAATAGGCGTCATCGAGACGAACGAACGCGAATTCCTGCGTGTTCCAGATGATGATTTCCTCGGAGAGCCTGCTCAAATCGACCCCAATCATGGCGGCAATGAACGAGAATTCAGCCACCAAATCGCGGCTTGCGGTACCATCGATGGAATTGGCGGTCACACCCGAGAATCCGAGCTCGTGGGCCACGGCCTCTGGATCGAGACCAAGTGTGTTACCAGCCAACGCTCCGGAACCATACGGGCTTTCGTCCATGCGCTTGTCCCAATCGGAGAGTCTATCGACATCACGCAGCAACGGCCAGACATGGGCCATCAGCTGATGGGCGAGCAAAACCGGCTGGGCATGCTGCATGTGCGTACGCCCTGGCATCACCGCTTCCCCGGCTTTCTCGGCCTGCCCGATAAGCGCATCGACCACTCCAAGCACCAGACTGGCGACCGTACGCGCATGACGACGCAGCCACATGCGGATAAGGCAGGCAATCTGGTCGTTGCGCGAACGTCCGGCACGTAGCTTGCCACCGAGCTCGTCCCCCGCGATCTCAAGCAGTCCACGTTCCAGCGCCGTCGCCTCGTCTTCATCATCTTCGACAGGAGCGAATTCCCCCGAATCCACGAGCTTCTGCAGCTTGTTGAGCGCATCCTCCATGCGCTTCAACTCGTCGTCGCTGAGCAGTCCGGCCTTGCCAAGTGCCCGCGCATGCGCACGTGACCCGGCGATATCGTCATCGGCCAATCGCCAATCGAACTGCGTCGACTTGGAGAGCCGAGCCAACTGCGGCGAAGGCCCAGACTTAAACCGCCCGCCCCACAGCGCCAGATGCTCATTCCCTTTATTATCCTGCTCCGTCATCCTTATTTTCCCTTCATTCTGTAACAAACTAGTCTTTGAGTAAAACTAACTGTGCGGAGGTCTGGGGATATACGTTATTCCGGACGCTCCTTGGCTGTGCCGTTAAGCAGTGAGTCCAGTGGACTCACTGTAGGCACGGTGAGCGCGATGCTAGAGCGTGAAAACAAAATCTTCGATTTTGTCGGCTGTGTCTTACGCCGTAACAACGCATATCCCCAGGCCTCAATCACGAATGTTTATCAATCTTCAAAAATATTCATCATCATAAGTCAAAGGAGGGGGTTGGGATATGCGATGCTCGACCGTAAAGACTTGGCCTGAGCGGCCCGGAGCGTGTCGAGCATTGTATATCCCAACCCCTCCCGCCACAGTAAGTGACTTGAAATATAAGGATTGCTAGGCAGTTCCTACGAGCTGTCTAGCAACTAATAAATAATTATTCGACGGAGTTGTCCGGGACTTCGATGCCGTTGCCGAACTTTACGTCACGAGCGGCGGCGACCTTGTCGGGCAGGCCGTAGATCGAGATGAATCCGTTGGAGGCGTTCTGGTCGTAGGTATCGCCGGAATCGTAGGTGGCGAGCTTGTAGTCATAGAGCGAGGAATCGCTGCGACGGCCGGTGACGACGGCGCGGCCCCCGTGCATGACCATGCGAATCTCGCCGGAAACGTAACGCTGCGTGTCTTCGATGAAGGCGTTGAGCGAACGGACCGCAGGCGAGAACCATTGCGCGTCGTAGACCAGTTCGGCCCAGCGCTTGTCGATGTCACGCTTGATGCGGTGCTGCTCGCGTTCGAGGCAGCAGTTCTCAAGTTCTTCGTGCGCGGCGATAAGTGCCACAGCGCCCGGCGCTTCGTAAAGCTCGCGAGACTTGATGCCGACCAGACGGTCTTCAATCAGGTCGATACGGCCGATGCCCTGGGCTCCGGCGCGGCGGTTCATCTCTTCGATGGCCTGCAGTGGGGTGACGTCCTTGCCATCGATCTTGACCGGCACACCTTGCTTGAATTCGATGACGACTTCATCCTCGACCGGAGGGAACGCCGGATCGTCGGTGTAGGTATAGCAGTCCTTGGTCGGGCCGTTCCAAGGATCTTCGAGGAAGCCGGTTTCGATGGCGCGTCCCCAGACGTTCTGATCGATGGAGTACGGGCTCTTTTCGGTCTGCGTGATCGGCAGCTTGTGGTCCTTGGCGAACTGGATCTCGACGTCACGGGTCAGAGAGAGGTCGCGGATCGGGCTGATAGCCTTCAAATTCGGGTCGATGGAGGCGATGGACACCTCGAAACGCACCTGGTCATTGCCTTTGCCGGTGCAGCCGTGCGAGATGGTGTCGGCACCGAACTGGTGGGCAGCACGAACCAGATGCTTGGAGATCAACGGGCGGGAAATGGCGGAAACCAGCGGATAGACGCCTTCGTACTTGGCGTTGGCTTTGAGCGCCAGCATGCAGTATTCCTTGGCGAACTCCTCGCGTGCATCGACGACATACGCCTCGACAGCGCCGCAGGCCAGCGCACGCTGACGAATGGTTTCGAGGCTTTCGCCGCCCTGACCGACATCCAGGGAGACGGCGACGACATCCTTGCCGGTGCGCTCCTTCAGATACGGAATGGCCACAGAGGTGTCGAGACCTCCGGAATACGCCAGTACAATGCGGTTCTTATCGCTCATATCAACCCTTTCTTCAAATTCTTATACAGTAATATATACATGCTTTTGCATATATATTCAATTCAATAATATAAAATGTCCACGTTTTGGAATGCTGCCGGACCATTCGCCAACATTCACGTAAACGCTGTCTTTCGTATCATTATGTCTGCAATAAACTCGCCGGCAGGAAAAATCATATTTTACAGCTATTTTTGATTAACTCTGCATCAGTACTCAACGCACAAAAAGAATTACATCTCAGCTTCAAGTTGAATCTTCAGCACGATAGAGATGAGAGGACAGCCGTCCACATCAATCAAGCACCAATACGCTGTCCTCGTGAGACGATATCAAGCAGCCATTGAACCCGGCCCACTGCCGCTTCGTCATCGCTGCATACCAGCAGCACCGTGTCGTCACCTGCGACCGTTCCCAAGATTCCGTCGATAGGCTGCTTGTCAATGACACTGGCCATGTATTGTGCCGCTCCGGAAGGGGTGTGCACAATCACCAGATTACGGGCAGCGGCTGCGGAGGTGATCAGTCCGGAAAGGCCGCGGGAAAGCTGCTGGTCGATTTTTTCGGCGGTTGCGTCATCGAATTCAGGCTCGACACCCAGCGTATAGGCCATTTCACCGGTTTTAAGGCGGGTCTTGACCGCCTTCATTTCATCGAGATCGCGACTCAATGTGGCCTGAGTGACCTCGATACCGCGATCGGCAAGCAGTTCGAGCAGCTGCCCCTGTGAGGAGACCACCGAATTGGAGAGAATCTCCTGGATAACGCTCAGGCGGGCCGTCCTGTTTGTCGGATGTTGGAGCTTGGCCTCGTTATTCTGCTCTTTCCCGTTTTTTGAAGTTCCGGCAGAATCGGCCGAATCACGATTGATGTCGGTGGTAATGTCGCTATCCTCAGTATCGTTCATTTCAGCATTTCCTTATCATCTAGAAGCTTTCCCATCAACCAAGTCAGCAAAGCCTTTTGCGCATGCAGCCTGTTTTCGGCCTCGTCCCATACCACCGATTGCGGTCCGTCAATGACGCTCGCCGTGACCTCTTTGCCGCGGTACGCCGGCAGACAATGCTGGAACAGCGCGTCGGGCTTGGCGAGCTTCATCAGCTCGTCATTGACCTGATAGTCCCAGAACGGCTTGGAACGCACAGCGTATTCGTTTTCCTCACCCATCGAGACCCAAGTGTCGGTGAATATACAGTCAGCATCGGCCACCGCTTCGCGCGGATCCGTGGTCACCAAGATCGAACCGCCGGTCTGCGCTGCTATGCGCTCGGCATCCTCGACAATCTGCGGTTCCGGAAGGAAACCCCGCGGACCGGCCACACGCACGTTCATACCTGCGGTAGCACCGCCAAGCAGATAAGAGTTGGCCATATTGTTGGCCGCATCGCCCAAATAGGCGATGCTCTGGCCGGCAAGGGCGTCGACTCCCCCACGATGTTGCGCGATAGTCAGAAAATCGGCGAGAATCTGGCAAGGGTGGAACTGGTCGGTCAAGGCGTTGACGACCGGAACGGTGGCATATTTCGCCATCGTTTCCACCCGATCCTGACCGAACGTGCGCCATACGATGGCGCTGGTCATCCGTGTGAGCACACGTGCCGTATCGGCAACAGGTTCGCCACGACCAAGCTGGGAACCGGACTTGTCAATGACTAATGGATAGCCACCGAGCTCGGCAACACCGACCGAGAAACTGGAACGTGTACGGGTGCTGGGTTTGTCGAAAATCACCGCAACACCCTGTGGGCCGGCGAATGGACGATGATAGTAGCGGTCTTTCCAGAACTTCATACCCAGTTCCAGGATTTCCTTCTGCTCGTCGTGGTTGACGTCATCATCGCGGAGCATGTGCCGAAGTTGACCTGCCATAACCATCTCCTTATTACTGATTTGACTATTAAAATATACCGCATAAAACTGAAAATATTAATATTCTATCCGCATATTGGTATATATGCTACAGAGATTATCTAAATCTAACTATTTTGTCGCATTCCTTTGGAATCGCAGATCCGGTCAAGACGTATAAAGCGATTCCGAACGAAACAAATATCCCGGAAATTCACAAGCAATCATGAATTAGACTCAATCATCAGGCAAATCGAATGGCATCTTGGAAAGGATCGATACGGCCTGATTCACATCGTCGCTGCCGACAATCAATGGCGGTGCAAGACGCAAGGCGTCTGGGGCAACAGCATTGGTGATCAACCCGCGGTCGAGCGCCCAGTTCATGGCGGCGTGCGAACAAGGATGCGAAAGTTGGATGGCGTTGAGCAATCCACGTCCACGAATGGAAACGAGCAGCGGATTGCCACAAGACGCAATGGCCTCACGCAACTGCCTGCCACGGGCCTCGGCATTGGCCACCAGCCCGTCATCCTCGATGACCTGCAAGGTAGTCAATCCAGCCGTAGTCGCTAGCGGGCCGCCGGCAAAGGTTGAACCGTGGAGTCCCGGCGAGAAAAGCGAGGCCAACGGCCCTCCGAACGCAATCATGCCACCCATCGGGAAACCGCCTGCCACCCCTTTGGCAAAGGTGATGATGTCCGGGATGATACCACCAGAAAGGTCCTCACGCTGGAAAGCGAACCATTTGCCGGTGCGTCCGATGCCGGTCTGCACCTCGTCGATGATCATCAGCGCATGGTTTTGATTGCAGAGTTCGCGGACGCCTTTGACGTATGCCGGGTCGAGCGGACGTACGCCGGCCTCGCCCTGAATCAGTTCGAGCATGACACCAGCCACCGGGCCGACGCCGTTCTTGCCGGTCTGATCGAAGGCAGCCTGCATCTCATCCAGATCTCCAGTCTCGACGAATTGAACCGCCGGAATCAGCGGGTTGTAAGGCTCACGGATGGAAAGTTTCCAAGTCGCACTTAGAGCGCCCATCGTACGTCCGTGGAATCCTTTGGCCAGAGCGAGGATTCGAGCCGGAGCTCCGCCGTGATCGGGATCGCCACCGGGAAGGGTCTTTCCATAGAGCTTCGCCATCTTCATGGCGGCTTCGTTGCCTTCGGCCCCGGAATTGCCGAAATAAACCCGCGATCCTTCGGGAGCGCCAGCAATCTCCAGCAACTTTTCGGCCAGCTTTATCTGTGGGACTGAGGCGAAATAATTGCTGATATGCGCGATTTTCCCGGCCTGTTCACTGACCGCTTTGACCCATTTGGGATGTGCATAGCCCAAAGAATTAACGGCTATACCTGCAAGAAAATCAAGGTATTCGTTGCCGTCCACGTCCCAGACGCGCATACCTTTGCCGTGATCCATGACACGAAGGGGCGTACCGAAAGCGTGGGTATACACGTTTTCGTATTGTGAGATCCATTGCTCGCTTTCAGGACCTATGGCAGTTATTTCTTCGTCGTTGTTCATTACATTCCCACTTTCTACGTTTTTATTTGCTAACTACCTGTTCGTAATGTTTCTTTTACTTTCGTCGCAGCTTCATGCCATCGCCGGGCACAATCATGGTACCGATGCCGGCGCTGGTGAAGACCTCGTTCAAAATGGAATGCGGCTGGCGGCCGTCGATGATATGCGCGCGTGGCACTCCTCCGTCCAGTGCTCGCACGCAGGCACGCATTTTCGGCACCATGCCGCTTTGCAGCTTTGGAAGAGCCTCACGCAAACGGTCGACACCGATGGAACTGATGAGAGAGTTCTTGTCGGGCCAATCGGCATAGAGCCCATCCACGTCAGTTAGAATAACGAGCTTTCGGGCATGTAGCGCCACCGCGAGAGCGGCTGCCGCGGAATCCGCATTCACATTGAAAACTTCGGTGGAGTCATCCGCATTCGGTGCAATCGACGAGACCACGGGAATACGGTTCTGTTCGATAAGGCTTTCCACAGCTGAAGGATCGACTTCGGTGACCTCACCCACCAATCCGATGTCGGTTTCCACCCCGTCGATAACCGGGCGATACCGTTTGGCGCCAAACAACGAACCGTCCTCTCCGGAAAGTCCAACAGCATGCGGACCATGAGCGTTGATAAGCCCGATCAGTTCGCGCGAAACTGAACCGGTGAGAATCATCCGCACCACCTTCATGATTTCCGGCGTAGTAACACGGAGCCCGGCTTTGAATTCCGAATGGATGCCAAGCTCGTTGAGCATACACGAAATCTGCGGGCCGCCACCGTGAACCACAATCGGATGCATGCCGACCTGCCGCAGAAAGACCATATCTTCGGCAAAGCAGCGTTTCAGATGCTCGTCGACCATGGCGTTGCCGCCGTATTTGACGACGATGCGCTGGCCGGCGAATTCCTCCAGCCACGGAAGGGCCTCGATCAGTACTTCCGATTTCTGTTCGTCCTTCAGGTCATGGTGAACGTCGAATGCATCTTCTCCAGCTTTCGTCGTTTCTTCGTCGATCGGTTTCACCGGTTGCTTCGATTGTTTGGCTTTATCTATCGCCATCTTTGTCCTTCAATCACGTCGTGCTATCCGCGTTCTGCTCATTGCATATCTTGCATTGATGATTATTCATATATATCTGGAAAGTCATTGAACGGGTTCTCCGATTCCTTTGAATCTCAGGATTCGTAGTCCGCGTTGATATGCACGTATTCGTGGGTCAAGTCGTCGGTCCATACCGTTGCGGTTTCGGCGCCGTGGTTGAGATCGATATCGATATCAACCTCTCGGGCCTCCATCTTGACTTCAGAACGGTCAACGCCGGCACCGCCGTGCTCGCAGACACGCACGCCATTGATATCGACGGTGACTTCTTGCGGATTGTAAGCCGCCACGCCCACCGGAACCGTACCCAAGGAACTGACGATACGACCCCAGTTCGGATCGTTGCCGTAAATGGCGCATTTCAGCAGGTTCGAACCGGCTACAGCACAGGCGCAGGCCAGTGCAGCGTCTTCGGTTTCCGCTCCGCTTACCGTCACTTTGATATCGTGGCTTGAGCCCTCACCGTCACTGATAATCTGACGCGCCAAGCTGGCACAAGCATCATGGATCAACCCTGCAAATTCGTGCGGCTCAGGTGTGACGCCGGAAGCCCCGGAAGCGAGCAGCAACACCGTATCATTGGTGGACATACAACCGTCCACGTCGATGCGATTGAACGATTTGTCGGTCGCATCGGCGAGAACCTCTTGCAATTGAGCAACATCAACCATGGCGTCGGTGGTTATCACACATAGCATCGTAGCCAGCTGAGGCGCAATCATTCCCGACCCCTTGACCATGCCACCCACACGATAACCGGTACCTTCCAGTTTCACGGTTTTCGGTTTGGTATCGGTGGTCATGATGGCTGTGGCCGCATCGATACCGGCTTGTTCAGTGTCACTTAGCGTCGAAGCCGCTTTGTCAACGCCGGCCAGCACATTATCCAAAGGCAATAATTCGCCGATAAGACCCGTTGAACATACCGCGATATTATCGGCGGTGACCGGGTTTTTGCCATCAAGCAGTTCGGCGACCTTGACTGCCGTCGCCTCGCTCTGTTTCAGCCCGGCCTTGCCGGTACAGGCGTTGGCCCCACCCGAATTGAGAATTACCGCTTTGATGTGCCCATCGGAAACTGCCTTATGAGACCATTGCACCGGAGCCGCACAGAAACGATTCGCAGTGAACACGCCGACAGCGGCATCAAGCGGCCCATTGTTGACGACCAATGCCAAGTCGCTTTTGGTCTTGTTAGCCGAGATTCCGGCATTGACGCCGGCTGCGGAAAAACCTTTTGCAAATGTCACGCTCATGGTGCCACTCCTATCGTTGTCAGTCCTTGTTCTTCCGGAAGCCCCAGCGCGATGTTCAAAGATTGCACCGCCTGTCCGGCCGTACCGCGGTTCAGGTTGTCGATGGCAGCAAATCCATAGAGACGCTTGGCGTTTCTGTCGACTGCGACCTGCACTTGCGCCTCATTTGACCCCAATACGTTCGTGGTAGCCGGCATTTCAGCAGCATCAAGCAACTCGATAAATCGCTGGCCTTGATAGACTTCGGCAAAAATCCCACGAATGCTTTCGTCGCTCATCGCTTCGCCTTTGTCGCTCAGCTTGGCCGAAACCACAGCCAAGATTCCACGGGCCATCGGCACCAGTATCGGAGTAAAACCGACGACGATATCACCATGAGACTGATCAGCAAAGCCCAAACCGTTACGGTCATCATTTGAAAGCGCTGCTGCTGCTTGCTTGAGATTCTGCACAATCTCCGGAATATGCCGATGAACGCCACCTACCGAATACGGCGTGGCCGAGCCGAGCGCTTCGGCAGCCAACAGATTCGGACGTTTGAGATTCTTTCCAGCCCCCGAATATCCGACAGCGAGATCCGTCACAATGTCATCGGGTTGCACAAGCCCCGCAGCCAAAGCCGGTTGGAACGCGAGGGTGACCGCAGTGACATTGCATCCTGGACCCGCGATCAACGACGCACTTTGCAATTTTTCACGTTGGCGCCGGTATCCGCCATCGGCACCTTTGCCGACAATCAGCTCAGGCATGCCATAGACCCACGGCTGATGGAAATCGCCGCCATAGTACTGCGCCCACGCCTCGCTTGATTCAAGCCTATGGTCGGCTCCCAAATCAACGATTGCACAATTGGCATGAAGCTTTTCTGCCAAGGCTCCCGATACCCCATGCGGCAAGGCAAGAACGATGACGTCGTGCCCGTTGAGCGCTTCAGGCGTGGTAGGTTGGATGACCATATCCTTTAGCGACGGGATATGCAGCATATGCCTGCCAAGCTTGCTTCCGGCCGAAGAATCGCCGGTCACTGTGGTCACTTCGAACGCAGGATGTGCCGCGAGTATGCGCAGCATCTCCCCTCCCGCATATCCGCTGGCACCGGCCACCGCCACCGTGTATTTGCTCATCGGCTTCACCTTTCTTGAAGATGAAGCTCAGACTACATATATTCACTCTTGCGCATAGTTATTCATCCGAATAGTGGACACAGTTTATTACAATTTATCGCTTTCAACAAACTCTGATTAAACGTATATCTGTCAAGGCTCCTTGCCCAGCGGAATTGGAGCCACTAGACATATCATTTGCTCGATGTATAAAACCCGTATATAAATATATAAAAGTCCTCGGTCACTCTCGTGAACAAGGACTTTGCAAAGCCAGGAATGTGTTAAGGCTCAACCGTAAATAACATGCCCCAAGATTTAGGCGCTTACGGAACCATCGTTACCGGAACCGCCTGAGCCAGAACCATATTGATTTAGCAGCTGCTGCGAGAGATCGTTGACGTTGATGCCCTTGTAAATCAGCCAGAATTCAAAGACCGTAGCGATGACACCAAGTACCATGCATATGGTGGCCACCCAGAAGCCTTTCATATGGTATTTTCTGGTACGCCACATCGAAAGGGCGCCGGTGATGGCCGGAAGGAAGGTAATCGGAAGGAACATAAGAATGACCGAGGCAATCGCCATGGGATCCCAATGCCCCTTGTACGGGTTTTGTACGGGGTCATTCATGTCGACGCCGTTGTGCATATCCGGCTGGTATCCAGGAGTTCCCGGGCCACCCGACAGAACCGGACCATTGTTGTATGGCTGAGGGCTGTTGTACGACTGCCCATAGAAATTGTTCGGATTGCTGCCATAGCCTCCCGGCATCTGAACCGGACCGCCATAGGGAGCATTTTCTCGATCGCCTTGGTAGCCTTCCATGCCGTTGCCATAGCCACTACCCATTTGCGGGTTGCCCTGACCGCTCTGAACATTCATCTGGTTGCTGGGTTGATTCTGGCTTTGGGGCTTCTTCTCGGGCTTGCCATAGACATAGGGATTATATTGCGGAGGAAATTGGCTGGCCATCGCCCCGTACTCGGGGACTTTCATCTGTCCGTATTGCGGTTGATCCGGCTTCGTATCGCCGGAAGCGGGAACCACATTCGAAACATCCGTACCCGCATTCGTACCCGGCGTGACTTGCGAATCCTCAGGTGATGGATGGTCCGGAACCTGACCCATAGGAGCGGCATTGGCCGGTGGATCCTGGCGATCCGTGCCGTTCGCCTTGAACGGGTTTTGAGATTCATTCATGATGCACTCCAAAATCAGGTAGATATTGACGGAGCCTGCGAACCTATTGAGTGCGCAGACTCCGCATCATTTCGTTTCCAAGACGTCTTGGAAACGAATATCAGGCACGCAACTGCGCACCTATCGTCTCTGCTTTATCGACAATAGCCTTGCGGATGGCCTCCGTGTCGTCGCTGGTCAGCGTCTTATCCGGAGAGCGGAATGTCACCGAGTAGGCCAAGGACTTCTGATGCTCGCCCAGCTGGTCACCGGAGAAGACATCGAAGAGCTCGATGGACTCGAGATTGTCGCCCGCGGCCTCTTCGATGACCTGCTGCAATTGCGCGGCGGTGACCGTATCGGGAACCGTAAAGGCGAGATCCTGCTTGACCGGCGGGAAGGTTGAGATCGGCTTGGCCTGCACTGGCTTGCCACTCAATGTGTCGAAGAGCGCGGTCAGATTCAATTCGAATGCAGCGGAATGCTCCGGGAAACCGAGCGCGGCATTGACATGCGGATGCAGCTCGCCGACCATGCCGACATACGTATCGCCAGCCATGACCTTGGCGGCGCGACCCGGATGCCATTGCATCGGCACATCCTGCGGTTCCGGCTGGACAATCGAAACCTTGGCACCGAGACGGTCGGCAACACGGTTCATTGCTTCCACAGCATCGCTGTAATCGACATCGTGGCTTTCGCCCAGCCAACCGGTTTCAACGGCCTTGCCAGTCAGGATTGCGGCGACATGCAGCGGCTGCTCGGGCAGACCGGCATCGAGCGCCTTGAGCTGATCGTCGCTCGGACGCTGGCCACCGGGCAAAGCCGGAATGGCGGGAGCGTTCGGATCCCAGAGATAGACGTGGCCGATTTCGTAGAGCGAGATGTTCTCGAGACCACGACGCAGGTTGCGCTGAACGGTCTGTGCAAGCGTCGGCAGAACTTCGCGACGCAGATATGGCCGGTCACCGGCCAACGGGTTGGCGACCTCGACGCTCACCGGCTTGATTTCGTCAGAATCGTAGCCGAATGCCTTGAAGTCGGCATCGCCGACAAACGGATAGCTCAGCGTCTCAACCAGACCGTATTCGGCCAATTCGTTGGCCACGTCACGTTGGCGCTGTTGGTCGGGTGTCAGCCCGACTTCGCCTTCGACCGGGGCAGGTGGCATGATGACCGGAATCTCGTCGTAACCGACGAGACGCGCGATTTCCTCGACCAGATCACAAGGCATGGTGAGATCCGGACGCCAGGTCGGAGGAACCACGGAGATATGGCCGTCTTCCTTGCCGTCGCTGACCTTGCAGCCGATGTCCTCGAGAATCTCGCGGATACGCTGGTCGGAAGTATCAAGCCCGGTGAGGCGCTTGGTCTCGGTGAACTTGAAATCGATGGCCTCACGGGGCTGCGTGTTGTTGACATCGATCGGGGTGTGGGAAGGTTCGCCATGGCCGTACTTGGCCATCAGATCGGCAGCCATTTGAGCGGCCGCCGGTTGCAACGCATAATCCACGCCGCGCTCGTAACGCTTGGAGGCCTCGGACGGGGTCTTGTGACGACGTGCAGAACGGGCGATGGTCACCTGGTCGAAATGCGCGGATTCCAGAAGGATGTTCTTGGTGTCGGCAGTGACTTCGCCGTAAAGACCGCCCATGACGCCGGCGAGGCCAAGAATGCGGGAACCGCGCTTACCGTCGGGCGAATCGGTGATGAGTAGATCCTCGACGCTCAGATCGTGCTTCTTGCCGTCAAGCGTCGTCAGCGTCTCACCCTTGTTGGCGCGGCGGACGACAATCGGCCCGCAGATCTTGTCTAGGTCGTAGGCGTGCATCGGCTGGCCCAAATCCATCATGACGTAGTTGGTGACGTCCACAGCCAGCGAAATCGAACGCATGCCGGCACGGATCAGACGACGACGCATCCAGCTCGGAGTTTCCGCCGACGGGTCGAAGTTGCGCACGATACGGGCATAGTAGCGGTCGCAACCAGGCACGCCGTGAATCGGGTTGTTGTCTTCAATCTCAACTTCGATATCGCCCTTGCCATTTTCCGCGACCTTCGGAGTCTCGGCATTGAGTGCGTCAACCGGATCGGTGTAGGTTGCACCAGTGGAATGGTGGTATTCGCGCGCCACACCACGGTAGGAAAGCGTATAACCGCGATCAGGGGTGATGTTGATCTCCAGAACCGGCTGGTCGAGATGCAGCAGATGCATCACGTCGTCGCCGGGCTTCAGCGCATCGGCCTCCTCCTTGCTGAATCCGTAATGGTTCAAGAGGATGATGCCGCTGTGATCGCTACCCAAGCCAAGTTCACGTTCCGAGGCGCACATGCCGTTGGAGATGTGACCGTAGGTCTTGCGCGGTTCAATCTTGAAATCGCCGGGCAATACTGCTCCCGGAATGGTGACGACGACCTTTTCGCCGGCCGCCATGTTCGGCGCACCGCAGATGATGCCGCGAGGTACCTTGTTGCCGTTTTCGTCGGTGTCGTTATACTGTTCGCCCACGTCGACGTGGCACCAGTTGATGACCTTGCCGTTCTTCTGTGGTTCGGGCGTGCAGTCGACCACATAGCCGACCACGATCGGCCCGGTGACCTGCGAGGAATGAATCTCCTCTTCCTCAAGGCCGACGTGAACCAGATCCTTGGCAAGCTGTTCATACGTGAGACCGGCCGGAACCTCGACGTGTTCCTTAAGCCAGTCAATATCTACCATTGGCATTGTTGGTTCACTCCCCCATCACAAACTGTTTGCTGAAACGCACGTCGCCTTCGACGAGGTCGTGCATGTCGTTGATATCGTGGCGCAGCAAGAGCGTGCGCTCCATGCCCACACCGAACGCGAAGCCGGTATAGACGTTCGGGTCGAGGCCTGCCGAACGCAGCACGTTCGGGTTGACCATGCCGCAGCCGCCCCACTCGATCCAGCCTGGACCGCCCTTCTTATCAGGGAACCAGAGATCAAGCTCGGCGCTGGGCTCAGTGAACGGGAAGTAGCTCGGGCGTAGGCGGCTCTTGGCCTCCGGACCGAACATCGAGACGGCCAGCTTGTCGAGCACGCCCTTGAGGTCGCCCATTGTCAGACCCTTGTCGACGGCCAGCGCCTCGCACTGGTGGAAGACAGGCGTATGGGTGGCATCGAGTTCATCGGTGCGGAACACGCGACCGGGGGAAGCGATATACAGCGGCACACCGCGGGTCAAGAGCGCGCGCACCTGATCGGATGAGGTCTGCGTGCGCAGAACCATGTTGCTTCCGACGAATCCGGCGGCGTCTTTGGCCTGATTTCCCTTGACGTAGAAGGTGTCCTGCATCTGGCGGGCCGGATGATCGGGGCCAAAGTTCAGCGCGTCGAAGTCGTACCATTCGGTTTCCACTTCGGGACCGGCGGAAATCTGCCAGCCCATGGAGATAAAGAGGTCTTCGACGTCCTCCATGAGCTTGGGCAGAGGATGACGGGCACCCAGCGGCTTACGGTTGACGGGCAACGTCATGTCGACCGTCTCGGAGGCGAGCTGGCGGGTCTCTTCTTCGGCCTTAACTTCTGCTTCCTTCAGCCCAAACGCACGTCCGAAATCGGCGCGTAGCTTACCCATGAGCTGGCCGGCGCCCTTCTTCTCGTCTGCGGGAAGCCCTCCGATGGCACGGCTGGCTTGGGTCATCGCTGACTCAGCCCCGGCGTACTCCGTCTTGATGGCTTTGAGCTCCTCCATGGTGGAGGCACTTTTGATTTTCGAGATGCCCTCGGCGACCGCATCGGTCACCGCTCCTGCATCGAATGACGCACTCTGTGCCACGAGTACCCTTTCCTTTAAGTTTTTGCAAACCTTGAAACGTCGCGGAATCACATGCGCAAAAGTCATGAATCCCAAGCGTTTACAGCCTTTTCATTGTTTCAATATGACTCGACATAGCATTGTGCCCGTTTGCACTTATTTCTGTGTGATGAAGAAACCCGTTTTACCGACGTTGCGCAGCGTCCCGTGCCATCGCCAACGTAAAAAGCATCACCGAAGTGCTCGTGGCGAGATTCAGTGATTCAGCCTTGCCATACAATGGAATGGACACGATGCGCTGCACACGTTCCAGCACATCGGCCGGCAATCCGCGAGCCTCATTGCCGAACAGAATCGTTTGAGAAGAATTGCCGCCTTTTCGGCTGTTTTCAGGCTCCTGATATTCTTTCACCACGTCAATCAACGATTCCGGCTTGACCTTTTGCGTACCGTAGACATCCGCTGCCATGATTTCACGATTGTGCTCTTTGGACCATGCAAAGAATTCCTCGGTGCTCATGGTGACCACGGGCAAATGGAACAAGGAACCAGCTGTGGATCGGATGACCTTCGGATTGAACCGGTCGACGCAATCGTCCACGAAAATAACCGCATGGCATCCGGCGGCATCGGCCGAACGAATCACGGTTCCGGCATTTCCTGGGTCACGGATCTGCCAGAATGCAGCGACCGTCTTATCTCTATGAGTGACAATGGCGGAGGAATCCTCAAATTCATTCGACATCTGATGCTGCATGGCTTGCAAATCGCCGACGGCGACGATGCCTTGCGAGTCCGTACTCATACGATGCATCACATCACCGGTGATCTGATGAATGTAAAGCCCACACTCATCTGCTTTCTTCGCGATGTCACCGACAACCGATGAAAGCAGCCCATCCTGCCGCTCGCCCATCTCGACGTAGCAATCCTCGACCACTTCCGGCATCCACTGCACGATTTCGCGCACGGACTGCGGCCCCTCGATCAGGAACCTCCCGGCCTTTTTGCGGGCTTTGTTCTTTTCCAGCTCCGCCACGCGCCGCACGCGATCGGATTTGGGATTATCAATAATGTGCTGATTAAAAGGCATAGCTACACTTTACGCGCGGTCATTGCCATCAATCTTTATTGATGTCCTTCCTTTTTATTCACTTGTATCCACCAATAAGAAAAATGACAACCTAATCATATTGGATAATCGATTTCAATCCAAACGAATAAGCATCCGCTGGTAAAACTCAACCGCCGAAGAAGGTGAAGGTACCGGCGAAGGCGGAGGCTATTAGCGAGATCATGGGGACTGCGGCACACACGATGACGAAGGCCCAATCCCGGGGATGGACATGGCTGACACGGGCATGGGTGCGTGGGGTGTCGCCGCCGAAACCTCGGGCTTCCATGGCGGTGGCGAGCGTGGTGGAACGGCGGATGGAGAGCACCAGTAAGGCGAAGGTCTGTGGGAAGAACGCCTTGACCTTGTTTTCGTCGCCAAGACCTCGCGAACGGCGGGAGGCGGTAAGCGCAGCCCAATCGTCACGCAGCACAGAGAAGAGGCGCATACCCGCGAGGCCACCGTATACGAATCGGTCAGGCAGATGAAGGATCTGGCTGAAGGAATCCGCCAAGTCCGTGGTTTCGACGCCAAGAACCGCGATAATGGCGGGAATACCGACGGCAAGAATACGAATGCCCGTGGCGAGCGCCAGCACCGCCGAACGGTCAGTGACGGTAATCATCGCCCAATGCCACCAGATTCGGCCTCCCTCCTTGCCGTAGAGCAGGACGGCGAGCGCCGAACCGGGGGCACCGATAAAGACCGGCCAAGTCGATTTGATTACACGCCACGGCGACAGGCCGATGCAAGAGAGCAAAATGAACTCGATAAGCAACGCGACACTGGCCGAAACCCAATCAAGGCTGAAAATCAACGGCAATGCGGCGATAAACCCACCTAGCATTCTGAACGTCGGGTTGAGCGAAGCCAAAAACGGCGAACGACTGGACTGACGTTCTTTTTCGTCTCGTTCATTGACCGGTGTCACGGTGATTTCAGAATCCGAAGGTGCTACGTCGTCTTCTGGTTGCGTTAACTCACTATTTTCGGACACGTGCATCGAAGGAACACCCTCAGTGTCCCCCCGCGCTTGCAATTCGATGACACGGGCGTCAAGAGCCGTGACCAAATCACGATCATGTGTCACCACAATGACGCTGACGCCATCGCCGCGCAGGGAATGAATCAGCGAGACGATCTGCATCCATGTGCGCCGGTCCTGCCCGAACGTCGGCTCGTCAAGGATAATCACGCGAGGTGCAGCCGCAAGCGAGGCGGCGACGGTAAGGCGACGCTTCTCACCTCCGGAAAGCGTATATGGATTGACCGAGGCATACTGTGAAAGTCTGAACCGCCGCAACAGTGCCATGGCCTTTTCTTTAGCCTCATCCTCTGGAGCACCCGTGCGCATTGGTCCCAGCATGACTTCCTCGAGGACGCTACCCCGCGCGAACTGGTGCTCAGGGTTCTGAAAAACGTAGGAGATGCGCGCCGCCAGTTCCGTCGATTTCCAATCCATCGGCGAATTGCCGCTTGCGCCTTCCGTCAGTTCAGGCGAAGCTTCGACACTGCCTGCCACCGGCTCCAGCAACCCCGCCAATGTCAGCGAAAGCGTGGATTTACCGACACCGTTGCGACCCACCAAGGCCGTGATCTGCTCGGCCGCAAACGACAAGTTGATATGCTCGGCTATGGCTTTGCCGTTACGGCCGATGGCCAAATCGTTGGTAGAAAGCAACGTCTTGCCATCACCGATCGCGGGGTCGCTGGCAGGCTCGTCATCGGTATGGATGCGATGGATCTCGTCTTCTTGACGACGATATTTGTCCGGCAACCAGATGCCGAGAGCCGCGAAATCCAAATCGCGATTCTCGAACACTTCGTCCGGCGTGCCGTCTGCCACCACGATGGTGCGGCGGAACCCGCTGTGGTCGATTTCAACATCATCTCCAACTTGGGTCACACGAGCTTTGACCTGATCTTCAGATTCAAGTCCCAGAACAATGACCCTGTCGATAAGGTCGATCCACGGGCCGGCACGATGCTCGACCAGCAGCATAGTCGCTTCTGTATCATGTAACACTTCAGATACTGCGCCGACAACCTGCTCAACCCCTTCCGGATCGAGGTTGGCAGTCGGCTCGTCCAGTAGCAACGCCCCGGGCTGCATGGCCAGCGCACCGGCCAACGCAAGACGCTGCATCTGCCCGCCACTTAAATGCATGGTGGAACGATGCAACTGCAATCCTTCAAGTCCTACTGCAGCAAGGCTTTGCTTTACACGTTCCCAAATTTCAGGCCGTGGCACACCCATGTTTTCCGGACCAAAGGCGACGTTATCGCCCAAACGCTCGAAAATCGTCTGCGCGTCTGGGTCCTGCAACACAAGTCCGACTCGTCCATGGGCGGCGGCAGCCGGTATGCCATCGACGAAGACACCACCCTCGGTGACGCCTCCTTCGGAATCCTCGACTGCGACAACCTGATTCGTTTCATTTTGGCCGGCTTGGTTCGCGGTTTCCGTAGTATCCCCACCAAGTAGACCGGAAGCACCCTCAAGTATGGTCGATTTGCCGATGCCGGAAGCGCCGAGAAGAAGCACATGCTCGCCAGGGCGAATGTCAAGGTTCAAGCCTCGCACGGCAAAATGACGGCGTGAAGCGTGTCGATAGCCCCATTTTTTAAAACTGACTGAAGCTGGCTGCACCTTGGTGGAAGATTTGCCATCAACGTGTTTTCTATCTTGCAAAGCAGCTTGATCAATGGCACTATCGGCATCCACGGCATGCTGAAGCGAACCATCGCCTTTTCGGCTAACGGCTGCCTTCGCTTGTTTACCTTGCATGTGCTCCCCCATCGATGTCTGAAATTCTACCTGATACCGCTCACTTGGAAGCGAGCCGAACCTGACGGCCGGAAGCGAATTTGTCAATGGCACCGGTTTTGGCGATGGCTATGTAGAGATACCACACCAATACGCCTGCGACCAATGCGCCGGAAATCACCGTAGCAACCAAATACCACATGCCGTAAGCGCCGGTCATCTTAAAACCCTGCAAGTGGGTGAAGAAGGTATAGGCCCAACAGCCGACAGCGGAAACCGCTCCCGAAAGGGTCATCGTGAGCAGGTTCCAGACCTTGTAGGCGACGCAAAGGAAGACAATTTCGGCGCAAAGCCCCTGCACCAACGCGATAAGGAACGTCTCCATGCCGCCCCAACTGTTGCCGAGCAACGATTCGAGCACGCCGGCGACAACTTCAGCGTAAGTCGCAGCACCCGGTTTACGAACGATTACTGCCGCAAGAGGTCCCGCGAACAGCCAAAGCCCGTTCATCAGACCGCCGAGACCCGGAACCAGAGCGTCCAGAGGAGAACCGATCGGGCCATACAGCAAGGCCGCAGCCCAATAGACGAAGGTGCTGACCACTCCGATGACCGAAGCGACAGCGATGTCGACGACGCGCCACCGAAGATTCGGTTTGGAGACGACAGTTGCTCGTTTTGTTGATGCCATGATTTGTGCCTTTCCACTGTGCACACCGTTTATCGGCGTGCATATAAGGCACGGGAAAAGAGCGACGTCCGTGCGCCGGCATTGTCCGGACTCACGTTCATTCGGTCGAGGAAATCCTCATCTCAGCCAGCCGTTTGCAAGTGCAGAGAGCCAGCCCCCGTGTCAGTTCGCCATCCTAGAGCAATCCCCTGTCAATCAGCCTTAGGCCGTATGGGGCGGGGATATACAATGTTCGGGACGCTCCTTGGCCGCTCGGCCATGTCTTACGCCCGAACATCGCATATCCCCACCCCACACTCTGCAAAGAGGAATCTGACTGACAGGGGTCACGGGAGGCAGCTCACAAGCGAATAATTACTTCGCGAGTTTATCCAGAATCAGGGCCTCGGTGAGGACGTTGTTTTTGAGGCTCGTCAGGTCGATGGACTCGTTGGGGCTGTGGGCGTTGCCTTTGGGGTCCTCGGGCCCGGTCACCAGGACCTGAGCCTTCGGGAAGATGCGCTGCAGCTCCGGGATGAAGGGGATCGATCCGCCCTCGCCCTTGTTGATCGGGTCGACACCGAACGCCTCGCGCATCGATTCCAGCGCATCCTGGGTGGCTTCGGCGTTGGGGT
Organism: Bifidobacterium sp. ESL0784; assembly: GCF_029433295.1. Classification (GTDB taxonomy): domain Bacteria; phylum Actinomycetota; class Actinomycetes; order Actinomycetales; family Bifidobacteriaceae; genus Bifidobacterium. The sequence goes on from NZ_JAQTHV010000003.1 coordinate 109,428, forward strand.
CCATGCTCCAGCCCATGCCGGCATCAACCATGGAAACGGAGACTTCGGCGCCGAACGGGGCATGCGAAGTCAGGAAATCAATGACGGCCTTGGCTGCGGCTTCGGGACGCTGGTTCGGTGCGGTGCGGATGGAAAGACGGAAGCGGGTTTCATTGGCAATGACGTTGAACGAGCCTTCCACCGGATGCGCGTTGAATCCGATGACCGAAATGCTGGGCTTGGTCCACATGCGCGAGGCCAACGAACCGGTGCCGGCGAAACGGTAGGAATCGACCACGGAGGAATCAGCCCGCACGCTGGCCTCGTCCAGATCGCGCTGGAGCCCGCCGACAGGATCGCCACCTTCAAGCCCCGGTATATCAAGCGAACCATCTTTGTCATACATAGACGCAATCAGCATGGACGACAAGGTGTTCGCGTCGAGAATAGGGCCGCCGAATTGTCCGGAATGCACGGGATGTTCCAACGCCTTCACCGTCACATCCAGATCGGTGTTGCCACGAAGGCTGGTGGTGAGGCTGGGGATCTCGGCACTCCAGTTGCCGGAATCGGCCACGATGATGACATCGGAATCGAACTCGTCGCGATGAGCCTCGATGAAGGGAATAAAGCTCGGCGAACCCATCTCCTCCTCACCCTCGATGAAGACCTTGATATTGACCTTGAGATCGTCACCCAACGCATGCAACGCGCCGGAATGGATGGCGATGCCGCCGCCATCATCGGTCGCGCCGCGTCCGTAAAGACGGCCATCTACCTCTGTGGCCACAAATGGGTCGGTATCCCATACCGAGGCATCCGGCACCGGCTGGACATCGTGATGCGCATATAGCAATACGGTGGGCGCAGCGGGATCGACGATCTTGGAACCAATCACCTCGAAGGCTCCAGGGGTGCCGTCAGGGTTCTTCGACTGCGCTACTTTCGTGTCCACCCCGCGCTCGCGGAGTTCATCGGCCACGAATTGCGCTGAGCGACGCATGTGCTCGCCGGTGATGCCTTCGGCGGAAACGGATTTCAGCGCGACCTTCTTGCTCAACAAGTCGACAATACGGTCAAAATCGGCGTCCACCCGTGAACGCAGTTCTTCCTTACTCAATGCAGCCATGTCATGCTCCTTTCAGACTTGTTCATTCATCTCGATAATCACACAGACCCGAGAAAAACGCGGAGGAATCTCCGAAAAACTGCTTCAATAGCCTCTATTTCCCCGTTTCCGGCGTCGATACTTTCCCCTAATCTCAAACTATGAAATGGAATCCCTTCAGCAAGGACAAGGACAAGGAAGCGGCGCAGAAATCCGTCGATTCCACATTGAAAGAACCTGAGGAACAGGAAAGCAAAGGCCGTCCGACACCCAAGCGCAAAGTCGCCGAGGAACGCAACCTGCATCCCATCGTTCCCAAGAACCGAAAGGCCGATCGCAAGGCCGCCAAAGAGCGCATCAAGAAAAAGGAAGACGAACAGTACGATGCCATGAGGACCGGCGATGTGGCTCATATGCCGCGCGTCGAGCGCGATCCGGCGCATATTTACGTTCGTGATTACGTCGACGCCCGTTTCAATCTCGCCGAATACTTCGTCCCGGTGATTTTCGCCGTCATGGTCTTCGGCATCATCATCTCTGTCAAATGGCCGGCGCTCTATATGCCGATTCTCCTGTCGTCATATGTCTATCTGATTGTGGCGATCATTGACATCGTCGTGATGTGGCACAAACTCAAAAAGAAACTCATCGAAAAGTTCGGTGAAAAATCCGTGGGCAAGGGCACGCGTATGGGTTCCTACGCTTGGGGTCGTGCTCTTCAGCTGCGTCGCTGGCGCATTCCGAAGCCGACATCAAAGAAACGCGGCAACTGGCCGAAGTAAAGCTGCCTGTGCCTGTTTTACGCAAGAAGCGCCTTTGCTGCATTCATCGGATGCGAGCGAAGGCGTTTTGTTTTCTTTCATGCAGTCGTCAAGCCCGGCACTCCTCGTTTCAACGCTATTATCGGATAATCTAATCTTGGAGCAATTATGCACAATACACATGTCGACATTGCCATCATCGGCGGTGGGCCCGGCGGATACGCCACGGCACTGCGGGCAAGCGAGCTGGGACTTTCAGTCGTTCTGATCAATCGTGAAGAGAGGCTTGGCGGCACCTGCCTCAACCGCGGATGCATTCCTTCCAAAGCTCTTATCGCCGCGTCCCGTGCGATCGGCAACGTCAGTGACGCGAAACGCATGGGCATCAACGCAAGCATCGAGGGCATCGATTTTGCCAAACTGAACGATTTCAAGAACAAGACGGTCAGCACTATGACCGATGGTCTCGCGTCATTGCTTGCTTCGAGAAAAGTGACTGTGATCAACGGTGAAGCTTCGATTGTTGAGAATCATCATGTCAGAATACAAATCGACGAAACGCAAATCGAAGGCGGTGCTTTCGTCGAGATCACGGCCGACAACATCGTCGTAGCCACAGGCTCACGGCCTCGTCCGTTGCCGGGCCATCGGTTTGAAGGCCCCCTGATCGACTCGACGCAAGCACTCAACCAGCCACGATTCCCAGAATCAGCGGTCATCGTCGGGGCCGGTGCCGTGGCTGTGGAATTCGCTTCGATGTGGAATGCCTCAGGCACAGACGTGACCCTGCTGATCCGACACGAACGCGTGCTTTCCCATCTGCACCGCCGCACCTCGATGGCACTGACCCGGTCGCTGGCCAAAAACGGAGTGAATATCGTCACCCACAGCCACATCACCGACATCAAAAACACACCAGACAAAACAGGAGCGATTGTCGGCTATTCCACCGAAAAGGACAAGACCCGCCGCCAACTGCATGCCGACGTCGTATTGGCCGCCATCGGTCGCGATCCCAATACCGACGCCGGTTGGTTGAGCGATGCAGGCATCGAACTCGATGAATACGGCATGGTGAAAACCGACGATTTCGGGCGTACCACCCAACCCGGAATCTGGGCGGTGGGCGATATCACGCAAGGCCCTGCCCTCGCCTACCGGGCTTTCGAACAAGGCATCGTCATCGCCGAATCCATCGCAGGACGCAATCCTCAACCGGTCGACGACAACACGGTCCCCGAAGTCGTCTTCTCCACCCCGGAATTTGCCTGTGTGGGAATGACGATGGAACAGGCGAAAGCCAATCCCGATATCATCGAGCCCAAAGAGACCGCCTACCCGATGATGGGCAATGCCCGTGTCCTCATGAGCGGAGAGGCCGCGTCGATGTCAATCATCTCAGGCTCATATAGCGACAAACCTGAGACCCCAGTGGTCCTCGGAGTTCACATGCTCGCTCCGGATGCAGGTGACCTGATTGCCGAGGCGGAACAACTGGTCGGCAACCGTGTACCGCTGAGCGATGCCGCACGTCTCATTCACCCCCACCCCACCTTCAGCGAGGCCTTTGGCGAGGCCCTGCTCAAAGCCGACGGACGGCCATTACACACCAGATAAACCCCGTCAACCTGTATCGGATTTTTCGGATAAGTGATGCAACCACGTGTTTTGCGTCGCAACCACTCCCTAAAATTGTGACTTAGTTTGTTCGTGCCCGTCAATACAAGTGAGGAAGTCGATGGCCAAAGAGAAAAAGGCGAAGAAAGACAAGAAAAAAGGCCTGAAAGTCATCAATCAGATTCGCCAAATCTATAAGTACACCTATGCGGAAGACAAGCTGCTTCCATGGCTATTGGCCGGCGCCTTCCTGCTGCCTGTCGTGGTCTGCGTCGTCATCGGCCTGCTGCTTCACTGGGGCTGGCTTACTTGGATTCTCATGCTCATCCTGGTAGTGATGATCGGTGTGCTGCTCTTCACCATGACCCTGACGAACCGCGCCGACAAAGTCGGCTATACCAAGCTCGAAGGCAAGCCGGGTGCCGCAATCAGCGTTCTCGGCAGCATCAACAAGGCCGGTTACAGCTTCCCGGAAACACCGGTATGGATCGATCCCAAGACCAAAGACGCGATCTGGCGCGGAACCGGATACAACGGCGTCTATCTGCTGGCCGAAGGAAATGAAAGCCGCACAAGGCGACCCCTGGAACGTCAGAAGCAGGCCATCAAGAGCGTGACCGCCGGAAGCGACATCCCCATTTTCTCCATTTCCATAGGTACCGGAGAGGGGCAGGTACGTCTTAAGGATCTGCGCAAGACCGTGCTCAAATGCAAAAGCTATGAGACCATCGAACACAGATTCGGCTTCATGGACAAGATTCATCCACGCCATCGCTTCATACTGACCAAAGACGAGCTGGATACGCTCAACGGCCGTTTGCGCACACTGCAGGAGAAGCGAGGCCTTGGCATTCCCAAGGGCATGGATCCCACTCGCCCTCAGCATATCAGTCGCAGAGCCATGCGCGGCCGGTGATCTTATCCTCTCGTGACCACATCGCGAGAGGATTTTTCATATTGCATCATCTATAAAAACCACAAAAATAAACGATTTTCAATGAAAAGCCGCCGTCCGAAACATATTCGTAACCCAACAGACGACATGTGGAAACTCATTACCTTACACTTGGACATTGTTAGCACAACGAAAGGAGCGGTCCATTGACTGCACTCGAAACGAAGGAAGACCTCGAAGCCCTCATCAACACGGAAGGTGTGGAATACATCTCCGTGCGCTTCACTGACCTGCTGGGCGGCCAGCAGCACTTCACCGTACCGGCGAGTGAATTCCTGAAAGACGCATTCACCGACGGCGAGCCGTTCGACGGTTCCTCCATCCGCGGTTTCCAGGCCATCGAGAACTCCGACATGAAGCTCGTGCCAGACGTTTCCACGGCGTTCCTCGACCCGTTCCGCAAGCACAAGACGCTCGTTGTCTCGCACTCCGTGGTGGATCCGATCACCATGGAGCCGTATTCCCGTGATCCTCGTCAGGTCGCCTCGAAGGCCGAAGCCTACATCAAGTCGACTGGCGTGGCCGACACCGCCTGCTTCGCTCCCGAAGCCGAATTCTTCCTCTTCGATTCCGTCCGTTATGAGAACACGATGCAGCGTTCCTTCTACGAGGTCGATTCCGTGGAGGCACCGTGGAACACCGGTGCCGAAGTCGAAGCCGACGGTTCCGCCAACATCGGTTTCAAGAACCGCGTCAAGGGCGGCTACTTCCCGCCGGCTCCGCAGGACCACAACCAGGACCTGCGTGACGACATGGTCGCCAACCTGCAGAAGGTCGGACTGATTCTTGAGCGCAGCCACCACGAGGTCGGCGGCGCAGGCCAGCAGGAAATCAACTACCGCTTCAACACACTGACACACGCCGGTGATGACCTGCAGAAGTACAAGTACGTCGTCCACGAGACCGCTTTTGAGGCGGGTAAGGCCGTGACCTTCATGCCCAAGCCCATCGCAGGTGACAACGGCACCGGCATGCATTGCCACCAGTCGCTGTGGAAGGACGGCAAGCCGCTCTTCTACGATGAGAATGGCTATGGCGGTCTTTCCGATATCGCTCGCTGGTACATCGGCGGCCTCATCAAGCACGCTTCCTCGGTGCTCGCCTTCACCAATCCGTCGCTCAACTCCTACAAGCGTCTGGTGCCCGGCTATGAAGCCCCGACGAACCTCGTCTACTCGGCGCGCAACCGCTCGGCCGCCATCCGCATCCCGTTCGCCGGCACCGCTCCTGCGGCCAAGCGCATCGAGTTCCGCGTTCCCGATCCTTCCTGCAACCCGTTCCTCGCCTTCTCTGCCCAGCTGATGGCAGGCATGGATGGCGTCCTGAACCACATCGAGCCTCCGGCCCCTGTCGACAAGGACGTTTACGAACTTCCGCCGGAAGAGCTGGACAACATGAAGCATGTCCCTGCCTCCCTTGATGAAGCCTTGGATGCTCTCGAAGAGGACAACGACTTCCTGACCGCCGGCGACGTCTTCACCAACGATCTTATCGAGACTTGGGTCTCCCTGAAGCGCGACGAGATCGACCAGCAGCGCCTGGCTCCGACCCCGCTCGAGTATGAGCTCTACTTCAATTGCTGAGATTCTTCAAGTCCTAAGGTCTAAGGACTGAGATTCATGATAAAAGGTTGCCCCATCACCATCCTGATGCGGCAACCTTTTATCATGGACAAATTCCATCCCTGGTATGCAAGATTTGCTAGATTAGTCCATAGTATTTATAATCTGATAATTATTGTCAAATAAAGCTGATCCAGCTTAAAAGAGGGGCCAATCTTGAGATTCTGCACCAATTGCGGAAAGCCATTGTCCGAAGACAAAGAGCTCTGTCAAAACTGTGGGGCCAAACAACCCAAAACACCGAAACAGGCGACGCCCATTCCAATCCCGCCTCAGTCAAATTCCCTCGACGACGACTTGCAAAATCATCCCCATGATAGTTCAACCCAATCGGATGACACCGGACACACCATTATCGAACAGACGGAGTCAGGCCAATCCCAATCAGACAAACGCTGCGACCCCAGCGGCACGGATACGAAGAAAACCAGCCGACGCGTCATCATAGCCATCATTGCAGCGGTTGTGGCACTCGTTGTGTTGCTCGTGGCCTTCCTGATTCTAAAACCCATCGCTAGTCGTGCCAAGCTCGACGGCACAACTGGGGCACCGACTGGCACATGGTCAATGAATATCAAGGCACGCGGGGCTTCAATCAAAGCCATAAAGGTCAAAGTGGAACCGGACGGCAACACGCAACTGGACATCCTCAACAAGCCGACGGCCACAGGGAAATTGGTGTCAGAGAAGTCTGATGCGACACAAATCACCTATGATGTCCAGAATCTTACTGCACTCGACGGCAGATTGGCTGGCATGGCGCAGCATACCTCCGCTTCGATTACCATCCCCCGAAAAGGAATAGAGGGCACCTGGAAAATTCAAATGCAGCTCAATGGCTCCATTCCCATCGATTACGCCATGAATGTCCGCAAAAACAACACCATTCTGTTCACATGGAAGAACCCTCTACAGTCAGGCTCCACCAACGGCAAATGGGAACAAATCGGCGCGAAAGACGGCAAGAAATCATATTCCGTCTCACTACCTACGCAAATCATGCCAATCGACCCCGATCTTCCCACTCTTTACGGCACACTTGATTTCGAAATCCCCGATCGCTAATCACGCCAAAATACAAAGATGACAGTCATATTGTGTCAAGTTGCCGTGCCAGATCATGCACTTGCATCTCCGGATACCGTCTCTGATTCCGACTCGATAAGCCCGGCGGCAATAAAGGCCCGCTCATAAATCGCTCGGATGGTTTCCTGCTTGCGCCGGTTATAATCCGATACCAACCCTCCCACAGCAGTGGTACGGCTCGCCGCCTCGCGTTTCACGGCAAGATAGAGGTTCCGATCATCGGCATTCCGCCGAAGCCAGTTACGGAATATGAGATGCCTCATGGCCTCAGGCGATCCCAGCGACCACACATGCAGGTTACACGCTGGGACGTCACCGTGAAACATACGATGCCCGTACCACCACGGTTCTCGGATAACCAGCCGGAATCCGGCCTTCTCGAGTGCGGGAACGTACATGCCTTCAGCGTCGGAATCAGTAAGAGTGAGATCGATGTCGATCACCGGCTTGGCGGCCAGACCCGGCACCGAGGTGGAACCGATATGTTCGATCGCCAGCGCGCGAAAGCCAAGAGCCCCAACGATGGACTCCCGCAACTGTTCGAAAAACGCAGGCCATGAGGAATCGTAGGGTACAACGGCGATATCACGCCGATGTTCCACACCATCGACAAAGGGCGATTGACCTTCGGGGTCAGGGGCATCATCAAACGTTACTATGGCCTCTCGGAACGCAGCCGAATTCCACTGACCATTCTGTTGTTTGGTTTCCATAACACTTTCCCTGTATCTACCTTCGAGAAGACTCTACCTCATTAGCTGCGTTGCCAAATCCTTGAACGCATCGGCGACCTGGGTCGATGCCAAGGAACCGTCAGGGTTAAGAACCGCAGGACGACCTGAATCGTCGACTTCTCGGATTGCAGGCTGGAACGGAAGCCAGGTCAACAGCGGGACATCGTAGCCGAGCGCTTCGGTCAACTGATTTGAGACCCGCTGGCCGCCTCCTTCTCCGAAGAGGTGCAGCCGTTCGCCTTTGTGGTCGAAATAGCTCATGTTCTCCACCACGCCACGCACCTTCATCGGCACCTGCAAGGCGACCAGGCCGGAACGTACGGCCACATCGGAGGCACTGGGCTGCGGAGTGGTGACCACGACCAGTTCCGCGTTGGGCAACGCCTGGGCCACGGAAATTGCCATATCGCCGGTGCCGGGAGCCAAATCAAGCAGAAGGACGTCGGGGCTGCCCCACCACACATCGGCAAGGAACTGTTCGAGTGAACGTTGCAGACGCGGACCACGCCAGAGGATTGCGCGGTCGGCCCCGGCGAACATGCCGATGGAAATCATCTTGACTCCCCAGGCGACCACCGGCATCAGCATACCGTTCAAATCGGTAGGTCGAGAATGTACACCAAAAAGCGACGGCAGGGAGAAACCGTAAATATCGGCGTCAATGGCCGCGGTGTCGTAGCCAAGTGCCGAGAATGTGGCGGCGAGATTCGCCGTGACGGACGACTTGCCCACACCACCCTTGCCAGACGCGATGGCGAAGATGCGGGTTTTCGTGCCGGGCTTGTTGAAGGGGTTCTGTCGGCGTTCCGCCTTGAGTTCGCCGACCAGTTTGCTCAACTTTTCGCGGCTCATCGCACTGATCTCGATTTTGGGCGTGAGTTTCGCGTCGGGATAAGTGAGCACGGCCTGTGTGATGCGTTCACTGATGGTCTTGGAAAGCGGGCAACCAGGCACCGTCAGTTCGACGTTGACCGTGACGTCATAGGCATTGTCTCCGTCAATACTCTTGACAACCTCAACGGCGGGAACCATGCCCAGATCGGTGACGGAACGACCCAGTTCGGGATCGATGACATGGCTCAGACGCTCGTAGACCCGTCGCTCGATTTGTCGTTCAATCGTGTCGCTATCCGTCATTGCACCTTCCCTGCCTTTCGCTTTCACTGTATCGTTTTCGTGGGCGGCTCGCCAGTGCCTTCTGTGCACGATGCACGACACAGAAGGATATGACACTTATAAAGCGGGATTTTCACTCGAGATAAAAGTATCTATACTCAAAGCGGGGCATGGCCGTGACTCTTAGCTATGCAACTGACTTCAGCTCACCGGGACACTCGAAAACGCACGTATTCCATATCAGTCAGCTCTTGTCTCCGGGCTCGCCGGTCTCCAGCAAGGTCTTGAACTGGGCTTCGTCGAGCATCGGCACGCCAAGCTCCTCCGCCTTGGCTTCCTTGGAACCGGCGTTAGCACCCACAACCACATAATCGGTTTTCTTGCTGACCGACCCTGACGCCTTGCCGCCGCGCTCGACGATGGCCTCCTTGGCCGATTCACGGCTGTAACCTTCCAACGACCCGGTGACAACCACGGTTTTGCCGGCAAGCGTCTGCGGCAAGGTGTTCTCCTCAACGCTTTGACCGACTCCGGCCGCCTCCCAAGCCTTGAGGATCTTGCCACGCCAATCCCCCGGTTTGCGGGCATCGGAGAACCAAGTGACCACGGATTCGGCGATTTCCTGGCCGATACCGTCGATGGCCACCAAGTCATCCACGCTTGCATCAGCGATGGCGTCCAATGAGCCGAAGCGGTTGGCAATCAAGCGAGCGGTCGGCGGACCGAGACGACGGATGGAGAGGGCGACCAACACGCGCCAGAGATCAGCCTGCTTGGCTTTGCCGATCTCCTCCAGCATCTTCTTGGTGTTTTCCCCGGGACGCACATAGACAGGTACTTCACTCATGCCGTCGCGGGTCTTGCGGCGGCGGGTACTGATCACCACAGCATCGGTTGGAACGTTATATCCCGGGTAACCGTTTTGCGGTGCTTGTGCCGATGCTCGGTTCTGTGTCTGTGCAGAAGCATCTTCGCCGCCATCAATCAGCGACTGGCTGTTGGCAGGGGCTCCTGAACCCGAACCCTTCTCCTTTTTGGCTTCGATCGGAGCGGTCCAGAATGCCGGTACACGGTGCCACAAGCCGGAACCGCCTCGATTTTTGCGGTGTTTGCGTTTGCGCCCCTGTTCATCGACACGCTCACTGACTTCGATGATGGCAGATTCCCGCCAGACCTCAACATCCTTCAAATCATTGGCATTCAGGCTGAATACCCCGGCTTCACTGGTGAGTACCGGCTTCTGCTTAGCCGGCAGCTCAAGCCCAGACGGCGGTTCGTAAGGCTCCGGTTCCTCGCCCGGTCCCACTTCGATATCACGCAGGTTGGGCGCGTAAGTCGCCACACTTTCCGGCCGGTTCTCCTCAGGGTTGGTCAGGGCGATGGCGCTCTGCTCGCCCAGATGCTCGATATCCAGCGCTTTGCGGCTGGCCAGGTTCATAACACGCTGAGTGAACTGCGCCGGACAGCTTTCCACGTTCGGGCAGCGGATGTCCTTGTCACCTTCCTTGGCGGGAGCCAGCTTGGCCCCGCAGGACGGGCAGTATTCAGGCATGACGAATTTGCGCAGCTCGTTTTCGTGGCCTTTGCGCCGCTCTAATACTGGTCCGACGATTTCGGGAATGACATCCCCTGCCTTGCGCACCACGACGGTGTCGCCGATCATCACGTTCTTGTGCTTGACTTCGGAGGGATTGTGCAGGGTCGCGGCAGCGACCGTGGAACCGGCGACATACACCGGCTGCAGCACCGCCACAGGCGTCACCCGCCCGGTACGGCCGACCTGAACGATGATATTGAGCAACTTGGTGTTGACTTCCTCGGGCGGATATTTATAGGCGATGGCCCAGCGCGGGGCGCGCGAGGTAGCTCCGAGCCTGCGCTGCAACGCCAAATCATCGACCTTCACCACGATACCGTCCAGAGCGTGCTCGATGTCACCACGGTGCTCGCCATAGTAGTCAATCATGTCAAGAATCTGGTCGAAGCTCGTGATCTCACGATTGTGGGGAGAAACCGGAATCCCCCACTTCTTGTAAAGGTCATAGGCCTCGGACTGGTCGTTGACGGCGTCATGCCCCTCGTTGACACTGCCCGGCGCCCATTGCAAAAGCCCCAGGCCGTGGGCGTAAAAGCTCAGATGACGCGACGCGGTAATCCGCGGGTCTTTCTGACGTAACGAGCCTGCAGCGGCGTTGCGTGGGTTGGCGAACGGGGCTTTGCCTTCGTCTTCGTTGATCTTGTTCAATTCGTGGAAATCGTCCCAGCGCATAAACACTTCGCCACGAATCTCGACAAATCGCGGAATATCCTCTGATGTTCCTTGCAGATTCTGAGGAATAGAGGCGATGGTGCGTACGTTGGTGGTGATGTCTTCGCCTGTGGTGCCGTCCCCACGCGTCAGTCCCTGTTCCAGAACGCCGTCCCGGTAAAGCAGGTCGAGCGCCAAGCCGTCGATCTTGACCTCGCAGGTCATCGGCAGAGGCTTGCCGTCCGGCCATTCAAGCGCTTTCAGCACACCTTCATACCACTCCTTGAGCTCGGCTATAGAGAAGACATCGTCCAGGCTCAGCATCTTCGAAGGAAGTGTGACATCAGGGAATTCGTTCGAGAACGTACCGCCGACGCGATGGGTCGGCGACTGTGGATTGTCCAAAGCCGGGAAATCAGCCTCGAGCGCCTGCAGACAGCGCAGGAATATGTCGTAGGCGGCATCGGAGGAAACCGGATCGGAATCGATATAATAGGCTATCTGATCGCTTTCCACCCAAGCGGCCACACGCGCCCAGAGACGTGCCGCGGCCTCACTGGAAAGCTTGGAAACGTCGAGTTTCTCGAGCCTCGTGGCATCGGCGTCAGTATGCTGCAACGCGGCGATCCATGGCAAAGAACCAGGCTCATATTGCGCGGCCCCCTTGTTCTCACCGGCTTCGGCATTGCCGCTTTCGAAATCCCAGGCCAGCTGGTCGCCTTGGGCCGATGCCTTTGCGTCGCCCTGTGCCGTTTGTGGTTTCGTCGACTTGACCATGTCACCTATCCAATCCGCATGCAGCACACAAAAATATTACGATATCAGCCGCACGACATTCTTTTTTGATTGTACGGTCATGTCGGGAAAGAACCGTAAAGCTTGAAGTATACGCCGCCAAATAACCCGACATATGCTCCTTGACGATACCGGAACGCGAAAAACGCCACGGAAAGCCGATTCCACCCAATTACTCAAGCATTGAGCGAACGCAGGAACTGTGCCTGGGCCATATCCATACCGTCATCGGCGCTATCGTCCATTCTCGCAGCCGCCACCGAGAGAGTACGGGCCGGCACGAAAAGCGCCTTATCCACACATACGCGAGCTGCCTGACGAACGATGTCGCCAACCTCGGTATGCGGCCACACCGGCAAATCATGGGAGGCGAGCACCGATTGCGCGGCTTCGAAGGAGACAGGTATCAGAATGCACTGTGATTGTGCACGTGCCAGCAATTCCTGAAGTTCACCGTCGAGTGAGGCGATTTTGCCGGGTGAGATGTGCTCGCTCATGATGTAGCTGGCCGCTGCCACATCAAAATCACCCAGCATCCATTCCGCATAGGCCAGTCGGTAATAGGCATAAGCAGCATCGTCACGGTCAAGTGACACGCGAAGAGCATTCAGACAGGCGGCACGGGCGGAATTCCAATCCTCTTCGCGGGCCAGTTGCACCGCAAGCCTCATATGAGAAAGCGGATAGGCCGGGGCATAGGAAACCATCGTGTTCAGATGCGGCAGCGCAGCTTTTGCGCCTTGCAATTGGGCGAGCACGTCGGCCAGTTCCATGTGAGAATAGAAAAGATTATCAGGAATGAGCACGGTGTTCTCATCGCTGGTGGAGAAAAGGCGGTTATAGACCACGCGTTCGGCATAGGAGTTGAAATATCGCGGGGCACCGGTCGGCGCGTAAATCGCGTCCACCTTCTCGACGGCCTCTTCGAGGCTTGCGATGGCCTGATCGACCTGCCCGGAAAAGAGCAGGTCACGCGCCTTTACCCGTTCGGCATCCAAGTCCTTGGCAACCCTGAAATCGAGATCCGGGGTGTCGACCCCGTCAATCAAGGCGCTGCCCACGCTCGGCGCGAGTTTCTTCAATTCCGGGTCTCCGTTGGCTTCCACGATAATCATAGCCTGCTGGGCCTTGGTGACACTGGGCAGGGTATCGTCTTCGGCAATCCTGTGGAAATCGCTTACCGCGCGCTGCAACAGGTCGGCACGTTGGATGGAGAGCCCGGTGATGTTGTCGGTGCCGAGCACACGTTTGGCGTTCCCGCCGATCGACACGTCGGCAAGCTCCGGCTCTTCCTGGCTTCCCAGCGGGGAGAAACGCTTGTCGCGCAAGGTGAACTGGGGATTGGCGTTGCGGGGCATGGCGCCGATGATATCGAGCGAGGCTGCGAACTTACGGTAGGTTTCGATGGGATGATCCAGCCCATCAAAGGCGATGACACGCATGAACTTCTCACGCGTAAAGGTCACACTCGCCATATTGTGCGCGGTAGGCCCATTGCGCAACACGGCTAGCGGATCGTTGCCATCCCCGTTTTCAGCGTCCCTGTCGATGTCCATCTGCTGGTCGCCTTGCGGCACGGACATGGCGATGCTGTCGAGGTCCACGCCTTTCATCAGATCGGCGAATTGTGCGTCAATCTGTTCCTCACTGGATTGAGAATCATCGCCGTCAGAACCGACCTGGGAATCTTGGGCATCGTCGAGCCCCTGAGTCTCGGTAGGATTTTCATTCGGCATGTCAGTGCCATTGTCATTCGTATTATCAGCCGCACCGTTCGAAGCATGGTTTTCTGTAGGATTTTGATGTAATTCCGGTACATGCGAAGTCTGTGCCGCACTGGTCAAGTCCGTTTCCTGACCCGCGGCATTCAAATCGGCATGCTCCCGAGGATCGCTATCGCTTTGAGTTTCGGTGGAATTGCCCGTCTCCCCTTCGTCGGGGTTTTGCACCGACGGGGAGGCAAAAGGCATGCCATCATGATTGGCCGCCACGGAGCCGGCCTGCGATGGGTCACCGTGAATATCGCCGTCCTTGGGATCGGCCTTCGAGCCGCCCCTTCTCACTTCTCCGCCCGGCATGCGTTCGAAAGCACCCAAAGCCTGTGCCATCAGTTTGGAAATCGCGGAATCCTGCTGCTCGACCGCCTCTTCCAAGCCCATGGAATCGATGCGGATGGAGACATTTTGGATACTGTCGTCGACACCGAAGCAAAGTGCGGCAATCATCAGACCGACACGCAGATTGTATCGTTCGCTCATTGCTGTACGTTCGTTGTCGCTTAGGGCCACCCAGGTATGACGCCGTGAATCGTACCTGCTGGTCGGCATCATGGTGTGCCCCGCAGTGGTGAAGGACACAGCGACATTGCCGAGTTCCAGATTGGAACGGAATTCGGTATCGAAACGATACGGCACCCTAATCTGGCGCAACAAGGTCGAGAGGGCCTGGCGATAGACCCATTCACTGCGCGGGTTTTTGGCTGAGGAAACCTTCTTAACGGTATCAGCCCCTTGTGCGGCATTTGCAGCGATACGATCCGCACTCCGGCCTGCCATCTCGATCATCCGAGAAAGGGAGACGGAACTCGACTCCCCCAGATCAACCCCCTGCTTCGGCAGGGGTTTCAACGCCATTAAAGCTGGATTTTCGAGCAACGCATGATCGATCTGGGCTGCCTGGGCCCGCGTGACGGTGTCCTCGATGGGCAGCGCACCGGTGTGCGCGTTGTGTTCCAGCCAGACGCTGACGGAGGCGAAACGGTTAAGATTGCCCTCGATGTTCAAGGCTTCAAGGGCCGGGGCCAGATTCAAAGAATCATCCCAGGTAAAGAAATAGGCACCGGAATAGCTTGAGGTATATAGATGCAACGGTTCGGCCCCGTGGACGGCCTCGAGTCCCGCCGAGGGCTTCAACGCGCCGGATTCGCGCATCAGATCGGCGAAATAATCCTCGAGCCCGGAAACGCGCAGGCCATGCGTCCTGGCTTCCAGACTGTCACGCACACTGCGTCGAATCGCGCCGAGCGGCGCTTCACGGTTAAGCCTGCGAAAGATGTTGCCGGCGCCGAAACCGATAAGCTGCCCTCCGATTTGCGGGAGCATATAGGTGGCAAAGAAAGCGATGGCCATGGCATCCCGGTATTCCAGATTCAGCCGCAGCTTCTCCGGCAGACGGTAACGCATCTGTTCCAAGGTATAGCGATTGCCACGCTTGAGCCAAGAAGCGAGCCAGGTCATCTGGCCGAACATGTCACGTCCGACGATGCCTCCTTGTACTACGTCGATGCCCTGATCTTTGTTTCCTTTAAAAAATCCCGATTCAAAACCGCCGTTTTGAACAGTTTCGAAAGGAATCGCAGATCTGCCGGCCCTTCCGCCCTGCATCCTGGCATCATTCGAAAGCGAAAAATCACCTTCCTTGCCGAACACCAGCGCAGCATCGACGTCGTGCGTGTCCATTTGCGGATCTCCCCCCACAAACACGCGACCCTTGCCATCGACCAAAGCGACCTGGCAGAATTCATTCGGGGCAAGAAACACTCCGAGAGCGAAAAAACGTCCATCGAGCTGCGGCAGTTGCGCCCATCCCAAAGAGAGGCCATCAGGTACGTTCGGAAAATCTTCAAAGATACGGCGTTTGATCATCGGACCCAGTTTGATGGAACGATCGAGAAGCTCCTGCATCATTGTGCTTGTTTCGTTTTTGCCCTCTGATCGCGCTGATAAAGCCGGAACCACATTATTGACATCATGCCCGGAAACACCGCTGCCCACCATTGTATTCACACGATGCGCAATGCCCCGAGCCGACTCAGCCAATCTTCCAAAACGTGAAGAAGAGGCGAAATCATGCAGATGCTGTGTGAAATTGGACATGTAAGTAATTGTTTCAATTCAGCCAGACATAAAGCTTATAGAATAAACGTGTGAACACTTCCTCTCCAAGCAGCAATCGCCACCACAAGACCGTCATATTCGCTCTTCTGACGGCGATGATCATACTCCTGTTGGAGTGCTTCGCATTCAATCTGCAGTTCTGGAGCACCTTGGGTGCCAGCCGCGATTCGGTCTCGGCACTCAACTCGCTTGGTCCCGGTTTGTCTCGTCAGAAGGACGGAACGCTTCTGGTCACCGACCCGACCTCGGCGTTCCTTACCACACAAAGCGATGGAAGTTCACCGTATATACGTATCGATCCGGCGGAATCAACATTCCGTTTCACTTCGCCATCGCAGGTATTGGGATTTGCCGATACCAGCCAAAACATGGAAGGTGCGCCGAAAGGCAAATCAAAATCCCCGTTGACGTCCTTCCATATCCGGGTGGACGCCGCCGGGCACGCCTCCCCTGTTCGTTCGGTTTCAACCGGCATATCCAATTCCCGCTATCTGCGTCTTCCTTATCTCAATTCGGCGCCCCGGACGACCGATATCAAGGTCTGGGTTGACGAACCTGCGGGAACCCGCGTTGATATCACAGCAGTCCATGCGAACGTCCGGGTCCCGTTCCACGCCAGTTGGGGACGCGTGGCGGCGATGGTTGCCTTCGTCGCATTGCTCGCATTGTGGATGCCTTCGTCGGCACTTTGGCGTATCCGTCTGGATACTTCGAGCATCCGTCAAAGACTTGCCTTTGTCGGGTTCATGCTCGTCATTTCGGCGTTCGCCGTGCTCCTGATCGCACAATCGATCTGGACGGCCGGCTCGTCCGCATTCCGAAAACCGGGCAATTACACCTATGATTTCAACCAATATGGCCATATGGCGGATTCCCTGCTTCATGGTCGGGCATCGATAGACCTGCCGGTTCCAAATGCTCTCAAAAGCGCTTCGAACCCATATGATCCGCAAACCCGCGAAATGCTGCTGGCCCAAGGCGTCACACCGATTTACTGGGATTATTCCTTCTATCGGGGCCATTGGTATTCGTATTTCGGCGTGCTGCCGGCACTGCTAATATTCGTCCCGTACCGTCTGGTGACCTCGCTGTTCGTGCCGGGTGGATTGATGCTCCCATCTGGTGCAGCCGTGGTGGTGTTGCTGTCCGCCTTCGTGCTTTTTGGCTCCCTCTTGGTCATCCGTCTGCTGAAATTGATGAATCCCAAGACTTCGCTGGCCACAGTTTCCATGGCCATCACAATGTTGCTTTTGGGCTCACAGGCCGGCTATCTGGCATTCCGTATGAATTTCTATTCGGTTCCGTTTGCGGCTTCACTCTTCTTGAGCGCGATGGGTCTATGGTTCTGGATAGGTTCGGCAGGATATCAGGATGCGCCATCCCGGCGGCATATGATCGCCATGGGCACCGCCCCGTCACTTTCTTGGCCCCATCTTGCCGCCGGTTCGCTATGTTTGGCAGCAAATCTCGGATGCCGGCCGACTTTCGTTTTGGTCGCATTGCTTGCGTTCCCGATATTCTGGCCTCAAATTCGTGCGATTTTCGCCAAGTCGTCGTCCAAGGAAAAGCCCGGCAAGCGCAAGGCCGTGATTGGCGCGCTGACTGCTGTTTTGTTGCCCGCACTGGCTGTCGCACTTCCGTTGTGCATCTATAACGCCGTTCGTTTCGGCTCGCCGATTGATTTCGGCGAACGCTACCAGATCACCGTCGCCGACATGACCCATTACCGCAACTCTCTGACCAACCTGTTGCCGACTCTCGGCTATTATCTGTTCCTGCCGTTACGTTTCTCACACGAATTCCCGTTCCTTGCCATCAATCCCACACCGCTGGCTTCCTGGAGCTATGCGGAACCGTTGGTGGGAGGACTGTTTGTGCTGTGCCCTGCGCTCTTGCTCGTCGCCCTACTTCTGATGCCAAGCATAAGACGACGTATTCGCCGTTCTGGTCTGCTGCGAATCGTTCTAGCAGCCCTGCCGCTGGCCTTGCTGCTCCTACTGATCGATATCGTCAAAGGCGGTATCGGCTGGCGCTATATGATCGATTTTGGCTGGCTGGTGACGCTGGCGGCTCTCGTGGTGGCCGGTGCGATTCTGGGTGATGCCCGATCCTGCCGGAATACCACGCCGCTGGATGGGTCTTCCCCCTTGAGCGATTGTCAGGAGTCGGCATCATTATTACAACGGAATCCGTGTAATCAGTTTGAAAAACTGAGGTTTCACCATCGAAGCGCATCCCGTGCCTTGCAGCCTCGGCTCGATTGGAGATGCGTCGCCGTGCGTCTTTTCATGCTGCTGCTCCTCTTGCTGAGCATAGCCGTGGCGTTCCTGAACATTTTTGTCCCGGGTCGCGAAGATGCGCTGACCCGCACCAATCCGGCATTGTTCCAAATAATTGCCGCCTGGTTCGTTGTTTAAAAAACGGTGCTCGCAGGAAACACGGCCGTTTAGAAGTCTTGCTTTTCAAAGAAGACGCCACTGGGGAAAGCACTGTCGCCGAAAATCTCAAACGCACTCAAGTTCGTGCGAAACCGTTGCCAGGACAGCCTTGATATTGCGTTCAAAAACAGCCGGTTCGGGCAATAGAGAGACGGCAAGATAGCCGTTTTCGGTCATGTCGAAGTAGTAGCCGGGCTGGCCGGTCAGATTGAAGTCGCGAATCAGGCGCAACACCAGCGCGTTTTCATCGATGACTGAGGGGAATCGCAAAAGCACGTTCCAGCCGCCTTCGGCACGCAAAACCGATACCAGACCGGACTGGTCTTCATCTAGTATGCTATGCAAACGGTTGAGATTGACACGAGTACGTTGCTGCACGCGTTCAAGCTGGCCGGGAACCGCGGCAAGCAACTCCGGCATTCGAGCGGCGATGATGTCGCTGAACGGCAGATAGTCGTCGGCGATGATGTCAAGCCTGCGTTGAGCTTCAGCCACCAAGTCATCAGGACCGCTGACCTGAATCCAGCCGACCTTGGCATGAGGGGCTGCCAAAAGCTTGGAAAAACCGTCCAAGGCGAAAGTCAACGCACCTTGCTCACCCGCCAACCGTCTGTTGCCGGCAAACGGTTCGAGAGCATAATCGAAAAACACCTCGTCGGCGATGATGGCGACCTCGTGCTCACGGCAAAGCCTCACCAACGCCTCCCGCTCGTCTGGTTTGACGTAGGAACCGGTCGGGTTGTTCGGATTGATGAGAACGATCGCCTGTACTTTTTCGCCTTTTGGACTTTCAAGAAGCCCGCGCAGCCACGCGACATCGATGAACCAGGACCCGTCGAATTGCAGCTGGTATTCCAATGTATCCACATTCTCGAGCCCACCGATGGACTCAATCAGCGGATAGCCGGGTTTCGGGCCGGCAACGATATCGCCGGGATCGCACATTAGTTTGAACAGCCACGTGTACGCCTCGGACGTGGAACTGAGCAGATAAAGATTGTCGGGGTTGACCGGTGCAGATGGATTTTGCCCTGCCGATGTTTCCCTAAGATTTCGTTTGGACAGAAATTCCGCAAGCTGCTTTCGCGCCGTCAACGGACCACGCGGCTCCGCCGTATAGACACCTGGCACCTCTTCGGGTGCCAGCCCATGTTTGGTCGGGTTGGAATCGTTGACAGTGTCGAGCACAATCCCCTGGCCTCTGGCTGCGGCCTCGGCTTCGGCAATGGGGTTGAGCCTGGTCGAACCGACCCTTGACGAAAAACGCATGATCTTCCATTCCCGGATTGTGCTTTGGGACTTCAACGATATCCAACCAATAGAAAAGTTCCGTCCGACTTTCCAGCCGAACGGAACCAGTAAAATTCAATGATCAGACAAGCTTGGTGGTCGCATAATACGCAGCGCCCACAATGCCCGCCTCGTTGCGCAGCTTGGCCTGCACAATCGGGGTCTTGATATCGATATAAGGCAGGAACTTGTCGGCCATACGGCTTACACCGCCACCGACGACGAAGAGGTCGGGACTGAAGTATTTCTCGAGCAGACCGTAATACTTGGTCAGACGCTTGGCCCACTTCTTGTAGCCCAGGCTCTTCTTGTCACGCACCGAGGATGCCGCATACTTTTCAGCATCGCCCTTGCCTTTTTCGAGCTGGATGTGGCCGAGCTCGGTGTTCGGAAGCAACACGCCGTGATAAATCAGCGCCGTGCCGATGCCGGTGCCAAGTGTGGTGGCGATGACCAGACCATCCTCGCCTTTGGCCGCACCAAACTGCTGTTCGGCGAGTCCCGCCGCATCAGCGTCGTTGACGACGGTGACCGGACGGCCGCACGCCTTGGAGAAGACCTCGGTGACGTCAAGGCCGATCCAGGACTTGTCGAGGTTGGCCATGAAATCGAGCGGCTTGCCCGGCTTGATGGGCGCAGGGAAGGCGATGCCGACAGGTGCGCCTGCAGGCACCTCGAAATGTTCGAGTTCCTGACGCACAACGGCCGCAACGGCATCCGGCGTAGAAACCTCGGGGGTGAGAATCTTCAGACGCGGCAGGGCGAACTCGCCCTTTTCCAAATCCACGGGAGCAGCCTTGATACCTGAACCACCGATATCAACGCCAAAGGCTTGTGCTGTCTCTATCATCGCTTACCCCTCTTGGTAATGGAACAAAATAATCGTAGACATTGTACCGCGCTCGATAGCCAACACGCTTATACCAATAATTAAATTGAGCCTACAGGCGCATAATCTATCTATGCTGCATTATTTCAGCGGCGGCATCGGCTGCCAGTTCGGGTCGTGCAGGAGCTTTCGCGAGTCGACCCATCCCTTGGCAATGGCTTTGAGGCCCGGCTTGACATGTTCACGATCGACGGCGAAGATGCGGATGACCTCCTTGATGGCCGTAAGCACTGTACCCAAGCCGAAAAGTGCCGGACGATAGTCGCCGTGTGCCATGAAATAACGGGCCATGTAGCCGCGGTTGCGCATGATATGGTAGCGGTTCATATCGGAGGTCGAGTTCAACTGACGGACACCGGCGATGTCCCAGTTGCCGATATCGCGGGTGCGCTGGATGATCTTGTCGTTGACCACGATCGGATCGGTCACCTTACTGGCCAGATAGCCATAGATCGTGTCGTCCCAGTAGATGAAGAAACGTGGGTCCGGCAGGCCGATCTGTTCGACGATATTGCGGCGGAACAGTCCGCCTTCGAAGCACATCGTGTCCATCGTATGGTAGCCGGAAGGCCCGAACGCTGCAGGTGCGATGGGGTTCGGGATGCCGAGCGGGACGATGAAATCGTATTGCCAATAGAAGTCGCCGCCGTCGTAGTCGAGGCGAGAACCTTGAATCACGTCGTGACGCGGCGTCCACTTGGCCAACTGACCGATGGCGTTGGGAAGCACGGCCACGTCGTCATCCATCACCCAGAACCATTCGGCTCCAAGCTCGTAGGCCTTTTTCACCCCGTTGGAGAAACCGCCGGAACCGCCGATGTTGCCCTCCTGCGGAGCATAGACCACACGCTGGGTATTGCCGCTTTCGTCGGGCTGCGTGCTGCCCCATTCGGCATTGATGGCATCGGAGAATTGCCGTACCATCACTTTGGTGTCGTCACTATGCTCGTTGTCGACCACAACCACACGCCAGGGGGCGATGTTCAGCGCCTTGATGGAATCGAACAGCCTCGCCAGAAGCTTTTGCCGCTTATAGGTCACCACGACAATGGCCAGTTTCTCAATCGGCGATTCCACGGAACTCACGATATTCTTAGCTTCGTCGCCATTTGTATTCACGGTTTTCTTGTTTTCAGTCATACCCCCTATTCTTGCACTCACACACGATGGCGGCAAAAAGGTTCCTGAAGCAATTCCTGAACACCTCTAATTCGTGCTGCACACATCTGTGTTTATCGGATTGCGCAAAATCGTTTGACTTTTGGCCACGCATACGGGTATAGATAGAAACGCAAGTTTCAGGGAAGGTGAAATTCCTTATTGGCGGTAACGACACTGTCGGTTTCAAAACGACAGCATTGCCGAAGCCCGCGAGCCGCGAAAGCGGTCGATCCGGTGAAAATCCGAGGCCAACGGTTACAGTCCGGATGAAAGAAACGGGGCTCATCATGAGCAATATTTCTGATACCCAAAATTCGTCTGATTCCCACTCTCAGGACAAGACGCAATCCTCGCACTCCACGGGAGTCGCCGACAAGGGTCGTTGGTCGACGCAACGCATCGCCATCTACGCCCTGTTCGTGGCGCTGGCGATGGCCGCCTCATTCATTGAGTTTCCCATCATGCCGGGCGTTCCGTGGCTCAAATACGACCTTTCCGGCATCATCTGCCTGGTCGCCGGCTTCGCATTCGGTCCGATGGCGGCGTTCATCGTCAGCGTGTTGAGCTGGATCCCGCACCTGTTCATGAACCCTTGGGGCGCCATCATGTCCATTGCGGTCTCCGTGTTCCTGAGCGTTCCGGCGGCCATGGTATACAAGCGCATGCGCACCCGCGTCGGCGCGCTTCTCGGCATTCTGGTCGGCGTCGTCTTCGGTCTCATCGCGGCCATCGGTGGCAATCTGTTAATCACACCGATTTACGCCCACATGACCACGGCCCAGGTCTTAAAGATGGTAATCCCGATTCTCCTGCCGTTCAACCTCATCAAGTTCGCGATTCACGGCGTGGTCACCTTCCTTATCTACAAGCCGATTTCCAATCTGCTCAACCGGTAGGAATCGACAAAATATGACCACGGTTCCCACTACATTCGTCGAAGACGGGCCTTCCATGTCCAATGACAGCGAAGGCTCGGCTTCGACGTACCGTTCCGGCCACGGTTCCGGCACAGACGGCAATCCCCGGAACATACATCCCATTCACGAAACCGGCAGCCCAAACGTTAGCGAGCCAAACGATGCCGACGGTTTCGCAGCAAGACTGAACGACATACGTTTCAGTTACGACGGCGGCAAATCATGGGCTTTGAATGGCGTCGACCTTGATATCCGCGTCGGCGAGCGTATTTGCCTGGTCGGCCCGAACGGATCGGGCAAATCCACGTTGGCACGCCTTGTCGCCGGCCTAGCGGCGCCCGATGACGGCTTGGTGAACTTGCTCGGTTATGATGTATTTTCTTCTGGCACACCTCATAGCGACCTATACCGCAAAGCCCGCAGGGATATCGGCGCGGTCTTTCAGAATCCGGCAGACCAGATCATCACCACGGTCGTCGGCGATGACGTGGCGTTCGGACCGGAAAACCTTGCGCTTCAACCCGACGAGATCACTTCGCGGGTCGACGAATCGCTCGACGCCGTAGACATGCACGATTTCCTGCTTGATGACCCATCACGTATGAGTGGGGGTCAGCAGCAACGCATCGCCATCGCCGGAATACTGGCCATGCATCCCAAGATGATCGTGCTCGACGAACCGACGGCGATGCTCGATCTCGAGGCGCAGCACGATGTGTTGCGCGTGCTCGACAACTTGCAGCAAAAAGGCACCACCATCGTCCATGTGACGCATCGGCCAGAGGAATTGAAACGGGCCGACCGCATCCTCGGTCTTGGAAACGGCAGATTGGTAGAGCTTTCGCAAACCCAGGCTGCATTGAAGCTTTCAGTGACCAATGCCGATGACACCGGCATGCTGAAACCCGATGGCTTGATTATTGACACCAATCCAGAAAAATCCGCCAATACAGCCTCGAAAGGCCGGCAAACGGCGAATGACGATACCGCATCGACAGATATGGCGAATCCCGAGATCGCTCGCAGTGAACCCGCCATCGCTTTCGATCATGTCTCGTTCCGCTACCCGAAATCCGACGTCGACACGCTGCATGATTTTTCCACGCGCATCGAGCAAGGCGAGGTTGTGGCCATCATGGGACGCAACGGCACCGGCAAATCCACACTGACCCGGCTGATGACCGCATTATCGAAACCCGATAGTGGCACCATCAAAGTGGCTGGCATTGACTTCGATTCCATGTCACGACGCGATAAGAAGGCGCTGCGTTCCAGCGTAGGGCTCGTGATGCAACAGCCGGAGCACCAGCTGTTCGCCGAAACCGTTCGGCAGGATGTGGCCTACGGTCCCAACAACCAAGGCCTGCCGCAGCAAGTGGTTAATCAGCGTGTGGATCGGGCATTGGCGTTGCTTGGTATCAGCGAACTCGCCGAGCGTTCCCCATTCTCGCTTTCCGGCGGGCAACAGCGGCTTGCGGCCATCGCCGGCATCATCGCCTGTGACCCGCGCATTCTTATTTTGGACGAACCGACCGCCGGTCTCGACGCCACCGCCAGCGAGCGCATCTACGCACTAGTCCGTACCCTCAACACGCACGGTGTCACAATAGTGCTCATCACCCATTCCCCGCGTCAGGCGCATCAGCTCGCTGATCGAGTCATCATGCTCGGTGAGCCTGCGGAAAACGATCATGGCGTAAATAGCCTATCCGGCAATTCAAATCAAAATGTAACCACACAAGAAACGCCAGAACCAAACGAAAACGGCCAGAAACGAGATTCAACTGAACATTCTTCGGCCACCGAACATTTCAAATCATTCAAGGTCTCATCTGCAGCCAATCAAAACAACCAATCCACCGGCAACAATCAATCAACCAGCACACGTCAGTCCGGCGGCAGCAAACAATTTGCAGATAACGATAAGACTTCCAAAACCGCAGCACAACCGAGCATCATCGCTTGTCTCGACCCGCGCGTGAAACTGGTCGTATTTCTCGTGCTGATGTTCACGTCGTTCATGGTCAGTTCCCTGCCACAACTTGGTCTGACCGCACTGATGGTCATCGTTCTTGCGGCCGCTGCGAAACTCGGCCCGAAACGTCTGTTCCGTTCGATGCGCGGATTTTTGGTATTGCTGTTGGTGATGGGCGTCATCAACATGCTCTTCGTACGTACCGGCAAACCTCTGGTGACCTTCTGGAATTTCCCAATCACCGACGAAGGCGTAATGGCCGCGGTACTCTATACCTGCCGTTTCGGACTGGTCATTCTGCTGGGAATCATCCTGTTGCAAACCACCACGCCCACGGCACTGACTGACGGATTCGGCTCTCTGCTTTCCCCGTTGCGTCGATTGGGCTTTCATACTCAGGAACTGGCGTTGGTGATGAGCCTTGCACTGCGCTTCCTGCCGACGCTGGCGGACGAGGCACACAACATCATGGACGCACAGGCGGCACGAGGCGGCAGCATCGAAACCGGTTCCCCCACCAAACGAATCAAGGCGATAGTCGCCATCATCGTTCCCATTTTCGCCGGCGCGCTGCGGCATTCGGACAATCTTTCGCTGGCGCTCGACGCACGTAGCTATGAGGAAGGCATTCACCGCACCCACTGGCACGCCATGCGTATAGCCGGCAAGGATGTGATGTTCATCGTTCTGTGCACACTGTATCTTGCCGTATTGCTGAGTCTTAAAATTGGGATTTTTTCGGTCGTACGACTATAGGCAAGCCTCTGGAACCTCCTGGTGACACCGGCAAAAACGAAATGGCAAATTTATCTCTTCCGCGATGTTGTTTTCCAAATCCTGATAGAGTGGGATAGAGCTTGTTTTTAAACTGTTTTGCCTATCAAGGAGACGATATGCACGCACCACGTAATACCGCAATAGAACCATTCGCCATCGAACATGCCAGTGTAGCCACCGGCGACGTTGACGGCCGTACCTTAAACGACACCACCATCGTGGTCGACGGTCTGGGCAAGATTCGCAAAATCGGCCCTTCAACCGCGGTCGTGGTACCTCCGGGCTACCACCGCCTCGACGGCACTGGCAAGTTCGTCTCCCCCGGTATGATCAATGGCCACACCCACACCTTCTCGCAGGGCAAACCGCTCGACCCCAAGGGTAGCACGCCCGAAGGCCAGCGAAAAACCGCGAAAATCATGCATTCGGCACCCGGCAAGCTCTTCATGTACGAGACCAGCAAGTCCAACATCATGACGCTGCTGAACTCCGGGGTCACCACGATCCGTACCGTAGGCGACGTCGGCTATGAGGTCGTCGCCATACGCGACCGCATCAACGCCGGCAAGATGGTGGGTCCGCGCATCATGGCCGCCGGCCCGATGCTCGCGATTCCCGACGGACACGGCGCTCCACTGGTTGCCATGGAAAGCAGCACACCTGAAGAGGCTCGCAGCGAAGCCGAATACAGCATCGACCACGGCGTCAACGCGCTGAAGATCGCTGCCACCGGCGGCGTCACTGACTCTCAGGTGCTCGGCGAGGCCGGCGCTCCGCAGATGACCGAAGAGCAGATGTGCGCAATCTGCGAAGCCGCACACGCCAACGACATCATCGTCGCCGCACACGCCCAAAGTGAGGAAGGTGTTCGTCGCGCATTGAAGGCGGGCGTCGATACCATCGAACATGGCTGCGCGCTAGATGACGAGCTGACCGACCTTTTCCTCAACAACCCGAACTCACTTCGCAGCTATAGCGCTTTGGAACCCACACTTTCCGCAGGCCTGCCAATGAAGTATCTTTCGCAGGAAACACTCAACATGACCGACATCCAGATGCAGAATTCAGTGCCCGTGGTCGAAGGCATGGTCAACGGGGCAAAGCAGGCGCATGAGGTCGGCATCAAGGTCGGCGTCGGCACCGACACCGCCATGCCGTTCGTGCCGCAGTACGGCACCTGGCGCGAAATGGCGTTGCTCGTCCGCTTCGCCGGTTTCACTCCTGCCGAAGCATTCCACGCCGGCACGCAGGTCACCGCCGAAATCCTGGGCTTAAGCGACGTGACTGGTTCCCTGGAGGTCGGCAAGTCCGCCGATCTGCTCGTCCTTGAAGAGAATCCGGTCGACAACCTGCGTACGCTTGAGAAACCACTGCTCGTGGTAGCCGCCGGCCACCCGATCTTCCATCCGCAGGTCGACCGTTTCGACGACATGGAAGCCCAGCTCGATGAGGCTTACAAGTAAAGCCTGATTTGTTTCAGGATTGTATACGAAGGAATCCGCCACTGATCATGTGCATCAGTGGCGGATTCCTTGTAGCTTCTTTATCGGTTATATTTCATTCATGTGGATTGTCTTATTGACGCCTATTCCAATCATCGAATCATAAGAATATCGAGCTTCTCTCAATCATCCGCAGAAAACAAGCAGACAGGACATACTTGGAACTCAGCGATGGGCATTGTCCTGGAGCGGCTCGCCATTGGCATAGCGACGAACGTTGGCCACCGCGATATCGACAATATGGGCATCATTGGTGGCCAAGTGGCTGCCGCCGGCGACATGCGGGGTCATGATGCAACGGGGCTCATCCCAAAGCGGGTGGGAAGCGGGCAGAGGTTCGGTTTCGAACACGTCGACACCGGCACCGCGAATCTCCTTGCGGTTTAAAGCTTCGGCCAGAGCATCATCATCGACCGCATCGCCGCGACCGCCGTTGATGACGATGGCATCTTTCTTCAGCATTGCAAGCCTGCGCGCATCGATCAGATGATGAGTATCGGCAGCCCTTGGCAAAGACAGCGCAACCACATCAGCCTGCGGCAACAGCTCGTCAAGCTCATCGAATCCGTGCATCTCATCAATGCCGTCGACGGGTTTGTTGGCGCTACGACGCACACCGACAGTATGCATGCCGGCGCCCTTGGCGAGACCCGCGAAGTGTGAGCCGATGTCGCCGGTGCCGATGACCAACGCGGTCGCGCCCTTCGGCGTGAGCACAGTACCTTCGTCCATCCATTGATGCGCTTCTTGATTTCGAACATAGAGCGTAAAGTTCTTCATCAATGCCCACATCATCGCGATCATGTGCTCGGAAACGGACTGGCCGTAAGCTCCAGTAGCACTGGTGACTGTCACGCCTTCGGGCAAGACGCCTGGCTTGATATATGCGTCGACACCGGCGCTCCAGGTCTGCAGCCACTCGAGGCTGGTGAATTGGTCGGCGATGGCCGGATCGAAGTTGCCCAGCACCGCCGTGGCTTTTCCTCGCAGTTCCTCGGGAATCTCTGCCCTGACCTTCATATCACCGTAGTGCTCGGGATCTCCACAGAATTTGATGGGCACATCTCCGGCCGCATCGAGGAAACGCCGCCTGTCCTTTTCGTCAACAGGTATGCAGCTGACGATAAGTTTTTCACCCTTGTTGGTTTTGTCTGCCATCGACACTCCTTAATTAATTTATTCTTTAATAATACTAACTATTTTTTGACTATTTGTTTTGAATCTCGCCGGACTTGTCGTCTGGCTCTTCTCGTCTTTTGGCGTTGTCTCCATGAAGGATCCCGCGAATCTTCTCCAGCCTCGGTCCGACCTCACGCTCATAACCACGATCGTTGGGATGGTAGTATTCGCGGCCAACCAGCTCGTCGGGCATATATTGCTGAGTGGCAACGGCTCCCGGCACGTCATGAGCGTAGACATAGCCTTCCTTGTTGCCCCAGTCCTTCATGAGTTTGGTCGGAGCGTTGCGCAGCCACAACGGCACCTGACCAATCATGCCCGAATCGACGTCGGCGAGCGCCTGATTGATGGCGTTGTAGCTGGCGTTGGACTTGGGAGCCGTGGCCACTGCAATTACCGCCTCCGAAAGGATAATCCGTGCCTCAGGCATGCCGACCATGGCAACCGCCTGCGCCGCGGCAACAGTGAGTTCGAGAATCTGCGGTGCGGCCATGCCAACCTCTTCAGCCGAGGCGATCATGATACGGCGGGCGATAAAACGTGGGTCTTCCCCCGCCCGCAACATGCGAGCCAGATAGTGCAATGCAGCATCCGGATCCGATCCCCGCATCGATTTGATGAACGCGGAAGCGACATCGTAATGGTCGTCGCCATCCTTGTCGTAGCGCACGGTCGCCGAATCCATGACTTTCGAGACGATATCGGGAGTGATAACCGGCTTGCGAGCACCTTTCTTGCGTTCCTTGTCACCGGTGACCGCACCGGCAGCCGCCTCGAGGATGGTCAACGTCTTGCGTCCGTCGCCTCCAGCCATGCGGATGATCTCATTTACCGCTTCGTCGCTGGCTTTCACTTCACCTTTAAGCCCGTGCTCACTTTCCAGCGCACGGGTGATCAAGGTCTTCAAATCGTCAGGTTCCAACGATTCAAGTTTGACGACCACCGACCGGCTCAGCAACGGCTTATTGATGGAAAAACTTGGATTTTCCGTGGTCGCACCGATGAAGGTGACATCGCGGTTCTCGACACTGGGGAGCAGCGCATCCTGCTGGGATTTGGAAAAACGGTGAACCTCGTCAATAAACAGCACGGTCTCCCGCCCTTGCGTCACCAACCGCTCATGGGCGCGTTGCAAGACGGCACGCACATCCTTGACGCCGGAAGTGACGGCGGAAAGCTCCTCAAAATCGCGTCCAGATTGTTGCGCGACGATATAGGCCAACGTGGTCTTGCCAACTCCGGGAGGACCGAACAGAATAATCGAGCTTGGCGCAGTCAGCGACCCTTTCGACGCGGGGCTGGCGAGCCTGCGCAACGGCGATCCCTCGCCCAGCACCTGCTGCTGGCCCACCACATCATCAAGCGTCGTCGGCCGCATGCGCACGGCAAGCGGACGGGTCACGTCTTCGGGCGCATCGGCGGCGCTGAACAAGTCTTCGGTCATGCTTTCACCTTACCCCACTATTCGAACATTTGTTCGTATACTATGCGAATCAAGCACTCTTCCTATCAGTCAAGCCCGTCGTTATTGACACGATAATCCAGAAAGACCACCTCGCCGCTTTCCTGTGTGGCATCAAGGTCGACAGTGCCGGTGATGGCCCAGTCGTGGTCGCCGTCGGAATCGTCGATAATCTGCCGCACTTTCCAGGTGTGCTCCTTGGCCTCGTTGCGATCATCCAGAATGAAAAGATCGCCGCTGCGGGCCTTTTGATCGATGCCGACATACTCGTGTTCGTCGTAGTAGTCGTCGAGCGCGTCCTCCCATTCGTGCACACCGTAACCCCAGTCCTTGTCGAGCGCACCAAGCTCCTCCGGCCTGTCCTGATCCATGAGCTGGATACGGCGGAACATGGCGTTGCGGATGAGCACGATGAGTCCGCGTCTGTCCTCCACCACAGCAGCCTTGCCACCCGGCGCGGCGGCGGTCAGCGCGGCGCTTTCAGCATCGGCGGCGGAATCGCCTCCGGCATTCTCCCATTCGTCGACCAAACTGGAATCGACGGAACGCACGACCACACGCAGCCAGGAAATGATGTCTTCCAGCTCGTCGTTGCGTTTTTCGACGGGGACGGTACGCGCCAACGAACGGTAGGCGTCGGAAAGGTAGCGCAATAGCGTGCCTTCGCTCCTCGCTATGTTGTAGCGGGCGATGTAGCCGGTGAAATCGCTGGCCGTCTCCACCATGTCGCGCACCACGGATTTGGGACTGAGCTCGTAGTCATTGGCCCACGGCACATCGCGGCGGTATTCGTCGAAGGCGGCATCAAGCATTGCCTCGAGTGGCTTGGGCCAGGTGACTTCCTGCAGCTTGTCAATGCGCTCGTCGTAGTCGAGCCCATCGGCCTTCATTTCGGCCATCGCCTTGTCACGAGCCTGCCGTTGCTGGGCTTTCAGGACCTGTTTCGGGTCTTCGAGCGTCGCCTCGACCATAGAGATGACATCCAGCGCGTAGGTATCGGATTCCGGATCAAGCAGTTCCAGCGCCGCCAAAAGGAACGGTGAAAGCGGCTGGTCGAGCGCGAAGTTGTCCGGCACGTCGACGGCGAGGAAGTAATCCTTGCCACCACGGCCGTTGTCTTCCGCTTCGATGAAAGACGAATCGAACATGGTCTGGAAGATTTCGTCAGCGCGCTCGTACAGATGTTCCTTCTGCTCGGGGGTCTGTGAGGAGTCGTCGATGAGCTTGTCGATGCGGGCCCGCGCGTCGCCACCCTGTGCCACTTCGTTCAAGACCATGGAATGGCTGATTTTCATATGTGGCACAAGGGTTTCGGGTGCGGCTTCGATGAGCTTGTCGAACGTCCCCTTGTTCCAGGTGACGAAACCCTCCTGCGGTTTCTTGCGCTTGATCTTCTTGAGTTTCTTCGGGTCTCCGTTGGCTTTGGCGATGGCTCGCGCATTCTCGATCTCAAATTCAGGCGCCTCGGCCACCACCAGACCTTCGGTGTCGAAGCCCATGCGTCCGGCACGTCCGGCGATCTGATGGAACTCGCGGGCGCGCAGCTTGCGCATCTTGAACCCGTCGAATTTGGTGAGCTGGGTCAAGACGACCGAATGAATCGGCACATTGATGCCCACACCGAGCGTATCGGTGCCGCAGATGACCGGCAGCAGGCCTTGCTGGGCGAGCTGCTCAACCAAACGCCGGTAGCGCGGCAGCATACCCGCGTGATGGATGCCGACGCCGGTACGCAGTAGCCGTTGCAGAATCTTGCCAAACGCCGTTGTGAAGCGAGTTCCTTTGATGGCTTCGGTGATGGCCTTACGTTGCTCCTTGCTGGAGACACCAGTACTGGCAAGCGCCTGTGCGGTTTCGAGCGCTGCATCCTGTGAAAAATGAACGACATAAATAGGAGTATCGCTGCGGTTGAACAGCAGTTCCACAGTACCGGCAAGTTGCTTATCGGTGTATTCGTAGCTCAGCGGCACCGGTCTCGGCGCATCGTCGATGACATCTACATCGCGCCGAGTAATGTCCTCGAGCTTGTCGGCGATGGCGTTGACATTGCCGAGCGTCGCGCTCATCAAAAGGAATTGCGTTTTGGGAAGCGTCAGCAGCGGCACCTGCCAAGCCCACCCGCGGTCAGCATCGCCGTAATAATGGAACTCGTCCATCGCCACACAGCCGATATCGGCGTTCACGCCCTCACGCAGCGCCTGATTGGCCAGGATCTCCGCGGTGCAGCAGATAATCGGCGCGTCGGAATTGATGCTGGTATCACCGGTAATCATACCGACATTGTCACGTCCGAATGCCTCGACCAAATCGAAGAATTTCTCGGAAACCAAAGCCTTGATGGGCGCAGTGTAATATGAACGCCGTCCGGTACACAGCGCCGCAAAATGCATGCCCAGCGCCACCAGCGATTTGCCGGAACCGGTAGGCGTGCTCAAAATGACATGGTCACCGGCCAAGAGATCCATGACGGCCTCTTCCTGATGCGGCCACGGATCAATCCCCTTGACATCCTTGACCCATCCGAAGAACCTATCGTAAATCTCGTCGGCGTCGATATTGCGTTTCTCGTCCCCGTCGCCGTCCCAACTTGGTGCCAACTGACCTAAACTCTGTGCCATAATCCCAACTCTATCGTCCGCTCACTACGGAAAATGGCGACCATCGGAAAACCGATAGCCACCATTTCATACGATTTGCAGCTGCTAACTACTTATCGTTTTTACCCTTGTCCGGCTTGTCCTCGTGCGGATGGGACTTCTTGCCCGGCAGCGGGATGTCAGGAAACTCGACATGATCAGGTTCCTTTTCGCTTTCGGGATGCGTGGCGTCATAACCCTGTTCGTAGCGGGTCTGCCTCCAATGACGGACCGAAGCGTTCGTGCCGCGATGATGGACATGATATTTACGAGGCACACCGCCGTAACGATCTTCGTCCACTTCCTTGGCGACCGCGATCTGATTGACGTTCGAAGCATCCATGATGGCGATCGGCGCAACCGGCTCAGGTTCGGCCGGAGCGGCGGTGCGGGCCTGCATACGGCTCGGCAGCCATTCTGCAAGCTTGGACAGCAAGGCGCAAACGATGAAGTAGACCACGCCGGCAACGACCAGCGTCTGCAGGATGTTGAAGTACATCGAGCCCAAGCGGCGCGATTCCTGCAACAGATCCGTATACATGATGATCGAGCCGAGAGCCGTGTCCTTCAAGACCACGACCAACTGGGTGACAGCGGCCGGCAGCATAGCGTAGACCGCCTGAGGCACTTCGACCTGCATCAGGGACTGCGTGGTGGTCAAGCCGAGAGCCAAAGAAGCCTCACGCTGGCCTCCAGGCAGGTTGCCCACGCCGCTTCGCACCAATTCCGCGACCACTGAGCCGTTGTAGAGAATCAGGCCCAGCACTACGGCCCAGTAGGACGCGCTTTGGATGCCCATGAAGGAGAAAAGCCTCCAGAAGAAAATCATGAACATCAAGACCGGCACCGCGCGGCAGAATTCGACGATGACGCCGGATACTGCCCGCACGATCCTACTCGGCAAAAGCCTGCCGATGCCGAAGATCAGGCCGAAAACGACCGATCCGATGACTGCAAGCACTGCGGCTTTGATGGTCATCCAAAGTCCTGGCAAATAGAAGTCCGTCCAGGCCTCACCGTCAAGCGCCGGCTTCCAAAGCTCCCAGTCCAGCTGGTTCTCGCCATCCGGTGGGTTGTGCAGGCGCATGAGGATGAGCACCACGAGAATGGCGACGATGATGCCGCCGATCCAGTTGGCGATGCGAATGGTGCGTTTGCCTTTCGGCCCCGGCTCATCAAAGAGCACGGATGATTCGTTGTTGTTCTTGCTCATGCGTTCACCTCCGTACCGCGAGCTTGTTGGAAAGGAATGTGGTCAGTGCCCCGATGGGTATGATCAGGATGACGTAGCCGAACGCGAAGATCAGGAAGATGGCGACGATGGAGTTCGCATGGAACTCGATCATCTCGCTCATCAGGCTGGACGTTTCCGTAGCAACCGATGCGGCCGCAGCGACCGTCGAGTTCTTGAGCAATGCGATCAACGTGTTGCCAAGTGGTGCGACGGAACCGCGGAAGGCCTGCGGCAGAATGATCTGCGTGGCCGATTGCATGAAGTTCAATCCCAAGGCACGTGCGGCTTCGGCCTGTCCGAGCGGCACGGTGTTGATACCGGAACGCAGGGATTCGCAGACGAAGGCCGCCGTGTATAGCGACAAGCCGGTGACAGCGAGCCAGAAGAAGTTGGTGGCGAACGAGTTGGAGAACGTCAGCTTCAGCTGGGCGAATGCGCCGAGCACCATGAAGACCATGATGATGGTCAACGGCATGTTCTTGAAGAACTCGACATAAGCACCTGCCACAGTTCGCAACGAGGAAATCGGGGAGATGCGCATCATCAGGAGGATGACTCCCAATATCAGCGAGAACAGCGCAGACCAAAGCGTCAGCTCGATATTGACGAGGAAGGCGCCAGGCACATTGTATTGGCTGAACAATTGCATGAATTCATTCATTTCGCGGCTCCCGTCTTTCCGAGGTCCGGCGTCGGCGGATTGTATTTCATATTCGGCTTATATTTCACACCGCGCGTATTGTCGTTGATATAACGCTGCCAGGAGCCGTCTTTCTCCATTTGGGCGATGGCCTTGTCGATCTTCTTGGCGAACTTGATATCGCCTTTCTTGACACCGACACCGTAATATTCCTGTGTGAACGGCTTTCCGATGAGTCGCAGCCTGCCGCGGGCGTTGGAGGCGAGACCGGCCAGAATGATGTCGTCGGTGGTTACCGCATCGACGATGCCGCTGAACAGCGCCGTCGCGCATTCCGCGTAGCCGGGCTGCTCCATCAGCTGCACTTTGGACGAGAACTTCTGCTTGACCACTTCGGCCGATGTCGAGCCGGTCACCGAGCAGAGGCGCTTGCCGTTGAGGCTGTCGGGTCCGGTGATGTCATGGTCGTCCTTGCGGACCATCAGGTCCTGTCCGGCAACGAAGTACGGCCCGGCGAAGCTGACGGCCTTCTTACGTTCGTCGGTGATGGAATAGCTGGCGACGATCATGTCGACGTCACCGTTCTGCAGCATGGCCTCACGCTGCTTGCTGGGTGCTTCTTTCCAGACGATCTCGTCGTCGGAATAGCCGAGTTTGCGGGCGATGTAGCGCGCCACATCCACGTCGAAACCGACGTAGGTGCCAGATTTCTTGAAGCCGACGCCGGGCTGGTCGAACTTGATGCCGATGCGGATCTTGCCCGCTTCGTTGCCCGAGCCGCACGCGGCCACGGTGAACACGCATGCCAAGGCGCAGAAAGCCGCGAGGACCCTGCGCCAGATGCGCGAAAGATGGTTGAATGATGGTTTCATAGACTTTTGCTTTCCCGATACTTCCCCATTCGCCTTTTAGCGGATTAACGATTGATATTTCATATTGTTTTCGAAGCGCGCACCATGCTTAACTGTCGAATTCCATTGATCTGAAAATCCGATTTCGGCGCACACGCGCAGGGAGTCAGTGCGTAAGGATCTTGGAAAGGAAGTCTTTGGCACGTTCGGTCTTCGGATGGTCGAAGAACTCGTCGGGCGTGCCCTTTTCCAGAATCTGACCGTCCGCCATGAAAACGATATGGTCGGCAGCCTTACGCGCGAAGCCCATCTCGTGGGTCACGCAGATCATGGTCATGCCTTCGCTCGCGAGCTTGATCATCACGTCGAGCACCTCGTTGACCATTTCCGGATCAAGGGCGCTAGTGGGTTCGTCGAACAGCATGATCTTGGGCTGCATGGCCAGTGCGCGGGCGATGGCGACGCGCTGCTGCTGGCCGCCGGAAAGCTGCGAAGGCATCTTGTTGGCCTGGCTCTCCACTCCGACGCGGGCCAGAAGGTCCATGCCTAGGTCGTCTGCGTCCTTCTTGTCCATGTGACGCACCTTGACCGGCGCGAGCGTGACGTTCTGCAGAATCGTCTTGTTGGCGAACAGGTTGAACTGCTGGAAGACCATGCCGACCTCGGCGCGCAGGTTGGCGAGCTCCTTGCCTTCCTGCGGCAAAGGCTGGCCGTCGATGCGGATGGTGCCGGAATCGATGGTCTCGAGTCGATTGATGGTCCGGCACATCGTGGATTTACCAGATCCGGAAGGCCCGACGACGACTAGCACTTCGCCCTTGTTGACCTTGAGATTGATGTCTTTCAAGACATGGAGTTTGCCGAAATGCTTTTCGACGTGCGAGAGCTCGACCAGTGGATGGTTCTCGTCCACTGTCAGGCCCGACGCGCTGTTTTCGCGCGTTTTCATAGTGGTTTCTTTTGTTTCAGACATGAAAAGTAGTATACCTGCACACTGTTACCACATAGTTACCAGCGAAATTATTGGTACATATCAGCAATCATTGCTACAAGGGCATTACTCATGATTAATTATCATGCCAGATTATTTTATAACACAAATTATTGCATATCATAAAATGGCATCGCTTCTCACCATATGCGGTTTACTGCCGGACATCAGATGTCCGATATGTAAATGTGTCCAGCTCAACATGAACTGGACACATTCAAACAATTCCTTGCCCTAGCAAGAAAACGAATACAGCCGAATCAGTCTTTATCCTCATCAGGATCGTAATCGACACCTGTTTCGGCGCGCTGGGCATCCGAAATCGGGGCCGGGGCACCAGTGAGCGGATCGCGGCCGCCACCGGCCTTCGGGAAGGCGATGACGTCACGGATACTGTCGGCACCGGCAAGGATGGAGACCGTGCGGTCCCATCCGAGTGCGATGCCCGCGTGAGGCGGTGCGCCGTATTTGAAGGCCTCGAGCAGGAAGCCGAACTTCTCCTGGGCTTCCTCTTCGCCGATGCCGAGCACGTCGAGCACACGTTCCTGGATATCGTTGCGGTGGATACGCACCGAGCCGCCGCCCATCTCCTCGCCGTTGCAAACGATGTCGTAGGAGTCGCTCATGGCGTGTTCCGGATCCTTGTCGAATTTGTCGATCCAGTCGGCACTCGGCATAGTAAATGGATGATGCATGGAGGTCCACTTGGAATGGCCCACGGCCACATCGTCGTCGTCCGGGTCGTCAGTGCGCTTGAAGAGCGGGAAGTCGACCACCCATGTGAAGGCGAACTTCTTCGGATCGAGCAGGCCTGCGCGGCGGGCGATCTCGACACGGGCAGCACCAAGTAGCAGCTGTGACGACTCACGGCTACCGGCAGCGAAGAACACCGCATCTCCATCCTTGGCGCCAACGGCCTCTTTGAGCCCGTTGCGTTCCTCATCGGAAAGATTCTTGGCCACAGGCCCCTTCAGGGTTCCGTCGCCAGTGAACTGGACATAGGCGAGACCCTTGGCCCCGCGCTGACGTGCCCATTCCTGCCATGCGTCGAACTGGCGACGCGGGGTGTCGGCTCCGCCTTCGAAGACCACAGCACCGACGTAAGGCGCCTGGAAGACGCGGAACGGCGTGTTCTTGAAGTAATCGGTGAGCTCGACGATCGGGTTGCCGAAACGCAGGTCAGGCTTGTCGGAACCGTACTTATCCATGGCGTCCTGCCAAGTGATGCGGTCAATCGGCAGTTTAATGTCGTAACCCTGGGTCTTCCAGATGGCCGCGATGACCTTTTCGGCCATAGCCATCACGTCTTCCTGATCCACGTAGCTCATCTCCATATCGAGCTGGGTGAACTCGGGCTGGCGGTCAGCACGGAAGTCCTCGTCGCGGTAGCAGCGTGCGAGCTGGAAGTAGCGCTCGACACCACCGACCATGAGCAGCTGTTTCAGGAGCTGCGGGGACTGCGGCAGCGCGTACCAGGAACCCGGCACCAAGCGTGCCGGCACCACAAAGTCGCGCGCACCTTCAGGCGTGGACTTGATGAAGGTCGGGGTCTCCACCTCGGTGAAGTCCATATCCTCCAACGCATGACGTGCGGCGCGGGTCATGTCGCTGCGCAGCTTGAGGTTCTTCTGCATGGAAGGACGACGCAAATCGAGATAACGGTACTTCAGACGAACATCCTCGCCCGGAAGCTTGTTCTCGGCCTCGTTCTCGAGGGCGGTGGAAACCTGGAACGGCAATGCATCAGCCTTGGCCAGTACCTTAAGGCTCTCGACCACAACCTCGACCTTGCCGGTGGAAAGGTGCTCGTTCTCGTTGCCGTCCGGGCGCTCACGCACTTCTCCGACGACCTGCACCACGAATTCGCTGCGCAGCGGGCGGGCGATCTCCTCGTCATAGATGACGATCTGCACCAGGCCGGTGCTGTCGCGCAAGTCGATGAAGGCGACGCCGCCGTGGTCGCGCCTGCGGTCGACCCAGCCCGCAAGGGTTACCTTTTGGCCGATGAGTTCCTCGGTCACTTCAGTGGCATGGTGTGTTCTATAAGCCGTCTGGCTCATGCTCCCTCTATTCCTTATCTACTAACCGCTTGAAAACCGCGAAAATCCGCGCTCTTTTACTTGTCCAAAGAGACGGTTTGCTGAGCATACACAGTATCGGGGTGCCATGACTTGACATCGGCAGGAACCTGCTCGCCGGTGATGATGTTCTTCACCTCGTCATGATCGCTGCCCTCGCCGTCACCCGATGCGTCCGCCGGGAACCAGACATACGGGATGCCAAGTTTGTCGGCGTATTTGATCTGCTTGCCCAGCTTCGCGGCCTTCGGCGCCACGTCGGCGGCGATGCCACGCTTGCGCAGGGCAGCGGCGATGTGGTTGCAATTCAGACGATCGTCCTCGTTCCAGACCGCGATCATAACGGATGCCGGCGAAACACGGGAGGCGTGCGCACCGGCGGTGTGCAGCATATAGGAAACCAAACGTGACAAACCGATAGAAAGACCCACGCCGGGATATTTCCTGCTGCCTTGTGAAGCAAGGTTGTCGTAACGACCGCCAGAACAGATGGAGCCGAGTTCGGAAGCCCCATCGAGGAACGTCTCGTAGACGGAACCGGTGTAATAATCAAGGCCACGGGCGATCTTCAGGTCCGCGATGACGGAACCAGGACGGGTGATGGCCGCTTCGTCGACAATCATCGCCAGCGTGTCAAGACCTTCGCGGGCGAGCTTGTAGGCGTCGCTGTCCTGAGCGATATCGTGCTTGGCGCAGAGCTCATCGAACTTCTGCAACAACTCCTTGCCATCGGCAGCGGTCAATTCCGCCAATTCGAGGCAGGCTCGAGCCTGTGCCTCATCGGCGCCACATTCGCTGACCAGAAGCTTGACCACTTCGTCGGCACCGATCTTGTCGAGCTTGTCGATTTCACGCAGCACGCCTTCGACATCAGTCAGGCCAAGCCCACGATAAAAACCTTCGGAAAGCTTGCGATTGTTGGCATGTACGGTTGCCTTGGGCAGGCCGAACTGACGCAGTTCCTCGAGTGCCTGCACCATGACCAGCGGAAGTTCGACCTCATAGTGGTCTTCCAATTCGCCGTTGCCGATCACATCGATATCGGCCTGAACGAACTCGCGGAAACGCCCTTCCTGCGGACGCTCACCGCGCCAGACCTTCTGAATCTGCCAACGCTTGAACGGGAAGGCAAGCTGGCCGGAATGCTCGACCACGTAGCGGCTCAGCGGAACCGTCAAATCGAAATGAAGACCGAGGCGACGCTCAATGGGCGTGTTGGATTCGTGGCCTACTTCCTGGAGACGAGACAGGAGATAAATCTCTTTGCTGGTCTCACCTTTTTTCAAGAGACTCGAGCCTTCCTCCACCGCTCTGGTCTCGATGCCAATGAATCCGTTGAGTTCGAAAACCCTACGGACCGTGTCGATAACACGCTGTTCGACCACCCTTTCCTGAGGTAGCCATTCCGGAAATCCTGAAATTGATGCGCCTTTTGCCATAACTCCCTATAATAAGTGGTGTTGTGGAAAAATGAGGCGCTCGTCTCGGACCCGCAACACCTGTTACACGAAGACTCTCAAGGAGCTGGCCATGGCCGACGAACAAGTCACTGAACCCCAAAACACCAATGAATCCAACGCGCAGGCAGCGCAGCCTGCCGCGGACGCACAGGCCAGCGCCACGTCCACACCCGCAGAGCCGGCGGCCCCACAGGCACCGGTTGAAACTGAAACGGCCAAGGCCGAAGCGCCAGCTGCGCCTGCTGCTCCGGAAGCACCAAAGGCCAACGACACGCCGACTGCGCCCACTGTGCAAACACCCGCACCTGCCACACCAGCCAAGCCCACACCGAAACCGCATGTCCCCTCCCCTTTGGCTTTTGCCAAGAAACCAGCGAAGCATCCGGTCGCAGCCCCTGCTCATACCTACTCTGAAGCCGATGTGAAAGCCGCCAAAGCCTTCGGCCGCGTCGATGAAAAGGGCACCGTCTACGTCAAGGAAGGCGAAACGGAGCGTGAGGTCGGCGAGTTCCCGGGTGCGACCAACGAGGAAGCACTGACGCTCTACGCACGCCGCTATCTTGATCTCAAGGCCAAGCTCGACCTGTTCGCCACGCGTCTCAAGGCCGCGAATATCAAGCCTCGCGAGATTGACGAGTCCATCAAGACGCTGGGCGAGGAAACCACCAACCCAGCCATCGTCGGTGACATCCCGGCGCTCAAGGCCCAGTACGAGGAGCTGAAGAAGGCTGGAGAAGCCAAGAAGGCCGAACTCGCCGAAGCTCGCAAGGCCGCGCTCGAGAAGGCCATCAAGGAGCGTACCGCCATCGTCGAGAAGGCCGAAGCGCTGGCAAATTCGCTTTCAGAGAACACGAACTGGCGTTCCACCGCCGACAAGTTCCGTTCGCTCTTTGAACAGTGGCAGGAACATCAGCGCACCAGCATCCGCATCGACAAGCCGACTGCGGACGCCCTGTGGAAGCGTTTCTCCGCCGCCCGCACCACCTTCAACCAGCACCGCCGTAAGTGGGCGCAGGCTCGCGACGCCTCCCGCGAAGAGACCAAGCGTGTCAAGGAAGAAATCATCAAGGAAGCCAACGAAATCAAGGATTCCACCGATTGGGGCGCCACTTCGCACCAGTTCAATGAGCTCATGGACCGTTGGAAGGCCGCCGGCCGTGCCGGACGCAAGGAAGATGACGAGCTGTGGGCCAAGTTCCGCTTGGCCTGCGATGTCTTCTTCAACGCACGCCAAGCCGATCGCGACCAGATGAGCTCGAATGAGAAAGACAACCTCGCCAAGAAGGAAGAGCTGCTGAAGAAGGCCGAGGCTTTGGTGCCGGTCGCTGATGAAAAGGCCGCCAAGAAGGCGCGTCAGGCTCTTGCCGACATCCAGGATGAGTGGGATCAGATCGGCTACGTGCCCCGTGAGGACATGCACCGTATCGAAAGCCGCCTCGACGCCGTCGACAATAAGATCAAGGCCGTCGAGCAGGCTGCTTGGCAGAAGAGTGA
Organism: Bifidobacterium sp. ESL0784; assembly: GCF_029433295.1. Taxonomy (GTDB): domain Bacteria; phylum Actinomycetota; class Actinomycetes; order Actinomycetales; family Bifidobacteriaceae; genus Bifidobacterium. The sequence continues at coordinate 150,319 of NZ_JAQTHV010000003.1, forward strand.
CCCCGAGGCCGATGCCCGCGTCTCCAGCTTCGAGGCCCAGCTCAAGGCTCAGCTCGATGAGCTCGACGCTCAGATCGCCGCCGAGTCCGACCCAGCCAAGAAGTCCGAGCTCGAGGCCGAAAAGGCCACCAAGGAGCAGTGGCTCAACGCCGTGAAGTAGGCGCTAAACTTCCATAGCACTATAGAAAGTGGCTTGCATCATCGATTTGGTGCAAGCCACTTTTCATAATCGTTTACTTTGCAGCTTCAAACAACGCTCTTTAAATTCGTAAGAGGTGGAAATGATTATTTCGAATCTGTTTTCTCTTCATAATCAAATAATTGCGGAAGCCCGCCTACAGTTATCAGAAGAACAATGAAACCAGTGAAAACCCAAAACAGAATCCATAAAATTACAGAAAATATTCCTGTAAATTTTTGTGCCTGAATAAACAAGAGATATGAAATGCCTCCCCCACCTATAGCTATAATGAAAATAAGGATGAAATTCGTTTTGTTGATTCTACGTCGAATTTTATGAGAAATACGTTCCTTATATTTTTTAATTTCAATTTCAAGTAAAGAATCCATATTCTCTGCAGCTTTTGTTCCTGTGGATAACTTCGAACGTAACTCTGCATGTCGTTTAATGCGTCGAAAATCTCGCCCACCGCCTAAACCTTCCACAATGAAGCTACGTAAAACAACAAGAGATCCAGGTAAAATGCCTATGAAAACAGATAGATTATTCATTAACCAATTTATCATTTTCTGCCCTGTCTCTTGCTTCGCTTACGAAAATTTTTATATTTCAAAATCAACTCTCATATTTAATACCGACAAATTTGTATTATCTATTTTAGAACTCAATTAATGAACCAGCGTTCTTTCGGATAATTATGATCACGATAATTTGTTGGAGAAGGTAAGAAATGCATGATTTAACTGCATGGGCGATGAAAGTCTTCTTCATATCTGAGATATCTGCTTGGCATCTGCCTATGTAATCTCAATGAAGCAGAAGTCAGAAAAACATTGGAACCAATCAAGCCACATCAATCATCGAAACTTCATTGGTACGAAATGTCTGATTCTCAACGAAGCAGAACCACAAAGATACTTTCCAATCTTCCATTGCAATGCATCATCATATCGACCACGTTAACCAACAAAGCTAAAGAGGAAAGAGCAAGGCATAAGTGCTTCGAATCATTACTTCCTTTACTTGAAAATAGATACAACGTGCACTCCCTTATTATGGAATCAAGAGAAAGCCATCAGAATGCCCGCGATATAAGGCTAATCGACGGGCTTCGGAGCAGAAAATTTATCAATAACCTTCATGTCGATTTCATTCCGGGGTCACAGGATGCAAGATTATGGTTGCCGGACCAGTTACTAGGAATATATAATTCAACGCAAGAAACGTCCCAGAACGAAGAATGTCCCTTCGAAATCGACATCGAGGATTTAGGATTTTGCGGCTAAAATAATTTGATTTTCCTTTAGAAATGTCATATTCTTCAATTAAGCCCACCCCGCTGGGGAAAGGGAAGTGAAAGCCGGAGTGCCTGTGGTTGTCATGGGGGCCGGCTTTCGCGCTACTGACGAGCACAAATGCTTGGTCTCATCCTGATATGCTTCGCCAACTAATTCCGACAGAAAGCAAGATCAGTCGTCTTTGATGAATCCGCCTTGGGCGACCAATTTACAAGTCTGATAGTCGATTTTCCAATGCCCATCTTCCTTGGCAAAACCTAAATCGACCACTGCATCGCTTGTGAGGATAGCCGAAGAATCGGAATCTCCCTTTACCACCTTGCCTTTATCAATACCTTGAGTAATGTGTTGGAGATTTTTATGCCAATTTTTATCGAGTCTCAATGAGCCGATTAAATCGTATTTCTTGGCTAGAGATGTATCATCCGAGCAACGCTTACTGGCATAACTCATAATTGATTTTGAATCGCCCTGATACATTTCTTTGAAAAAGTTTTTGCCCGTATCCTTGACCTTCGATGATTCCGAGGAAGAAACACTTTCATTACCATGCGGTAACGAGCCATCATTCCCACATCCACCGAGAGATAACGGCAAAGCAAGACAGACAACTATGCATGCACATACGCAAAAAAATACGTTTTTTTTGACTGTTCATCTTTCTTCTCCTCAGTGGTATTGAAGATCCGATAATTTTCTATTTTGTAGCTTCAAACAACCCTTTTAAATTGGCCGTCCCGGACTGGTCGCAGCTAAGCTTGTGGTCACCGGATTGTCCAATCTTTGCCTGTGCAAATGCGAAGAGGTTCTCGCCTTTGGAGTCTGGATAGTTGAGATCTTCGGTACTTGCTTTCATAGGATTGCCATCGACCGTGCAGCTTTCGACTTTCACCTTTTTCAAATTGTCGCGATAAGCCAGAACGTAAAGCGTGCCACTTTTGGAAGTAGTAACAGTTGTTGTGTCTCCGTTGGGTTTGACATCATACTTTTCCATCACAGAGAATCTGTCAGCGACTTCGCTGGCACTCGGTTCGGAACTCTTGGCTCCGCAACCGGCGAGGCTACCGATGCAAAGCAACGCCGCCACTATACCGATAATTCCCCGCACTTTTGTTCGCATAAAACTACCCCTCGTTGGATACGCAACCCAGTGTTGCTGATTTTTCTCTCGATTACCAGATTATCAGGTCTTCCCCACTTTCTTTTGGCCAAAAGGCGATCAAGGGCACATTTTCAAGCCATATTTCGTGCTTTTTGCCGCAACTCGGATCAAATATGCAAAGGCCCGGCTCCTTATTTAAGGGAACCGGGTCTTTGTGGTGCGGACTCTTTAAATCAGCATCACTCACTCGGAGTAGATGAGACACCCGTGCCTTGTGCATCGGAACCAGGGTCAGCCGGAAAATCACTCGAAGTACCCGACGGCGTATCCGTAGACGGTTCAGATCCTGATGTTGAGGATGGAGCGACTGGCGCATCACCGGAATCAGTGGATGCAACAGCCGTATCAGCCGGCGCACTGACACCTACCAGCTCGGGCTGCTTACCATCAGCCTCTGCCGGCTTGGCGTTCGGATCTTCGAAGGGCACACCCTTAAAGGTGAACTCGCCCAAGATGCCTTCGCCTTCGGCGTCGACTTCAACCTTTTCGCCGTTCTTCAGATCTCCCATCAGAATCTTCTCGGAGACGGCGTCCTCGATGTCGCGCGTGATGACGCGACGCAGCGGACGGGCACCGAGCAGCGGATCGAAGCCCTTCTGCGCGAGCAGATCCTTGGCAGCATCGGTCAGTTCGATCGTCATGTGACGCTCGAAAAGACGATCGTTCAACTGAGTCAGGTCGAGATCAACGATCTGACGCACCTGAGGCTCTGTGAGCTGGCGGAAGACGATGATGTCGTCAAGGCGGTTCAGGAACTCAGGACGGAACTGCTGCTTGAGCTCGCTGGTCACCTGGCTCTTCATGCGCTCGTAGCTCGACTCCTGGTCATTGCCGGAGCTGAAGCCGGTGTTGGCGGCCTTGGCGATGTCCTTGGTACCGAGGTTCGTGGTCAGGATGATGATGGTGTTCTTGAAGTCCACCTTGCGTCCCTGGCCGTCGGTCAAGTGACCATCATCAAGCACCTGCAACAGCGTGTTGAAGATGTCGGGGTGAGCCTTCTCGATCTCATCGAAGAGCACGACGGAGAACGGCTTGCGACGCACCTTCTCGGTGAGCTCGCCGCCTTCTTCGTAGCCGACGTACCCCGGAGGCGCGCCAAAGAGACGCGAAGCGGCATACTTCTCAGAGAACTCAGACATATCGACGCGAATCAGTGCGTCCTCGTCATCAAAGAGGAACTGCGCCAACGCCTTGGCCAGCTCGGTCTTGCCGACGCCGGTAGGGCCAGCGAAGATGAACGAACCCGCAGGACGCTTCGGATCCTTCAGACCCACACGCGTACGACGAATCGAACGGGCAAGCGCGGAAACCGCCTCGTCCTGGCCGATGATCCGCTTGTGCAGCTCGGACTCCATATTCAAGAGCTTCTTAGATTCGGCCTGAGTGAGCTTGAAGACCGGGATGCCCGTGGTCGAGGAGACGACCTCGGCGATCACTTCTTCATCCACAACCATTTTGACGTCGCTGCCGCCCTCGCGCCAGGTCTTTTCCTTCTCCTTGCGCTCGGCCTGCAGCTTGTCTTCCTGATCGCGCAGTTCCGCGGCCTTCTCGAAGTCCTGACCCTTGATGGCCTTGTCCTTCTCGTCGGAGATCTTCGAAATCTTGCCGTCAAGCTCTTTGAGCTCCGGCGGCGCGGTGAGACGCTTGATACGCAGACGTGCGCCTGCCTCGTCGATAAGGTCGATGGCCTTGTCAGGCAGGTTACGGTCCTGAATATAGCGAGACGAAAGCTCGGCCGCAGCCTGGAGCGCGCCGTCGGTGATGGTCACCTTGTGGTGGTTTTCGTACCGGCTGCGCAGACCCTTCAGAATCTCGATGGTGTCTGCGATGGACGGCTCATCGACCTGGATAGGCTGGAAACGACGTTCGAGCGCTGCGTCCTTCTCGATGTACTTGCGGTATTCGTCGGTTGTAGTCGCACCAATGGTCTGAAGCTCACCACGGGCCAGCATCGGCTTCAGGATGTCGGAAGCGCCCAACGCGCCATCCGCCGAACCAGCGCCGACGATTGTATGAATCTCGTCGATGAAGAGCACGATGTCGCCGCGGGTCTTGATTTCCTTCAGGACCTTCTTGAGGCGTTCCTCGAAATCGCCGCGGTAACGCGAACCGGCCACCATGGAGGCCAGATCAAGCGAATAAACCTGTTTGTCCTTCAAAGTCTCCGGCACGTCGCCGGCATGAATCTTCTGCGCCAAGCCTTCAACGACGGCCGTTTTGCCAACGCCAGGCTCGCCAATCAAAACCGGGTTGTTTTTGGTACGCCGCGAAAGCACAACCATGACGCGCTCGATCTCCTTGGCACGCCCAATAACAGGGTCAAGCTTGCCTTCCGCGGCTTCCGAGGTGAGGTTGCGGCCGAACTGGTCAAGGATGGCGGAACCGGTTTGACGACCTTTGTTCTCCACGCTGCCTGCGTTGGCAAGATCACCCTTGCCTTCGCCCTCGGCACCACCGGAGTTGCCACGAATGAGGTCGATGGTGGAGCTGCGAAGCTCGCCCAGGTCGACGTCCATTTTGATGAGCACCTGAGTGCCCACGCCCTCGCCCTCACGGATGAGGCCGAGCAGGATGTGCTCGGTGCCAATGTAGCTGTGCCCCAATTGCAACGCCTCGCGCAGACTCAATTCCAAAACCTGCTTGGCGTGCGGAGTGAACGGAATATGACCATTTGGCGCAGCGTTACCCTTGCCGATCATTTCCTCCACTTGCTTACGGGTGTCTTCCAAAGTAACGCCCTTGGCGGCCAGCGCCTTGGCCGCGATGCCTTCGCCTTCACGAATCAGACCGAGCAGCAGATGTTCGGTGCCGATATAGTTGTGCTGGAGGGCTTTGGCTTCTTCCTGCGCCAACACGATCACGCGCCTGGCACGGTCAGTAAACCGTTCGAACATACTTGTCCTTCCACTGTTGATAATCCATTTAACTCTACCGATTTATGGTGACGTTTATTTCATGTCGCGCGCCTATTGCGCTGAGAACGCAACAAAGGTGACAGAAACGGCTAGAATGCGCTCATCGGTAGCCACACAAGCTTATGATCCTGCAATTTCAAACGTTGCCGGTTGTTTTCTCGTTGTTCACATACTCTTCAGATTCAGAAGCGGCATCATCGGAGGCATCTTCAATAGATTCGCCGGATTCGTCATTATCTGATTCGTCGGAATCGTCCTCAGAATTGTCGTCACTCAAATCGATGGTGGATTCCACAGCCACATCGGCAGTGACGGCGCTGCCCACCGTGCCTTTCCCGATGGCATCATCCTCGTCGTCATCGCTGTCGTCATCATCATCCAACGAGCCTGGAACAGCTTGTTCAGCGATATCGTTCTCGGTCGCGGTCTGATCACCGGTTTCATCTGATTCGTCAGATTCGTCGTCGACAACGTCATCATCCTCATCAATCGATTCGATAAGTTCGACCTGACCGCGCTCCTCACGCGGTGCCTGAGCGATGATATCGATATGCAGATCATCAAAGGCGGGCTTGGACTGCACCCACAGATGCGAGGGTTCGGGTTGTTCGATTTCGGAATGCTCCCCGCAACCGTGATCCAAGGAAACCACACGTCCATCATCCGGGCTCCACCGATTCGCGCATACCCCGAACATCGTGTCCAAATCCCCTTTGAGCCCGATAAAGAAAGCACAGGTCGAGCAAAGATTGCCGTCTGCCGTCTTGGTGGAAAGCGATTTCGGTCCGTGCTGCCCTTCATACCAGCGTTTTGCGGTCTGTGAGCGTCCAAGTTCACTCATGACATGCCGACGCGAAAGGCCGAATTGTTCGACTGTATCCTCAAGTTCGGCGCTGAGTCCCGTTTCAGGATCAATTTCGAAAGCATCCTGGCCGCTCCGACCTTCGACGTTTTCGGATCCGTCATTATTGCCGGCATCTTCGTCACTGCTGTCCTTGTTATCTGCCGCAGATGAAGGCTCATCATCACTGACGGAAACATTGGCTTCGACAGTGGTCTCGGTAATTTTCTTGCCGTCATCGGAGACGTTGTCTTCTTGGGTTTCAACAACCTCGGTCTTGCGGAACCCGTCCTCCATGCGCGGATCATCCGGATCGGTGCCCAATGAATCAGTCACCGAAAGGTCGGCGGCCTCAAGCCTGTCCTTCCAAGGAATCCAAGCCGGCGCCAGCAATGAATCCTTGGTCGGGACAAGCGTGGATTCGTTGACACTCCATGAATCAGCCTCAACATCGTGATAGAGAGTCACCGCCCATTGCCAACCCTCATAGCCCTTCCGTAGACACACAAAACGGAAATCAGTGACATTGTCGCCTAAATCGATGCTCTGTGAGAAGTCACCCACCTCTTCAGGTTCGTCGGCCACAGAAAGCACCACCGATTTCGCCAAAGCGCGTGGATCGAGCTTCGCCTCTTCATCGGGTTGCTCAATTGCATCTGCCGTTGTATCTGCCATACTGTCTTCCGCCATTTCGCCTTCCGTTTTTTCAGTCCTCGACATCGAAATCATCGGCGACGGCCCGCAGCAACGTCGCCAATTTACGGCTTTCACCGGGATTCGGGTAGCGATGACGTCTCAAGGAATTGCCGGCCTGATCGAGCAGTTTGATCAAATCCTCGACAATGGCGGCCATGTCGTCAGGCTTGGGCCTGGTGGCGCGGACCACTGAAGGCGCCGGTCCCATGACATGCAGATCCATGGCCTGAGGGCCTTTGCGGCCGTCAACCAAAGAGAACTCGACTTTAGCTCCCTTACGCAAGGTCGACGTACCTGCCGGCAATGCCGCCGCAGGCAAGAACACATCGTTGCCTTCCTCGTCGGTGATAAAGCCGTAGCCCCTCTTAGAATCGAACCAACGTACTTTCCCGCTGGGCATGACACACCTCGCTCATCCTGTAACTTCTATGGGAATACCGTTCCCGTTCCGTTTTCTTGGTCTACCACCAGTCTAGCGTAACGGCTGCGCAAACCGCGAAACTATCAGCTTGCCTCGTTTTGCTGTGATTTGTTTTGATTCGATTTGTTCTTATCGCGACGTGACCATCTGCTTGGATGGTTTCCCTGCTTATTCTGCTTGGCCTGACGACCTTGCTTCGTCTGCTTGCCGGATTTGTCGCCTTTGCCGTCCCGAGAATTTGCAGAAGCAGCGGATATCTGGGGCTCGACCGGTCCGAGAGGAAGAATGACGGTCAGGGTCAGGCCTCCGCCGTTGGTGGTCGTAGTGGCATCGATGAACCCGTGATGGGCCCGTACCACGGATTGAGCGATGGACATGCCAAGTCCAGTGCCGCCTTTTTGGCGGGCCCGAGAGGGGTCGGCGGTATAGAATCGTTCGAAAATCTGGGATTGACGGTCCGCCGGTACACCAGGGCCGTGATCCATGAAGCTGAATACGGCGTAGTTCATGCCCATCTGCATGGATTGCCCAACTTCTACTGCCTCGAGGAAGTAGCGCAGCGACTGCGAATTGGAGGGCATACGTTGCAACGATTCAGGACTTATGGAGGCGGGAAGGATGGCCAGAGCGACCTCGACCGGGGAATCCGACGGCGTGTAACGATGGATGTTGCCGACGATGTTGGTGATGACCTGACGCAGCCTCGAGGCATCGCCAGTCAACGTCACCGCCGGGAATTCGCCTTCGTGGAATGACAGATGTGCCGGTTTATTGCCATCTTTCGCGTTGAGTTCCAGCCTACCGCGACGAATCACCCGGTCGTTGTCCAAAGCATGCAAGTCATCGACGGCATCCTTCAACTGCTGGCTCAGATCGACCTGCTGGGTCATATCGATGCCACGCCCTTCGTCAAGGCGTGCCAACGAAAGCAGGTCTTCGACAAGCACGGTCATCCGTTGGCTCGAAGCCTCGATATGATCAATGGATTCGTCGGCGCGTTCCAGGGCGCCCGGCAAATCACGCTGCATATGGTAAAGCTCCGAATAGCCATGAATCGTCGCCAAAGGCGTGCGCAGCTCATGGCTGGCGTCGGAGACGAACTGCTTCATCTTTTCGGTAGTTTCCTGCTGCTCGCGGAAGCTCGATTCGATGCGTGCCAGCATGGCATTCAACGAGGCAGCAAGGGAGCCGACTTCGGTGTTTTCCGGCGCCGTGGGAACACGCTGGCTCAGGTCGCCTGCAGCGATTTTGGCTGCGGTTTTCTCGATACGTTTCAGCGGCAGCAACGTGCGTTGAATGATGAGGGTAGCCACCACGGCACCAAGCAGTACGATGATGATACTGACGAAAATCGAGTATTGGGTCAACGTAGAGATAATGTCGATCTGGTCGGCCATCGACACCCCGATATACACCGTCATCTTCACCGAGCTGGTACCGTCTGGCCCGCGTTCACGGCCTTCCAAGGCAAGCACGCGCCAAGGGGCCTGGGCCACCTGCATGGTGCGGTTGTCCGCTTTCACCGACGGGTTCAACTCCCGTACTTTGGCAGGGGCGGTGAAAGGCTTATCGTACTGGACGTCCCCCATGGACCCGTTGTCGGGCAGCACCGGTTCAGAAACGACGCTATTGCGTAATACAGGAACCAAAGGCGTTCTAATGATGATGTTGCTTTTGCTGTCACGCCATTGCATGAAATATTCATTGGGTCCGACATTCTCATTCTCGTCTTTGCGGCTCAGCAAATCGACGTTGCTATAGACCAACTGGGCCTGATCACGCAGCTGGGTGTCGGTCTTCTGCACCAGATAGCTGCTGACCAATTGACGGATGGTCAGCGAAATACCGAACGTGCCGACCATGAGCAAAACGAGCGTACAGGCGACCAGCTTGGTGGAAAGCGGTACCGAATCCAGGCGGGAAAGCAAACGTTTGCGCATCCGTGCCAAAGCCGGAAACCTGCTCGGTTTGCTGCCTTTAGCTGGTTTGGCGGCTTTGCCGGAATTACTATGGGTGTTGTCCAGCTGTGCGGCACCATCCTTGGTCGCGGAATCCTTCCCCGCAAAGTCATCCGCTTCGGTGCTTGTCCCCTCCTCCGGTTTGCCGAATGCCTGCGACTCGGCCGATGTCTGTGGTTTCATCATCAGGTCTTACTGGTCCTTCGGCTCGCGAATCATGTAGCCGATGCCGCGTTTGGTCTCGATCAGCGGGGCGACCTTATGCTTGGTGCCGTCCGGGTCAGCGACGACCACACCGTCGACCTTCTTGCGTAGGTAGGAAATATAGGATTCCACGATGGCCGCATCCCCGCCCCAGTCGTATTGCCAGACGTGGTCCAGAATCTGCGCCTTGGAAAGCACACGACCGACGTTATCCATCAGGTAGCGAAGCAGCTTATATTCGGTGGGGCTCAGGTCGATAGTCTGCCCTGCGCGGGAAACATCATGGGAGTCCTCGTTGATTTCAAGGTCGCCGACGCGGATGACCGGGTCATCCTCCACCTGCTCGTGCGTACGACGCAGGATGGCACGAATGCGGGCGACCACCTCTTCAAGGCTGAACGGTTTGGTGACGTAATCGTCGCCGCCGACCGTAAGCCCCATGATCTTGTCTTGGGTGTCATCGCGGGCGGTGAGGAAAAGAACCGGCGCGTCGATGCCTTCCTGACGGATGCGGCGCGTTACGGTGAAGCCGTCGATATCAGGCAGCATCACATCGAGAACGATCAGGTCAGGCTGCGTCTTTTCGATGACCTCGATGGCCTCGGTTCCCGATGCGGCAGTAGCCACTTCGAACCCGGAGAAATGCAGTGATGCGACCAGCAAATCACGGATTGATGGTTCGTCGTCCACAACCACGATTGATGCTTCTATTTGTTTGCTCATAATCATAAGGATTACTCTTCTGGCTGTATGTTTCCTGAATGCTTCCTGCACAAATTGGATGATTCATCACTCAGCTCAATATCTCAGCAAGCATCATCTTGGAAATCGAACAGACAGTAGCATCACACGACAGACAATCGTTTATCACCTCTTGCTATGCCGCGGTCCTTTGGCCTTGGGTTTCGCACCTTCGACATCCGTTTCTCCCGTTGCACGGTTTTCATCGACTGTCTTGACCTTACCTCCGGCGGATTTCGCCATCTTCTTTTTCGTTCCCTTACGTTGACGCAACACAACGACCACGCCTATGACAATGACCGCCAGCACCACCACGACTGCGATCCCGATGACGAGCTTCGGCTTTTTCGAAGTTTCCTGCTTGTGCAACACCTTGATTTCATTCATCATCGCACTTGCCGAACCAGACCAATCAGGATTGTCTCCCTTTTGTATCGGTCCGAGCGCGGCTTGGGAAAGTTGGGAGACGTGGTCTTTGTCTTTAAGCCAGTTGTCCGAATTATGCGAGACGGCAACCACGAGCCTGCCGTCGTTGGAAGCGACTGCAAGCAGGACGGTGTTAGCCGGAGGATTGGTCGATTGCAGGCTCTCCCCCGCCCATTTGTCAGGATCTTTGGATCCGGTGAAATTGGCCAGATACAGGAGCCGTACCGTCACTCCGGTCTCCTGTTTGGTCGAAGCGATTTCATCGTTGACTTTGGAGACATCGCCACCAAGAAGGTTCTGCGGATCGGTCACGTCGGCGCTGAGCTCACCTGTCGTCGAGCCTGCCGCCTGAGCCGGTTGCACGAATCCGAGAAGAAGGCAACAGACAAGCGCTGAGGCCATGACGGCAACGATAAGCCCCAAAAATCGTTGAGAACCGCGTTTCAATAGCTTGGTAGATGCCGAAAGGTCACAAGAAAATCCGTCTGAGGTTTCGACACCATCGCTGAGACGCAAAATACTGGCTGACATATCAACCACTGTAGCGAACAGGTTCACCAATGAAACGCAGGTCCGCTACCGACACAAAGAAGACTGAACAAGAAACAATCAGCCGGCAGAAATAAAAAGCCATATCGAACAGGCTGTTTGTCGACTGTCAAATATCGAATCAAACGACAAAAGGCGCCGGTACCTTAAAAAGGTACCGGCGCCTTGGAATCCTAACGATCCCCTACAGCTTTTCAGCTTCGGTGGTCAAGCTCGAATCAGTAGCCCATGTCTGCGCCCTGGCCTGCAGGGGCAGCCGGCTTCGGTTCCGGCTTGTTGGCCACCACGGCTTCGGTGGTCAGGAACAGGCCGGCGATGGAAGCGGCGTTCTGGAGGGCGGAACGGGTGACCTTCAGCGGGTCGGCCACACCGGCCTCGAGCAGATCCTCATACTGGTTGGTCGCGGCGTTGAAGCCTTGGCCTTCGGGCAGTTCACGAACCTTGTTCAAGACGACATCACCGGAAACACCGGAGTTCTCGGCGATCTGCTTGATCGGGGCTTCGATGGCGCGGAAGACGATGGCGGCACCGGTGGCCTCTTCATCCGTCAGAGCCTTGATATCGGCAGAATCCTCGGCCTTCTTGGCAGCCTGGACGAGCGCGACACCACCGCCGGGCAGCAGGCCCTCTTCGATAGCGGCCTTGGCGTTGCGAACGGCATCCTCGATGCGGTGCTTGCGTTCCTTGGCCTCGACCTCGGTAGCGGCACCGACTTTGATCACGGCCACGCCACCGGCGAGCTTGGCGAGACGCTCCTGCAGCTTCTCGCGATCATAATCGGAATCGGTATTGTCGATCTCGGCACGAATCTGCGAGACGCGAGCCTCGACGTCTTCCTTGGAGCCGGCACCGGAAACGATGGTGGTCTCATCCTTGGAGACGATAACCTTCTTGGCCTGACCCAAGACGGACATATCAACGGAGTTGAGCTTCAGACCCAGATCGTCGGAGACGACCTGAGCGCCGGTCAGGATGGCGATATCCTGCAGCATGGCCTTGCGGCGGTCGCCGAAGCCAGGAGCCTTGACGGCGCAGGAATTGAAGGTGCCACGGATCTTGTTCAGGATCAGGGTCGGTAGCGCTTCGCCGTCAACGTCCTCGGCGATGATGAGCAGCGGCTTGCCACTCTTCATGACGAGCTCGGCAATGTGGACGACGTCCTCCTGGCTGGAGAGCTTGCCACTGGTGAGCAGGATGTATGGGTTGTCGAGAACTGCGGTCTGCTCGTCGTTATTGGTGACGAAGTACGGGGAAATGTAACCCTTGTCGAAACGCATGCCTTCGGTGAAGTCGAGATCGAGACCGAAGCGGTTGTTGTCTTCGACGGTCACGACGCCATCCTGGCCGACCTTGTCGAGTGCCTCGGCGATCTTCTCGCCGATTTCAGGATCGCCGGCGGAAATCGTAGCGGTAGCAGCGATCTGTTCCTTGGTCTCCACATCCTTGGCCACGGAGACAAGCTCCTTGACGACGGCGTCCGAGGCCTTCTCGATGCCGCGGCGCAGGGCCACCGGGTTCGATCCGGCGACCACGTTCTTCAGGCCTTCATGCACGAGAGACTGGGCGAGCACGGTCGCGGTGGTGGTACCGTCGCCTGCGACGTCATCGGTCTTCTTGGCGACTTCCTTGACCAGTTCCGCACCAATACGTGCGTAAGGATCCTCAAGGTCGATTTCCTTGGCAATCGAAACGCCATCGTTGGTGATGGTCGGGGCGCCGTAGCTCTTGTCGAGCACGACGTTGCGGCCCTTCGGGCCCAGCGTGACCTTAACGGTATTGGCGAGTTCATCGAGACCCGCAAGCATTCCTTGACGAGCTTCCTCGTCGTACGCAATCATCTTTGCCATTGTTTCCTCCACAATTGGCTACACAGCTAATATTGACTCACCCAAAATCTTTGAAGTACGATAACCAACCGTCAGCTGCCGATTATCACTCTCAGGCTTCGAGTGCTAATTTCTAGATTAGCACTCCCACCCGTCGAGTGCCAAAACTGAGGAAATTGCGCTGTTGGCATGAAAAAACGGAGAATCCCGATTCACACGAACCGGGACCCTCCGTTAAATGTAGCTATATGCTAGCTTTCAGAGCTTGGTGACGCTTGTCGCCTGCAGACCCTTCGGGCCCTGCTCAAACTCATATTCCACCTTATCGCCGTCATCAAGCTTCTTGAAGCCATCGCTTTGAATAGCGGAATAGTGAACGAATACATCCTCACTCCCGTCATCGGGGCTGATGAATCCGTAACCCTTGCCAGCATTGAAGAACTTAACGGTACCTTGTGCCATAATAACCATTCTCTCATCCGAGTGTCACGCGAAAACAATATGAGGCACCCGGCTGATTCCGAATACCACATCACGTAACATGTTCTCACTATAGACAGAACCCCAGTCAAAAACACGCAACACGCCGAGAAAATGAACAATAAAAACATAAAAGGACAGATATTAAGTCGGGATAGCGCCTTTTCGTTAAAGCGGTCTACAAAGAGCCCAAACAGCTGAGCATCAATTGAGAAGCATCACGACAATGGCCTGTGAGATGCCGTTGTGCTGCTCTACGGCTTGAATCCCCAAGGTATTCGCGACATCCTGTGCCGTGGCCTTGTCACTATCGTTCTGGTACCAGACGACCGTCGAAGCAGGAAGGGTGCCCGTGGCGTTGCCGGCGGTCACACTTGAATACCCGGCCTGGTCGAGCACCGCCTTCTTCTTGGCGGCATAACCGGTGGTACGGGTGGCGTTGACAACCTGAACCGCGGTCTGCTTGTTCACCTGCTGGGTGGGCTGAGGGGTCGCCTGTTGTTGCTGCTGGTTGGTGGAAGTGTCGGTATCGGACTTGCTCGTCGTGTCCGTATCCTCTTTGACGGCCTTTTTCTTCTCGGTCTTCGGAGCGGCTACGCTTTGGGATTGGCTCTCACTGTGACCAGTGAAGGCTTTTTGCAGCTCGCCTGAATAGAATCCCCAAACCAACAAGCCTGCCAGGATAGCCACGATGACTACGATAAAATACGGAATCGAGCGAGAAAGCAATGAGGTATTGCCACGATGAACACCTATAGGTCCCTTCGGGGGGTTGTCGAACGCATCCTTCTGATAAGACTCATAGTTAGCTCGGTCATCGCGCGCCATAATTCTCCTCCATATGTACCGCTACAAACAATTCATACTTACTATAGCGTCCTCCGCAGTCAAAAAATACTCTTTGCTGGGAACAATCAAAAAAACAAACATACTGGCCCAAACCTAAAGTAAAACCATGAGCGAAACGCATATCAAACCACTCGCGCAACTCGTCGAGGCCGGATGGGCGCAAGCCTTGGCTGACGTGGAACCGGACATCCACCGTATGGGGGATTTCCTGCGCGGCGAGCATAGGGCAGGACGCCGCTACCTACCGGCGAGTCACAACATCCTTCGGGCCTTCACCATACCTTTTGAATCCATCAAGGTGCTGATTGTGGGGCAGGACCCTTACCCCACTCCAGGCCATCCCGTGGGATTGAGCTTCTGTGTCTCCCCCGACGTACGCCCCGTACCCAAAAGCCTGCAGAACATCTATAAGGAGATGCACGACGACCTCGGCCTGCCAATCCCCCAGAACGGTGATCTCACACCGTGGTGTGGCCAGGGGGTCATGCTCCTGAACCGTTGCCTGACCGTAGGCGTCGGCCGTCCCAACAGCCACCAAGGGAAAGGCTGGGAGAAAATCACGGATGCCGCCATCACCGCCTTGAACGCACGCAAAGATGAACAGGGCAACCCCAAGCCATTGGTCGCCATCCTCTGGGGCCGCAACGCACAAAGCCTCGAGCCCCTGCTCACCAATGCCTTCATCATCAAATCCCCTCACCCAAGCCCACTTTCCGCGTCAAGGGGATTCTTCGGCTCGCGCCCATTTTCACGCGCCAACGTGGCATTGCAGCAAATGGGAGCAACTCCGATCAATTGGGATCTTACGTCGGACTCGACTCTACCTTCGGCTACAATGCCTCACACAGAGCAATAAACATCAGATTTAAAAATTTAGAATTGAAGCGTTATGGCCATTTTCCCCCCACATCCTCGTTCGCCGCAGACTGCCGAGCAACAGCAGCCCAATACCTCCATTCCTGCCCCTGCCACTACGAGCACAGGGGCAAGTGACGGCACCCGGGCCAAGCAGCTCGCAGACCGTATCCGCATGCGTTTCGCGCAAACGCTCATCGGTCAGGAGAACCTTCGTGAGGCCCTCATCACCACGATGATCGCCGGGGGTCATATCCTCATCGAATCGGTGCCGGGACTGGCCAAAACCACCGCGGCCCAGACATTGGCGACTTCGGTTTCGGGCACCTTCCGCCGAGTCCAATGCACTCCCGATCTGATGCCCTCGGATTTGGTGGGCACGCAGATCTTCGACTTCTCGACCCAGCAGTTCTCCACGCAGATAGGCCCGATCCACGCCAACTTCGTCCTGCTCGATGAAATCAACCGTTCCAATGCCAAAACGCAGTCCGCCATGCTTGAGGCCATGGCCGAAGGCGCTACCACCATCGGCGGCAAACGCATCGCACTACCCACACCGTTCATGGTGATCGCCACGGAAAATCCGATTGAGGAGGAGGGCACATTCACCCTTCCGGAGGCGCAGATGGATCGTTTCATGATGAAGTCCGTCATGACTTATCCCAGCGCTGCCGACGAGACCCGCATGCTCTCCATGCTCACCACTCGGGGAACGGATGTGGTCGATCCGACCATTCCTGCTCAGGACGCCCTGAGCATCGCCGACGTCGACTTCCTGCGTGCAGCCGCACGCCGTGTGCACGTTTCTGAAGCCATCATGAATTATGCGGTCGATCTGGTGGCCACCTCACGTGGGGCCGGCAGCCATCCCATCAAGAACCTGGCAGCCAAAGTTCGTTTAGGCGCAAGCCCACGTGCCTCCATTTCGCTGGTCCGTATCGGGCAGGCACAGGCTCTTCTGAACGGACGCGACTACGTCATCCCCGAAGACATCAAGAAGTTCGTCCATGAGATCATGCGCCACCGAATCCTTCTGACCTTCGAAGCCCAGGCCGAAGGCACCAATCCCGACCAGATCATCGACTCCATCATCGAAACGGTGCCCGTTCCATGAGGCACGACCCACGTCACGTCTCCCAGGCGTCGAGAAAAGTGCGCGGGAAAATCGAAACTCTTTCCTCAACGCTGACCCTGCCTACGGTGCGCCGCGCCTTGGGCGTACTCGAGGGCGAGCATTCGTCGACACGACTCGGCGGGAATAATGACCCGATGTCCACCAGGGATTACACGTTCGAAGACGAGGCAAGGCTCATCGATTGGAAAGCCAGCGCCAAGCAAGGACATCCCATGGTCATCGATCGCGAACGCCTGGTGACCTCGCGCGTCCATCTGCTCATCGACAACGGGTTGGAGATGGAAGGTCGTACATCCTCCGGGGAAACCGCAAGAGAGGTGGCCTGCAACGCCATGTGCATGTTTGCAGCCTTGAGCGCGCGAAGGCATGACAGAATCTCACTCGTGTTTGCTGACAGCTTGAACATCATCCGAAAGCCGTTCAAAGGTGGTCTGGCACAATTCGAACAGGCCATCGATAACGCGGTTGGTGGCGGGCAGACTCTTTCCCCACGCAATTTCGAGGCCCTGTTGGCCTACGCCAGAACATTAAACGACAAAGGCTCCTTGGTGGTCATCGCCACCGACGAACATGCCCTGAGCGGCGATCACCTGCACTCTTTGCGGCTGATTGCCGCGATGCACCCACTCATGCTCATCGACGTAGCGACATTGAATCCATTCAGAAAGGTCCCGTTCGGCCAGATCACGGACGGACTTGACGGACGCCGTATTCCCGCATTCCTGATCGACCAGCAATCCGCGAATTCCGTCGATACCCATCGCCGGTACTTGACCGCACAATTGCAAGAACATCTCAAGGCCAGCGGAGCCACGCTGATACGTACGACATCGAGCGAAGACATGTTCTCCCAATTCATCCATCTGGTGAGCGTGACATTGAAACAGACTTCGTATGCCTCATTTGACGCATCCTCCATCATTGCGGGAGAAATGGCATGATTTCGACGATGCAACCGCTGATCCTTCCTCATGGCGCACTGGCAGCGGCAAACCCACCAATAGCGCATTTCAACGGGTTGCAAAACCTGCAGATGAACACCGTCGATATGGCCGAATACAAACCGGAAGGCCTGATCAGGATGCCGACGACCCTTATCGTCGCCTTCATCATCTTTCTTGCGGCCGCGGTCATTCTGGTCATTGCGATTTTGCTGCTTTCAAGGCCAAAAAAGCAGACTCCTGTGAAAGTCCACGGCGCCCATAGCGCCCAGAACGACAAAACGGCATGGCGTGCACGCATCAACGGCATCGTCGAAAGACACGCAAAGGGCGATTTGTCACGGGATGCGGCACTACGGGACCTGGCTCAAGTGGCACGTGACTTTGCCGGTATCAAAACCCATAAAGACATGAGCTCCTACACCCTTGCCGACATCAACCATCTTCCCCTCCCCGAGTCGGCCGACCCGGGGATGAAACTGCTGCGTCAGACCATCAGCGCCCTCTATCCCCCGGAATTCGCCGACGTCGAACGCCATGAGCAAGCCCGCGCCACCAGCGTGGAACAGGCTGCCGAATGGGTTTCCAACCTGATTGAAAGGTGGCGGAGATGAACCTCGAATGGCATTGGCCCTGTGCCGGCGCAATAGGGCTCATCGCCGCAATCGCCTTGATCATCGTCTGGCAGTTTGTCTGCGCGCATCGACCGAGCAAGTCGCCGCAGATTCCGGTCTTCGACCTTGACGAGGACCTCAATAACGAACATGTCGGAGAATTGTTCCGTCAATGGCGGGTATTGGGACGTGTGGCCATAGTGGTTTTGGTGGCAGCACTTCTACTTTCCCTGACTACTGTTTCCAGGCCTTCCACCGTGGACGAAGCCGACGAAAGGGCTTCAAACCGCGATATCGTTCTGTGTCTCGATGTCTCCCCCTCGATGCTTTCGTACGATCATCAGGTCCTTGCGTCGTATCAACGGCTCATTTCCAATTTCAAAGGTGAACGCATTGGCTTGAGTCTGTTCAATTCAACTTCACGTACGCTCTTTCCGCTGACCGACGATTACCAATTGGCCTCAAACCAGCTCAAAAACGCCAGCGACATCCTGGGAAACATCTCGACTCAGGACAAAATCAACAAAACCGATGATCGCACCCTTCAGGAGTTCTCCGACCTTATCGAAGGCACCCAGAACCGTAAGGACAAAACCAGCCTGATCGGCGACGGTCTGGTCAGTTGTGCGGCGATGTTGCCCGGCTTCACCTATGGCAAGACGAATCGGGCTAAAGACGAGGCCGACAAAGCCTCGATCGTGCTGGCGACCGATAATTTCTCCGGCAAATCGACCTATACGCTGGGTTCGGCCTTGGATCTGACGCGCAAGGCCGGCATCGTGGTGGACGGCTTGTACGCAGGACCCGCCAGCAGCGAGAATGACGCTTCGACCGTTGAAATGCAACGTGACATCACCTCCCATGGTGGCTCGTATTTCTCCGTCCATTCCGGCAAACCGATAGAAAACCTCGTACAGACCATCGAAAAGCGGAAGAACCGTGACGAAGAGAAGGTCCGTAAGGCAGCTTTGGTGGATGCCCCAGGCTGGTGGACATTGGCATTGGCGCTGTTGGTGGCGCTTTGGATAGGCCTTGCTTGGAGGCTCAAACGATGAACCTCGACAATCTTATGACCCTGCGTTTCAATCCTGCGCTCGGCTGGCCTGCAGGCCTAGCCATCGCGGCGATCATGATCGGCTTCGCGATTGCCGTGGTTGTGGTTCACCGTCGCCGGAAAGATGAAAGCGACGAAACCCTGTGGGCATGCGTCCGACGTTGCGCCATCTGCGTCATCATCGCGATTCTGGCATTGACCCCTTCCACCATCGCCAGCACGACCAGCAGGGCGGTGAACACTACCGATGTCATCATCGCCACTGATGTGACCGGCTCCATGGCCGTCGACGACGCGCAATATGCAACGACAAAGACGATGACACGGCTGGAAGCAGCCAAAAAAGCCATCGATGATTTGACCGGCATCTATGACAATTCAAGTTTCGCGGCCGTGCATTTCGGCGCAAGCGCAACCATGGACGTGCCGCTGACCCCGGATATCGGTGCCATCCGCAACTGGGCCTCCGGGCTCAACACAGAACCGACTGCGGTATCTGCCGGATCCAACCTGGACGCTCCTATCGATCCATTGCTTGTGACGCTCAAACAAATTCGCACGGCCCACCCGCACGACAAAATCGTGTTGTATTATATATCCGACGGCGAGCAGACTTCCGCAAAACCGCGTCGCACCTTCTCTTCGCTTCGTCAGTATCTTGACGACGCCTTCACCCTTGCCGTCGGCAGCGAGCAAGGCGGCCAGATTCCGGAAATCAAAGCAGGGCCCACCAACTCCGAAAGCGATCAAAGCGATACCGACGAAGAAGGCTGGGTGAACGATCCCGCCACGGGCCAGCCGGGAATCTCGAAAATGGATAAGAAAAACTTGACCGAAATCGCCGACGAAATGGGCGGAAAATGCATTGTGCTCGATGGCACGCACAAGCTGGACAAATCCTCCGTGGCCTCGATTTCCAAACATTTCAGGACCGTGGACACTCCGAAACGACGTGAACGCGTCATGCCTCTGGTGTGGCCTTTCTCGATAGCCCTGGCCGCATTGCTGGCCATGGAAATGGCCAGTTGGCTGGCGACTTCAAGGAGGCTGCTGTGAAAAAGAACAAGAACAAGGCCATCGCCGCTCCCCTGCCCCCGGCCACACAAGCCAAAACCGCCAAGCCCGAAATCCAAGGCAAGGCAAGTCGTTCGGCAAATTCAAAAACAAACGGCGGGAAACGGCAGACCATGGCATCATTGCCGGTGCGAATCGTCATGGGGATAGTGGCCGTCGTCTTCCTGGTGATCGCCGGGGTGCTGCTGGCGAATATGACAGCCATCGACAACTACAACCAAGCCACGGCATCGCTCAATGCCAGCCTCGAATACGCCAAAAATCCGAATGCCGATCCGCAACGTCTCAAGGCGCAACTCGATCAGGCCAACGCCCAGTTCGACAACGCTCGCCGGCTGAACGCCCTGCTCTCCCCCAATACCAAAGAACTCATCAACGTCAACAGCGATATTTCCGGCAAACTCACGACTTCGACCAAGCGCAAAATAGCCAATATCAGCGGCAAGGGGAACGGGACCAATGGCAAAGCCAATGCTAAAAGCTCGAACTCCTCGGGTTCCGGCAACGGTGACAACCAAGGGCTCACTGACGAACAACGCAAGCAGGTCGAGGAAACACTCAAGGCCAATCAACCCAACGGCCCGGTAAACGGGGACCAGAAAACCCCGACGAAAACCGATAACGGCGCCAACGTCAAGCCTTGGTGAAGACAGTGGGTTCAGACAACGGGTTGCGCTAAGGTAAAGGCTTATGCAGCTGACTCAAATTTCACCGGCAATCGCTTTGACTTCACTTGATGGACGTTATCACAAACAGACAGCACCGCTTGTCGAATATCTGAGCGAACCTGCATTGAACCGCGAACGCATCACCGTTGAAATCGAATGGATGATTCTTCTGGCCAACGGATTCGACGGCAACGGCAATCTACCGGTCCTCGAAGGTGTCAAGCCGCTTACGGCCGCTGAGATCAACTATCTACGGGACATCCCGGAACACTTCGACTCCGAGGGCATCGCCCGCCACGCGGCCTATGAGACCAAAACCCATCACGACGTCAAGGCCGTCGAATATTACATCGACGACGAGCTTGACCACGCCCCAAGCGTTATCGGTGCCGACACGCAGTTGCCTGATCTCAAGACCTTAGTGCATTTCGCATGCACCTCCGAAGACATCAACAATCTGGCCAATGCCCGTTGCACCAAGAAGGCCGTTACACTGGTCTGGCAGCCCTTGGCCCAGAAATTGACGGATTTCCTGGCCTCAAAGGCCGAAGAGTTCAAGGATTTACCGATGCTGGCACTGACCCATGGCCAGCCTGCAACCCCTACGACGCTGGGCAAGGAGCTGGCGGTATTCGTCCATCGCCTGAACCGCCAGTTGAAGCACATCGAGAACCAGGAATACCTCGGCAAGATCAACGGTGCGACCGGCACATTCGGTGCGCACACCATCGCCTGTCCGCAAGCCGACTGGCTCTCCATTTCGCGCGAATTCGTCACCAACCGTATGGGACTGACGTGGAATCCGCTGACGACCCAGATCGAAAGTCACGACTGGCAGGCCGAACTTTATGGCACGATTAGCCATACCAACCGTATTCTGCACAACCTCGCGGTGGATATCTGGATGTATATCTCTCGGGGAGTCTTCGCCCAGGTCCCCGTCAAAGGCGCGACCGGCTCGTCGACGATGCCGCACAAGGTCAACCCTATCCGTTTCGAGAACGCCGAGGCGAACCTTGAACTTTCCTGCTCGTTGCTCGACACGCTTTCCAACACCTTAGTCGAAAGCCGATGGCAGCGCGACCTGACCGATTCCACCACGCAGCGCAATATCGGCGCGGCGCTGGGCTATTCGCTGCTGGCACTGGACAACCTGCTAGGAGGACTCAAATCCATCCACCCGAACTTCGAGGTCATTTCCCGCGAACTCGATGAGAACTGGGAGGTGCTGGGAGAACCCATCCAGACGGCTATGCGAGCCCAAGAATTCGCCGGTCGCAAGGGCATGGAACGTCCTTATGAGAAGGTCAAGGAGCTCATGCGAGGCAAGAGCATCTCCAAGGCCGACATCGAAACGTTCATCGACTCACTGGACTTTGACGCTGTCACCGCAGCACGCCTCAAAGCACTCACACCACAGACCTATATCGGTCTGGCTGCACAACTGGTAGGTTTTGACGGGCAATGAGCGACAAAACACCCTCTTCGTCACTTTCGGAGGGATCAATTTCAGCAGCTTCCGGCTCGTCGTCAAATCTGGCGCCGAATCCCAGCAAGCCTGCACAATCGTCCGTGGCAGAAACAGAAGCACCTGAACAGCCTGAGACGAAAATCGATATCGACGACGTCGCTCCCCAGCGAGCCCACAACGCCAATGATCTACTCCATGCCGTAGGAGCCCTGATACTCGCGGTCGTCGTCATCGTTTTCGCCACTTACCTGCACGGTATCACCGCCGGAGTCGAGCACGATGCCAAAACCGCCGGCCAGGCCTTCACCTGGCTCATGGACCTGCCGTTCTCCGTCCTTCAACAATTCCTGAGCTTCGTCATCATCATCAGCGTGCTGATTCACCTGCTCATCAACAGGGAATGGTTCCAGTCCGCGGTTTCGGTGGTAGCACTGTTCTGCGGATACACGTTCATCCTCGGCCTTTCCTTCGTACTGGCCCATCTGGGCGTGCCGGCTCTGATGGACGCCGTGCAATCAAGCGAGGGCGCGGGGCCGGCCATGCTACCCGATTTCTACGCCGGCATCGGAGCATTCCTGACGGTAGCCGGCCCGAAACGTTCCCGTTCCTCGGTCAAATGGGGCTGGAACATCCTGTTTATCGCGGCCGCGGTTTTCGTCATCGTCTCCTGGCATTCGGTGGCCGGAACCATCGTCTCGTTTGCGATTGGCCGCATCATCGGCTTGATATTGCGTTTTGCGATGGGAACCAGAACCCAAGGGCTTTGGGGCTCCGGAATCGTTCAAGCGGTAGGCAGCATCGGTCTGAAACTTACGAAACTGAGTCGGCGCGAAGACGACTATGAAACGGCAGCCCTCAAATCAAGGCTCGACGACGATCTAATCGAAAACTCACGTATCTACGACGCCAAGGACAAACAGGGCAAGCGCTACATCATCTCCGTGCTGGATTCTCTGCCCCACGCCGCCGGCTACCTAAACCAGCTATGGCAAGGCCTGCGCTTCACCGGAGTTGCCATACGCCGAGATCGTTCGGCAAGCGATGCCATCCATCATCATTTTTCCATGCTCCTGGGACTCAAATCCTGCGGTCTGACAACGCCCAATCCGTACGGCGTGATGGACAGCGAGGAATCCTCCCTGCTGGTATTGGATGTCAGCGACATCCCAAGCCCGACCGACCTTAATAAGCTCGACGAAGCCGCAATGGTCGATTATATGGATTACCTGGCCCGCGCCAACAGCCGCGGCTACACTCACCGCCGTATCACCCCCGACACGCTTGCCGAGATTCACGGAGAACATGTCATCGTTGGCTGGCAAAACGGCGATTATGCCAGTGGCGGCACCAATATCGCCATGGATAAGGTACAGCTTCTGGTATTGCTTGCTACGTTGAGCGACCCCCAGCTCGCCATCAATGCGGCGCTGAAAGTCTGGGATCGCCAGACGCTGATTTCCTTGGCGCCGTTCATACAGAAAGTCGCCATCCCCTCCGCCACCAGAAACCTCCCAGGATGGAGCAAACAACTGCTTGGCGAAGTGCGTGACACTCTCAACGCTCTTGACCCTCACGATGAGATCGAAGCGGCGGAACCCGTGACTCTGGCCCGTTTCAACGTCAAATCCTTTGTTTCCATCACGCTGCTGATCATCGCCGTCGCCGTGATCTTCACACAGCTGAGGCCTAATGAGGTCATCTCCGCAGTGCGTCACGCCAATCTCGGCTGGGCTTTGGTCTGCCTGCTTCTTTCGATGCTGGCCTGGGCCGGGTCGGCCATCACCCTCGGTTCGTTCATGGACAACGGGAAACGACACTGGATGGATTTGTTCTGTTCGCAGGCTGCATCTGGCTTCACCGCAGTCTCCATGCCCGCAGGTGTAGGCCCGGCATTCGTCAATCTCCAGTTCCTGCGCAAAAACGGGTACAGGAACACCGCCGCCACGGCTATTATGTCGGTGACCTGGGCGGTACAGGGTTTGACGACTATTGTATTACTCCTAATTATGGGCCTTTTCACCGGTCGCAATATGTTTTCCGGCATGGTACCGACCAACACCTTGGTCGTGGTCATTGGCGCGATCGTGCTCGTGTTGTGCCTGTGTATGGCCATCACGCCTATCCGACGGATGATCGTGGACAAATATCTGCCGATTCTGCGTTCCTACGCCCATCAACTGATCGAAGTCCTGGCCCAACCGCAGAAACTTGCCGTCGGCGTCGCTGGGGCGTTGATACTGAACATCGCAACCGGTCTTGGCTTCTGGGCGGCACTGATGGCATTTGGCACTTCCTCGAATCCTTTGGAAACCATCTTCGTCTTCCTTTTGGCCAATACGCTCGGCAGCGCGGCCCCAACTCCGGGAGGCCTGGGCGCGGTCGAGGCCGCCCTGACCTTCGCCTTCACCTCCATCGGCGTGCCTCCCGCAGTCGCGCTGAGTGCCACGCTGCTCTATCGCGTCGGTTTCTACTGGCTGCGTATCCCAATCGGTTTCCTGGCAATGAAACGGCTTGACCATCGCAACCTTGTGTAGTCCCCGGAACGATATTGCTTCCTGCTTTGCAGGCATTCGCGGATATGTTCGATCCGGTTTTCACCCGGCTCCACCCGGCTCAAAAGCGTTTTTCGTTCCGATACGACTAAAAATGTCTCTCCAAAGGCGCAAATCTTTACAAATCAGCGAAGAAACTACCAGAATTGGCGGTATTTGGCGAGACTTTGGGCTAAACTGTATAACTGAAAATGGCTTTTACCAAACAGGAAAGCCCCTTATCAAAAAGGATTCTTCATGGCATACAACAAGTCTGATCTCGTTTCGAAGATTGCACAGAAGTCCAACCTGACCAAGGCACAGGCCGAAGCGGCCGTCAACGCCTTCCAGGATGTGTTCGTCGAGGCAATGCAGTCCGGCGAAGGCCTGAAGCTCACCGGTCTCTTCTCCGCCGAGCGTGTTCGTCGTGCCGCCCGCACCGGCCGCAACCCGCGCACCGGCGAAACGATCAAGATTCCGGCATCCTACGGTGTCCGCATCTCCGCTGGCAGCCTCCTCAAGAAGGCCGTTGCCTCCAAGTGAGACAATCATAGGATCATTTGATCTTCCAAACCTCCGATTGCTATCTCGACCGGAGGTTTTTTCATGCGCATTTGGAGGTTATAAAGCCTACAGGATAGTATATTAATGGCAAAACGACAGGCAGGTAGACATGACGACTAATCCAAGGGCATTGGCGCTCAAAGTGGCTCAGGTGACACAGGACGCCGGCAAACACGCGCTTCAGGACCAAATCAATCCGCGGGATTTCGCCGAGCTGGAAATACCGTCGACCTCCAGACGTCTGGGGAGCAGCATCGACAAGAAGCTCATCGCGTTCATCGAAAATCGTCTCAACTATCTCGAACCTTTTGACGGCATGTGGCGTGACAGGCCCGAAAACGCGAAGCCCGGCGACCGCTTCTGGTGCGTAGGACCAATCGACGGGGCCATCAATTTCCGACGGAACATGAGCGAATGGACTATCACGGTCTCGCTTTTTGAATTCAACGAAGAGAACTCGGCACAGCCGGTTCTGGGCGTCGTGCACGCTCCCGCGCTCGGTCTTACCTATCTGGCCGCCGCCGGACAGGGCGCCATCCGCATCCGCCGCACGCCCATCGGCGAAAAACGAGGCAAGGCACTCCCCTCGACCATTAGCACGCTGACCGGGTCGGTAGTGAGTTTCGGTATGTCGCATGTCCCGGCGGAATCCGAACGCGCGTTCCACGTCTTAAGCGAGATATCCGGCAAGCCCGCCGACGTCAAGCGCATCGGCCCGGTTTCGCTCGATCTGTGCAAGGTGGCCGACGGCACCTATGACGCCTATTTCGAGCCGCACCTGCACCGTTGGGATATCCCCGCGGTCTCGGCCGGTACAGTTGTGGTCCGTCAGGCACAGGGCAGGGTGAGCCGCTGGAACGGCAACCCCATCCATTGGCGTAGCGAGAACGACATCGTGGCCACCAACGGTCCGATTACCGATGAACTCAAGCCATATCTCGTCGACCTGGCCTACCCGTTCCAATAGATTATCGGTTCTGATCACTGGTTCACCTTTCACATTCGATTTTCCGAATGGATAGATTACCTTGAAAACCGACCTTGGGTCAGCAAGGCATTGAATGCCGCCGCTACCCGATATCGATGGACGCAGGCTGAATACCAGTCAACGAACAAGACGAGATGCTTGATATTACTTGCGCTAAAGTGAAAAAAGAATATGCATATTTATGGCAACTTTGGGCAACGGTTTTGCTTTCGTTGCCAGATGTTAAGGAGTGACATGGCACAGCAGTTTGTACAGCAACAGCATCAAAGCGAAGAACCTCAATCACAGGCCCAAAGCAAAACACAAAAAAACGACAGTTCACAACTCCAGGAAGACGCTCTGGACGCCGTACTTGACGACATCTCCTCAACCTTGGAAACCGATGCGGAAACGTACGTCTCCAGCTTCGTGCAGAAAGGCGGCGAGTGATGCCTCAGCTGCGTGA
Organism: Bifidobacterium sp. ESL0784; assembly: GCF_029433295.1. Taxonomy (GTDB): domain Bacteria; phylum Actinomycetota; class Actinomycetes; order Actinomycetales; family Bifidobacteriaceae; genus Bifidobacterium. Next base: position 177,206 of record NZ_JAQTHV010000003.1, read on the forward strand.
CAGCAGCAATCAAGGACCGGGCAACACCACGCTGCGCTCCCCCGAATATGATTCGTTCCACCGTATTTTCGGCATCGAAACGGAATACGGGGTTTCGGTGACCGGAGCAAGTAAGCCCTGTGATCCCGGCCAGGTGGCGATGATGATGTTCGCGCCGATACTTTCACGATCGCGCTCCACCAACACCTATCTGGAGAACGGCTCACGGCTCTACCTAGACGTCGGCTCGCATCCTGAATACGCCACCGCCGAAGCACGGGATCCGTCAACAGCGCTGGCACAGGATCTGGCCGGAGAGAAAATCATGCGTCGCTTGGCCATCGGCGCGCAGGAGAGGCTGCGCAAAACCCATGGCGAACACGCCACCATCCATCTGTTCAAAGACAACGTCGATTCGGCGGGCCATGCCTTCGGCTGCCATGAGAACTATCTGGTGCGTCGTTATGTCTCCCTGCCTATCATCAAAAGCCAGTTATTGCCATTTTTGGTGACACGTCAGCTCTTCACCGGAGCCGGAAGAGTCACGGAAAACGGATTCGAAATCACGCAACGCGCCGCATTCCTGGATGAGGGCGTTTCCTCCTCCACCACCCGTTTCCGACCGATGGTCAATACCCGTGACGAACCGCATGCCGACCCGGACGAATTCCGCAGGCTCCATGTCATTATCGGCGATTCCAACCGCTCGCAATGGGCGACGAAGATGAAGCTGGCCACCACTCATCTGGTACTCTGCGTCATTGAGGATGCTGCGAAACGGGGCATTGCCTCTGGGTTCGAATATTGCGCTTTAAGCGCTGATCCGAGCGTGTCGAACAAGGCGATGAGTGCCGACCTGAGCTGTGGCAAACCCGTGATGCAGGTTGAGGATATCGACGCGTTGCGCACGATGCAGGAAAAACTTGGACTCATGTCTTCACCTTCCGGCTTAGAGAATCATTCCGAGACTGTAACGGCCCTGGAAATCCAGTATCTGTACTGGACTATCGTTTCAAGGTTTGTTGACTCCCATCATGACCAGATTGAGCAATCCCTGCCGGATACCGACCATGCCGATATCCTACGTGAATGGAAGGCAGCACTCGATGCGTTGGCCTCCAAAGATTTCTCGTCCCTTTCCAACCGCGTCGACTGGGCCGCAAAATACCAGCTGCTTGCCAAAATGAAGGAACGCAATCCCGAACTTTCGCCGACACAGGCTCGCCAAATCGATATGAATTACCACGACGTCGTCAACGGGTCCATCTATCAGTCGCTGGTTGGTCATGGACTCATCGAGACACTCGTATCCGACGACGCCATCGAGCATGCGCTCGGAAACCCGCCTGAAGACACGCGGGCTGCGCTGCGTGGAGGGTTCGTTCATCAAGCCTTGAAGGCAGGAGCGAAATTCACCTGTGATTGGACACATCTGAAGACGAGTTCTCCGATCCGTCACGAAGTCGAACTCATCGACCCATTCTCCTGTGTCCCCGACAGCGAATACCGTCGGTTGGTCGAAGACATGTAGTCTTTGCCATAGATTGACCCGTTTTGCACACCGACCGGCAAACGAAGACGCGCCCATTGGGTTCAAAATATCATCGATAGCGAAAAATTATCCATCTTGAATAAACTGTTTTCCGTATGGGCGGAAACCCGCGATTCTCAACGAGTTCAACGATTTCAAAAAATTCATATAATCTTCGAATTTTATCGTTTTACCTTTTATCGCGGCATACATATCAATAGTTTTTGAAGTTATGCTAAAAAATGTTGATGTTTATCATTATGTGATTACAGTCGCAAGGAGTACCAATGCCGCCATCTTGAAATCGAAGCGAGCAGCAACCGATGACATGCTCGAGCAATAAAGCAAGGATGCCCGTCATATCGCGCATCCACTCAATCCACATGACCAGTGATAAAAGATGCTGCCTCCTGTGATCCGCTCAAGAATCATACAGGAGACAGCTGAGGTATCGAATTTTGGTGAACTCGCTACCGTTCTTTATCTTACTCCAAGGGTGTAACACATTTTGTATCGGCCCCGATGGTAATGGTCTGCACGCCAAATATCAAATGAACCGTTTCCAGACAAACATACAGGAGTGAACGCCCGTCATTGAACGCAACCCGTTCATCGGTCAATGCCAATCGTGGTTTCAAATCCCAGGACCAGACTCCACACAGCTATCTCTCGTTTGTTTCAGGCGCGCTCGACCGATTTGCGCGAATCCGTCGAGCGACCGCCGATAACGGCTCGTCAAAATCATTTATCTCATCCCAGAAAAGAGAAGAGAACCTTACAATGAAGCATCTATCAGTCAAGAAACTCATGGTTTCAGCTCTCGCTTTGCTGACCGGAACAACCATGCTCGCAAGCACCGCGACAAGTGCGTCGGCCATAGAAGACCAACCGAACGTCGATTTCGACATTACCGGCGCACAGGAGGTAATCAGCAACCATATTTTCGTCGCAGTCAAACTCGGCGATTACAACCTTCAGGACCCCGCACACAACACCATGGAGGTCACCTCGGTGGACAACACTGCAATCAGGAACGCGGCCTCCACCGCACTGACCGCGGTCGACGCAAATGCCCAGTTCACCGACCCCATCAGCTGGGTCGCGGAAAACTGGGGATTCAACCATGACACCTCCGGACAGTCTCCTTATACCGGCAACGTCCGCGATTTCGTCCAGAAACTCACAGCCCAGGCGGATATCACCAACGCAATCTCGACTTCGACGATTAAGGCGACAGGAGGTGCAGCAGATGCAAGCGGGCATGCGACTGCACACTTCAACATCCCCAACGGCATCTATCTGATCGAAGACACCACTCCACAACTCGATCCGAACACGGGCACCGAGCAAACCATTCCGATGCTGGTAAGCACCAAAGCCGGAAAGATAGTCGACGGAGCAAGCGTGAACCTGCCGGGAATGTCTTCATCGGCCGAAGTGAAATCCACCTATCTGCAGAAACCAGTGAAAAAAGTCGACAAACCCACGCATAAGGTCGGGGACCCTATCAAATTCACCATTGATTCAACCGTTCCCCTGTACACCTATTACGATCCGAACAGCTACATGCTGCATGTCAACGACCAGCTCTCCGCAGGATTGACCTATGATTCGTCGATTTTCAACGAAACCGTGAAAATCGGCAGCACGACACTCACCCCAGGCCAATATGGCCTTTCGGTGTTCAACCAGCAGGCGCAACCGGTGTCCACGGCGCCATCTAGCCACACCACCGTGAAGGGGGCTTCAATGGTCTTTGATCTGTCGGAATACATAAAAGGCAAAATCAACGTTCATGATTTCAGCCTTGCCGGGCAACCGATTGAAATCACCTACACGGTATTGCTCAACGAGGACGCCATCACGATCGATCATGGAAATTCCAAGAACACCGCAACGGTGACCTACAAGGACAACCAATCCACCGACTGCCATGGGACCACGACTCCGCCAGTCGAGAAGCACGTATACACCTTCAACTTCGCAATCAAGAAGATTTCGAAATCCCAAGGCACGGTGTTGCCCGGTACCGAGTTCCAGATCTTCCAAGGTACCTCCACCACCCCGATGCCCATGTACAGCGACGGCAACGGCGGTTATCGCCCGCCTCAAACCGGCGAGGCCAGCGTGGATAAGCTGGTGGTCCCTGCAAACGGGATCATCAAAATTTCCGGCGTTGATGCAGGTACCTACACGCTGAAGGAGATCAAGGCCGTCACGGGCTACATCATCCCCTCCGATTTCAAATTCAGCGTGACCATCACCCCCACGTTCAACAGCGACCAGACACTGAAGACGGTCGATTATTCGGCACCGGCCGGAGACGTTTACGGCCTTGTCTCCAAAGACGGCACCGATCCGCAGCTTTACATCGTCAAGAACATCAAGACCGTCATCGATCTGCCCAGAACAGGTCAGGCGGGCATCATGATGCAGATCATCCTTGGCTTGCTGCTGGTTGGCGCCGGTGCCGGAATCTATGTCGCCGTACGCAAAAGCCAACATTCACATGTCGGCAAGAACGCGGCTTCCCGCTGATCGCAGAAACTAAGAGAATGATATGAAAACGGATGAGACCATTTCACAGCCGTCGGTTTGCCGGCCCATGCCGGACAATCGAGGCAATACGGTCTCATCCGACTTTGATGACCCCGGAAACAGTGAGGATTCATTGCCGAACGACAGTCCAGGCCACACACCGATTGTTCCCATCATCCTCAAGACCTGTGCGATTGTATTGATCGTACTGGGCTTTTCCGCTATCGCCTATCCCCTGATACTCCAACAGATATCCTCCAGACGATTGGCCCGCAACGCCGAGGCCTCGGAAGTCCTCGCCGAATCCCAATCGCCGCGCCATCTCAAACATGAGTTGGACATGGCGCATCGTTACAACGACGAACTTGCCAGGACCGGTCAGCCATTTCTGGGGGAAATCCCTTCAGACGCCTCACATTCGGCGCTCCAGACATCTCCGGACGCCGACAACGTCAAGCGCTATCAATCCCTTCTCGACGAGGGTGAAGGCATCATGGCGACGATCACCATACCGAAAATCTCAGTCAAACTTCCCGTCTATCACGGCACTGACGACAGAATCCTCGCAAACGGAGCCGGACATCTCTACGGCAGTTCACTGCCGGTAGGAGGCGCCTCCACACACGCCGTGATAGCTGCGCACAACGGCATGGCCGACTCGTTGATGTTCACCAGGCTTGATGAGTTGCGCATCGGAGACCGGTTCTCCATCAAATCGATGGACAGGACATTGTCATATCGGGTCGACCGAATCAACGTCATTCTGCCCGATGATGACAGCAAGCTCCGAATCGAACCCGGCCAGGACAGAGTCACACTCATGACCTGCACCCCTTACGGTATCAACGATCATCGGCTTTTGGTCTCCGCAACCCGCACGGCTACACCCGTCAACGATACAGGCAATGACACGAAAAAAATCTGCATAGGAGAAACATCCATCGCCATGGTCACCCTGATAAGCTGCATGACGATAAAATATGTGCAGAAAAGAAACAAACCGACCCTCGCGAGACATCACCAACACCCAACCAATCATTCACTGTAGGCATGGATTTTCTCGTTCCGTTTTCGTCATAGGCACAACATATAAATATGTAATACGTACTGATATGAGACAAGACCGGCGTTCAGACCTCACGCGCAATTGCAAGGAAACTGCCAATTCACATTCGTTTCACACCAGCTTCAAGGCTGCGAAGAGTCTGTGCCGCCGTTTCGTGCCGATTCCGGCATTCCTCCAAGACCCCGATGCAACGCTGTCTGGTCCAGCGCCCCGGCTCTGAAATATCCAAAGAAAAAAGTCCTGGAGCACAGGCCTCCATCGGCGTTCCCTCCGTATCGGCGCAAAGCGATGGGGAATCGACCGGATTCTCGGCTGGCTCCTGCTCAATGTGCGCCTTAGTACTCTGACGGAGGCCAGCTAAATCGCCGTCATCGTCCCTGTCGCTTCCGCCATCCCGTACAGTGAGATGCGACCATGAGGCGGCAACCACATCCTGCGGGAAGCAGCTGATGATTTCAGAGCGTAGCCAGGCTCGGGTGTCTTCCGGAGGTTTCGACATCGCATGCTGAACCTGAATATCGGCCTGGCTCTGGCTTTCATTTGAACTTAGAGTCACACGTTCGGTCTGCGGCTGCAAACGCGAGAAGACCGAATACGACGGGTCCAGCGCGGCCCAGCTCAGGTCGAGGGCAGCCAATTTCGGATTGGACCAGTCGGCATCGGTTTTACGCCGCAAACGCTCCAATAGCTGCCATTTGAGCAGCCATTCCAGTCGTGAACCCTCGCCGGCCATCTTCAAACGCTTGTCATCACTGGCATGGCGCACCGCGGCGACGTCCATCAACGCCTGCCGCCACATCGCCATGATCCGTTTGGTCTCTTCGTCCGGCCATAGCGGCTCTCCCCTATTATCGCTTCCGTATGTCGCAGCCCCTTGCACGGATACCGCAGACAGCAGACGCACCTGAATCTGCCAGGCAGTCGTGGTGCCGCCCGCTTCAAGCGGCAATTGGTCCGCCAAACTCAGATCATGGGATACGGTATGCATCGCCTCGACCGGATCGACCAGCTGCAGCTCGGCGAGCAAACCGTCAAGGTCGCATGCCGAATCATCAGTTCCGGCGTGTTCAAGCAGCCACAGCAGCATACTCGTCGCGCCGAGCTTTAAGACCTGCGGCACATCCATCCGGTTGGCGTCACCGACGATGACGTGCAGACGACGATAATCGCCAGTGACGTGAGATTCGTCGCGGGCGTTGACAATCGGGCGGTCGAAGGTGGTCTGCAAGCCTACGAGGGAATGGACGTAGTCGGCGCGCTGGCTCAGCTGATAACCTGCTTGTTCACTTTTCTCGCCGATGCCGACACGACCGGAACCGGTGTAGATCTGACGGGAGACGAAATGCAAGGTCATCAGCGCCGCGACTTTCTCAAACGGAACGCGACGCCGCATCATATAGTTTTCGTGCGTACCCCAACTGGCACCCTTCCCGTCGACGTTGTTGCGATGCAAGACGATATGGGAACCGTTGTGCTTATTGGCTTTCTGAGCAGCTTCGAACATGATCCGATCGCCGGCATGGTCGTAGCAGACCGCTTCAAAGGGATCCATCGTTTCCGGCGCGGAATATTCGGGATGCGCATGGTCGACATAGACCCGGCCGCCGTTGGATGCAATGACATTGACAATCTGCCGTTGCGGTTCGTCGGTGAGCATGTCGGGCCGTGCGGAAGCGCGTGGCAGGCGTGTACCGCGAGCGTCGTTCAACGGATCTTCCTGCCGGTAATCCCAGCGGATATGTTGCGTCTTGGGATTCGCCGCACCGCTGACCACGTCAAACGAAAGCTGAACCGGATTGTAATGGTCTTTTCCTGATTCCGAAACCGCATACTCCGTCTCGGTTCCCATCATCCTGCGTACGCTCATTGAGATGCACCTCTTTTAGACGAAAATCACTACTCTGCGGGACGGATACGAACCGCGTGGCCGCCGGCGATGCCGTTGATCTTGGACCATTGGACCGGATCAGAGTCCATCACCGAATCGCTGGTTTCCTCAAACTCGTCGTCCACAGCACGAAGAACGGCATCCGCTCCGATTTTCATCGGACTGCCGAGCGTAATCGAGTCCTTGACGGCATGCGTCTTGACCCGATCGACGATGTTCTTGAGCATCGCCCCGCACATCACATCGGCCAGAATGACCCTCGACCAACGGCCCTGATCGTCACATACATCGCAGATATGCCGTTGCGGGCCATCGGCATAGACACTGTCGACCAAGACCTGGGTCAGTGTTTCGGCGTTTTGGCCGGTTTCATACGGCAGGTTATCGGTGAGATAATGCGATACGATCTGTGCTGCGGCCTTTTTATCGGGACGGTCGATGCGAATCTTGACATCGAGACGGCCAGGCCGCAATACGGCGGGATCGATCATGTCGACGCGGTTGGAGGCTCCGATGACCATGACATTGTCGAGGCTTTCCACGCCGTCAAGTTCGGCGAGGAACTGCGGGACGATGGTCGTTTCCACGTCACTGGAGACGCCAGAACCACGCGTGCGCAGCAGCGAATCCATCTCGTCGATGAAGACGATGACCGGTTTGCCTTCAGCCGCACGCGCCCGTGCCCGCTTGAAAATCAGGCGGATCAGGCGTTCCGATTCCCCCACGTATTTGTTCAGAAGCTCAGGACCTTTGACCGAAAGGAACACACCGTTGCCGGCATCCCCGCCAGACAACGCGTTCGCGACGGCCTTGGCGATGAGTGTTTTACCGTTGCCCGGAGGCCCGTATAGCAGCACTCCCTTGGGCGGGCGCAAATCGTAGCGTTCGAAGAGCTTGCGGCGCAGGAACGGCAGTTCGACGGCATCCTTAATCCGTTCGATCTGGGAATCCAGTCCCCCGATGTCAGCAAACGTGGCATCCGGAATCTGCTCAAGCACCAGATCAGTGGCATTCTCCACGGGCAGTATTTCCAACGCCATCCGGGCCATGCCATCCACCAATACGCGAGTCGAGGGCTCGATGGAAGTATCCGCGAGCGCACTCGCCCGTTCGATCAGCGTGACGTTGCCCGAAACGTCCTCGATCATCAGCCGTCCGTCGTCCAAAACCTGCTTGACGATGCGCACGGCACCAGAGATTTCCAGCCCCCGTTGCTCGACGAGAACCATATTCTCGTTCAAAAGCACCGTTCTGCCACCGACCAGACGCGAGGCGGGCACATTCGACGCCACCGGCACGATAAGCCGGCGGTTGCCAGAGAGCACTTCGGCCATGGCACGCTGTACGCCCTGCTCATCGGTGCTGCACGAGTCCACCCGCACCATCGTGGCGAAATTCAACGGCGGAGCGGTCATCAGTCCAAGCTGCGACTTGGCTTTCTGCAACTCTTTGCCGGCTCGAGTCAAGGCGACAGCCAAGGCATGGTTTTTCGCCCTCAGGTTGTCATTCTCGCGTGCAAGCTCGTCGTTGGAATCAGGAAACCCACTGTTATGAGTCTCTGGGCCCTGTTTCTCTCCGCCGTCTGCCGGTATTCCACCTACAGAACGATTTTTATCAGGTGTCAAACCGTTGCCTTGCTCACCGTCACTCATTGCAAATCCACTTCTTTGATGAAAAGCCCGTGTGGGATCAATCCATATCCAGCGGAATATGATGGGTCGGCGCGGGGTAACGCTTGTCGAGTTCTGCCAGATCCTCCTGGGTCAGTTCGATTCCGGCTGCGGCGATATTGGCACGCATGTGTTCGGGATTGGAGGTCTGCGGGATGGACAGGGTGTTGCCGTCGCGCACGGTCCATGCGACCAGCAGTTCATAGGTCGTGACGCCATGCCGCGCGGCTACTTCACGAACCGTGGAATCGGTCAGCATGCTGGTCTTGAGATTGTTGGAAAGCCCACCGACGGGACTGTAGGCAATCAGGGGGATATGACGTTCGCGCTGCCACGGCAGCAGATCGTATTCAATACCACGAGATTCAATGTTATAAAGATCTTCGTTCGCAGCGACGTTGCCACCGGCAGGAAGCGCCACCAGTTCCTGCATATCAGGAATGTCGAAATTTGAAACGCCCCAAGCGGCAATTTTGCCCGTTTCCCGCAGCCTGTCAAGCTCGGCAACGGTTTCTTCGAGCGGAATCGATCCGCCACGCCAATGATAGAGATACAGATCAAGATGATCGGTCTGAAGCCGTTTGAGGCTGGCGTCGAGATGCTCTTCCATCACCGCCTTGGAGGCATTGTCCGGCTTTACCTTGGAGATAAGGAAGATATCGTCACGACTGAACGGCTTGAGCGCTTCGCCCACCAACGTTTCGGACTTGCCGTCGCCGTAGACCTCGGCGGTATCGACCGCCCGGGCACCGGCTTCGATGCCGGCTCGAATCGCAGCGACCTCCTCATCATGGTTTTGCGGGTCGTTGCCCATATGCCACGTACCGATGCCGACTGCCGGGACTTCCTGTCCTGCAATGTTCAGCTTCCTCATAACATGCCTCCCTTGTGCATTTCACACCTAAAGTGTGCCATCTTGACTTTACTCTGCCAGTCTAGCGGTATTAAGTAAACCGCATCGAGCCCTCAGCTTCAGTCAACGTATGCATCCGCGGACAGACGTGCGCCGCGGGCCCAATCAGCGGCTCGCATGGCCTTCTTGCCCTGAGCCTTGACTTCTTCAAGCTCGAGCGGGTCAGTTGCGGTGCCAATCCAGACGTGCTTTTTGCTTGTTGACAACATACCCGGCTTGAGGTCGGTGGGAACCTGTGGATCGTTGCCATCGGCTGGACGCGCCTTCAATACATGGAAGGGCTCGGCATTGCCCATATCACGTTCAGCGTTCGGAGAAACCTTGGTTTTATCGCTCCGTTCAGACCCATTGGCACTATTGACCGCACCCTGCGGATGCAACATGCACCAAGCACCGGGCTCAGGAGTGCAGGCGCGAATCTGTCGGTCGGTGGCGAAAACAGGGACATCGAAGCGGATACGTGCATCCTCATGACTGATTTTCCTGGCCACTTCATAGGCACCCTGTGGTTGCTCCTGAAGGACGATCCGCCCTTCGGCCATGGCAGTCAACGCAGAAGCCAACAGATGCGAACCATCTTCTGCGAGGCGGGCAAGTATATCGCCGGAGGTGTCGTGCGCACCGATCTCACAGGTCGACTGTGCCAGGATCGGGCCGGTATCCATGCCCTTGGTGAGCCTGAAAACGGTGGCACCGGTGACGGTATCGCCACTCCAGACGGAACGCTGCACCGGTGCCGCACCACGCCATTGCGGCAACAACGAGAAATGCAGGTTGTACCAGCCCATTGGCAGTGCGCCAAGCACGTCTTCCTTCAGAATCTTTCCATAGGCGACGACTGCCCCGGCCTGCGCACCCGTGGCTTTGAGCTCGGCGATGAAGGTCGGCTCCTTCGGGTCGCATTCCAGCACGGGAATATCCAACTCAAGCGCGGCCTCTTTGACCGGGCTGGGCATCAGCTTGCGTCCCCGGCCTTGAGGTGCATCAGGCCTGGTGAGCACGGCTACAACCTGGAAATGCTCCTCGTCTTGAGCCAACTGGCGCAACGCCGGAACCGCTACATCCGGCGTTCCGGCAAACAACACTTTCAACATGGAAGTTCCTTTCAGTGCTGAATCCCGGGGATATCGATACCGGATTGCCTGAGTATTTCCCTCAACTTGTATGAATCATTGAATCGCACCCCACGTATGCCCGCAGAGTTCGCGCCAACGATGTTCATCGCTTTGTCATCGACGAACAAGGCGGTATCGGCCGGGATACCGAAGCGTTTCAACGAAAATTCGAAGATATCGCGATGCGGCTTGCGCAGCTTGACATAACCGGAGACCACAGCATCGTCCAGATCGCTTAGGATCGGATACATTTCCTTTGCCGGCGGGAACAATTCCGTCGCCCAATTCGACAGTCCCCAAACGCCGATGCCTGCGGCCTTCAGATCGTTGACCAGCACACGCATGCCCTCCACCGGGCCAATCAGTGAATCCACGAAATTACGGTAATAATAATCCGCCATCGTTGCCCATGGTTCACCATTCTTCCCGCGAACCCAAGCCACGGCCTGCGCCGCCGTTCCGCCGATATCCATGGCATCGCTGGCATCGTAGAAGCCCGAAACATCGTTATCAAGGAATTTGTCGGTCAGTTCCTTCGAGTACCGCGGCAGCATGGCAGCCTGAGGATCCCAACCAACGAGCACATTGCCGAAATCGAAAATCACGTTTTCGATAGGCTTGCTCACGGAACCTTTCGCCGCGTCCTCCGACTTAATCACGTTGTAATCCATTTCCGGTTCGCCCGGCCAGCCTTTCATGGCTCCTCCTTGCAAGAAAACACTTATCTTCGTCGCTGTTTCCATGGTTTCATGGCACAACGACGAAACCCACAGATGTAGTTGCCGACGGCTAAATAAAATCCTTGGGGTCAAGCTGGAACCGCAACTCGCCGGGGGTACGTGTGGCCACATGCCGGGCCACCTCGGTATGCAGGCGTTTGGCCAACTCTGCACGCAGCGGTTGCGGGACGCGCACCACGGCTTTAACGCGATCCTGGGTCGCTTCCAGTTCTCGGGCATCCACCGTTTTCGGCTGGGCGATGGGGACAGGGCCGAGAACCGACGGAAGGTCTCCGATCTCGCAGCTTACCTGGCTCCAGTCTCCGGTCAGCACGCCAATGTTATGCAGCGTTTCCATCACCGCTTTTCTGCGCCCCCAGACGCAAGCCACTGCAAAAACCGGAGACAACCCGGTTTCGGCACGTTCGTCAAGTTCTCTGGCGGCGAGGATGCGAGAATCCCATTGAATCAGCGATTCGGCGATTAACGGGTCAGTTTCGCCAATCAGGAGGACTTGCCCGCCAACTTTACGGCAGGCACACATCGAGGCGGCCCGCATCCATGCGGTAAGCGCGTCGATTCTGGCATCGACACCGGGAGCGTATAGGCTGGTCCATGCGTCAAGGATGGCCACGGCCTGATAATGGCCGGTACTGCCGTCCTCTTTCCTCACGCGGGGTTCGGCTTCCGGCGTGGCGATGACGATCAGCGGACGATCCGGCACCCATTCGACAATGCCGTTGGATTGGCTCGGACTGGAAAGCACCATGGGGATATCGCGGAACAGATGCTGCAGCTGTGCGGCCGTGCCCGCGGCACCCACACGCACCACGTTCATGCGCTTGCCATGGCAATGCGGGCAAGTCCAATCGCTGACCGGAGCCCCGCACCAGCGGCAGCGCGGCGCTCCTCCGCGAACTTGTTGCAGCGGGCCGGTGCAACGAGGGCAACGCGCCTGGCGATGGCAACGAGCGCAACTCAATACTTCGGCGATGCCGTCATGTGGAATGGAAAAGAGGATCGGACCGTTCTCCAAGGCCTGCGAAAGGGCCCGGACCGCGGTGTGCGGCACGCGGGCGCCGATGGACGGGTCGGCCAAGCGCGCCAGTTCGTCACGGTTGAGCCAACGAACCCACGGCGACACGTCCTCGACTACGGCCGGCAACGGATGTACCGGCGTGCTGAACCCACTCACAGGCGTTTCGCAGACTTCGACATGACAGGTCGGTTCGACGGAAAATATCGCATCATCGGCCTGTGCCTTTTGCTGCCTCGCTGATTCTTCTAGCTCTTGATGTCCCAGATTTTCGTAGGCATGCAACGGATAGGTTTCACCGGTTTCTAATATCGGTTCTGAGGGTTTTTTATCATTAGATAATACCGAATGACCAACAAGATCAGTATCTTCAACATTGTCCTTTTGGGCAACTGCGATTTTGGTTTCCAAAGCATTACCATCAACCGTGGTGCTTTTCCCGGAATTCCCGCTGACTTCCCATTCGCTGGTGGCGCTGCGGGCGTTGGCCATGGCAACGAACGCACCGCCACGGAGCTTGGCACGCAGACGCAGGACCCCGCGCGCGGCGGCATATGGCATCATCCCGTCTGCGTTCTGATAGGCCGCGTCCTCAAGAACGGCAAAGAGTCCGGGCCCTTCCACGGGCGCATACATCGCGGCTCTGGTACCGATGACGCAACGAACCTGACCGCTTGCTGCCGCGAGATATGACCGGTAACGCTCAGAGGGAGCCATAGCCGCTGCCAGCAACGCGAAATCACCGTCAAAGCCACCGTTGGTAGCTTTGGTCTGTTGGAAGGGCTTCAACCCGAACCTACGCAACGCGGCGGCTATATCGTTGACTTCGCGCATGGTCGGCAGCACCAGAACGGCCGTCCGTCCTGACTTGAGTGACTGACAGGCCATATAGGCAAGGTCATCGGCCCATCGGTTGGCTCCCGGCAACGCATCAACGACGAACGAGGCGAATCCGCCACCGCTTAACGAATCCTGCAACGCTATGGCCTGGTCGTAGCTTGCCCGCAAACGCTGTGAACCATGCTCAAGGTGGTCTTCGTCAAGCTTCACCCGGCCACGGCTTCCGACCCACTTTCCAGCCATCGCAAGATGCTGTTCCTTATCGACTTTAGCGACCCTTGGCGGAACGGCCAGACGCAAAATATTAGCTGGGGTTCCGCCGTATGCTTCGGCAATGGCGGAGATATCGCGACGCATCGAGGCCGACACTAAGACGCCCGGGGTCATGACCCGTTCGATATAGCGAAGCGCCGAAGCCGCGGTATGGCTTTCCCCGACACGGTTCCAGATGATGCCGTTGACACGCCTGCCGCCAAACCGTACGCGTATCATGACTCCCGGTTGTGCGGCCTCGGAGAATTTCTCGTCGATGAGATAGTCGAACGTCTGCCCCAAATGGGTGGCCTGCACGTCGAGCACGACCTGTGCGATCGGGTTTTCTGCAGCAGGCGTATGGGTGACAGTCTTGCGGCGCTTGCGCGGGGCCAGCCCGGCGAGCGCCGGTTGTTCGGCCTGCGGTTCACTCATGCTTCAATGATAACGTGGCTCACAAATTTTCGACACCTTGAAATTTTGGAAACCTCCCTAGAATACAAAAACGCCACGGCGCAAACCGTGGCGTTTTTATTCCGTATCAGATTCAGATTTCGGTCGGCTTGACGGTCGAATCCTCGACCCACCAAGGACGCAGCGGGTAGGTGTCGGTCATCTTCTCGTCGTCGGGACGCACGCAGAGGAACTGGTGGATCTGAATGTTGTTGAGTTCGAAGTTCAACGCACAACCGGCCATGTAGAGGCCCCACAGACGCGCCTTGGGCTCGCCCATCAGCTCGACGGCGCGGTCCCAGCCAGCCACGAGGTTCTTGTTCCAGTTATGCAAGGTCAGCGCATAATGCTGACGCAGGTTCTCCTGGTTGACGACCTCGAAGCCAGTATCCTGAATCACGGTCTCGATCTCGCCCGGGGAGGCCAGCTGGCCGTCGGGGAAGATGTAACGGTCGATGAACTCGCCGGCGGCCTTGCCCGTCATAGAGTTGACGCGGGTGATCTGGTGGTTCAGCAGGCGGCCGTTGGGCTTGAGCTTGTCGAAGATCTCCTTGAAGTAGGAAGGATAGTGCTTGAAGCCGACGTGCTCCATCATGCCGATCGAGCAGATGCCGTCGAAATCGCCTTCGGGCACGTCGCGGTAATCCATCTGACGCACCTCGGCGAGGTCTTCGAGGCCTTCGCGCTTGATCCATTCCTGTGCCCACTTGACCTGTTCGCCGGCCAAGGTGACACCCAAAACCTTGATGCCGCGCTGTGCGGCGCGAATCTCCATAGAACCCCAGCCGCAGCCGATGTCGAGCAGACGGTCGCCAGGCTTCAGGTTGAGCTTATCGAGCACGAGGTCAAGCTTGCGCCATTCGGCGTCCTCGAGCGAATCCTCGGGCGAGGTGAACACGCCACAGGTATAGGTCATGGAGGAACCAAGGAAGAGGCGATAGAACTCGTTGGACTGGTCGTAGTGATAGCTCACCGTGGCCTCATCGCCGGCCTTGGAGTGCGGCAGCAAACCTTCGGTGCGGCGCTTCCAGCGACTCGGACCCTCAATCGACGGGGCTTCGGGATGACGGATGCCGTGCGAATAGACGGAAGCGACGATGCGGGCCAAGTCGGCGGGGCTCGGCTTCTTCATATCCGGCTTCAGGGCCATGAGCTCTTTGAACACCTCATATGGGTCGCCCGGAATAAGCTCGGGTGAAGCGATGTCGCCTTGCAGATAAGCGCGCGCCAAGCCGAGATCATTGGGATGATCGACCATATAATACACAGCGCGCGAGTTGTTCACCGTGATGTGCAGGGGTGCGTCCTGCGGTCCGAACGACGAACCGTCGAATGCGGTAATGTTGATTTTTCCGTTGTCCTTCAGGAACATTGAAACCATATCGGCTACGGTCATAGCGGCCATGCGCAACCTCCATATATAAGCGTTTTATTGCATTTTCCTTATGCAAAACCATACTTAGCCTATTGCCCGCTTACGACACCGTAAGCGTTTTGCTGGTTGTGAAATTCTAAAAACCCGCCTTCGTCTCGCAAGATACAAAAAGAACCGCACCCCTGAAAATCTTTGGATGCGGCTCTTTGACAAACCAATATATAAAGGGTCAGCTTTCGGCAATGGCCGCCTTGAGCTCATCGACCTTGTCGGTGGCCTCCCATGTGAAGTCCGGATCGGTGCGGCCGAAGTGGCCATATGCCGCCGTCTTCAAGTAAATCGGGCGAAGCAGGTCGAGCTCGTCGATGATCGCTGCCGGGCGAAGGTCGAAGACCTTGCGCACCGCAGCCTGGATCTGCTCGCGGGTCACACCGCCAATTTCGGTGCCGAAGGTGTTGACGTTGACGCTCACCGGTTCGGCAACGCCGATGGCGTAGGCCACCTGCACCTCGACCTTGTGTGCGAGTCCTGCAGCAACGATGTTCTTGGCCACCCAGCGCGTGGCGTAGGCCGCAGAACGATCGACCTTGCTCGGGTCCTTGCCCGAGAAGGCGCCGCCACCGTGGTGGGCAGCACCGCCGTAGGTGTCGACGATAATCTTGCGGCCGGTAAGACCTGCATCTGCAGCCGGGCCGCCGAGAATGAAGGAACCGGTCGGATTGATCAGCACGCGGTAATCGTCGTGACGGATCTTGGTGCCGCAGACTTCTTCGAGCACCGGCTTGATGACGTGCTCCTGCAGCTGCTCCATCAGCCAGTCATGGCCGACCTCGGGGTCGTGCTGCGTGGAAATCAGAACGGTATCGACGCGAATCGGCCGGTCGTTGTCGTCGTATTCGATGGTGACCTGGGTCTTGCCATCCGGACGAAGATGCGGGACGATGCCTTCCTTGCGAACCTGAGCCAGACGGAACGCCAGGCGGTGCGAAAGATAGATCGGAAGCGGCATCAGCACGTCCGTCTCGTCGCAGGCGTAGCCGAACATGATGCCCTGGTCGCCGGCGCCCTGCGCCTCGTAGCGTTCCTCGCGCGAAACCGCAGATTCCTGCTCAGGGTTGAGACGGTCGACGCCCTGGTTGATTTCCGCGCTCTGTTCGGTCAGCGAGACCAGCACACCACAGGAGTCGGCGTCAAGGCCGACTTCGGAGGAAGTATAGCCGATGTTTTTGACGACATTACGCACGATGCGTTGAATGTCGGAATAACCCGAGCTGGTCACCTCGCCGAAAATAAGGAATTGCCCGATGGCGGCCGACGTTTCCACGGCCACGTGGGAATGGGGATCCTGACGAAGCATATCGTCAAGGATTGCGTCCGAAATCTGATCGCAGACCTTATCGGGATGCCCTTCGGTAACCGATTCCGCTGAAATCAGGCGACGCTCTTTTGTCACTTCTGTAGACACAGTGAACTTCTTTCTTCCATGCCAGAACCGCATAGCGGCCGACGTGTATACATACGGAAGGCAACACTACCCTTATGCCTCTATTTCAGCGGCCGATTGATACCCGGAGCATAGAAAAAGCCCGACTCCACAAATGGAATCGGGCTGAAGAAAAATGTCCAAGGACGGAAACTAGTCGAGGCTGCCTTCGCTCAGGTCGTCCTCGCCGAGAGTCTCCTCCAAGAGGCCTTCGTTGATCTCACGGAAGGCGATGGAAAGCGGCTTCTCGTTGTTCTGGTATTCCACCAACGGACCGACGTTCTGCAAAAGACCTTCGTTGAGCTGGGTGAAATAGGAATTGATCTGACGAGCGCGTTTCGCAGCGAAAATCGACAGCGAATACTTGTTGTGATCAGAATGTTCCATCAACTCGTCGATCGTCGGATCGGCAAGACCGCTCGGTGTAGGCTCGGTGCCAAATGCCATATTGTTTGCTCCCTAAAGAAAAATAAAGCTGCTCAAAAGATTGATTATACTCAACACCTATGATATTTCACTGCTTTCATTGAAAAGAGAAATACAAAATATACCGGTTATCAAAAAGAATCTTTCCTCGAAACCATAAATATGGAAACTGGAATCCCAAAGACAACGCGCATACGCAAGCCTTATCGTTTATCCCACTTGCGTAGGTCTTTCAACGGCTTGTAACCAGGCATATCCGGCCAAAACAACGTCTCGTCGTCATGGATGACATACGGCACCTTGGTTTTCCCTTTCAAACCCACCATCGATGGTGTGATGAAAGTCAGCACGTGGTCATCGCTCCAACCAGTGAGTTCGCAATCGGTATTCTTCCATCCCGAGCCGGTCAGGCAATTGAGCTTATTCGCCAAAACCATGGTGCTGGTGTCAACATCCAGCGTAACACGGCCGTTCTCATGTTGCATATAGCGAACATCCACGTTGATTTTCACATGGTCCATGTTCGGCATGCCGTCCGAATGAAGATAGATGTCTTCGCAATCCGCCGCGACATCCCGCTCCTTTTGCGAATAATTCGACAATACTGTCTGATTGTTTTCCAATGTCGCTTCGAGCAGGGCTACATAGGAATCCAACGATTTTCTTACATCAGGTTCAACGGATATCGTGCGTTCATCTTCCTTGATTTCATGCTGCCTCCACACATCTTTCACAGTGACGACGGCAACCGCCACTATGCACAATGCCAATATGGCAGCCAAGACAATCCACACCGCACGTCGAATCTTTTTATATGGGCTTTTCATACCAACCGCCTATCAATCACACAACGCAGTGAAATCATCTAAAAAAATCATTCATACATTTCATCATTTGGTCGCTATTCGGCAAATATGAGACAGATGAACTTATATGGAATCATGCAAATGCGCTCACATAATATCATGACCGGCCGCATGTTCGCCGGTGCCCGAGCACTCTATCGCGCCGCAGGCGTGGCCGGAGACGACTTGGGCAAGAAACCCATCGTCGCCATCGCCAACTCGTTCTCCGAGTTCGTGCCTGGCCATGTCCACCTCAACAAGGTCGGACGCCTCGTCTCGAAAGCCGTCGAAGAAGCCGGTGGCATCCCCCGCGAATTCAACACCATTGCCGTCGATGACGGCATCGCCATGGGCCACACCGGAATGCTCTACTCACTGCCGAGCCGTGACTTGATCGCCGACGCCGTGGAATACTCCGTCAACGCGCACTGCGCCGACGCACTGATCTGCATCTCCAACTGCGACAAGATCACCCCGGGTATGCTGATGGCCGCATTGCGCTTGAACATTCCCACCATTTTCGTCTCCGGCGGGCCAATGGAGGCCGGCGAAACCACATTGTCCAATGGCGAAACCGACACCACCGACCTGATCGACGTAATGTACGCTTCCGCAGACGACCACGTCTCCGACGAGGACCTGCTCTCTTACGAGAAGACCGTCTGCCCCACCTGCGGTTCCTGCGCCGGTATGTTCACCGCCAACTCGATGAACTGCCTGACCGAAGCGCTCGGCCTAGCTTTGCCCGGCAACGGCACCACGCTGGCCTCGCACGGCTATCGCAAACAGCTTTTCGTCGACGCCGGTCACAAAATCGTCGACCTCGCACACCGTTACTATGACGAGGATGACGAGAGCGTGCTGCCACGTGCCATCGCCACCAAGCATGCCTTCGAAAACGCCATGACCATGGACGTGGCCATGGGCGGTTCGACCAACACCGTGCTGCATATCCTCGCCGCCGCCCAGAGCGCTGACGTCAACTTCACACTTGACGACATCGAGCGCATCAGTCACACCGTGCCCTGCATCTGCAAGGCCAGCCCCTCCGGCGACTGGGAGATTTCCGACGTACACCGCGCCGGCGGCATCTGCGGCATTTTGGGCGAGCTCGACCGCGCAGGCAAGTTGCACAAGGACGTGCATTCCGTCGACTATCCGACGCTGGAAGCCAAGCTCGACGATTGGGACATCATGCGTCCGACCTGCCTTGCCAAGGCGAAGGAACTCTACCGTGCAGCACCTGGACATATCAAGTCCCCCGAACCGTTCACGCACGAAACGCTCTCCGATACGCTGGACACCGACCGCGTCAACGGCGCCATCCACGACATCGACCATCCTGCAGTGAAGGAAGGCGGCCTCGCGATTCTGCGCGGCAACCTCGCCCCTGACGGCTGCGTCGTCAAGACCGCGGGTGTGCCGGAGAACATCTGGAAGTTCCGCGGGCCGGCCCACATCGTCGAGTCCCAGGAGCAGGCCGTCGAAGTCATTCTTGGCGACAAGCTCAAGAAGGGCGAGGCGCTGGTCATTCGCTACGAAGGACCGAAGGGCGGACCGGGCATGCAGGAAATGCTCTACCCCACCTCATTCGTCAAGGGCAAGGGCATCGGCAAGGATGTTGCATTGATCACCGACGGCCGTTATTCCGGCGGTTCGTCAGGACTGGCCATCGGCCACGTCGCCCCCGAGGCGGCCAATAAGGGTCCGATTGCGCTCATCAAGGATGGCGACATGATCGACATCGATATCCCCAACCGCAAAATCGATGTGGAGCTCACCCCCGAGCAGTTCGAGGAGCGCCGCAAGGAGCTCGAGGCAGGGGACGGCTATGTCGCCCACCGTGACCGCAAGGTTTCGCTGGCCCTCAAGGCCTACGCCGCTTTCGCCCGTTCCGCAGACAAGGGTGCTACTCGAGACCCCGAGCTGATAAATCAGCTCTCTGGCCTCAAGTAGCCTTCGCTACCTTAACAGTCGTTCACCTCACCTACGGGGAGCCCACAGGACTCCCCGCTTCACGTTTCGGCCCGAGACCGCTGAGCTCATCAACAAGCTCAGCGGTCTTGCAAGGTGTGTTAACGTTTTAGCAAACGATTACAAAGCGATTCTGCATACGATTTCACCAGACATCGCAACCAGCGGCAGACTTCGACAATCAGCGACTATCCGATAACATATCGGCTTCGACTAAGGCATTGAAAAAATCATCGGATATTCCAGCGAATCGATGCAACTTTTTCAAGAAACCACATGTCGTGCGACACGACGATCAGCGCGCCGGCATAGCTCAAAAGCGCGTTGGCGAGCGCCTCCTTGGAGTGCAGGTCAAGATGGTTGGTCGGCTCGTCCAGTACCATCAACTGAGGGCCATCCAGCAGGCCAACACATAGCAGCAGTTTCCTCAACTCGCCGGGAGACAAGGCATCCCGAGTGTCGACAATCTGCGTTTCTTTGCCGGATGGACTGGTTTCGTGAGCTGTGAACTTCTCGACGATATCCAATACCCGCTTCGGATTCGAGTTAAGCTGCGCATAGTCGCTGAGTACCTTCGAACGCTGCATTTGGGCCAGCGAAACAAATCGGGACAATACCCCGCCTTGATCGTTTACGCCAGTCTCCTGCGGTATCACCAATATCGGCAGATTCTGCTGGCTGAATACCTGCAACAGTGCATTGACCAACGTGGACTTTCCGGTTCCGTTCGAACCCGTCACTCCGATATGGTCGGTAGGACCGACACTGAGACGCGGGACACGTATGCCCCGATAATTCGAGGACAAAACGGCATTCCCACCTCGGCTATCGGCACTATTTTCCGATGTTTTATCCACTGGCTCGCGTCCTTCATTTTCAGATCGATATGTACCGTCGCTTGTGTCAGTATCAAAACCGGATATCGACACTCGTCGAAGCGAGAAATCAGGCGGAAGGTTCTTCTCCGACAATCCGGATCCACCGTATTCGATGACGCCGGGGCCAAACCCCACCAACTCATCGTGATGACTTGGTCTGATGTCTGCTATCAAATCCAGCCGACCGTCATAGCGTTTCGCGCCAACCGCAATCCCCTGCTCGCGTTTCCGGGCGAATCCGATCCTCGCGCCAATCTGCGCACTAGCTGCCGAGGAGGATGCGTCACGCCCCATCATGTTCCGCATTTTCAAAGTATTGCGAGCATCATGATCTTTCGGGTCGATTTTTCTGCCGCCATGTTTTTTCGCTTCCACCTTTGCAACTTCATGGTCACGATCATGTTTGACAGCAGTGAGTCTGTTCACCTGTATCGTCGCCTCACGAAGCCTACGCTTTTCGCTCTCGTCATCCTTCCTGAGCTGCGATTGCGAGTCACTGAAATTACCGGGTCTCAATTTAATCTGAGTGAAATTGCGTCCATTACGATGAATCCTTTCGAAGTATGCGCAACGCGCGGCAACCCGATCTATGAACTCCACATCGTGAGAGACAAGAATGCCGATTTTGGAAAAAGTATCAAGTGCCGAACAGATGGCATCGCGTGTAGGGACATCCACATAATTCGTCGGCTCATCAAGCACCAGAACGTCTGGATGCACCGCGAGCGCACAGGCGACCTGAACACGTTTCGCCTCCCCTCCCGAAAGTGTGTCGTAACGATAAGGCCAATCATCGCCGATACCCAGCAATTTCCTTATGTGCAAGGTTTCAGCTGACCAATCGGCGGCGAAATCGTCCAGATTGTCTGGCGGCAGTTTCGCGTCCTGCCGACAGAACGCAGACACCATTGTGGACGGGGCAGGCGAGACATGGCCACTTTGCGGTTGCAAGCCCCCAATCGCAAGCCTCGCCAATGTCGTTTTGCCGATGCCGTTGTCACCCAGCAAAACCGTCCAGCCCGGCGACAGGGTCAATGAGACATCCTCGATAATAGGTTCGATGCTTTCCGGATATGAAAAAGTGATATGCGATAACGTCAAAACTTGTGGATTATTCATGGACATTGCCCCTTTTAAAGAAATGAACTCAGCGATATTTTCTGGTCCGCAAGGACCCTCGACACGAATATCGCTGCCATATGGCGCACTGCCGCAACGTGACGGTTAGATTCTCTTAGATTTCTTCATCCAAACGAAAATATGAACAATGACTGCAATGCGCCTCGATGCGCTTGTTCACCGTCATGTTCAGAAAAGCAATATAAAACTCCGATTTCACTCAATAATTACTGTCTATTATAACCACGATATCGATAAAGACAAATAAAAAATTGAGATATTAGCTATTCGAAATCAAAAGATTTGCATAGGAGATGAATTGCATACGGCATTGAATACCGAAATCCATTAGCCTCGCAAAAACATCTTCCAACGTTACTTTTTCACTCAGCGATCCCGTATTCCTTGGCGATGACATCCCAGAGTTCGTCGGCGGCGCGATCAACGGTGTCGTTGACAATCCTGACGTCGAATTCGGGCTCGGCGGCCAGCTCGACCTTGGCGGTCTCAAGACGCTTCTTGCGCTGTTCCTCGTTCTCGGTACCTCGGCCAATCAAGCGCTTCACCAGTTCGTCATAGCTTGGTGGCGCGATGAAAACTGAGACAATTTCAAGGTTTAACTCGGCAGCGCGCTGCTTCACACGGCGGGCACCCTGCAAATCGATTTCAAGAATCGTGGGGATGTTCCTGGCCAAATGATCGAGCACCGGCTGCAACGGCGTGCCATAATGGGCCATGCCGTGCACGACGGCGGTCTCCAAAAACCAGTTCCGCCTCTCACGCGCGACGAACTCGTCTTCGCTCATGAACCAGTAGTTCTTCCCGTTGACCTCCCCCGGCCGCGGATCACGCGTGGTGGCGGAAACGGAAACCCAGACTTCTGGATGCTTGGCGAGCAGCTTCGCCTCGACGGTTCCCTTGCCGACGGCCGTAGGCCCGGTCAGCACAATCAGCCGTCCCTTGTGCGCCTGCGCCTCGTTGGTCTTCATCTCACCGTTTTCCATCAATATCCCTCTCCTTGCAAGCCCACAGATTATTCTATCCAAGCCACCGAATCGAAAAACCTCATGCAATCATAATCTGTATCAATCTCTGACATGGATGAACCGGATAACACTTTGGCCCCGCCAGCTATGAATGCCAACGGGGCCAAAACTTGGAAAAACAAAACTTGGAAAAATTCGACTGGGTTGCGCGGTACCTAGGAGCCCGAACTCAACGCTCACGGGCTTAACCAAGCCCGCGCAACCCTATCATCACATCATACGGCTCACTCTCCGGTGACCGGATCGACAGCTTCGGCCGCAGCCTTGACGTTTTCCGGCTTGAAGTAGATACGTTCCGGATTGTTGTAGAACACATCCTCAAGCTCGGACTCGGTGAAGATATCCGTAGCCTCGAGCCAGGTAGCCAAGTTGTGGTACGAGTTGAAGGTCGAGGACCACGGCGAATCAGTGCCCCAGAAGATGCGCTTGGCGCCAAGCACCTTCTTGGCCAGAGCGGTGTCCTTCTGGGAGCGCGGGAACGGGAACTCGGTCTCGCCCTCGATATCCTCGATCGCGGAAAGCTCGACGGAGATGTTCGGGTACGGCTCCCACTGACGCAACTCGCATTCCAAGCGATTGAGATGGTCAGCGTTCGGGAAGGACAGGTGGCAGACCACAAAGTCAAGCTGCGGGTAACGCTGCGCAAGGTTGGCGATGGCTTCGGGCTGATGGCTCAACTGCGTGTAGTCACCATAGTCCACGGTCACCACGAAGCCGGGGTAATCCGAGATGTAGTGGAAGAAGAGACCAAGCCTTGGGTCATTGTCGAGACGGAACGCATGGTGGTAGCCCATCAGGCCACCTCCCTGGCTGATCTCAAGCTTGACCGCACGGAAGCCGAGGTCGTCGATATGGCGCTTGACCGAGGTCATCGCCTCGTCGCTGAACGGGTCGAACGAGAAGGCGCCGATGAAACGATCCGGGTACTTCTTGACCGTCTGATAGGTGTAGTAGTTCTGGAAGGCGTAGAGGCTGCCCTGGAGGAGCACAGCCTTGTTGATACCGTTTTCATCCATAACTTTCAGCGCCGACTCGGCGAGGAAGTCGTCGTCGCCCCAGCCGTCGGGAATGAGCTTGAGGGGCATGCCGTTGTCCCAGACGGCCTTGCCACCGCCCAGCGGAGTCATGCGGCCTTTGCCGTTGTAGCCGGAGACCGAACGAACCAGATGCATATGTCCGTCAATTTTTTTCATGATATTACTCCTTTGTTATTTATTATCAGTACGTTATCTTTTCATCGCTGCCCGCATATCCGGCATTCTTGTCGGACATCTTGCGCAGGTAACGCCAAATCTGAGAACGATACTTGCGAAGCAGGAACAGCAAAACCAGATACACAACCACGCAGCCGCCGATGATGAACGGGTTCTTCGAGATGAAGGCCGCGAAGATGAGGGCGTTCAACGGGCGTGCCATGAGGTTGAAGCTGGTGATCAGCACCACACCTGCCGGGATGGCCGCGCCGTACTGCGAAACCGCTCCGGTGTAGATGTCGCCGAGCCAGCTGGAGGCGTAAAGGCCAAGGCTGAACCAGACGACGCCGTTGGCGATGACCTTCAGGATGTTGCCACGGGTGATGGCCACGATGGACTCGACCATGAACGGCAGGGAGATGAGATCGACGATGGGCAGGGTCTTGTTGCCGGGGAGCAGGAAGGCGATGACCACCATAATCGGGATGAGGATGACGCCGGAAATGATGGTCGCGGGCTCGCCGTAGCCGACACCGTCGTCCACGCCGAGGAACCAACGCTTCTTGTCGTCGATTTCATCGACGGGAGCATCGTCTTCCGCACTGGCCTTCTTCTTGCGGTTCTCGTCGATTTCCTCAGCCAACGGGGTGAAGGCCTTGGAGAAGACGTTGGTGACCAGCGGGAAGATGGTCATTACGGCGGAAAGTTCGATGGCGAAGGACAGAATTTGCCCCCAAGCCTTCAGGCTCGCCAAATTCGTAATGTTGGCAATCAGGCCGATGATCAGGCCCAGGATGATGCCGAGTGTGGTCGGCTCGCCGAAGACGCCGAGCTTCTTTTTGAAGTATTGCGGGGTCATCTTGACCTTGTTGAAGCCGAGGAGGTTCCACAACGGGTCGAGAAGAATGGCCGGAACCACCTGCTCAATGTTGTGCAGGGAGGCGACCGACGCGTTCTTCACACCGTAGTAATCGGACCAGCGGTCAGCTTGGACTTCGGCCAGCAGCAGTGCGTACAAGAGCATGAAGAAGGAGAGACCCAGCGAAAGGGCGAAGTTATGGGTGACGTAGTAGCACAACGTGCCCCAAATCATGAAGCCGAAGTTGTTCCACAGATTGGAAGCCATGAAAATCTTGGTGGCTCCAAGCGCGAAGAGCAACAGCTCGACGATCAGGCCGAACACGAAGAACGTCAGACCCACCGGGGAACCGAAGGAGGCCAACGAACCGGCCTGCCAGCCGATATCGACCACCGGCAGCTTGATGCCGGTATTGTTGACCATCTGCTTGATGACCTTGGTCACCACAGGTGTGAAAGCCTGGATGATCCAGGTGAAGCCTGTGAGCCCAACGCCGGCATAGAAAGCACTCATCATTGCGGTTTTGGGTTTCACCCGCAGACACAGCGCGACGATGAAGATCATGATCGGGACGACGACGCTGGCCCCGAAGGTCTGGAAGATTTGATTTACGGTTTGGAGCATTTCCGCTCACACTTTCTTTCAAGGTACAGTTCACGCCCAAAAGGGACATTTGTACGACGAATTCCTTGAAACATTTCGGTGCAAACACTGCACCATTGTTCGGTATTGAAGGAGTTGGCTTCATCGCCTTCAACTATGCAATCATGACTACTTCATCGATTGCTTTTGGTTTGTTTTGCCGCCCGTGGGAAATACTCGTGCCTTCACACCGTTTCTGAATGGTGGTGCGAGGCCCGTCATTGCCCTCTAGCTCAGGGTTGGAGTCATTCTAGATCTTGGACGGTCGAGCTCCAACCCCTGAAACAAGCCCTTCATCATCAAGCTTTGTCATAGGATTCTTCTTTCTCATCATGGCCTCCCAGACGCAACCGTCCGGGATTTCTCATAAAAGTCAGTCGACCGGTTCCTGCTCGATGCCGACCTTGCGGAAGATGTCGTCAAAGAAGCTTTTGGCCTTTTTGACCTCGGCAATGGGATCGGGAGCCTTGCTGGTCCACATTTCGATGGTCATCGCTCCGGTGTAGCCCAAACGATGCAAGGTGCGCAGGCATCCTTCGAAATCGACAGAGCCATCGCCGAACGGAACATCGCGGAACTGGCCCTTGCCGGTGGCACTTACCGGTTTGCTGTCTTTCAGATGGACGGAAACGATGTTGTCGATACCCATCTCCAGCTCCTTGCCGACATCGTTTTCCGGCCAGCCGGAAAGGTTGCCGAGGTCGGGATAGGCCTGCAGCCACGGGCTGTGAATCTGGGTCTTCAGATAGATGATCTTCTGCAACGAGTTCAGGAAGGGGTCGTCCATCGTTTCGATGTCGAGCATGACCTGACGTGTCGCCGCGTATTCGACACCTTTCTTGAGGTTTTCGACGAACCATTCTCGCGATTCGAGCGTTTTCGGCTCGTAATACACGTCATATCCTGCCATCTGAATATTTCGGATGCCAAGGTCGTAGGCGAGATCGATCGCCTTGTAAAGCATTTCAAGGCTGTGCTCGCGCACTTTGGGATCGGCCGAACCCATGGGGAAACGGCGGTGGCCGCTCAGCATCAACGTGTGGATGCGCACACCCGTGTCCCAAGCCGCGTTGCGCAGGTCTTCACGCTGCTCACGCGTCCAGTCCAGACGGGCCAGACGTTCGTCGCTTTCGTCCACCGAAAACTCGATGAAATTGAAACCGAGGTCATGCACCAGCTGCAGGGTCTTGTGCCAGGACTCGACGGCAGACAACGCCTTTTCGTATATACCCAGTGAATTCATCGTGTTCCTTCCTTCCGGGTTGCATGTAATTTCGACCAGACACCGTCCAAGGCATCCAGCAAAATCTGATAACGCTGATATTTCTCGTCGTATTTGCGATGTTGCGCCCCGTCAGGCTCGAAGTTCGAGTCGACGTGAATCATATGGTCTGCGGCCTGCCGCAAGTCGGAATAGCCACCTGTGGCATAGGCCGAAAGCACTGCACCGCCAAGGCCAGTGATTTCATGGCCTTTGATGGTTTGAACTGGAATGCCGATGATATCGGCGAACATCTGCATCCAGGAAGGCGAGTTGGCCGCTCCCCCGCAGATCCGCAGGGATTGCGGACGGGTGGTATCGCTGCGCAGCAACTGGTCAATATGCTGACGATGCGCAAAAACAACGCCCTCGTAAACCGCGCGGACCAGCTGCATGCGTGTGGTCGTGCTTCCCAGACCCACGAAGGAGGCCATGGCATCGGGGTCGCTGTTGCTGCCATAGAGGAAGGGAGTGTAGAGGACCTGCGTGAAATCGGCGTCCTCCTGCTGAAGGTTCGCCTCCAACCGGCGGTAATCCTCGTCGCTCTCCTTTCCGGTAGGCGAAAGCAACCGCAGAATCCGGCTCAGGTTGCCCGACGAAGTGGGGCTTGAGGCTTCGACCAGCACCCTGTCTTTGAGGAATAGGGAGTTCATGATGCCGAGCATGCGAGGGGTCGGTTCTTTGCAAAGATAGGTGTTGATACTCCACGTGCCGGCAATCACGGAATAATGATTGTGATTCAAGGTTCCCGAGCCCAGCGTGCCCGCATCAATGTCAAAAAGACCGCCGGTGACCGGAGTTCCTTCAATGAGACCGGTCTCATAAGAAGCTTGAGCATCTACTTTATCTACGATATCCGCCGATTCGACCAGGCCCGGCAGCCATTGCCTGGCCTCGGATACGCCAAAGAAGGCAAGGAGCCTGTCGTCATAGTTTCGGGTCTTGAGATTGATGAGATTGTTGCCCGAAGCATCTCCTATCTCCTGATGGATGCCGCCGGTCAGTAGGTAACGCACGAAATCCTTCGCCGAAAACACGTTGCCGATGCCGTCGTAACGCTCTGGCTCGTGGTCCTTGATCCAGCGCAGCAGCACCGGAGCCTGGCTGGCCATGACGTGCTGATGGCTGATCGGGTAGATCTCTTCGATCCTGGTCTCGAAGCTCTTCGCCAGGTCGTTGGCCCGTTCATCGGTTGACAAGATGCCGTTGCAGAAAATCTCTCTGTTTTTGCCGAGAAGATAGAGCCCTTTGCCGTGCCCCACACAGGTGATGCAAGCGATGTCTTTGGGTAAGATTCCCGTTTGCGAGAGCACCTGCCGGATTGCGGCGAACAGTGAATCGCGCATCCCTTTCAGGTCTATCTCACGCATTTCGGCCCTGTCTTGAATCCAAGGTGTATTGAAAACGGAAACCCCGATCTGCGCTCCTTCTTCGTCGAAGAGCAGCGCGCGAGTATTGGTGCCGCCATTGTCAAGAATAAGGAAATAATGTCCGGCCATCTTACTTCTCCTCATCGGTTATGCGGTAAATGGCTATGGAATTGCTCTCGCGATTGGCGCTCAACAGATAATCTTCGCCGTCCTTGCGAAAGATCGTGACATTGCTGGGGCCGACTCCGGATTCGATGACGGTTTTGTGCATTTTGCGCTCTGGGGCCGTAATGGTCATGAGCTCCTGGTCTCCCCCACGGTAGCCAAAGAGGAAATAAGGTTTGCCGAAGAGCATCTCGCTGTCGATGGCATGACCGAACGGCGAACCGCCTTCGGTGGCATCCAGCGTCTGGAACCGGTCGTCATAAAGTCTTAAATGGTCGCCGTGGAAGCCTTGGATGGCCAAGTATTCCTGATGGCCGTCGCCATCGATGTCGATCATGGCGATGTCGCTGGTCTCTTCTTCGGCCAGTCGCTCGATGCGCCAATCCTCGCCATTTTGTGGATAATGCAGGCGGAAGATGCCTTCATGACCAGTGACCAGCGAGGTCGTAGGGGTTTCACGACGATATCCGTGGTTCTTGGTGATACGGATATCAAGTTCCCGAACATCTTTAAGACAGTCAGCCACTGGGTCGTAGGCACCTACGAAAACCTTGCCCGGATCGGACCAGTCGTCGGTGAATTTCTTGGAATTGGCGATGGAACAGCCGATGTACCAGTAGCCGCCGTCGTGTTTGATGATGTCGAAACGGTGGATATAAGGCGTCTCTGCTATCGGTTTGACGTCCCAGTCTCTGCCGTTGAAATGCGCGTGCACGATGCGGCAGGTCTTGGAGTTGAACCCAGGATAGAAACGCTGGGTGGCCAGGAAATCAAGCGTCCCCGGCAGCTGGACCATGGTCATCGTGCCGCCGACATCCGGCCAGACCGTGATACGACGATAATTATCATCGAGGTCGTAGGCATAACAGGGGCGATTTTCCTCGGAAGCGATAAGCGCAAAATCGCGTCCGAGTTCGTTCATCCGCAAGATTGCGTAGCCATGATCGAGCTCGTCTTTGAAAACCTTGGAAAATCGCATGACTTCTCCTTTTGCCTAGCAGAACTTACTTGTTGACGACGTTGATCGGCTTACCATCAAAGAAGCTGATCAGGTTGTCGGTGGCTTCTGCGGCCAGCCCGATACGGGCCTCGATGGTGCCGGTACCCGCATGAGGCGAAAGCATGACGTTGGGCAACGAGCGCAGCTTCTCAGAAACCTTGGGCTCGAACTCAAAGACGTCGAGCCCAGCACCGGCAATCTGACCGGATTCCAGTGCATCGACGAGCGCTTGCTCCTGCACGATCGGACCGCGTGCAGCGTTGATCAGATAGGCATCGTTCTTCATCCTGGCGAAGGCCTCGGCGTCGAAGAGCCCATGGGTGCTCGGCAGTTCAGGAGCGTGGATGGTCACCACATCGGAACGTTTCAACAAGTCGTCGAAAGAAACATATTCACAATTGTTTTCGCGGTCGAAATCCTCGCCAAGAGGGCAATCGTTGTTGTAGATGACCTTCATGCCGAAAGCCTGCGCATACTTGGCAACGGTCTTGCCGATACGGCCCATGCCGAAAACGCCCAGAGTCAAACCGTTCAAGGTACGACCCTGATACTTGCGCTCGGAGGGATCGATCCAGTCTCCGCGGCGGACGATGCCGTCGTAGAAATGCAAGCGCTTCACTGCGGCAAGAATCAACGCCATGGTGAACTCGGCCGTCGGGATGCGCACCTCGCGCGGGCTGTTGGAAACCACGATGCCCTTCTGCTTGGCGTAGGCGACATCGACGTGGTCGTAGCCGACACCGTTGAGCGAGATGACCTTCAGGTTGTTACAGGCATCGAGCAGTTCACGGTCGCCTTTCTGGGCCATAAGAATCATGCCGTCATATTCGTGGCCGTGCTCCAGAACGAAGTCACGGGTGAACGGCTTGTCAGCGGAATACGTCACGTCAAAACGATCGAACAGTTTGTCGAGTCCTTCGCGAGGTACAATCCCCGTCACTAGAATTTTTTCGGTCATTGTTGTTCTCCTTGATACTCGTTAGCGAATCATCGTTAAGCCCATTTATTTTTGAGATAAATCCTGTCATTGCAAGGATGACACCGGTCTCATATGGTACAGAAATCTAATTATTTCTTTCTTACATGTTAAGTATCTCCTAATGACACCGGTATCATTTTTAATTAAATAATAATTTTTATTATAAATAAAAAAATAAAGCTGTCAAATGAAACACGCCATATTCATCAGGGCTGTTTTTCGGGATTTACTGACGCATCGATTTGCTGTTGAAGCAGAGAAAAACTCAACGCACCGAAATCTTGACGACGACCTTGTGCACCGGTTCGGCGGTGTCTCCTACCATGCCACGCGGTGCATGCATATCCTCGGGATAGACCAAGACATAATGGCCCGGGGTCAGCAGCACGCGATTGTGATGGTCCGGGTGCGGGTAGAAGACAATGTCGTTATCCGCATTGTATTCGGTGTTGGGCTCCACGCTGCCGGTATCCCACCAACGCACATATTCCTGCCCCGAAAGCAAGTAGTGCAGATCGATGTGGTCGCGGTGGCTTTCGTAGCTGATGGTCTGGTAATCCATGGAATCGTAGCTCTGCAGATGCACGACGATATCGTCTGTGCCGTCCAGCGAATATGTTTCGTCGGCTTTCCCGGAGAGCTCCATCGCATGGGCGTTGAGGTAGGCGATGGCCTTGTCGATGCGTGCACGGACCTTGGGATCGACGCGGTAATCCAATGCATTTCCGTTTTCCATAATGAATCTCCTTTGCATTCGTGAGGAATCAGGAAAAGCATGCTTCCCGGTAACGACAAATAAAAATCACGAAAACCCAAAATTACATGACTCTTGACAAACACGCGCTGTCGAAAGATTGAAAAACCAAGACAAGAAACTAACTAAGCTCGCTTGAATCCCTGACCACCAGTCTCGATTCGATAATCTTGGTTTCGGGCTTGGCTCCGAGTGGCGTTCCGCCTTCGAGCAACGTTTTGGCAGAGACATAGCCCATGGTGTACGAGTCCTGGCGCACTGCCGTAATCGCGGGATTGAGGAACTCCATCCAATCCCAATCCTCGAAGGAAATCACCCCGACGTCGCGCCCGATGACCAACCGATGCTTCCTGGCGAATTTCAGAAAAATCTTCAAGGCTTCGCCGTTTGAGGTGAAAATCCCCTTCGGAGGGTTTGAGGAAGCGAAAAGATCAGTGAGCCTTACTTCCGCTTCATTCAAGGTGTCGAAAGAGACGACCATCGGCTCCTGGTGGCCTTCAATGGCGTCCAGATAGGCATCGCAACGGATGGAACGGGTGGTCACCGATTTGATGTCGAGCGTGACGAAAGCGACGGGTTCGCATCCCTGCTTCTGCAGATAACGGATGGCCTGCAAGGTGCTGTCGTAATTGTCCGAGGTAACAGTGGAGAAGATGTCCTTTTTCAACGGACGATCGATGATGACCGTTTTGCGGGGATCCAGCTTCGAAAGGAACTTTTCGTTGTCGCCGCAGGTCTGAATGATCAGCCTGTCGACACTGGATGATCTGAAATTCTTGATGATGTTGCGTTCCCGTTTGATGCTGCCGTCCGAAATGGCGAATGCCGTGGACTGGCCACGTTCTTCACAGGCGTCAAAAATGCCTTTCATGAACACGGACGAAAAAGGATTGCTGATGTCGGAGACGACCACCCCTACCGTCGGCATCTGCCCCCGCGCCAAACCGACGGCCACCTGGTTTGGCCGATAATCAAGCTCTTGTATTACCTTTGCAACCACCTTTTGTGTGGTTGGTGAAATCTTGTCCCGCTCGCCTCTGATATAGCGAGAAACGGTCGACTTTGAAACCCCGGCTTGCCTTGCAATATCTTTAATAGTGTAATGCATTTTAGCCTTTAACTCGACACTTGGGAACAGGTTCTACGATACCGTATCAAACGAATATCAGGAAGCGCGATGTCAACAATCGACTTGACAATTCTGCCCGAAGGCGAAGTCAATCGTTGACACCACATTCATTGACGCTTGGCTTCTTCCTGTTTCAGTGACATTGACGCGATCAGCACGTTAGAATCTTATCGCTCTGGCTCCATCTCGGAGTCGAAGAGCTGCTTGGCGTGCTCCTGGATGCTCATCACCTGATAATCGTTGGCCTTGACCGCCTCGATGGCGAGGAGGACCGCGGAGAATTCGGTGATGGTGGTGAACTGCGGGACGTCGGCGATCACGGCCGAGGCGCGGATGGCGTAACCGTCGGAACGGGAGCCTCGGGTGCTCGGGGTATTGAGGACCATGTTGATCTCGCCGTCCTCAATCATCTCGACCGGATTCTTGCCGATGACATCGTGACCATAGCGTTCGCGCAGTTGGCGCTTCTCATCCTCGGTGGCGTTAAGCTTACTCACCACCTTGGAATCGATGCCGTAGCGGCGCAGCACAGAAGCCGTGCCGTCGGTAGCGCACAATGTGAAGCCCAACTCTTTTAGGCGCGTAGCAATCAGCGGCAACTGGCGTTTGTCGGTGTCGGAAACCGAAAGGAACACGTTGCCGTGCGTTGGCAGACCACCTTCGTAAGCGGCGAGCTGGGACTTGGCAAAGGCGTGCGGAAAGTCACGGTCGAAGCCCATGACCTCGCCGGTCGAGTGCATTTCAGGCCCCAGCAGCGTGTCGACAGATTTGCCGGCCTCGGTTCGGAAACGTTTGAACGGCAAGACGGATTCCTTGACTGCGACCTGCTGCCCTGGGCGGATGGTGCCGCCGTCGCCATTGGGAAGCAGCAGCCCACGGCGACGCTGGTCGGCGATGGACTCCCCCACCATGATACGGGCGGCAGCCTTGGCCAGAGCCACGCCGGTCGCTTTGGAAGCGAAGGGAATGGTGCGGGAAGCGCGCGGATTGGCCTCAATGACGTAAAGGGTGTTGGCCATATAGGCGAACTGGACGTTCATCACGCCGCGCACACCGCAGCCTTCGGCGATGGAGAGCGTCGCCTTGCGCAGACGCTGAATCTGGTCGTCGGAAAGCGTGGAGGGCGGCAGAGTGCAAGCCGCGTCGCCGGAATGGACACCGGCCTCCTCGACGTGCTCCATGATGCCGCCGATATAAAGCTCCTTGCCGTCGTAAAGCGCGTCGACGTCGATTTCGATGGCGTCCTGTAGGAACTTGTCAATCAGCAACGGCGAGGGCAGACGGCCGGAAACCACTGTGTCCGCTTTTGCCTCGTCGAGCGCACGGTCGACGTATTTCTCGAGCTGGGCGTCGTCATAGACGATTTCCATGCCGCGCCCGCCGAGCACATAACTCGGGCGCACGAGCACCGGGTAGCCGATGGAATGGGCGGCCTCGAGCGCCTCGTCGATATTGAGCGCAGTGCCGTAACGCGGCGCGTTGAGCTTCTCACGACGCAGCACCTCACCGAAGAGCTCGCGGTTTTCGGCCAAATCGATGGACTCGGGAGACGTACCCAGAATCGGGACGCCGGCGGCCTTGAGACGTGCGGCCAGCGAAAGCGGAGTCTGGCCGCCGAGCTGGACGATGACGCCTTTGATCGGGCCGAGCTTCTTTTCGGCCTCGTAGATCTCCATGACGTCTTCGAAGGTGAGCGGCTCGAAGTAGAGCCTGTCGGACATGTCGTAGTCGGTGGAGACCGTCTCGGGGTTGCAGTTGACCATGATGGTGTCATAGTCCTTGCCCAGTTCCTGTACTGCGTGCACGCAGGTGTAATCGAATTCGATGCCCTGACCGATGCGGTTGGGACCGGATCCCAGAATGATGACGGCCTCGCGGTCGCGCGGCTTGAGCTCGGATTCGTCGGCGTAGCAGGAATAGTAATACGGTGTGACCGCGTCGAATTCTGCAGCGCAGGTGTCAACGGTCTTGTAGACCGGACGCAGGCCATAGTTGTGGCGCAGCTCACGGATGGTGTTCTCTCCTTCGTCGCCCAAATGACGCAGGTGTGCGATCTGAAGGTCGGAAAGTCCGGCCAGCTTCGCCTTCTTTAAGAGCTTCGGCGAGAGGATTTCCGTGAACCGCACTTCCATCGCAGTCTGATTGATGAGCGCAAACTGCTTTAAGAACCACGGATCAATCTTGGTGGCATCGTAAAGCTGCTCAAGCGTGGCCCCGCCCCACAGTGCACGCTGCACCTGCAGATAGCGGTTTTCGGTTGGTGTACGCATGTCTTCCAGCAACTGGTCGACCTCAGCCTGGTCGGGCTTGGTGCCGTCCCAGCTGAAGCCCATATGGCGCTTGTCGATGGAGCGCATGGCCTTGCCCAGCGATTCCTGGAAGTTGCCGCCGAGGGCCATGGCCTCGCCCACCGACTTCATCGAAGTGGTCAACGTCGGGTCGGCGCCCGGGAACTTTTCGAAGGTAAAGCGCGGCACCTTGGTGACCACGTAGTCGATGGTCGGCTCGAAGCAGGCCGGCGTGGACTGGGTGATATCGTTGCGAATTTCGTCGAGGCTGTAGCCGAGCGCGAGTTTCGTCGCAATTTTGGCGATCGGGAAACCCGTGGCTTTCGAGGCAAGCGCCGAGGAACGGGAGACGCGCGGGTTCATTTCAATGACAATGATGCGACCGTTCTTCGGATTGACGGCGAACTGGATATTGCAGCCGCCGGTGTCGACGCCGACGCCACGAATGATGGCGATGCCGATGTCGCGCATGCGCTGGTATTCACGGTCGGTGAGGGTGAAGGTCGGGGCCACGGTGATGGAATCGCCGGTATGGACGCCGACCGGGTCGACGTTCTCAATCGGGCAGACGACCACGACGTTGTCGTTGCG
Source organism: Bifidobacterium sp. ESL0784 (assembly GCF_029433295.1). Lineage (GTDB taxonomy): Bacteria > Actinomycetota > Actinomycetes > Actinomycetales > Bifidobacteriaceae > Bifidobacterium. The sequence goes on from NZ_JAQTHV010000003.1 coordinate 212,583, forward strand.
GTCGCGCATGAGCTCGAGCTCGTATTCCTTCCAGCCCTCGATACCTTCTTCGATCAGCACCTCGTTGGTCGGCGAATAGTGGATGCCCGCCCCGGCGATGCGGTGCAGTTCCTCTTCGTCGTGTGCAATGCCAGAACCGAGGCCACCCATGGTAAAGCTTGGACGGACGACCACCGGGAAGCCGAGTTTGTCGACGATGGCGTCGACTTCCTCGAGCGTATGGGCCACATCGCTTCGCGCGGATTCGCCACCGACGGATTCGACGACCTGCTTGAACTGTTCTCGGTCTTCACCACGGTCGATGGCCGCAAGCGAGGCGCCGATGAGCTCGACGTGATATTTGTCGAGCACGCCGGCTTTGCCCAAGGCTTCGGCGGCGTTCAAGGCGGTCTGGCCGCCGAGAGTCGGCAACAGGGCGTCCGGACGTTCCTTGGCAATGATGCGTTCCAGAATCGGCACGTCGATAGGCTCGATATAAGTGGCATCGGCCATTTCCGGGTCGGTCATGATGGTGGCCGGGTTGGAGTTGACGAGAATGACGCGAATGCCTTCCTCACGCAACACGCGGCAGGCCTGGGTTCCGGAGTAATCGAATTCCGCGGCCTGGCCGATGACGATGGGGCCAGAGCCAATGACCATGACGGATTTGATGTCCTGACGTTTCGGCATTACTTGTTCTCCTTGTCAAAAGCGGCGGCGGATTGGCCAGATTCGGAAGTATTCGATTGCGATAATGATGTCGGCGTCGCGAGCACGGATGAAACCGGCTCCCCCGCTTTGTGCGCCCGCATCAGCGAGACGAAACGGTCGAACAGATAGGCGGCATCGTGCGGGCCTGCTGCGGCTTCGGGGTGGTATTGTACCGAAAATGCCGGAATATCAACGCATTGCAGGCCTTCGACCACATCGTCATTCAGGTCGATGTGGGAAACGAACACCTTGCCGAACTTGCCGTTATCATATGACGATTCCACAATCCTGCCGATCGGGGCATCGACCGCGAACCCGTGGTTATGCGCGGTGATCTCGACCTTGCCGGTCGTCATATCACGCACCGGCTGGTTGACGCCGTGATGGCCGAACTTGAGCTTGTAGGTATCGAAACCGAGCGCACGTCCGAAAAGCTGGTTGCCGAAGCAGATGCCGAAGAAGGGGTATCGGGCATCCAACACCTGACGCAGCAAATCAACTTCGGGAGCAGCCTCTTGCGGGTCGCCCGGACCATTCGAGAAGAAGACTCCGTCGGGATTCAGCGCTTTGATGTCGTCGAACGTGACTGTGGACGGCACGACGTAGACGCGGCAGCCACGTTCGGCCAAGCGATGAGGAGTCATGCCTTTAATGCCAAGATCGACCGCGGCCACGGTGAAGAGGGGGTCCTTGCCTTCGAATTCGCCGCTAGGCTCGACAGTATAGGTTTTATCGGTGCTCACATGGTCATAAAGCCTGGCACCCTGCATCTTCGGGGAAGCCAAGACTTCCTGCAACAAAGCTTCAACGGAGCGTAACGACCCGGTCGCCTTGTCCACCAAGGCATCGCCGGAGAAAATACCCGCACGCATCACGCCTGCGCTGCGAAGGTGACGCACCAGCTTGCGGGTGTCGATATTGCTGATGCCGACGATGCCGTCACCTTTGAGCTCGTCGTCCAGACTGTCGTTCGCCCGCCAATTGCTCACGTTCGGGCTGGGTTGACGCACGACGTAACCAGCCACCCAGACTCGTTTGGACTCGGGATCCTCGTCGTTGACCCCGGTGTCGCCGATATGTGGGAAAGTCTGCACGACGATTTGCCGGTCATAGCTCGGGTCGGTAATCGTCTCCTGGTAGCCGGTCATGGCTGTTGCGAAGACGATCTCGCCGAACGTCGAACCAAGTTTGCCGTAAGGCTCGCCTACATAAAGCTGGCCGTCTTCCAACAACAGCACAGCATCATCCTTAGAGTACTGTGCCGCCGAAGTTTCCTGCTGACTCACCACGAGTCCCCCTTGCTCCGGGCCCGTGCGCGGACTCGGAAATAACTGGACCGGAAAACAGATTCGCGGCCCGGCCACCGTACCGCGGTCAGAACTAATTACACAATCATTGAATTATTGTCGCCATCGGGCGCAGCGGGAATCGGGACTTCGCTAGCCTCACTAGAGGAATTCTCACCGGTTTCAGGTTGTGAATCCGCATCGACACTGGTTGGGGAATCGTCGTTGACGGTTTCCGTTTCAAACGGAACACCATCGCCCTTGCCGGAAATACCACGGGAATTCAGGAACCCTGGAGCTGTAGGCGAATTAAGCCTGCGATCGGCCGCTTCTCGTTCGGCCTTTTCCTTGGCCTCGACTTCATGCACCGTCTTGATATCGGCAAGAACCGTGTCCTTGTCATCGCAAAGTGCGCTCAACAGGCCATGGATGAACGCGGGCGAATCATCGTCAGAAAGGGTTTTCGCCAATCCCAATGCCTCGTCGATGGCCACGCGGTCGGGAACGTCATCGTTGAAAAGAATCTCCCAGGCGGCGATACGCAGGATATTTCTGTCAACGACGGCCATCCGTCGCAACGGCCATTTGGTTGAGTGGGATTCGAGGGCTCGATTGATACCCACCTGTTCGTCGGCCACGCCTCGAACGATTTCTATAGCATAATCGGGCAACGGAGTCTGGGCTCCCGGTTCGGCAATGCGCTCGGCGAGCAGCGACGGGATGTCCTGCCCCTTCTCATCCGCTTCATAGAGCGTATTCAGCGCCCGTTTGCGAGCTGTCGAACGTGCCATCTAGCCAGTTGCCTCCCAGTGAAAGTTTTGCGAATTACCGCTTACAAATATAGTATTCCGACTTGGGTGACGAAATCCTGCCAAGCCAGAAAAAGAAATCAGTTGTTTTCGCGGCCGAGGTAGGAACCGTCGCGGGTGTCGACCTTAACCATTTCGCCTTCACCGACGAAAAGCGGCACCTGAATCTCGGCACCGGTTTCTACGGTGGCGGGCTTGGTTCCGGCGTTCGAACGGTTGCCCTGCACGCCCGGCTCGGTTGAAGTGACCTTGAGAATCACAGATGCCGGCAGCTCGACGCTCAATGGGGTGCCATCATGGAAGCTGACGATGCAATCGGTGCCTTCCAGCAGGTACTTCGCCTGGTCACCGACAAGTTCCTTCGGAATGCTGACCTGATCGTAAGTGGTCATGTCCATGAAGACGAAAGTATCGCCTTCCTCATAGGAATACTGCAGCGTACGGTTATCGACGGTCTCGAACTCCATCTTCATGCCCGCGTTGAACGTCCTATCGACGATCTTGCCCGAAAGCACGTTCTTGATGGTGGTACGCACGAAAGCCGGGCCCTTGCCGGGCTTGACGTGCTGGAATTTCGTGACGGTCCAGAGCTGTCCGTCGAGGTTCAATACCGACCCGTTTTTGATGTCATTGCTAGTTTGTGCCACGTCTCGTCACCTTAGTCATTTACTTTTCAAACGATTTGCATTCCATAAAATGCCTCAGCAATTATGCCACGGCGTATGTACAGCCGATTGACAGTATGTTTCCCGCAGGAGTTTCTAAGTTTATGTTTTAATTCAAATACAGTTGTGCCCCACACCTTTGTGATGCGGGGCACAACAATAAGTAAATCTAGAACTTGCGTTCTTAGAACTACTCGATCACCTTGGTGACACGGCCTGAGCCGACGGTGTGGCCACCTTCACGAACTGCGAAGGTCAGGCCCTCTTCCATAGCGACGGGCTGAATCAGCTCGACGGAGAAGGTGGCGTGGTCGCCAGGCTGAACCATCTCAACGCCTTCCGGCAGGGTGATGACGCCGGTGACGTCGGTGGTGCGGAAGTAGAACTGCGGACGGTAGTTGGAGAAGAACGGCGAATGACGACCGCCCTCATCCTTCGTCAAGACGTAGACTTCGCCCTCGAACTTGTGGTGCGGGGTCACGGTGCCGGGCTTGGCCACAACCTGGCCGCGCTCGACGTCGTCACGGTTGATGCCGCGGAGCAGCAGACCGGTGTTGTCGCCAGCCTCGGCCTCGTCCATCTGCTTGTGGAAGGTCTCGATGGAGGTGACGGTGGTGGTCTGGGTCGGACGAATGCCGACGATCTCTGCCGGGGCGTTGACCGGGATGCGGCCACGCTCGACACGGCCGGTCACCACGGTGCCACGGCCGGAGATGGTGAAGACATCTTCGATAGGCATCAGGAACGGCTTGTCAAGGTCGTGGACAGGGGTCGGGATGTAATCGTCGACGGCATCCATGAGTTCCTTGATAGTCTGGACCCACTTGTCGTGATCCGGAGCGTCATCATGCAGAGCGCCATAGGCGGAAGTGCGGATGACCGGGCAGTCACGATCGAAGCCGTTTTCTTCGAGGAGGTCGCGGACCTCTTCTTCGACGAGCTCGATGAGCTCTTCGTCGTCGACCATATCGCACTTGTTGAGAGCGACGAGAATCCTCGGCACGCCTACCTGGCGGGCGAGCAGAACATGCTCGCGGGTCTGAGCCATCGGGCCATCAGTGGCGGCGACGACGAGAATCGCGCCATCCATCTGAGCGGCGCCGGTGATCATGTTCTTCACGAAATCGGCGTGGCCGGGGCAATCCACGTGAGCATAGTGACGCTTCTCGGTCTGATACTCGATGTGGGCGATGTTGATGGTGATACCACGCTGCTTCTCTTCAGGAGCGGCGTCGATCTGATCGAAGTCATACTCCGGGTTGAGATCGGGGTACTCTTCGTGCAGCACCTTCGAGATGGCCGCGGTCAGGGTCGTCTTACCGTGATCAACGTGGCCAATGGTGCCAATGTTAACGTGCGGCTTGGTCCGCTCGTACTTTTCCTTTTCTGCCATTACTTTGTCCTCCTGGACGTTTCGTAGTTATTCCCGAGCTTTTCGGCCTCGAGATACTCGCTACAGTTTACTGGGTTTCTGGGTTACCTGCCACAAAGTGCCCGAACCCAGTCAGCGCTTGAAAATTCTAGCGCCGACTGGAGACAGACACGCCTTGGGCGAAGTATTTTATTCGCCGCGTTGGGCCTTGATGATCTCCTCGGAGACCGACTTGGGGACCTGCGCATACGAATCCATCTGCATGGTGAACATCGCGCGTCCCTGTGTCCTGGAACGCAAGTCGCCGATGTAGCCGAACATCTCGCTAAGCGGGACCTTCGCCTCAATGACCTTGACGCCGGTGGCATCCTTCATATCGGTGATGCTGCCACGACGCGAGACGAGATCGCCCTGCACGGTGCCCATGTACTCCTCAGGGGTACGCACCTCGACGGCCATGATCGGCTCGAGGATGACGGGCTTTGCCTTCGGGGCTGCGGTCTTGAACGCCATGGAACCGGCGATCTTGAAGGCAAGCTCGGAGGAATCGACATCATGGATCTGGCCATCGGTGACGGTCGCCTTGACGCCGACCACCGGGAAGCCAGCGAGAATGCCGGCTTCCATGGCCTCCTGCACACCAGCATCGATCGAAGGAATGAATTCCTTGGTGATGTGGCCGCCGGTGACCTCGTTGACGAACTCGTAGTCCTTGCCCTCTTCCGGAGGAATCGGCTCGAAGTTCATCAAGACCTTTGCGAACTGGCCGGAACCACCCGTCTGCTTCTTGTGGGTGTATTCCTGGTTCATAACGGCCTGGCGAATGGTCTCGCGGTAGGCGACCTGCGGGTTGCCCACGTTGCAATCGACGTTGAACTCGCGACGCATACGGTCGACGATGATGTCGAGCTGGAGTTCGCCCATGCCGGAAATCAGCGTCTGGCCGCTTTCCTCATCGGTCTTGACCTGGAAGGTCGGATCCTCGTCGGCGAGCTTCGCCAGAGCGATCGACATCTTCTCCTGATCGGCCTTGGTCTTCGGCTCGACGGCGACCTCGATCACCGGCTCCGGGAAGGTCATGGATTCCAGCGAAATCGGGGCCTTATCGTCGCACAGGGTATCACCGGTGGAGACGTTCTTCAGACCAACGAGCGTGTAGATGTTGCCAGCTTCGGCAGCGTCAACAGGGTTTTCCTTGTCGGCGTGCATCTGGAAGATCTTGCCGACACGTTCCTTCTTGTCCTTCGTGGAATCGAGCACGGTGTCGCCGGGCTTGATGGAGCCGGAATAGACGCGCACAAACACGAGCTTGCCATAGAAGGGGTGGGTCGAGATCTTGAAGACCAACGCGGCGAATGGATCGTCCATCGTGGGCTTGCGGTCGATCTCCTCGGACTCGTCACCGGGCTTGAAGCCAACGATGGCGGGAACGTCCTCAGGGCTGGGGAGGTAATCGACCACTGCGTCGAGCAGTGGCTGAATGCCCTTGTCCTTGAATGCGGAACCGCACAGGACCGGATAGGCCTGACGCTCGATGGTGAGCTTGCGGATACCTGCGCGGATCTCCTCTTCGCTCATCTCACCGGATTCGAGGTACTTCTCCATCAGGTCGTCATCGGATTCGGCCACCTGATCGAGAAGCTCCGAACGATACTGCTCGGCCTTGTCCTTCAAGTCATCAGGGATGTCGACAGTGTCGTAGTGGGCACCGAGATCGGTGGTGACGTCGTTCCAGACATACGCTTTCATACGAATCAGATCAACCATGCCGACGAAGTCGTTCTCAGCGCCGATCGGCAGCTGCACGACCAGCGGGGTGGCTCCGAGCTTCTTCTTGATGGTGTCGACGGAGTAGTAGAAATCGGCTCCGAGCTTATCCATCTTGTTGATGAAGCAGATGCGCGGCACGCCGTACTTGTCGGCCTGACGCCACACGGTCTCGCTCTGGGGCTCTACGCCTTCCTTGCCATCGAAAACGGCAACGGCGCCATCGAGCACGCGAAGCGAACGCTCCACCTCGGCTGTGAAGTCCACGTGGCCGGGGGTGTCGATGATGTTGATCTGGAACTTCTTGTCGGGATCATGGGTCTGACGGTTCCAGAAGCAGGTGGTCGCGGCGGACTGAATAGTGATACCGCGTTCCTTTTCCTGGGCCATGAAGTCCATGGTCGAGGCGCCTTCGTGCGTCTCGCCGATCTTGTAGTTCTTACCGGTGTAGTACAGAATACGTTCCGTACACGTTGTCTTACCGGCATCGATGTGAGCCATGATGCCGATGTTGCGGACCTCATTGAGGTCACTGAGCACATCAAGTGCCATAAATGTTTCCTTACCCTAACTCTTCTGCGAAGATTACCAGCGATAGTGAGCGAAGGCCTTGTTGGCCTCTGCCATCTTGTGCGTATCCTCGCGGCGCTTGACGGAAGCACCGAGGCCGTTGGAGGCGTCGAGAATCTCGTTGGCGAGACGCTCGGCCATGGTCTTCTCACGACGCTTGCGGGAGAAATCAGTCAGCCAGCGAAGGCTCAGGGCGTTCGCACGGTTGGGCTTGACCTCGACCGGGACCTGGTAGGTCGCACCGCCGACACGGCGGGAACGGACCTCGAGGGACGGACGGATGTTGTCGAGCGCGCGTTTCAAGACGGCGACGGGTTCCTGATCGGTCTTCTCCTTGACCATGTCAAGTGCGGAGTAGACGATGTCCTCGGCGATCGACTTCTTGCCGTCGAGCAGGATCTTGTTGATGAGCTGAGCGACCACGGTCGAACCGTAGATCGGATCAGGGAGCAGCTGATGCTTCTTGGATGGTCCTTTACGTGACATATCTCTTACTTCGCCTTCTTTGCGCCGTACAGGGAGCGTCCCTGCTTGCGGTCCTTGACACCCTGGGTATCGAGCGCGCCACGCACGATGTGGTAACGCACACCAGGAAGATCCTTCACACGGCCACCGCGAACGAGCACGATGGAGTGCTCCTGCAGGTTGTGGCCCTCGCCCGGAATGTAGGCGGTTACTTCGATGCCGGAGCTCAGGCGCACACGGGCGACCTTACGCAACGCGGAATTCGGCTTCTTCGGTGTAGTGGTATACACACGGGTGCACACGCCGCGACGCAGCGGGCTGCCCTTCAAGGCCAAAGTCTTGGATTTCTTTGACTTTGCCTTACGTCCTTTGCGGACAAGTTGTTCTATAGTAGGCAACTTCAGTTCTCCGATTCGTTAATCATTATTTCTTGCGGAGCCGCCTCGCTGCAGCCCCAATCGACGAATCGAAATGAGACAGCCACAGTCCACCGGCCCGATGGCCCTTCACTCTCCTGCCGCCGCATTGCTGCGCGCAATCTAACAAGTTCCGGGATATCCCAGTGCCCACGCCTGTTACATAAGGCGTGCCACTGGCACACACAAGTAAGAACTATAACATAAAGCTTCGGACATTTTGGAAAGCCGCGCCATTGCGAATACCCCCTTGGGCTGTCTTGGCTGATCGGCAATCGATATCCCTGTTCGTCGCTTTATCGGATGAGCGGAAACCCTGCACGAACCGGACTTACGATAGTCCAGCTATAACCCAGCCGAAATTTTATAGAATCACAAAAGTATTCGCAACGTATCAGAGAATGAATCTACACTAAGCCATACAACACAAATACGGGGTATCGATACTCCACGTACGAAAGAGCAGTGCACCATGAGTGAAACCTGTGAGCAGAAAGTCCAACAATTACATTGCTCGTTCGATGCGGGAGTCTCGCGTCCTTTCGCTTGGCGGCGCGAACAACTCCGGCGGATGAAACGCATGGTCTCGGCGCATCGCCGGGATATCGAACACGCTGTTTATCTCGATCTGGGCAAACCTGCCGCCGAAACCGCGCTGATGGAGATCAAGCTGGTTTTGGACGAAATAAAGTTCGTCGAACCGCGTATCGGGCGCTGGAGCAGGCGACAACACACAGCCATGCCACTGCTGATGCAACCTGCCAGAAGCTGGACTGTGGCCGAGCCCAAGGGTGTCGTGCTGGTGATTTCGCCGTGGAACTATCCACTGATGCTCAGCCTTGAACCGATGGTCGATGCCATTGCGGCCGGCAATTGCGTATGTCTCAAGCCTTCCGAGCTCTCCCCCAATACCAGCGCGCTGCTCGAACGGCTTATCAGCCAATATCTTGACCCACGAGCGTTTGCCGTCGTTCAAGGTGCGGTTCCCGAGACCACCGAGCTTTTGAAGCAGCCCTTCGACCATATTTTTTATACCGGCAACGGCAAGGTTGGCTCGATTGTGATGGAGGCCGCGGCGAAGCAGCTTACACCGGTCACGCTCGAACTTGGCGGCAAGTCGCCGGTGTTCGTGGACGCGAGCGCCAACCTCAATGTCGCTGCCGGTCGTATCGCCTGGGGACGGTTTACGAATGCCGGGCAGACCTGCGTGGCACCGGATTACGTGCTGACCACCCCGGAGCTCGTCGAACCATTGGCAGAGAAAATTGCGACGTTCACCCAAAAGTTCTTTGGCGACAACCCGGCAGAATCCGCAAGTTACGGACGCATCGTCAATACCAAACAATTCGACAGACTTGCCGGATTGCTACCGACCAACGGAAAAGCGTTCAGTGGCGGTGAAACAAATCGCAAGCACCTCTATATTGCGCCTACTATCCTTACCAACGTCGACCCGAACGACCCGGTGATGCAGGAGGAAATCTTCGGCCCGATTCTGCCGATTCTCGCCGTAGACAATGCCACCGAAGCCGTAGCATTCATCAACAAGCGCCCAAAACCGTTGGCCTTGTATGTCTTTACACGTTCGAAAGCTACCCGATTATTGTTCGAGCGCCACACCAGCTCGGGAGCACTTGGCTTCAACCTGCCGCTCGGCCATCTGCTTTCCAGCCGTCTCCCCTTCGGCGGCGTCGGCGCTTCCGGCATGGGCTCCTACCACGGCAAGACGGGCTTCCTCGAGTTCAGTCATATCAAAACCGTGACGAGCAAGCCGACATTCCCCGACACGTTACGTATCGCCTACCCGCCGTATAGAAACATCGTCCGCTAATGCGGCATGTTGACTGGTGCTGACTGAGCGAAAATCATCCGAAAGCGAAAAATCCCCGAAACCTAATGATTTCGGGGATTGATGGGGTGGCCAACGCGGTTCGAACGCGCGACCTTCTGAACCACAATCAGATGCTCTACCTGCTGAGCTATGGCCACCATCGAAGTGGGAAACCGACCGGTTCGATGAACCGAATCAACATCCGCACAACAGATAAGAACTATACATGATTCTCAAGACCTTGAGTCACCGGCGCGTCGCGGGATCCGTCCAACCTGTCAGTTTTGTAAGCCTTGTCACAATTCGGTATCCACCTCCGGAGTCTTCTCCCCCGCCGTCACGGAGAACGGAAGCGTGTTGCGCTTGGAAGGAATCGGGCAGGTGCAGTAGGCGGAGAACGCGCAGGGATAGTTGTAGGCGTAATTGAAATCGAGCTCCTCCAACTCGTCCAAGGTCAACTCGTCAAGCCGCATCACACGGCCGATACCGTAGGTCTCTCTGCCGTTGGTCGGGTCGCTGAAGAAGATGCTCGCATGTCCGAAGACGTTGGAGACGACCAGCGAATAGCCTTTGCCGTCATACTGGAACTCGACAAAGCCCAGCAACGGGTATGATTGCAACACGGTCTTCACCACCGAATCATGAATGTCGAATTCGTCTGGCTCGGCACGGCGGAAATGAGCCTGAATCCGCCATTTTGGATCGATTGGGAATGTGTCGATGTCATCGAAATGCTGACGGGTTTTGGCGTGCGGGTCCTTGACGCGAATCCAGAACCGGTAGGTGGATTGGTCAACCAGATCGGTTTGCGAGTTCACTTCGATGCGCTTGTCACCGTAGTTGAGATAGGCGAGCGCCTGTTCCCCGAACGCTGTAGGAGCGAAGGAAATCGGGGCCTTAAGTATCGTTCGACCATTGGTCACAGTCACGGATTTATCACCATTTTTGCCGTCGATATTGCCTGTCCGTTTCTGTGTTTCGTTTTCGTCGGATTTGGGATAATAGGTCAGCACATCGTTTTCGGCACGCCAGGCCCCCGGAATGCCGTCAATCGTCTGCGTCTGGCCGTTGGCGACCCATGTAATCGACGCCGGCGCCAGATAACCGTGCGGCGCCTTGAGTTCCTCCAGCCGCTGTTCGTGCCACATCTGCCATTGCTGGACGTATGGGTCGGTGGCGACCGGCGGAAGCGTCGAGACTCCTTCGGGGAGTCCGCCTTGTGAAGACGAAAGATCCAGACCTTGTTTTGACGAGGCAAAAAGCCGATTTATCGAAGTCCCGGTAGCCTCTTCGCCGCCTTTTGCACCAGTTGTATTTAAATCACTCATGATAATCTCCATTATTTCTGATTGATATTTCCTGCTTGTCGATTGCGCGAATCTTAAACATTCGAACCTCAGTACTTGAACATCGGGATGTTGTGGTCCTTGATGAGCTGCTTGGCGACGGCCTGCGTATGGTAGGCGTCAACAATCTTGCGGAAAGTCCTGCTGTCCTTGTCGTTCGTGTTGGCAACGATAATGTTCACATACGGTTTGAAGCTGGCGTCATCGGGCTTGAGCTTGGGCGCATAGATGGCGTCTTCAGGCTTCTTGCCGGCATCGACGATGAAGTTGGTATTGGTGATGCCGCCGGCGTAATCGGGCAGCAGGTTGATGATGGAGGCCGGGTCATTGAGCTCGATGTCGATGCCGCTGGGGTTGGAGGCGATGTCGTCGGTGGTGGGGTCGGCCTTGGTGTTGTCCTTCAACGTGATAAGCCCTGCGGAATCAAGCACTTTGAGCGCCCGCCCGAGGTTGGTGGCGTTATTGGGAATGGCCACTTTGTCGCCAGCCTTGAAGTCCTTGACTCTCTTGTATTTCTGGGAATAGAGGTTAAGCGGCGAAATGTAGGTCTCGCCGATCGGAGTGAACTTGTATCCCTTCTCCTTCTCTTCCTGATGGAGGTACGCGTAATGCTGGAAAGCCGTGATGTCGAGCTCGTGGTTGGCGAGCGCCTGATTGGCGTAGATGCCGTCTTGGAAGGTCTTGTATTTGAGCCTTATATTGGCATGTTCCCGGTCAAGCTGCGCCTGCACGTCTCTCCATTCCGCATCGTCGGAATTGCCGACAAGACCTACTGTAACGGTCTCTTCCTTGCTTGCTTTGACATTACGGTAGATGCTGATGCCGGCGACGACCAGCACCACCACGAGGATTGCCCCCAGAAGCGCGAAAAGTTGATGCTTGGCTTTGATTTGTTTTTTGGTGGCCATAAAAGCCCCTTTCGGGATTCATAAAATCTCACGGCTTGTGCTCGATATAAAAAAAGTTGCTGCTGGATATTTGATAGGTTTAGAAATTAAAGTCGGTATTGATTATTAAAAATAAACGGATTTTGGTTATCGTCAGTGTTCGGTGATTTCGACGAGCAAACGGCCGATGAGCTCGACCAGACCGACCAGCAGGACTAGAACGATGATAGTGGCGATGGTGACGTCCATCATGTAGCGCTGGTAACCGTAGCGGATGGCGAAATCGCCGAGTCCGCCGCCGCCGACCACGCCGACTACTGCGGTCATGTCGATGAGGCTGACCAGTGTGATGACGCTGACACGGACGATCGAGGGAATCGCCTCGCGCAGGTAGACGCGCCAGATGATTTCCGGCAGTCCCATGCCCATCGCCTGTGCCGCTTCGATCAGCCCCGAATCAACGCCAGCCAAGGCCGACTGAATCTGACGGGCGAAAAACGGGGTGATGCCCACGACCAGCGGGAACAACGCGCCCTTCGTACCGATGGCCGTGCCCATGACGAATCGGGTGACCGGTACCAGTGAGGCCGCAAGAATGATAAACGGGATCGAACGGAACAAGTTAATCAGCTTGTCGATGACGTTGAAAACGCCTCGATTTGGATGAAGCCCGCCGGGTTTCGTTACAGTGACGGCGACACCCAGAATGACGGCCAAGACGAAGGAAATCAGACCGGCCACGACGACCATGATGATGGTCTGCACGAACGAATCGAAGAATTCGGGCAGACGGCTCATCACGTTCGGGAACCATTGATCAAGTAGATTAAGCACGATCGATCACCTCGATGCCGATATTGCGTTCCTTAAGATAAGCGAGCGCATCATTGATCTTCTTGGAATCGCCTTTGAGTATGACCACCAGGCCGCCGAGTGGGGCGTTCTCCACGATGTCGATATCGGCGAAAATGATGTTGACGTCAATGGAAAACTCGCGCGAGATATGCGAGACCAGAGCCTCGGAGACCTCTTTGGCGATGTAGTTCATGCGCAGGAGCACTTGGCCGGGCTTCGGCTCGACCAGCGGTGAATGGTCGTCGAGCAACTCGTGGACCTTGTCGAGATTCGAGGTCGTGGCCACAAACGCTTTGGTGAGCGCGGCCTTTGGAGCAGCGAAGATGTCGAACACATTACCCTTTTCGACGATGGTGCCATGGTCGATGACGGCGACCTTGTTGCAGATCTCCTTGATCACCGACATCTGATGGGTGATGACAACGATGGTCAGGCCCAAGGTGTCGTGCAGGTTGCGCAGGAGGGCGAGAATCGATTTGGTGGTGGTCGGGTCGAGTGCGCTGGTCGCCTCGTCGCTCAGCAATATGCCGGGTTTGTTGACCAAGGCCCTGGCGATGGCGACGCGCTGCTGCTGGCCGCCGGAAAGCTCGCCCGGGTAGGCTTCGGCCTTTTCGGTCAAGCCGACCAGCTCCAGCAACTCGGAAACCCGGTCTTTGCGGGTTTTCGCGTCTACTTTGCCACGGAAGGCAAGTTCGACGTTGGCGGCGACAGTTCGGGACGGCATCAGATTGAATGACTGGAAAATCATGCCGACGTCGCTTCTCAAGGCGCGCAGCTCCTTGGAACGCAAATCGGCGATCTCCTTGCCGTTGACGGCGAGCGTGCCGCCGTCGTAGTGTTCGAGCCCGTTGATACAGCGCACGAGCGTCGATTTGCCGGCACCGGACAGACCGATGATGCCGTAGATGTCGCCTTTGTCGACATCCAGATCGATGTCGCTCAGCGCGATCTTTTCACCTTCGTCGCTGGAATATTTTTTCGTCAGATTGCGTATCGTAATGACGGATGACATAAGACCCCTTTTCCGTCTTTTTATCCGGCGATATGCCGAAGATATGCATTACAAGTATTCAGTAAGCCAGTTCGAGCACGGCGCGCACATCAGCCTCACTCAAAGGAACGTAATTTCCGACCGGCTTCGTGTCGGACTTCGTCAGGCGCTCGGCGACCGTAGCAACAGCTTTCCTAGGTATGCCAAGTTCATGCAGGCTGGTTTTCAAGCCCAACATCTGAAAGTGGCGTTCAAGCGTATCCGCGAGAATGCCGGCGCACTCCTGTTCCGTGTTGTCATATGGATCGGCGTCAAGTGCCCGGACCGCCATCTGCGCGTAACGCTGAGGGCTGCGACGGGCAACGTAACGAATGATGGAAGGCAGGACCGCAGCGATGCCCTCACCGTGGATGACGTCGAATTCACCGCCAATCTCATGTTCGATGCGGTGGGTCGTCCAATCGTTTTGCGAACCAGTGGCAAGATAGCAATGGTTGAACATCAACTCCGAAAGCCAGTGCAGCTCGGTACGCGTGGCAAGGTCATCGGGATTGGCCGCAAAGCGTCTGCCCTGAACAAGAGCGGCCCGGAAACCGCCCTCAAGAATCCTGTCCGCTGATTCGAGATGGTCCTGCAACGTGAAATACGGTTCCAGGAATCCCACAGCCAGATCAGCCACCGCCGCCGCTTGGTAACGATAAGGCGCCGTGCGCGAATATTCGGGGTCGACAATGGAGAATTTAGGGATGATAAGCCTGGTCTCCAGCGCTTCCTTATCCTCACTCTGCTGGAGGACAGCGCAATCGGAAACCTCCGAACCGCTGCCGGGAATCGTCGAAATCACACCAACCGGCAAGGTTTCCTTCGGTTCGGCCTCGCCATCGAACAAATCCCAGACATCCCCAACGTAAGGAACGCCCACACCCACGGCCTTCGCCGTATCGAACGAACTGGCGCCACCTGCAGCGAGAACGAAATCGACCTTTTCCTTGCGTGCGAGGTCAATCAGGTCACGGACGAGTTCGATATGCGGATTGGGCACGACATCGCCGTTTTCAACCAGTTGCGCACCGATCGCTTTTGTGGCTCCTACCACTGCGTCATGGATGCCGAGGTCGAAGACATAATCGCCACTGTAGATAAGCATGATGGAGGTCGCATGGTATTGGCGCAGAAGCGGCTCAAGCTGGCGCTCGGCTCCGACGCCGAACACGAGTTCATTGGGAGTGTAATAGGTGAAAACCATGCTCTGCCCCTTCTTTCTTTCCTTCTGCGTTCATCGTTTGTCTGTATGTTTGCACCCAGATGCCAAACAAGCGAATGAACTGGCCATTTTCATGACCTCCTCGGTGTTAGCAACCGAGTGTATCGGTCCGCGTTCCGCCATTGCAAGCTGGACGATATATGCAAAATCAATAGTCATTTATCAATCGGGGCGGCCGCAAGTTAGGAATCCTTCAGTCGGGAATTATTATTTCCTGTTTTCATGAATCGTTATCACTATGTGGACATGCAACCCCGCGGATTTTGGCGCAATCTGTGGCTTTCCTCACAAAAATATTGTGTTCTTCGTTACAAAATACGGGATTCCCGCGAAATACAAAACAACCACGACCCATAATGAATAGGCGAGTTTTATCTTAAGATCAAATGAATTGACAGAAAATACAGAAAGAACCATGGGCAAATTATCCGAATTGAAAACAACCATTTCCGAAGTCGAAGGGACCGAGGACGAGACCAAACCGCTTTTTCCGGGACGCGCCTTCATCTCGACGGTGCTTGACGCGCTCGACAACAAGGAGACCATGACCGGCAAAATGACCGGCCGTTACATTCAGCGTGCCATGATGGCAGGCATTCTGGTCGGCGTCTTCTTCACCGCCTTCTGGGTGATCATGGGAGCAAGTTCGGCAGGCGGGCCCGGACTGCTGTTGGCAGGCAAAGTATTGGCCGGCACAACCTTCGGCTGGGCGCTCGTGCTCATCTACTACACCAATTCCGAGCTGCTGACCTCGAACATGATGGTGGTGAGTGTAGGCGCCTACCACAAGCGCATCGGCTGGTTGCAATCGTTGAAACTGCTCGGTCTGTGCTTGCTGGGCAACCTGCTTGGAGCGCTCATCGTGGCCGTCATCCTGCGATTCTCGACCATTATTTCGGGCGCAAGCTATGACGTCATGCTCACCGCAGCCAACACGAAACTCAACTATCTGAACTCTGCCGGCGGTGTCGGCGACCTCTTTGTGCGCGCGATCTTCTGCAACTTCTGCATCAACATCGCCATGCTCATGGTATACAACGGCAAGCTTTCCAACGATTTCACCAAGTGCATCATCATGGTGGTGGCGGTGCTGGTCTTCACCTTCTGCGGCTTCGAGCATTCCGTGGCCGATTCCGCGATGTTCCTGATTCTCGGGATGCATGGCGCCGTCAACGCGTGGAAGGCGATTCTCGTCATTGTTGTGGCGATTCTCGGCAACCTTGTCGGCGGCGGCATCCTCATCGGCCTCAACTTCGCAACCATGAACGATGAACGCGGCATCACCGCCGAGAGTGCAAAACAATAAGGCGATATCCAGCGTCAGGAGACCTCCGCAGCTCAAACCCGAACCTCGGACGAGCGTTGAAAAGCGTTGATGGGGCAAAGCGCGAACATCTTTCCCCACCATTGCAAAAAGCTATTCATCGCCTGTCAGTTCCCACTCTTCCGGCAAGCGCTAAAACCCATGCCGCCGTCCGCCTTGCCGTAGTCACCCATGGGATTATGGTGGAAACATATTATTTAGACATAAAGCAAGGAGTGACATGCTGGACTTCACCAGTGACTACACGGAAGGCGCCCATCCCAAAATCCTCAAGAGGATGACGGAAACCAATATGGAACAGCTGCCAGGCTATGGTTCCGACAAATACTGCGAGTCCGCCAAGGCGAAGATTCGCGAGGCCTGCGGATGCCCGGATGCCGACGTCTGGTTCCTGGTCGGGGGCACCCAGACCAACCAGACCGTCATCGACACCATCACCCCGGTCTACGCGGGCGTCGTGGCTGCCACCAATGGACATGTCAACGTCCACGAGGCCGGCGCCGTGGAATATACCGGACACAAGGTGCTCACGCTGCCGAGTCACGAAGGCAAGATTGAAGCCGGAGAGCTCGAGCAATACTGCAAGGATTTCTACGCCGACGGCAACTACACCCACATGGTCTTCCCCGGTTGCGTCTATGTCTCGCATCCCACCGAATACGGCACGATGTACACGAAAGCGGAACTTACGGCCATTGCCGACATCGCACACAAATACGATATGCCGCTGTTCCTCGATGGCGCTCGCCTTGGCTACGGGTTGACCGCAGAAGGCAATGATTTGACGCTCGAGGATATCGCGCACATCGTCGATGTTCTCTATATCGGTGGTACCAAAGTCGGTGCCCTGTTTGGTGAAGCCGTCGTTTTCACCAAACACAACACACCCAAGCATTTCCTCACCCAAATCAAGCAGCACGGTGCCCTGCTGGCCAAGGGCTGGCTGCTCGGGCTGCAGTTCGACACGCTTTTCACTGACGGGCTTTACACAAGGATCGCCAAGAACGCCAACACGATGGCCGACCAGATTCGTGCCGTGCTCAAGGCAAAGGGCTACCAGCTTGTCTACCCGAACACAACCAACCAGATCTTTGTGGCCATGGACCAGCCGACCATCGACCGGCTTTCGCCGCAGGTCGCCATGGGCTTCCTTGAGAAATACGATGACACGCATTCGGTGATGCGCATCTGCACCAGTTGGGCCACCACGCAGGAGCACACCGACCAGCTCATCGCACTGCTGTAACACCTGCTGAAGTTGCCAATAATCCTGCTTTGCGTCGCAGACTCATGAGCCAATGCGACGAAAAGCAGGATTTTTCATGCTTTTCGTCGCGTTAGCATGGACGGTCTGTCTATTGACGCCGAGCATCGGCGATAGCTTCACGCTCCATCGCGACGAACTGGCGTACGCACTGAGGCAACGCATATTTTTCACGAGCTTCCTGCGCGTATTTCGGTCCCCACTCGGCACGTTCCTGCGGATGCTCGATCCACCAGTCGATGCGACGAGCGAGTGCCTTGGCGTTGCGCGACGGAAACACCGAGGAATCGGTCAGGGCGAATTGACTGGCGGCCGAAAGGGGCGAATCCGCGATGACCGGCACCAACCCGGAGGCAATGCCTTCGAGCACGCTCAATGATTCGATGTCCACAATGGAGGGATGGACGAGCAGATCGGCTTGACGCAAGAGATTCGGCATATCTTCATTGGCACGGAAACCGATATGCGCAGGCCTCAGCAACAAGCGTTTCGCAAGTCGACGCAGACGGTGTTGCAACGGACCGGTGCCGCAGATGGTCAAATCGATTTGTGAAGCGTGTCTGCTCAAGGCGACGGCACGGATCAGCGTTTCGTGGTCTTTCTCGTGGGTAAGCCGACCGGAAGCGATGATGCGGAATCCATCTTCATCGCGTTTGCTGTGCCTGTTGTCCGATTGTTTTTGTGCAGGATGGAACCGGCTGGAATATCCGTTGGAAATAACATGCAGTCTTGCATGGTAACCGTGAGCACGCAGCTGACGGGTGATCATCTCGCTTGGGGCGTGAATATGGCCGATATGACCATAGAGCCAGAAATCAAACAGATAATAAATCAACGACGGGATACCGGGGATATAACGCAAAGGGCCTGCCGAATACGTGACGTTTTCGGGCTGAAGATGAAAGCCTGCGGTTACGGGAATTCCCATGGATCGCGCGACAGCCAGCGCATGCCTGCCGAACTTGAACGGCATATAAACATGCACCACATCGGCACCTTCGAAAGCACAGCGGAAAACCGCATCATCGGGTTGTGCGAACTGCATCTGCTGTTTGGCCGCGAGCCATGAGATGAACGGCAAATGATGGACTTCGACGGGGTAATCCGGCGCGCCGACGCCTACAAGCCGAACGCAATGGCCCTGGTTTTCAAGTTCCCGTGCATACTGCAATGCCGAATTCGAGGTACCGTTGCCGCGATTGCCCACCGAATCCACCACCAGTACGATGGTCAGCGGCTTGGCGGCGTCATCTGCAGCGTTTTGGGAATGTGGCATGGTTCAATTTTAGCGCCATTGTTTAGTTCACGACTATCGAAATATCTCAAATGGACTTTGCCAGAACTGTATGACATTTCATATTCTCAATTTACCAGTTACCTGTTTAACTCCGTCCGATAATTATCAAATTCCCTGACGTCATTGATCGACGCGCTAATCAATTCATCAACAATCATCGAACGGTGATCTTGCTCGGGGCCATCCTATGCGACAATGAAACCATGACCGCTGAAGCCGCATCATCATTCGTCAACTATCCGCTTGGCAATCCGGCAGAATCACACCAAACCCGCGTGCTGCTGCTGGGCTCGGGCGAGCTGGGGCGTGAAATCGCCATCGAGCTGACAAGGCTTGGCGCGTTCGTGATTGCGGCCGACAGCTACGAACACGCACCTGCCATGCAGATCGCGCAGGAAAGCCATATCTTGGATATGACCGATGCAATAGCACTGAACCGATTGATCTCAGCAACCAAGCCTTCCATTATCGTCCCGGAAATCGAAGCGATTGCAACCACAGAGTTAGCGAAAGCCTCTTCAAACGGCATTCAGGTCGTGCCAAGTTCACAAATAGCGGCAATCTGCATGAACAGAGAAGCCTTGCGAACGCTGATGCATGAAACACTCGGTTTGCCAACCACGCCATATCGTTTCGCCGGTTCATTTGATGAATTCAAAGACGGGGCAAACGCTGTCGGATACCCGTGCGTGGTCAAACCGGTAATGAGCTCTTCGGGACACGGCCAATCCGTGCTTCGCGGCGACGCCGACCTCGAACCGGCGTGGCAGAAAGCGCAAACCGGGCGGAGGGATGCCAAGGACGGCGGCATTTCAAGGGTTATCGTTGAAGCATTAGCACCACTTGATTACGAACTGACGATGCTCACCGTCTCTTCCAGCGCCGGCATCGTGATCTGCTCCCCTATCGGCCAGCGACAGGAAGACGGCGATTACCGGGAATCGTGGCAACCAGCACAGGTTGATCCGATCGTTCTGGAAAGAGCAGAGGACATCGCTCGCAAAGCCGTCAGCGGACTCGCCGACATGGCCCACCAAAATCACGAACATGGCTGGGGTGTTTTCGGCGTCGAATTGTTCGTCTTGAAAAATGGCGAAGTTCTCTTCAACGAGGTCTCGCCTCGCCCGCATGACACCGGCATGGTCACGATGATCTCCCAACGTTTGAGCGAGTTCGCCTTGCATGCCAGGGCCGTTCTGGGCATTCCCGTCACCGAAAAAAGCGTCGCGCTGAGCCTGAAAAACGGCGAGGTCGCGGCCAGCCACGCCATAGTGGTCACCAGAAACGGCCAGGTCACCTTTACCAACGTCCCCCGAGCCTTATCGCAACCCGATACCGGCCTGCGCATCTTCGGCAAGCCCGAGGTCCACGGCCACCGTCGCATGGCCGTAGCTCTCGCTATCGGAAAAGATGAAACCGAGGCCCGCTCCAAGACCACTAACGTGACGGATGCACTCGATATTACTGTGACGCCAGCTGAATAGTACCCTCCGACTTTGTTCCAGTTTCCTCGATCCACCTAACCGCAATGTCGTCAAGATCGGCAGCTATCGCATCAAAATCTCGGTTAAGGTCCATCGTACGGACCGAGAAGTGATGCTCAAGCTCTGACCAAGTCTCGTTATGCCCGTCCTCATTACCCACCTTCGCGTAGAGCAACATACCATCCACCAACTTGTCATTGTCGAATACCTCATGCAGCACATAACTTTGAATCTGGTTGATATGTTTTGGTGCGTAGATGGGCTTGCCATAATGGACATCGAGAATATGGCCGTAGCATTTTGCGTCGATGATAAGTTCCCGCCTTCCTCTAGACAGAGTAACGTCAGTTAGTAGTCTCGGCAGAAATTCTATATTCCCCTGAGCCTGACGATTGACGGTTTTGGCGCTGGCAGACAGTTCCGGATGATGCACTCGATAGTATTCAAGCACGAATTTCTCGTAGAGTTTGCTTAGTTTTCGCTTCGACCGGTATTGCATCGACCAATTACCTTCATCCTGATTGAACAGCTCTCGCTCGATGACCATCTGACAGACATTCATCAACAATACATACGACGCATTGTTGCGATGGAAACGTAACCTCGCCCAATCAACGCGATGAATATCCACCTCGCCGACATCACGCATGGCAATCAGGCACCGTTTCAAATCGGTTTTTCTCACCGCGTCAACGTCCTTGCGGCCAATCAACAACAGCGCTGTAGTCTTGAGCACACGGTTCTTGTAGGTATCTTCCGAAAAATCGTCATAGACGCACGCCAGCCCGTTGTATCCAGCCATTTGTAACCGAGCGGTTGCTGTCATATCGATATGGCCGCGAACTGTATGAAGATTTTCATGAATCGGCAAATATTCACGCTCAAAACCACGACGCCGCTGAGCACCAATCGCAATAGCCAGAATGGCTGCCAGTAGGTCGTCGATATGATCGAAATCCTCGGTTGCCAAACGCCGGTAATCGTTGAGCCGCAAAGCCTTGAACGCATAGGTCATCATATAGTAGATGTTCTTGATGACCACATTGTCTTCGGTTTTCCGCTGCTTTTCACCATCCGTCGCTTCTTCGCCACCCACAGTCATTGAATCGCTTTCCGCAGCAAATCGGACTGTTCCTTAACCTGCTTTTTATTGTCGAACCAATATTCCTCAATCAATGGAACCAGCTCGAACTCGACAATGGAGGCGGCCAAGCCTTCACCGTCCTTAGTTTGATTATCACAAAAATAGCTATGCCCGATGCAGAACCCCTCACCCAAAGCGGCATCCTCGGCAATCACCTTGTTTAACTCACGCACGGCTTTTACAAGATTCAACAACCTTGCATCGCCAAGATTGCCAACACGGTTTTTGAAATTCGCGTTATCAAGCTCCGGCTTCATCGTAAAGAACGCGAAACGACGACGCAGAGCGTAATCAATCAGGGCTAGCCCGCGATCCGCCGTATTCATCATGCCAATGATATAAAGATTGTCCGGAACGTAGAACGGCTTGTCTGTGATTGAAAGAACGACAGCATCATCCGGGCTACGGTGATCAGACTCGATGGTAGAAAGCAATTCGCCGAACACTTTGGAGATGTTGGCACGGTTGATCTCATCAATGATGAAGAAATAATCCCTATCCCTGTCGCGCTTGGCTTGCCACACGAACCGCGTGAAAATCCCCGGCACAGGTGTAAAGCCATTGCCATCGTCATTGGGACGATAGCCGTAGACGAATTCGTCATAACTGGTACTCTGGTGGAATTGAACGGACTGAATACGACTTTCGTCCTTTTCACCCATCATGGCATAAGCCAATCGCTTGGCGGCAAATGTCTTGCCTGTGCCCGGCGCCCCTTGCAGAATCAAGTTTTGTTTATATTGCAACAGACCCTTCAACACTTTGAGGTCATCCTTTGAAAGAAACACCTCATTGAGGAAATCACGGTCATTGTATAGTTCCGGCGTTTTCTCAACCAACGGCGAAATATCATCCTCACCAGCCATCTCTTCCAATGCCTCATATTCCGCCTTGGAAAGTTTGAAAAGACTCCCGTTCATGTTCCTAAAAAATTCCATGCCGGACAATTCCGGGTTCGCTTTGATGGCAGAGAACGGAACAGGCTCGTCAAAATCGCGAAGTTTCTTGAAATACAACAGTTCATCACTCGGCTGACGGCTCACCTCAAATATCGCGAGCGCCGCCTTGGTCGGACTCGCTTCATAGCCAACGATTCGGTCACCTTTCTTAATAGCTTTAAAGTTGGGAGCGAGTCGTCGCAAATTGCCGTTCTCGTTATGAACTGTGTAATTCTGTTCTTCATCGACCTTTAACGAGGAGATTTTCCACTGTTTAGGACTGGCCACCAACCACCAGTAGGCGACCGAGTCTGAGCCTTCGCTTTCTGAAGCATGCAACGGATACATTGACAAATCCATCTGTGCAAGTGCGGCATGAAGTTCAGGGCGTAGTTTCCAGACGAAATACCCATGTTGCCCTTCACCCGTTGACTTACCCAAGCAAAGTACCGTCCAGTATTCGAAAGTTCTTTCTTCCTGATTGGGTTTTACCAGCTTAATATTTCTCGCTACTCTTTCACCCAACGTAGAAACATTGCTGAGATAGAAATGCCAATCCCGACCATATTCCCCAGCTAACTGAGCACAGGAAAGACCATTAGGCTGTTCGAAAAGACATCTGAGAGTAATGAGGTTATTGCCAGTAACCATGGATGAGTCCTGAAGCAGCTTCACCCAATGCTCAGTGGTGATACCCGGGTCATGCCCAATCCATACAGATTCGTCCTCTTCTATACCGTTCTCACTCATAACCGCCCCATTGCTTATTTACTTCATCAAACACTTATAATTTATCGTTCACAACAGACTTATGCAATAAATTCCAGTCCGGAAACTCGACAATTGACGATTCACAAAAACGACGGTTTCAGTATTACAAGAACACTTCACGGCAAACCTAGCATATTGCTGCACAGTCGCATCAATCAGCAAAGGACCACACGGCATTCTTTCTTGCAATTTCAAACCAAACCTATTATAATACAAATTGCAAGACCGTCCTGATGCCGCATACACGGCTCAGGGGCGGTCATCATTTTTTAGTTTTGGAGCCGACGATGACGACAAAATCTCAAGGATCTCATCCACGTTACGATAAACCGTGGTTATCTATCGATGAGCAATGCAAGAGACTCGAGTCACATGGAATGCAGGGTGTATATGCAAATAAAGAGCGCCTTGCTCGTATCGGTTATTATCGCTTGAGCGGATTCTGGTATATGTTCCGGAAAATCGACTCCGACAATCATTCACGGTCAAGCTTTTTCATGTCAGATTCTCGCTTCAGCGACGTTTTAAGAATCTACGAATTCGACAGGGAGCTGAGAACCGCGCTCTTCGCTGCTATTGCCTGTTTCGAAATTTCCCTGCGTGCGCGCCTTGCCTATGACGTCGGACGTCAAGACCCGTTTCTTTACCTAAAACCGGCGCTGCTCGACACTGTCATGGATCCAGTCGAATATGGAAGTTTCATCAACAAATACAATGACCGTCGTGCTCATTCACGCGAAGATTTCATCAAGCACTTTAGACGTGAATATGATGGGCAACTCCCAATATGGGCAGCTACTGAAATCATGGAATTCGGTACACTCAGAAAACTATATGATGTACTTCCCTACCCGATGCGAGCCGACATCGCCGCCAAGTACCAGCTTAACCAAGCAACTTTAAAATCTTGGCTTGGTTGCCTTAACTTCATAAGAAATCTCTGTGCACATCATGGACGCGTCTATAACCGGGCACTCACCGTATCTCCGAGTATCGATACAGAACTTTCAGAATTAACGCATATCGGACCATCGCCCAAAAAGATGTATGCAGGAATTGCCATATTGGTGTATCTCCTAAAACAAGAAAACGAGACAACTCCAATTCAGCAGCTAAAGAACTGCATTTCTGCCTTGCCGACTGATATTCCCCAAGTCGACGTCGCACGGTCAATGGGTGTTCCAGCAAATTGGCAAGAAGAAAAGTTATGGCGGATTTTTTAAAGCAGTACCGCAAAACATTTTTATAGAAACGGTAAAAAGATACGATATCCAATCCCAAAACAACAGATGTAACAGAAAATTTACAATGCCTGAATTTATTGGGAAATGACGCGAGCGATAAAACGCTTCTATATAAATAAAGTATCGGTTGTCGCATTTTTTACACACGGCGACGAACGAAATTGTTGGCTTCAGTTGGTATATTTTTGACGTAAGTTCACCTCATTCAATCAATCTCGTTACTCTACGGGAAGGGCGAATCATGGAGAAACTGGACATGCTCTACAAGGGCAAAGCCAAGAAACTCTATTCAACGGATGACCCGAATGTACTCTGGGTCGAATATATGAATCAGGCCACCGCCGGCGACGGTGCGAAAAAGGCTCAGATTCAAGGAAAGGGAAGCCTCAACAACCGCATCACCACGGTGCTTTTCCGGCTTCTGGAGGCCGAAGGCGTCGAGACAGATTTCATCCGCCGCGTCTCCGACACCGAACAGCTCAACGAGAAAATCTCCATGTTCCCGCTTGAAATCATCATGCGCAACACCGCCGCCGGCTCCTTCGCCAAGCGTTACGGCATTGAGGAAGGCACCGAACTCAAGCGTCCGATCCTCGAATTCTGCTACAAATCCGACGAACTGCACGACCCGTTCATCAACATCGACGGCATCGTGGCCCTTGGGCTGGCAACCGATGACGAAATGGAAGAGATCTCACGGCAGGCACACGATATAAACGAAAAACTCACCAAAATCTTCCGCGACATCGACGTGCAACTGGTCGATTTCAAGATCGAGGAAGGCAAGAACAAGGACAGTGAAATCGTTCTGGCCGACGAGATCACGCCCGACACCTGCAGGCTTTGGGATTTGAAGGACGGTTCCGGCAAAGTCGAGCATCTCGACAAAGACCTCTTCCGTAGAGACTTGGGCAACATCATTCCCGCCTACGAGGAAATCTACAGACGATTGCTTGATCTGGCCAACCGCCGAGGCGTCAAGGTCGAATGACATATCGCTCGCATACCTTAATCGTTGGTATGTGAGCGATTTTTGGTTGTTCTGCATTTTCTTTGCAACCGACACGATTCTTTATTTACCGACTTATTTACTTTCAACTTCTTGACCAGCAGTGCTAAGGAATATCAGTGCTTTCAACAGTTTTTCGTGTATATGTAGAAAAGAAGCCCGGCTTTGATGTCGAAGCCGTTAATCTCGCCAATGAATTAAGAGACGTGCTCGGACTCAAAAGCCTCGAGTGTGTCCGTGTCATCAACTGTTACGACGCCCAAGGCTTGGATGCCGAGCTTTTCGAAGCGGCCATTCCCACGATTTTCAGCGAACCGCCTGTGGACACCGCAATGCGGAAACTTCCCGATTTGGGTGAGGCACAGGTTTTCGCCGTGGAGTATCTGCCCGGTCAGTTTGATCAGCGAGCGGAATCGGCCAGCCAGTGCATTCAGCTGCTGAGCCAAGGGACACGTCCGGACGTGCGTACAGCAAAAATCTACGCGCTGTATGGCGAGCTTTCGTCTGAAGATGTCGCGGCTATCAAACGCTATGTCATCAATCCGGTCGATGCACATGAAACCGGACTTGAGACGCGCGAGACCTTGGAAACCGAGGTTAAGGTTCCGGCGGACGTCGAAGTAATCGAAAGGTTCAACGAGCTTGACGACGCCGGATTGCAGCGCTTCATTGACAACCGTGGGCTTGCCATGGATCTGGGTGATGCCAAGTGCTGCCAAGACTATTTTCGCGGTGAACATCGCGAGCCGACCGTCACAGAAATCAAGGTCATCGATACCTATTGGTCCGACCATTGCCGGCATACGACTTTCAGCACTGAGCTGACACAGGTCGATATCGACGACAGTGTTGTTGCCGCCGCATTCCAGCGCTATCTCAAGGTTCGTCAGGATTTGGGACGAACCAACAAGCCCGTGACCCTGATGGATATGGGAACCATCGGAGCCAAGGAACTCGAGGCCGAAGGCGAGCTGACGGGACTCGACAAGTCCGAGGAGATCAACGCCTGCACCGTCAAGACCAAGGTGGATGTCAACGGCAAGCCCGAAGACTGGCTCTTCCTCTTCAAAAACGAGACGCACAACCACCCCACGGAAATCGAGCCCTTCGGCGGGGCCGCTACCTGCATCGGCGGCTGCATCCGTGACCCGTTGAGCGGACGCGCTTACGTCTACCAGGCGATGCGCGTCACAGGAGCCGGAGACCCGCGCGTTCCGGTTTCACAGACGCTGGAAGGCAAGCTGCCACAACGCAAACTAGTCACCACAGCTGCACAGGGATATTCCTCATACGGCAACCAGATCGGGCTGGCAACCGGACAAGTCGATGAAATCTATCATCCCGGATATGTCGCCAAACGTATGGAGGTCGGAGCCGTAGTGGGAGCCGCGCCGGCTACCAACGTACGCCGTGAAACACCGACACCGGGTGACAGAATCATCCTGCTTGGCGGACGCACCGGGCGTGACGGCATCGGAGGCGCGACCGGTGCCTCCAAGGCACAGGACACCGAAAGCCTCGTGGAATCAGGCGCCGAAGTGCAGAAGGGCAACGCGACCGTCGAACGTAAGCTGCAACGGCTCTTCCGCCGCCACGATGCCAGTGTGCTTATCAAGCGCTGCAACGATTTCGGCGCAGGCGGCGTCTCCGTTGCCACCGGCGAAATCGCCGACGGACTGAAAATCGACCTCGACAAGGTTCCCAAGAAATACGAAGGCTTGGACGGCACGGAACTGGCGATTTCCGAATCGCAGGAACGCATGGCCGTCGACGTGGCGGCCGAAGACGTGGACGAGTTCCTGCGTTATGCACGCGAAGAGAACCTTGAGGCCACGGTCATTGCCACCGTAACTGAAGAACCGCGTATGGTCATGGATTGGCGTGGAAAGCGTATCGTTGATTTATCCCGCAAATTCTTGGCCTCGAACGGCGCAGCGAAACATCAGAATGTCCACGTGCTGCCTGCCGAAGATTACAGGGTTCCCCAATCCTGGGAGTCCGGCGATCTTCACGAGCGCCTGACATCACTGATCAGCGACATCAATATCGCCGGCAACAAAGGGCTTGCCGAACGCTTCGATTCCACCATCGGTGCCGGCACTGTGCTGATGCCTTTCGGCGGCCGCGAACAGCTGACACCAAGCCAAGCCATGGTCGCCAAACTGCCGGTGCCTGGCGGACTGACCCATACGGCGAGCGCCATGGCTTGGGGCTTCAACCCGTTCATTACCGAACGCAACCAGTTCGCCGGAGCCTACTTGGCAGTGGCCGAATCAGTGTCCAAACTGGTCGCAACCGGTTTCACTAAAGAAAACGCCTATCTGAGCTTCCAGGAGTATTTCGGCAAACTCCACCAAGACCCCGAACGTTGGGGCAAACCGACTGCGGCACTGCTCGGCGCTTTGAGTGCACAGCTTGACCTCAAAGTCGGGGCTATCGGTGGCAAGGACTCGATGAGTGGCAGCTTCGAACAGGATGGCAAGGAAATGGATGTGCCGCCGACGCTGATCTCCTTCGCCGTTTCGACCGGAAACATGAACGGTACGGTATCGCCGGAATTCAAGGGTTCCGGGCATCGTATCTTGCGTGTAGCACCGAAACAGTATGGATATAGTATTTCTGGCGATATGGGCGACAAAGATAGCGCTTACCGTCTTATCCCTAATCCCGATGATTTGCTTGGAACGTTGGCATTGGTCGAACAGCTGACCGCCACGAACCAGGCTCTTGCGATTTCGACGCCCGGGTACGGAGCCACCGCCGAAGCGCTATTCAAGATGACACTGGGCAACCAAATCGGTGTGAGGCTGAACAACGACATCAACCTTGATGCCCTGTTCGAGCCTGCTTACGGTTCCTTTATCATCGAACTCGCCCAAAATGCCGAAGTACCGGAAGGCAACGGACAGGTCGATGTCGAAGTCATCGGCACGACCGCCGCTACCTACGAATTTGCTGCAGCCGGCGAAACCGTCGATCTCGGCGAATTGCAAGATGTCTGGGAATCCGCGATGGAGGAAATTTTCCCCTACCGCAACGATAAAGCCAGTGATATCGAAACTGAAACAAAACACGAAACGGAAACCGTCACCTACCGCAACGGCCAGAAGGCTTTCTACACGAGCAATCCGCTCAAGGCCAAGCCACGCGTGCTCATTCCCGTGTTCCCCGGCAATAACTGCGAGTACGACGCGGCCGCCGCGTTCGCTGCGGCAGGTGCCGATTCTCATACCCTGATTGTCAACAATCTCTCCCCCGAGTCCGTCGCTGAATCATCTCGCCAACTGGCGAAGGAAATCAAGGTCAGCCAAATCATCATGATTCCCGGCGGCTTCTCCGGCGGCGACGAACCAGACGGATCGGCGAAATTCATCACCGCGTTCTTCCGCGCCCCTGCCGTGGCCGACGCCGTACGCGACCTGCTGAACAATCGCGATGGATTGATGCTCGGCATCTGCAACGGGTTCCAGGCACTTATCAAGCTCGGCCTCGTGCCCTACGGTGATATCGTCGAACCCAGCGAGAACCAGCCGACGCTGACGTTCAACACCATTGGACGGCACCAAAGCCGCTTGGTACGCACGCGGGTTTCCAGCAATTTGTCGCCTTGGATGGCCGGTAGCGAAGTCGGCGATATCTACATCATCCCGATTTCGCACGGCGAAGGTCGGTTCGTGGCCACGTCGGAACAGATTCAACAACTGGCCAACAACGGTCAGATTGCAACACAATACGTCGACGAAAACGGCGACGCAAGCATGAATTTGGCCGACAATCCCAACGGTTCCATGGCCGCCGTCGAAGCACTGACCAGCCTCGACGGCCGCGTGCTCGGCAAAATGGGGCATTCCGAACGCCGTGGCGACGGGCTTTACCTGAACGTTCCAGGCCGCAAGTTCCAGCCGATTTTCGAGGCCGGCGTACGGTATTTCACAGGAGTACCGACGAACCGATTAACACAGACAATCTGAACGACCAAACAGGCGAAAGGAAGGCTTGATATGTCATTTGAATTGGAAGACATTCATGAGGAATGCGGCCTTTTCGGTGTATGGGGTCACCCGGATGCCTCACGACTGACCTACTTCGGCCTGCACGCATTGCAGCACCGTGGGCAGGAAGGCGCCGGCATGGTCTCCAACGACCAAGGCAAGCTTATCGGCCACCGCGGGCTGGGGCTGCTGACCGACGTATTCCACGACGAGCATGAAATCGAACGACTCACCGGAGACCGCGCAATCGGCCACGTCCGTTATGCCACGAGCGGTTCTAGCGGCATCGACAACATCCAGCCGTTTATTTTCCGCTTCCACGACGGCGATTTCGCGCTTGCACACAACGGCAATCTCACCAATTGCATCGCTTTGCGAGCCAAACTGGAGAACGAAGGCGCCATTTTCCATTCGAACTCCGACACCGAAGTGCTGATGCATCTGATTCGCCGCTCGAACAAGCCGATGTTCGTCGAAAAACTCAAGGAAGCCCTGAACATCGTCCATGGTGGATTCGCCTATCTGTTGATGACCGAAAACGCGTTGATCGGCGCGCTCGATCCCAACGGTTTCCGCCCACTTTCGCTGGGGCGAATGAGCAACGGGGCCTACGTGCTGGCCAGTGAGACCTGTGCCCTTGACACCGTGGGTGCCGAGCTCGTGCGCGACATTCGCCCCGGCGAGATCGTGGTCGTAAACGATGACGGTTATCAGATTCTGTCTTATACTGACAAAACCCAGCTGGCGATCTGCTCGATGGAATTCATCTATTTCGCTCGTCCGGATTCCAATATCTATGGTGTCAACGTCCATTCCGCACGCAAACGTATGGGCGCACGGCTTGCCAAGGAAGCGCCGGTCGACGCCGATATGGTCATCGGTGTGCCAAATTCCTCGCTTTCCGCCGCTTCCGGTTACGCAGAGGCCAGCGGCCTACCCAACGAGATGGGACTGATCAAGAACCAATATATCGCGCGCACGTTCATCCAACCGACGCAAGAACTGCGCGAGCAGGGTGTGCGCATGAAACTTTCGGCGGTGCGGGGCGTGGTCAAAGGCAAGCGGATCATCGTCATCGACGATTCCATCGTGCGCGGCACCACTTCCAAGCGCATCGTCCAACTTCTGCGTGAGGCGGGAGCAGCGGAAGTGCACATGCGTATCAGCTCGCCACCACTGAAATACCCGTGCTTCTACGGCATCGACATCTCCACCACCCGCGAACTGATCGCCGCTCGCATGAGCGTCGAGGAAATCCGCAAATATATCGGTGCAGATTCCCTGCAATTCCTGAGTTTGGATGGACTTATCGAGTCTATTGGCCTTAACGCCGACGCTCCCTACGGAGGCTTGTGTGTCGCCTATTTCAACGGCGACTACCCCACCGCTCTGGACGATTACGAAGACGAATTCCTCGCCTCGCTGAAACCCGAGGAACGCGAGCGCCTGCCGCATTTCGCCAAGTACGAAAGCCAATACGTGGATAACGAATACAGCAATACAGAATCATCCAAGCGCAGCGCCGGCGGTACAACTACCACCAGCACCACCACAAGGAGGGCATAGCATGCCTCAAGCATACGAACAAGCGGGAGTCAGCGTCGAGGCCGGCTATGAAGTCGTCCGACGTATCAAATCACACGTCGCGCGGACCAACCGTCCCGGCGTGGTCGGCGGCATCGGCGGATTCGGCGGGCTTTTCGACCTGGCGAGCCTCGGATACAAGGAACCGATGCTGGTTTCCGGCACCGACGGCGTGGGCACCAAGCTGATGGTCGCAAAAATGGCCAACAAACATGACACCATCGGCATCGATTGCGTGGCGATGTGCGTCAACGACATCGCCGCCCAAGGCGCACAGCCGTTGTTCTTCCTTGACTACATCGCCTGCGGCAAGAACGACCCTGCGCTTCTGGAGCAGGTGGTTTCCGGCGTGGCAGATGGTTGCGTTCAGGCAGAATCGGCACTTATCGGCGGTGAGACGGCGGAAATGCCCGGTATGTACGCCAAAGACGAATACGATCTGGCCGGATTCGCCGTCGGTGTCGCCGAAAAATCCACTATTGTGGATGGCTCGGGCATCCGGGAAGGCGATGCGCTAATCGGTCTGGAATCCTCCGGCGTCCATTCCAACGGATTCTCGCTGGTACGCGAGGCTTTGTTCAACGAAGCCGGCTATACCATCGATACGAAACTCGACGAACTCGGCGATGCAACGTTGGGTGACGTACTGCTCACCCCGACGAAAATCTATGTCAAAGCACTCAAACCGCTCTTTGCCGCAGACCTTATCAAGGGCGTTGCGCACATCACCGGCGGCGGATTCATCGAGAACATCCCACGTATGATTCCGGCAAGTCTCGGCGCCTCAATCAAGGTCGACACATGGAGCATTCCGCCGATTTTCGACATCATCGAACGTGCCGGCAGCATCGATCACAAGGAAATGTTCAACGTCTTCAACATGGGCATCGGGATGGTTTTGGCCGTCGATCCAGCGAATGTTGAGAACGCGCTTCAAACCCTTGAATCGGTCGGCGAAACCGGCCATGTCATCGGTTCAATCGTTCCCGACAGCGGACACGGACGGGTCCTGCTCGCCTAGCTCATACCGAAACATATTCATCTATACTTGAGTATTGGTATCAAAAAACTTTCAAAGAAAACAAGACAATATTCAACAACAAAATTCCACTGGCGGAAATTGCTGAAAGGACACGAAATGGGTATGAAGGTTTTGGTCATCGGATCGGGCGCGCGCGAGCACGTCATCGCCGCCACTCTGCTCGAAGGTGCAAGCGTCGATGAGGTCACTGTCGCTCCGGGTAATCCCGGTATGGAACTCGACGGCATCCGCACCACTCGTATCGACCCGTCGAATCACGCGGCCCTCATCGAATTCATGCAGTCCAGCGGCTACGATTGGGCGCTTATCGGTCCCGAAGTGCCACTGATTCATGGCATCGTCGACGATTTCCATGAAGTCGGCCTCAAAGCGTTCGGCCCGACACGCGCTGCGGCCCAGGTCGAAGGCTCCAAGGATTTCGCCAAGCAGCTGATGGCCCGCCATGCCATCCCAACCGCCGCCTACCGCACCTTCACCGACTACGAACCGGCCGCCGCATATATCACGGAGCATGGCACCCCCATCGTCATCAAGGCCGACGGGCTTGCCGCCGGAAAGGGCGTGACCGTTGCGCTCGATACGCAAACCGCGCTCAGTGCCCTTGAAGACATTTTCGTCGAGCATCGTTTCGGCAATACCGATCTCAAGGTGGTGATCGAGGACTTCCTCGAAGGTCAGGAATTCTCGCTGATGAGTTTCGTCAATGGCACCGAATTCTGGCCTATGCCCATTTCACAGGACCACAAGCGCGCCTACGACAGGGACAAAGGCCCGAATACCGGCGGGATGGGAGCCTATAGCCCTGTTCCGCAGATTAGCGACGAAACCGTCGAACAGGCAATCGACACCATTATCTGTCCGACCGTCGAAGCGCTGTCCGAAGAGGGCACGCCGTTCACCGGCATCCTTTACGCCGGTCTTATCGCCACCGACGACGGCCCGAAAGTTATCGAATTCAACGCCCGTTTCGGCGACCCCGAGACGGAAGCTGTGCTGCCGCTGCTCACCAGCGACCTCGGCGAAGGCATCAACGCCATCTTCAACGACGAACAACCGAGCTTCACCTGGCGAACGGATGCCACAGCCCTCGGGGTGGTGCTCACCGCCGACGGATACCCCGGCAAGCCGAAGAAAGGCACTTTGGTTCCTGCCATCCCCACTGACGCCGATTCCCATATCTATTACGCGGGCGTGAAAACACCAAAGCATCCCGAGAATCTGAATCCAGCCGACTTGGCCTCTTCAACCGGCTTGGTCTCCTCTTCCGGCCGCGTGTTGGTCTACAAAACCGTCGCTCCCACGCTCCAAGCCGCCCAGTCTAAGATCTACGACACCTTAGACGCTCTAGACACCACTGGTTTCTTCTACCGCCACGACATCGGCGCCAAGGCACTGGAAGCCGTCGTTCCGGATAACAAACAATAGGACCGAATTCTAAGAGCGAAATTCATCCAAACCCCTGAAACCCTGCATCAAATTGACAACGGTTAGGAAACAAACGTCAACAGAGGCATCAACGTCACAGCACTACGATAACACTTGAAAATAACTCCTACAACAACAAAAAGGTCGGTCGATACCAAAACCGAAATGGCAGAAAATAGCCATTTTATGATTGATATCAACCGGCCTTTTGTTGATTAGAGCCTAACAGTCTCACTCCATAAACCCGGCATCTTTAAGGTATCCCTTGCCGGCGGTGACATCATATTGAATGAGCTTGTAATCGTGCATGAGCTGCTTGGTCTCCTTGTCGAAGTCACTCGCGGCCATCGGCTGGCCCTTGGGGTCAAGATAGATCGGCTGGCCTTCGGGGATGCGCGACCAACCCTGGATCTGGTTGACCACCGGCGGCTCCATCGCGGAGACCTTGCCGTGCAGCTGGGTCAGAAAAGCGAGGAACGGCGTGACCTTCGAATTGGTCTGCTCGGCGGCCTGGGCCATGAAGAAGTTTGGCGAGGAATACTCTCCGTCCGGGCTCTTGTACCCCTGCCGTCCGCTGGCCTTGTTCGACCAGATGAAGTAGTCGGTGGTGTGCAGCGCCAGCGAGTTCTTCTGGTCGGCCGAAGCTGTCTTGTAGATGCCAGGCAGGTGGTCCCCGTAGAAGACAACTGTGACCGGCTTATTGAGTGAATCCATCTGTTCCAGGAACTTGGCGGTGGCTTTGTCGGTGATGTTCGCGCCCTTGGCGTAGGTGTTGATTGACTCATTCTCGTCGGCCCCAAGCGGTTGCGACGGGTCGGTGGATTCGGCCTTGAAATCGTTGCCCTTGTACCAGTTGTGATACGGCATATGGTTCTGCATCGTGGCCAGCTGGACGAATTCGTTCTGTGGGTTCTTCTTCATCGATTCATAGACGCTCTGGTAGGCCGAGGCGTCGGAAACGTACGGCGAGGAATCGATCTTCTGCCGATGCGCGATGACCTCCGGCGGTTCCAGCGAGTAGAAGTGTGAGAAGCCGAACTTCTTGTAGTTGTTGGCACGCAAGTACATCGACGGCTCGTAAGGGTGGAAGGCAACGGAATGCTCCTTGCTTCCCCACAGCTGGTTGACCGTCGGCGTCCATTTCTCGCCCGGGATAAGCTGCTGGTACGGGCTGGTCAGCGACGGGTCGAAATTGGCCATCGACATACCCGTGAGGCTCATATATTCGAGGTTCGCGGTGCCGCCACCGTACCCGGAGGAAAGCATGTAGCCGCCAGTTGTGTGCTGCTTGATTTCGCGGGTGTTGGGAATCGGGTCATGGTTGAGTTTGAGCCCCGGCACACGAGATGGATCGGAATATGATTCGGAAAGGATGAAGACGACGCTGCTGTCGTTCATCTTTGCGGTGCGGGTCTTGTTGATTTTGGCGGCTTCGGCGGAGTATCGCTTGGCGACCTGTTTCATCGTCGCCTCACTGTAGTCGCTCGGCTGGTCCATCACCTTGGGATGGGCCTGGCCGAGGAACGAGACCAGCGGACCATTGCGCTGCGCGTCATAGACGGAATCCCACATCGAAGGGATATAGCCCATGGTCTTGGCAAACGAATTGGTAAACGTATTGATCTGGCCGATCTGATAGCTGAAGCCGATCACAAGAAGCAGCGGCGCGAGAACAAGCACGATACGTAGCGCTGCACCAAGGCTTTTGCTCTTGGCCTGGCTATTGCTGTCCTTAGTACTATCTTTACCATTGTTCTTATTTGATTTTTCACTACCGTCATCGGCAACGGCACCGGCAGCGACTTCGTCACTTTGGAAACCGAACACCTTGCCGTGTCGAGCGTCGAAATGGTTCAGCGCCACAAACAAAACAACGACCAGCACCATCGCCACCGCAACGCCGGCAATCAGCCCGTCCGAACCGGACGGGATGAAGCTCATCAGTGAGCCAGCGTCGCCGTTGGAAACAAAGCTCAGATCGGAAGGCAGAATCGTCTCGTAGCGAACGCTGACCTTGAAATGCTCGACCACCGCAATGAAAATAATCGACACAAACATGACCGGAGTGGCTATCCAGAAACGGTTGAACACCATAATCACCGCGAGATAAATAAGTCCCAATAGCAGTAGGTTCAGCACAAAGACGAAATTGCCATTCTGCCACATTTTGGAAATCATGCCCCAGACGCCGGTAAGCGGACTGGCAAGCTTCACACGGGTGTCGCTTTGGGAAACACCTTGCTGCAGGATAACCGCCATAACGATGTCGAAAACCACAAACAGCAAGACGTAGACCCAGCCGGGGATATGCATGCAGCGCCCGCCAAAACCTGTCTTGCGTGCTTTTTTCTGTATCTTTTCCGCGTTACCGGACGCAGCTTGCCCTGCTGTAGCCTGGGGTTTGCCGCCCATAGATTCCTGTCCTTCGACCTCGTCCATACCGTTGCGTTCCTTAGTCCTGTCATTTCGGGAATTTTGTATTGTCATGTTGTGCTGACCCGACGAATGTTAATGTTATAAACCTTTTATCACGTTAATCTGCAAGAAAAACGTGCATTCTTTCCGATGCCCTCAATTTTCGACATAAATAATCATAGCGAAAGGCTATTATATCGACGGCACGCAATTGCGTCGAAAACGGAATCATTCTTCAGGCTGATGGCCGTAATCCGGTTCATGAGTCTAGAATTACCACGTAGTATTATTGCGCTTGAAACGGCGAGGGGAAACGATGGATTGGTTTTACAATATCAACCTGCTTGAAGGATGGCTGCCCACCACTTTAAAGGCACTGACTTTACTCGGCTTCATCGCTGTCATCCTCCTTAAGTCAAAAGACGGTTGGTTCTCTTCCCTGCTCAAGCAATTCGGCTGGGGCTTCATCGGCACCATCGTCGGCTACATCGTCGTCTGGCTGCTTTCCGACGTCTTCCTCGTCTTCGGGGTCAGTCTCGGCCGGGTCATCGAATTCAACATCGCCTTCGGCATCGGCTTTATCTCGGTATTGGTGGCTATGTGCTTCGATTCGGGGACGTTGCGCAAGGTTCTTGCCATCATCACTGCATTCCTGACCCTGATCACGTTTGCGCTTCGCGTCGATATCATCTATGGCGAATATTCGACGGTCGGCTCGCTTTTCGGGCGTAACCAGTTCGCCGCCCTTGAATCAAAAAACGTGCATAAGGCCTCGGCGACCCGGCCCAACACCGTAGAGGAATGGAAGAAACTCGGAGAGGAAAACAAACTGCCCGAAATGCCAAAGAAAGGCATCGTCCGTTCCGTCGATATTCCGGCAACCACCTCAAACTTTAAGGCACGTACGGCCAACGTCTATCTTCCGCCTGCCGCTTTGACCAAAAATCCTCCGAAGCTGCCGGTCATGGTCGTGATGGCGGGCCAGCCGGGAACCCCGGACCGTTTCTTCAGCGCAGGCCTGCTCGGCGATAAACTCGACAACTACGCGGCAAAGCATTACGGCCTGGCCCCAATCGCAGTCTCCCCGGACCAGAACGGAACCATCACGCACAATTCGCTGTGCTCCGATACCCCGGTCTTCGGCAACGCTGAAACCTACCTGACCCGCGATGTGACCAACTGGATCAAAAAGACCCTGCCTGTTGAGACTTCAGCCGACAAATGGCTTATCGGCGGTTATTCACAAGGCGGCACATGTGCCACGCAACTTGGGGCGGCCTATCCCAATATCTATGGACACATCTATAGTGCGGGCGGCGAAATCGAGCCTACCGACGGCTCGCACAACTCAACAGTGAAACGTTTCTTCAACGGCAACGAAAAGGAATTCGACAAGCACGTCCCCATCAATATCATTCGTAGCCATGCACCTTCCAAGCAGACATGGTTCTCCGCAGCCGGCCAGCTCGACCCCAAATCACAGAAGAACCAGAAGGCCATTTCTGCGGAAGCGATGAAAGCCGGCATGTCCGTGACCACGGTAGTAGTC
The DNA here is from genome assembly GCF_029433295.1 of Bifidobacterium sp. ESL0784. GTDB lineage: Bacteria > Actinomycetota > Actinomycetes > Actinomycetales > Bifidobacteriaceae > Bifidobacterium. The sequence continues at coordinate 250,279 of NZ_JAQTHV010000003.1, forward strand.
AAAGGCACCGCCCATGACTGGCATACCGTCAACGCCGGAATGACCGCACAGATCGACCTCTTCGGCACCGAAACCGGTCTTGGCGAAACCGGCAGACAAATATCGTCTTATCCGAATCTTCAAGTGGTAACCGCGAACACCAACCGCGAAAGCGACTAGTATCCCCCGATCCGATGCAACTGCATGATTATTGGCAGGCAGCTGTGTTGCAGTGAGAGACAATAAGTCATACGATTGAAGGACGAAAGCCATCAAGATGCAAACAGACGAAGAGAACAATCCCAAGCCAACAGAGCAGCCATCGGCACCTTCCGTCACGAATCCGGAGCCACCAGCCACGGTTTCGAACGCACCGGAAGCGTCAAAGACCGAAGCCAAGCCAAACGGCGGGAAAAACGGCAACGAGGCGAATAAAGGCCAAGGCAATTCCAAACGCCAAGACCAAAAGTCTTCTCACCGCCCAAAGAACCCAATCCCGCCAAAAGGCAAGAAACGTGGGCCCTCAAGCTGGACGGTACTCGGCCGTGACATCCTCAGCTGGATGCAAGGGCATCTTTTCGCCATTATCGTCTCCGTACTCTTCCTTTTCATCAACATTTTCGATATGGTCCACTCCGCCATACGACATCTCAACGCCCCGGCCTCCGGACGAACGCTCAGCCTCACCGAAATCCTTCTCGGGCGCCTGCACAACGGTGGAAGGCCACGCGATCCGTTCCAGCAACCACTCCATAGCCAAGACATCATCCCATGGCTGACCAAGATCCTGCGTTCTGCGGTATTCGTACGAAGCCCGTTGATGCTCATCATTTACACTTTGCTGATTGTCATCATCCTTTCCGTGGCGCAATCCCGGCTCGGTGCCCTCAAAACGACGTTTGCAGGGCTGTTCAGTGCGATTATCGGCTCGACGCTGGGGCTTCTGGTCTGCGTCCTGGTTGACATGGCCATGCACAACTGGCAGAGCATGGAGCGCCTGCCCGTGCTGCTCTCGCCTCTGACGATCATCATCGGCGCATTGATGGCCGAAAGCGCCTATGAATCCGTACTCTGGCGACGACGCATCATCCTTATCGGCTACACCGTCATCGGTACGCTGCTGCTCTTCAGCGGCAATCCGGGCGACTACTGCACGCTCGGTGCCGCCATCGTCGGCCAACTCACCGGTCTGTTAATGCACGGCCCGATCAAAGACCGTATCCAGCTGGCCAATAGTTCCGATTACGAAATCAGACGCCTCTTCGCCTTCGCCCAACTAGTGCTCGCCATCGGCCCTCTGCTGGCACTCACTTCGACCTCGCACCTCGGTCCGCTGACAACCTTCGGACTCTTCACTTCCTCCATTTGGGGCGATTCCTCACTGCTCACCTCCTGCTCCGTGAACCAGTCGGTCACCAGCTGCCTACGCTTGGTCTCCACCCGGCAACATCTCGCCATCGCAGGACTATGGCTGCATATGCTCCTTCCCATCGCGGCTCTTGCTTTGGTGGCATGGGGCCTTTATCACGGACGTCGATTGGCTGCATGGGTAAGCATCGCACTCAACGGTGCGGCGGTTGTTTTCGCGGTTCTTTACTATGTCATTTTCCCGTTCACGATCGCGCCGATGAGCCCCAGCATGGCCAGCAAATACAACTTCATGCCGGCCTTCATCACCACGGCGCTTCCGCCGCTGATACTCATCATTTTGATGATCCGGGAACTGCCTCATTTCAGCGTATCCACCGGTACGTCACGCGTACGCAACGGCATCATTGCCATGGTCGGCATGCTTTTGGTCACCAGCTGTGTCTACATCGGCTTCTCCGTGGCCGTCCCGCAGGACTTCAAACCGCGCCCCACCGTGAAGCTCATGGTGATGGATATGCTGCGCAGGCTTTTGCCCACCGGTTTCGGCGGCCGCAAGTCCACCGCCCTGATCGTCCCTCAGACCACGATAGCGACGCTGGTCAGCGAGGGGCTGACGGTCATCTTCTGGCTGACCGTGCTTATCGTTTTCGTTCTTTGGTTCCGTGACAACGTCACCTCAGACGAACGCGACCAGAAGAAGGCCGAAGCATTGGTCACCCTCGGCGGCGAATCCATGAGCTTCATGACCACTTGGGAAGGCAACCACTATTGGTTCTCCCCCACCGGCCGTTCCGCCATCGCCTACCGAGTGCTGCACGGTATCGCCCTGACCGTCACCGGACCATTCGGCGAACCCGACGAATACATGAACGACCTGCGCGACTTTACCGCATTCTGCTATGCGAAAGGCTGGTCTCCTTCGTTCTATGCCGTTCACGACGATCAGCGAGAGGAACTCGAATCGCTGGGCTGGTCGTCCATCCAGGTCGGTACCGAAATGGTGCTCGATCCCAACCGCTGGGAGACCCGCGGCAAGAAATGGCAGGATATCCGCACCGCTATCAACAAGGCCAAGCGCGATGGCATCACCGATGTGCTCACCACTTACGACCAGGCCGGTTTCAACATCGATCAGCAGATCGTGGACATCTCCGAGCAATGGGCACAGCTCAAGGCGTTGCCGGAAATGAAGTTCACGCTGGGAGGCATCGAGGAACTGCGCGACAACCGTGTGGCGCTGTTGTACGCGGTGGATGCGCAAGGCAAGGTGCTCGGCGTCACTAGTTGGCTGCCTACCTATCGCGAGGGCCGAGTCATCGGCTGGACCCTTGATTTCATGCGCCATCGCACCGACAGCCCCAACGGCATTATGGAATTCCTCATCGCCCGCATGGCTGAGCGTCTGCGCGACCAAGGGTTGGAGAACCCGGCCAATGCCATTGAATTCATGAGCCTTTCGGCAGCTCCACTTGCCGGTATGGGCGAGAAAGCACCTGCTGCCGCCGATAAAGCGGTTGAAGGTGATAAGGTCAGGAAAACAAAGGAATCTGCGAAACCCGGGGAATCAGGGAAAACCGAAAAGGCGAATACCGGCAAAGTCAAGGATAAAGCCGATGATAAGGCCGCTGGCAGCGAACCGTCGATTCCCCACGCCCAACCTTCCGATAAGGAATCCGTCGGGGCCAAGGCCAATGCCGCCAAATCGGATGCCGAAACCGACAAGCCTTCATTAGGCCAGAGCGGCAAGCCGAAACCGGCGTCGCCCAGCGGCACTGAAATCATCGAACATGCGCTGCAGATCGCGGCGGACATCCTCGAACCGGCCTACGCCTTCAAGTCGCTGTTCTTCTTCAAGAAGAAGTTCCAGCCCAGTCCTGCCCCGATCTACATCTGCTACCCGGATTCGGCCAAGCTGGCGCAGATTGCCTTCGCCGTGATCAACGCCTACGTGCCGGAGCTCAAGCCGAAGCAGGTCGTCGAAATCGTCAAGCAGATGACATCTACAGACAACAAATCCGATAAGAAGTAGTCGCACCGGAAAATCCAGGTGAGGCATCGATAAAAAGGATGGTGACCAGCCCATTGAGGTTGGTCACCATCCTTTTTATTCAACGGTTCGTTTGTTCATCTCGAAACCAGAAAAATGATAGATGCCTTAGAAATCCGACTTGCTTTCATCTTGTGTTCCGGCTTCCAAACGTTGGCAATCCGGGCAGAGTCCGAATACCTCCAGCGTATGCGAACTGACCGTAAAGCCATGTTCCTCGGCGACCTTGCGCACCCACTCCTCCGGCGGCTCGATCTCCACCGTCTTGCCGCAGTTCTCGCAGACCAGATGATGATGATGCTCGCCGTCATCACAGATGCGGAACATCTGCTGATCGTTCAGGTGTATGGTATCGGCACTGCCGTCATCCGCCAACGCATTGAGCTGTCGGTAAACGGTGGAAAGCCCGATGCCCTGCCCGTCTTCGCTTAAGATCCGATAGAGGTCTTGCGCGGAAACGAAATCATCACAACTAGAAAGTGCCTTTAGCACGGCGTCTTTCTGCCAGGTATGTTGGGTGCCGCGTCTGCCGCGACGAGTCAGCATCCCACGTCCGGAAAGTCCCTTGTCGTTGTGCTCGTTGGCTAACACGCTGCGTGACCTCTTTCGTGTTTTTCATATCTTCGCTGTGACCGTTCCGTCGAATTTCGGAACGTTTCATCGAATGCACCACGTATGTTACTCGTATTTATTGAAATTGGAAAGAGCCGTTTGCCTTAGGTCCCGGCATTCCATATTTTGGCGAAATAAGCGAAGCCGACTGCATGTTTTGTATATGTATATAACGGAAGACCGCACGACGCGTTATTGCCGTAAATCGTCCCAGCAGCCCGTGGCTTCGAGCTCGTCAACCGTGCGTTGCGTATCGTCGGTGAGCACCGTAATATGGCCCATTTTGCGATCTTGGCGAACTTCCGCCTTGCCATAGTCGTGGACGTACCACTCGGGGTGCACAGCGATCAGCTTGCGCGTAGAAGAGACGTGCTGCCCCAAGACGTTGGCCATCACGGCCGGACCTAGAAGTTTCGGCTGCGGCAGCGGCCAGCCGGCAATGCCCCGGATGTGGGCGTCGAACTGATCGATGGAGCAGGCCTCGATGGTGTAATGGCCGGAATTGTGCGGACGCGGGGCGAGCTCGTTGACCACGACGCGGCCGTCTTTGGTGATGAAGAGCTCGATGGCCAGCGTACCGGCGAGTTGGAAACCTTTTGCCAGCCTCAGTGCCAGAGCCTTGGCTTCCTCGGCGATTCCGTCGCTCACCTGCGCAGGTGCAATGGTCAGGTGCAGGATATTATGACGATGCTCGTTGCGCACGATGGGGAACGTAACGAAATCCTTGCCATTGCCGGAAATCAGAATCGAGGCCTCGAACGCAAAATCGACGAAACCTTCCAGAACGGATGGTGGGAACGTGCCCAGCCTGTCGCGTTCGTGAACCTTTGCCAGATCTTCCGGGCCGCGCACAACGACCTGACCATGGCCATCATAGCCGCCACGACGGGTTTTCAGCACCGCTGGATAGCCGATTTCCTTGATGGCATTGTCAAGGCCATCAAGATCATCAACTTGCCTCCAAAGCGCGGTCTGCGTGCCATGGTCATTAATGAACCGTTTCTCGAAAACGCGGTCTTGCGTAACCCGCAACAAATCGGTTCCCTGCGGAACGGCGACGCTGCCACGCACCTCGTCGATGGCGTCGGCATCCACGTTCTCGAATTCGTAGGTAAGCACGTCACTGCGTTCGGCAAGCTCACGAATGGCGGCCTTGTCGTCGTAATCGGCCGTAACCTGGAAATCAGCGACCTGCGCGACCGGGCAATCCGGTGTCGGATCGAGCACACCGATGCGGAAACCGTGATATCGCGCGGAAAGCGCCATCATGCGTCCGAGCTGTCCGCCTCCGATGATGCCGATGGTCGCTCCCGGCATCAGGGTTTCAATCCTGCCATTGGTCTCTTCAGACAAGCTGGGCATTGGATTCCTCCACCTTCTTCTTGAGGCCTTCGCGATAATCGGCAAGTGCAGCAGCCAAGGAATCATCAGAAATGCTCAAAATGCTCACTGCCAGTAGACCAGCGTTCTGTGCACCGGAATTGCCGATAGCCGTCGTCGCCACAGGGATGCCGCCGGGCATCTGGACGATGGAAAGCAGGGAATCCACGCCAGAAAGCGCATGGGATTTCACCGGCACGCCGATGACCGGCAATGTGGTCTGCGCGGCGACCATGCCGGGGAGATGCGCGGCTCCCCCGGCTCCCGCAATAATCACTTTGATGCCGTTTTTGCGGGCGTTATGTGCGAAATCCGCCATCAATTCGGGCGTCCTGTGGGCGGAAATGACTTGCTTTGAATAGGAGACATTGAACTGGTCAAGGGTAACGCAAGCGTGACGTATCGTCTCCCAATCGCTTGCCGAACCCATAATCACTGCTACTTGTGGTGCGTGAGCTGCCATGATACCTCCGAAGTATCGTTGGGAAACCAGAGCCGGCTCCCACTTTACGCGACGGTTGCGAGAAAATCGGGCCGGCTCAAAGCAATATATAGCGTAGAGTTTCCGTGTCGTCACCTTGGGCAATCGCCGATATTATGTACTTCGATACGTGCATCTCTCGCACTTCGCCTTCAACCACCGCAACGCAGCACTGAACAGTCTTACCGAACAATTTATTCTTCAATGCTGCTCCCTTGCACGATGTCTTCGTCGACTTCGTTGGAATTCCAACATTCCGCTTTTATTGCAACCCATCAAACACAGCACGGAAGAGTCATTGCACCAGCAAAACGCTTCCGTGCTGCACCTGCACAACATTGACACATCAATACACTACATTCGTCATTGCGCGCTATTCAAACACTATAATACGTAACACACCAAGCCGTCGCGGCCCCGGGAAAGCGACATACCCGAATACCTAATGAACGAGCTCGATCTTCGTGATTCCAGGCTTCTTCGAAGGCCGATAGAGGACGAAACGATGGCCGATGACCTGCACCAGCTGCGCGCCGATCTGGCCGGCAAGGGTCTCCCCGACCTCCTGTTCATCGATCGGGCAGCCGTCCTGCACCACACCTTTGAACAACTCGTGCGATTCAAGCATCTCCGAAGCCTGCTTCACGGCGGCATCGGTGACCCCGTTCCTGCCAATCCACAGCATCGGCGAAATCTTGCTTGCCAAAGCCTTCAGCTGCTTGACCTGTCGTTTGTTGAGTTTCGTTGCCATATAAAATCCTATTCCTCGCAATCACCATCGCCTTAAACGTTTCGTGACCATTAATAAGCAATCGGCGATATTCGACTTTCGATGATTCCACCATATCCCAAAGGCTTGTCCTGCCAATATTCCCAATAGAAATACGGTAACCAAGGAATTGTTAACGCTCACAAAATATCGGCATGCGCTATGTCTATATCCCATATAATGGAAATTATGTGACCTACATCACGTTTTATTCATTATTGTCAAAGGAGGACATTTTGAAGAAAATTCTGTGCTCACCCGGAAGCTATATCCAGGAACCCAACGCCATCAACGGACTCGCGGATCAGTACCGCACCCTGGGCAGCAAAGGCGCCTACATCATCGTCGATCCGTTCATCGAGAAGACCTATCACGACCAGATCGTCTCCAGCTTCGATAAGAGCGGCACACCTTACCAGCTCGTCGTATTCGGCGGCGAATGCTCCGACAACGAAATCAACAAGCACGTCGCAGCACTTGGCGAAAACGATGCGGTCATTGGCATCGGCGGCGGCAAGACGCTCGACACCTCGAAGGCCGTCGCGCACTTCGGCAAGCGGCCGGTGATCATCTCCCCGACCGCGGCTTCTTCGGATGCTCCGTGCTCACGTCTGTCCGTGGTCTACACCGATAGCGGCGAATTCGACCACTATCTGCCTCTGCCCAAGAACCCGGACATGGTCATCATGGACACCACCATCATCTCGAAGGCCCCGGTGCGCTTCTTGATCTCGGGCCTCGGCGACGCCTATGCGACCTATTTCGAGGCATTGGCCTGCAAGCAATCGAACGCGATCACCATGACCGGTGGCCATTCCACCAACGCGGCCATCGCGCTGGCCAAGCTCTGCCACGACCTGCTCATCGCCGATGGCCCCAAGGCCGTCGCCGCTGTGCGCCAAGGCCTGTGCAGTCCGGCGGTCGAGAACGTGATCGAAGCCAACACCCTCTTAAGCGGCCTCGGCTTCGAATCCAGCGGCCTTGCCGCCGCACACGCCATCCATGACGCGCTCACCGTGCTTCCCGGCACGCACAAGTATCTGCACGGCGAGAAGGTGGCCTACGGCACACTGACCCAGTTCGTGCTCGAAGACCGCCCCGAAGCGGATCTGCGTGAGGCCTACGGCTTCTTCCGCAAGGTAGGCCTGCCCACCACCCTCGCCCAGATTGGTGTCGAGGACGCGACCGATGAGGATCTCTTGAAAGTCGGCGAACTCGCTTGCAGCAAGGACGACACGATGTCCAACATGCCCTTCGAGGTGACGCCCGAAGATGTGGCGATCGCACTGCGTACCGCTACCGAAGTAGCCTCCGTCTACTAAATCCCAGAAACGGTTCGTTGTTTGGCTAACCGTATGAATGGCAGGAACGTCATCAAAGCTGATTTCGACGACGTTCCTGCCATTCTTGCGTCAGACGTGCTGATACAATAAAGGATTGTTGTTCGGCCCCGTAGCTCAGTTGGATAGAGCAACTGACTTCTAATCTGTAGGTCGCGAGTTCGAATCTCGCCGGGGTCACTTGATTCGGAGACGAGATTGCAATCCCACGCCGAAGGAATCGAACGATACGACAAAGACACCTCAATGATGAAATCACCGAAAATAAGCATCGACTGGCAGGCGCACAAACGCCGTTTTCCAAAATATTCGGCACTGATATTCGCTTTGGGATTCGTTTTTCTGCTTCCTGACTCGGCATATGTGGGCCACTTCGTGCTTATGGTTCTGCAACCGGTACTTATTGCGCTGCTATACATCGCCATGATCAAAGCGCCAAAACTGTTCTGGCAACGTGCAGCCGCGCTGATTCTGATAGCGGCCTGCATCTGGTCGGCGCCGTATCTGCGCCACGGTGGACAACTGCTTACCTACATCGTCATAGCCGAAACGTCGATACTGTTCAATGCGGCATTCGGATACATCACCATCGTGCTTTCCGCGATTACGATGTGGGTGCTCTCGCCGATACTCAATGATCTGCAAAGCCTGCATATTCCTGATTTCATCGCCACATCAAACTACATACTGTTCGCCGGCATCCTCTTCATGGTCTACACCGTGCAATCGGAGAAACTGCAACAGGCGAACGAACAACTTCGGGACAATATACAGCAGATCGAGTCGCTGACCCTTTCGCGCGAACGGGCACGGATGGCCAGCGAAATGCACGATTCCATCGGTCAACAGCTCACTGCCATGCATTATGCCCATGAATCGGCGCTCAATGCCACCGCCGCAACAGAAAACATAACCGACCTCGAACGGGAATCGATCAACAAACCCGTTACCAGAGCCGACGATATCGCCAAAGGAACCTTGTCGGAAGTCCGGCAGATGGCACGGGCGCTTGATCCGGCTTCGTTCGGGCAGAAACTCACCAACGAATCCATCGATGCAATGGCGCGTTCCTTCGGCGATGCCGGTCTCGACATGCACACCGACATCATCGGCGATGTAAGCCTACTCGAAGCGGACGAACAAACCTTGGTATTCCGCGCTTTGCAGGAGATATTGACGAACGCTGTCCGTCACGCCCACGCCACCAACGTTCGTCTGACCATCGTTGTCAGCGGAAAATCATTGACACTGACCATCGATGATGACGGTCCTGGTATCGACACCGGTGATATCGATCACGGCTTCGGTCTTGCGGCACTTCGCAAACGTGCACAGCAGGCCGGTGGAACGCTCACCATCGGCGAATCACGGAAGCTGGGCGGTGCCAGTATAACCTTGACGATTCCGCTGGCGACCAATGCAGAAATGACGGAAAAGCAATGACGGACACTTCGAAAATCGACAAAACCAAAAGGAAGATTCGCCTCCTGATCGTGGACGACCAGGAGCTCATCCTGACCGGGCTGGCCGAGCTCGTCTCTTTCATGCCCGATGTCGACTTGGTCGCACAGGAATCGAGTGCCGAGGTGGTGTTCGCGTTAGGCGATGCCGTGCTCGATGCCATCGATGTGGCGTTGATTGACGCGCGCATGCCACAAATGAATGGAACGGAACTCATCGCGAACTTGCACGCCAATCATCCCAATATCAAATGCATTCTGCTCACCGCATTCGACGAAGACGATAACCTCGTCGATTCGATGAAGGCCGGCGCAGTGGGCTATCTGCTCAAGGATGTTTCCACCGCTGAACTCAACAAGGCCATCCATACCGCGGCTGCAGGCGGGAAGGTCATCGGTTCCAGCGCCACAGCGCACGTCATACGCCTTATCACGCAATCGAACAACGCCAACAACATCAACGACGTAACAACCTCGTCCCTGACACCTCGCGACCAGCAAATCGCCACTTTCGTCGCGCAAGGCATGACCAACACCGAAATCGCCAACAAACTATGTCTATCCACCGGTACGGTCAAGAACCACGTTAGCCGCATCTTCTCGTCCCTTGACGTGCGCAATCGGACCGAGCTAACTGCCCTGCTCAACGGGACGTTGGATTAGCAGCATTAGTGAAATCAGTGAAACGCCCCGACGTTCCATCTAGTACCGATGGAGAATTGGACAGGTGAAACTAACAGGACGATCCAAGGATTCACATACTGTCAGTGGAAAGTTGGATGAATAAGAATAATCGGAACCGCACTGACGCAGCCGATAAATCGGTTGGACACTGAAACAGTCAACACGGCACCACTCACCAATAGCATCATTCTCCGATTGCCGAGGCGATGATACGCATGGAATCCTGGTACCTAGTTGTCAAGCCCTGAATCCCAGTGGCGATGGCACCGACGATAACCGCAATGACGAGAATGGCAAGCCAACCGAGCAGTTCCAGATTCGGCACGCAATGACCCACCAATTTCAGCAATCCGAAATCAATGGAAAGCAACGCAACATTCGTGACGATGAACGCCAGCAACACCGAGGTTGCAGACATGATGGCACCGTCCAAAAACGAAAGCACCGTCAGCTGGCCGATATCGGCACCGGCGACGTATGTCAGTGCGGCATCGACTTTTCGGGCACCGGCGGAAATGCATAACCCTGCCACTACTCCTGCCAACGCCACGATGATGGCCGGTGCCAGAACGGCAAGGATCCGTTCGAGACTTGCGGACTTATACCCTTTGACACCCGGTGCGATGTAATTCATGGTCGTGGTGAATGTGGCCAAAATACTGGAAAACGTCATGGTCATCGTCAACCCGATCACCAACGGCATCACCGTGCCTCGCTGCCGATTGATACGGCCGCTCGACTGCTGACCGGCGAGTTTCCAAGTCGCCGAAGGTATGGGAATCGAGGTCCACCACGAAGCGAACCGGCCCAATATTAACGGTGCCGCCAAAGCCAACGCAAAAACCAACAGGAACATGCCCAACATCGCAGTCCATATCAACAAGGCGCTTGTCGAATCAGTGAACGCCTTGCCTGCCATAATCGTCGCCTGACTCACGGGTTTCAGCGCCAGCCCCGAAATACTCAGAACCACCAGAGCCGCCAAAAACAGCACTATGACCATCACCATGCGTTTGACACCGATACGGCGCGGAGGATTCTGTGATTGTCGCAATGCCTCTATTGGGCTGATTCGGGCGATTGAACGCATGGTAAATATCGTACCGACCAACACTGTAGCACCGCCGAAAATCGCACCCCTCATCAAAGCAGGATAAACCCCAGAACCCACATACGGCGGGAATGAACCCACATCAATCGCAATCGGCATATAAAAACGATAGAATCCCTGGGCAACCAGCGGCACAATGACGAACGCCGCCACATTTGCCACCACAAACAACACTGCCACCACCACAATCGTGCGCATGAGCAGCTGAATCGGCGTGGCACCCTGCAAGACCAGCAACGCAAGCTGGCGACGACGCTGGGCAAGCGCCGAAGACACCGTCCACAGCACGACGAAGGCGAACATAACAATCAGAAAGAACAACGGCATAGTCATTACGAATGACTGGTCGCCGCTCGTACCCACACACGAACCAGTACAGGCACGTTTCAGCGATTCCCAAAGCGCCATGAACAGCGAGAGCATGGTCTGACCGACGACCAGCACCAGCCCGACCGCACCCCAGACCATCGGAGCGGCTTTGAGGTCTTTCAATGCGCCTTTCATACCGTCACCTCGTTTTGGGCCGAAGCTTGCGAAATCCTGCCGTCGCGGACCTCGACGACCCTGTCGCATTTCTCAGCGACCTCAGCACTATGGGTCACCAAAACGACGGTTTTCTCGGGGTTCTGAGCGATATCACGCAGGATTCCCATGACCTTTCTGCCGTTTTCCTGATCCAGCGCGCCCGTCGGTTCGTCGGCGAAAATGATGTCCGGACTCGCCAGCAGTACACGGGCCAACGCCACACGCTGCTGCTCGCCGCCCGAAAGCTCAGTCACATTGGTCTTGCGCTGCTTGAGCAGTCCGAAATAGTCCAGCATGCTTTCAGCCTGTTTGCGCGGGAAACGGGCGCCGCGCAACGTGAATGGCAGGGCGATGTTCTCCTCGACGCTCATGCTGGCCACAAGATTGTATGACTGGAAGACGAAGCCCAGATGGTTACGCCTGAATTTGGTCAGTTTCGTCGGTTTCATACCTTTGATTGGCGTACCGAGCAACGAGACAGACCCGTCTGTAAACGTTTCAAGACCGGCAAGACAGTAAAGCAACGTCGACTTGCCCGATCCGGAGGGACCAACGATCGCAGTGATCTGGCCGGGATAGGCGCAGAAATCGACATCACTGAGAATCGTGACCGAGTCGCCTTTGCGAGGCGAAACGACTTTCGACAAACCTACAGCTATCACGCTCGGTTCCGGCCTTGCCTGCTGCTGGAAAATATCGGTAATCTTGGGATCTAATACGATCTGTTGAGTCTCCATATTTCCATCGTCACACATTCCAAGAGACCATGCCCCGTGCCGAAAGTCACTGCTTTCCCTGAATCCTTCAAAATGAGAAGAATGACAGAAAATAACCGAAATGTAGATTTCACATCTTTTCAAGGCGAAAACCTTGAGATATCAAGATTTGACATACAATACGTGTTATACGTTTCGTTAAGTATGAGATTCTAAGAGATCGAGAAACGGTTACTAGCCGACGGCTGGCGTATAAAATCGCAAAACGGCAGCCATCGCAATTACGTCCACCTTTTTAAAAAAGGAAAGGTCACACCCCTGCCACAGAGGTGACCTTGATCCCAGAACCGTCAAAAGCATTTGGCAACAAGCTTCTATTCATGAGAAGAGAGCAAAACGAAACTCGTTTATCCCATAATTCTATATCCGATGGAAAAGGGCAGCGGCTATACCGTTGAGGTTCCCGATCTCCCCGGTTGCGTAACTGAAGGCGATTCACTTGCTGAAGCCATGCTCATGGCAGAAGACGCCGCCAGCGGCTGGGTGCTCGACGAACTCGAAGACGGGAAACCATCCCCTAAGACAAGCCGTCTAGAAGACATCACATCCATCCCGATGAACCGGATGGTCTCGTAAGCCTTGTCGCTCTTGACATGGATGCCTATGCCGAAAAATACGGCAGCAAGGCAGTTCGCCGCAATGTAACCATTCCGGCATGGCTTGGGACATACGCCGACAAACATAATGTCAGTTACTCTGCAGTTCTCCGCGATGGACTGGAAAGTATCTACCACAAACAATTGCAGGAAGCCTGATCAGCATATTCAAATAATTCCATTGAATCAATCATTCGTCTTTGCCCTTGGCAGAAGGTAAAGACGAATTGTATTCGTACTGGATTTTCGACAATCAGATACGTCACAATAGGGCTAAAATCATAGGGAAGAGTCGACTCTGGCGTGTCGCAAAGTGACGATAAACTCGAGTCATGGATTCGGACAAGGAAACGCCCCAGACCGCTGATAACGACGAGACTCGGCAAGTTGCCGAGGCGTTTTCTGCTGCGTTGCCTTTTGACCAGCGTTTGAGTTCGAACCAGAATCTGACCTTTGAATACGCAAAACCGGCATTCACTTCAGCTGGGCTTGAATGGTCCGATAAAAACCTTACGAAACTGCACCTTTTCGATGCTGAAAAACAGTTTGTCAACACAGCGCTCTTGCTTTCCGACCAATGCCCGTACCGCGTTAAATGTGCGGTCTTCGACGGCGACACCAAAGCGAACCTGACCGAACGGCAAAATATTTCTGGTTCCGTTTTCAGCCAGATTGATGCCACGATGATGTTCCTTAACCGACACAATACTAAGAACACTTGGCCGGAAGCCGCGCTACGCGAATCGTTGGTCAACGCCGTTCTGCACCGTGATTACGACAAGAACGGCCCCATTCTGATTAGTCTCTTTGATTCCAGCATCGAAATCGTCTCCCCTGGCGGTCTAGTGGACGGATTCGAAGTCAACGATCTCTTGAACGGTGTCAGCGAATCGCGCAACCCATGGCTTGCCGACACGTTCGAGGCACTGCACTTAAGCGAAAACTGCGGAACCGGTGTACAACGCATTCTTGACTCGTATTCCGAAAGCCTTGCCAGCCCGCAGCTTCGCGTAGGCCCGGGTTCAGTGGCGATGATTCTGCCGAAGCCCGTACTCGATTCAGCATGGCCCGAGCCTCACTTAGCTGGTGACAATGCCAAGGAATCGAACGATCCGACAAACAACCACGACAATTCCGACGAAGGCTCCGGCAAAGCCAAACGCTACACATTCCCGTTAGGCGGTCACCTTTTCACTACCATTCCTGCCGAAGCTCTTACTGGTAGCCGTGTGCTCAGCGCAACTTCGTTACCTTCTTTGATTTTTGCCAGCGAAAAATCGTGGCAGTCATACAATGGCGCTTCTAAGAATTCACCGGCTAACCGCACTCCGTATACCGCTCAGAGCCATGATAAATCGAAACCAGCCGACACGAAGTCGCGACAATTCAAGATTGAATCCGTTGACGAAATGACCATGGCGCTCATCGCACAACGTGGGACAGCACTAAGCCGAAAACAAATTCAAACTGGCCTCGGTACCAATAAAGGCGAGACTTCTTACGTATTGAAAAAACTCGTCAGTGAAGGCAAATTGAAGCAAGTCGGACGTTCGCGGGCCACCAGATACTCTCTCGCTTAAATCCGAATCCTTCTCACCGGCATTAATCGATTAATTATTTTGTCGGCAATAAGTAATACAGACCGATATACTCAATTTACTCGTGTATTGAATCAGTTGATGATGAGTGCCAACCCGAGCAGCACCGCCAAGAACAAAACGTTGACCGCAGTATAAACCAGAAGATAACGTCCTTTCTTATCTGGGTATTTGCGGGCGATCTGCTGATAGGAAATCAGCGAGGCCATCGAGGCGATCAACGTACCCAGGCCGCCAAGGTTCGTACCGATAATCAGCTCACGCCACTGGCTGCAGAAGCCGGAAAGCAGAATCGAAGTGGGCACGTTGCTGATCAGCTGGCTGGAGGCGACGGCAACTTCCATCGGGTGCTGACCCACGATCGAGGCCACGAAATTCGAAAATTCCGGCACGCGGCGCATGTTGCCGATGAAAATGAAGAACATGACGAAGGTCAGCGGCAGACTCCAGTCGACCTTAAGGAACGCTCGGCGGTCGCAGATCAGGAACGCACCGAATACCAGCACACACATCAGCCACAGCGGAACGGAACCACCGACGGTAAAAATACAGACGAGGAACAGAACGACATAGACAACTGCCCGCCAACCGCCGTATCCTGCTCCGTAATCGAGTACGCGGATCTCGTCCGGTTGCCGATCCCCTTGTGGCGCAATAATAGATTGCTCGATGCCCTTGTGTCCGAGTCCTACGAAATCGGCCTGGCTATCACGACGGCGAAACACGATGAGAATGACTGCAAGCAGCATAATCGCCGAGGCAAGGGAGAACGGCCCCATTACCGTGAGAAACTCCGAGGTCGACATTTTGGAGACTGATTTGAGGTAAAGATTATGGGCGTTGCCGACTGGCGTCAGCATACTGCCGGTATTGGCCCCGATGGTCATCATCGTAGTCACCAGAATGGCCTTGTCTTCCATTTTCGCCATGACCAGCACGGAAATCGCAAACGGGATGAAGGTAACCAGGGAAACATCGTTGGTGATGAAAGCCGCGGAGAAGAACGTCAAGGAGACGAGCGCTATCACCAAAGCACTTTCGGTGTGCACGTGCTCAAGCAGCTTGGTGCCGATGATATGGAAAACGCCGATGCGCTGGAAGCCGCAGACCACCAGCATGAGGCAGACCAACTGTGAAATGGTGTTCATGTGGATATAGCCGAGGTACTGACGGTCCGGGGGAACGATGAAACACGAAATGATGGCGAGTATCGTCGCCACCACCAAAATGGTGTCGTTTTTCAGTTCCTTGACAATCCACTTGCGCATCAATACACCAACCAAGGGTTCAACGAAGAATAGTCGATATTATGATCGCATCTCATCGATGCAGTCCAATCGTAAGGCGACATTTTCGCCCGCTACCGCCAAACATCTCGATCATCCAGTTTCCCATCCATCACAAGGCCGATGCAACGGTCAACGAAAACACACTTTGGCAAGAATCTGACCTCACAAACAACGTGTGCATTCGTTCTCTCACTTCTTATTGTATGGGTACTCGGGAGTGGAAAAGTACGAAAAACCGGGCTTCCAGCGACCATTTTTATTTGTAGGACAAAAAATAGAGGGAAAATTCCTAGATTTCATTGGTCTTTTTGAGGTGGATAAAAGCGACCAAAATTGTCAAAAAAGTTGTAAAAATTTACATTAGCTTGCCGTGTTGCGGACAATACAGCATTCAGGCAACGGCATTGCCGTAGACCTGCGCCTGCAAATCCTTTCTGGCGGCCTCCATATTGGTGATCTCTCCCAAAATCCTGATTTTCTCCTCACCATCGGGTATCTGCGCCATTTTGCGCTTTGCGGCACCGATACGTCGCATGTAACCGACATCGAGAAGCCGTGCGGTCAGTTCCGCGGCATAGCGCTGCTCTTCCGGGGTTGGTGCACGAAGCTGGGCAGCTGCTGGGTTGGGCATATCGGCACCGTTGGTTCCCGCTCCCCCGACATTCGCATCGTTGGCACTGCCGTTCTGGTCATCCCCGCCCGGCAAAGGCAACGGCATGACAGCCAGCTCGTTGATGACCTGCTCGAGCATTGGGCCGCCTGCCTTGGTGAGATTGTGCATCCACAGCCCCTGTGGGGTACTGCTATCCGGCAAACCACCCGCCGCAGCAATCGCCTGGAACAACGTGCGAAAAACCGGGGTCATGAAATCGGCGAGGGTGAGTTGCGCGAATGAATTGAAATCAATGGCGCGGGGCACCTGAATGAGCACGGCCATGAACTGCTGCTCGCAGATGAACACGGCATCGTCGACGCGGAAATAGGCCTGATCGGCGGCATCATGGTGTTGCAAGGCCTTGCGTGCAGCTGGATTGGCATAAGCGTTCTCATCGTTGCGGCCGCGGTTCTCGAAGCCGTTGCCGCCATGACGTTTGGACGCGTAGGCATCGTCGTCGCGCACATGCAACGCTCGACGCGCATTGTTGACCTCACGCCGCATGATGTCAAGGTCCACGCCGATACGACGGGTCGCCTTGCGGGTGTAGATATCGAGCAGGGAACGGTCACGAATCTGCGCGATCAGCGGTGCGACGGCCTTTACCGCACCCATCTGGCCCGTGGTATAGGACGTATCGAACCGGTTGATGGCGGTGTCGATGACGAAATCGTAAAGCGGCCTCGCGTGGTCAATCAGTGAGCGAACCGCCTCGTTGCCCTGCTGGATGCGCAGGTCGCAGGGGTCGAGATTGTTGTCGGCTACGGCTACGAAGGTCTGAGAAAGGAACGCGGAATCCAATCCGAAGGCATGGATGGCGGCCTTCTGCCCCGCCGCGTCGCCGTCAAAGGTGAAGACGATACGCGAGCTCAGAGATTGACCCTCGACCTTCAAGGGGCCGACCAGCTGGACGGCGCCCAAGGAATCGTCGGAAATGAGACGACGGATGATTTTGGCATGGTCCTCTCCGAATGCGGTGCCGCAGGTGGCAACGGCAGTGTCGATACCGGCCAGATGGCAGGCCATTACATCCGTATAGCCCTCAACAATCACGGCCTGGCGCTTACGCACGATGCTGGATTTGGCCAGGTCGATACCGTATAGCACCTGTGTCTTGCGGTAAAGCTGGGTATCGGGGGTGTTGATGTATTTGGCGTTGATGTTGTCGTCATCGTAAAGCTTGCGGGCCCCGAAACCGAGTGTACGTCCCGTTGAGTCGCGGATCGGCCATGTGGCCCGTCCGCGGAAATAGTCGTAGATGCCGCGCTGCCCCTGACGCGCGAGACCGGCGTCCAGCATCTCCTGCTGCGTGAAGCCTTTGCCCGCCAGGTGACGGACGAGGTTGTCCCAACCTTGCGGAGCGTAGCCGCACCCGAAACGCTGGCAATCGGCCTGGCTGAAGTTGCGGCCACCAAGGAGTTTTCGTGCCGCGAGCGCCTCGGGTGTCATGATCCGGGAGACGAAGAAACGCTGCGCTTCTTCGTTGGCTTCAAGCAGGCGGGCTCGTTTTGATCCGCGGTGTTCTTCCTTGCCGCCGTCGCTTTTCTCGTAATGCAATTCGATATGGTACTTGTCGGCCAGAAGTTCCACGGCCTCGCGGAAATCAATGTTCTCACGATGCTCGACGTAAGCGAAAACGTCACCGCCGAGCCCGCAGCCGAAGCAATGCCACACACCCAGCGAAGGACGCACGCTGAAGCTGGGGGTTTTCTCGTCATGGAAGGGGCACAATCCCATAAAGGTACCGGTGCCCGCAGCTTTGAGCGTCACCGTCGACGAGACAATGTCGTAGAGGTCCGCAGTGGCACGCACCTTTTCCACATCCGCTTTGAGAATCATTCCAGCCATAATTGTTCACCTTACCGCGCGCCATGCATGAGGGCAATCAAGACGGATGAACAAAACCAAAAATCAAGGTTTCCTGATTCTCCTTGAGACGCAGAAGCACGATTCAACCATTACCGGGACTGTCAATGACCCGGATCGGGCTTCCCCCAAAGGATACGCTATCCGAAGTTCAGCAAATCAAGGAATGCAAGGTCATCGCAGATCCGTCGGTAAGACTGGCGACCTGATCGATGGCGACGCGCAGACGTTCGTCGTCGTTGGTGGACTCGTTCCAGTCCTCCAGGAACACCGTTTCCAGCGCGTCGGAGGGACGGGGCGAATCGGCCATCAGTACGTCGACCAGATCGGCGACAATCTGCTGTTCTTGCTCGTGCAACGGCTCGCGTTCGCGCGGTGCCATGACGAAGTAGACCGCGATGCCCTTGAGCGCAACAATCTCGTAGTTGGTCTGGTCGGGGATGACGACGTTGGCGCTGTATCGCGTAAGCGGGCCTTGACCATATTTCTCGCGCGTCGCTTGTTCTACGGAACCGGCGAACCGGCCGATCAGCGAGCTGGTGATGTTCTTCAACTGCGCCAGCGCCTGCCGTGATCCGTTGAAATGCGTGGGGAACATATGCCGTCTCTTCAGGCGATGCAAGGCTTCGAGCAGCTCATCCGGGTCCCATTGCTGCCCGTACCATTCGCGAGTGACTTCCACGATGCCGTCAAGCACCCGGGAATCAGCCAAAGCCAACGGCTTGAGAGCACCGGTGGCGATGGCGTCCTCCACATCGTGGACGCTGTAGGCGATGTCGTCGGAAAGGTCCATGACCTGGCATTCCATCGGTTTGGCGTCTTTCGGCGCACCTGTCTTGAGCCAGTTGAACACGTCTACGTCATCGGGGTAGACGCAGAATTTGAGGCTCCGTTCCCCCTTGGGATGCTGTGCAGCTTCGGCCAGCGTCCAAGGATATTTCACCGCCGCATCAAGGGAGGCACGGGTGAGGTTAACGCCAGCGGAACGTCCATCGGCATGAAAAACTTTCGGCTCCAGCCGCGTGAGCAACCGCAGGGTCTGGGCGTTGCCTTCGAAACCGCCGATACCCGAGGCGATGTCAGCCAACACCCGCTCACCGTTGTGTCCGAAGGGTGGGTGACCAAGATCATGGGCCAGGCAGGCGCAATCAACCACGTCCGGGTCGCAGCCGAGCATCGAGCCGATCTGACGGCCAATCTGCGCGACTTCAAGCGTGTGCGTCAAACGTGTACGGGCAAAATCATCGGTTCCGGCCACCAAAATCTGGCTTTTCGCACCAAGGCGACGCAGGGCCGAGGAATGGATGAGACGCGCACGGTCACGCTGGAAGGCGGTGCGGGACTGGGATTTCGGCGGCTCGGGGGCCCAGCGTTCCTCGTCGAAGGCATCGTAGCCCTCATCTTCCAGCACTTCTTCGCCATCGGCAGTTTCCATCACGTACCTCGCTCCATCAAACCAAGCCATTGCGCCAGTCCGCGGACACCGCCGATCGAACCTGACACTATATTTCCGATGATAGCCCACATCACTCGCGTGCCCAATATAAACCGCAAGATCATGCCACGCATCACACGGCAACAAAAAGCCGCCTGTCATTTTGATGTGGCAGACGACTTTCTTTATTGATGGAGACGTATGAAGCGAAATCAGGAAACGATATCTTTTATCTTTTATGACATCCCAAAAATTCGTATCCTGCCGCTTCCAACAGCAAAAGCCGATAATAGTCAGTCAAGCAATTTCTTGGTATCGGTCACGGTGATCAGCGGCGTGAACAGCTTCATCGTCTCGATGGCCAACTTTTGGTTTTCGAGCGTACTGCCCGCGCACGCGTCCTCGACCAGCCGAACCGCGACACCGTCATCGGCTGCGGCCAAAGCGGTCTGAAGCACACAGCAGTCGGTCGCCACCCCGCACACCGCAATTTTCTTGGCTCCTCGCACGGCCTGCTTTAACTCATCGCCCCATTTGCCGAACGTCGTTTTGCTGACCACGGGATGACCTTTGGCCAACTCGGCCGTCTCATCGGTGAAGTCATACATCGGATCGTCCGTCGGGACCAGGAACTGCGGCCAGTCCTTAAAGTAATCGACCCACGCGTCCTGAGGCACGTCCGGAGCAATATAGCGGGTATAGACCACATGCTCCCCATAGGCTTTTGCGAGGCGTTCGAAAGGCTCGTCCGTGGCATAGTAGGAGCCGTTGGCGCATGCCCAATCCGACCAGTCGCTTTGTGCGAAGACCTTCTGGCGGTCCACGACCACCAGCCATTCATCCTTGTCAATCATCAGTCGATTCCTTCCTGTCGTTTGATGTCTGCACGCTGGAAAATAAGGGTTCCGAGCAGGCCGACCACCAGCGCCACGATGACACCAAGATTGGCCTGTGCCCAAATGCCGGATTTGCCGCCGAAAAGACCAAGCAGGTAGCCCTGCCAGCTCAGCCAGCTTGCCGACGAATTGACGACCAGCCCCCAGCCAAGCACTGTGCCTACTGCGAGGATGACCAACGCTTTGACGTTCCACGAACCGTAACGACCCTCGGGATTATAGAGATCGGCACCATCGTAATCAAGCTTGCGCATCAGCACATCCGCCACGAACATGCCGGCCCAGACGGCCATCGGCACGCCAAGGGTGATGAGAAAACCTTGGAACGGGCCGATGAACGTCTCTGAGAAGAACGTCACGTAGATGACGCCGATTACGGTCAGCACCGCGGTGAGCCCGGCGGCGACGGTACGCGGCAGCTTGATGCCGAAGGAAAGCAGGGCAAGTCCGTTGGAATAGTTATCCATAATCGCCCCTGACATCAGCCCGAGCACAGCAACCAAGGTGAACGGTACCAGATACCACGTCGGCAGAATCGAGGCCATCGCTCCCACCGGGTCCAGCCCGACCTGCTTCAACAGCGAGCCGTTGGACACCGCGAGCAGTAGACCATACATAATCAGCAGAACGTTAGCAATCGAGGCACCAAACGTGGTCCATGCCACGATGCCGCCGTTGGAGGAATTGCGCGGCAAATAGCGTGAATAGTCGGCGGCCACATTGACCCAGCCCAAGCCGAAGCCGGTCATGACGAACAGGCAGCAGCCAAGCATGGCCGGCAGACCGCCGGATGGAGCGCTGCTGATCTTCGAGAAATCGATGCTGCCCCAGCCTAGGAAGAAGAAGCCAACGGTCACGATTCCAGTGACGATGGTGATGACCTGCTGGCATTTCATGATGAGGTCATAGCCGAAAATGCCGGCCACCACCACGAGCCCAACGACCACAACCGCCGAGATGATCTTGGCTGTGGGCCCGGAACCCATTCCCAGCTTCTGCAGCGTAGAGGCCATGGCCAGCACCGCGGTCACGGTCAGCGAAATTTCCCAACCCAACGTGGCGATCCACGACATCGCTGCGGGCACCTTCGCACCTTTGACGCCGAAGATGGCACGTGTAATCACCATGGTCGGCGCGTTGCCGCGTTTGCCCGCGATCGAGACGATGCCTACCAGCAGAAACGAGACCACAACGCCAATGATGGTGGTGAGAGCCGCCTGCCAGAATGAAATCCCAAAACCAAGCGCCCAGGCCCCGTACGACATGGCCAGCACCGAAATATTGGCCGCGAACCACGGCCAGAACAGGCTCGAGGGCTTGCCTTTGCGTTCCGATTCATCGATGACGTCGATACCTTGTTCCTCGACACTCAGCGACGAACCCTTCCCTTCTTCACTCATGATTAACCTTCTTAATTATCTCAATTATCTAAGTATGATAAAAATATTTATATTGAATGTTTTATTCACTTATAGTCAGTAAGACTATAACTAAAGATACAGAAATGCAATTCCAGCTTTGCCAGTTTCGTGTCGTCGTTTCAAGCCTTGGAACAATCTGAACACATCCTTGCGAATAAAACATGCCCCAACAAATCATCACGCCTTGCCTTCATTGGCTTTATGCGTGAATCAACCACATCCGAAAAACGGGCGCCACAGCTTTGCGACGCCCGCCTGACATGCGTTTAGTAAATATTGTCTACAACATCACAGCAACAATGGCTCCATGGCAATACCATCCAATGTCACAACAACGTCTTGGGGCTGAGTTTGCTCATATCCTGCGGTTCAAGCACTTCGGCCGCATGCAGGTAAAGGCGCGGGATGCGGGTGCGCAGACAAGTGAAGATCTCGTAGCTGATGGTGTCGGCGGCGCGAGCCCAATCGTCGGCTGTCGGTTCCACATACTTTTCGCCGCGCCCAGGCCCGAAGAGTTCGACGGTGTCGCCTTCATGCACGCCGAGCTTCTCGGAATCGCCGTGCAAATCGAGAATGAACTGGTCCATGCACACGCGCCCGGAGACGCGCATCAGCTTCGGCCCCTCAGAAGTCATCACACGCACCGGCCCGCCGGGCTTCTTCGTGTGCTTGGCCCCGGACTCGTCGAAACCGGATGAGGAACGATGGATGCCGTCAGCGTAACCCAGCGGCACGATGGCCGTGCTGGTCTCTTCGTCGGTGATGTAGGTGCGACCGTAGGAAATCCCATGCCCGGCCTCGACACGCTTGACGGTGGCCAGTTGCGCCTGCAGCGTCATCGCCGGCTTCAGCCCGTATTTCGATGGCGTGCCCATTGCGGGATCGGCCTCGTAGCCGTAAAGCCCGATGCCGGGACGGGTCAATTCAAAACGCGTTTCCGGACGTGAAAGCGTGGCTGCGGTGTTAGCGATATGGCGAATGCGCGGTGGAATACCGGCCTTCTCCATGCGTGCGGTGAACTGCTTGAAGCTTTCGAGTTGCTGATCGGTCGCCTCCACGAATTCGGGGACGTCGGGCGCGTCGGCCACGGAAAAGTGGCTCCACTGCCCCACGATGTCAAGCACGCCTTCCTTGACGAGCGGGACAAGCTTGTCAAGCGCCGCCTGGAAGCCCTCTGCGGTGAAGCCGTTGCGCCCGAAGCCGGTGTCGACCTTGACATGCACATGTGCGGGTATCCCGAGCTTACGGGCGGCGGCGGCCACGGCGTCGATGCCGTCGAGCGAGCCTACCGAAATGTCAATATCGCTGGCGATGAGTTCGATGAGCGGTGCGTTGCGCCCGTTGTACATCCACGTAAGAATGCGGCAACGGCTGGAATCGATGCCGGCCATGCGCAGGAGCAACGCCTCGCGGGGCTGCGCGGTTCCCAGCCACGTCGCACCGCCCGCGAGCGCCGCCAACGCAGAGGGAATGAGCCCGTGCCCGTAACCGTCGGCCTTCACCACACCCATGACGGCCGTACCGGACTTCGGGCCTCCGACGACCTCGACCAGGTGCCGCATATTGTCGCGCATCGCCTTGAGATCGACGATGGCCTGCCCCGGGTAACGCCGCAACGCTGCAGCGTAGTTCGCCTTTCCAAGAGTAGACGAGAAGGGCCATGGATCGAGTGCGTTCAATGTCATAACCAATATTGTGTCGCGCAGAGGTGACGAGCGCAATCGTCAAGGCCAAACAGCTACATAAGCGACAAATTTATCGGTTCGCGCGACGCATAAGTCAACCAGAATTTTACGATACAGGTTTACCGTACCTTATTTCAGATCATCGAGCGATTATCTCAGCGCTCGTGACGCTGGTAGCCGATGCGTACGTCGGGCTTGTCGGTGATGTTCATGACGTGGATCAGCCCGCAGCGCTGGAACCCATCACCTTCGAACACATGCTGCATGGCCTTGTTATCGGGGTGGGTGTCGCAACGCACGTTGCCGTATGTCTCGACCGCCCAATCGAGGCAGGTTTTGGCACTGTGACGTTTGAGTCCGGACGAAGCGAGACGGTGCATCGTGGCATAATCGTCGTCGTCAAGCCACTTGCCCTCGATTTCGGCGTAGGTCGGTTCAAGCCCGGTAAACATGGCGAATTGCGCGAGAATGCGTTCCGAGCCGTTCTCGCCTTCGTTATCCACCAACAGCATGGCGTTGCCGCCGTCGATGTCTTGCTGAACAAGTTCGGCCGGCGGCCAGATCGTGCCCCACTGCGTCGGGTTGCCGTTTTGCGCCATGAGCTTGCGCGCTCGATCGAAGTTGCGCTGAATCGTTTCGAAATCCGCCTGCGTCGCTTTCCGGATATGCTCGCCCGACTGCTGCCCGCTCATGAAATACCTACCTCACCTACATCTATTACAAATACCGAAGGAAAGCCTAACATGGGGGCTTTCCAGCTTATTGATATTCAGCTATTACAGATAAAACAGGAGACGCCAGCAAATACCTTGCCAGCGCCTCTTATCGTATTGAAGATAATCACGACTCCTGTTAAAGCCGCGACGTCCCTGAAATCAGACCACCTTGCGAACATAGGGATCGGAGCTGATGCCCTCGTCGAGAATCTTCTTGCACCACTCCTTGGCGGTGAAAAGACTGTGGTCGCGGTAGTTGCCGCAGCTCGTGATGTCCGTGGCCGGCACGTCATCCCAAGTCGCCTTGTAGGCGATGAACTCGAGCGATTCCTTGAGCGCCTTCGCCACGTCCTCGGTGCTGTGCTCGCCCCAGGTCAGCAGGTGGAAACCGGTGCGGCAGCCGAACGGCGAGCAGTCGATATAGCCCGGGATGCGTTCGCGCAGCAACACCGCGATGGTGTGCTCGATGGTGTGCAGGCCTCCGGTCGGGATGGCGTTCTCGTTGGGCTGCACCAGGCGCAGGTCGTAATTGGAGATCACGTCGCCCTTCTCGCCCGTCTCGGTGTCGATAAAGCGCACATACGGCGCCTTCACCTTGGTATGATCGAGCTTAAAGCTCTCCGGTTCCGGCTTGTTTTCTTCTGACATATAAGACCTCCGTAATATAATATCAGCATTCAGTCTAAGTTTTCTTTATTTTCAAATAATTTAAACCTTGCGCTATCCACCTTTAAAACTGTAAATTTACCTTTTTCGATGATACCTATCTGCATATCCGAGCGTCTTACAACTACACTTGGTGCAAGTTCGGAATCCAAACTCTCTTTTTCCGTCATCTTAACAACAATGACAGGAGCCCCATATTCGGGATACTGAAGGTTCTTCATATTCGGTTTCCATTCAACAAGATCACCAGAATTAAAAACCTCAGAATGATAATTTTTTTGTGCTTGTCTTAGAAGTTGCTGATAGTCAGGACTTGCTATCTCTTCTTCATATAGCTCTTTCCTGAGAATTTCTTCAGCTTCAGATGTTTGTTTACTCATTAGTAATCTCCTGAATCATCTAAAATACGACTATGGTGAATATCTGACACTAGTATATCCAATAACTCACTATCTGAGTTCTGAAATTTTGATTTATGGTGCAAGTCATAAGAGTCACTGAAAACATTCAGCACTTCATGGAAATTATCTTTTTGATAATCATCAGTTGGTAAATAATATGTAGGCTCTAATTCATCTGCATCTTCAATCTCTGAAACAGCGTTTTTAGCTAAATCAACTCTCAAATCGAAAATTTTCTTATTTTCAAATTTCGTAAAAAAATCGGCCGCATCAGAAGCTACTAGTCTATAATTTGTAGAATCTCTACCCTCTGTTTTATAATAAAATAATCCTCTTTCGATATATTGATTTTCGCTTGGCCGACCGATTTTATTATCTTTGCACGGTTGTATCTGATCTAAAACGCTGAAGGCATTATTCAACTTATCGTCTATTGTGATACCAACGCCATTCTGTTCGCCTAATCCTTTATTTAAAATTTTGGCCGCAATTGAAAACATTTTTTTTGAGAACGAAATATATTCCCAACTACTGCCAATCGAAATATACGAACCATTGATATAAGGTATCCAACGCGTCATATCAAAAACTTCTATGATTCTGTCTACACAGTGCGTGACAGAATCATAAAACTCTTTAGAGCAAGCCCATACGAGATCATTTTCTGAAAGACGCAACTGTTGAGATAACTTTGAAGAAAATGCATTGGTATATTTTTTATCACTTTCTGAAAGAGTTGCATAGCTATCCTTTTTATTGAAGGACCAATCATTTTTTAATGCTACATAACTATCTAAGCCATAAGCAAAAGTAGGCCTATAGGCACCAATTCCACCAATTCTTGAGTCAAATGGTCCTACAAAACCTAGGGGAACAAGTTGCTTTACCATGTTGCACCTACCTTTAATTGTTCTTTTTTCAACCAATCTCTAGCTGCTGTATAAGTATGTTCTCCTGAAATTTTATGGATAACAGGATTTTCCTTAGGAGAAAAAAGCGCTGCTATTCTAGTTTTTTCTGAATCTTTGTACGTTTCCCTAATGTACCTCTTGATTTTTTCTAAATCTCCTTCATCTATCCACAATTTTGCAACGGTAAGGGAAACTTCACCTTTATTGAACATAGTTACCCTTCGCATCTGCTTTCCCATACAAATATCACAAATTCGTTTCTTTAACTTCTGAATAGTCAAAGCAACTTTACCTGTATTAATCCTCTGTATTTTCTTTTTCATTCTAACTTCCCATATCCAATTCCGACATTCAACGGGCTTGCCGGTTGAATCGGTTGGGCTAATCGAATGACAAAATGTTTCTTTAGGGCATTTCCCATCAATATAGTCAACGACAGGAGAATCAAAAGCTCGATTGTTAGCCCAATCCGCAAATTTTTGTTTATACTCACTACCAAAAGAATTATTTTGAATTAATTCTTTCGGACTAGTTCCATCAGACAATACTATTTTTCCGGTAGCTACTCCACCTGTGTCAAAAGGCGAAACAGTGTAGCTATGGAAACCCGTCTCTGGCACTTCTGGCTTAAATGCTATTAAATCTTGTGAAAAATTAGGGTGTGCAAACTCTATATAAAAATAAACATTTTCATTGCTACCTAATGACATTGCAGTTTCACTATCAAGAGTCGTGGAACTTGAAGATGTGCTCACAAAATCATTTTGCATACGATTAATTAAAATTTGCATCCAAGAGCCATCATTATTTTTAGGGTCTCCATCCTCTGACTGAAACCCTTGCAACCAGTAATAAACCTTCATATTTTGCTGCGCCATATTGGCATTATATAACTTCGTTACTTAATTCAAGGATTATTCTCATTTTTTAAGATGAACTGACACTTACCCAAATTGAATAAAGTTAAAAACCTGTTATATATGACTTGAAACTAGTTAATATTTCACTGCCTTTTACAAATAGCTCAATATGATATAAATCTACCTTCATATTTCTTTTCGTCAAGCTCTTTTGTTCCTGTACCAATTCCCGGTTTGCGCGTATTTTTTATAACCATTTTTAGACCAAACGCAAAATCAGAAATATCTCGCATCGTCTCACCTGTTTCTTCAGACAGAGTTTCTGAATTGTGGTTGACATATAGATCATGCATAACGGAATCCATAATCTTTGATTTTTCACGGTATGGCATTCCATTTTATATAGATACAAGATTTCTACACATTTATTTATATTCAATGAAACTAATTACATTGATTGTTTGATATATTACTGC
Organism: Bifidobacterium sp. ESL0784; assembly: GCF_029433295.1. GTDB lineage: Bacteria > Actinomycetota > Actinomycetes > Actinomycetales > Bifidobacteriaceae > Bifidobacterium. The sequence goes on from NZ_JAQTHV010000003.1 coordinate 278,285, forward strand.
GGGTTAATTATAATTATATACAAATAGCTCCTTGAACACTGTTGGCATTGGTGTTTGAGCAGGAAAACTAGTAAACTCTCAAAGAGATAAGAAATGAGACTTTCGTCACACTGTGCGTCGGTCAGGGGGAGATGCGACATGGTAGCAGGCAATAGCCAAGGCAATGACATTCGGAAGCCTGAACGAACAGACGCAAATACGGCAAACGCCAACGGCGGCATCGAAGCGTCGGCAAACCAAAAAGAAGCGACAGCGGGGGCGGAAACCTTGACGGCTCACGATAAGGCTCGGCAGCGTCGCGCCATCATCATCTGCAGTATCGTCGCAGCGGCTCTGGCAGTCATTATCATCATCGCCGGCTGCTACGCCTTCTGGGACCACAAACACGGCGAGGAAAGCAACTACCAGCAACTGCAGGAGCTGAGCCAGAAACCGGTCGGAATGACCAAGCAGGGAGGTCTGCCCGCGTTCAAGGCCAGCGATTACAACCCCAAAGCGCCCAGCATCGATCTTTATGTCGACTTCTTCTGCCCTGGCTGCGCGAACGTGGAGCACAGCCTTTCCGAGACTTTGCAGAAAATGCAACAGGCCAGACAGATCAACCTCTACATCCATCCCGTCAATTTCCTTGATTCCAAGACGATGAACCACTACTCCACCCGTTCTGCAAGCGCTTTCGCCTACGTCGCCTCGCACGAGCCGGACAAGCTGCTCGATTTCTCGACGGCGCTTTTCGACAAGGACTACCAGCCGAACAAAGACAACAATCGCAAGGTCAGCGATCAGGAAATCATCAAACGCGCCCTAAAGGCGGGGGTCAGCAAAGACGTCGCCGAAAACGCGACGAAGGGCACCTACAACGACTACGTCGAAAAGGCGACGAAATATACGACCAGACGCAAAGAGCTGTATGTACATCTGCAGGACGAGTTCCGCTTCTCGACCCCGACCATCTGCATCAACGGCACCATGTGGAACTATCGTAAGCTGCATGTGCTCCAGGACATCAAGCCCACGCTTATTCACTCCATCGGGCTTCAGGACGAGCAAGTCGGCGATCCTGGGGTCACCCCTTCGATCGGAGCGGACGGCAAGGCGATAGCGATAGAGGAGAAGTATCTGTGATTATTCGGTATTTTGCCGTCTGATTGATCGTGCAAATTTGAAATGCGTAAATCGCATGATCCGACATTAACCGCAGTACATATAAGAAAGGTTCCGTCGCAAGGATGACATGGTGACGGAACCTTTCTTATATCCATTTCTGATACTGTGATCGCCAGCCCGGATGAAACAGGCCGATCAATCAGGCTCTCAGAAACCGATTGGTCTTCTATCTGATTATTTCGGGGCGATAAGCCCAAACCGGTCATGCGTTTTCTCAGACAAGACTTGCGAGCACATACAACGCGGCGATATGCGCGGGATAGAAGATGTAGAAGAAGTACTTGTCTCCTCTCCCCTTGACGCCGTTATAAAGCAGGATCGGGATGACGGCAAAGATCATGATCCACTGCGTCTGTCCGGCAAAGGCATAACACACCGCGACCACGGCGATGGCCAGGCTCTGCCAGATCACACTGTACTTCGCGTTGCGTAGCGCATACATCACGGGGATGAGCAGCACCATGACGGTGTTTTCGGCCAACAGAATCGCTGGGTCGACCACAGTCAGCACGCGCAACACCCAGATCATCACTGGGCTTTGCGGACCGTCACCTTGAGCCAGGAACGGCAAAAGAACAAGCGAAAGCAGGAACGGCAGGGCAAGCAGCAGCACGCCTTCCATGGTCTTTTTCACGCGGAAACCACGGGTAACACTGCCGGTATGTCGACCAGCGTGCATTGCGCTCTGACTGGCATCGGATCTGTTTGCGCCCGCCGAGGCAGCATCATTGCGATCGATGACACCATGTGCCGAACCGGTACGCTCGTCGCCTCCACGCACCGCTGCGCCGAATCCTGCGGAGGCCTTGTTTCCGCGCTTCTTGAACGCGGCCTCGAAGCAATCGACCGCAGCCATGAAAACCGTTCCGATGAAGAGATCGCGGAAGATGTTGTTGACCAGCTGTGCGCCGTCATAGTTGACTACCTGCTGCAACACGACGTCGAGCACCGCCATCAGCACCATACACACGTAAAGCCGCACCATATAGGCCTTTTTGCTGTGCGTGTGCGAGAAGCCGATGACACTGACGAAGAAGAACAGCGTAGCCACGGGCCTGCCGAACCAATCGAGCCAGTTCGGCGCACCGTGTGAGGCGAACATCTGGTGAATGTGATCGACCACCATCAAGACCACGCCGATCATCTTGATGTCGAAGGTCGTCAGCCCCAGGCGGCCGGAACGAATCTTGCCCCAGAAACCGGAAGGCGCGGTCTTAAGATGCAGATCGGCAGCCCTGTCAATCGGCGCACCAGAAACATCTGCCATCGTTTTGGCAGTGTTGCCCGGCACAGCCTTCGCAAGCCTGGCCAACCGAGCATTGGGGGCTTTGCCAGTCGCCACACTCGCGGCTTCGCCGTTCACTGAGGCAGTGGTGTTCGTCGTTGCTCCCCTATCGTACATGCCATGTCCTGTGATGACATGGCGTCGGAAACCTGTCGAGGTACCGGACGGTGCGGATACGGGTCTCGCCGGTAAAACCGGCACATTCGCCGTTCCGGTGGCCATGGCATCCATGTTGTTGTTCATGACGTTGATATTCTCTTTCAATCAGCCATTCCCCTCGTGGTTGTCAGTCTCGGATATCAATCTTCTTGTTTTATCTTTTGTCTTGCTTTTGAAGCCTCAAACCTGCCGGTCCCCTGAAGGTCGCTGGCGATACCCGGCTTGACGCCCCTTACGAATATCCAAGAATACGGATTCGCAACTGCTCTGCCATCGTTCTATAGGATGAAATATTATCCGCTTTTGTCTAAATACCGTGAGAAAAATACGTCCAAACTACATGGCATGCAATCGAAAGAGGCAGCAAACAAGACTTCTCATTGAACTTGTATAATTACACCAAGAAGCGATTTTATTCGCAGTGATTCATGACGGATAAAATGCGCAATCGGATAACACGGAAAGCCGAGCAAGATGTCACGCGAACACGGGAAGACGCATTCCACGACGACACGAATGGCACAAGATCGAATCTCTTCGAAGCAGGCCATGCAAAGGCGGGAATCCAAGGCCGCTGCCGATGCCAAAGCCGCAGCAATCGCCGCGAAGGAGCGTCGACAGCAGACGTTGGTCGGCGCTCTGGTGATGCTGATTGTCGTGGCGTTGGTGGCCGTAATCGGCGTGACCGGATGGACCTGGCACAACGAGTCCGTGCGAATCAAAAGCCAACCCGCTTCCGCCGCCTACCGCGATTTGCAGGCAGTGGCGCAAAAGCCTACCAATGCCACGAACAAGGCCGGTCTTTACGCCTGCAAGAAAGCCAATCTCAACGCCAAGGCCCCAACCATCGAAATCTATCTCGACTTCATGTGTCCTTCCTGCGGCGAGCTCAACCGCACGTTGGATTCCACACTGGAAAAAATGAACAAGGCGCACCAAATCAATATCGAAGTACATCCGGTCACGTTCCTTGACGGCCAGTCGTCCGATCATTATTCATCGCGTACCGCGAGCGCCGCGGCCTATATCGCCGACAACGACCCCGACCACCTGATGGGTTTCGTCTCAGAACTGTTCGCGAAGGACTTCCAGCCCAGCGAGACCGCCTACAAACCGGTAAGCGACGACCAGATCATCTGCCAGGCCGTCAAAGCCGGCATCGACAAAACCACAGCGACCAAGGCAATGCAAGGCACGTACACAGAATATATGGATAAGGCAAACACCTATACCACTCTCCACCGGCCTGAGTTGTGCGACTATGCTCTGCATCCGCAAGGCGGTTTCGGTACGCCTCTGATTCGCGTCAATAACCATATATGGTCATTGGACGGCATCAATTACAACGATCTTGTCGCCGATTTCGAACACGGCCTAGGCATCAAATCAAAAGACGTCGGCAACCACAAGATCCTTCCTTCCATCGGCGCCAACGAAGAACCCCGGAAAGTCTGATGCCCCTGACGATATCCATACATTCGCGCACCAGCTCGATATTCCGGGAATTATCTGACAGCAACCCCCGGTTACTTGCCTTGCCCGGAACCTTCAAGGATTTAGGACTCGTTGCCGCCTCTGTTCTGTATCACGTTCACAACCGCCATAGATGGCAGATTCGACAGTTGGTATGTATCGATCAAACACATGATTATCTCAACAAAGAGATAAAATCCATCATATTGGCATAATCGGGATTTCGGCGACGTCCGAAAAGAACACTGCGAAGGGAATCGGGTGATCAGGAAATGAGTAAGGTTGGCAAGCATTCCCGGTCGTACACTCCCAAAAGACGAAAGAACCCGCCTCTTCTGACTTCAACACCTCCCGAAAGCGTTCATAACGACAAAACACATATTGGGCAGCACGGAGGCGTCATAAGCCGTAACCAACTGATTATCGGCGGCATCGCAACGCTCATTGTGATGGTATTGGTGCTGGTCATCGGTCTTTCCATCGGTATCAATCAAGGCAAGAAGTCAAAGCAGGCACTCCCCCAGACCCAAGAACAGGCTTACGACCAGCTGCAAAGGGTCATTGACAAACCGACCAGCTCCACCGAAGAGGGCGGGCTGCTTGCTTACCGGCAAGACGAACGTAATCCCGATGCGCCGACAGTGGAAGTCTACGAGGATTTCCTCTGCCCGTACTGCGGGGATCTGACCCGCGCGCTTACACCGACACTCGAAAAACTGCAGGCAGCCCGACAGATCAACCTTGAGTTCCATATCGTCAATCTGTACGACACTCCTTCCACCAACAAATATTCGACCAGAGCCGCGAATGCGGTGGCTTACGTTTCTCAACACGACCCCGACCACGTCACGGCGTTCGTCGGCGCGCTCTTCGAAAAGGATTTCCAGCCGGATGCCATTCACTACAAGGATGTCACCGACGAGCAAATCGTGGGACAAGCGACCAAAGCAGGAGTGAGCCGCGACATCGCCGAGGCGTCGGTGAAAGCTCCATACTCGACCTTCATTAGCAAAGCGACCGTCTATACCAGCAAACGAAAAGAGCTGTTTACCTCCATGCATGGCACCAGAGGATTTTACCCTCCGACAATCCGCATCAATGAGAGTGTGTCGGAACTCAACACCACCGACAACGACGGCAAAATCGTTCAGCGGTTCAGCGGAAATCTGGGACTGCGCCCAACGGACATCGGCAATCCCAACGTCTTGCCGTCAATCGGCGCGGACACCTCTAGCGGAAAATAGGAATATCAAGGCTTCGGCCGCAAAGGCGTTCGGCATGCCATGAAAATGCCTAGGATACGGAGACACCACCGGCCAAGAAATAACCTGCTTCTTCTCTATCGCTATTTTACTTATTATTTTTCTGAGATTTAAATATGGTTTCTTTTCATTACTATAGGAAATATTTTATCAGGAAAATACTATTTAATTTATAGTTTTTAGTTTATCTATAGTATTTTATCTAATTATTGACATTTTTCGGCATTTCTTAACACTATCTTCAGAATATTAGTTAAACGATATCCATTTGAAGTAAAATAATACCATCTAAGCTTTTATGTGTTCTAGATACAGTGACGGTATTAATTCTGCAATGGCTATATCTTCATCGCGCAAACAACGGGAAGAGTTTGAAGTGAATATCAACGACAGCGTCAGTCAACAGGAGCAGGACGACACCGAACCGGTTCAGGGGGCAGAAACAACCGCGATAGCGAACGCGGCGACGGACAGCCACACCAACAAAAGGGAACGAAAATTACGCAATATCATCCTGTCCATCACCGTCATAATCGTGGCGGCAATCGTTATAATCACGAGCATCAGAGTGTGGAACAACCACAAGGCAGCCGCTGCCGAAAGCTCCCCCGAAGCTCTTGCACAGCCATACCAACAATTGCAACAAGTGGCAAACAAACCGGCGAACGCCACCAAGCAGGGTGGGCTGAGAGCCTATACGAAGGCACAGTACAAACCCCAAGGCGCCGACGGTGGAAGTCTACGAGGACTTTTTGTGCCCATACTGCGGCAAGTTGACTTATGAACTCGAGCCCACGCTGATGCGTATGCAGAACGCCCGGCAGATCAACCTTGAATTCCATGTGGCAATTTCCTGGACACCCCTCAGAGCAAGCAGTATTCCACACGTACCGCCAGCGCTGTGGCCTATGTCTCGGAGCATGACACCGAGCACACTGCTGCATTTGTGTCGGCCCTCTTTGAGCGAGGATTCCAGCCGGACGAGAATCATTACAGGGATGTCAGCAACGACCGGATCGCGGCCCAAGCCATCAGCCGGATGTCGCCAAAGCTGCGATGAACGGTATGTATGCGGACTACGTCACCAAAGCCACGAACTACGACTGGAAACGCAAGGAACTCTACACCACAGTGCAAGGCATCCACAGCTTCTTCACCCCCACCATCAGGGTCGACGGCCATATCTGGCCGGTGGACGTGTTCGGCCGATCTTTCGCATAGCGCCAAGCAGTTCTGCGGCAGCATCGGCCTCGATTACATGCAGGTCGGCAATCCCGACTTCCTGCCTGCCATTGGCCCGGACGGAGTACTGAGCGTCATCAAATGAGGGCTTCCGATAGCATTCCGGATGCATTTTGCATTACGCATGGGTGAGCTTTCTCCAAGCTTTAGAATAAGACCTGTCACGACGTAAAAAGAGTTGTGGGCCAACCGATATCCGTTTCGGTTGGCCCACAACTCTTTTGTTTTTACCGCTCTACCGTCTTGCTGGCCATATTCCGGTAATAACCGTTGAACCAGCAACGGCTGTTACCGCTATTGCTTGGCGACCGTGACTTTCAGCTCGTCGGCGGACGTGTCGGCGTTGATGTCGAGCGTCGTGGCGAGCGTTTCGTGGGCAATAAGGTCACGGAACTGCTCGGCCTTCGGCGCATCGGCGACCGGCACATCGAGCTTTAGGCTGATACGGTCGGCGATGTCAAGATCGGCTTCCTTGCGGGCATCCTGCACGGCGCGGATGACGTCTCGTGCATAGCCTTCGGCGATGAGGTCATCGGTCAACGCCGTGTCGAGAATGACGAAACCGCCGCCAGGAAGCGCTGCGGAAACATCGTTGGCGCGATCATCGGCACCGACTTCCTCGACCTGGTTGATCAGCGTGTATTCGCCATCTTCCAGCTTGAGGTCGCCGTTCGGCGTCTCTACGACCGGCGCACCGGATGCGTCGACGTGCCAGTTGCCGGACTTGGAGCCCTTGATGGCGAGCTGCACCTGCTTGCCAAGCCTCGGACCGGCGGCACGCGCATTGACCTTCAAGTCGTGCACGATCTTCAAACCGTGCTTGCCTGCGTCGGCGAGCGTGGAGAATTCCACGTCCTTGACATTGAGCTCGGTCTTCAGAATGTCGTCGTATTCGGCGACACCTTCGGGATTCTCGACCAGGACGGTGAGCTTGGCGAGTGGCTGACGCACGCGAATCTGGCAGGATTTGCGCAGCGAAAGCGTGCCGGAAACGACCTCGCGCACCTGCTCCATGGCGTCGACCAACGCAGGTTCATCCACCAAGACGCGACCCAGCTCGGTTTCCTTGCCCCGGTTGAGCTCGCCGGTGGTTTCAGCGTTCGCGCCGACATCGTGCGATTCCTCGTCTTGAACGGTGACGAACGGCCATTCGGCGAGATGCACCGATTCCCCGCCGGTAAGCCCGCGCCAGATCGACTCGGATTCCATCGGGGCCAGCGGAGCCATGACGCGCATCAATACCTCAAGCACGGTGTAAAGCGTGTTGAAGGCGTTCTCATCCTCATCCCAGAAGCGTTCGCGGTTGTTGCGGATGTACCAGTTAGTGAGCATGTCGATGAAGTCCTGCACCGCAGCGCAGGCGTCGGAGATGGCGAAGGTGTCGAGCGCATGTTCGACGCTCACGACGAGCCTGCGAGTACGGGCCAGCAGGTAGCGGTCCATTTGCGGCAGTCCGGCGACTTCCTCATGCTTTAGCGCGCGAGCGTCGTACCCCTTGCCTCCGTTGGCCGCGTTGGCATAGAGCGTGAAGAAGTAATACGAGCTCCACACCGGCAGCAGCACCTGACGAACGGTATCGCGAATGCCGTCGGCGGTGACAATGAGGTTGCCACCACGCAGGATCGGCGAGGACATAAGGAACCAGCGCATCGCGTCGGAACCGTAATCGTTGAACACGCCGTTGACGTCCGGGTAGTTCCTGAGGTGCTTGCTCATCTTCTGGCCGTCGTCGCCGAGCACGATGCCGTGGCAGATGACGTTCTTGAAGGCGGGCTTGTCGAAGAGGGCCGTGGCCATGACGTGTAGCACATAGAACCAGCCGCGGGTCTGGCCGATGTATTCAACTACATAATCAGCCGGGAAATGCTGCTCGAAATACTCCTTGTTTTCGAAGGGGTAATGGAACTGGGCGAATGGCATGGAACCGGATTCGAACCAGCAATCGAGCACGTCGGAGATGCGGTGCATGTGCGATTTGCCGGTCGGGTCGTCGGGGTTGACACGCGTCAGATTGTCGATATAGGGCCGATGCATGTTGACGTTGCCCTCGCTGTCGCGTGGGTAGTCGCCGAAGTCGGCCTTGAGCTCATCAAGCGAACCGTAAACGTCGACGCGCGGGTACTTCGGGTCGTCGGAAACCCACACGGGAATCGGCGAGCCCCAGAAGCGGTTACGCGAAATCGACCAGTCGCGGGCGTTCTGCAGCCACTTGCCGAACTGGCCGTCCTTGACGTTTTCAGGAATCCAGTTGATCTTCTGGTTGTTGGCCAGCAAGCGGTCCTTGATCTTGGTGACGGAAACGAACCAGGAGGAGACCGGCTTGTAGATCAGCGGGGTGCCACAGCGCCAGCAATGCGGGTAGGAGTGCACGTAGCTCTTCTCCTGGAAGAGCAGGGCACGGTGGTCCTCGGGGATGCGGGCCAGCGGGCCGTCACCGTTGCGCAGGTTGCGCAGAATCGGCAGGTTGGCGTCGAAAACGTACATGCCCTCGTAATCCGGGCATGCGGAGGTGAAGGTGCAGCTGGCATCGAGCACGTCGATGGAGTTGACACCGTTGGCATTCAACGTGTTCATATCGTCTTCGCCATAGGGAGCCTGATGGACCAGACCAGTACCTTCGACGGTGTCGACATAGTCGGCCGCGAGGATCTGGTAGGCGTTCGGCCCGGGGACGTGCCCTTCGGACTCGGCCTCCTCCCCTGCAAAGTACGGGAAGACCGGCCAGTAGCGGCGACCGACCAGCTCCTTGCCCTTGAGCTTTCGGACGACCTCGTAGTTCTCGCCGAGTTCCTTGGCATACGAGCCGAGCAGCGGCTTGCCGAGGTAGAACTTCTTGCCAGCGAACTTGCCCTCGGTTGGCTTGACCTCGACGTAATCGATGTCCTCGCCCACAACGATGAGGAAGTTGGTGGGTGTGGTCCATGGCGTCGTGGTCCAGAAGACGGCGTAGGCGTCATCCTCATCGCGCATCTTGACAGCGACGGAGACCGTGGTGTCCTGACGGTCCTGATAGACGTCGGCATCCATGCGCAACTCGTGCGCGGAAAGCGGGGTGCGGTCCTTCGGGCAATACGGCAGCACACGGTAGCCCTTGTAGGCCAGGCCCTTGTCGTAAAGCGTCTTGAACGCCCACATCACCGATTCCATATACGTGGTGTTCAGCGTCTTGTAGCCGTGCTCGAAATCGACCCAGCGGGCCTGACGGTGGACGTAATCCTTCCACTCGTTGGTGTATTTGAGAACGGACTTGCGGCAGGCATCGTTGAACTTCTCGATGCCCATCTCCTCAATCTGGTCGACCGATTCGATGCCAAGTTCCTTCTGCGCCTCAAGTTCGGCGGGCAGGCCGTGGGTGTCCCAGCCAAAGACACGGTTGACCTTGCGGCCCTTCATGGTCTGATAGCGCGGGATGACGTCCTTGGCGTAGCCAGTCAGGAGGTGGCCGTAGTGCGGCAGGCCGTTGGCGAACGGCGGGCCGTCGAAGAAGACGAATTCGTTGTCGCTGTGGTCACCGCTGGGGTTGCGTTCGACGGACTTTTCAAAGGTATCGTCCTTGTCCCAATAGTCGAGCACCGATTCTTCCATTTTGGGGAAGCTCGGGTTCGGCGCGACGTGTGCGCTTTGCTCGCCTACAGACGCCTTGGGATACACATGGGAATTGGTGGTTTCGCTCACCGTTGTCTCCTCGCTTGGCAGATGTCATGACTACCACGAGGACGATGACAGGCGCTAACACGCGCCGTTACCGCGGTACCACCTCGCTTGTTGAGCTGCGGATACTTGAACGCACCACACAACACAACCGCTTGAAGTACAGGCTGTCTCGGGCCCACCCGTCGGTTCTAATAAGCCATCCAACCAAATGAACAGCCGTTCTTCCAAAAGCTCCCCGCCGATAACGGATCAGTGCTTATGAAAGCCATATTAACACCTCATCACGATTGTGAAATTTCTTTTCCGATATCTGAAACAAGATAAAGCACCATCTTAAAAAGGAACGGCTCTATTTACTTACATGTAAAATAAATATCAAAATATGAAACTAACAGAGTAACTTCAAATTAACGACGAGGCAAAGATGCAAATTACCAAAGGTGTAAATGTACCAGATGAAGTTCTTGATGCATTGGATGACAATAAGCTCGTATTCTTTGTCGGAGCTGGCGCCTCCAGAAGCGATCCATCCAATCTTCCTCTATTTAAGGGACTTGCAGATAGATTAGCAGAAGAAGCGGGTGTTCCTGGTCCAGAAGAGAACGACCCTTGCCATAATGAAGCTTTAGATTCATTTATAGGAAATTTGCCCAGAAATTTTGATCAGCAGTACCACACACGTAATTTCTTCGCAAATGCAGGTGCAAAGCCCAATAGAACCCACCGAGCTATAGTGCGCTTAGCTGCCACAAATAAACATGAATTAAAAATTGTCACCACAAATTACGATACATTACTAGAACAAGCCAGTATTGATGCCCAACAAACTCCTCCACATGTTTATACTGCACCAGCACTTCCATCTGGTAAATCATTCAAAGGAATCGTTCATATTCACGGCAAATATGACGATCAAGATTCTCCCTTAGTCCTTTCAGATCGAGATTTTGCAAGTGCGTATCTTTCTGAAGCTTGGGCTACCAGATTCCTTTTGGACATGTTCAAAAATTACACAGTTCTATTCATTGGATACAGTCATGATGATACTTTGATGCAATATTTGGCTATGGGATTACCGTCAGAAACAAAAAGATATGTTCTCTGTCCCAAAATCAAAAAAGCGAAAGAAAAACAAAAGTGGGAACATCTAAAAATAATTCCAGTTGAATATCCAGTCCATAATGGCGATTTCTCAGAACTTCCTGAAGCTCTGGAACATTGGTATCAAGATATTTCAAGTAACCGCGCCGGAAGAAAAGCGCGTCTTCAGGAAATTATGAATCATACTACATTATCCAAGACAGACAATGATTATCTAATCAAACAACTCCATACCGTTGATGGAGTCAAAGTTTTTGCAGATATCGCTCAGTCGAGTCTAGAATGGTTACGTTGGATTTTAAGCGTACCGGACTTTCGAGAATTATTTGAAGGCAAAGAACCAGACAAAGATAAAAAATATGAAGGCAAAATCCTATCTTGGTTTATAACTTATTTTGTTTCGAATTCTGATTCGGCTGATGTAGCGCTCTCACTTTTAAACGGAAAACCATTATCCGACACACTCTTTTACGAATTATGCCGTGCTTCAATTTTTTCAATAAGTGAGCATCCACAAAAAACCGATAAGATAGCAACTTATTTAATGACCTCAGTGCCCAGGCAAACTTTAATTAACTGGCCAGACCCTGATATGTTTGCATATGGTTATAGCTCCACTGGCATGCCTTTGACATTATTATCTGCCTCGTTAAGACCATTCATTTCTAAGCAGTCTGGGACAATTTCATGGCAGATAAAACCAGACGCCATCAAGAAACAGCTCAAGCTAATTAAGAAGGACAAATCTTACAACAAGTATCAACTTTTCATAATTCTTGAAAATTCTTTACTTGAAGCGTACAACCTGGCTCATTCCCAAAATGGAGATAGTTTATTTATAGATAACGTTATTGGCTTCCAACGTCCTCGAATCGAGGCATCAGAAGAAGATAGAGATCATTACCCCACAGTTCCAGACGCAATTATTGACGCATTGAGAAGCTTAGGACAAAGCTACTCAAACTCTAACGAACTCATTAATCATTGGATGAAAATGTCTTATCCTGTTTTCATACGGCTGGCTATCGATTTAGAAAATCATAGCCAAAACATACCGCCTGATACAAAAATCCAATGGCTGAATAGTAATAATCTGTTATATAACAATCCAGCTAAACATGAAACATTTTGTTTGTTAAGAGACAATCTTTATTTAGCCTCACAAACAACAAAAAATACGATATTGGCGAAAGCTCTGGATGGCCCATACGATAAAGCCTTTTTAGATAAACGAAGTTTTGAATATGATAAATACAATCTTCTTGTTTGGTTGTGTGATTCAGTGCCCAATTGGAATGAGGCTGAAAAAGAACGAGATCGAATTGCAAAACAGGAAAAGTTTGCTCCACGAGAACATCCTGATTTAGATTTCGTCATCTCTTCAGGCATGGTCGATTTTGCAGATGAAAATCCTCTAACCGATGACAAATTTATATTCGAAGCCAAGGAAAATCCGAAGTCACTGGTCACTCTGCTTGCTTCACTACCAACCCATCGAGAGCATCCGTTTGCGCCGGGAGGAACTTTTGATGGAGGAACTGAACAACTCACGAGGCTGAGCGTATCCAATACCGATGTGAGCTTGAATATTCTAGAAGCGGTTAAAGCAGATAATACTATCAATAACGATAAATCCTCTTTAATAATTGCTGCCATTATCAAAGGATGGGAAAATTCAACTAATACAGTGTTGACAAAAGTGGTTTCAGCACTGGAGCCCTGCGTCACAAACTCAAAGCTAGCTCTTCCTATTGCACGCTTTATTGAGGCAAAGACCCGATCTTCTTCAAATGATATTGAAAACTTCCAAAACTTATCAAAACTTGCAACTAGATTATGGGATTGTCAGGCATCTGAATACACTGCCATTAACCTGACAATGAATCCTTCAATGAGCACAGTTAATGAATGGCCCGGAATCATCACAAAATATTGGATTGATTATGCGCTAAAGACTCCAAAAACCAAGAAATTCGAAGAAAAATTCGTAACATTATTAAATACAGATTTTCCAACATATCAGACAGTAGCTGGAACATTTGCATACAGAATGTTCAATCTCTTTGAAATGTATCCAGAGTTCGTTGCAAAACAAATTTTCCCATTATTCTCGAAATCAGATACCGATTATTGGTGTTGGAATTCATATTTACTTAATTCTAGACAAATCGATGCAAAAATAATCGACGCTGGTTTCGACAAAGAACTACTGTACGGCATGCAAAATTGCGAGAAATGGGGAACTCCTGACGACGGAACTCTTAGAATCCTAGAGCTGCTTGTTTTTGAAACCCTTTCGGTATCGCAAAATCTCGCCCTTCCGATAAAACAAAAATTGATGTCGTCGATTATAATCTATGGAAATCCTTTAGAATTCGCAAAAGTAACGATTTTTCATGAACTATCTCAATGCAACGAAAAGATAATTAAACAGATATGGTCATCCTGGTTGCATGAATATTTCCAAAACCGTTGCAATGGTTTGCCTCGCGACAATTCCCCAGAAGAAATTAACTGGCTTTGTAGAGATCTATTTTATCTAAACACAGATGATTTAAATAAAGCAATCAAAGAATTCGAAAACATTACACCTTATCTTACTGAAGATATAATGTTTTCATTGGACAAGATAGACAGGGCAGATTCATCAAAACTGAAACTTTTTGAACGAATGCTGAAGAATTCGCATCCAGATACGCCATTTGCCAATTATGCACTTCAAGAATTATTCGAGAAATTAGCAAAGGTACTGGAAGCAGAGAAGATGCAGTATTTATACGCTATGGCCTATGAAAACGGATTTGACTTGAAATCACCCGAAGATTAAAAATCAAACTCAAAACGCGAAATTAGTAACAAACTCCGCAGGCGTCATGATGGCTGGGGTGTCCACTTCGACATCGTCAAAATCTTTATCACCTGTGACGAAGACGTCCGCCGCGCCGATAACGGCCGAATACAAAACAGGGTAATCGTTTGGATCACGAATCTCGAACAAGCCCTGTTTGGGATTCAGCGGCGTAACGACTGTCTCGAAACTCAACTCATATAGGAATTGTTCGAACACATCAATATGTTCAGGCCATTTTCGCATCACTACTTCGCGGGCTTCGTCTATTTCGAAAGTCGAAAGCAATAAGTCGTTGTTCTTCCACGATGCTACTTGTATGGCCCTGACCATATTGTACGAATGAAAAATAACAGCCGAGAGCAGCACATTGGTATCAATCATTACTCTCATTGTGTTTCCTGTCTTTTGGCTCTATCGATACGTACCTCCTTAATAAGTGTATTGAGGTCATCTTCGTTGTGCAATCCAGCTTTTTCCGCAGCTCCTGCGAATCCTTGAGATGCACGATCAACAGCTTCAAGGTTGGAGCCTTTCAAAACGATACTTCCGTCATCCATCTTGATGAAAAGAACCTTGTCACCTTTACGAATACCAAGACTTTTCCTTACGTCCGACGGAATAGTGACCTGTCCTTTGGAAGTCACTTTGGCCACGTCCATAACTTCACCCATCATCACTCCTTACAAGTAAGAAATTTCTTACTATTACGATACCACGAGGTTCGCATTAGATTTCTTTCAGACCTACCTCAATATTGTCAAAAGACTGAAGTGGACAAAGTCCTAACCTTTTGAAACTTAAAAATCCTAAAGCAATCTATATTCTTCAGGACTCCATCCTCGATATGGCGCCCCATAACCAATTACCTTTTTCTCGACTTGAGTAATTACTTCTTCAGATATCTTGGAAATCTCTTTTAAATAAACTTTATCTAATCGGGGATTTACGATTCCCAAGCGCTTAATACCTTCAAATTTAGCTTCTCTGGAATGTTTGCCCATCAAATAATAGACCAGAACTTGTAAGGTATAACGAGTTTTCAAATCAGATTTCGAAACTTTAAAATCCCATAAAGTATCAGCTGTCAAAAAGTCGCCCTCACCCTGCGCGATATATCGAGTGTCATCGCCGCCAAAGACTTTAAAACCGTCACCCACGATTGGTCCATATTTTTCACGCCACGTCTGCGCACGAGAAATCATGATGCGAATTGAGTTTATCGTTGCAGCGTCAGGCAGAATTTCCTCTACACCTTGAGATATACGATACTGCGTTCTGGAAATTGCCTCATATGCGCTCAAACGACAACATGCAATTATCGACTTATCGTCAACTCCGCTTATCGAATCCGCTAAATCAAATGCCTTATCCCCTTCATTGATGGCACTTGCTCCCTCAAAAGATGAGATGAAAATGTCCTCAATAGACTTACAATCCAGCCAGCGAGTCATGTAATCTACGGTTGTTCCAACAATTGAAGGAGGGATATTTTCAGGTTCAAGTAATGGTCGACCTGAAGTCAGATCAAGACAGATGAAGGATTTTGGATGAACATATCCTCCCTTAGGCTGTTTCATTTGGCTTACTCTTTTAGTTACAGACACTCCTCTAGGCTTGCAAATAAAAGATACATAGTCGTTTTCATATTCTAAACGTTGTTTTTGCTCTTCTTCTTTATGACGTTTATTTATTTCTATAATAAGTTCTTTTGTCTCTTGATCACGCTTAATCCTAAGTTGAGCTAACTTTTTCTCCCATTGTTGCTGCTCCTCTTCTTCTTGTTCTTTTACCTGTTTTTCTTTTGTCTCTTTGGCTAGCCTAATTTCTTTTTCCTGTTGTAAACGTTTCTGACGAAGCTTAAGTACCCTCTCATCTTTTAATACTTGTTCCTCGACAGGCATCGGGTCTTTATGACTCTTCGCGCTTTCAATGGTCTTTTTACGTAACCAAGCTTTATGAGAAATCTTATGCCTTGACATTATTCTTATTCCATTCTTGCCAGATATCTATCAAAGTAAAAAAGGCATATTTATCGAAATAAATTACGATAAATATGCCCTATCAAGCATTCACGCTCTATAAGTACCAGTCTTTAGTAAACCTCGAAACCGTGAGCCTTGAACTGGTCGTGGACTCGCTTTTTCAGTTCCTTGGACGGGCCTTCCTTGGTTTCCAGAGGGTAGGGGATGTTGAGCTGATGCCACTTGGGACGACCAAGCTGGTGGAACGGAAGGACGTCGATATGCTCGACAGCATCACCGAAGCTTTCGCAGATCTTGGCGACGTTCTCGACGTTCTCGACGCTGTCGGTAAGACCCGGGACAAGAACGAAACGCACCCAGATCTTCTTGCCGGCCTTGCTCAGACGCTGGCCGAATGCGATGGTCGGAGCGAGCTGGCTGCCGGTCACCTCATGGTAAGTCTTCTCGTCGCCGGACTTGACATCAAGCAGACACAGATCGATATCGTCGATCATCTCGTCGGTCCAGTCCTTGCTAAGGAATCCGGAAGTGTCGAGGCAGGTGTGAATGCCTTCTTTATGCACGGCATGAAAAACGCGCGAGACGAATTTGCCTTGCATCATCGACTCGCCGCCCGAGAAGGTCACTCCCCCGCCGGTGCTCTGGAAGACGTCCTTATAGCGGGTGACACGCTCGATCATGTCGTCGAGATAGACCGGCTGGCCGTCACGCATCTTCCACGTGTCAGGATTCTGGCAGAACTGGCAGCGAAGCGGGCATCCGCTCATGAACACGGTCATTCTGGTGCCCGGCCCGTCGACGGATGTATTGATGTCCCATGAATGGACGAAGCCGATCTCGCCAGTGCGCAGCGCGTCGATGCGGTCGTGACGATCAAGACCTATAGGAGACTGAAAACCCGAAAGACCGCCCATCAACGTGTGCTTGGCATATACTTTCGAAACCTTCAGCATGTGCTGCGTCGTCGTTCTAAATTGAGTGGTTTCGGACATCATTGCCCTCCTTGTCAAATTCTGCTTTCTATATTATCGGATTTCAAGCCGAAATCCCAACTGTTCGGTGTGCCTCCAGCGCAATGTGATGCACTGAATATTCCATAGATGGCAACCGCTGATCCTCTGCATTTATTCCTATTGCAAGGACGGTTTCCAGGCCCATGGAACATGATTGAAGGGACGAAACTGACGCTCCGCCCCTTCAGATCAATTGTTCATCACGTTACCTAAAGGCAAACTGTCACTCTGTGACAGCACCCTGATGGAACGTACGGGAAATCACATCGAGCTGCTGCTCGCGGGTGAGCTTGACGAAGTTCACGGCATAGCCCGAGACGCGCACGGTGAGGTGCGGATACTTCTCAGGATGCGCGACGGCGTCCTCAAGCTGCTCCTTGCGCAGCACGTTGATGTTGGCGTGGTAGAGGCCATGGCCATTGCCGGAATCCAGGATGCCGACCAGGTTGGTGACACGCTCGTCCTCGTCACGGCCGAGGCCGTCAGGAGTGATCGTGTTGGTGAGGCTAATGCCGTCCAACGCGTCGTTGTAGTTGATCTTGCCGACCGAGAACATGGACGGCAGCATGCCGTGCGAATCCATGCCGTTCTCCGGGTTGGCACCGGGGGCGTAAGGCTCGCCCTTCTTGTGTCCGCTCGGGAAGGAACCAGTCGCCTTGCCATAGACCACGTTGGAGGTGATGGTCAGGACGGACTGCGTCGGAACCGCGTTGCGGTAGACCGGCAGAGCCTTGATCTGATCCATAACCGTGGAGACGGTCCACTTGGCGAGCTCATCGGCGCGATCGTCGTCATTGCCGTAGATCGGGAAGTCGCCGACCGTGCGATAGCCGACCACCAGGTCGTCGTCCGCACCTTCGACATATTCCTTCTCATGGCCTTCGAGGTTCTTCGCATCCTTGTTGTAGATAGGATAGACCTTCGCATACTTCAGGGCGGAGAGCGAGTCGGCAGCAATCGACAGGCCAGACATGCCGCAGCCGAGGGTGCGGTAGACTTCCTTGTCGTGCAGAGCCATCTCAACGGCCTCATACGCATACTTATCATGCATGTAATGGATGATGTTCAGCGCTTCGACGTAGGTCTCGGAGAGCCACTCAAGGGCCTTCTCATAGTTGTCCTTGACCTTCTGATAGTCAAGGGTGCCGTCGGCTTCAGGCTTGATCGGATCGATAATGCCCTTGTCGATGACCTGCATACCGGTCATCTCGTCGCGGCCGCCGTTGATGGCGTAAAGCAGAGCCTTGGCGGAGTTCACACGAGCGCCGAAGAACTGCATCTGCTTGCCCACGCGCATCGGGGAGACGCAGCAAGCGATGGCTGCATCGTCGCCCCAGTGGTTGCGGATGTCGCGATCGGACTCATACTGGATGGCCGAGGTGTCGATGGAGATACGGGCGCAGAAGCGCTTGTAGCCTTCAGGCAGCTTGGAATCCCAGAAGATCGTGATGTTCGGCTCAGGGCCAGGTCCAAGGTGATCAAGGGTCAGGGTGGCGAGCAGACGGAACGAGGTCTTGGTGACCATGTGGCGTCCGTCATCGGCGAAGCCTGCATCGGACCAGGTGGCCCAGTACGGATCACCGGAGAAGATGTTGTCGTAGTCCTTCGTACGCAGGAAGCGGACGATACGCAGCTTCATGACGATCTGATCGATGATCTCCTGAGCATCGGTTTCGGTGATCTTGCCGTTCTTCAGGTCGCGCTCGAAGTAGCAATCGAAGAAGGCGGAGTTACGGCCGAAGCTCATGGCCGCGCCGTCCTGGCTCTTGACGGAGGCGAGATAGCCCATGTAGGTCCACTGCACGGCTTCCTGAGCGGTCTGTGCCGGACGAGAGAGGTCGAGGCCATACTCGTTGCCGAGAGCGATGAGCTCCTTCAGGGCCTTGATCTGGTCGGAGTGCTCTTCGCGGAAGCGGATCCAATGCTCAATCTCAGCTTCGGTGAAGTCGTTGCGATAAGGAATCGAATCCTTGTCGATCTTCTTCTGGGCGATCAGATAGTTGACGCCATAGAGAGCAACACGGCGATAGTCGCCGATGATGCGGCCGCGGCCATAGGCATCAGGCAGGCCGGTGAGAATCTTGTTGTGGCGAGCAAGCTTGATCTGCTTGGTGTAGACGCCGAAGACACCGTCGTTGTGGGTCTTGCGATACTTGGTGAAAATCGTCTTAATGTTGGGGTCGGGCTCCTTGCCCGCCTCAATGATGGCCTGCTCGACCATACGCCAGCCGCCGTTCGGCATCATGGCACGCTTGCAAGGCTCATCGGTCTGCAGGCCGACGATCACGTTATCGTGTTCCTTGTCCATGATGTAACCGGGGCCGAAGTTGTCAATGCCAGCCGGGGTGTGGGTATCAACGTCATACACGCGCTGCTTGCGCTCTACGGCAAGCTGGTTGTTGTCAAGATACTCCCACATTTCCTTCGTCTTGGGGGTCGCCTTGGCTAGGAAGGACTCATCGCCATCGTACGGCGTGTAGTTCTTCTGAATGAAATCGCGAACATCGATTTCCTTTTGCCAGTTCCCTCCGACGAAGCCGTTCCAAGCCTTTGCCTGGAGCTCTTCTTGAGAGAGAGCAGTCTGATCTACTGCGGTCATTTAGCACTCCTTATTAGTGGAGCAACGCATCTTCACGTTGCGTTCGTTAATCATTGTAGAGTGGTCTACGTCACAGGCACTCCAAAATTATGTGACCTACATCACTTTTTTACTATTTTTGCATTTGCATCAATCCGCCGAAATTTCCTAAAAAACCACAAGCCCAATCCGGAGAACGGTTTTGTGGATTACGGTTTTTCGAAGACTTCAATCAGCAACACCCAAAAATAATGTGACATACGTCACATTTTCATTTCAAGCCGTAAAAAAGCAGGTCAGTGAGCTCTTATTTGCTCGCTGACCTGCTTCTTCGTTTGAATAAAGAACCTTATATCATGCCTGTCGGTTCCGCTGCCCCGCATCGGAGTCGGACCCGTTGTTCCAGGCATTCCATTGACGGTTCTGTTCGTCCCAGATCAGGTTGCGTTCCTTTGCGATCTTCCAAGCGTCTTCTGCGTCCTTGCGCGTCTTGTAAGGACCACTGCGCTGTCCGACCGGCGAAAGCTTGCCCAGTTCGGGCTTACCGGTGGCGGTATTGAAATACCATTGCTTGTCGCCATTCGTGTTCTGCGTATTATCTGTCATCACAATTCCCTTGTGTCGCCAACGTGAACTTTCTCAACCTTAGCCCATGCTGGTTGCCAAATATGTCAGGCTTGCCCGAGGGCGTAGGACACAAACTCAACCATGCTGGTTGTAGTCGGCGTACAACATATTGACTGCATCCAGATACTCATACATATAAATGAATGGACCTACGATGATAAATACGTCGAGAATGGCCAAAAGCCAGTAATCCGAGGCAGCCAGATCACGGGCTGGCCTGAACCGGAATGCGTCTTCTTGGCTTGGCAAGCAAGAAATGCGGGAACAAGTTAATCGTTGTGTTCCCACCGATACCTCATCTACTCACGGAAGGCGCTGGTCACTGGCAGACGACGGTCGCGGCCGAACGCCAACGAAGTGACCTTGGGGCCCAGCGGATACTGGCGGCGCTTCCATTCGGCTCGATCGACCAGCCGCATCACCGTGTCCACCGTCTTCTCGTCGAAGCCATCGTGCAACAGATCGGCGCGGCCATGGGCTTTCTCAATATAAGCCTCAAGGACCTTGTCGAGCAAAGCGTACTCGGGCAGTGAATCGGAGTCTTTTTGACCGGGACGCAGCTCGGCGCTCGGGGCCTTCTCGATGCTGGAGACGGGAATCATCACACCGTCTTTGAGCGGGACTCCTGCTCCCCCATTCTCATTGCCGACGATTTTGAGACCTCCAACGCCGACACCGGCAGCTGCGGCACGGTTGCGCCAACGGGAAAGCTCCCAGACCCGGGTTTTGAGCAAATCCTTGATCGGTGCGTAGCCGCCTACAGCGTCGCCGTAAATCGTCGAGTATCCGCAGGCCAGCTCGGATTTGTTGCCCGTGGCGAGCGCCAGCAGGTTCTTGGAATTGGAATAGGCCATCACAATGACGCCGCGGATGCGGGCCTGCAGGTTTTCGGCAGCTATCCCCTCGAGGTTGAGCTGGGATTGGAAGGCCTTGAACAGCGGCTCGATGGGCTGGATGTCGTAGTGGGCGCCGATGTTGTGCGCCAGATCGGCGGCATCGTCTTTCGAACCATCGGAGGAATACATGCTCGGCATGGAAACGCCCTGAACGTTTTCACCACCGACGGCGTCCGCCGCCATGGCCGCCACCAACGCCGAATCAATGCCCCCGGAAAGGCCGAGCACGACGCCGGTGAAATGGTTCTTGGCCATGTAATCCTTGAGCCCCAAAACACAGGCCGTATAGACTTCTTCGTCGGGATCGCGCAGCGCGGCAAGCGTGCCGACCCGCTGGTGAACCGCAGACGAATCGTAATCGAAATAGCTCAGGTCCTCCACGAACATAGGCGAACGCTCAACCAGCGCGCCGTCAGCGTCGACCACAAAGCTGCCGCCGTCGAAGATCAGATCGTCCTGACCGCCGACCTGATTGAGATAAATCAGAGGAGCGTTCACCTCGCGAGCGCGGCGAACGGCCAGGTCCTGCCGCGTATGCGTCTTGCCTTCCTCATAGGGCGAACCATTGATGGTAAGCAACACGTCGATGCCCCGCGAAGCGAGCTCCGCTACCGGGCCACCGTCCTGCCAGATGTCCTCGCAGATGGCGACGCCGACCTTCACCCCGTTAATGGCGAGGATGACGGAATGCTGACCGGACTCGAAGATGCGGAACTCGTCGAATACACCGTAATTGGGCAGGAAATGTTTGTCGTAGGCCGACCAGACAGACCCGTCATGCAGCACGACCAAACGGTTGGTTGGCTTGCCGTCTACATCGGTCGCCTCGGATGTTCCAACGGTTCCGACAACCACGTAAAGACTGCCCAACCCCTCTTTTTTGAGCGTTTGTGCCAGTTCATCGGCCTTGTGTGCGGCGGCCTTGCGGAAGGTGGCGCGGAAGGCGAGATCCTCGATCGGGTAGCCGGTCAGGGTCATTTCCGGGAAGACGACGACCTGGGCTTGCTTGAGCGCGGCCATGCGGCTGAATTGCAGGACGGTGGCGGCGTTGCCGTTGAGATCGCCGACGCAGGTGTCGATTTGGGCCAAAGCAAAACGTAGTTGAGTCATGTCTTTATCATATCCATTTCCGTGTCGTATTCTGTCAGGTGCGCTAATGTGACCAGACGATATCGTGTCGTTTCCCTCACATTCATCTTGTCAGGCATTGCGCTGCTTTACCGTTGAAGAAAAACCGATACAACGCGGCAAATCCTTATTCCAGACCGACGGGGCCGGCCTACTTCTGCAGTTCGCTTTCGACCCGCAGCAAGGCGTTGACCAGGAATTCAGCGGTCGGTTTGATGGCTTCGTCGAACGCCACGAATTCCGGATTGTGAATGCTGCGATGGCCGGGGCGACCGTTGGAACCGACCGACGCGAATACCAATGGTCCCAGCTGCTGGAAGTCCGCGAAATCCTCGCCGCCCATGGACGTGATAACCGACACAGGGGTCGCATAGCCGGGCAAATCCTCGGCCACAGGACCTATCAGCGCCGCATCACTGACCAGGGGCGCCCCGAGCTCGTCCCATTTGATGTCGACGGTGATGTCGTAAGCGGCTGCGGTCGACTCCACGACCTGGCGGAAACGGCTGACGACCAGCTTATGATCGTCCTTGTGGAAATAACGAACCGTACCGAGGAATCCGGCGGTATCCGGAATCACGTTCCACACGTCGCCGCCGTGGATTTCCGTGATGGAAAGCACCACGGGATGCAACGGCGAGATATTGCGGCTGACGATCGTCTGCAACGAAAGAATGGTGGAAGCCAACGCCTCGATGGGGCCGGTGCCGCAATCCGGGTGGCCGGCATGGGTTCCGTCGGCGTGGAACGTGACGGCGAAGCTCACGCAACCGGCCATCATCGGGTCCCAGCTCACCGCGATCTCGCCGGGCTTGTGGTCGGGGGTGTTGTGGGTGCCGATAAGGGCATCGACCTTGCCAAGGGCACCGGTTTCGATGACGTGGCGGGCTCCCCTGCCGGTTTCTTCGGCGGGCTGGAAGAGGATGACCGCGGTGCCTTGGATGCGCTCGCGGTGCTCGAAGAGCCAGAAGGCGGCGGCAAGTAGACCGGTCATGTGGATGTCGTGGCCGCAGCCATGCATGACGCCGGGGTTCTTGGAGCTGAAAGGCAGGCCGGAATGCTCGTGGATGGGCAGACCGTCGATATCAGCCCGGAGCACAACCCGCGGGCCGGGTTTCTCACCCTTGATTTCGGCCACCAACCCGGTTTCAAGAGGAGTTTCCAACACCTCGATGCCGTGCGAGGTCAGCTGGTCGCGCAGGAATTTTGTTGTTTCGTATTCCTTGAAACCAAGTTCGGGATATTGATGAAGATGATGCCTGACGGCGATCAGATCGTCGGAAATCTCCAAGTGCTCTGCCATGATGCAATACTCTTTCTTTTGTTTCTTATAGAAGGATATCAACCGGCCATTTCAATTTAAAACGCCGAACCGATTCGTCTAAACCCGAAAGCCCCGAAATCGACGGCAAATTTGAAGCGCAAACCTGCCGACGAAGAAAATCTTCCTGTATACGGAGCTTTGCAGGTTCGCCTCTCACTCGCCTTGCGACTTGCGCATGTCGCTTTCAACGTCGCTCAGGAACCCGCGCAGTTGGGAACCGCTGTATTGGTCCGCGAACACGCAGGTGCCTTTCGACTTTTGCTGTAATGCAGCCTTGAATTCCTTGGTGTGGGAGATTCCTGCGAGCTTCAGATAGAGCGGATTGTTGATATCGGCTTTCTTGACGATGAAGACGTTGATGTAGGGACGGGCGTGGTTGCTGTGCGGGTCGTCGCGGAAAATCGATTCCGAGGGCTTAAGCCCGGCGTCGGCGACGAAATCATTGTTCATGATGCCTGCTGCGACGTCCGGATCATTGAGCGACTTGGGGACCTGCGCGCCCTTCACCGGCACGACCTTGACCTTGGAAGCGGATTCGTCGAGATCAGCTTGGGACGTGAACGGGGTCCAGGGATGCTTCAACTTGATGAGTTTGGCCTGGTCGAGCACGCCCAGCGCACGGGAAAGGTTCGTCTCGTCGTTGGGCACGGGGATGCTGGCCCCGGCAGGAATCTGGGAGACGTCCTTGTACTTGGTTGAATACATCCCGAGCGGGAAGAC
The DNA here is from genome assembly GCF_029433295.1 of Bifidobacterium sp. ESL0784. Lineage (GTDB taxonomy): Bacteria > Actinomycetota > Actinomycetes > Actinomycetales > Bifidobacteriaceae > Bifidobacterium. Next base: position 302,747 of record NZ_JAQTHV010000003.1, read on the forward strand.
ACCGGTGGCACCGATGGGCTGCAGGTTCTTGTGGTTCTTCACGTTGTAGTTGGCAAGCAGAAGGATATGCTGCGATTCGTTCATGTCAAGGCTGCCTGAATCCACCGCGGGGTCCTCGGATGTGTAATCCTGGAAATCGACCAGTTGGACCGAAATACCAAGCTTCTGAGCCTGTTGCTTAAAAACGACCCAATCGGGATTGGTGACACCGACCACACCGATCTTGACCGGATTGGAGGGCGTTCCTTTCGCTGCGCTTGCCCGCTTGGCTGCGTAACCGTGGTATCCGAAGAAGGCCAACGCGGCAAGCAGTACGATAACGATGACCGCTATGACGACGTTGCGTTTCGTATGATTGACGCGCACCGGCTCCTCCGGGCCGAGGCCGCCTGCCGACAACGGGCTCAAATCGGGACTGGGTTGCGTATTGGAATCTGCTGATGACATGTGCTTGCCTTATTGATGATTGCGGGTTGTGTCTTGAGGCAAGAATACACGGCAAAAACAGCGGAAAATATCAAAAAAACAAAAACAATTATCCGTATTCGTTATGACGCGTATAAGAACCTCGTTATTTCGGGAATATCCCGGCCCAAAACGGCGAAAATAAAGGAAACACCCGCTTCCTGCCGTTGAAAGCAGAAAACGGGTGCCCGCCAACGCCGATACAGTTATGCCGGATATATGCATTAGATACGGAATCGGGCTACAAACTACTTCTGCCGTTTGAGAATGCGCTTGGCCAGCATATTGGCGATCGCCTGTACGACCTGCACCAAAACGATCATGATGATGACGGCCGTCCATGTGACGGCTGGATCGAACTTCTGATAGCCATAGGAAATCGCGAAATTACCAAGACCGCCGCCGCCGATGTAGCCGGCCATGGCCGACATGTCGAGAATCGAGATGAATAGGAACGCGTAGGCCAGAATCAGCGGACCGAGCGCCTCCGGTATGAGGACGGTGCATACGATGGTGAACGTGGAAGCGCCCATGGAACGCGCGGCTTCGATCACTCCCCTGTCGACCGGCACGAGATTCTGCTCGACGAGCCTCGACGTAGCGAAGGTGGCCATGATAATCATAGGGAAAATCGCCGCCGCCGTACCAATCGACGTGCCGACAACCTTCATGGTCAGAGGCTGGATAGCGGCCAGGAAGATGATGAACGGAATCGGCCGCACGATGTTGACGATGACGTCAAGAATGCGGTAAATCACGGAATTCTGAAAAAGATTGCCTGGCCTGGTACCGTAAAGAATCACTCCCAGAACCAAGCCCAGAATGCCACCGACAACGAGGGTGATGAACACCATTTCCAGCGTTTGGGCGATGGATTGGAACAGCATCGGCTTCAGAATCGACCAATCCTGGTCCGACGCCAAAGTGATGGTTGTCATTGACTTTACCGCCAACGAACCGGTAATAACATTAAAAGCGTTCATCAGGCCTGCTCCTCTTTCCCGTCGCTATCCGCACTCGTAGACCTGGCAGCGTCATCCGCATTACCGGCGAGCGTATCTGCCCTATCGGCGTTATCGGCATTTCCATAGCCACCGGTCTCACTGGTGTCGCCGTTCCCTGCCGGATGCGCCTTCAGCCCACCCAACGGCGTCGAAACCGCTGTATCGTAATCCACCGGGTCTTGCGCAGTACCGAAATCGAGCACGTCACTGTCGCGCGACAATTCGCCAAGGAATCCGTCGATGACCGATGGCTCTCCCGCCAACTCGTAGGTCATGGCACCAATCGCATAACCGGTGACGGTATCGATGCCCCCGTAAATGAGGTTGGTGGAGACACCGTATTTGGCGATCAATCCCGAGATGTTCTGGCCAGAGGACGGCACGACCGAATTGTCCAACTCGTTTTGCGCGTCTTTTTGACGGATGAGGACAGTAACGATCCGGCCGCCCCACTGGCGGCGCATGTCAACGACACGTTCTGCGTCCGGGATACCGGAAATGGCGGTGGCGATGAAACGCCTGGTAATCTCCTGCTTCGGGGCTGCGAAGACGCTGTAGGCATCGCCACGCTCGACCACACGGCCATCGCTCATCACGGCGATCCGGTTAGCGATCTTCTGCACGACATTCATCTGGTGGGTGATGAGCACGATAGTCACTCCCAGCTGACGGTTGATCTGCTGCAGCAGATCAAGCACCTCCCCCGTGGTCTCAGGGTCAAGCGCGCTGGTCGCCTCGTCCGTCAGAAGGATTTCCGGGTTGGTGGCTAGAGCCCGCGCGATACCGACACGCTGCTTCTGGCCGCCGGAAAGCTGTGAGGGATATTTGTTCGCGTGTTCCTCAAGACCGACGAATTTCAACAGCTGGCTGACCCGACGCTCCTGATAGTCCTTTCGCCAATGGTCAAGCACCAACGGATAGGCAATGTTCTGTGCGACGGTCTTGGTCGAGAATAGATTGAACTGCTGGAAAATCATGCCGATTTTGCGACGAAGTGGGCGCAATCCGGATTCGTTCAGCCCGGTGAGGTCCTGACCCAAAACGCGAACCGAGCCGGAAGTCGGGCGTTCCAAGGCGTTGATCATGCGTACCAGCGTTGATTTGCCTGCACCGGAGTAGCCGATGATGCCGAAAACGTCACCTTTGTTGATGCTCAGTGACACATCGTCGACAGCCCGCATGGGCTTCTTTTTGTCCTTTGACTTGAATTCCTTGACCACATGGTCGAGCTTGATGATTGCCTCGCTCATATTCCCGCTTCTTAACGTTCCTGCCTAGGTCGTTGTCTAAAGTTCTTGCCCGAGTATATACCGAACCGATTGGCGGCGAACACAGGCTGTCAATCGGCCGGGACCATGCTGGACAATGAACAATGTCATTGTTGCGTCTTGGCGTCCTTTTCGACATCCTGCAGGAAGCCTTGCAATTGTTCGGCACTGTATTCGTCCGCCAGCGATGCGCTGTTATCCGATTTCTTCATGATACCCGCCGAGACTTTCTTGGAATGGAAAATCTTCACGAGCTTCAGATACGTGGGATTGTTGGCGTCTGCTTTTCGAGCGACGAAAATGTTGATGTAGGGCCTCGCCTCTTTGGTCTCGGCGCTGTCGTGGTAGATGGCATCACTGGCCTTAAGACCGGCATCCTTGACATAATCGTTGTTGATGACGCCTGCGGAGACCTGTGGGTCCTTCAACGAATTGGCGACCTGCTCGGCCTTCAGGGGAAGTACTTTCACCTTTGAGGCGGCGGTGTCGATGTCGGACGGAGCAGTGAACGCGGTCCAGGCGTGCTTGAGCTTGATGAGCCCGGCGGATTTGAGCACGCCGAGCGCGCGGGCCTGGTTGGTCTCGTCATTGGGCACGGGAACCGTGGTGCCGGCAGGGATGTCTTTGACATCCTTGTATTTGCTGGAATAGATGCCCAGAGGATAAACCGCGACGCCGCCGATGGGCTGCAGGTCCTTGTGATTCTTGACGTTGTAATCGGCCAGGTAACGAATGTGCTGGAACTCGTTCAGGTCAAGATCGCCCGAATCGAGCGCCGGGTTTTCGGAAGTATAATCCTGGAAATCCACCAGTTTCACGTAGATACCCTGCTTTTGCGCTTCGGCCTTGAAAATCGGCCATTCCGGACTGGTGACACCGACCACGCCAATCTTGATCGGATCGGATTCGCTGCCTTTCGTTGCAGCCGTTTTCTTACCGACAAATCCCCGATAGCCGAAGAAGGCAAGGACCACAACCAGCACCACGACCACGGCCGCGATGATGACATTACGCGCGGTGTGATTCACCCTGACCGGTTCCTCCGAGCTTTGGAACCCATCAACCGGCAAAGGTGCTTTCCCACTTGTATCGCCGTCGTTGTGATGATTGTTGGATGCTGTCATGCTGCTCCTCATTTCGATGGATGTATTGTCGCCACCATACCCGAACTTACGCTCTCGACACAACGCAAAAGCCGGAAAGGCCTATTGACATTCGTTATAACAAGTACAATATCGGCAGAAAAGCCAACGTTTTGTAAGGCCATGTGTACCACTGTCCACATACCCCTCGTCCTAACACGGTGGGAAAATAAACCTTATGACAAATGTAATCATGCATACCACTGAGGGCGATATCGTCCTGAATCTCTTCGACGACAAAGCGCCGGAAACCGTCAAGAACTTCATCGGTCTTTCCACCGGTGAAAAGGAATGGACCAATCCGGAAACCGGTGAAAAATCGCACGAGCCCTTCTACGACGGACTCACCTTCCACCGCATCATCAAGGATTTCATGATCCAGGGCGGTTGCCCGCTCGGAAATGGCACCGGCGGCCCGGGCTATGAATTCGACGACGAGTTCGCCGACGGCCTGAACTTCGACCAGCCGTACAAGCTCGCCATGGCCAACGCCGGACTGCGTCGCGGACGTGACGGCCAGCCTCACGGAACCAACGGCTCGCAGTTCTTCATCACCACCGTGGCGACCCCGTGGTTGAACGGCCATCACACCATTTTCGGCGAAGTGGCGGATGACGCCGGCAAGTCCGTGGTCGATCGCCTGCAGAACCTGCCCACGGATGGCAACGACATGCCGCTGGAACCGGCCGGCATCGTCTCCGTTGAAGTCGTGAAGTAAGTTCAGCCATTTAGCAGCTATCACTAAGCTCCTTGTCACTGTTAATACAGAGACAAGGAGCTTCTTCTTTCAACAGGAATTTAAGCGAAAAATCCGACGTTTTCTATGCTTAAATTCCTGACGTCTGTATTCAGCAGAATTTAAGCACAAAACACGAATACTACGGTTACTACATCTTGCGCATGTGCGGAACGGCGGAATCCTTGGCACCGGTCAAGCGGTAGACATCGAAGACGCCGTCGATCTTGCGTACCGCGCTCAACAGCGTGTTCATGTGCTGCGGATCGGCCATTTCGAAGGAGAACTGGCTCGTGGCCACACGGTCGGAACCGGTGGCGACGGTGGCGCTGATGATATTGACACCGTGGTCGGAAAGCACCTGGGTCACATCGGTCAACAGGTGCGGGCGATCGAGCGCCTCCACCTGGATCTTGACCATGAACAGGCCCTTGGTGCTGGTCCAGGCGACCTCAACGACACGATCGGGCTGCTGCTTCTCAAGATTGAGCATGTTCTGGCAGTCGGTGCGGTGCACCGAGACACCTTCGTTCTTGGTGATGAAGCCCACGATCTTGTCACCAGGCACCGGCGTGCAGCAACGGGCCAGCTTGACCCACACGCCTTCCACGCCCTTGACCGAAATGCCGAGCTTATTGGTATCACGACGGCGTTCGGCGTGCTTCAAGGGCAGCGCCTCTTGCTCAACGTCCTCCTCGACCTCATCCTGGCCGGCGTCCTTGACCAGGCGCGAGATGACGTTTTGCGTGGAGATCTGGCCATCGCCGATGGCGGCGAATACGGCGTCGGCGTTGTCGAAATTGAGTTCGTCGGCCACACCGACCAACGCCTGAGGCGTCAGCAGATTTGAGACCGGCAGACTGCGCTTGCGCATGGAGCGGGTGAGCTCGTCGCGGCCTTCATCGATGGCTTCACTGCGGCGTTCCTTGCTGAACCACTGGCGAATCTTGTTGCGCGCTTTCGGGCTCTTGACAAAGCTCAGCCAATCGCGCGAAGGTCCTGCGGTTTCGGACTTGGAAGTCAGGATCTCGACGGTGTCGCCGCTTTCAAGAACGGTGTCGAGGGGAACGAGACGGCCGTTGACACGCGCGCCCATCGTGCGATGGCCTACCTCGGTATGTACGGCATAAGCGAAATCGACAGGCGTGGCCTTGGCCGGCAAGGAAACGATCTTGCCTTTCGGCGTGAACACATAGACCTCAGCGCTGCCCAAATCCTCTTTGAGCGAGCCGAGGAATTCATCGGAATCCGGGGTCTCGCTGGTCCAGTCGGCCAGCTGCTGGATCCATTTGAGGTTGTCGGCCTCGCTTAGGTCCTGGTTCTCTTCGCTTTCGCGTTTGCGGTCGCCCTTGTCGGGTTCGCTCAACTTGCGTCCGGCCTGACCGTTTTCCTTGTATTTCCAATGCGCTGCAATGCCGAATTCGCTGCGCCGATGCATGTCCCAGGTGCGAATCTGGATCTCGACGGGCTTGCCGCCGGGGCCGACCACGGTGGTGTGCAGGCTCTGGTACATGTTCATCTTCGGCATGGCGATGTAGTCCTTGAACCTGCCGGGGATTGGGCTCCAACGGGCATGGACGGCGCCAAGTGCCGCATAGCAGTCCTGAATGGTGTCGACGATGATACGCACGCCGACCAAATCGTAAATGTTGGAGAAATCGTGGCCGCGCACGATCATCTTCTGGTAGATCGAGAAATAGTCCTTCGGCCGGCCGGTGACGGTGGCCTTGACGTGCTGCTTGGCGAGGTCCTCGTTGATCTCCTCGATGATCTGCTTCAGGTAGACGTCGCGCTGGCCGGCGCGACGCGTGACTAGGACGACGATCTCGTTGTAGATCTTGGGATAGAGGACCTTGAAGCTCAGCTCCTCAAGCTCCGTCTTGATGGCGTTCATACCGAGCCTGTTGGCCAGAGGCGCGTAGACGTCGAGGGTCTCGCGCGCTTTGCGCTGCGCATTCGAAGGTTTGACATAGCGCCAGGTACGCGCGTTATGAAGGCGATCGGCCAGTTTAACAACGAGCACGCGCACGTCACGGCTCATGGCCACCACCATCTTGCGGATGGTTTCGGCCTGCGCCGAATCGCCGACCTCCATGTTGGTGAGTTTGGTGACCCCGTCGACCAGGCCGGTGACGGTGTCACCGAATTCCGCGCGGCAATCGTCAAGTGTGTAATCGGTATCCTCGACGGTATCATGCAGCAATCCCGCGGCAACGACCAACGAGCCCATGCCAAGGTCTGCAAGGATCTGGGCCACGGCCAGAGGATGGATGATGTAAGGCTCGCCGGAACGGCGGCGTTGGTTGCGATGCTGCCAGACGGCCCGACGGTAGGCGCGTTCAAGGATGCTCAGATCCGCATCGGGATGGTGCGCTCGGCATGCGCGAACAATGGGCTGCAACGGGTCGAGAGGATCCGTACTGATCTCGCAGCCCAGCATCCTCGCCGAATTGTTATCCGAAACCGTATCGCCCATGCCCGCTCCCATCACCGTATTTGGCTTCATTCTATCCGATTGAAGGACGGTCTGTCTCTATTTGCTCGCCATCCCGGTCGAACCGAAGCCACGTTCGGCCCGATCGCTGCCCGGCAGCTTCGTCGCCGGCACGAACCGAGCCTCGACGTAACGTTGGATAACCAGCTGCGCAATGCGGTCGCCGGCGTGCAAAACCGCCGTATGTTCAGGGTCGAGGTTGATCAGCGGCACCTTGATTTCGCCACGGTATCCGGCATCGATGGTGCCCGGCGCGTTCAAGACCGTAACCCCCATCTTCACGGCCAGCCCGGAACGCGGGTGGACAAGGCCGACATAACCGCAGGGCAGCGCGATCGAAACGCCTGTCGGCACCAAAGCGCGTTCGAACGGCTTGAGCTCGACGTCGATGGTGGAGGTCAGGTCGGCACCGGCGTCACCCGCGTGGGCGTACCGCAACGCAGGCACATTGCCGTCGGCGTCGGCTTTCAGCAGCACCTCGACATTTTCGGGCTCGTTATAGCTTTCGGCATAGGCCATCAGGCAGCGCACTCCTTGCACACCGGGCCGTTGGGACCCATGTGGTCAAGCTGGCTGCGGTGCTTGACGAGGAAGCACTCCGAGCAGATGAACTCGTCGCCTTGCATGGGGATGACGGTCACCGAGGAGTCCTCGTTGCTCAGGTCGGCACCCGGCAGCTCATAATCCTCGGCGATGGCGTTCTCGTCGTCGTCGATGTCCTCGGCGGAATCCCTATTGCTCTTGCTCAACGCCTGAAGGGATTCCTCGTCCTCGTCCTTGTTACGAGGGGAATCATAATCCTGGGCCATCTCGCATTCCTTTCTTTATTGGTTCACGGTAAGTATACCGATGGCGTCCACGTCAAAATGTCTTTTACGGGCAAAAGGATACACGATTTAGAAAATTCGTAAAGTACGACACGAGGGACATAATGGAATAAGGTAAAATTTTTGTAGTTTTATTGTTCCAGGAAAGCGGTGCACGCATGTCAATCAGTTCAGTTGCGGATGCTCGGTTCGACCATGTCGACGAAGACGGCGAGCTGGTGTTCGTTTCGAAGGGATTGAAGTTTCGCATACCGGTGGACGACACGCTGGAACACGCCATTTTGGAGGCACGTCAGATCCTGAGCGAAACCGATGAGGCAAGCAACCCGGGAATGGCGCAAACCCTACCGATTTCAAGCATTCAGGCACTTATCCGTGCCGGCGCACAACCCGAAAAGGTGGCGGAGAAATATGGGCTCAGCCAGGCGCTGGTACGACGTTTTTCAGCCGCGGTCGAAACGGAAAAACAATACGCCATCGAGCAGTTCCTCGCGGTTTCCGCGCCCAAAGGCAGCAAGGTCCATTCCGTCGAAGAACTCATCGCTCGGACCTTGGCGGCCGCTCGTATCGGTATAGAATCGGTTGAGTGGGGCGCGACACGCCGAGGACGGGAACCTTGGCTGATTACGGCAACATTCAGCACCCAGCGCAATCGCATACGGGCCGAGTGGTCATGGAACATGCACGACAACACGGTCGAATGCCAGAATGCGGCCGCGCAAATATTGCTGGGTGAGGGTGAATCGGCTCGGACCTCCGATGAATCCAATGACGCAGCGCAGGAGACTCCGGCTCAAAACAGCGGTTCAGAGCAAGCGCAGGAAAACATCAGGGAATCGTCTGCAAGCGCGGCGCAAACATCCTTGGGCGGTGGCAATGATGCGATAGCCACTGCCGAATTCTCGACAAGTCAGGCCCTGCCCGGCGACTCCGTACGTTCCGCGCGCATCGCCAGCACCGTAGCCTCGATGCAGGAAACGACGGAAAACGATGCATCCCCGACGACCGGTTCCCGGACCGCAACCGATTATGGCCATACGGAACAGGAAAACCTAGGCAGCGCCGGTTCGGTATCGTTGCCATATCCTGCACCGACCGCCAATCCTCAGCCCTCTTCAACAAATCCTTCAGCATCTGCTTCCGTCTCAGACGAAACCGTGCCGGTCGACGCCCTGTCTTTGCCGTTACCCAATCGGACACCTACGGCGCAACCTGAAATGTTTACCCCGTTCAGCAACGGTTCCGAGCAGCAGGCAGAGAACAACGATGCCGCTATCTCCTCCACCGATAATGCGCGGGAAGGCAACCAGGAGACGAACGAGGACAGAAATCAGGAAGACCGCAAACACAACAAGCGCAAGTCCGGCCGCTCCGCCGTGCCGAGCTGGGATGAAATCCTGTTCGGAGAGTGATTTTTCAATCTGACTTAGAAGCCGTCACCCTGTTTCCAATCAAGGTGACGGTTTCTTTTATTCGTCATAATATGCATTGCAACGATTACAAGCATGCGATGCGACCGGGGCTCCCATATCCGAACGAAATCCCAATCAGGCCACATCGATCAGACAGGGAATCTCGCGTTCCAATCGCGTTAGCGAGCCATGCACGCCGAGCAACCCCATGGCGCCCTCGCTTTGCGTACGGGAATCGACGATGGTGACGTTGCCTTTGGCACAGACGATCACATCGCCGATCAACGGCCTGACACGCGCCTCGACATTGCCATAAAGGCCACGTTCGATGGCCTCGTCGCGAGTGAAAATCTGCGCGATGCCACCCAATTCCTCACGCCAACGTGCAGCCATGGCGTTGCAATCCACTTCCGGCTCGGCGTACAGCATCATCATGCGCGGCTCTCCGGCGACCAATGCGACATCGCGCGTCAGATTTTCGCGATTCGCGATATCGACTTGCGCCGCCGGGTCGACCTGCACCATGCCGTGGTCGGCGACGACGACCATCAACGTGCCGGGTTTCAACCCACGCTTCAACGACTGCAACTGCTCGTCCGTGTTTTCCAAGGCGGCAGCCCATTCCTCACCGAACGGACCATGGTGATGGCCGGTTTTGTCGACATCCTCAACATAGTAATACGTAAGCCCCAGCTTGGCGGCGGCTTTGATGGCGGCACGCACGCGCAATTCCTCATGCCGGGAGCCTGCATACTCGCCACCGCGCAAAGCGGCTCTGGTGAGACCGGAATGGGCGAATTTGGGCAGACCCACACTCGTGACACGCACACCGGCCTCGGCAAGCCTCTCGAAAATCGTGGGTTGCCTCTGAAGCTCTTCGGGTTCGGGGGCACCGGCGAAACTGATGAGCTGCCCCAGCCCTCCTGTCTTTTCGTTGCGCTGGGTGAAGCCGGTCATGCCCGTCATTCCCGGGCAGGTACCGGTACCGAAGGATCCCATGACGATGGGCGTGGTACTGGGAATGCAGGTGGCAATCGGTTTTGCGTTGCGTTCCTGATTCATCAGACCGCGCAGATAGGGAGCGTGACCGGCGCGCATGGCCAGATTCCAGAAACCCAGACCATCCACCAGAACGACGACCGCCGAATCGGCTTTCGGAAAGCCCAAAGCCAGCCTTGCAGCCTCCGGATCAGGATGCATCGGCGTCGGCATCGGATGACCGATCGCGGCACTCAACGCCGGCAGAACCGCGGAGATATGGCGAGAGCTGCCATATGCATCGACTTGCCGGAATTCCAACAATTCGCCCATCGGCTCGACTTCAACACTCATGCATCCATTCAATCACCGCGCGCCGAAAAGCCGCATATGTGAGGGTCGCCGACGAGGGGAACCGGTATGATGAAGCGGATTGTCTTTTAGCAGATAGAGGTGCTTTTCAGTATGGCTCAACGTCGCAAAACGGCCAAACCAGCCTATGACCCCCACACGGTCAAGGAGAACATCGTCGAAACGCCGCTCGACGAGGAAATGAGCAAATCGTTCCTCGAATACGCTTATTCGGTGATTTACGCGCGAGCCCTGCCAGACGCGCGCGACGGTCTCAAACCGGTGCAGCGACGCATCATCTATCAGATGGGCCAGATGAATCTGACCCCCGACAAGCCCTATATGAAATCTGCCCGCGCCGTCGGCGAGGTGATGGGCAAGCTCCACCCGCATGGCGATTCCTCCATTTACGAGGCCATGGTGCGCCTCGCCCAGCCGTTTGCGATGCGTCTGCCACTGGTGGACGGGCACGGCAATTTCGGCTCACTGGACGATGGCCCCGCAGCCTCGCGTTATACCGAGGCAAGGCTTGCACCTGCGGCACTGGGAATGAACGCCAACATCGATGAAGATACGGTCGACTTCTCTCCCAATTACGACAACAAATTGAAAGAACCAGACGTGCTGCCGGCCGCCATCCCGAACCTTTTGGTCAACGGAGCTTCTGGCATCGCGGTGGGCATGGCCACCAACATGGCCACGCATAATCTCGGCGAAGTGGTCGCTGCCGCGAAATACCTGATGAAACATCCTGACGCCACGCTCGACGAACTGATGGACTACGTGCCTGGGCCGGACTGGCCGAGCGGCGGCATCATCATCGGACGCGACGGCATCCGAGAGGCCTACGAAACCGGACGTGGTACGCTGACCACGCGCTCCGCCACGCATATCGAAAACGTGACCGCACGTAAGAAGGCCATCGTCGTCACCGAATTGCCATTCATGGTCGGTCCGGAACGCGTGCTTGAACGTATCTCGGAGGGCGTAAAGAACCATCACATCGAAGGTGTTTCGGGCGCGATCGACCTCACGGACCGGCACAACGGCACGCGCATTGTCATCGAGATCAAAACCGGTTTTGACCCCAACGCCGTACTCGCCCAGCTTTTTAAGAACACGCCGCTGGAAGACAACTTCACCATGAACAACGTGGCGCTCGTCCACGGACGGCCGCATACCATGGGCTTGAAGGAAATGCTCGAAGTGTGGGTGGAGCACCGTCGCAATGTCATCCACAGGCGCAGCGAATACCGCCTGCGCAAGGCGCGGGAACGGCTGCACTTGGTCGAGGGCATGCTGCTGGCCATGGTCGACATCGATGAGGTCATCCAGGTCATCCGTACCTCGGACAACGCCGACGCTGCCAAGACCCGACTCATGGCCGTCTTCGACCTCGACGAAATCCAAGCGCAATACATCCTTGACCTGAGGCTGCGCAGACTTACCAAGATGAGCCGCATCGAACTCGAGGCCGAGCAGGACGATCTGAAACAACAGATTGATGAACTCAACGCTATTCTTGCCTCGGGCGAGCGGCTTGACGAAGTTATCGTCTCCGAGATGGATGAGGCCGTGGAAAAGTGGGGCGACCCGCGCCGTACGGTGCTGCTCGAACGCCATGAAGATGGCAGTCTCACGCCGGTGCGTTCGCTGGCTTCTTCAAACTCCGAGAGCGATGGCACCAACGCCAATCCGGATTCCTCCGCTCTGGCGGCCATCCGTGTGGAAAACACCGTTTCACAGGCGGCACAGGACGTCGAAGCCGCGAAGAAGGCCAAGAAAGCCGGCAAGGTCGAGGAAGCGACCGCTGCCCTGCGGCTTGATGACGAACCTTGCGCCGTCATGCTCAGTGCGACCGGACTTATCGCACGCACCTCCCCCAGCGCCGTGGACCTTTGGCAGACGCGAGAGGCCAGCGGGAAGCGTGGACATGATGACCAGATTGTCTCCATCTTCGCCAGCACAACGCTTTCCAGCTATGGTCTGATTACCTCTGCTGGACGCCTTGTTCTGGCCCAAGTAGCCGATCTGCCGTTGCTGCCGGCAAGCGAAAATCTCAACGTTTCCGGCGGCGTGAATGCCGACGAATTGCTCGGGATGACCACCAGCACCGATCCAGTCATCGGCGAGCACGTCGTGGCGGCGATTGCGATGGGCGACGTCTCAGGTAAAACCGAATCTTCCGATTCAGGTGACGACAATACGAACGGTAGTGACACCGCCACTACCCCGTTGGCTATCGGCACACGACATGGCATCATTAAGCGCTGGAATCGCGAGTCGCCCAGCACCATGGATTCTTGGCCTGTTATCGACTTGAAGGACGGAGATGCCATCGTATTCGCGGCGCCCGCAGCCGACGACGACCGGATTGTCTTCATCTCCTCCGATTCCTCGCTGCTGACCTTCGAGGCCAATGTTGTGCGCCCGCAGGGACGAACCGCAGGCGGCATGAACGGCATCAGATTGGCCGAGGGGCAGCACGTCGTGGCCTTCAACGTCGTTCCGGCCGGCAAGATTGCCTGGACCTACGACGAAGGCGAAAATGGCCTGTATTCGGCCTCTGGAGCCGTCGTGCTCACCGTCGCCGGCGATGATGCTGCCCTGCCCGGTACCGAAACCGGAGCGGCCAAGGTGACCCCACTGGAGATGTACCCGAGTAAGGGACGCGGCACCGGCGGCGTGCGTTCGCAGCGCTTCCTCAAAGGCCAGAACACCCTAACCTGCGCGACCATCGGCACCTATCCGCTATACGCCAGCACATCCGGCGGAGCACCTGTCGAGCTGCCCAAGCTAGACATGCGCCGCGACGCCTCAGGCGTTGATCTCCCCGCGCCGATCGAGTACGTGGCGTAAAGACGGATTGATTATTCATATGGCCGTAATCTGAAATCCTCATCCAGGTTACGGCCATATTATTTTTCTCCGAGTTCCCTCGCAGCATTGTTATTGTATTATACTTATGTCTAAAAACGAAAACCAGCCCTATGGCAGAAACTGCTTCCCCTTTCCCTCTCATGCGGTCTCTTCTGATCTGATTGGCAACGAGATGGTCACCGACGCGCCGCCTTGAGATTGGTTTTCCAATGTAAGGTGCCCCTGATTACGCTCGATGATGGCCGCAGCTGTGGTAAGACCCATCCCATGATGAGCGGAATCGCTTCGGCTGCGATCGCCTTGATACAGCCATTCCGTACCATGCCGCAACGCTTCCTCGGAAAACCCTGGCCCGTCATCTCTAATATTCAACAGCAGATCCTGTTTGTCATTGACGATGACAATCGTTATGGCAGAATACTTCGGCGCATAAGAGACCCCGTTGCTTACGATATTCATAAAGGCTCGGGTAACCTCTTGTCGGTTGATGAATACGTAAGTGGTAGAAGAGATGCTTCTTATTTCCGTATCATCCATATCGAAACCAGTAATACCTGTTCCTGAGTCAATGTCTTCAGGAAAACCATCGATTCCATGCTCAACAATGCGAACCTGCAGATCTGTCAAAGCGATATATTGCCTGGCCTCCCCCAAAAGTTGACTGACAAACCACCGTACAGGTACGAGTTCGGCTTTTTCGTCTCTATCCGGTGACTTCAGGTCCCGCCCTCGATCAAAAGTCTGTGTTTTGCTCGACTCAGCTCCATTGACGGTGATGTCGAGTACTTCCTGCACATAGCCATCCACCCGCTGACTTGCCTCGCTGATGGAAGCGGCATAGGTCTGTTGCTCACCGTCCAATGGGGTCTCCTGAAGCAGCTCGGCATTGCCACGAATGATCGTCAACGGCGTCTTGATGTCATGGGTGAGAGCTGATATCTGCCTTTCCTGTGTCTGGCGAGCCTCCCGCTGCTTGGTCAAAGACCGGTTCAATGCATCACGCATATCACCGAAAGCATGTAGCAGGACGTTGACCTCACGCACATCGGTTTGTGCGATGACAAAATGAAGATCGCCGTTCTGAACACATTCCGCTGCGTCCCGCAAAGGCCGCAACCTTCTGGTGACGCTTCTACCCGCACGAATCGCGACACCGACAACCAGCAATGTGCATACCGCTATACCGATGAAGGAAGCCAAGATATCCGGATTTGGCAAATGATCGCGCCATTGTCTGCTGACAAACTGGGGATGGGTGCCATAAGCAAGCACACACCAATTGCCATCAGCAAGTCGGAATCCCCTGTAAAACAGAGTGCTGGCATCGCTTAGCCTGCCATCCACCAGAGAGACAAAACCCTTGCCAGATTCATCTTGCTGCTTGGGCAACGAGATCACCTTGTGGGCGCTCGAGGTCATCTGCGGACTCATGTCCCCGGCAATGGGCTCACCCTGCTTGGTCATCGTCTGCCAGTGATAGGCGGAGGGAATATCGTCATCATTGACCTCGCGCGCAGGTTTCAACGTAAGCGAATCCATGGTCGCATCGATATGATTATTCGCCCATGAGGAGGGCCAGATAACGACGAGATTGCTGAACAATATCGCGTAGACCATAGCCAACCCAGCCAATCCGACTAAAATATACAGAAAATATCGTATGATAAGCAGACTTATCGGCTGAACAAACCGTGTTGTCTTACCATTGTTTCGCGTCCGTCCGCTGAAAACCGACATATCAGCATCCTATCCATTGATAGCCGCTGGATCTTACCGTGCGAATCGGGTCAACGTCCCATCGCTTAAACTTCGTTCTTATATTGCTGATATGTACGGTAATCACCTGCGCGCCACCATTATATGGATACGAATCCTGTTGGTCGGTTTCCTTGTATAGGATCTCCTCAAGCGTCCGTTTGCTCACCACCATCGACCGATGGCGAGCCAGATATTCACAAATCCGGTATTCAGCACCAGTCAGCGGTACGGAGTCACCCGCATAGGTCAACGCTTCGGTAATGAAATCAAATCGATATGGGCCAACGATCAACGCCCGATGATGTTCGTGTCGATAGCATCTGATGTGAGCGGCTATCTTGGCCATCAGCTCGGCTCTGCCGAAAGGCTTTCGGATATAGTCGTCCGCCCCCAAACCATACCCTTCCACTGCATCCTGCTCGCTGGTCTTCGCAGTGAGGAAAAGGATCGGACAGTCCACCCGACCGCGAATTTGGCCTACCAAGTCAAACCCGTCCAAATGAGGCATCATCACATCGATCAACATCACATCGAAATGTTCCAAATCCAGATTTTTGACTTTTCTCGAATCATTGATAGTTGTTGGGTAATAACCTTCCTTGCTCAACATCGCGGAAAGCATGGCAGTGATGGCCGGCTCATCATCAACCACCAATATCCGGGCATGCGCGGAATCATCTGCATGCGCGTTCATACGCTTCGTCCTCTTCGATTTTCGAAACAATTGATCCATACCAGCAAAAGCGTAGCAAACGAAACCGTAACCACGCTGCATGCACACAGATTAACATATAAAGCCGCGCCAAGTTGTCGTCTAATCTCTTGCCCCAAGTGATATTGACCGGATATCCCATATTCAATGGCAAGACTGGCGAATCTGGTAGGCCAGGTGAAAGGTACCCACGACATGACCGCACTGGATTGTCCCGCCGTCAGTTTTCCGGCAACCAAGCCATATGCCACCCCTCCGACAGACATGACAGCGACGAGGGTGCCCAAGGCGCCGATTCCGATGGCAAGGCTGCGCCCGCCTATCAGAGCCAGCCCCAAAGCAATCAGGTAGCTACTGAGCGAACCAAGCAAAAGACCAAAAACAGCGAATATCCAGACTTGCACCGGCAGATGATTTCGTCCAACGGCCAGAAGTATCAGCGCAAACAGCCCCACAGCTAGGGCAAGTGCCAGCAGCCCCCACAGCACGAGCATGAGCAGTTTCGCTGCCAATGCTATCCAGCGTGAAGACAGCTGCAAAAGATTAGCCATACCCCCGGCGTCCTGTTCGGCTTCCACCGCCAGACCACATACCAACCCCACCATGAGCGGAAGGGCGGCACCAAGAACCTGCACGAAAGCATCCGCGCCATAACTGGTATTCCACGAAGCAACCGCAAAATATGCCCCGCAAAGCACTCCAGCCGCGACACCTGCCCCTACATGAATCCAGACCAGCATGGATCGTTTCATTTTCAACGATTCCGCATGTATCGCCCTGAGCAGGCTCATCTTTCCCCGGCTCATTTCGTCTCCCTGCGGCTAAACCATCCAGCAGTTAAAGCGATAAGCACGGCTACGATGAGCAGCGCCATCAATAAGGCCAGCCAATTGAACAAGCCGAACGAGTTGAGCGGATCACCGGCAGTGATAGGACTACCATCTGGAAGCACACCGATCAGCGGGGCGATGACACGCATAATTCCGCAAGGAGGAACAAGCCACCAAACAGATATCCCACCGGCCAAAACGGAGCCCACCAATTCAATAAGAAAAGGAATGGCAATACCTGCGAGATTGCCCAAAGACGTGGTCAACCATAAACTGACGGGAATCATACAGGAAAGCATCACAGTACTACAGAAGACTGCTGCCAGCCCCTGAAGAGGTTTTGGGACCTGTAACCCATAAGCCGAGCCAAAGACCGTAGTAAGCACCCAGACCACCAAATTGGACAGAACCAGTAACATGACAACTCGGCAGCATTTCGCCAACCAAATCCGAGCGGGATTTATCGGAAGAGCCAATACCGTGCGCAGACGTTGTTTGCGATCAAGATTGGCTGTCGTGCTGCAGACAAGGACAAGCATGATGGGGCACAGCAGGAACACCCAATAATTCCATGCATAGGTCGCCATGAGCGCTTTCGGAGTCGAAACGGCCATAAGCAAACCGAGAAACACGAGCGGCAACGGCATGATTAGGGCGAGTTTAAGGCAGGGGGAACGTCGGCTTTTGAGGTTTTCCGATTTCAAGATTCTGGTAAACGGCAACCGGCTCGGGCTCATCGCATCTTGCACTTGTCTTACATCGATGCGGTAGTTTGATTGACGTTGAAGATTGTTCATCGACTTGTCTCCCTGCAGACATCCATAAAGAGCTTTTCAAGGTTGATGTTCTTATCCAATCGGTCTTCATAGGCCAGCCGCCCGTTGGCAATGATACCGATGCAATTGGCCACCTGAGCGATTTCCGAGAGGATATGGCTTGAAATAATGACCGTGATTCCTTGATGCGGCAACATTCGGATAAGCCTTCGCAACTCTTCGATGCCTATGGGATCCAAACCATTGGTGGGCTCATCGAGAATCAGCAGCCCTGGATTGGCTAACAGAGCACAGGCGATGCCAAGCCGCTGCTTCATCCCCATGGAGAACTGGCCAGACCGTTTGCCACCGGTATCAGGCAGACCGACGATCGAAAGAACTTCCGCGATGCGAGCGTCAGGCAATCCCAGTAGAAGAGTCCTCACTCGTAGGTTCTCTTGAGCGGTGAGGTTCGGATACAGGGGTGGCTCCTCGATGAGCGCTCCGATATGGTACAAATCATGACGTGACCAAGGATGGCCATCAACGAGAATTTCCCCTCCACTCGGATACAGCATGCCAGTCATTATTTTCAACGTGGTCGATTTGCCTGCGCCGTTTGGCCCCAACAGACCGTAGACTTCGCCCTCATTGACATGAAGATTTACTTCATTCACAGCCATCTGCGAACCGAACCGTTTGCTCAAGCCCACGGTTTGCAACTTCAGTCGAGACATTGTTCCCTCCTTTTAGCGAAAATACCGTTCTTTTATCGGTCAATTTCAGTCTAAAAGGCGAAAATAAAGAAGTATTAAGATGAGCAAAGTCCAGCTATCAAGACTTTGCACTATCGATAAAGTTTCATTCCTTGCGGGGACGGGGTGAAGCCGGCGGTACGCAACAGTTGCGCGTAATGGCTCAAAGCGGTTAACTGCCCACCGTTGACATCGCGGAAGGTGACGCTGCCGTGCTTGTTGCCGGTTCGTCGACCGGATTCATATTGCGAGCGCAGGGTATCGGCCAGCTGGGTGATGGCACGTTGCAGTTCGAAATCGGTGGCCTTGAAACACAGCAGATGGTGACTGGATGGAATGGCATAGAGTATCGGCTTGCCCTCGATAAAGATGACCATGGAACCGACCTTGCGCATGGGTTGCACCGGTTTTCCACGCTTAAGCGTGGCTCCGACACTAGTACTGGCGAGCAGGCTATCGTTTGACGGAACCGACGACTTGCTTAGATCACGTCTTCCTTCATCGACTTGTGAATCTCTAATCTCTTCAATATCATCAGTGTCGGCAGATTGGGCAGCAACTGAATCATTTTCCTGATCGGTTTTGGCACTGCCGTTTCGGGTGATACCGACCGTATCGTCGGACGTGTTTAATAACGGCCACGGAACGGCACCACCGGCGAGACTGGCCGGGTCGGCAGCATCCAGCGCGACCGCTAGCGGAGCATCCTTCGTACGCCATTGACGCAACTGGTCAATTGTGGTGCGTTCCGCAAATTGGACCGCCGACAGACCATGGACGAACATTCCACGGATCAACGTTCCGGTGGCTTCCATCTGTTTCAAGACGGGATAGATATCTGAAAAACTTAAAGCTCCCGAATCCATATCCATCAGCGGCGGCGCAATGATGCCATAACGGTCGATAAACGTTTCGATCTGTGCGATGGCACGCTGTTCCGGCCGCATGTCCTGAGGCTTCGGCAACGCCGACCACAAGCCGGCCAAAGTCCCTGGCAATTGCGGACGCCGCTCGACCCGCGCGCGGCCATATAGGCGGTGACGGTTCAACGACGTTCTTGCATGCGAACGACTGGCAGCCCTCGCGCCATTCCCGTTCTGCAGCAAAGCTCGAACGGCAGCAAACGACGAATTGGTTACCTTGCCCTGCCATACCAGCGACCAAAGTTCTCGTTCGAAGCCTGAATCGCCGAATGAAGACACACGAACCTCGCCGGTCAACGGATCCACGACCTCTTGCGGTTTCTGGCCTCCATTAGCACGCCAGCGCTCCTCAAGCTGCTCGCCGCGATACGAACCACCAAGAGACAGCAACGACATCATGCCGTTATCAGGTGAATCATCCTCCATCTTCGTAAACGAATCGAGTTGAACAGAATGCTTACCCGATTGAGTATCAGCCACAGGAATCTTCGAATATTGAGTTTCCGACAGTTGTCCATCGCTGTTTCGCCCATTGCCCATCCCCGCCGCCATTGACTGTGCAGTGGCTTGCGAACCAGACTGCTCCGAGATTGAATCAGTGTCGCCAATACCCGCAAGCAATGGCGAATCCGAAAGATAGAACGCTATTTTGCCCGGTTTCAAAGAAGTGTTGAGATTTTCGTCATCCGTGGCGGCATCCTTGGAACCCACCCAAATAATCTCACCTGACGAAAGCAGCTCATCGAGCATAGCTGGGGTGAAATCCGAGACTCTGGCAGGGAATATCGACGACTCCCACATCGCCGCAGGCAGAGGCATGCCTTCCAACTGCTCAATGACACGCAACAGACCATCGGTTCCGGTAAAACGCGGCCACGTCGTTTGAGAATCTGCCGACGCATCTTCTATTGGCTCATCTTCTGTTGAAACCACGTCACCAGTAAAATGGCGATCATCAGGCGAGCTGTGCCGGAAAGCGGTGCTGCCGGATTTCGTACCTATCCCCTGTCGAACCAGAAGCCATGATTGGTAGGTCTCTGGATTTACGGGTTTCAGAGATTTGCGGGTCAACGTCTGCGAACGCGAACGAATACGACGGAACACTTCACGGTGCAGATATTGCGGACTTGGCAGATCCTTGGCGAACTCGCCGGTCATGAGCACGCCGCGGGCCTTCAGATCATCGAGTTCGTGAACCACCGTAGCCGCATCCAAGCCGAGTTCCTTCACGGCCTGATCCGCAGTAAACGGTCCGTGCGTCTTGGCAAAGCGCACCATTCTGCCATCGACATCATCAGGTTCCAGCTCGTTCCAGAACTGCCGACGACTCAGTTCCTCTTCGACTTGTTTGATGGCTTTCGGATCGAGCACATCTGCGATATGACCGCTTCCCAAAAGCTCTTCCAAAACTTCCGGATCCATCGCCAAGAGCGAGGCACGACGCTCGGCCTGCGGGGAATCATATTCGTACATCACCGAACCGACAAAACCAAACAACAGGTTCTGCGCGAACGGAGACGGACTTTGCGTCTCGATATCCTTGACCTCAATTTTGCCGTTATCGATATCGGTCATGAGTCGCTTCAAAGCAGGCAAATCATAGACATCCTGTAGGCATTCGCGGGCGGTCTCCAGAACCAGCGGAAAATTATGCTGGGTCTTGGCCGCAGCCAGAAGCTCCGAAGCCCGAAGACGCTGTTGCCACAGCGGCACGCGCTTGCCAGGATTCATCCTCGGCATGTACAGCGAGCGAGCGGCACATTCACGGAAACGGGTTGCAAACAGCACTGAATCGCCGATTTCCTCCTCCACATCGCGCATCAATTCATCAGCGTCGAACTGAAAAAGTTCAGCAGCACTGACGTGGCTATCCTGCTCAGGCAATCGCACCACAATGCCGTCATCGGTGGCATAGGTTTGCCCATCAAAACCGTATTTGCGTTTGAGCCGGTTGGTGATGGCGAGCGCCCATGGCTCGTGGACACGACGGCCATACGGCGAATGCAGGATAATCCGCCAGTCGCCTTCTTCATCCTGACAACGCTCGATGATGATGGTTTTATCCGTCGGCAACGCACCGGTGGCGGCCTTTTGTTCGGAGAGCAAACGGGCAAGATTGGCTCTGCCGTTATCGTCTAAACCATTATCACACAAGCGTTGCTCAGTGGTGGCATCAAAATGCGGCTCGGCATTGTCATTATCAGATTGCGATATATCCGAAGCATACGATGACGCCGGTATCAGGCCATTGCCAATTTCACGAACGAATGCGCCCAACAATGCGCCGAAACCTGCGTCACGTCCGGGTCCCTCCCCGTGCCAGAACGGCAGCCGCGCGGTGCGGCCTGGAGCCGGCGTGACCACCACACGGTTGTTGGTGATCTCATCAATCTGCCATGTGGAGGTGCCGAGCGTGATGACATCGCCGACACGGGATTCATAGACCATCTCCTCGTCCAGCTCCCCCACCTTTTTGCGGCCCGATCCGGCATCGGCTTCGGGCAGGACGACAGTGTAGGTGCCCCGGTCGGGAATCGTACCTCCGCTGGTGACGGCCAAACGCTGGGCTCCTGGACGAGCAGAGATAATGCCTTGTTCGGTATTGAGTTGCAGCGGGGGGCGAAAAGCCGAGAATTCCTCGGAATTGTAGGCACCGGTCAGCATGCCGATGACATTGTCGAACATGTCGCGCGAAAGCGTGGCGAACGGTGTGGTGCGACGCACAGCCGTATACCAATCGTCGATTTTGAGATCATCCATCGCCGCAGCGGCAACCGTCTGCTGGGCAAGGATATCAAGCGGATTGTGACGCACGGCCAACGGTTCGATCTCGCTGCGCCTCATGCCCTCCACAGTCGCCGTGGAAGTAATCAATTCCTGACGGGTCAACGGATAGAGCAGTGCGTGCGAGACCCCACCGACACGATGGTCGGCCCTGCCGACACGTTGCAGACCGGAAGAAATGGAAAGAGGCGGCGCGACCTGTATCACCATATCGACCGAACCCATATCGATACCCAGTTCCAGACTGCTCGTAGCGACCACGCATCGCAAGCGGCCGTGCTTCAGATCGTCTTCGATGACCTTGCGGCGTTCTTTGGAAACGGAACCGTGGTGGGCCATCGCGATGGTTTCGCCTTTGGGGTGTGAGCCAACAAGCGATGTGGAGGAACCGACTACGGAATCGTAATGTTTACCATCTCCGTAGGAACGATTGTTGATTTCGACTCCGCATTCGGTTTCGGCGTACAAGTCATTGATACGCGCGGTCAATCGCTCGGCCAGCCCGCGAGAATTGACGAATACCAGCGTGCTGTGATGGCTCAGGATTTCATCAAGAATGCTGCGCTCGACCGCCGGCCAGATGGAATGCGAGGCGGAGGCAGTCGGCGAGGAATAGTCGCCGCGTTTGGCCGAAGAATTCGAATTTTTGAATGTATCGTCAGTATTCGAATGACGGTCGATAGAATTTTCACGGGTTTCAGCCAAGGCGCGCATGGCAGGGGTGACACCGCTGATATGGCGAGGACCAACATCTCTCCCACTTGCAGTGCCTATCGCAGGCGTTCTTGTTTCTCCGTTGACTCCGCCTACATGGAACCCACCTTCATCGTCGGATGATGCGCCCAACGCGCCCATATCTGCAACCGGTTCGACGATTTTCAGGTCCATGTGTACCGGGTCGGTAGCATCGACAATCGTTACCGGCTGGTCGCCGCCCAAGAAAAATGCGGCTTCCTTCGGCGGGTTGACCGTAGCCGAAAGCCCGATACGCTGCACCTTCCGGCTGGTTAACAAATCGAGTCGTTCAAGGCTCAACGCCAAGTGCGCTCCACGTTTGGTGGCCGCGAGCGCATGTACCTCGTCGATGATGACGGTTTCAACGCCTTTCAGGATGCGACGAACTTGAGACGTCAACAGCAGATACAGTGATTCAGGTGTGGTAATCAAGATATCCGGCGGATGCGTGGCGATGCGGCGGCGTTCCTTGGCCGTGGTATCCCCCGAACGAATCGCGACGTCGATGTCAGGCGGTTTTGCACCTTGCACAACGCACTGCGCAGCTATGCCTTCCAGCGGAACCCTCAAGTTGCGTTCAACGTCGGCTCCCAGCGCCTTCAACGGTGAAATATAAAGTACTTTGACACCCGGCTTGCCGGACTTGCCTTGCTTGGACTTTGCCCCCGGTTTGTGAGGTTCACCAGTCCCATTAGCCCGACCCGATTGCCCAGCGGACTTGCGTGGCCTTTTGGATTGATTCGCCGATTCATCATCTTGCGATAATTGCTCACCAATCAACCCGTCAATGGCCGAAAGGAAAGCGGCCAAGGTCTTGCCGGAACCGGTAGGCGCGACCACCAAGACATTTTCCTTGGCTTTGATATGTGGCCAAGCCTCTTGCTGGGCATCGGTAGGCGCAGCGAACGCATGTCTGAACCACGCCGCAGTAGGCGATGAAAACAAATCCAGACATTCGTACATATGTTCGATTATCGCAACGCCTCACGACGTCGGTAATCGGTCGTCAGTTGACCATCAACCTTGACGACTCACCTTGCGCCGCAGCAACTCATGCATGACCACCATAAGCACCAGCAATACCAACAGATACCACGGGTACAGGGCTATCGAAATATGCTGCGCGATCAGGCCGAACACAGGAGGCATAATCATGGAACCGGCGTAGGCGCAAGCCATCTGCACCCCGACAATCGCCTGCGAGCGCTCCGCACCGAAATAGGCCGGCGTGGAATGGATGACGCAAGGATAAATCGGCGCGCACCCCAAACCAATCATAATCAGGCCGGCGACTGTGGCCACATGCCCAGGCAATGGAATGAGCATAACGATGATCCCCAGGCCCAGAACGGCTTGACCAATGCGAATCATCGTGGGGTCATCGAATTTCATCGTCATAAACCCGCTCAACGCACGGCCTGCCGTAATGCCCAAATAAAACAGGCTCGCGAGGCTCGCGGCAGTGACTTTGCTGATGCCGTCGTGGCCGACCATGTAGCTTGACGCCCAGAGGCCCGAAGTGGTTTCGATGGCGCAATAGCAGAAGAACATCACCAGGATCTCTTTGGCACCGCGGATGGCGAGCACCCCGCGCACGCCCAGCGGTTTGGCTGGCTTGGGCTCAGCCTCTGCTTTGCTCTCGGCCTTGGTTTCGGCTTCGACCTCAGAAACGGCCTCGACCTCATCGACCGGGGTTTTATCCTCACTCTGGTCGGAAGTTGCCGCCGGCACATCATTGCGGTTTTTCCACAACGGCAGCGAGAAGACGATGATGGCGGTGAGCACGATTTGAATAATCGAGATGTAGCGATACCCCCACGGCCAGCCCTGCCCGTTGGAAAGCGCGAATCCCATGATGTAGGGCCCCACCGAGGCGCCGACGCCCCACATGCAGTGCAGCCAGCTCATGTGCCGGCTGGCGTAGTGGATGGCGACGTAGTTGTTGAGTGCCGCATCCACGCCGCCGGCGCCGAGGCCGTAAGGAATCGCGATCAGGGCGAGCACCCAGTAGTTGGGTGCCACGGAGAAACCGAAAAGCGCCACTGCGGTCAAGCCGACCGAAGCGGCGGTCAATTTGCCGGTGCCAAAGCACAGGGTCATGCGGTCGGAAAGCAGCGCAGAGACGATGGTGCCCCCGGAAATGATCATCGAGATGCCGCCGACCCAGGAAAGCGGCACGCCCATTTGCGGCCGCATACTGGGCCACGCGGCACCGAGCAACGAATCAGGCAAGCCCAACGAAATGAACGCCAGATAAATGACGGCCAGCAACAGATTGGTCACGATGACTCCTTTGGGTCATGACAATGGCTCTTGACTCAGGCGACGCCGAACCGCGGGCCAAAGACAACGTTTTCATTCTCTCATACCGGTGGGGACGAAAAGACAAAAACGAAACGCCGATGTCTTATGATACGGAATACCGCCGCAACAACGGAAATGTGCGAATCCAACCTGTTCCAACTATGACGCATGGCTCGCGCATAAAACTTGCCTATAACCTTATTCTTAGGCTATAGGCAAGTAGATATTGAAATCGCTATCAGGTGTCGATCTTGGTGCGGTCGAAATCGTCGGCATTCTCCACGATGAACTGGCGGCGTGGGGGCACCTCGTCACCCATCAGCAAGGTGAAGATGCCACTGGCGTCCTCCGCCTCCTCCATCGAGATGCGACGGAGCATGCGGGTGCGCGGGTCCATGGTGGTGTCGGCCAGCTGGTCGGCGTCCATCTCTCCCAAGCCCTTGTAACGCTGCACGTCGGGATTGTAGGCAATGCCTTTCTTGTCGAGTTCGGCGAGCTTTCCGGCCAGTTCGTCGTCGGAATAGGTGTAGATGAACTCGCCCTTGTGCTTGCCGGCGAGCGCAATGCGGTGCAGCGGCGGGACGGCGGCGTAGACATGGCCGTGCGAGATGAGTGGGCGCATGAACCGATAGAACAGTGTCAGCAGAAGGATGCGAATATGCGCGCCGTCGACGTCGGCATCGGTCATCATGATGACCTTGTCATAGCGGGTCTGCGTGACGTCGAAATTCGCGCCTGAGCCTGCACCGATGACCTGGATGATCGCGGAGCATTCCTTATTGGCCAGGATCTGGGTCATGCTGGCCTTTTGCACGTTCAAGATCTTGCCGCGGATCGGCAGCAGTGCCTGGAAGCCCGAATTGCGTGCGGCCTTGGCGGTGCCGAGTGCGGAATCGCCCTCGACGATGAACAGTTCTGCCACGTCGTCGTTGCCCGGCTGGCAGTCGGAGAGCTTGGCTGGCATGGAGGCGGATTCGAGCGCGTTCTTGCGGCGGGTGACCTCTTTGGTCTTGCGCGCCTGAATACGGGCGTGCATCTCGCCGACAATTTTCTCCAGGACTCGCCCGGACTGTTCCTTGAAGCCACGCCGCGACCCGTTGATCATCTCGCCGAACTGCTTGTCGGTCATTCTGGAAACGATCGGACGCACCGGAGCCGTGCCGAGCACGTCCTTGGTCTGACCTTGGAACTGCGGTTCAGCGATGCGCACGGTGACCACGGCGACAAGGCCGGCGAGGATGTCATCGCGTTCGACCTTGTTTTTACTGTCTTTGAGATTGACCTTGAGCTTGCGGGCGTTAGCCTCGACGGCCTTGCGCACCTGCTTGGTGATGCTTTGAAGGAATCCATCGACGTGCATGCCGCCGCCAGGAGTCTCCACCACGTTGACGAAACTGCGGATGGTGATGTCATAACCGTTGACCCACCGGAGGGCGATATTGACCGAGCAGTCGCGCTTGATCTTTTCGGCGTGCAGGTCGCCATCGGCGTCGACCGCCTGTGTCTCCTCGGTATAGGTGGCGTCGCCGGAGATGCTCCAGACGGTCGAAACGGGCTCACCGTGGGAGAGGAAGTCGACGAAATCCTTGACGCCGCCGGTATGCAGGAACTCTTCGACGCGCTTGTGGGGGCGTTCCGGCGCTCCATCGGTTTCGACGTTCAGCGAGGCATTGGCTTGCGTATCATTGCCGCTATCGCGGTCGTCTTGAGTTTTATCGGATAAATGATCGTCATCGGCTTGTGGAATCTCGGATTTGTCATCAGCCGCGTTGGTCTTGTCATCATTATCTTCCGATAACTCCGTATTATCATTTTCGGAATTATCGAATGGAGCCTCAGAATCATCGTCATCATCGAAGGCAGAAGCCAGTGTAGGCGCCTGAGAAGCCTCAGCAGCATCCACACCGCCCACCCCGTTACCGTTGGAAGGCTCCTCCGGCTGTGGTGTGTCGACCTCGAACATGTCATCAACCGCGGCATCGCCGGTTTCAGGGATGTTCTCGTCGATGACCACAATCTTCAATCCCGGAACCAGGAAGCTGGTCTGTCGCACGCGGTCGATGAGCTGCTCGTAGCTGAAATGGGCGGTGTCGTTGAAAATCTCCGGGTCGGCCCAATAGCGGATGCGGGTACCGGTGGTCTTGGGCGTCACCTTGCCGATGACCTCGAGGTCAGTGGGCTTGCCTTTACGGGTCTTCTTGAATTTGTTGTCAGGCGAACGGTGTTCGGTATCCGGGTCATCGTAAACCCCGGGATGGCCCTGATGGAAGGCCATATGGTAGGTCTTTCCGTTACGGTCGACCTCGACGTCCAAGCGTGAACTCAACGCGTTGACCACCGAGGAGCCGACGCCGTGCAGGCCACCGGAAGCGCCGTAGGAGGAATTGCCGAATTTCGCACCGGCATGCAGCTTGGTCAAGACGACTTCGACACCGGTGAGCTTGGTCTTCTTTTCGACGTCCACCGGGATACCACGGCCATTGTCGGCCACTTCGATGGAACCGTCGGTGTGCAGGGTGACCACGATCTTGTCGCAGGCACCGGCGA
This sequence comes from Bifidobacterium sp. ESL0784, assembly GCF_029433295.1. Classification (GTDB taxonomy): domain Bacteria; phylum Actinomycetota; class Actinomycetes; order Actinomycetales; family Bifidobacteriaceae; genus Bifidobacterium. The sequence continues at coordinate 330,407 of NZ_JAQTHV010000003.1, forward strand.
GCGCCTCATCGACGGAGTTGTCGATGATCTCCCACAGGCAGTGCATGAGCCCTTGGCTGTCGGTGGTGCCGATATACATGCCAGGGCGCTTGCGCACGGCGTCGAGCCCTTCCAGCACGGACAGGTTCTTGGCACTGTATTCCTCAACCATTGGCTTCTCTACCTACCTTACAAATGAGTCTCAAGCTTTTAGCCACGAATTATCACCATACCCAACAGCCTCGCCAACTGTGCTTCAAATAACCCACCAGAAGGTCGGGGTAAGAACCTCCATCGTCTCGCTTACTTACGCAGCAAGATGATATGGAAAGCCGAATACCAAAATCCGCCAGTTCTTTTATCATGAACCATCAGATACGGAAAACCCGCCGCACAAAAGCGACGGGCACTGGAATGCAATCACTGATCGAGGAAGTCACGCAGCGTCTGCGAACGAGACGGGTGGCGCAGCTTCGACATGGTCTTGGATTCGATCTGACGGATGCGTTCACGAGTGACCCCATAGACGCGACCGATATCGTCCAAGGTCTTGGGCTGGCCGTCTTCAAGGCCATAACGCATCTTGATGACGCCCGCTTCTCGAGGTGAAAGCGTCTCGAGCACCTGCTTGAACTGTTCCTGCAACAGCGAGAACGCAACGGCTTCGGAAGGCGCGATTGCGTCCGTGTCTTCGATAAGGTCTCCGAATTCCGAATCGCCGTCCTCGCCGAGCGGGGTGTGCAGCGAAATCGGCTCACGACCGTACTTCTGCACTTCCTGCACCTTCTCGACAGGCATGTCGAGCTCGCGGGCCAACTCGTCGGGCGTGGGCTCACGGCCCAGATCCTGCAGCATCTGACGCTGCACGCGGGAAAGCTTGTTGATGACCTCGACCATATGGACGGGTACACGAATCGTGCGGGCCTGGTCGGCCATGGCGCGGGTGATAGCCTGGCGAATCCACCAAGTGGCGTAGGTGGAGAACTTGAAGCCCTTTTTCCAGTCGAACTTCTCGACAGCGCGAATGAGGCCCAAGTTGCCTTCCTGAATCAAATCGAGGAAGAGCATGCCACGACCGGTGTAGCGTTTGGCCAGAGAGACGACCAGACGAAGGTTGGCCTCCAGCAGGTGGTCCTTGGCCTTCTTGCCATCGTTCGCGGCCCACTTGAGCTCGCGCTTGCGCTTGAAGTCCATGCCCTCGCTCTCGGTATCGAGCAGATGCTGGGCATAAAGCCCGGCCTCGATGCGCTCGGAAAGGTCGACTTCCTGCTCCGCGTTCAAAAGGCTTACACGGCCGATCTGCTTCAGGTAATCCTTGACGGGATCGGCGGTCGCACCCGCAGCTACCACACGGCGCTTAGGATTGCCGGAAGGCGTCAGATTGTCATCGTCGTCGTCATTGTTGCTGACGACGAAAGCGCCCTTGGCCTTTGGCAGCTCGGCGGCCTTGCGATGGGAAGCGGCGCTGTCATCGTCGTCCTCATCCTCATCGTCGTCGTCGGGTTCGGAGGTCTCGTCCTCGTCGCTTTCGGGCAAAGTGGAGGAATCATCGGTCAGATCGTCGAAATCCTCATCGTCGTCGACTTCCGTTACATCGTCGACGTCATCGAGATCGGCATCCTGAAGTTCCTCATCGTCCGAAATATCCTCGGAATCCTTTTCGATATCAGTGATATCAAGCTTTTCCTCGGTTATTTCTTCGTCCTTCTTCGCCTTTTTCGACGTTTTTTTCGCAGCGGTGGTTTTCTTGGCTTTCTTCGTTTTGGCTGTCACCTTACGCGTAGTCGTTGAAGAAGACGAACGGGTGGCCTTCGACTTACGAGTGACTTCGGTCTCCTCGCTTTGCTCAGACTCTACGGTTGTTGCCTGTTCCTTCTTGGCCAAACGAACCCTCCTCAAGTGAATGAAAAACATTTCCACGCCTGTAAAGCGACGCGAATCCACCACATTACAATTTTTGTGACTATAAAAGTCAACCATCAAACAAGGACGATTATTCCCATTGACAACAAATGACTTCGTCAAAACATACGGGAATGTCCATCCGCTTTTGTTTTAATCGGGTTTCTGCTCAGCCAGGGTCAAAGACCATTCTTTTTTCAGATCCTACATTCGCCATGCGGGACGCAAACCCTGGTCGATCGCAGAACAGATAATGCGCGCAAGCGTACATTGCTCATCCAGGCAAAGTGCCTGACGGGCATAGTCGAGAGCATCGTCGCTGCCCACCCACCATGATCCGTAAGCCGCTACGGTCAACGGCTGCACTTCGAAACGGCCACAGACCGTCTCTGCCATGTCGGCAAGCATGTCGATTCCACAGGCGCAGCGTTCAAGATCCGGGGAGGCGTCGGCGTCGTTGAAGGCGGCATCCAACAAGCGGTAAAGACGGATGACATTGGCCGGGTCATGTGGTTCGGCGGCCAAATCAAGCATCGCCTTGACTCCGATTTTCGCATTCGTGGCCCCCACCAGCGACATGATCAGAGCATCACGGGCGGAAAGCATGTCCGCCATGGCCACACAGATCGCCAGCGCGTGGGGTTCCGACATGCTATGCACGTCATGGCGAAGGTTGTCGTTCCACTCGCCGAACGGGGCATCAAGCCAATCACGGTTCGCTTTCGCGATGCCTTTTTCCATTTTGCACTGCTGCAATCGTCGCGCCAATGCTTCCAGTTGAGCGTTTTGAGGTTCTTCCTGCAAATCTTCGATGGCATCCGCGGCATGCTGCGCTATCGCGGCGTCGAGGATGTGCTCATCTATGCCATCCAGGTCGAATTGCCGTTCAGGCTCGTCACAGCAACGATGCCGGGATTGCTTTTCGCCCGGTCTTGATGCCGGTGCATGCTCCGCCGTGCCTGGCATCGAACGCTTCCGGGGTTTGACGCCTCTCCTGCTGCGGCAAGCGGGACCGTTGGTCGCATTCGGCTTTTTTCGGACACCCGCTGGACGATGAGAGTGTGAATCCGAAGATCCTGCCGCAAGATGACGTTGCAATGTCTTGTCAGTCGCCTGAGTTGATGTTTTCTTGCTCATGGTTGCTCCTGTCGTTGGTTGCGTTTTGCCGGCACTGATCGGCAAAAAGATAAAACATCTTGTCTGATTCACTATGGCACACTTTGCCTGTTTTCCATGTGATTTTCGGCTACGGTGGTCGGATGCTTATTAACGTTGAAAATCCGCCATTCTTTGGCTCTATATGACGATGTGGACAGGCAAGTATGATGATGTGGATAATCTGGGAGGCATGCAAGCAAGTGTGGATAACCGTGTCATCGACCGACGTATCGCCGAACTATGCAAGGAATGGATGCGCGTCAATGGCCACCACGACGTGGCTACGAATCTTAATCCGACTTTGCAAGCCGTCTTCGACGAAGGGCTGGCCGCCAATCAGGGCGGCAAACGGCTTCGGGCGCTGCTCGCCCTGTCCGCTTTCAAGGCCTATGGAATCTCGACATCCCCAGCAGCCGGCGGCAACGGCGAAGATTGCGCAACGCCAAGCCATGGAAAAACTGCGAATGCGACTCATTCAGACGACTCCAACCGGCTTCTTCCAACAATCCGAAACGTTCCCGATGCCATGCTCGACCTGGCCTGCGCCATCGAAATCTATCAGACCAGCGCGTTGATCCACGACGACATCATCGATGATTCACCGTTGCGCCGCGGCCGTCCCAGTGCCCAATTCAGTCTGAGAGGGAAAAACGGGCCGGACAATCTCGGAACCGGATTGGCGCTGATGCTCGGTAATATGCTCGCCACCGCCTCGGTCGAAATCGCCACATTGGCTCTTGAAAAATCGGTATTACAATATGCCGACGCCAATCTTCATACGTTCCTTGATATGCAACGTGCCGTCGAAATCGGACAGACGCTGGATCTGGGCGCGGAGACCATCGGCCTCGACGAACCGGACGAACTGATCAACGCCTCACTTAACGTCTTTGCCTGGAAAACGGCAAGCTACACCACCATCGCCCCGCTCGAACTTGGACTATGCGCCTCAGGGATGGATCCGGAAACCGCGCATCAGGCCGCGTACGACATCGGGCTGCCGCTGGGAGTCGCGTTCCAGCTGACCGACGACCTGCTCGATGTCATCGGTACGTCGCAATCCACCGGCAAACCCATCGGCGGGGACATCCGAGAAGGCAAGCACACCGTTCTGCTCGCCGACGCTCTGCAAGCGGCAGACGAAACAGACAGACAGACTCTTATCGAGATATACCGCAAGCCCGCCCGAAGCAACGCTGACGTGCATGCCGTGCTCGGCCTTTTCGCGTCGAGTGGTGCCATCAATCTGTCACGCAAACGTATCCACGACCGGTGGAAGCAAACGCAGACCGCAATCGCCAAAACGGATATGACGCTGGAAGGCCATACCATGCTGACGGCTTCCTGTGCACGATTCATCCCCGAAGCACTGAGGTAATCCACCGTCCGCCTATTTCGTCCGAATCCTTCCCGTACCTTGCGGCATGTAATATTGAGTCATTCGTACCCACCAGTAGCCAAGGAACACAACCAAGTCATGAGCGAAGCCGAAAACGAGCCGCAAACCCAGTTGATCGACGGGCGTTACCGTGTCTTGGGGCCGATTGCGGACGGCGGCATGGCTACGGTCTACAAGGCCAAGGACGAACGGCTTGAACGCGTGGTGGCCATCAAGGTGATGCACACGCAGCTGGCGCAGGGCCCGCACCGCGACCAGTTCGTCGCCCGCTTCCACCGCGAAGCCCGCAGTGCCGCGGCCATCAGCAACCCGCATATCGTCCAGGTCTACGATTCCGGGACGGCCGGCGGACGCGACTATCTGGTGATGGAATACGTGCACGGCGTCAACCTGCGACACGAGATGAACGAGCGTGGCACCTTCAGTGTCCATGAGACGGTACGCATCATTTCCCAGACGCTCGACGGACTGGCGAGCGCACACCGGGCAGGAGTCGTGCATCGCGATATCAAGCCCGAAAATATTCTTTTGAACGACCGTGGCCGTGTGCAGATCACCGATTTCGGCCTGGCCAAGGCGATGAGCGAGGCAACGCTTTCGACCACCGGCATGCTCCTTGGCACAGCAGCATATCTGGCCCCCGAAATGATTGAGAACAACCTCGCCACCCCGCAAGGCGACCTGTATTCCGTAGGCATCATGGCCTGGGAAATGCTTGCCGGAGTGGTGCCCTTCACTTCGGACAACCCGGTGACGATGGTCTTCAAACATGTTCACGAGGATGTGCCGGCGCTCGAAACCGTCTGCCCGGGCATAGACCCGTCGATTTCGGGCTTTGTAAGCCATCTGACGGCCCGGGCGGTAGAAGGCCGCCCAGCCGATGCCGCTGCTGCACTGCAGGAACTCAAGACCTTGAGTTCGCGTATCGGCGTTGACGGATGGCAATACCGCTATTTTGCATCCGAACAACGTGCCGAAGACGCGGGGAAAGGGACTACTTCCCCACTTGTCGGCACAGCTCCGCCGATGCCACCGACAGCCGCAGACGCAGCAGAGCCAGCCACCGCAGAATCCGTCACCGCCCCCGAGCCTCCTGTAAACAACGAGCTTCCTACGACACCTGCGGTTTCAGCTTCCTCGCCAATACCTTCGACGTCCCCAACCACCCCGGCGATGTCTTCAACAACCCCCGTTTCCTCACCGACGCCTTCCACGGCCCCAACTTCCACGGCAACGCAGTCCATGCCCCCAAGCACTTACGAGCGCCAATCCTCACCCAACGCAGCCACACAGAGCATCGACGGACGCACCCTGGCCAATGACGGAACGGCGGCCACGAACAATCCGACCATGACCATCGGTTTGATGGATGCGCCGGATGGCGAGCACAGCAAGGATATGGCTGGTAATAACCCGGCCGCCGAATCAAAACCGAAAAAGCCTTCGAAACTGCGCAAGCCCGTGGTCATCACGACCATCGTCATGGCGCTTCTGGCCGTGCTCGCCGCCTGCGGTGTGGCATGGTGGTATTTCCTCGGGCCCGGCAGCTACTACAGCGTGCCCAAACCCGAAGATCTGGGCTGCAGCAAAAACAGCGTCTGCCGTATCACCAACGTCAAATGGAAACCGTACGAGAGCACGCTCAAGGTGGCCGGAGTGCCTTACGAAACCTCCGAACAATTCAGCGACAAGGTGAGCAAGGGCGAGGTGATCTCCACCGATCCCGGCAATGTGGGAGGCCATGTGAGCAAGCGCACCAACGCGAAACTCAAGGTGGTCGTCTCCAAAGGCGTCCGCCACGTCACCATACCCAAAGACATCCTTGACCCGTCGAGCACCGACGGCAAGAAACCGATGGAAGCACTCTCCCAGGCCGGTTTCACCAATATCGTCCACGAGGAAGACCAAGACGAATACTCCGAAGACTTGCCCGTTGGCGCGGCGAAATCAGTATCTCCCAAGCCCGGCACCACCATCGCCCACAACAGCAAAGTGACGTTGGTCCTTTCCAAGGGGCCGATGCCGGTGAGCATGCCCGATGTGACCGGGCGTTCGAAGGATGATGCACAAGCGGCCTTCGACGACGCAAAACTCAAGCCAAACTATACCGAAGCGTTCAGCGATTCGGTACCCGCAGGCTCCATCGTCTCCACTTCGATCAAAGCGGGCACCCAGCTGCATTGGGGCGACAAGGTCGATGTCGTGGTCTCCAAAGGACCCGAAACGGTGACGATCCCCGACGTGCGCGGCAAGAACGAAAACGACGCGCAGAAAACGCTCGAGACATTGGGCTTGAAGGTCAAGATCTCCGCGCCATTGGGCGACCTCACCCATCAGGTTCGTTTCCAGTCCCCCGACCCCGGAGCGCAGATTCGTGTGCGCGGCGATGACGGAAATCCCACCGTCGTCACGCTTACCGTGGTTTAAGAGTCCTTCCTGTCAATCAATAAACCCATAAACCGGCCAATCCTACGTATCCGCAATCCCTGACGGATATGTTACTTTTTTGAGGTATCGACACCATTAACAGATGCATTTCCTTTTACGGAAATCTGTTTGGCCTGTTGCTCTTTTTTCATCCGCGCTTTGACGGTCTGTGCGTATTCATCGACGTATTCCTGCCCGCTCAACTTGTCAATTTCGGCCATGACATGGTCGGTCAGCTCGCGCAGCTCCTCGTGGGTGATGGCGTCGGGATCGATCTTACGTACTGAAATCGGTTTGCCATAAATCACCTTGGTATGCCCGGCGCTCGGAATAACCTGACCAGGCATCTGAAGCTTGCGGCTGCCGATGACGGCGGTGGGAATGATATCGCAGCCGGTTTCCAGCGCAAGCTTCGCCACGCCGGTGTGTCCCCGATAAAGCCTTCCATCGGGGCTACGCGTGCCTTCCACATGGATACCGAAAAGATGACCGTCCTCGATGATCTCGCGAGCATGGGCAAGCGCTCCAAGCGATTTCGAGCCGCCGGAACGATCCACCGGGAACACACCGACCGATGTGAACCACCATTTGATGAACTTGCCTTTGATACCTTTGCCCTCGAAATATTCGGCCTTGCCCATGAAATGAATCATGCGCGGACTGGTCAACGGGATCAGCGCGTCGTCAATGACGGCCAGATGGTTCGAAGCGATGATGCCGCCGCCCGTTTTCGGGATGTTTTCGACACCGACGCCTTTCGGATGCATACGCCACCGGGCAAGCCAACCCAACCCTCGGACAAAGAACCAATAGAGCACGAGCTCTTCCCTCCCTGATTCACGTACGTCTCGCAGCGTACGCGCCACCATACAATTGGCCGACCGCTGGGTTAAAGTGGTCGGTATGACTAGCCTCAAGGATAGCAACAACAGTGACGACAAACGAGACGACGCCGATTCCGACACCGAATCGGGGGCCAATGGGAGCGAAAAAAGTACCCGTTCCGACGCTGCGGTACTTGAGGAAGCCTGGAAACAGTTCGAGGCCGAACATACCGATGACCTTGACGACATCAGCCGTTCCCGCAGCGCAAAACGCTTTGAAAAACGGGCCAGCCAAGAGGAAAAGAAGACTTTACTTTCCATTGAAAACATTACGCCGGGTTCCTCTGCTCAAGGATCATCCTCAACATCCTCGAAACCGCGCGGACCTCGCGATTTCGAGGGTTCCAGCTGGCTGGACACCGATGATGTCATGGACAGCTTCGACGACTTCACGCCGCCGAATCCCGACTTGGGCCATCTCAACCCGGTAAAGGTAGTATTCTGGGCGTTGCTGGTAGTCGGTATCGCCGGGCTCATCGCTGCGGTCTTCTTACCCAGATTCGCCGGCATCATGGGTCTTGTTTTCGGCATGTGCGCGCTGATAGGGGGCGTGGGACTGCTCACCCACCATGCATAAGGGGTTCCGGCAGACACAAACGGATTATTTCGACGACGGGTCCAGGGTCTGACCGACCGATAGCCTATTCATCAGATTCCGGCGAAAATAGACAAAAACAAGATGTCGATTAATCACACATTTCATTGCCTACCGGCAGTTTCATTATTTGCATGACGGATATGTGTGAGCGCCAAACGCCAAACGCCAAACAAATCAATAAAAACGGTGTCTGACATATTGAACTGTCAGACACCGTTTTCTTGTATCCACTAACGCAAAGCTAGCGGATAATCATTGCGGACCTCACTTCTTTTCGTTCTGTCCGTGGCACATCTTGTACTTGCGGCCCGAACCGCAGGGGCACGGATCGTTCTTCTTGGTGCCCGGGAACGTCCTGCCGTCGGCCCACGGGCTCTTGAGCTCTTCAGCCTTCGGACGTTTGTTGGCCGGGACCTTGCCTTCGGCGTGGCTCATCGGTTCCGGACCGACAATGCTGGGTTCGGGATTGCCTTCGTCGCTTTCCTCGGTCTCAGCGATATCGGCTTCCTCGGCATCCTCATCGGCGGCATCCGGATCACCAGGAGCGGAAGCGACCTCGGCTTGCGAATGTGCAGCTTCACCCTCATCGACAGAAGCGACTCCGGCGGCTTGCGCGGCAGCATCGACAGCCTCGTCCTCGGCGGAGGATTCCCCATTCTCGGCTTCGGCATCCTCGGTCTCGGCGACCTGCCGGATATCGACGTGGAAGAGCAGCTGGATGCTTTCCTCCTTGATGGCGTCGATCATCTTGTTGTACATCTGGAAACCCTCACGCTGATACTCGACCAACGGATCGCGCTGGCCCATGCCACGCAGACCAATGCCGTCCTTCAAGTAATCCATCTCGTAGAGATGTTCACGCCATTTCTTGTCGAGCACGGCGAGCACGACACGACGTTCGAGCTGACGAAGTCCGTCGGCACCGATCTTATCCTCGTAACCCGCGTACTGTTTCTTGGCGTCGTCAACGATGAATTCCTTGAGTGCATCGACGGCCTTTTCGCCCTTGAGGCCTTCCGCCCTTTCTTTGGCATCGTCCTCTTCGACGGCAATCGGATAGACCGCCTTCAGCGCGCTGAATAGACCGTCCCAATCCCATTCCTCAGGCTTGTCGCTGCCGTTGTTGGCACCCTTGATATAGCTCAAGATCGTCTCGTCGATAAAGCGCAGGATATCATCATGAATATCGACGCCGCGCAGCACGGCCTGACGCTCGGCATAGATGACCTTGCGCTGCTTGTTCATCACGTCATCGTACTTGAGGACGTTCTTACGCATCTCGAAGTTGCGGGATTCCACGGACTTCTGTGCGGTGCGCACGCCCTTGGAAACGCTCTTGGACTCGATGGGCTCGCCTTCCGGCAGACCCTTCGCCATGACGCGTGCCACGAGCTGGGTGTTGAAAAGCCTCATCAGATCGTCTTCAAGGCTCAAGTAGAAGCGGGACTCGCCAGGGTCACCCTGACGACCGGAACGACCGCGCAGCTGGTTGTCGATACGGCGGGATTCGTGGCGTTCGGTGCCGAGCACGTAAAGACCACCGAGCTTGGTGACCTCCTCGTGTTCGTCCTTGGCCTGATCCTTCATCTCGGCCAACGTACCGGGCCAGCGCTTCTCGTACTCTTCGGGAGTGTCGTCGGCGGAATAGCCTTCGCTCTTGAGTTTCTGGTCGGCAAGAAACTCGACGTTGCCACCGAGCATGATGTCGGTACCACGACCGGCCATGTTGGTGGCCACAGTGATGGCGCCCTTACGGCCTGCGACGGCGACGACCGCCGCCTCTTTCTCATGGTGCTTCGCGTTCAAAACCTGGTGAGGAATGCCGGCCACGTCAAGCAGCGAGGAGACAACCTCGGAGGACTCAACGGAAGCGGTGCCCAGAAGGACCGGCTGGCCCTTCTTGTAGCGCCTGGCGACATCCTTGATAATGGCGGTGAGCTTTTCCTTCTTGGTACGGTAAATCAAATCGTCCTGATCGACGCGGATCATCGGCTTGTTGGTCGGAATCGGCAGCACACCCAGCTTGTAGGTGTTCATGAACTCGGCGGCTTCGGTCTCTGCCGTACCGGTCATGCCTGCGAGCTTGTCGTACATACGGAAGTAGTTCTGCAAGGTAATCGTCGCAAAGGTCTGGTTCTCGGCCTTGACCTCGACGCCTTCCTTGGCCTCGATGGCCTGGTGGAGACCTTCGTTGTAACGACGGCCGGGAAGCACACGGCCGGTATGTTCATCGACGATGAGCACTTCGCCGCCGGTGACGACGTAGTCCTTGTCGCGCAGGAAGAGTTCCTTGGCCTTGATGGCGTTGTTCAGGTAACCGATCAGCGCGGTGTTGCTGGGCTCGTAAAGATTGTCGATACCAAGGAAGTCCTCGACTTTGGTGATGCCGGGATCGAGAATGCCGACGACCTTCTTCTTCTCGTCGACTTCGTAGTCCTCGTCGCGAGTGAGCTTGGTGACCAGCTTGGCGAACTGGCGATACCAACGGGTCACCCCGCCTTCGGCGGGACCGGAAATGATCAGAGGCGTACGGGCCTCATCGATAAGAATGGAGTCGACCTCATCGACGATGGCGTAATGATGGCCGCGCTGCACCAGCTCGCTCTTCTCCCACGCCATGTTGTCGCGCAGGTAGTCGAAGCCGAACTCGTTGTTGGTGCCGTAGGTGATGTCCGCCTCGTACTGCTTGCGGCGTTCGGCAGGCTTCTGGTCGGTGATGATGCAGCCGACGTTCATTTTCAGGAAACGGAAGATACGGCCCATCAGCTCGCTCTGGTAGCTGGCGAGGTAGTCGTTGACCGTGACGATGTGGACGCCCTTGCCTTCCAATGCGTTGAGATAGGAGGGAAGGGTGGCGACCAAGGTCTTGCCTTCACCGGTTTTCATCTCAGCGATATTGCCCCAGTGCAAGGCCGCGCCGCCCATGAGCTGCACATCGAAGTGCCGCTGGCCAAGCGTGCGCTTGGAGACTTCACGCACCGTGGCGAAAGCCTCTGGCATGAGCTTGTCCAGATCCTCGCCATTGTCGAGACGCTGCTTGAACTTCGCGGTTTGCCCGGCAAGTTCCTCGTCACTCAGTGCTGCGATTTCATCCTCGTGTGCGTTGGTCGCCTTAGCCACATTCTCAAGCTTCTTGATCTGGTGGCCTTCGCCCATACGCAGGGCCTTATCGACGATATCTACCAATTTCGCTCCCTAGTTCGTTTCCCATAAACGAGCAAGACCAAGCCAACTGAGGCTTGGCACAGACTAGGCTACATCTTACGCGACGGCGCAGATTTTCCGAGTTATCGGTCGCGCTGTCTTACAAAAAAGGATAATTTTTGACTTAATATAAGGCTTAACATAACTCGACCCACCGGTTGGAATCCGGTGGGTCGATTAAAAGCCGATTGCTGGAATCCGTTTACGAAAGTCTTGGTTAATCAAGACTTTCGTAAACGGAATCCGATGTATCTATTTCTTGTTCTTGGCGGCTTTGTGAGCCTTCTCGACATTTTCAGCAGTGTCGATCTCGAAGACGCCGTAGCTCCAGCCGTGACGGCGATAGACGACCGAAGGACGATGCGTCTCGCTGTTGACGAACAGGAAGAAGTCGTGACCGATAAGCTCCATCTCATAGAGTGCCTCGTCGATGGTCATCGGTTCGGCGATATGCAGCTTGCGGCGGATGACGATCGGGGTGTCACCAACCTGCACTTCGACGCTCTCACCGGGACCGAGGTCGGTGGAAAGCGGATGCTCCACCTCTTCAGGCTCCTGCAGCGCGGTGGGCTCGGTATTGAGCGGCTCGTCAATTGGGACCACGCCCATATCGACGGCCTTCTGCTCTTTGCGGGTGGGGCGATGGCTCTTGCGGCGATCACGCACGCGACGCAGGCGCAATGTCAGCTTGTCCAAGGCAATGTCAAGGGCGCTGTATTCGTCGGAGCTCGAGGCTTCGGCACGGACCACCGTGGCACCCGCCTCAATGGTGATCTCTACGCGCTTGGCGGTGTCGGCCTGACGCGGGTTGCCTTCGCGCGATACGACAATCTGCGCGCGTGCAACGTCCGGAGCGATGGACGTGACGCGATTCATCTTGGTATCAACGACATCACGGAACTTCTGATTGATTTGCATGTGACGTCCGGTGACGACAATATCCATGGTCGACCTCCTGTTAGGTTCGGCGGGATTTGCCCCGCCTGATGTGCCAGCAGCTACGTTACTGCTGTGCTGCTAGTTCCAGTCTAGCGTCTTACCTTGGAGCAAGCTGTGTATTACCCAGAAAATACGCCGTTCGCTTTTCCGCAACGCCGAGCGCCCACGTTTGCTATAATTATATGTCTGTGAGACCTCTTGATGGTCGCGGCCGTGTTCGGTTTTACCGGACCGGCTGAGGAACTTCCGGGCTCCACAGAGCACGATGGCGGATAACGTCCGCCCAGGGTGACCTGAGAGCAAGCGCAACAGAGAACAGACCGCCCGAGCAATCGGGTAAGGGTGAAACGGCGGTGTAAGAGACCACCGGGCCACTGGTAACAGTGTGCCGCTGGCAAGCCTCATCGGGAGCAAGGCCAAGCAGAAGGCACGTCGGGCATTTGTCCGGCACGGGCTGCTCGCCCGGCCTTCGGGTAGGCTGCTGGAGCCTGGCGGCGACGTCAGGTCGAGATGGATGGCCATCCGCGTGGCAACACGCGACAGAACCCGGGGTATACGAGGTCTCACTTCACTTTTCAACCACGAATTCCACTGAAGGGATTCGTCGGCAATGCCTATGGCAAATCAACATGACGGTGTCAGATGGCGCTCTCTTCAGGACTCTGAAGCTTCGTCGAACAACTCATGGGCTACACGACGCAACGCTTCCGGGTCATGACCTTTTCGTCCACCCGCACTCCAGAAACGACGACGCCGGACCTCACGTTCCATGCCTTGCGTTTTTGCCGCGACCTTACGCCCCAGTTGCCATGCGGCATCCTCGAACACGCCTTGTTCACGCGCATCGACCGCCACATTGAGCGCCAACCGGTCATCGACACCCTTGCGTTTCAGCTCCATGACGGTGCCACGGAAACCGAGCATCCGCCCGGCACAACTACGCACGACGGAACGGGCATATTCCTCGTCATCGATGAGATGGACCTCAACCAGACGCATGACCACGTCCTCGGCGACTTGTGAATCATAGCCTTTGTCGGTCAACCGTTTGACAAGCGCACCCGAAGAACGGGCGGCGGCATCGAGCAGGGTCAGCGCCGCCTCCCGGCAGGCGTCGGCGTCGGACGGATCGTCCGGCACATGTTTCACCGGCGCACCCGTACGGTATTTGCGGTAACGGGCATCGCCACGCCCACGTCCGTATTTGCCATACTTCCTGCGCCTATGTGACCCGTCGAAGGTATCCTCGGCATCAAGACTGCCGCCAAAGCCGCTGGTGTAATTGCTCGTCACCGCGACCGTATGGGTATGAGCCCTGTTGGGTCTTTTATGCTCTGTCGACTTGCGATTCCGAGCTGAAGCTGCATTGTCGTTTGCCCTTCCGCTCTGCAAATCGGGAGCAATCGAGTCCGCAACGGTCGCGCCCATCGACTCCGGACCGAATACAGCTGCGTCATCACCTTTTCGACTTCCGGCGATACGGCTGGTATCGGCCGGGCAATGATCGCCATCGTCGGGTAAAGCATCCGACAAATGACAACCTTGCAAAAATTCCTCGACGCTGATCATGGAGTCGACTCCGATTGATCAGGCTTTCGAAGCCGAATCGGGCGAAGAGGAGGCTCCGCCAACTTCAGACGCGCCCGCACCGGCATCGGCACGAGACGAACCGGAATCCTGCTGTGAGTCGGCAGCTTTCCCGTCTCCATCATCATCCGGTTTTGAATCGTCTTCAATCAGGCCATACTTGATCTTGACCTTGCGTTCGATCTCGTCGGTCAGCGCCGGATTGTCTTTGAGGAACTGACGAACGTTCTCACGCCCCTGCCCCAGCTGGTCGCCCTCATAGGTGAACCACGAGCCGGACTTCTTGACGACATCGCATTGCAGGGCCATGTCGAGCACCGAGCCTTCTCTGGAGATACCCTCTCCGTACAGGATGTCGAATTCGGCGAACTTGAAGGGCGGGGCCATCTTGTTCTTGACGACCTTGACCTTGGTGCGGTTGCCGACGGCCTCGTCACCATTCTTCAAGGTCTGGATCCGACGGATGTCGAGACGCACGGAGGCATAGAACTTCAGCGCTTTGCCGCCGGTCGTCGTCTCCGGGCTGCCGAAGAAGACGCCGATCTTCTCACGCAGCTGGTTGATGAAGATGGCGGTGGTGTTGGACTGGGCCAACGCACCGGTCATCTTGCGCAGTGCCTGGCTCATCAAGCGGGCCTGCAAGCCTACATGACTGTCTCCCATCTCCCCTTCGATTTCAGCCTTGGGAACCAAAGCCGCGACCGAATCAATCACTACGATATCCAGTGCACCGCTGCGCACCAGCATGTCGGCGATCTCAAGTGCCTGCTCGCCGTTGTCGGGCTGAGAAATGATCAGGGAATCCGTATCAACGCCGAGCTTCTTGGCATAGACCGGATCAAGTGCATGTTCCGCGTCAATATAGGCGGCCACTCCCCCGTTTTTCTGCGCGTTGGCCACCGCATGCAGTGCCAACGTGGTCTTGCCAGAAGATTCCGGTCCGTAAATCTCAACGATCCTGCCTCGCGGCAGCCCTCCGATTCCCAACGCCATATCAAGCGCCAGCGAACCCGTGGGAATGACCTCGACGTCTTGCGCAGGCTTATCGCCAAGCCGCATCGCAGAGCCTTTGCCGAAGTCCTTTTCGACCTGTTTCAGCGCAGTGTCGAGCGCCGCCTGCTTGCGCGGGTCGATGCCGTGCCCGGCGTTGGTCTGGGGTTCAGCGTTCTTGGCTTTGCCGCCCTTGGCGGTCTTTGATTGCTGTGCCATCGTTCTCCTTTACGTCCGCTCCTGCACTACCAGAATACGAAGCAATCCGTCACTTATGCAAGCACAACGGGGTTATGTGGTCGAATGCTTGCCTTTTCGACACGCCGTGGTTTTACGGGCTTTTAAGCCCCCAACCCCGCTTATTCGTTCCTGACTGACAAAATAATCATAGAACAACATACGAACATTTGTTCGAATAGACACGCCAAAGGCAGACCGGGCCGAATTCGGAAACCTTATTTGGCCGGCAGCGGCGGTGCGTTGTGGTCTTTGCCCCAACGCTTCGAATCAGGAATCTGCAGCTGGTCGCACAGTACGTTCCAGACGACGCGAGGCTCGACGCCATCGGCAAGTGCCTCAACCACAGTCATGTCGTCAAGCGCCGTCAATACTTGATCATGCGCCAACGAACGCCCATACGTACGTCCGAGTACCTCTTCCAACAACTGCCAAAATTCACGTTCTTTCACGACGCCTAAGTCTATCAGCGTGCATGAATGCGAATCCATCCGCAAGGTCAGTCCATAAAACTGCCGCCATGAAGCAATGCCGCGGCAATTAATCGCACAAGACTGCGTAAAGTTCTCCATTGCAGATCCGAATCATGGCAGAACAAGACACCACGCCTTTACCCATATACAAGAAACGCCCGCAACGACAAAGAGCCCATCGGGCATAATCCGATAGGCTCTTCATTCAAACGGTATGAAACCGCAGGTCACGACTCGTTGTAGTCGAGGTAATCCGCCACCATGCGCAGCATCTGCGAGGTGCTCAGGCCCAGCGATTCGGCAATGGACGCCAGCAGTTCGGAGCTGGCCTCCTTCTGCCCACGCTCGACTTCGGAAAGATAACCGAGCGAGACGCCTGCCTTTTCGCTGACTTCACGGAGGGTCTTATGGTCGCG
Organism: Bifidobacterium sp. ESL0784; assembly: GCF_029433295.1. Lineage (GTDB taxonomy): Bacteria > Actinomycetota > Actinomycetes > Actinomycetales > Bifidobacteriaceae > Bifidobacterium. The sequence continues at coordinate 346,600 of NZ_JAQTHV010000003.1, forward strand.
GGTGCGCAGGTCGCGCAGCACATGCCCGATGGCTTCACGCAACGAAATGTCACGGCTCTCGCCGTCGGCATCATGCTTACGAGCTGCCGCCCTGGGTTTGGACTGCTCGGCATCCTCTTCCTGCCACATCCTGTTGAGTACCGCCTGGCGCTCATCCTTCGCCTTCTTGGCGGCACGAGCCTTCAAAACCTGCTGTTGTGCGAAAGCCACCGCGCGTCGCTGAGCAGGGGTCAAGTCCCTGTTGCGCGCATTGCTTGGGCGCGTCGCCCCTGATGCAAGCGTGTTCATTGCCATCTGCTCCTGTGGTCGAGTCATCGTTTCCATTACGCCACCCCTCTTTTGCCTAGTGCTGTTCATGTTGTCACTTTCATCAACAGCTGAGGGGGAAGTTTATTCCTCTGTGAGCGTTGTGAGCTGCGTCACAAAGCGCAATATGTTAAGTACCGTAAGCCTCCGAACCTCTTCTCTCGAGCCGAAAAGCCGCAATTCCGCCGCAACCGTCCGCCGGGTATCCATGTCACTGTTAGCGGGAACGCTGATGCCGATATAGACCAGCCCGGCCGGTTTGTCGCCGTCAGGGCCGGGACCTGCCACACCAGTGGTCGACAATCCCAGAACCTTATCACCATACTGCGGCTGGCGATAAAGCCGGGACGTGCACAAAGCCATTTGCCGCGCCACTTCGGGGTGAACGGCACCCTCCTGAGCCAACAAATCGCCGTCCACTCCGAGCACACTCGCCTTGGCGTTGATGTCATAAGTCACAGCAGAACCGAGAAAAACGTCGGAAGCCCCGGGAATACGCACGAAAGCATCGGCCAGCAGCCCGCCGGTCAACGATTCGGCCGCGGCGATCTTCCAGCCGGCAACCTTGGCACCGTCGAGAATCCGCGCAGCCAGTTCGTCGCAGCGCGGCTGGATTCGAGCCTCAGTTCCGTTTGAAACCATACCCTCGAAATCCTTGATGGCGCGCGAGGTGCCGTCCGGCGTTTCCGCATACTCAAGCATATTGCCTCCTGATCAAGCGGTTCATAGACCTTAAGAATATCCGATATTCCCGAAACCTATAAAAACACCCCAAACCCGCTTACCGTTCGGTAAGTGATTGGTTTGGGGCAGATTTTACAAGTTCTTACTTTGTTTTTCGAGCCCGCACCACATTGCGGACATAAATATAACCGGAATAAAGGCAAAGTATCAGCGCAATGAAGATAAGCAGGTCGGTGACGGTGTAATAGCAGGACCACCAAACGGGAACACCCGCGCCAACATGCGAGAACGAGGGAATACCACCTGCGAAAGCCACCAATCCAGGATTCGTGATGCTCGAGGAAAGCGCCCATACCGGCATCAGGAGCATGCCAAGGCCGATGCATTGGGTGAGGGTCTTGTATTTGCCTGCCTTTTGCGCTGCGATGACCTTGCCGCCGGTATCGATGACGAAGAAACGCATGACGGTGATGCCGATCTCACGGATGAGGAAGAGGGCCGTGACCCACCAGGGCACTTCACCGAAAACGGAGGCGACGATAAGTGCCGAACAAATCAAGAGCTTGTCGGCGATGGGATCCATCAATTTGCCAAGTTCCGTGACCTGATTATAGGTTCGCGCCATCCAACCGTCGAGTTTGTCGGTCGAAGCGGCCACGATGAAGAGCATTGCAGCGGCGAAACGCATCCACGGGCTGCGCTGGCCCCACGGGCCTGCCTCGATATCAACCCATAGGAATATCAGGACCAGCACGATGCGCGTGTAGGTCACCAGATTCGGCGGACTGTTCCATCCGTTCAGAAGCGATTGTTTCCCATCTCGTTGTTGCATACTCATACCTTAGCGCGGCTACGATACCGAAGCCCATTTATGCGGCCTGTGCATTGCCGTCGGGAGTCGACGGCGCAACCGCGCCACTCTTGCCTTGGATGAAGTCTAGAACCTGGGTGAGGTCCTGCGGCTGGACCAAGACCTCGCGGGCCTTGGAGCCTTCCGAGGGGCCCACGACGCCACGGGATTCGAGCAGATCCATCATGCGGCCGGCCTTGGCGAAACCGATGCGCAGCTTGCGCTGGAGCATCGAGGTGGAGCCGAACTGCGTGGTGACCACAAGTTTTGCGGCCTCCAGGAGTGTGTCCATGTCGTCGCCGATTTCCTCGTCGGGATGCGTCTCGTTCTCTTCGGCCTTTTTGGCCATCTCCTCGATATCCTCGCGATAGTGCGGCTTACGTTGAGTGCGGGCGAATTCGACGGCCTTGCGAATCTCGGATTCCCCGACCCACGAGCCTTGCACACGGATCGGCTTGGCGGAACCCATCGGCAGGAACAGTGCGTCGCCCTGACCGATCAGCGATTCAGCGCCGGTGGAGTCGAGGATGACTCGCGAATCGGTGGCCGAGGAAGTGGCGAAGGCCAGACGTGAGGGGATGTTGGCCTTGATCAGACCGGTGATGACGTCGACGGACGGACGCTGGGTGGCGAGCACTAGGTGAACGCCGGCGGCACGCGCCAACTGGGTGATGCGCTGGATGGAACTTTCGACGTCGTTCTTGGCCATCATCATCAGATCGGCCATCTCGTCGACGACCACGACGATATAAGGATATGGAGCAACTTTGCGGTTGGAACCGAGCGGGGCATGAACCTTGCCGGCGAGCACCGCCTTGTTGAAGTCCTTGATGTGGCGGAAGCCGAAATACTGGAGATCGTCGTAGCGGGCGTCCATCTCCTTCACGACCCATTCCAAGGCCTGTGCGGCCTTCTTGGGATCGGTGATGATCGGGGTCAAGAGGTGTGGGATGCCGGCGTAGGCGGAAAGCTCGACACGCTTGGGGTCGACCATGATCAGGCGGACCTGCTCCGGGGTGGCGCGCATGATCAACGAGGTGAGCATCGAGTTGATGAAGCTCGATTTGCCGGAACCGGTGGCACCCGCAACCAAGAGATGCGGCATCTTGGTGAGGTCGGCAGTGACGAAATGGCCTTCGACGTCCTTGCCGACACCGGCGAGCATCGGGTTCGGGTCGTTCATGGCCTTGTCGCTACGCAGCACGTCGCCCAAATGGACGATCTCGCGGTCGATGTTCGGAATCTCGATGCCGATGGCGGATTTGCCGGGGATCGGCGAAAGGATGCGCACGTCGGTGGAGGCCACGGCATAGGCGATGTTGCGCTGCAGGTTGGTGACTTTCTCGACCTTGACACCAGGACCGAGCTCGACTTCGTACTGCGTGACCGACGGGCCGCGCAAAAAACCGACGACCTTGGCATCGACATTGAACTGATGGAAGGTCGCGGTCAACGCCTTGATAACGTTGTCGTTAGCCTGCGTACGAGCCAGATGCGGTTTGCCCTTGACAAGGATATCGAGGCTGGGCAGATGGTAAGGCCGATTGTCCTCTTCATCTGCAGCATTCTCGGCCTCGTGCGTGGCAACTGAATCGTCACCGTCATGGTTGGCGATGGAGGCGGGCAGATTCGCCGCCCCCCCGGCGATGCCTTTGACTTGAGGAAGAATGGGATCGGCGGCACTGCCGTCCTTGCCGACTACAGCCCACGGATCGCTTGCCTGCCCCACGGCAGAAGCATCCGAATCCGCAACGGTGCCATATGGGCCAGATCCGCTAGCTGCATTTGGAACGCCGAAAGCTCCCGGCTGGACGTTCGCTGCGACACCCGGATTTGCGACGTTACCGGCTCCAACACTGCCGAATCCGCCTGTATTCGTCGGAATAGCGGAAGACCGGCCTGCACCATCGGCAATATTCTGGAGTTCACCAGTGACCGGGTCGACCAACTGCTGGCGATGTCCCTCGATAATCTGCGTCTCGTCGGTCTGCCCATTGAGGTCGGCGGCCCTGTCGAAAGCCTCGTCGCCGGCATATCGTTCAAGTTTCCCGTCATCGTCGCCTTTGGAATCCCCGCGGCTAAAAATACGAGAGAAGAATGCACCGATACCGCGCTTGCGGGGTTGCTCAGTCGCATTGGATTCATTCTCTTCGTCATTGCCATCGTGCGTCGGCACGCCGTCGGCAAGTTGCAGCGTTTCGTCGCCTACACGTACCTCGTTCGGGAACTGCTCGCCTTGCAGGTTCACGCCTGCATTTTCAACGTCATCGCCTTCGTGATTGTCACCGTTTTTGCGCTGTTGCAACCAATTCTGCAACCGTTCGGGAATCTTGGTGATATCAAGCTTGACGATGAGCAGCAGCGAGAATATCGCGACTACCACAAAAATAATGACGGCGAAAATGCTGGAAAGCCCCCATGCCAAAGGAGATCCCAACACGAAACCAAGCAGGCCGCCGGCCCCACGCAGCACGTCCATATTGAAATCACGCGACGGAGAAGCGACAATGGCATCGACAATTGAGCAAATCGACCAGAAAAGCAGGGTGCAACCGATAATCAAGCGCCAGTTACGTTTGTGTTTGGTTGGATCAAGCAGGACCTGATAGGCCAGAACAAGCAAAAAAAGCGGCAGCACCACGCTCATCACGCCGAACAGTCCGGCGGCGACCATGTGCAGCCAGTGGCCCAGAAAACCATCGACATGGAACCATTCCGAGGCGCAGAACATGATGGCGACGATCACCAACGCAAAGAAACCGGCGATGCGACACAAGGTGGAGTGGCGTTCAAAGAACGATGCGTCGGCGGGCGGCATGACTTTCGTCGCCGCGATATCCTTATCAGAAGAAGACCCGTTCGCCTTACTGCGACGGGTCTTCGTGCTCTTGCTGTTCGTCTGTGTCTTACGTGCCATAACAAGAGTGATTCTACTTCAAGCCCGTCCCGTTGGGCGCGGCGAACTATGAACCTGCCCAACCCTTTCAAATGAAGTCGGAATAATCCTGTAACTTTTTCTCAACGGTATCTGTAATACTTCTGAACCTTTTTGCTGCCAACACCATCGGTACCGCCGCACAACAGCAAACAAAATGTAGCTTCACCCGTGGCCTTAGGATGGAGATATGGTCATGACTCCTGCGGAACGCGCGAGCGCCGTTGCGTTCTCCTATAAAAACTGCGAACTTTCGGCTATCACACCCAGCGAAGCGATGGTAGCCGCTGCGAACGGTTATCAACGCGGAACCATTAACCTTTCGAATTTTGTCGAGACACCTGAACGAACTATACGACACAACGACCGCAATGAATCACAATTGCGCGATGACCGGATTTTCGCCCGTTCCGTCCGACTTATTGATTATGGATGGCGGGCCAACGGCGGGCTCGGCGAGCTCAAAACCATCCATCGCGGGCTTTTCGTCGGGGCAATGAACAACGCCGGCCAATTGCGCAGCGACAGCGCCAATGATATTGGCAATAACGCAAAGATCGCAACGGAGAGACCCGACGCAACTGAGGGCTCACGAACGCATGAAAACCGTCAACGACTCAACCCATATTTCCCGGCCTCACTTATCGAAACCGGGACGGCCAATATCTTCTCACAGCTGGACGAACAGGATCGTTTTTCAGGATTTGACCGCGCGGGATTCATCCGCGCGCTGGCCGGCCTCTACGACGAACTCAACGCGCTGCACCCCTTCCGCTACGGCAACGGCATGGTGCTGCGCATCTTCATTTCGGAACTCACGCACATGGTGGGCTGGGATTTGAACTGGGGTACGGTGACGCTGGAAAACTACCGAAACGCAGCCAGCCTTGCGCTTTTCAAGCATGACATCTCAGGATTGGAACGCATGTTCGCTTCGATTATCAGACTCGCCAATCCGACACGCATCTTCCTGATATCCGGCTGGGACCAAGGCCCCGCACACTGAACTTTGGTCTATTGGGCGATGTCACCCAAATGATGGGTGACATGACGTTCGTCGGCATGGGCGTCGTCCTCGTCATATTCGCCAGCATCGGCTTTGGCGACGATATCCAGCGCCTTGTCCGTCAAATCGTCGCCAAGCGCGTTAAGCCAATGGATACGCGGGTCGCGGCCGAACCAGCCCATCTGCTTGCGGGCCAGGCGCTTCGTTTTCTGGGCGATGTCTGCGAACGCTTCGTCCTCGCTCATCTCACCGTCAAGATATGCCTCAATCTGCGCGTAGCCCAAGGCACGCGAGGCGGTGACGCCAAGTTGCGGGCGGATTCTGCGCACCTCGTCGACAAAGCCCTGATCGCGCATCTGAGCGGTGCGGGTATCGATGCGCCGGTCAAGCTCTTCACGCGGCAAATCAAGGCCGATCTGCACGGACGGAATGACGTAACGGTAGCGTGGAAGGCTCGCGGAATAAGGTCGGCCGGTAATCTCGATGACCTCGAGCGCTCGAATGGTACGACGGGCATTGTGCGGGTCCATACGCTCTGCTGCCTCAGGGTCCCTGCGTTTCAATTCGTCATACAACACTCCGGCACCCTCGGTTTGCTCGCGCTGCTCCAACGCCGCACGCACCTGCGGGTCGGTGCCGGGAAACGAAATGTCGTCGATGGCCGCACGAGCATATAGGCCGGAACCACCGACCAGAATCGGCCGGACCCCTCTGTTCTGCAATTCCGCAATTTCGTGACGCGCCAGTTTCTGAAACCTGGCGACGGTCATGGTTTCGCCGGGATCGATGATGTCAAGCAGATGATGCGGCACGGCGGCTTGTTCAACCGCACTTGCCTTGGCGGTGCCGACATCCATGGAGCGATACATCTGATAGGCGTCGGCATTGACGATTTCCGCACGTTGGCCGGGCTGTGCAAGCCGCTGCGCCAACGCAATCCCCAAGCCGGTTTTGCCCGATGCGGTGGGTCCGATGATGGAAACGACACGCATGCCGCAATCATTCGCCACTATATGTCATCTCCCGCAATCGCCGTTCACGCTGTCATTGGTGATTCTAATGACGGGCATAACCTACGATATTTCCCAATAATTTTAAGGAAACGTCCAGTTTAGATAGACAGGGCTCAGTAAAATGGGAAGACGTGATACTTGATCGACACGAACGCATTAACACCACGGAAATTCAGGCAAGGCTCGAAAAAGTGGCCGAGACGGGCAGTGTAGAGCCGGAAAAGCCAGCTTTCCCGACCGAAGAAATCACCGAGTTCATCGATATGATGCAGGTCTACGAAGGCGCGATGTACGAAATCAGCACAAAACTCGAAGTCCTCGACAGCGAATTTCACGTCCATTTCGCCCACGACCCCATCCACCATATGGAACGCAGACTCAAGTCCGTCAATTCGATTCTCGGCAAACTGCAACGTCGCAACCTACCGATGTGCACGGAATCCATCCGTGACAACCTTTTCGACGTGGCCGGCATCCGCGTGATCTGCAATTACCGCGATGACGTCTATTCCGTGGCCAACTACCTTTCCAGCCAGTCCGACATCCAGGTCTTGCGCGTCAAGGACTATATCAAGAATCCGAAGCAGAACGGATATCGCAGCTTGCATGTCATCTACGCCGTGCCCGTATTCCTTTCCACCGGAGAGCATTACACGCCGGTCGAGGTGCAGTTCCGCACCATCGCAATGGATTATTGGGCCAGCCTCGAGCACGCCTTACGCTACAAGTCCGATCTGCCGGACGCCAAGTTGACCGAACATTCGCAGACGCTGCTCGATTGCGCGCGCAGCCTGCAAAACATCGAAACGCAGATGCAGAACATTCACCGTGACATCAATGGAGCACCCCAGCAGGAGGAAGCACCGACCTCGCAGGTATTCAACCCGAAACAGTGACAACACCAAGATCTGTTCTTAGACAGTGGTTTCGCCGGTTTCCTTTTATCGAGGAACCGGCGAATTTTATTCCCTCATTTTTCGTTGTTCACACTCAGCCAATTGCCAGAGTCTGCCGGTAGAATTTAGTCATAAATGAAATTTCAATCGAAAATCGATAAAAGGAGCAGGCATGGCTTTCGGGAACAAGCCTGAAAACAACAACGCGCAGCAGCCTTACGGGCAGCCGAACGCTTACGGGCAGAACTATGGACAACCGCAATACGGCCAGTACGGGCAGCCGCAAGGTCAGCCTTATGGCCAAGGCCAGAACATGCAGTACGGTCAACCCTATGCGCAGCCGCAGTATCAGCAACCTCAATACGGGCAGCCGACATACGCGGGCGCGGGTGCCGGGACGGCTGTGCCGACGATGACGATGAACGGGCAGACCGCCTATTCATTCGAACACGCTCGTCACGTCTCCACCACCAAGGCTTACGGCGAGATGACGCTGGGACTGCTGCTCACGGCCGTCGTCGCAGTATTAACGCAGATGACCGGCGCGCTTGAAGGCTTCCTGATGGCGACGGGTATGGTCGGCTGGATCGGCCTGGCCGTGGTGCAGGTGGCCATCGCCATCGTTCTCGGCTGGCGCATCAATAAGATGAAGGTGGGCACCGCACGTGTGCTGTTCTACCTTTACGCGGCGCTGACCGGGTTTACGCTCGCGACCATTTTCTACACCTACAGCCTGCCGTCCATCGGCGTTGCTCTGGGTATGTGCGTCGCGTTCTTCTTGGTGCTCACCATGCTTTCGCTGACGACCAAGAAGGACATGCTCAAGGCCGGTCCGATTCTCTTTGTGGCGCTTTTGGTACTGGTAATCGGCGAATTCATCATGATGTTTCTCGCTCCTTCGCACACCACGCTTATGATTACCGCCGCCATCGGCCTCGTCATCTTCGCGGGATTGACGATGTATGATGCCCAGCAGACTCGCGCCATGTTCGACGTGGCCGAACGTTCCGGCAACACCGTGATGTTCAACCGCATCTCCATCATCTGCGCCCTGAACCTCTACCTCGACTTCATCAACATGTTCCTCTACCTGCTGCAGATTTTCGGCAACAGCGATAACTGAGAAACGGCATGATTTTGCAAAGCCGGTAATACAATTTTCATACAACAAATCGGGAATGATGGATTGATTCCGTTATTCCCGATTTTTGTTATCTGTATGTGTTCAGTCTTCTGGAACACGTCATCCTTCGTTTTAGTGCTATTGTATCTACTCCATCAGCCGGCGCAGGACGTACTGGAGGATGCCGCCGTTGCGATAATATTCGGCCTCGCCTGGGGTATCGATACGGACGGTGGCATCGAATTCCGTCTTCTTTTCGGGCTTGCCATCGGCCGCAGGCTTGGTGACGACGGCGTGAATCGTCTCGGGGATGATTCCGTTGTTGAGTGCGTCGATGCCTTGGAAATCGTAGTTTTCCGTCCCATCGAGACCCAACGACTCCGCCGATTGTCCTTCGGAGAACTGCAGGGGCAGCACACCCATGCCGATGAGGTTGGAGCGGTGGATGCGCTCGAAACTCTTGGCGACGACGACTTTGACACCGAGCATCAGCGTACCTTTGGCTGCCCAGTCACGCGAGGAACCGGTGCCGTATTCCGAACCTGCCAATACAACCAACGGGGTACCGGCCTTACGGTAATCGAGCGAAGCATCGAAAATTGTGGAGGGCTTGCCGATGACGAAATCATAGGTGAATCCGCCGGAGCGCACTTCCTCACCCACCGAGGCAAGCAGCTGGTTGCGCAGACGGATATTGCCGAATGTGCCACGAACCATCACTTCGTGATTGCCACGACGCGAACCGTAGGAATTGAAGTCCTTAGGCTGGATGCCGTGTTCCAGCAGGTATTTGCCCGCAGGACTCGAGGCAGGGAAGGCACCGGCCGGCGAGATGTGGTCGGTGGTCACCGAATCGCCGAGCAACGCCAGCACGCGAGCACCACGCACATCTTCGACCGGTTGCGGCTTGGCGCTCATGCCGTCGAAGAAGATCTGCTTACGCACGTAGGTCGAATCAGGATCCCAAGCGAAACGCTCGCCCTTCGGCACGTCGAGGGACTTCCAGCGTTCGTCGCCTTCGAAGACATCGGCGTAGCCGCGCACGAACATCTCACGGTTGACCGAAGCCGAGACGACTTTGTCAATCTCCTCGTTGCTCGGCCAGATATCACGAAGGAAAATCTCGCGGCCGGTTTTGGCATCGATGCCGAGCGGCTGGGTTTCGAAGTCAAAATCGAGCGTGCCGGCGATGGCGTAGGCGATGACCAGCGGCGGTGAGGCAAGGTAGTTCATCTTAACATCGGGGCTGATGCGGCCTTCGAAGTTGCGGTTGCCCGAAAGCACTGAGACCACCGTCAGATCATTATCGTTGACGGCCTTGGAAATTTCAGGCAGCAATGGGCCTGAATTGCCGATGCAGGTTGTGCAGCCGAAACCGACCAGCTCATAGCCCAGTGCGTCCAAATCCCCTTGCAGACGGGCCTTCTTGAGATAGTCGGCTACGACCTGCGAACCCGGGGCCAGCGAGGTCTTGACCCATGGCTTGGGCTTCAGGCCATGCTTGCGGGCGGCACGGGCAAGCAGTCCGGCGGCGATCATCACCGACGGATTGGAAGTGTTGGTGCAGCTGGTGATAGAAGCGATGGCGACATCACCATTTTGGATTTCGAAGTCGCCGCGGAAATCGGTATGCACCGGTACCGGGTTCTGGTTGGTTTTCGGTGTCTCGTAATCCGGCAGTGTCTTTTCGAACATTTCCTTCGCTTGGTCAAGCCTGATGCGGTCCTGCGGGCGCTTGGGGCCGGCGATTGAGGGGACAACGGTTCCCAAATCAAGTTCCATGTATTCGGAATATTCCGGTTCCATATAATCGGGGTCGCTGGTGTCACCCCAGAGACGGTTGGCCTTCGCGTAAGCCTCGACCAGCGTGATCTGTTCGTCGCTGCGACCGGTCAGGCGCAGGTAATCCAGAGTGACCTGATCGATCGGGAAGATGCCGCAGGTCGAGCCGAATTCGGGACTCATGTTGCCGATGGTGGCGCGGTTGGCCAGTGGCACGGAAGCGACGCCGTCGCCATAGAACTCGACGAATTTACCGACCACGCCGTGCTCGCGCAGCATCTGGGTGATGGTGAGCACCACGTCGGTGGTGGTGACGCCTTCGGGGATGGAACCGGTGAGCTTGAAGCCGACGACGCGCGGGACGAGCATGGAGATGGGCTGGCCGAGCATGGCCGCTTCGGCCTCGATGCCGCCGACGCCCCAGCCGAGCACGCCCAAGCCGCCGACCATGGTGGTGTGCGAATCGGTGCCAACACAGGAATCGAGATAGGCGAGGTCGCGCCCGCGCTCCCCCGGCTTGCTCATGACGACTTTGGCGAGGTATTCGATGTTGACCTGATGGATGATGCCAGTGCCCGGCGGCACCACACGGAAGTTCTTGAACGCCTGCTGGCCCCAGCGCAGGAAGCGATAGCGTTCGCCGTTGCGTTGGTATTCGCGGTCCATGTTGCGCGCGACCGCGTCGGCAACACCGTAGTTGTCGATCTGTACGGAATGATCGATGACCATGTCAGCCTCGACCTGCGGATTGATGACCTCGGGGTCGCCGCCCAAGTCCGCCACGGCGTCACGCATGGTGGCAAGGTCGACAATGCACGGAACGCCGGTGAAATCCTGCATCAGGACGCGCGAGGGCCCGAATTCGATTTCATGGCTGGGCTCGGCGTTCGGGTCCCACTTGAGCAGCTCGTTGACCTGGTCTTCGGTGACATTGATGCCGTCGATGCGGCGCAGCAGGTTTTCGACCAGTACTTTCAGCGAATACGGCAGGTGTTCGATGCCAGGCAAGTCGGCAATCCGATAGTAATCGACAACCTTCTCTCCGACCTGCAATGTATCCAGCTGCTCGTCACGCAATGACATTGGAACCCTCCGAATCTCTGATAATCTTCCTTATTCATTATCGGCCAATCGAAAGCCAGAAACGTTAATAGCACCATTTCCTCGTCGATTCCGTGATAATTACAAGATAAAACCTTTGAAAAATCAACGAAAGCAACCAATTCACTATGTGAGACCCGCAAAACCGAGACCAGTCCTCATCAAGAAGGTAATCACGAATGATTAAATATCATCAATAAAAACAAAAACAGGTCTGACTTCCTTTGAATTTCAAAGATGTCAGACCTGCGTAATTTACGAAAATGCTTGTGGCAAGTGCGAAACTACTTGTTCTTGTTCTTCTTACGATTGGCGATGTTCGAGTAGACACGGCCGATCAGGTCGGCGATAGTCTGGATGCCGGCGAAGATGACGATGGAAAGTGCCAATACAATGGTGGTGGCGACCAACATCCAGCCAGTCGGGAACTGCAGTTCGAAGAAGTTCGAGACAATCGGGATAAACATGCCGATCAGGCCGGCCGCCGCAAACGCAGCCACGAGAATGCCACGCCACGACTTCAGGGGCTGGGCCACGCGGGCCATCACCAGAATGCCCAGCACAAAGACGATGATGGCGCAGATGTCGCGCAACTTCAGCAGGTCACCAGGCTTTGAAACGTTCCAGTTCATAAAGCCCGGCAACGTCCAAGCGGTAAGCAACACCGAAAGCGCCACCGCAATGCCGCCTGGCAAGGCGAAACGCACCACGCGCCCGAGGAAGCCCGGAATATAGCGTCGATTGTTTGGCGCCAGCGCAAGAATAAACGCCGGGATGCCAATGGTCAGCGCGCCGATGTAGGTGATGTGGCGCGGCAGGTACGGGAAAGGAATGAACGTGCAGACCACGCCGAGCGAAATCAGCGCGGAGTAGACCGTCTTGACGAGGAAGAGTGACGAGACGCGTTCCATATTGGCCATGACCTGACGGCCGCGTGCCACGACGCTTGGCAAATGCGAGAACTTGGAATCGACCAGCACGACCTGCGCCACGGCTTTGGTGGCGGGTGCGGCGTTGCCCATGGCGATACCCAGATCGGCCTCTTTCAATGCCAGAGCGTCGTTGACGCCGTCGCCGGTCATCGCCACGACATGGTTGCTTTCGTGCAGTGCGTCGACGATGGCCTTCTTCTGCTCGGGCAAGACACGGCCGAGCACATCGACGTTTTCCATAACGGCGGAAAGCTTCTTGACATCGCTGGGCAGCTCGCGGGCGTCCATGGCCACGGGTTCGCGGTCGCCGGTCAGACGAACCGTTCTTGCGATGGCACCGACGGTTGCCGGGCTGTCGCCGGAGATGATGCGACAGCGCACGCCCTGCTCACGGAACCATTCCAGCGTCTCCCCGGCATCGTCGCGGATGTGTTCCTGGCACAGCACCAGCGCAACCGGCACGGAAGCGGCAATCAGACGTGGGTTGTTGGAGAAGTTGGTTGCGGCCTCAGGTGTCGCGCACGCACCAGCTGCACGCGCGATCAGCAGCACGCGCATGCCTTGGTTGGCGTATTTGGCCACCATGCTCTTGGCAGCCGTGCTGTCGCCTTCGAAGCCGCTGAAGAGCATTTCCGGAGCACCCATATACCAGACGTCGCCGCCACGCACAATGGCACTCCACTTGCGTGCCGATGAGAATGGCACGCGAACATCGACAGCCTGGGCCCGCACGCCCTTGGCGTTCAAAGCCTTGAGTACTGCCTCCCCTGTACCGTTAGGGTTCTCTTCGTTGGAAAGATCATAGAGTGCTTGTACCGCCGCCGATTTTTCATCATCCGTAGTGCCGACGGTCACGCTGGCGTGCACGGCGTTTTGGCCCGACGGAGCATCCACTACGATATCGGCATCCGCCGCCGGACTCATGTTATCCGCCTCGCCGAGCATTACGACCTGGTTGAAGACGATGCCGCCGTCGGTAATGGTGCCGGTCTTGTCGAGATTCAGCGCGTCGACGCGGGCCAGCGTCTCGACGCTTTCCAACTCCTGGACCAGCGTATGCTGACGCGCCAGACGCATCGCGGCAATCGCGAAGTTGAGTGAAGTCAGGAGGACCAAACCCTCAGGAATCATACCGACCACGCCGGCGACAGCCGAAACGATGGCGGAACGCCATGCGCCCGTCGAGAAGGCGACCTGCCAGCCGCCGACCGTACGAATCTGGGAAGCGACTAACAAGATGCAAAGCGGGATGACGATGACGGTCATCACCTTGAGGATGGTGTTGATGCCCTTGCTCAGGTCGGAAACGGTCTTTTTGTAGACCTTGGCTTTGGCCGTCAATTTGGCGGCATAGCCCTGCTCACCCACGGCGTCGACGCGAACCAGCGCCATGCCGGAAGTCGCATTGGAACCGGAATAGACCTCGGCACCCTCACCTTTTTTGACGGTGCGGGATTCACCGGTCAGCATCGATTCGTCGAGCTCGAGGCCCCAGGTATGCACGATGGTGGCATCGGCGGGCACCTGTTCGCCGCTCCTGAGCCAGAGCAGGTCACCGAGTACGATGTCCTCATGCTCGATTTCAACATCGCGTCCGTCACGGCGTACCAGCGATTTCGAAGCGACCAGGATGGAAAGCTTGTCAAGCGTGTGCTTGGCCCGCATTTCGGTGAAAACACCGATGCCGGAGTTGATGATGATGACCAGCCCGAAAACCGCGTCCTTCCATTGGCCGGTCAGAAGCACCAGAACCATCGCCACGAAAATGATGGCGTTGAACAGCGTGAAGACGTTCTCGCGGATGATCTGGCCCAGCGAACGCGAGCTTTCGGTGTCGATCTTGTTGACGTTGCCCTGCGCGACCTGTTCCTGGACCTCGGCGGGAGTCAAACCCACTTCGGAAATCCGGGGAAGATGAACCGTAGACGCTCCCTGCTGCCCGACGTTGGTTTTGCCGTTATTCGCAGCATTCCCACTATTGCCGTCTTGCCCGTTCGCGGATACCTCGGCCGCAGTCTGGCCGTCGTTCTTCCCGAACATTCCGGTTGCGCTCATTGATTGCCCCTCACCCGTGCCCTGTCCATCTCAAACGTGGATTTCACGGTTACTGATGCGTTTTCTGTTACTCACCCGCCGCCATTCCAAAAGCCTCAGGCGGCCTATTTCCTTGTTAAAGTATATGCTGTGTTACTCTATCGTGTTGCACGCGTTCGCGTTGGGCACTCGCCGCATATTTACGGTAACGTCACGCTGATTGTTTTGTCATGCGGATTGTCATTGACCGCGGATTGGACGGCTTGGTCAAACGGGACCGTTCCTTTGCCCTCAGGCGAAGGAACTATCTTCAATGATTCGGCATAGGAATTCGCATCCTTCGGCAGGTTCACGGGATTGACCAGTATCACGGGTATGCCGGCGTCCCGCGCCATTTGCAAGGCCTCGCTCCAATCGCCATGTTGACCAGATTGCATATCAAGACCATCGACCACGAATGCGTTGACTGGCCGGCGGGTCATGTCTTTGAACGATTGCGTTGGATCAAGCGTTGCACTTCCATCCGTCACGGGAGCATAAATAGCCTTGATGTCGGCTTTTTTGAAAGATTCCAACACAGTCCGGTCAAGTTCTTCATCCCCTGCCGCGACAACACCGATCAGCATATCGGATTTGTCGACGCTGTCGTGGTTGACGTGCCGGGAAACGGAAGCGGTATCCCCCACCGCCGCGTTCTTCGGGGCGCAGGAAGCGAGCGCCGGCATGGCCGACAACGCCACGCAGACGCTCAAAACAATGCCCAATTCCCGACGCATCAAATCCACCTATTTCAGCGGTCGTTATCTACAAACAAAGCCACGGTTTCGACGTGATGGGTCATCGGGTAGATATCGAACGCCTGAATCGATTTCAGGCCATAACCCAACTTGGTCAGCGTGGCAGTGTCACGGGCGAGGCTGGTCGGATCGCAGGCGATATAGACGATGGAATGCGTTCCTGCCTCGGCGAGCTGACGACAGACCTGGGCCTTGGCACCGGCACGCGGTGGATCGAGCACGACGACGTTGGGATTGGCCAGTTCTTCAGGCACACGGCGCAGACAGTGGGAGACGTCGCCTTGCATCAGGGTGACGTTGGCATCCTTGGCGATATGCAGATTGCGTTCGGCGTTGCGCACAGCCATGCGTCCGCCTTCCACCGACAGCATCTGCGTATGTGCGAAGGTCTTGGCCAGCGGCACGGTGAACAGGCCGGAACCCGAGAAGAGATCCCAAAGGGTGGCGGACTGCACACCGGAAAGCTCCTGGCTGACCAAACGCATTACATATTTGACCAGCGTCGGCGGGGCCATGCGGTGCACCTGCCAGAACCCGTCGGCCTCCACGCCGTACTTGTAGCGTTTGCCATCCACGTCCACGACTTCCTTGAGCCGCTTGGAGCCGGCGTGCAAGTGGCCGTCGACCGTGATGGCGAAATCGTCCCCTACGGCTTCAAGCAAGGCCTTGTTTGAAGCGCGGGAGGTATGAATATCACGGGGTTCGGGCACGGCAATGCGGATTTTGGCACCAGGCTCGAACTGCTCGTCCCAGAGTTTCTGGTCGCGGGCAACGGCCAGCAATGTGCGGGTGGCCAACGGCATCGTGTCGATACGAACGCGGGTATGCGAGGCACGGCGACGCATCGAGGCGCGGCCTTCCTCATCGGCGATCAGTTCGATGCGGGTGCGCCAATGCAAACCTTTTTCTTCGACATCACCGTCCATTCGGGCGACCGGCACATCGTCAATATCGAGATGACCCATACGCCGCATCTGATCGGTGATGACCGCTGATTTCCACTTCAATTGCCCCGGCAGTGAGACGTGGATGAGATCGGCACCGCCGACCCCCCCACCTTGTGCCAGCGGCCCGGCCAACGGCCAAAGCGGCTCAACACGGTCTTCTGAGGCCTCGACTACGTCGACCACCTCGCCGGTCCAGAAGCGATCATCGCGCTCGTGCGGCTCGTCAAGTTCGATGGTGTCCAGTTCGCCGGGCAGCGCGAAACGTACGAAAACCACCCGCCCGTCGATATGGGCGACGCAGCGCCCCTGGTCGGCGTAACGTTCGATACGTACTGTGGCTTGCATGTTGACCTCTGCTTCTAGGAATTCAATAGCTGCACGGGCAATATGAAATCCCCGTCTTATCATTCGTTTTGTATGGCATATTGCGGCCGATATTGATGAGTATCAGAACCGACATATCCCCACGACTGTAATCCCAGTCTATCGTTGACCCTCGTCTGCGGCTTTCGCAACGTCTACGATGCTCCGCGATTTCACACCCCACCAACGCCTTTGTTTCCGGGACTTGCCACGGTAGCCATATCGTTGGCGCTTGCATCTGCGTTTGCGTAATCTTCGACGGCATCGTCACTATCATCGCCATCGCCTTCCGACTTGAATTTGGGATGATGCCTCATCGGATCAGCGATCAACAGATAGGAAACCCAAATCGCCAACGCCCAGAACGGCAGCCCCATCAAAAGCCGCGTCGTACCCAGCCAAGTGACGTGATTGGTGAGGTAAAGCGGCACTTGCACCACCAAACGCAACGCGAAAACCCCGATCCACATGGCCGTGACGATGTCGTAGGCACGCATAAGCTTCTTGTCGCCTCGCCAATCGGCCAGCCAAGCCCGCAAATGCTCAGTGGGCAACGAACGGATGAATTCGACCAGAAAGCCGACCCCGGGCACGCGAATGGCCAACGTAATGGCCAATACCACCATATAGACGCTGTTGGTGATGAACCCGTACATGTAATAGTTGCGGGCCTCGTGCGTATTCCACGCCCAGACCAGGCAGATAGCGATGGAAATGAGACCTGCCAGAGCGCCGAGTACGGTCTGGCGTTGCAACAGACGAACCACGACCAAAAGTACGGCCAAAACCGCCGAAACGATAATCGTCGTCTTGAGGTTCGAAGTGATGACGAACATGACGACGAAGACGAAACTCGGCAGCATCGATTCAGCCACGCCACGTATGCCGCCAATGGCGTCGATAACGGAGAAGTCCTCGCCGTTGCCGGCCGCAGCCAGTGCGGCGAATCCCTGACGTTTCTTGGTGTCGGCCATGTTTTCCTGTTCTATTCGAAGTGGTTTAACGGATTTGACGTGAATTATTTTTGATAGTTTTTATTGTTTCAAATCACCTAAGGCTGGTACATAATTCGCCGGTCCGCCCCAAAAGGCAGACCGGCGAAACGAAAGACAAACGCATCAGCGTAGTTCTGAGAACATGGGCCCGCGTGAAATCGTGGTCTGCACCTCGGTCTGCTGGTCGGCGACGAACGGTCCCTTGATGCGCTTGGGGATCTTGTGGCCCTTGCCGCTCTTATCGGCTTCCTGTGCGGCGGCTTCCTCGGCCTTGCGGCGTTCCTCGGGAGAAACCGGAGGATGCATCGGGATGAGATCACGCGGGGCCAACGGCTCCTCGCCGCGATCGACCACGATATCGGAGAAGAACTGGTTCAAAGCCTTGGTCTCCGGGCTTTCCGGATGGGTAGCGGCGCGACCGGAGAAGATGCCGCGAAGCATCCAACGTGGGCCGTCGACGCCAACGATGCGGGTGACCAGCTTTTTGCCGCCTTTGACAACGACCGGCAACTTGATTTCCGTGCCGAAAATGCCGGGCTCCTCGCTGGCCTTAGGATTGGCGGCGAGCAGATCCTCTCTCACTCCATCCCACAGGCTCAAGGTCTTCGGGGCCGCGAGCGCTTCGATTTCGAGGCTCGAAGTCTTGTAGGAAATGGTGCAGCCGAGCACCTGGCCGCTGGCGCGGTTGGCCTTGACGCGCAGTTCGATACCTGGCATGAACGGCAGATAATAGGCACCCAGATCGAGGTACTCGTCGTAATTCGGCGCTTCTTCCTCGTCGACATCCCATGGTCCGTAAAGCTCGCCACGTTCGGGATAGGCCTCGCTCGGTTCGCCGGGAACCTTATGATTTTCGGCCTCGTCTGCGTCACAATCCGCTTGTGTATCCTCGCCCGTTACGTCTTTGCCTTCGTTGCCTTTCTCGGCGTCAGCAGCAGTATCCTCAGTTTCTACTGCCGAATCAGCGTCCTCATCCTTCGCCTCGGCCTCTTTGGCCTTGACCTCGGCTTCATCGTCATCGTGCTTCTTTTTGCCGAATCCGAACAATCCCATAGTTCCTCGTTTCAAAACCTAAATGATGGTCCAAGCCTATCACCGGGTTACGTCCCAGCACGGCTCACATTGTTAAGCGCCTGAAAAAAAATTGAAGTCTAAACCTCGTATACCACGCTCAGCGGCGCATGATCCGACCAGCGGGCGTCATACGAGGGAGCACGGTCGATGTCGAAGGATTTGGCCTTTTGTGCCAGTCCCGGTGTGGCCAGCTGGTAATCGATCCTCCAGCCGACGTTGTTGTCGAAAGCGCGCCCGCGCTGGCTCCACCAGGTATAGGGGCCTTGCACGTCGCCGGCAAGATTTCGCATCACGTCGACGAAACCATATTGTTTCGGATCGAGCCACTTGTCGACGTAGGCACGTTCCTCAGGTAGGAAGCCGGAATGCTTCTCGTTGGCCTTGGCGTTCTTGATGTCCAACGGGGTGTGGGCGATGTTCATATCACCGCACAGCAGCGCCTGCCGACCGCCTTTCTCGGCCTCATTGCGAAGCTGGCCCATGCGTTCGAGCATACGGTCGAGGAAACGGTATTTCTGGGTCATCTTGTTGGGGTCATCGGTGTTGCCCGCGTGTACGTAGACGCTGGCCACGGTGAGTTTCATGCCGCTCGGCGTGGTGACATCGGCCTCGATCCAGCGGCCTGAATCCACGTCATCGCTCAAATCCATCAATCCGTAGCGCTGTTGCTCAATCTTCAGGTCGCTCAGCAGCCCGACGCCGGCACGTCCCTTGATGCGGCAGACCTCGTCCATACGGCCGAGTTCATCGGCCCCCTCCACTTTGCCTGCCTTTTCGTACCCATCGGCCATGGCGGCGAAAATCGGGTCGATCTCCTCTTGCGGGGCGCGGACCTCCTGCATGCACCAGATGTCGGGGGTATTGGCCGCTGCCCAGTCAAGTACACCCTTGCGCTTGGCCGCGCGGATACCGTTCAAATTCGAAGTAGTCACTGTTATGCTCATGATTCCTGACGATACACGCTTGCGTGGTCGCGGCAAACCAATTATTACGTTCGTTTGCAGAATATGGAAATCCTGCCACACTTCAGTGACGGGATTGGACGAATCTTCAGATGGATTCCATCAGCAGGCTGTCAAGCTCAGTCCAGACCAAGCTGAAGATGGCCGCCAGGAATCGCATCGAGCAGATCCTTGGTGTATTGCTTCTGAGGATGTTCGAAGACCTCATCGGTGGTGGCGTGCTCGACGAGCTTGCCCTTCTGCATCACCACAACCTCGTCGGCGATCTGGCGGACAACCGCCAGATCATGGGTGATGAAGAGGTAGCTCAGCCCGCGTTCGGCCTGCAGATCGTTCAAAAGCTGCAGCACCTGATCCTGCACCAGGACGTCGAGGGCGGAAACGGCCTCATCACAGACAATGACGTCCGGATTCAGAGCCATGGCGCGGGCGACGGCGATACGCTGGCGCTGTCCGCCGGAAAGCTCGTTCGGGTAGCGCTGCATCACCGACTGCGGCATCTTCACGAGGTCGAGCAACTCGCGCACGCGTTGCTCACGGCTCTTCTTGTCGCCGATCTTGTGGATGCGCAGCGGCTCTTCGATGGAACGGTAAATCGAATACATCGGGTCAAGCGAACCGTAGGGGTTCTGGAAGACCGGCTGCACGTGTCTGCGGAAGTCAAGCAGCGACTTGCCTTCGAACTCGCTGATATCCTTGCCTTCATAAGTCACCGTGCCGCTGGTCGGCTTCAAGAGCTTCAACACCATGTTGGCCACGGTGGACTTGCCGGAACCGGATTCGCCCACGATCGCGAGCGTGGTGCCGCGCTTGACCGAGAACGACACGTCGTCGACGGCCTTGAACATTTCCTTCTTGCGCGGAAGCTTGAACTCTTTGGTCAGGTGGCTCACCGTGATGATGTGTTCGCTTTTCTCAAGCGTTTCCTCACCTTTGGCATGATGCTCCATCAGGGCATCGGCGTTCTCGCCGTGCTCCTTGGCAGAGATGATGCGTTGCGAGGCCAGCGACGGAGCCGCAGCCACCAGACGCTTGGTGTAGGGGTGCTGCGGGTGTTGCAATACATCGAGTGATGGACCGGATTCGACGACCTGCCCCTTGTACATCACGACGATATGCTGGGCGCGCTCGGCGGCGAGACCCAGATCGTGGGTGATGAAGAGCACGGCCGTGCCGAGCTCGTCGGTCAGGGTGTGCAAGTGGTCGAGGATCTTCTTCTGCACGGTGACGTCGAGGGCGCTGGTGGGCTCGTCGGCAATCAGCAGATCGGGACGGCAGGCCAAACCGATGGCAATCAACGCACGCTGCAGCATGCCGCCGGAGAACTCATGCGGATACTGGCGGGCACGCGTGGCAGCATCAGGCAGACCGGCCTCTTCCAGAAGACCTGCGATACGGTCGGTCATGGTGCTGCCGGTGACATACTGCTTGGCGATCTGCCAAGCCTTGTCATCGCTCACACCGGCCTTGATCAGGTCGTCGGCCACTCGCCAACGGGTCTCGGAGCCCGGGACCCATTCCTTGGTGAAATAGTCCATCTTGTTTTTGGCGCCATCACCGGTGACGCCCGCCTCGTTCAACGCGGCTTGCGCGGCCTTGAGCAGTTCAGGTAGTTCCTTTGAACCGATGAAGGTCTCATCGTCCTCGCTTTTGACAGCCACTCCGCCGCCCGCCAAAGCCTGGGCGAGTTTCGAACGCTTCTCGTGCGAGATATCCATGTGGTTGGCCTTCAGAGCCTCTTCCACCTGGGTGCCGATACGCCAGACAGGGTTCAGGTTGCTCATCGGGTCCTGCGGGACAAGGCCCATCTTGTCACCGAGAATCTGCTCATACTGCTTGCGCGTATAGTGCGAGATCTCCTCGCCTTCCAGCTTGATGGAGCCGCCCACGACGTGACCGGTGCCGGGAAGAAGTCCAAGGACGGCCATGGCCGAAGTGGATTTGCCGGAGCCGGACTCGCCTACGATGGCGACCCATTGACCAGGATAGACATTGAATGAGGCATCTCGTACGGCGTGCACCGCATGGTTGTTGCCCGTGGTGAAGTCAACCTTGAGGTCCTTGACCTCAAGAATCGGCCCTTGCTCGCGCTGCATTTCGAAGAGTTTGTCGCTCTTCTCGTTGTTGCTGTTCATTTCACTCATCGTGTTTTCCTCTACACTCACGCCGTACGGCTCTTGGGATCAAGCGCGTCCTTGACGGCATCGCCCATCATGATGAAGGCAAGCACCGTAATGGCCAGCGCGGCCGATGGATAGAAGAGTACCGAAGGATCGGTGCGCAGGATGGTCTGCGCGTTGGAGATGTCGCCGCCCCAACTCACGGTGGTTGTCGGCAAGCCGATGCCGAGGAAGCTCAGGGTCGCTTCCGAAACGATGTAGGAACCCAACGAAGTGGTTCCGATGACGATAATCGAAGCGAAGGAATTGGGCATGATATGTCTGAGCAGATTGCGGCCCGGGGTGGAACCCAGCGCCGTCGCAGCGGTGTTGAATTCAAGGTTCTTGGTCTCCATCACGGCACTTCGCGCGATACGCGAGGTCTGTGTCCAGCCAAACAGGGTCAGCACCAGGACGATCTTCCAGATGGAACCCGAGGTACGGAACATCTGCAATACAACGATGGCACCGAGCAGCATGGGGATGGCCATGAAGATATCCGTGAAACGGCTCAGCAGGGCATCGACCCAGCCTCCGAAGAATCCTCCGAGGGCGCCGATCACAGAACCGAAAATGACCACGAGGATCGCAGTAAGAATACCCACGGAAAGCGAGGTCCGCGTCCCGTAGACGGTTCTGGTGAACACGTCGCAACCCTGCGTGTCATAGCCGAAGGGATGCCCTGGGCTTGACTTTTCCAGCGAATGATCGAGTTGGCAGAAATTGGGGTCTCGGTGGGTGAATACCCCCGGGAACAACGCCACGAAGATGATGCAGACAATCAGAATCGCGGAAACGATGAACAAAGGATTGCGTCGCAACGTGCGCCATGCATCCGCCCACATGTTCGTGGCCGGCATCGACTCATCGACGGAATCGACATCCTGCAGTTCCACCTTGCCGGCGGGGGCGACATAGCGCTCCTGGCCCGGCAGAATGCGGGAGGAAGCCTTGGCTTGTTGAATAGTGTTGTCACTCATAAATCTTATTCACACTCCAGACTCACGCGTAACGGATACGGGGATCGAGGGCCGCGTAGAGCATATCGACAACGAGGTTGCAGACCACGAATATCAAGGTCAGCAAGGTGACGATGGAAACGACCATGTTGCTTTCACCCTTGAGAATGCTCTGATAGGTAAGGAAACCGATGCCGTGAATATTGAAGATCGTTTCCGAAATCATGGCGCCTCCCATAAGACCTCCAAGATCCTGCCCCAGATAGGTGACCACGGGAATCATGGAGTTGCGCAGCACATGACGGACGATGACCGAACGGTTGCTCATACCCTTGGCACGGGCAGTGCGCACATAATCCTCGGCGATGTTCGAAGAGACTTCGGAACGTGTAAGTCTGATGACATAGGCCATGGAAGCCGAGCCAAGCACCATGGCAGGCATCAGCAGATCGATGAATCCAGGGTCGTTGCCGGCGGTCACCGGAAGGATGCGCCATTTGACACCAATGAAATACTGGCCAAGGAAACCAGTGACGAAAGTAGGCACGGAAATCAGAAGCAGGGAGACGATAAGGATGACGGAGTCATACCACTTGCCCTTCTTCAAACCGGACACAATGCCGAAGGCAACACCGAAAAGCGCTTCAAATACAAAAGCCATCAACCCCAGCTTGATGGTTACCGGGAATGCCCGGCCAATCTCATCGATAACCGGCTGTCCGGCAAACGTGTTGCCGAAATTCAACGTCAACGCGTTCTTGAGGAACAGCAGGTACTGGATAATGAACGGCTTATCCAAATTATACTCGGCGCGGATCTGGGCGGCCACCGCCTGGTTGACGGGTTTGTCTCCAAACATCGCTTTTACCGGATCGCCCGGCAGCGCGAAGACAAGCGCATAAACCAACAATGTCGTGCCGAGAACCACAGGGATCATCTGCAGGATACGGCGCAGAAGATACTTACCCATCGGTTACTCCTTATTTTGGAATCGGCCAAATTCGAAATTTACAAATAGTCGACTCATAAACACATGTTTGCTACTTTAACTCACACACACGTCAAAGTCGACCGAAAAGATGACTCATGCATCCGTATTCGGTCGACTTTGACACTTATTCATATACGGCCGGTGCCAAAGCTAACGTCTTCGGGCAAGCCTGAACTTTGGCGCACAAAACAACAAAGCCGTGCAGTTGCAGTTATTGACTTACCTCACTTCTTGAGTTCGTTGTAAACAGGCTGGCTCTTCCAATCCATCTGGTAGCCCTTGACCTTGCTCGAGCAGACGCCGACATTGGCCTTGTTGTACAGCGGGATTCCCGGGAGGTCCTCGAGAAGGATCTCCTGGGCCTGGCTGTATAGCTTGTTGGCGGCATCGACGCTCTTAGCCGTATAGGCCTGGTCAATGAACTGGTCGAACTTGGGGTTCTTGTACTGTTCGTTGTTCGAACCGTTGCCATCGGCAGCGGCGCTGGCGAAGTTCTGGAAGAGGTAATTCTCGGCCGAAGGATAATCCGGCGCCCAACCGGCCCTGTAGGCACCGGTCATCGTGTGATCATAGATGGGCTTGAGGAACTCCTGGTTCGTGGGGATCGGCGTGGTCTGCGCGACCTTGGAGCCGATGGCGTTGTTCACGGAATTCACGATGGCGTCGAACACGGCCTTGGTGCCGCCGTCACTGTTGTAGGAGATGGTGAACGGGTTGGGATCATGCGAGATGGCTTCGGCCTGATTCCAGAGTTCCTTGGCCTTCTTCGGATTGTATTCTATGTTTTCAACACCTTTGAGATTGGCATTGAATCCGGGGGTCAGCGGAGAAGTGAAGTCACGGGCCGGCTTGCCAAGGCCTCCAAGCACCTTGTCGACGATGGCCTTACGGTCGATCGCCATGGAAATCGCGCGGCGACGCAGTGTGCCTTCCTGGGTCCCTGTCTTGAAATGCTCGACATATGAAGGGATGTCAATCATCTGAATGGTCGAACCCGGCTTGTTGAAGGGTTTAACCGAGGAATCCTTTTGGAAGGTCTTCTGCGCGGAATCCGGAATGGTGTCCATGACATCGAGATTGCCGGACTGCACATCTGCGAAAGCCGAATCCGGAGTGGTGTAGATCTTGAAGGTGATGCCGTTGTTCTGGGGCGTCTGCCCACCCTTGTAATAGGGGTTCTTCACCATTTTGATGCTATGGTTATGATCCCATTTGTCGACCTTGTAGGGGCCATTGCCGATCGGCTTCTCACCGAATGCCTTCTTGTCTTTATAGAAAGCATCAGGAAGCGGGGAAAAGGAAGGCAGACCAATACGAAGCAGGAATGTCGAATCCGGCTTGGCCATGTCCACGCTGAACGTCTGGTCATCGATGACCTTGAGCCCGCTGAGCTGCTCGTCGCCCTTTACCCTGTCCTTGTTCTGCAGGTCATCATAACCCTTGATGGTAGAGAAGAAGGAAGAGCATTTCTGCGCGTTCTTCACGTTGGCGACATAGCTCCATGCCCGTGTGAAGGTCTTGGCGGTCACTGCGGAACCATCGCTGAATTTCCAGCCCGGCTTGAGCTTGATGGTATATTGCGAGGCGTCGGCATTGGGAGTGATGGACTGGGCCACTTCATTCTTGGAATTGCCTTTGGCATCGAAGTAGATCAGCCCGGAGAACGCAAGCTGAATGGGCTTGCCGCCACCGGTCTCATTGGTATCTCCGGGAACCAACGGGTTGTTGGGTTCGGTCAGATATGCGGTGATCGTATGGTCGTTGGCCGCGGACGAATTGCCGCCGGACGACGAGCTGCCGCAGGCCCCCAAAAGCATCGCCATCGAACAGCTGATAGCGAGCAATGCCAGAGATTTCTTCTTCATTGATTTTTCTCCTTTGTTGTGGTTACTTCTGCATAACCGATGGAAACAAAAACATCATTTTGCTGACGAATCAGCCTTTAACAAGAGGAAAGCAGGGCTTCTTCACATCTTCACGAACGGTAAGACGGATACATGCGAATCACCTGTTGAAGCCGAAAACACAGCAACTTTGCGGCCCCAATCGCAGTATGCCGTTATCGTCCAGAGCAACCTGCCCCAGAGAGACAAGGGCGTTCCCGGCCCCTTGCCGCGGCATATGGATCGTGACGGTTTCGTTTTCCAAACCGGGATTCAGAGCGATGACGAGGTCACCGCTATCCTCGCCAAGGCGTCGATAGACAAACGACTTTCCATCATCCGGCGCCGCGAGAACCTCGAAGCCCGCACCTGCCGACAGTGCTGGATGGTCATCACGAAGATGAAGCAGACTCCTGGTCCAGTTAAGGAGCGAATCGTCATCGTGCAGCTGCTCGGCCACAGTGGGAGCATCGGGCGAAGAATCGACCGGCAGATAAAGCAAATCGGGGTCCGCCTGCGAGAAGCCGAGGTTCTTGTCGGAAGACCATTGCATCGGCGTACGCGTGCCGGTCCTTCGGTAGCCGCCCTCTTTGGTAGGCAAGGTTTCGAGGTAATTCATGCCGATTTCATCGCCGTAATAGATGAAAGGCGCCCCCGGCATGGTCAGTATCATTGCCAGCACCAGCTTGTACTCGCGCTGTGAAAGCATCGGCATGATCCTGTTGGTGTCGTGGTTGCAGGTGATCATGCAGAAATAGCCGTTGCCCTCGCCGGACCGGTAAAGCGGAAGATAATCGGAAAGAAACGCGCCGATGCCGGTGCTGCTTTCGGCTTTGACGTAGCTCAGATTTTGCTTTTTGCCCTCCCAAGTCAGGATGTTGCGCACCAGCTTGTGGTACCCGTTGCCTTCCTTGGTGTCGGACTGGCCTCCGTCGAGGTTGTCGAGATAGAAATCCATATCAAAGCCGGCAGCGAAGGACTGCTTGGGATTCGACCATTCGGAGACGAATGCGGCCTCGGGAAACTCAGGTCTGATGGTGGCGAACATCTGCCTCCAGGCCGCGACCGTCCAACTGTGGTCCGCATCGTCGTTCTTGACCAGCGAATCGGCCAGGTCCACGCGGAAACCATCACATCCTTTGGAAAGCCAAAAACGCATGACATCGACCATGGCGTTGCGTGTCGCCCGTGCGGCCGGGGAGTCAGGGGACATCTGCCAGGCCCTGTCACGTCTGCCGAAACCATAATTCAATGCGGGCTGCGATTTGAAGTAATTGAGGATATAGGCACCGTCTCGCGGACATTCACCGCCGACAAACGGCATCGTATAGCGTTCGAAAGCCCCGTTTGTCCATATATAGCGATCCGAGAATTCATTGCGTTCGGCCAATTGGCTTGCCTTGAACCACTCATGTTCCTCGCTGGTATGTCCGGGAACCAAATCGAGCAGCACATGCATCCCTTTGCTGTGTGCGGCTTCGAAGAGATCGACCATATCCTGATTGGTGCCGTAGCGGGGGGCTATCTTTTTGTAGTCCCGGACATCGTAACCGGCGTCCTTGAACGGGGAATCAAAGCATGGATTGATCCAGATGGCGTTGCAGCCCAAGTCATGAATATAATCGAGTTTTTCGGTGATACCAGGCAAATCCCCTATACCGTCGCAGTTGCTGTCGTAAAAACTCTGTGGGTAGATCTCATAGAATCTTGCATCCTGAAGCCACGACGGTGTCTTGGTAATCGACATACCGGGTTTTCCCTTCTCTCGCCATCGATGAAACGAAATAACATCGTATTCTCTACAAAGAATTATATCCGAGGCATTTAATCAGACACACCTATAGCGATTGTTTTAACCCATGCACCGCTGACGACTTGCCACAAGGCTTTCTCGCCCAGGCAACCCTCCCGGTGTTTCTTTACACAAACCGTTGGATTCCAACAAAAAAGGAAGCACATGACAAAAGCATGTGCTTCCTTTTATTGGCGACCGATATAATCCCCGGCGAATCAATCCCTTACGGATAAAGCGACATAAAGCCGAAGGATCACGCTAAAAGGTCGTCTCACTTACGGGTTATTTCGCCGTAGACAGGCTCGCCCTGCCAATTCATTTCGAATCCATTGACCTTGGTCGAAGCGACACCATCATTGTTCTTATAATACATAGGGATGGCGGGCAGATCGTTGAGCAGAATCTCCTGAGCCTGGGTATAGAAGCCGTTGGCCGTATCCTGATCCTTGGCCGCATAAGCCTGATCGATCAGCGCATCAAACTTCGGGTTCTTGTAACCGCCGTCATTCGAACCGTTGCCATCGGCAGCGCCGGAAGCGAAGTTCTGGAACAGGTAGTTCTCAGCCGAGGGATAATCCGGCTGCCAGCCCGAACGGAACGCGCCCTTGATGGAGTGGTTGCCCACCGCATCACGGAACTGCTGGAAGGTCGGCATCGGATTGGTGCTGGCGACCTTGGAACCGAGCGCGTTGTTGATGGAGTTGACAACAGCGTCGAAAATAGGCTTGGACCCGCCATCAGCGTTGTAAGCGAAGGTGAGGGGTTCGGTGTCCTTGGAGATGGCTTCGGCCTTCTGCCAGAGTTCCTTGGCCTTGGTCGGGTTGTACTTGAGGTTCTCGCTGCCCTTGAGGCCGGACTTGTAGCCAGGGGTCAACGGCGAGGTGAAATCATCGGCCGGCACGCCCAGACCACTGAGGATCTTGTTGACGATGGTCTTGCGGTCGATCGCCATGGAAATCGCCTGACGACGCAGGGTACCTTCCTCGGTGCCGGACTTGAAGTGGTTGAGATCGGAAGGAATGGTGAACATCTGGTTGACGGAACCAGGCTTGTTGTAAGGCTGGACGCTGGAATCGGTACGGAAGGACTTGCTGTCGGCAGCAGGGACGGTTTCCATGACGTCAAGCTTGCCGGCCTGAACGTCGGCATAGGCCGCATCATCCTTGGTGTAGATCTTGAAGGTGACACCGTCGTTCTTGACAGGCTGGACACCCTTGTAATCCTTGTTCTTCACGAGTTTAATGTCATTGCTGTGGTCCCACGCGA
Source organism: Bifidobacterium sp. ESL0784 (assembly GCF_029433295.1). Classification (GTDB taxonomy): domain Bacteria; phylum Actinomycetota; class Actinomycetes; order Actinomycetales; family Bifidobacteriaceae; genus Bifidobacterium. The sequence continues at coordinate 375,453 of NZ_JAQTHV010000003.1, forward strand.
CGACCTTGTAGGGGCCATCTCCAACCGGCTTCTCGCCGAACGCCTTGGGATCCTTGTAGAAGGAGGCGGGCAGAGGCGCGAAGGCGTAATGGCCTACCTTGATCGGGAAAGTCGAATCGGGCTGTGCCATATCGACGGTGAAGGTCTTGTCGTCGACGATCTTGAGACCGGAAAGCTGCTCGTCACCCTTGAGGCCATCAGGCTTCTGCAGGTCGGAGAAACCTTTGATAGTGGAGAAGAACGAAGAACCCTTCTGTGCGTTCTTCGCGTTGGCCGTATAGCTCCAAGCCTTCGTGAAGGACTCGGCAGTGACAGGAGTGCCATCAGTGAATTTCCAGCCCGGCTTGAGCTTGACGGTGTATTGGGTCGAATTGGCATTCGGAGTGATCGACTGAGCGACCTCGTTCTTCGGATTGCCCTTGGAATCAAAAGTAATCAGACCCGAGAAGGCAAGCTGAATGGGCTTTGCCCCTTCACTCTCATTGGTGTTGCCGGGGACCAGCGGATTCTGCGGTTCACTGCTGTAAGCAATAATGATGTTGCTGCCGCCCTTGGACGATGAGCTCGACGAAGAGCCAGAGCCGGAGCCACCGCAGGCACTAAGAAGCATGGCCACTGAGCAGGCTACCGCCGCGAGTGCCAGACCTTTCTTCTTCATAAGATTTCTCCTATCTTTGTATTTTGTGCAGAAACCCGCACTTCAAACAAAAAAGGCCGGCATAGTCGCCAACCTCATTGCTTTGCATTTCAAGTTATACGCTAGCTTATGGATTATGCAAGCCCGTTTTCAAAAAATGAACAGCAAAAATTCATGGAGACCATTGAATGTCTATATAAAAAAAGCAAATCCTATCGTTACGCTCGCGGAAAAGCCTGGCGATACCGCGACTTCAATTGCTCGATGGAAACATGTGTATAACGTTGCGTGGTTTTCAGGGAGGAATGACCAAGCATCTCCTGCACTTCTCTTAAGTCGGCACCGCCGTCGAGCAGGTGGGTCGCCGCGCTGTGGCGCAAAGCGTGTGGGCCGATGTCGGGCACCCCAGCTTTTTCGGCCTGCTCGTGGACCACCTCACGCACCACACGCTGATCGATGCGCGCCCCGCGAGCCCCGAGAAACAACGCAGCTTTCGAATCGTTGGATTTATCGGCTTCTCCTCTACCCTTAATAACACTTGCGCCATCAGCGGCGCTTGCAGTTTTAGCCAGTTTTACTTTTTTAGAAACAATTTTTCCCGATTTGGATTGGTCTCCAGCTTTAAATAAGACCGGCCGCCCCGAATCTGAAAGCCATGCTTCAAGCGCACGGCAAGCGGGCGCCCCGAACGGCACAACGCGTTGCTTGTCTCCTTTGCCGGTGACACGAACGGTCCTAGTATCGAAAGCGACATCGCTGATATCGAGTCCGGTGAGCTCAGCGACGCGAATGCCGGTGGCGTAGAGCAGCTCCACCATCGCGGCATCGCGCAGGGCGAGCGCCTCGTCTTTGGGCTTCGGAGAAACTTGGGCGTCGACACTATCCATCAGCTTCTCGGCCTGGGATTCGTTCAAGACAGTGGGCAAGGTCTGCGGGATTTTCGGCGTCATCAGTGTTGCGGCGGGATTGGTGGCGATGACATCGTGCTCGTCGGCCCAAGCGAAAAAGTTGCGCACGGCCACGGTTTTGCGTGCCATGGAACTGCGGGCGTGAGTGCCTGATTCGTGGGCCATCCAGCCTCGCAGGTCCTCGAGTCTGACCGTGTCTAGGGTGGTTACGCCACTATCGGTAAGAAAACCCAGACATTCCAGCAAATCACTGCGGTAAGCCTTCACCGTGTTATCGGAAAGCCCGCGGTTGGCTTTGAGAAAGGTAAGAAACTGGTTTATCTGACGCCGATATTCCATAAACTTTGTTTCCTCAATATTGTATTTCACATTACGATATCGCGAGCAACTAAGACTCATCAAACCCAAATCGCACTAATCTATGATATTCTTCTGCTTCTGGGTCCCGGCCCGTATCACTAAATCCATTCCTCTTGAAAAGTGTCATGCTATTTTTATTGTCAGGATCTATTCGCACACCAATAACTGCGTCTCTTCCAGTTTCTTTTTGATTGTTTTCCATGACAGAAAGAGCATGCTTCAACGTCGAATCTCCGAAATGGCAACCTTTTGCATCCAGAGATCTGGCAATATAACCAATCATATAGGTTCCCATCGAGTCTCTTTTTGTTCCACCGACAACGCCGAACCAAACAAAAGACCAGATACGTTCCTGCTTCTCGCGAGATACACAAATATCGACCCACTGACTCTTGCGGTCCCACGCTCTCATATCCCGTATCGTGGATTGAACCTCATACTCATATTCTGCGTAATATTGATTATGTTTTCGCACAGCATTTAAAGCAAAGCCGCCCAAAGGGGCGGCACATGCAAATTGCTGCAGTCTTCCTCTATAATCAGGAGACGCTTCAGTCCAGCGGCAGTCGCTTTCGCTTGTCATATTTCTCCCGTGCCGCTTCAATAAAATCTTTATTAAAAGAACGTTCCAAAGACTGCCAATACTCATCTTGCTTAAGATTTCGGCCAGTCGGCGCCTTGGCGCGCTCAAGTATCTTATCTCGTGCCATATTGTCCCACTTTCCTTTGGTTTTACAAAGTCTGGTACGCTCAGAAAATTAGTGCCAAACAATGTTCTTACACTTTACAAGAACGGAATGACTGATTACAACAATGTTTGCGTATAGTGGATAACGAATAACTTAACGATAGTATTCGAAATCAACTTCACGAAAGCGGAAAACATGCCGTTACCAAAGTCCATTCCTACCGGGGCACGGCTTATGGTGCGCACGTTGGACGGGCACGATCCGCAGACCGGCCGTCAGCAGTTCCGCGATTTCATCGGCCATGTCCGCTCGTGGGACAGCAACACGCTTTGCATCACACGTGACCCTGCCGCCAACGGGTCACGCCCGGCTCAGGATGTTGATATCCCACGCGAACGCATTGTTGCGCTGAAGCCGATCCCCGAGCGCAAACAGCCGCATCAGCGCAGCCCCGAATCAACCGGCAGATGAAACGATCAAGACCTGGCGCAATTCTCAGGTGCAAAATTTGCAGTACAACATGATTGATTTTCAACGCCTGCCTAAACTGTAATACAAATCGGTCAAATGGCGGAACGCCTCTCGACCTCGACCTGCCAGGGTTGGATGAAACGGACGACATGTTCTCCGCGGCGTGCGGAATCGAGGAAGGTGCATTGCCAATCCGACTTCGCAACATCAATGACGATGCGCTTCCCCGCTCCTGATTCGGTTTCTTTGACCGAACCCGTTTCGAGGGCGGCAACGTCATTGCCGCCACCATCGGTTTCTCCGGACGTGCCGAACTTCCTTTCGCGCAGCTTGTAGTCACGAAACGGCTGGCCAGCGGTGAAGAACCGGTTCAGCGCCCCGTCATCGTGGGAGTGCAGATCATCAGCGAATGAGGTGAGCCTGACGGCAAGGTCGCGCAACAGCATTTCTACGTTGTCCGCGTTCTCCTCAATCATCGCGCGGGTGCGTTCAGGGTCGGTCAGGGCCACTCGGGTCATGTCGCGCCAGGAACCGGCGGCGAGTGCAGTGGCAATGTTGCGATCCGGGCTTTGACTCAGTTCGTTGATGAATGCGGTCGAAACGACATGCGGCGCATGCGAGATCATCGCGGCTGCTCGGTCGTGGGTCTGGTCGTCAAGAACGATGATGCGGTCGCCGGCCACACCGGTAATCAGCGTGGCTACCTTGAGGAAACGCTGGTAATCGGTGGATTCGTCAACTGTCACTGCCCAAAGCGCATTGTCGTAGATGGCCGGATCGCTGGCCGCAAACCCAGAAAACTCGGTGCCGGCCATCGGATGCGCCCCGACATAGCAATCAGCCAGACCGGCTTCTTTGACCTGCTGATGCACCATGGCCTTGACGCTGCCGACATCACTCAGCGTGGTTGCTTTGCGGTCAAGCATCGGCGCCAACCGTCGCAACATCTCGGGCATGGCCTTCAGCGGATTGCACAGGAAAAGTATCTCCGGCTTGGCTGCGGCGAGTTCTTCTAACGAGCCCATGCAGGCAATCCCGTCCTGGCGTGCGGCTGCATATGGTTTTTCGTTGTGGTTGAAAGCGACGACCTCAACGCCTCGTTGGGTCAACAGCCTCGCCAGCGAACCGCCAATAAGCCCCAAACCGACAATCCCGACCGTTTTCACCACAGCAGTTCCCTTTCCTCTTTCGTCTCGACATCGCTTGCATGCAAGCGTTTGCGGCATATCCCGCCTTGCGGCAGCATCCAAGTGTCGACCGGCGGGTTCGGATGCTCGCCTCTCGGATAGACGGCCAGTGTCTTGACCCAATCGCCGTCCGAGACAATCTGATGAAGAAGATGGCTGAAATTGGACTGCCATGGTGCTGCATCCAGGGTGATGATGAAGCTGTAAGTGCCGGCGTGGCCCTTGATGGGCCGCGACATGAGGCTGGTCATGTTGAGGCCCTCGTCACGCACTGAATCAAGCAGTTTGGCGATGACACCGGGGCCGGTGCTCAACGGAATCACCGCGATAATCGTCTCGAAATCAGCGATATCGGCCTGCCGATACCCTTGCAAAACCGAGCGAGCATCATCTCTGGGAGCCACGACAAGAAAATCGGTATTGGCCCCGCCGAAGTCCTGAACATTGCGTTCCAGCGTTTTGAGACCATATAATTTACCGCACAAGGCCGGCCCCAACGCCACCTGTCCCGACTTGACGTCACGGCAGGCCGCAGCGTTCGAAGAAGCGGGAACCGGGGTCAAATCATGCTCCCTAGCAAATCTTGTACATTGCGCCAAACCATGTGGGTGCGCCGTTATCTCATGCAATGGCGTATGCTCGCCTTCATTCGCATCACACACTTTGCCATCGTCGGCACGCACGAAAGCATCGAACGCGATATCCACGCTCAGACGACTGAGACCGGCCAGATCCTTCGCGTCGATGACGACGTCAAGATTCGGAACGACATAGCCTTCAACGCTGTTTTCCCAGGCAATGACGCCCCAACCTTCTCCTGCCTCGACGTCACTGATGATGGAGGGAACATTTTCACGTGCGACCAGCGCAATATATTGGCCGTCTTCACCCAACATCTCCGCCGCACTCGCAGCCGCCTGATGCGTGAATGAACCTTGCGGGCCAAGGAAGAACAGCTTGTGCGGGACGGAGTGCTTCGTTTGCCCTGTTCTATTATCGTTTGTGTTCTCTTCGAAAGCGCTCATGCCTGTGCCACCTCTCGGGAAGCACTGTCAGCCTGTGCGGCATCACGACGGCCGACGGAAGCCTTTTTAGGAGCAGGAATAACGAACAGGCTTCGTGGAAGAAATACCATTACGAATTGGATGACAATCATGCCGAAGAACCAGAACCAGAACGCATTCTGGCTGAAGAACGGAATGCGTGAACTATAGAAACCCATCGGCAAAAGGATGTCGCCCGACGTGGCGGTAATCGACGCAACGGCGATGACGCCGGAAGAAGCGATCAGATGCAGTCCTAGGCCTACTACCCCGCTGCGTGCGCGGGCGCTCCAGGCCGAAATACCGATAATCAATAAGGCAAGTATCAAACCAATCGGCACATTATATTGCGCTCCCAGCCGGTGCACCAGCGTGCCGCACACCCCGGCCGCAATGCCCGTCACTATGCATATGAGCGCACGAATCCACGCATTGTATTGATACGACCACGGCAAATCCGCTTTTTGCGCGACGGTTTTGGCTGATACGGCAGGAGAAGTCATAGTGCCAGTATGCCCCATCGGGCGGTCAAAGGCAGCATCACATCTTCCCAATTGTGCCTTTTTACTTGTTTGCTTGACCCTAACCAAGTAAAAAGACACAGTCAATCGGTCTATCGACGATTTACCAGCATGCCGCACGTCGGGCATTATGACAATGCGCACCCACATCCGTTGTTTTGGATGGTGGGTGCGCATTGAGCTAAAAGAATGAGCCTTACTTGGCCTTGCTGGCGTTCTGGCGACGCTGACGAGCGTGCCACTTGTACCATTCGTCGCGGTCGAGGATGACCTTGCGCACGCGGATGGCCTCGGGGGTGACCTCGACGCACTCGTCCTCGTTGGCGAAATCAAGTGCCTCTTCGAGGCTCATCTTGATCGGCGGGGTGAGCGTCTCGAGCACATCGGCGGTGGCGGAGCGCATGTTGGTCATGTGCTTGGCAAGCGTGATGTTGACGTCGAGCTCGTCGGGCTTGTTGTTGATGCCGACGACCTGGCCTTCATAGACGTTGGACTGCGGCTCGACGAAGAAGTTGCCGCGGGCCTGCAAGCGCTGCATCGCATACGGAGTAGCGGTACCGGCGCGATCGGAAACCATCGAGCCATTCAGACGGGTCGAAATTTCGCCAGCCCACGGAGCATATCCGGCAGAAATGGAGCTGGAGATACCGGTGCCGCGAGTAGCGGTCAGCAACGCGGTGCGGAAGCCAATCAGGCCACGGGAAGGAACCGTGAACTGCAGGCGGACCCAGCCGGAACCGTGGTTCGACATGGAGTCCATGCGGCCCTTGCGGTCAGCCATGAGCTGGGTGACGGCGCCCATGTATTCTTCGGGCACGTCGATGGTGTCGGCTTCCATAGGCTCGTTGAGCTTGCCGTCAATGGTCTTGGTGACCACCTGTGGGCGGCCGACGGTCAGCTCGTAGCCTTCACGACGCATCTGCTCGGCGAGGATGGCGAGCGCAAGTTCGCCACGGCCCTGCACTTCCCAAGCATCAGGACGGTCGGTCGGCAGCACCTTGATAGAAACGTTGCCGATGAGCTCTTTGTCGAGCCTGTCCTTGATCATGCGAGCGGTGAGCTTGTGGTCCTTGCCTTCGCGGCCGGCCAGCGGGGAATCGTTGATGCCAAAGGTCATGGAGATGGCAGGGTCGTCGACATGGATAAGCGGCAGGGGCTTCGGATCGTTCTTGTCGACGATGGTCTCGCCGATCATGATGTCGTCCACACCCGCGACCGCGACGATGTCGCCAGGGCCGGCGCTCTCTGCGGGAGTACGCTCAAGGCCCTGCGTACGCAGAATCTCGGTGAGCTTGAAGTTCTCAATGGTGCCATCTACACGGGAAAGGCCGTACTGCTTGCCCTTTTCGAGCGTGCCGTTGTAGACGCGGACCAGGCCGAGACGTCCGAGGTAATCGGAGGCATCGATGTTGGTGACATGGGCCTGTAGCGGAGCGCCCTCTTCGTATTCCGGAGCCGGGATGTTGGAGATGATGGCGTCGAAAATCGGTTCGACATTGTCGTTGTCCGGCAGCTCGCCGTTCTTAGGCTGGTTGACCGAGGCGTATCCCGCCTTGGCGGCGCAATAGATGACCGGCAGATCGAGCAGAGAGTCGAGATCGAGGTCCACGCCTTCCTCACTCACGTCCTGAGCCAAGCCCAGCAGCAGATCGGTGGATTCACTGACGACCTCTTCGATACGGGCGTCGGGACGGTCGGTCTTGTTGACGCACAGAATCACCGGCAGCTTGGCTTCGAGTGCCTTGCGCAGCACGAAGCGGGTCTGTGGCAGCGGGCCTTCAGAGGCATCTACCAGCAGCACGACGCCGTCGACCATGGAGATGCCGCGCTCGACCTCGCCGCCGAAATCGGCGTGGCCGGGGGTGTCAATGACGTTGATGGTGATGCCATCGGGTTCACCGTACTTGGCGGCCAGCGGGCCGGTGTAACGTACAGCAGTGTTCTTGGCGAGGATGGTGATGCCCTTCTCACGCTCGAGATCGTTGGAATCCATCACACGGTCCGGCACTTCCTCGCGTTCGCTGAACACATGCGACTGCTGAAGCATCGCGTTGACCAGCGTGGTCTTGCCGTGATCGACGTGAGCCACGATCGCCACATTCCGAATATCACCACGTACCGCCATAAAAGCCTCTCCTAATTACCTTTTCTTGGGTGTCTATCAGATAGAACTACTCTAACCTTCTACTTACACACAAACCTTCACAATAGTATCCGCGTATCCCGACACGGATACGCTATTTGCAAAGCCTTGGAATCGTAAGTTCCGTCGGCCTCGGCTGAAGTCGCAAACGTCAATCGGCCAAGATGCTCAAACCGTGGTCAATGCAGAAAGCACATCGTCACCGGACTCGGAGCCGCCAAGCGCCATACCCGATCGGTCAGATTGGGGGTTGGGCTGCTTGTCCCAGGATTTCCATGCCTCATCGTCTTCTGCCACCACCCCGGGTATGTAGCGATAGACGGCTGCTGGCCTGTGCCGGCCTTCGGCAAGCTTCTCCCCAGTCTCTTCGAGTTGGCCGGAAGCAAGCATTTTGCGACGGAAATTACCCAAGTCGAACGTCCGTCCGGCGATGGCCTCGTAGACGTCGTGAAGGCGGCGCAAGGTGAAGCGCGGCCCGACCAGCTTGGAAGCCACGTCGGGATACGACATTTTGGAACGCAGACGATCCAAGGCATACTTGATGATGTCGGCGTGGTCGAAGGCGAGAGACGGCAAGGCGGATTCAGCGAACCATTGCACGTTGTCGCCGTCACGCAGGTCATCGACCTGAGCGCTGCCGATCAATGCCCAGTAAACGATGGAAACCATGGGAAGGGCGGAGCCGGAACGATGCGGATCACCGAAAGTGTAGAGCTGCTCGAGATAGCGCGGACGCAGATTCGTGGTCGATTCCAGCGCGACGTATGCCGACCATTCCAGCGACTTACCGGCCAGCAAATCACCGCCGGGAAGCGCCCACATCCCTTTGAACGGTTCACGAACACGACGTACCAACGGTATCCATAATTCGTCGCGTTCGGCTTTGCCGTCATCGCCGTCATGAGAATGCGCCAAGGCGAAAATAATGACGGAAACCCCGACCTCGGGCGGGCCTGCCTTGCGTTCCGTCACATTGCCCTGCCACATGTCGATACGCTCCTTCGCTATGTCCGATTTCTTCAGCCAACATTACCAAATCAAGATTACCAAGTGTGCCACATCGTTTTACTGCGAGTCATGGATTTCCCGAATCGAAGAAGCCGCATGCCGATATCGCAATTTCAGCTCGCAAAGCCGGACACGGTCTCGGTTTCGCCCTGAATGGCGGAAGCGGCAGCAACCGAGGCGTCGGTATCCGCTTTTTCGGCCTGGCTGACCACATCGCTGGCCTTCGGCATGAACGGTGCGAGTTCCGGGAGCTGATCAAGAGACTCAAGACCCATTTTCTCGAGGAAAAGGCCCGTGGTGACCAAAAGCGCCGCACGGGAATCAGGGTCGGCGCCCTCCTCCCGGATAAGACCTCGCACATTCAACGCACGCACCACCCCATCGGAATTGACACCACGAATGGCCGCGATCTGGGCGCGGGTGATCGGCTGCTTGTAGGCGACGATGGCAAGCGCCTCAAGCGCCGCCTGCGAAAGCCGGGCCATCTGCCCGTCGGTGACGAAAGCGGAGACCACCGGCTCGAAGACCGCACGGTTGCCATATTGCCAACCGCGCGCGGTGTGCCGCAACTCGAAGCCGCGAGGGGCAAGGTTCCGGGACTCGTCACCGTCATATTCACGCTGCATCGACTCAAGCGCCGCCGTGACTTCGCCTTCGTCGACCGCCAGCACACGGGCCATATCCCCCGCCTGCTGCGGCTGGTCGGCCACCATCAGAATCGCCTCAAGACAGGACTCCAAGCCGCCGGGAAAATCCTCGACGGAAAAGTCCACGTATTCGGGTCGAGTGGAGGGCTCATCTGGGCCTAATGCCGAAGCGTCATTACTTTCGCCGGACCTGTAAGTCTTCAAATCATTGCCCCGGTCAGAGTTTTCATGGCTTTTTTGCTCGGTGTCACCCGCCTCGTTCACGGTTTCGCTTTGGGCATCATCACCTGATTCATCATCGGCTTCAAAAATATTCAAATCTTCCATATCAATCCCCACAGCGGATTCAACGAATCCATTCCCGCCTGTCGATTCCACGCCGTTCTCGGCCATATCATTGGTCTCGCTCATGCGAAATCACCCTCGTTCACTTCCACGGCGTCGTCCCCGTTATCGGCACCTGGTATCCATCGTAAATGCAAATCCTCGAACGGACCGGCCTGCTTATATTGTAATACTCCTTGCTTGAAGAAGAGCAGAATGGCCAAAAACCTGGCGACGACCACCAACGTGCTCTTGGCATCGGCCGTCAGCTGGCCGAAGGTCATCGATTCCCCGTCGCCAAGTCCTCGCAACCGATCTCGAACCACCTGCGATTGCTGTTTCAGATCGACCTGCGAGACGTGCAGCTGATCGAGGCGCACCTCGTCGGCCGGTGCGTTCAAAAATACTTCGGCGGCGATTTTCGCCAAATCCTCCGGTGCAAGCGTCCAAGCCAATTCAGGAAGCATCGCGGAAATGGCAGGATCGGTGAAGGCAGGGTGCGGGAAACGGCCGGAATTGGCGGCAAAAAGCTCACGGAAATCGTTGGCGGCACTTTTGAATGCACGATATTGCACAAGACGCGCGAAAAGCAGATCCCGCTCGCGCAGGGCTTCCATACTTTGCTCGTCGCGTTCGCCGTTCTCGTCACCGGGCAGAATCGCGGCGCTTTTGGCCTCCACCAAAACGGAGGCGACATCAAGAAAAGCGCTGACCTGCTCCATGTCGCGGGCCATGTCAAGTCCGCGCACGTATTCGATGAATTCTTCGGTGATGGCGGAAAGCGAGACCTCCGTAAGCTCGAGCTTGCGGTTGGCGATCATCGTCAGCAGCGCGTCGAACGGTCCAGAATAAATGGAGAGATTGACCGAAAAGCCTTTTCCTCCGGACTTTTGTGGCTCCTTGATCTCGGTACCGCCTAAGACATCTGCACCATTCGGAATCCCAGCATTATCTGAAAGATTCGGTTTCAAAGTCGCGTCATCAACGGGAATCTCAAACTCATCCTCGCTCATGACACCTCACTTGCACGACTGACTTGAAAGTATTCAGAAACCACGAAATCTTTATTATCGACGAAACCGAAATCTCTCAATCCACGATGCCACGGGCGATGAGCTCACGTGCGGTTTCGCGATATTCCTTGGCCGTCTTGTGATTTGGCGCGTAGATGGTGATCGGAGCCGCGGCGACGTTGGAATCCGGCAGTTTGATGGAACGGGAAATCACCGAATGGAAGACCTTGTCCTGGAAGGCCTCGTAGATGCGTTGCAGCACTTCCTCGCAATGCAGCGTCGAGGTGTACATCGTCACCAGAACGCCGTAGACCTCAAGCTGAGGATTGATACGCGAGCGCACTTTCTCGATGGATTGCATCAGCAGCGCCACGCCACGCAAGGCGAAGAACTCGGCGGCGACGGGGATGATCACACCATCGGCTGCGGCGAGCGCATTGACGGTCAACAGGCCCAGTGAAGGCTGGCAGTCGATGATAATGACATCGTATTCGTCACGCACACCTTCCAAAACGCTGGCAAGAATGCGCTCGCGACCGACCTCGGTGACGAGCTGCACTTCGGCAGCGGAAAGGTCGATATTGGCCGGAATGATGTCAAGGTTCTCGAAATCGGTGTGCTGCACCACGTCATGCACGTCAAGCGACGAATCAAACAACGCGTTGTAAATGGTAGCATCCACGGTGTTTGCATTGATGCCGAGGCCCACGCTGGCGGCCCCCTGCGGATCGAAGTCGACAATAAGCACACGCCTGCCGTATTGGCTCAGCGCCCCGCCGATGTTGATGGAACTGGTCGTCTTGCCGACCCCGCCCTTCTGGTTGCACATCGCGATGATGCGCGCCGGACCGTGATGGTCAAGCGATTTCGGCGCAGGAAAAGTCTCATAATTACGTCCAAGAAGATCGGTAGGCATGTCATTCATGCTAGCAACAGGCCTGTTCACGCTTTCATCTAGCGGTTTCACAGAAATCGTTCCCGGAATCGCAAGCTTGCCCTGCACCACGCGTTTCGGCTGCTCCTCACCGAGCCACCGCTCCTTACTGAATCCGCCGTCACGGTATTGGCTCTTGGGCTTTTGCGAGCTAACGCCGTTCGGTCTTTTGACACGGTTTTTGCCAGTGTTCTTACTTGTATTCCTGCCATTGGTTCCGCGTGACTTCGCACTTTTCCTTGCCATCACACTCTCCCGCCTCTTCGCTACGCAATACTGATAGTCATCATAATCCGTTCACATGCCAACAACCCGACTCCTCTCTGCCTTCTGCAGTCTCGTCCAACATGCGCGGAAAATCAGCAAAATCGCCCCCTAATTGTGAGTTTCATCGCAGCTTCAACGAACATACGCTCAAAATCAGGATTCTGATGCTAAAATCCTGATTTTCATCGCATCACCGCGCACGTGGATGGGCGATCAGATAGGTTTCGATGAGGGTTTCGGGGCTGACGTGGGTGTAGATCTGCGTGGTGGTCACCGAGGCGTGCCCAAGAAGCTCCTGAACAGTGCGCACGTCGGCGCCGCCCTGAATCAGGTGAGTGGCGAAGGAATGGCGAAGGGTGTGCGGATGCAGCGGCTTGTCGATATGCGCGCGCTCTCCCGCCGCTTTGACGACTTCCCATACCGATTGCCTCGAAATCCGCCGGCCGCGTTTGTTGAGGAAGATCGCGCGCCGCTCCCTGCCTCCTTTGGCCTTGGCCTCGAGTTGCGGCCGTCCCAGCGAAACGTAGCGTTGCAGCGCTTTGATCGCATACTCTCCCAACGGCACCAACCGTTGTTTCGAGCCTTTACCGGTAAGCACGACTACCCGCTCGTTGGTGTCGACGTCGTTCAGATCGGCGTCAACGGCTTCGGAAACGCGGCAGCCGGTAGCATACATGAACTCCAACAACGCCTTGTCGCGCAACACCACCGGGTCGTCGCTGCCGCCCATGGAAGCGGCGTCGAGCAACCGCGTGACCTCGTCGACGCTCAGCACGTCCGGCAGATGCCCGTTTGCTTTCGGCGCCTTGACCCGCGCGGAAACGTCGTCGGTCACCACTCCCTGTGTCAACGCGAACTTGTGGAACTCATGGACACTGGCGAGCCGCCGCGCCTTGCTGCGCCCGCTTTCCCCCGCCTTGTCGAGCGCAGCGACATACGCCTCGACGTCATGGGTGGTAACACTCGCTAAATCCTTGATATTCCGGCCTTCCAGCCACCCAAGATACTTGCGGATATCGGCCGCGTACGCCTTCACCGTGGATTTCGCCAGCCCGCGCTCCACGTCGATATGCGCCAGAAACTGGCCAAGCAGTGCGTCCGTTCCGTTCATGGTTCCATTTTCACTTCATTAGGCGACTTTTGCGATTGCCGCTTTCAGCAAGAAAACCCGCACAGCCCACACACCGTTTGCGACGGCGTATGAGCTGCACAGGTTTTTCTCGGATGAGAAAGCTAGAACATCAGACTTCCTTACTCAGGGACTTCTCGCCACGGCGAGTGATGAAGAAGAGCGCTCCAGCGCCGCCAAGCAGGACGATGACAACGAGGCCGACCACAATCGCACCAGCGCCGCCGGTCATAGGCAGCTGCGAGAAGGAGTTAATCTCCTGCACAAGGATGTAATGATTAGGATCAGTTGTCGGGTTCCAGTTATTCTCAGCAACCAGGTCCCATCCATCATGGGAGTTGGAGTACGCAGGTGTCTCAGCGGTTGGAGTAGGAACGGAAGTGGTAGCCGTATCGGTCGAAACCGTGACGGTGAAGGTCGATTTGCCCAGAGCCGAATACGGTACCGGCACCGTGTTCTGCACAACAGTGTAGGTTCCTTCTGCAAGGCCTGTGAACCGCATCCTGCCGATAGCCAGGTCATAGGTTCCACCACCACTGCCAAGAGCAGGAGTCAACGTATCGAATACGGTAACGTTATCGGCAGTAGCCGTTTGGTCCGCAGCCTTCTGATACGTTCCATCACCCAACTTCTTGAACTTGATCACCGTGGCACCCTGCTTGATCTGGAATTCACCACCGGTCAAATACGTCGCATGGTTGTTCTTGTCGACATCGGCAAGACTGAAGCCGTACATATATGTCTTGACGGTGCCGGTCGGGTCACCGCTGTTGTCGATAGTAGTAGTCGTACCGTCTCCAGGAGTTCCGCCGTCGCCAGTTGGCGGATTGCCCGGATCGTTGGAATGGGTCAACGACACACCGTTCTGCAACTGGGTACCTTCACGTGCGCTGTCATCGATCTTCATCGTATAGGTGATCTTGATATAGTCATTGTAATATGAAGGGGTGCCTTGCGTGAAATTGATGATACTACCGGAGAAGTTAAACTCCACCGGGGCTCCGGAAGAGGCACCGCCAGACACCGTATAATCAGAACCGGTCAATGTATGCTCAATCCCGGTATCCGTAAAATTGGCATCAGTGGAAAACTTGATGCTGGTTACTCCCTGATAGGTCAAACCTGCAGAAGGATCATCCTGGACCACGTAGGTATAGTGACTGAACCCTGTGGTCAATGGGACCTTGGCAACGATCATATAAGTCAATGTGTCACCGACGGCAGCATTACCAGTGGTCGGGTCAATCATCTTCTTCTTTACGATCAGCGGGTCGTTCTTCACACTGACCTCACCGAGCTTGACCAACGGACTTGTGGAGAAGGCATCGTAGACATTCGGAGTGCTTGCGGTGTCAACCACTGCCGTGCTTGCCAGCATAGGAATTGATACCGGAATGGCGGTGGAACTCACCGTGCCGTGGTTGGCGGTGGTGTCGACGATGATGTAGATACCCTGTTTGACATTGAATTCAACTGTGGTGTCATCATCATCAAGCACTGTAGTCGAAGCCTGCACTTCGTGACCATGTGTGGCATCGGCAAGACGGTTCTTGAAATTCGTATTCTTTGTCAACGTAGTGACGAACTTACGAAGGCTGCCACTCCAAGCCGCCGAGCTCGAATTCGAGGTGGTATCTGCCGTCTCTCCGGAAGGAGGTGTGATAGACGAGGGGAAGCCAAGCCACGTAACCGCAACCGCGCCAACAGGGTTGTTGCTATAACCGGAAGGCAAAGAGCCGCTGGTGCTGGTGGTTGTATAGGCGTCCTTCATGGCCTGCATGATCTGCTCGTTAGCCGGCACACCGCCGGCATCGACCTGGCTGGAATCCACACCAACCGAGGACAATTTCCCGCCACCGACGGTCGGGGTCTGCGCATTGCCATAGGCACCGATGCGCATTGCGGTGAAGTAATGTCCACGCAGCCGGGAACCTTTGCTCTTGATCTTCAACGTCGTATTGGCGTTCTGATCAATGGGAATGTTGGTATCCGCCAACGCGGTGCCCGCAGGCACCATCGCCAACGCCAAGAGGGCCGCAGCGGCGACAACACCGCCAACGCCGCGTCTCAATCCTTTACTGATATTCATGATGGTTCACTTTCTCTGTGAAATTTCGTTTTTCAAATATTGATATTGATTATGTCCGGCAATCAACTGTTTATTCAGCCGCTATACCTCCTCGACCTGCAGCGGCCGGACGCCCCGGGCGGCGGGAGCGACATCAGCGTCAACGCTGACGCCGCCCGGCAACTCACCAATTTAGGGATCATCGGCCGCCGCCTTTCCAAACCTCATTTTTCTATCGATCACCGCGTAGACACCGGCTCCAATCGCCAGCAACGCCGCGATAATTCCGGCGATGATCAACACCAGCTTGCTGTGATCGCCGGTCAACGGCAACGAGTAGACCGGCGCGGACAATTCAAGCTCATGAACAATCCAATCGGACTCGTTGGTTTGCGGATCGATGCCGTACACTCTGACCTGACCAGATGTCATGCCCGACGGTACAGAGAACGACCAGGTGCCACCCGCCTGAACGGTCGCCGTATCCTCAGAATTGTCAGGCCAATGGATATGAATCGTCGCCCCGTTGGCTGGAACCGTATGGGCTGCATCGAGATATGCGGTACCGCTGATCGTGTTCAAGGGTTGTAAAGCATCGAAGGCAACAAAAGGCGCTGTCATATCGACAATCTGTTCCTTGTCTGCGGAGAAGCCAGAATCCACGCCTCCCGTAGTGTTGACCAGCTTTGCGACGAACACATAGTCCTCGCCCTGGGCCAACTCGCTGGTGAAGAACGACGGAACCACCTCACACGACCAATTCTGCGATCCAGCATTGGTAAGGACCTGCGTGCAGCCGCTGATAATATCGCCTTCACTCATCGGCGGGTCGGACGCATGCCTGACATAGACCTTCAACGTCTCGCCGGGCGAGTTCGGGCTCGCCGTACCGTGGATGACAACTCTATCGGTCCCCAGTAGCACGCCACCATTCGGATTGGTCGTATGCGGCACGTCAATTGTTGTCACCGGCGGCGCGGTACTCGGTACCGCGAACTGAACCGTACGGATGTTGGAGAACTCCGAAGTGATATCTTCCGAATCCCTCGTCGCGGTCTGCGTGGCATGATAGCGCTGAGAACCCGTGACCTTGGTGTTGCCCGTATCGACGATCGACCAGTTGCCGCTTCCGTCCACGGTCGTCGTTCCTACCAGACGGCCCGCCTTATCAGGATCATTGGGATTGTTCGGATCGATAAGATTGCCGTCTTTCTCGGCATAGAGGTTGATGGTGGCCCCCGGCTCGCCGGTGCCATTGATTGTCGGATGCAGGCCGGCATACGCATTTTCGGCAGGCGCGGTGATGACCGGCGGGCGGACCGGCAGACCGTACTTGTTGAAGACCGTATCGATCACCCAAGCCTTGTTGACCAACGTGGCGATTTCGGTCTGGGTCATAGAAGTCGAGATTCCGGGATCTTCATTATTCTGCAACTGGCTAAGCACCGGGTTGAAGATATCGCGTGGACTGAATTTCTGAGTCCACGGAGAAGAAGAGATAGTGGATGCCGTGCATCTGGTGTCACCAGGATTGGTAACAGGCCACGTAACCAGCTTGAAATAGCCGTCAAGACCCTGATCAGCCCTGGCCCTCGCAAAATCGATAGATCCGTCCGCGTTCTGCGCGATGCTCAATCCGCCCCCGGAACCTTGCATTGAACGCAAATGCAAGGAGGAGTTATTGTTGTTAAACGCGAATCCGGTATTATCATTTGCGGCCTCTTGAATCCGTTCGCCGTTGATCGCCGACTGGGAGACCAACTGGGCATGCGGTGTCAAATCGGTTACCGGCACCCATTGGCCGTCTTTCAAGCCAATCCATTGGAAATAATAGGAAGACGTGTTGGAACATGGCGATGAGGCCGATGCACGATTGAACCATTTGACGAAGAACGATGTGGGTGGCGCGACGCCGGGATTGTAATTGGTGCTGTTGGCCGTCAAACCAAAATCGGTGACCAACCCCCAATTGGCCTGTCCGTTGCTCCACAAAGCCGGTTTATTGTTCCAACCGACCATGGCACGCGGTCCGTTGCATCCCTGTCCATCGGAATTATCGCCGCATAACGTATCCTGATAAATATAGGCCGGATAATCTGCGAGAACATTGGTCATATAGTCGGTGTCGACACCCAGTTGCTCTGTGGCCAACACGGGATAAAGTCCGCCATAATTAGGTGGGATGGAATTCAAAGCCACCGTCGGCACCTCAACCCATAGAAACTGGTTGAGCTCCGAGCCTCCTACGTCATATGCACTGGTCGTTAGCCCCGTCACATCAAGGGCGCAGGTCACCGAGATGGTGAGATAATCATAATTCCCTGCCGTCAGCACGCTGTGGATGGTGAAGCAATCGTCCTGATTGGCCGCCCAGTTCATGGCGCCGGTTTTACCTGACATCGTGTTCTTGTAATCAAGTGTGTTGATGGCACCACTTAGCAGCAGGTTCATGTTGTAGGCATATCGGATGATCATGCCGCAACTTTGACCGATGTGATACGTTCCGTCGGAACATTGCCAAGCCATATTCGACCAATTCGTCGCCTTGACATTGACTTGGCCATGACGCACACGAACAACAAAATCGGCACGCATCTGTTCACGTGTAGGCGTGAGGGGCAAAATATAATAGTTGTTGAGCACGATATGCTGGTTGTCGGCCAGCATCTTGGTCAGCTTCGGCTTGCTGGTCTGCGGAACATCCTGCGTCGATACCTCAGCGGCATTCGCGATGCTTTTCGAGGAAACGGAACCGAAAGAGCAGACCACGCCCTGCGCCACGACAAGCAAAACAGCGAGCAGGAATGCACACAGGGAAGTCGCCAGCCTGCTGTTTTTATCACCATTACGTAACATAGTTGCCACCTTCGGCACTACTAAAACATCCGTTGATTAATATATCTAATCAATAACTATTGTATAACAAATTGGTACAACGGAGAATCACAAAGGAAATAAAGCGACTTTTTATCTTTGATTTACTTGGTTTTTTAACCAATTCAGGCGCATATATAAGGTTTTGATAGAATGTCTCAAATCTCGCTATTGCATCACATCAAACATTGCATCACATCAAAAGAAAATCACTTGCAATGACGTACAGGCCATTTACGCCGGTGGCGAATTACATTGATAATTATCCCCAAAGAAAGAATCGCCAAGGCCGAGCAACCCCCTGCAAGCACTCCGTCGCCAGATGCGTCGTCAGGGTATGGGATGTCCTTGGGAATCGGACGCCGCTCGGCAGTGATCACCAACCTGTGCGAATTGACGCCATACGGTGTACAGGTCATCAACGTGAGGATGTCTTTGCCGGGAACGACTTTGTAATAGCGCGTGTCATCGGGTAACACGACGTATATGGACGTAATCTGATAACCGAAGGTGTGGTCGAGCGTGTTGATATAGATGACATCACCTTTTTTGAGCTCGTCAAGTCGAGTGAACAACAGCTCATAAGGCCGCCCAGTATGGCCGGTAATCACGGCGTTCGTCGACTTCCCGCCAACCGGCAAGCTGGTGCCGTAAAGATGGCCGGCACCTTTGTCGAGTACCTTATCCGAAGTGCCATGGTAGATCGGCAGCTTCAAGGAGATTTTGGGAATCCGTACCATGCCCATCACGCCTCCTCCGCTGTTGAGCAGTCCCTGATAGACCGTGTCGCGTTCGGAACGAGTGACGACTTTGTTCTTGTCTTTCTTACCCGCCGAACCGGAAGCAAAGGGGTCGGTATACTCGCCGAATGACTGGCTGCCGGCGGCGATGCCGGCATTGTATTGTCTGGCCTTGTTAAGTTCTTGGGCAACGCGGCCCTGCGGCCATTTTTTGACCCGGTTCATGGCGGCGACGGCTTGCCGCTCCTGCTCGCGGGAGTTGATGTACTGGTTCGTGGGCAGCCACAATGCCAACGCCACCGCCGCAACCACGCACAGCGCCATCAATGTCTTGAGAGCGTTGATGACCTTGCGTTTACGGCGAATAACATGATAGCGAACTTTGCCATGCCTGAGCACATCCTCGAAGGAAATGTCGCGATCAGCAATGGCGTCATTCGAGATGTCGGTATTTGCAATGCCGCCGTCTGGATTGGACACGTAACCAGCACCTCTGCCGCTGCCATCAGTTGGATTCAATTCGCCCATGATCTCCACACCCTCCTCTGAGGGGTCATACAATGCCCAGTACTTGCCCTAATCAAACAAATGCGGCAACCCAAGCCACAGACAATCGACATCGATCTGATTTCATCATGTCATATATCTTTGCATGAGATTATCACTGCTTTGGGATGAATACACAAACAAACAAACAAGCCCCACATCTAAAAATGCAGGGCTTGAAAGATATCGCTTGAGAAATACTCAGGCAGCCACCGGAGCGTTGACGTCCTTGGGCAGCGCGGCCTTGGCCTTGTCGACGATGGTCTTGAAGGTGTCCGGATCGGAAACGGCGAGCTCGGCAAGCGCGCGGCGGTCGAGTTCGATGCCCGCGAGCTTCAGACCCTGCATAAAGCGGTTGTAGGTGATGCCCTGAGCACGGACGGCGGCGTTGATACGCTGGATCCACAGCTTGCGGAAGTCACCCTTACGCGCCTTGCGGTCGCGGAAGTTGTAGTTAAATGAATGGAGCAGCTGCTCTTTCGCACGACGATACGAACGGGAGCGCTGGCCACGGTAGCCCGAAGCCCTCTTGAGAACGACGCGACGCTTCTTATGAGCGTTCACTGCGCGCTTGACACGTGCCATATTGTTTCCTCTAGCTTTCTATAAACTTACTTAAACCCTATAAACCAAGCCGATTTCAGCGGCCGAGCAGCTTTCGCATGTTCTTGCTCTGCGACGTGGCCAGCACCTGGTCGCGGGAGAGGTTGCGGCGCTTGCGCGCGGACTTGTGCTCAAGGTTGTGGCGCATCGAGGTGCCAGCCTGCATGAGCTTGCCCGTACCGGTGACGCGGACGCGCTTTTTCGCGGCGGAATTGGTTTTCATCTTCGGCATTGCTGCCCTCCTATTTATCTTCAAGGTTATCGAATTCAGTCTTCGATGCCCTGTGTCTGCCGACGTTTGAATCAGCCGACACAAAAATTTGTTGTTACTTCTTCGCCCTTGGCGCCGGCTTAGCTGGTTTTGCGGGCTTGGCTGCTGCTGCAGGCTTCGGCTTCGCGCTCTTGGAAGCGGGCGCTGCCGGCTTGTCCGACTTCGCAGGCTTGGCAGCAGCGGACTTAGCAGGTACTTCGGCCTTAGTTGCCTTGGGCGTTGCTTTGACGGAAGGCTTTGTAGAAATCTTCGGTTCGGCTGTTTTCGTAGGCTTTGCAGGAACAGACGATTCGGCTGACTTGATTTCATTGACCGCAGCCTTCGCCTGACCGGCTTCCTGAGCCTTTTCCTTCTCCTTGGCCGCGAGCCTCGCCTTCTGGCGGGCCTGACGGTCGGCACGGGTGTCGGCGCCGCGACGACGCTGCTCGGACTTAGCATGAATCTTCTTGCCCTTGGGAGCCAACGTCATGAAGATGTTGCGTCCCTCATGCTTCGGGTAAAACTCGATGGTGCCGTATTCCGAAACCTCATCGGCCAGACGCTGCAGAAGCTCCACACCGCCGATCGGACGAGACTGCTCACGTCCACGCAGCATGATGGTGACCTTGACCTTGTCGCCGCCCTGAAGGAAGCGGATGACATGGCTCTTCTTGACCTCGAAGTCATGCTCGTCGATCTTCAAACGGAAACGAATTTCCTTGATCTCGGCCGCACTCTGGTTGCGACGCGCTTCGCGCTGCTTGATCTTCTCGTTGTACTTGTACTTGCCATAGTCGATGAGCTTGGCCACCGGAGGATCCGCATTCGGCGCCACCTCAACCAAATCGAGATTCGCTTCCTTGGCCAGATTCAATGCGACTGAGGTCGCGATGACCCCGACCTGCTCGCTGTTCGGGCCGATCAGGCGTACCTTGGAAACGCGTATCTCGTCGTTAATGCGTGGTTCTGCGCTGATGATGAACTCCAATCCTTGCTGCTCTTGGACGCGCTGACAACGGAAACCTTTACCGAAACACTTTCGGCATTAATCGCGGCAAAGATTCAAAACGCAGGCGTCAGAATAACCGACGCAGCAGAAAGCCACGGCGAATGCCAAGCTTTCGATTCCCTACCTAAACGTAGGAAATGTTTTGAACCCGAAGCTACGAAAAGCTTCCAGGTGGGGCGCACCCACTTTCTTGATTTCTCAAGCCTGTCTTAGTATACCCTGCCTGCAGACAATCCAGAACATTCCCGAACCGGTACATCGACATCAATGACTTATCATAGATGTGATTTCAATCACATTTTAAAAGGAGAAGGCATGAGAGCTGTACGTTATTACGGCAAAGAACATATTCAGATTGACGATATTGCGGAACCGGAGCTGAAACCGGGAACCATCAAGATCAAACCGGCTTACACCGGCATCTGCGGATCGGATCTGCATCTTTACTTTGATGGTCCTGAAAGCGGCGGCATCACCCCTGGCGTCGCACACCCGCTTTCCGGCGAGAAACTCCCCACAGGTTTCGGCCATGAATTCTCAGGCGTTGTCGAGGAAATCGCAGATGACGTCGACACCACCGTCAAGGTCGGCGACCACGTCGTCGTCGAACCGCTTATGGTTTGCGGCAAATGCTACGCCTGCAAGTCCGGCAATTACAACGCCTGCGAAAAGATGGGTTTCATCGGAGTCAACGGCGGTGGCGGCGGTCTGAGCGAGCATATCGTGGTCGAGTCCCGCTGGGTACACCCCATCGGAGATCTGCCGCTTGACCAAGCTGCACTTATCGAGCCCATGTCGGTGGCCTATCATGCGGTGCGCCGCACCAACCCCCAGCCTGGACAGACCGCCGTAGTCGGCGGCGCCGGCCCCATCGGTCTACTGATTGGCACCGTGCTCAAAGCCAAGGGCGTCCGCGTTATCGTCTCCGAGCTTTCTGGGGCTCGTAAGGAAAAAGCATTGAGCTCCAAGTCTGCGGACATCGTCATCGACCCCAGCAAGGAAGATCTCGGCAAACGGGTGCACGAAGAGACCAACGGCGCCGGCGCGGATATCGCGTTCGATGCGGCCGGCTCCGAAATTGTGGTTCACCAGCTGCTTTCCGCCCTGCGTCCTGAGGGAAGGCTGGAAATCGTGGCGTTGCATGCCAAGCCCGTCACGTTCAACGTGCTTCCTGAGCTCATCATGCCGGAAAAGCTCGTCGGCGCTTCCATTGGCTACGCCCATGACCATGAGCCCGTTATCAAACTGGTACGCGACAAGCACATCGATCTCTCGCAGTTCATCACTGACCGAATCAAGGTCGATGACATCGTGGAGAAAGGTTTCAAAGCCCTGCGCAACGATGCCGAACACCATGTCAAGATCATCGTCCAGATGTAATCGCCTTTAGTCAACAGTAATGAGAAGTGGCAGGCAGCCAAGTTGGGGTTGCCTGCCACTTTCCGTTTTCACGACGCCGTATCGAAATTGGCGAACTCGAGCTCCGGGTTAGCACCGTTATCCTCTGTCTGGGTCTTGCCGGTGGGATGGAAACCCATATGGCGATAAAATCCTTGCGCCTTTTCGTTGGATTCAAACACCCACAGCACCACACGCTTGGTAGGCAAGGTATCGAACACCGCCTGCGCCAACCTGCGCCCAATGCCAAGACCTTGGCAACGGTTCAGGACATAAATCGCGGCCAGTTCCGCAGTATCGGGATAATCGCTGGGCTCGCGGGCGGGATTGGCAAGCTCGGCGTAACCCACCACTTCGCCGTCCATCAGCGCCACGAACACGTTCGCCGGATCATGGCGCCTAGTGACTCCGAGGGCGAATTCCGGAGTGATCTTGTCGACCAGCCATTGTGGCAACTTACCCTGATAGGTCTCGTGCCAAGTACGCGAATGCACTTCGGCCTTAGCCTTGAAATCAGCCTGCGTGATGTGACGAACGACGATGCAATGGCTGCCCACAAATCCCCCTTGATGATGAACTCGAATATGCACCATATTATGGTCGTGGTTCCTTACAAATCCAAAGCTTCCCCAAAATCACGATTGTCGTGCGGCGCACCCGTTAATCTACAATTGCGGTATGTCTCAAACTTGTGTCATCTTTGCCGCCGGAACGTATTACGGCAATGAACCGTCCGGCGACGCACTTCCAGAAAATGGCTTCGTTATTGCGGCGGACGGGGGGCTTGATCACGCGCGCGAGTTGGGGGCTCGGGTTGACTTGGTCATTGGGGACTTTGATTCGGCGAACGTACAGGTTCCGGCAGGCGCAGAAACCATAGCGTTGCCGCCGGAACACGACGACCCGGACATGCTTTCGGCGCTGAAAGCCGGATGGACACGGGGCTACCGGGATTTTCGTATTTATGGCGGCCTCGGCGGACGGATCGACCACACTATCGCCAATATCCAGATGCTCGCGCTACTTGCCCATAATGGCGGACGTGGGTTGCTCTATGGCGAGCATAGCGTGGTCACCGCCATCTGCAACGGCTCGCTCCACTTCCCTGCCAACGACTTGCACACTGCCGGCAAAGCAAATAAGACCAATGCCAAAATTGTAAAAACGGATCCTAACAATCAAAATGTCATCATTCGCGGTTTAAGAACGGCTTGCGATACAGGTGCCGACACCATAGACCGCATGGTTTCCGTATTTTCTCACGCCGACATCTCGCGCGGGGTCACGGAAACCGGACTCAAATATGAGCTCAAGAACGGCACGATGCATAGCGACACCGTGCTCGGAGTGAGCAACGAACTGCTCGACGGACGCGCGGCCTCCATCAGCGTGACTGACGGCACGCTTATCGTCACCTTCCCCTTCGTCGCCGCTTTGCCGACGTTCAGCACCGATGTCAAAGCCACGGAAACGTTGGGACCGTTGGCTTCGCAGGTCTCCACGCTGCTCAATAAGTCGCGGTGAACGAAACCGGAGTTTGTCTGATAGCACACGATTGGATTTTTTCGTATTTCAACCTTCAAAAAGTCCTAGTATCAAATCAGCAACGCAATGGCGTAATGAAAGGACCCATCATGACCAACGCAAAAACCAGCTCGAATTCCACAACTGAAAAACCCGATCCAGCCCAGCAGGGCGGTAAGGTGCTCTTTGTCTGCTACAGCCATTGCTCCACCTGCGCCAAGGCCCGCAAGTGGCTCGATGAAAACGACATCGATTTCACCGAACGCGACATCAAAGGCGACAACCCCACCGCCATGGAACTCAAGCGCTGGTGGAAGGCGAGCGGCCTGCCATTGAAGCGCTTCTTCAACACTTCGGGCATGCCCTATCGCGAAATGAAGCTCAAGACCAAACTGCCCGAAATGAGCGAGGACGAGCAGCTGAAACTCCTTGCAACCAATGGCATGCTGGTCAAGCGCCCAATCATTGTGAACGCTAACAAAATTTTGGTCGGTTTTAGACCAGAAACATGGAAAAACGCCCTGTCTAGTACAGAAGACCAGTTAAAGTAACAAGTGTTGGTAAATATACGGCAAAGGACGCTAGCCCGCGTCCCCAAGCTGTTTCCTTTAGGGAGTATTACATGACAGTAAAGATTGGTATTAACGGTTTTGGCCGCATCGGCCGCCTTGCGTTCCGTCGCATTTTCGAACTTCAGGCCCGCGGTGGCGAGGCCGGTGACATCGAAGTCGCAGCAATCAACGATTTGACCACGCCTTCCATGCTCGCCTACCTCTTGAAGTATGACAGCACGCACGGCACTTTCCGTCACGATGACGGTACCCCGGTCGACGTGAAGTCCACAGATGACGCGATCATCGTCGATGGCAAGGAATACAAGGTCTATGCCGAGAAGGACGCCCGCAACATTCCGTGGGTCAAGAACGATGGCGTTGAGTTCGTGCTCGAGTGCACCGGCTTCTATACCTCCGCCGAGAAGAGCCAGGCTCACCTGGACGCCGGCGCCAAGAAGGTCCTCATCTCCGCTCCGGCGAAGGACGAGACCACCCCGACCGTCGTCTACGGCGTCAACCAAGACATTCTGAAGCCAAGCGACAACATCGTCTCCGCCGGCTCCTGCACCACGAATTCCTTCGCGGCGCTCGTCAAGCTGCTTGATGACAACTTCGGCATCAAGGTCGGCTACATGACCACCATCCACGCCTACACCGGCACCCAGATGATCCTCGACGGCCCTCGTGGTTCCAAGCCGCGCAACAACCGCGCCGCCGCCGTCAACACGATCGAACACTCCACCGGTGCCGCCAAGGCCATCGGCAAGGTCGTTCCTTCCGTGCAAGGCAAGCTGCAAGGTCACGCACAGCGCGTGCAGGTCCCGGATGGGTCCATCACCGAGCTCTTCACTGTGCTCGACAAGGACGTTACCGCCGACGACATCAACACAGCCGCCAAGAAGGCCTTCGAGAACAACGAGACCTATGGTTACAACGCTGACAGCATCGTCTCCTCCGACATCATCGATGACACCCACGGCGGCGTCTTCGACCCGACGCAGACCGACGTCAACACCATTGACGGCACCACGCTGGCCCGCACCGTCGCCTTCTACGACAACGAGTACGGCTTCACCTGCAACATGATCCGCACCCTGCTCTACTTCGCCGAACTGAGCAAGTGAGCAAGTTGCGATAATCATAGGTATCTGTTAGATATTAAATAGGTAGCTTATTGATGAAGGGCCTCCATCCAGTATTGGGACGGAGGCCCTTCATCATGTCACAGGTCCTTTTATAAATGGGCCGCCGAGACATGCGCATCGGCCCTTTTATGGAGCAATTATCAAGTCACGCCATATTCGCACCACTGAACCAGCAACGGTGGCTCATTCATGTCGGGATCACTCACAGGCTAGTGGCAATTCCCATTGGCGGAGGCTGGAATGTCACGCAATGCCGATGGCTGCACATGCCTGCCGCAGAAATGGTAAAACTTAAAGACATGAGCAAGAAACACAGGAAAACGGCAGGGACGGCCTCCACTCCAGCCACGCGCGAACTGACCGAAGCCGGAATTCCCTTTAAAATCTACGAGTACGAACATTCCTCGGATCACATGGACGAGGGTTACGGGCTCGAAGGCGCGGAAAAGCTCGGCGTCGATCCGCATCGCTCGTTCAAGACACTTATGGCCGATACCGGTGAGGAACGGGTCATCGGTGTGGTACCCGTAAGCGGACACCTCGATATGAAATATCTTGCGGCGGCTGTCGGCGCCAAGAAGGCAGCCATGGCTGACCCGAAGGCGGCACAGCGCGAAAGCGGCTATGTGGTCGGCGGCATCTCCCCGCTCGGCCAGCGTACGAAGCACAAGACAGTGCTCGACGAAAGTGCAATGCAATATGACGAGATCATCGTCTCCGGCGGCAAACGCGGCTTCAGCGTCGGAGTGAACCCAAACGACCTCGTGAAAGTACTCGGTGCGACCATCGCCAAAATCGGCACTTGGTAAAGCAGCCATCGAAGTCGGAAACTCAAGGAAACTTTAACCTGAGCATGATTCTCTTATAAAACGGTTCTCTTGATGCGCCAAGAGAACCGTTTTATCGAAAGATGTGGACCAATTGCGCTATTTCGAGTCCCTTCGCGCACCAAGAACTCTAACTTTGGCAAAATCGCATGCAAACGTTGGATGCAAATTAAGCAGGGTGACGCATTAGAATAGTGAATGGTAAAAAATACGTTTCTACACAGGAGTTGACATGACTTCATCGGTTCTGCCCCCACGCTCGGGCCAGCAATTCACCATTTCACATGGGGACTACGCGGCTGTGGTCACGCAGCTCGGCGCCACACTGCGCAAACTCACCTACCGCGGCAAAGACATGATCGCCTCATGGGACGCGGACAAGCCGGTGCCCTGCACCAACGGCGAGCTGCTCGTCCCCTTCCCCAACCGCATCGAGGATGGCGTCTACACCTTCGAAGGCAAGACCTATAAGCTGCCCATCGATGAGCACGAGAAGCACAATGCCATCCACGGCTACGGCTACCGAGCCTTCTGGAACCTTGAAAACCTCGAAGAGGACCGCGTGACTCTTACCTGGCGCACCGGCAACATGAAAGGCTACCCCTTCGACCTGCTGGTTCGTGCAACGTTCAGCGTCAGCGACGACGGGCTTAAGCTCACGCTGTCTGCGACCAACAACGACAGCGTCAACGCGCCGTGGGCCCTGGCTATCCACCCGTGGATCGCCAACGGATTCGGCGGTTACGGCGACGAAATCGACGGACAGAACGCACAGTGCTCGGTCACCATTCCGGCGCACACCCATGTCACCGTCAATGAGCGTCTGCTGCCCTGCGGCACGGAACCTGTCAGCAGCAAATACGACCTGCGCCAGCCCACCGCATTGACCGAGCAACCGTATGATGACGCGTGGACCGACGTCGAACGCGATGCCGACGGCAACACCTTCGCCACCTTGACACGCCCCGATGGGTTGACCGTGAGCGTCGGCGGAGACAAGACCATCACCTCCTTCCAGATGTGCACCGGCACCGGTTTCGCACCCGAGTCGCACCCCGCCGGCGTTGCCATCGAGCCGCAGACGGCCTATGCCAACGCATTCAACAGCGGCAAGGACCTGATTGTCATACGTCCCGGCGAAACCAGCTCCACCAACCTCTATTTCAAGGCCGAGCAGCGCTGAACCATTCTCCGGCTCGCTTGATAGTTGCTTGCGACTCACGCCAATCTGAGAACTGCGAGTAACCGGTCAATCCTGCTAGTTTTCGTATGTTTTAGGAGTTCAAAGTATACGAAAACTAGCGGAACTGACTTGAAACTAGCAGTAAACCCCATGCGAAGTCGCAACAACGTGCGATAATACCTAAGGCTTATTCATTAATGTAAAGGAGTCCATCATGGGAATGCGCGGACGTAAGCGTAAGGCACGCCGCAAAAAGGCGGCCAACCACGGCAAAAGGCCAAATGCCTGAGTTCCGTTAGGTACGTAAAAATGACGAATGCCTCGCAACAAGCGAGGCATTTTTCATATACCAAGCCGGCTGCACATTCGCGGCAACGGCGACGCTGCCAGCGCCTGTCTCCCATTATCAGCGCCAATCAACAAGCATCAATACCGACGTCACTGTCAACATTTCCAGAGGTCAAGGTGTAACCGGTATAGATCAACACATCAAAAAAGCCACACATCAAAGCGTGGCTGGAAACGAATTTTGACAAACCGAACGGCTATGCGGACGCGACTTCACCGCCGCAGGATTCCTCGAGGCAACAGCGGTCAAGCGTCGCTTCGAGCTTGGCAATCAGGCATTGCGGGGCGGAGGCCGGGCGCAACAGTTCACGCAACTCGGCGATCAACGCCTTTTCACGGGCATCACAGCAGGATTCGGGGTTGAAGCACTCGTCATCGGGGACGCGATTGCTGGAATCATAGCGGGAGATTTCGATGTCGGTACGCGTGAAACCATCGGAATGCTGGCTTCTCACCACCACTCGGCTGGTACGCTCGATTCGTCCGTCCATCGTCGTTCTCCTTTCGTGACATCTAATTGACTATTATTACTCATTTTGGCCGTTTTGGGGTTCGCGGATAGTGAAGACGCGGGTTTTGTCTACTTTTCGGCCTTTTCAGCCGCCTTGGCCGAATCCCCACGATTTTGGAGTTTCGCAGGTTTCACCTTTTCCGTCGACTTAGCAAGTTCTGCCTTTTTGGTTGTTTTCGGCGACTTTGGCGGTTCCGTCTTTTGGGTTGACGTTTCAGTTTCAGCGGCAGTGCCCTTGCCATAACCACGCTGCTTCGCATATTCAGTGAGCTCGTCTTTAAGCTGCGAGCGCGCGCGGTTGAGCCGGCTCATCACCGTGCCGATCTTGATACCCTGCTCCTTGGCGACCTGCTTGTAGGATTTGCCATCGATGGCGGTGTCGATAAAGACCTGCCGGCGTTCAGGTGAAAGCGAATCCAACGCCTGCATGATTTCCGCCGGAGCGAACCCGTCCAAGTACTCCTGTTCAGCGGATTTCAACCCTTCCGATGAGTGGTCGGAAGCGGAGTAAATATCCCAATCGTCATACTCCCCCGTCGAATCGTTGGCACGCTGGGGGCGACGCTTGGCCTTGGCATACTGGTTGAAATAGGCGTTGCGCTCGATGGTGGTCATCCACGCCTCGAAATTGCTGCCGGGACGGAAACTGTCGAAGGCCTTGAACGCGCGTTCGTAGGCATCCTGCACCAGATCCTGGGCGTCCTCCGTGTTGTTCGTCAGCTTCATCGCCTGACGGTAGAGCGCGTCGACAGCAGGCATCGCCAAAGCCTCGAAACGCGCTCGCTTCTGAGCGGTCGTCTCGTGCTCTTGCTGCTTGGGCTGTGCCTGGTCGGTTTGCGTCACACTACTATTCTAAACGCTTGCCATGCTTCGTCCGACACGCGCATTTACAGGAATATATCAAGACATTTTCGTTGCCGACAAACGGTTTTTTCGACATGGTCTCATATCGAAGCTTGATCCGGAATCCATCGATATGCCCAGATTTGCATGGAATGAAAACATCCTGAATCTTCGAATGTCACTCTCAAAAAAATGCAATACAATGTCGGAATCGAAACGCACAATATGGTTATGACAACAATGAAAAACAATCCCGACCCGGACAACGCGGCAATCCTGCTCGATGCCATAGCTCAGGCCCCGCAGCAAGACGACGACACGACGCTCGGCGAGGCCTGGTTGCTTGGTTTCGACACCGAAACCACAGGAACCGGTTCCAGTGACGCCATCGTTTCCGCCTCACTGGTTCTGCGAGATCCGGCGAAAGGCTACCTTGGCGATGTAGTGGCGGAATGGGTGGTCAATCCGCACCGGCACATCTGCGAAGGCGCCAGCCGCGTCAACGGGTTCACCGATGAATTCCTCGAGGCCAACGGCGCGGAACCCGGCGATGCCATCGCTGCCATCGGCAGTATCGTCACCGCGGCCCAGGCCAAGAGCATCCCGCTGCTGGCCTATAACGCGCCTTTTGACGTGCGGATGCTCTCCGGTGACCTCAAGCGTTGGAAGCTTCAGGCACTGCCGGACGAGCTTTTGGTGGTCGACCCGTTGGTCATCGACCGCGAAATCTCGCACCGTCACGGCAAGCGGACGCTGACCTACACTACCGAATATTACGGCATCGAGCCGCACGGCGACTTCCACGACGCCACCGCTGACACCACTGCGGCCGTCGATCTGATCAAGCCGATGTCGACGCTGTATCCGCAGGTCGGCAACTTGAAGCTCGGCGATCTCATGGACTGGCAGCGCAAGGCACACAAGAAGTGGAAGGATTCGTTCAACAAGTGGATAGAGTCGCGCGGTCGCCGGCCCATCACCGACAACTGGCTGTAAACGGCCATGTAACAGTGTTGAAGCGCCAGTAAAGAATCGATAAGAGGCTTCGCAGCGGCAAGCGGCTGATTTGTCTTGATGATCCCGCGGAATCATACATATCCGGTTTCGCGCAAACGGCGACGGGTTCACCTCGATGTGTAAGTTCCATTCGATTGTGGCAGGTATCTCTTATTTTGGCTGGCGCAATGCGTTAACCTTGTGGACGGCAAGAAAGGTTCTGATATGGCTCTGACTCTGGCAACTGCGGTTGAATTGCTTGAAAAGCATGGTCTTTTACGGGAAATCATCCAAGGCAAAACGTGGTCGCGCAACCCTGCTCGTTTCGTTGGATCCGAGGATGCCTTTACCTCCATTACGTATGACACACGAGAGGTGCGCGACGGAACGCTGCTGTGCTGCAAAGGCCATTTCAAGGCGGATTATCTTGACGGCTGCGACGAACGCGGGCTCAAAACCTACGTCGCGGAAACCGATTTCAGCGCCGAATGCGGTGCCATTGGCATAATCGTAAGCGACATACGCAAGGCGATGAGCCTGCTTTCCGCCGAATTCTACGAAAGGCCGCAGGACGAGCTCACGGTTATCGGCATCACCGGAACCAAGGGAAAGACGACCACCGCCTACTTCGCTCAGGCGATCCTGAACGCCGCCAGCGACGGCAAGGCCGCACTGTTCTCGTCGGTTGACAATTGCCTTGACGGACATACCTACAAGGCTTCCGCTCTGACCACGCCGGAATCGATGGATGCCTTCCGGATGATGCGCGAAGCCCTTGATAACGGGATGCGTTACTTGGTGATGGAAGTCTCCTCGCAGGCCTACAAGGTCCACCGCGTCTACGGGCTTACCTTCGACGTTGGGGCGTTTCTGAATATCTCCCCCGACCATATCAGCCCCATCGAGCACCCCACCTTCGAGGATTACCTGTATTGCAAACGGCAAATCACCGCGAACAGCAAAACGCTGGTGCTCGGCGCGGACTGCGATCACGCCGATCTTATAAAAGAGGACGCGGCGGCGGCGAACGTTCCCGTGACGACTTTTGCACTACATACGGACGGACGCGACAGCGGCACCGCGGCCGACACCATCGCCTGGCCCGCCGATAAAGATCGTACGGCCTTCCATATCGAGGTTGCGGGCACGGCTACCGCGGATACCTATAAATTGCGTATGGATGGCGACTTCAACTATGCCAACGCGGCCGCCGCGCTGACCATCGCCCAGCTTGCCGGCATTGATTTGGCCGATAAAAAAGTTGCACATGCCCTTGAAAACGTGCGAATCTCTGGGCGCATGGAACAGTTCAAGGACGCACATGGCCCGAACATCGCCATCGTCGATTACGCCCACAATTTCGCCAGCGTTTCCGCGCTGATCGATTTCACGATGGAACGTTATGGCGCCGAAAAACCACGCATCACCTTGGTCAGTGGCTCAGCGGGCGGCAAGGCCGTCGATCGCAGGCAGGAGATCATCGATGCCGCGCAGCACCGTGTCGATCGCATCATCATCACCACCGACGACCCTGACAGGGAACGCGCCGAGGATATCTGCGAAACGATGCGGGCTGCCGTCAACGACCCCAATGTGAACTCCACCATCATTGTCGACCGTCAGAAGGCCGTCGAGACAGCGATTGCTGAGGCTCAGGCCCATGATGGTTTCGACGTCATCCTGATTGTCGGCAAAGGCGAGGAACAATGGCTCAAGGTCGACGGCAAACACGCCTCCTACGAAGGCGATACCCATATCGTCACCCGGCTGTTCTCGTAAGCCCTGTGAAAGATTTCGGATACAGCCTTCGGGCGCGCGCATAGACGTACACTTGATTCAGCGAGCGGAAGCGAAACGATAAAGGAAAGCATGATCAGCTTAGAAAAAACCGAATACCCTCAGATGGAGCAGGACGCAAGTGAGGCCGGCGTCACATTGCCGATCGAGCAGACCGGCATATGGGCCAAGTTCCAGGCGGACATCCCCGGACGCACGCCATGGGGCTCCTACAAAATCCTTCAGGACGGCAAGACCGTGGCGTTCATCGGATTTACCGATATGGAAACGCACGGCTATCACTATCTGCGCGCCGTTCACGGACCGGCCTGGATTGCCAAACCAGACGAAAAGCTGGAACGCGAGACCATCGATGCCATCGTCTCCGAGGTGCAGCGCGTCGATAAGAAGGTCGCTTTTCTACGCATTGACACTTGGTACACCGGCGGCACCACGCGGGTGCTTTCGACGATTCCGTATAACCAGACCGTCATCATCGATGTCACCGGCGGGGATGACGCCATTATCACGCGAATGAAAAAGCGCGGCCGTCGTGACGTGCGCAAAGCGCTGCGAGAGTGCCCCGCCGATGTGGCCGACGAGACGAAAGAAGCCATCGCCGATTTCCGCGAATATTACGACGTGATGGTGGAAACCGGAAAACGTGACGGTTTTGCCCCGGCTCCCATCACCGATTATTCCGACATGATAGAAGCGTTGGGGGCCGACCATTGCCGCGTGTTCGCCGCACGTATCGCCGGGCGCGTGGTGGCTTGGTCAATCGTCACCGTCAACGGAACGCGCGCCGTGCGCTACTACGCCGCGATGCGTAACGATGTGATGCGTCTACATGTCACCGACAAACTGCTCTATCAGGAATGCTGCATCTTGAGTTCGCAAGGTATCACCGACTACGACTTAATGGGCATCGGCAGCGATTTCGCGCCGAGTCTGATGGGGCTGAACGAGTTCAAGTGCAAGTTCACCGAAGACATCACCCCGGTTGCACCCGCCCGCGACGTGCCGATCAAAAAGACTTTCTACAAGACACTCAAGGCGGCGAAAAAGCTTAAAAACAAGCTATAAAGTTGCAGAATTGTGGAACCAGCCAATTAGCCGGATAGTTGAAAACTGATTTGTTTATAGCCCATTGACTATTCGATTCCTGAATCATTTGACTGGTTGATTCAGTTGATTTTATCCCTTCATCGGTCAGGTCATTGCAAAGGATTGCATATCATGGCAAACAACACAAACGGTGCCAGCAGCCTCGACGCTGCTTCTACTGGCGCAACCTCGGCACAGACTCAGCAGGCTCAGCACCCCCAGTTCCTGCCGGTTTTGATTGGCACGGGAGCCAATGCGTATGGGCTGGCTTGCGGGTTCTACAAGACCTACGGCGTCAAATCGCTGGCCGTCGGGCCGGCTGCACTGATTCAATGCCGGAACTCTTCTATCGTTGATATTCACGTCATCGCAGATCTGACCGAAGACGAGCATTTCGTGCCCGAACTGCACAAGCTGTCCATGAAACTCAAGGCACAGAATCCCAACCGTCAACTGCTCATCATCGCCTGCGGTGACACCTCTGCCGCGCTGCTGGCCGAGCATCGTGACGAAATCCGCAAGGACTATCTGACTTCGACCATCGACGGACCGACGCTAGAACGCGCCGTTGACAAGGTCTCGTTCTGGAAGCTTTGCGAAACCACGAAGGTCAACACCCCGCTGACGGCGGTTTATTCGTTTGCCGATTTCCAGTCTGGTAAAAAGGTTCCGCAGCCTTCCGTGTTCCCGCTGGAACTCAAGGCTGCGGACAGCGTTTCGTACCTGAGCATTGATTTCCCCGGACGTAAGAAGGCCTACACCATCGGTGATGCCGCCGAACTCAGCCAAGTCGCGCACGACATCTATACGAACGGATACCGCGGCGACCTCATCATCCAGGAATTCATTCCCGGCGACGACACCGGCATGCGCACGCTTAACGCGTATGTCAACAGCGACGGCAGCGTAGCCATGATGTGCATGGGACGGCCGGTCATGGAGGAATACGCGCCCAACCGCATCGGCAACTACGCAGCCATCATTTCGGAGGGCGACAAAACCGTTTACGAGCAATGCAAACGCCTCATCGATGAACTCGGCTACACCGGCTACGTGAATTTCGACATCAAACGCGACCCGCGTGACGGCAGCTACCGCTTCTTCGAAATCAACCCAAGGCCGGGCGGCAGCAGCGACTACGTCACCCAAGCCGGCTTCAATCTGGCCCGCTGGATCGCCGAAGACCTGGTGATGCACCATCATGCCAAGCCGTCGCTGTGTTTCAGCGAACATCTCTGGATGGAAATTCCGAAGCGGGTGCTCAAGAAGTACGCTCCCGCCGGCCAACTCAAGGATGACGCGCTGCGACTCATCAGCGAAGGTAAGTGGAGCCGTTCCTGCTTCAACCCGGCCGACCGCAACTTCAAGCGCACGCTGGAACTTTGGCGCTGGCAGCTGCACATCTCACGCGATTTCAAGCAGTATGCGCCGAAGCGGGGCTAGATCAGGAATCGTGCCTGTCTAGACACGCAACCATATTCAAACGCATAAGATACCTTACGCTGGTACTATAAGTCGGGAGCATCGTTACATTCCGTTTCGAGCGGATACCGTATCTGTTGGTTGGGAGAGCTATGAAACGACCGTTTTTCGCCGTTATTGGTGGTATGGGAACCTTGGCAACCGAATCGTATATCCGGCTGATCGACAAGATGAGCGAGGCCACCACCGACCAGGACTTCCTCGATTACGTGGTTTTCAACGACGCCTCCGTGCCCGACCGCACCGATTTCATGCTCGGCGACAGCACCGACGACCCCTTCCCCGTCATCGCCGACGATATTGCCAAGGCCACGTCCATCGGCGCCAGCTTCATTACGATTCCTTGCAACACCGCGCATTTCATGCTGCCGCGTTTCCAAGAACTCACCGACGTCCCGATTCTCAACATGCTCACCGGTGCCGTGGAACGGATGAAGACAACTCTGCCGGTCTCCACGCACCCGCGCGTAGGCTTCATGGGCACCGAAGGCTCCCGCCATTCCGGCCTCTACCAACGCGAGATTGAAGCCGCCGGCTATGCGTTCATCGAACCCGACGATGACCTGCAAAAGCGCATCGACTCGCTTATCTACGACGATGTAAAAAGTGGCGGCCCGCTGAGCCTCGATCGCTATCGCTTCGTCATCGACACGTTCCTCAACAAGTCCCCGTCAGCTCGCTACCGTTGCGATATCGTGGTCCTAGGCTGCACCGAACTCTCGGTCTTAAACGAGGCTTTCCCGCTCCCCAATCTACCCATCATCGACGCCCAAACGATTCTTGCCGAGGATACCGTGGAGCGTGCGAAAGCACTACGAAAGTAGTACACTGACATTATCAATTGCGGCAGTGCTATCCGTTTGGAATCAAAAGTCCGGCAATAACGCTTTTATCAGACGGTGTCTCAATTGAAAGGACTGGAATATTTCCACGATTTTGGCTCGGTACATTTAATGTTACCGAGCCAAAATCATATTTTTACTCATTCGTGCTCGAGCTTTTGGCTCACTACGGCGGTGACGCCGTCGGAGCGCATTGTTACGCCGTAGAGGGCGTCGGCGATGGCCATCGTGCGCTGCTGGTGGGTGATGATGATGAGCTGGGCGTGCTTGCGCAAGTCGTTGAACGCGTTGATCAGGCGGGTCAAGTTGATGTCGTCGAGCGCAGCTTCGACCTCGTCCATCACGTAGAACGGGCTGGGGCGTGCGGTGAAGATGGCGAAGAGCAACGCCAGCGCGGTGAGGCTGCGCTCGCCGCCAGAGAGCAAACTGAGCTGCTTGACTCGCTTACCCGCTGGACTGGCCTCAACGATGACACCGGTGGTGAGCAAATCGTCAGGGTTCTCCAAACGCAGTCGTCCCTTGCCGCCCGGGAAGAGCGTGGCAAAGACCTTTTCGAACGCGGCCGCAGTGTCATCGAAAGCGTTCTTGAAGACCTCAATCATCGTATGGTCAAGGTCCTTGATGAGCTTCAGCAAGTCATCACGGCTCTTGGCGACATCGTTGCGTTGGTCGTTCAGGTACTGGTTGCGCGTCTCGAGCGCGTCGAATTCCTCGGCTGCCAACGGATTAATCTTGCCTAGAGCCTTGAGGTCGCGCTCGGCTTTTTGCAAGCGCTTCTCCTGCTCCGCACGGACGTATGGCACCATCTGATAATGATCGGCATCGATTGGTACGTTCTCGTTTGCATCGTCCTGATTATCGACTTCAGACGTATTTTCATCTGAATTGTCAGAGACTTCGACGTCAGAAACATTCTTTGCATTATCTACTGCGTCTACGTTATCGGTGTCAACAGTTGAAGTCGATGTCGATTCGCCATTTTCAGTGACAGAACCATCAGTGCCATCACTGTTTTCGAGCGGAATCGGATGGCCTTCGTCGTCAAGGACCGGAACCAGCTTGTCGGGTCCGTATTCGTTGACCAACGCCTCGAGATCCATGCCCAACGTATCCGAAACCTTCTGCTCAATCTGGCCGTATTGCGCGGCCAGACGCTCGCGATTGACGTCCAGCTCGTGCTCATGCTGTTGCGACTCCGAGACCTTCGGCTCGGCCTCGTCGCGTTGCGCGCGCAACTGCTTCAGTTCGGCATCGTGGCTGGAAGCGGCCTTGGAAAGTTCGTCACGCTTGGCGACCACAGTCTTGAGTTCGGCGGCAACCAATGCGGCCATGCCCCTCGCGTCGGCAGCGATTTGCCGGTCATGGGTCTGCTGACGTTCGCGCTTTTCGTTGAGCGCCTTCATCTTGGTGCGACGAGTGACGGCTTCGCTTGACTGATCGTGCAGCAGACCAGCCTGACGTACGAGCGAATCAGCCTTGCGGTTAGCGTCGTTCCAGACGATTTTGGCCGAGACTTCCTG
Organism: Bifidobacterium sp. ESL0784; assembly: GCF_029433295.1. GTDB lineage: Bacteria > Actinomycetota > Actinomycetes > Actinomycetales > Bifidobacteriaceae > Bifidobacterium. The sequence continues at coordinate 412,880 of NZ_JAQTHV010000003.1, forward strand.
CTCACGCGCCTTATCGAGCGTGGTCTCAAGCTCGTGTACGCGTTTGTCCAAATCGTCGAAGTCTTCGTTTTCGGTGTCGGAATGTTCGGCGGTTTCCAGCGCCTGGCTCAAATCTTCAAGCTTAAGCTGGTGGGTCTGCCGGTCATCGTCGGTCTGCTTGATTTTCTCGTCAAGACCGTTCAATTGGCGCGTCAGCTGCTTGACGCGATCTTCGACATTCTTGAGATTCTTACGAGCTTGATCAGCCTTGACTTTGGCCTGAATGCGCTGTTGTGATTGCTTGTCAACTTCAAGACGTGCCTTATCTCGAGCCTCTTGTGCGGCTTTAATCTTCGGCCGTATAGCATCTACCTCGCCTTGAAGTTTTTTGGCTTCTGCCGCAGCTTTGTCATGCCTTGCGGCCAATGACAAATCGCTCTGCGAGCGCGAGGAACCGCCGATGGCGCCCACGGCATTGACCACTTCGCCGGACTTGGTGACGACCTGACCGAACCGCTTCCCCTCCACGGCTTCCAGCGCAGTATCCATATCAGGTACAGCTGCGACATCATCCAGCAAAAGCCGCACGGCACGCACAACACTGGCTGCAAAATCAGCATCTTTGGCGGAATCATTGACACTTACCAACGTCGAAGCGCAACGAACCGGATATTGGCCGTCTTTGCCATCGGCCTTTTCGATTCCAGCGTTATCACTGTTTCCGCCTTCAAGCGGATGCAATACAACTGCCTGTCCGAGCTTGCCCTCACTGGCCCGCCGCAGAGCCTCGACCATATTGGACTTACCCGGCACCACGATGGCACTGGCAAATTGGTCAAGCGCATGGGCGATGGCCTCTTCCCAGCCATCCTCGACGTGAATAAAGTCGGCAAGCCTACCCAACGCGGCCACAGCGTCATCTTGTTCCAGCTCGCCGGAAGCGTTGCGGCTCTCCAACATCTCATTCAATGCATCGGCCTTGGCCTTGAGCGCCGTCACCTTGGCGTTCGCAGCCCGCAGCTGCTCTTGTAAGACGTCAAGCTCCTCCTGACGCTGCTGCATCGCGGTTTTCGCCGCTTCAAGCTCGGCGGCGCTGTCCTTTTCACCGGCATTCTGCGTTTCCGTTTCAAGAGTATCGCGCTGGGCGGTGGCATCGTCACGTTGCTTCGCGATGGATTCTCGCTGCCCGTTGAAGTCCTTGGTACGGCTTTGCGCCAGTTCGATGGCAGATTCCTCTCGCGTCTTGAGCTCACGCAGATTTGCCACTTTCGAAGTGTGTTCCTGCGCGGCCTTCCGCAGTTCCGTCAACGTCTGACGGGCCGCTGCAAGCTGCTTTTCATTGCCCGCACGCGCTTCGGTCGCCTTGTCGTAGTCCAAGCGTCTATCGGAAACGGCCTTTTTCTGCGCTTCCGCTTGGCCATCCAATTCCTTGGCACGGGATTCGAGAATGTCGGGATCCTCGCCGAAATTCGTGATCATCTGACCGGCAAAGGAACGCGCACGTTCGTCGGCCAAAGAAGCCAGCGAACGGAACCGCTCCTCAATGTTCGACAACTCATGCCAAGTCTCGTTGATTTTCTCCATGGCCGGACTGGATTCGGAGCTCAGCGCCTCGACCTGCTCGATATGCACCTTGACCTTCGCCAGTTCGCGCTGTGCACCTTCCAGTTCTCGACGCACATCACCCAGATCATTGCGAAGCTTGGCGCGGCTTTCCATGGATTTCTGGGCATCCTCGGCGAAAATCCTCGACTGTGCGTCACGCAAGGAAATCTGGATGCTTGCCGCGCGCCGTGAAATCTTGGCCTGGCGACCGAGAGGTCCCAGCTGCCGGCGAATCTCGTGAAGGAGATCGTCAGTACGAGCAAGGTTCGCCTCGGTGTTCTTAAGCTTGCGTATCGCACGTTCCTTGCGCTTGCGGTGTTTCAGAATACCCGCGGCCTCTTCGATGAAGGCGCGATGACCGGCGGGGTCAGCTTTGAGAATCTCGTCAAGTCTGCCTTGGCCGACGATGACGTGCATCTGCTGGCCCAGGCCGGTGTCGCTCAGAAGTTCCTGAATGTCGAGTAGCCGGCATGGCGAGCCGTTGATGGCATATTCGGAGCCACCGTTGCGGTAGATGGTGCGGCTGATGGTGACTTCTGTATAGTCGATGTCGAGCGTGCCGTCGGTGTTGTCAATCGTGAGGCTGACTTGTGCGCGTCCCAGCGGAGGACGCGAGGAAGTGCCGGCAAAAATCACGTCTTCCATCGAGGTGCCACGCAGGTTCTTCGCGCCCTGCTCCCCCATCACCCATGTCAACGCATCGACGATATTGGATTTGCCGGAACCGTTCGGGCCCACAACGGCAGTAATGCCCGGTTCAAATCGCAGAGTGGTCGCGGAAGCGAAGGACTTGAATCCCTTGAGCGTCAGTTCCTTCAGATACATGGATTATTGACTTCCTCTGCTTTTCCGCAAACCCTTAGCGTCATTGCGAGACGCTTCCACTTTCTGTAGCCATCATACCGTCTGGGGCAACCCAGCAAATCAGCCGTAACTGCCACAACTGCGGCGAAAAACACGAAAATCGACCCAAAAACGTGCTTTTCGCCTCAGTCAACATGACAACCCGTGAGAAAAGCATCAAATCAGACCCAAAATGGCGCTTTCTTCACCGATTCGTGATCCTGCTGAGAAGAAAAGCACCATTCCAAGCCTATTTTGGTGCTTTTGCCACTGAGATATAACCCTACTTGAGGAGAAAAGCACTATTTAGGGCTTAAAAAGGTGCCTTTCTCACGGGTTATGCCTACTTGTCGCCTTTTGTGCCGTCACCATTGGCATGATGACGGAGCTGCTCGGCGGTGTTGCCGGGCTCGGGCTCGCCCTCGAACGGGACCTGCTTGACCCCGAAATCACCGAAGGCGTCGCCGAATACTTCAGAGACGATATCTTCGTCTTCGTCTTTGGCATTCTTGGATTCGTCGTCGGCTTTGTCTCCCTTGGGTTTTCCAGACACACGCTGCGCCTTGGGCAGCGCCAGTTCGGGATTCTTCTTCTCCATCAGAAGCGTACGAGCATCGCCAGCCGTGACGAAGCTCCCACAGATGAGCACGCCGTGACCGTAGCCGACACCCAACTCATCATCAGCGTCAACCATGTTAACGGCCTCCTGAATGGCGTCGGGAAGGTTGTCGATGCGGGTGACGCGGTCGCGGCCGAACACGCCAACGGCGATTTTCTCCAGCTCTTCAGCGGGCATTACTCGATCTCGCCACGAGTTTTCCGTGACGATGATATGGCTCAGGATCGGCTCAAGCGTGCCGAGATATTCCTCAACCTGCTTATCCTTCATCATCGCGACGACGCCGACCAACTGCTCGAAGCTGTAGTTTTCCTCGAGAGCCGCACGCAACGATTCGGCGGCGTTGACGTTGTGTCCTCCGTCGACGATAATGGTCGGCGAAGTGCGCACCTGCTCGATGCGGCCGGGAATCTTGACCCCGCCCAACGCTTCGGCCACCACATCCTGCGTGAGCTGTCCGTTGACCGGCATGACAACTTCAGCTGCCGCGAGCGCCGCCAGAGCGTTGTGTGCCTGATGCTCGCCGAACTTGGCGACCGGAATATCTTCATAAGTGCCGTTCGGGGTGCGGAACGTGACCAGCTGGCCACCGACCGCAGGCTGACGCGAAACGACCTCCATCTCCTCGCCGTCACGGATCAGCGTTGCATGCTCGGCCACCGCCGCCTGCTCCAAGATGGGCATAACTTCGGTTTCATGCGGCTGCACGCCGATGATCGCGGTGGATTCATGTTTGATGATGCCGGACTTTTCGGTAGCGATCTTCTCGACCGTGTCCCCCAACCACTGCATGTGGTCCATGTCAACAGGCCCGATAACCGCAGCATCGCCGTTGAGCGCGTTGGTGGCATCCCACTTGCCACCCATGCCGACCTCGAAAATAGCGACATCAACGGGTGCGTCGGCGAACTTCCAGACGGCCATCGCCGTCAAAATCTCGAAATAGCTCATCGGCGCCTTGCCGTCGGCCTCCATCTTGCGATCGACCAGCGCGACGAAATCCTTGATCTGCATCCATGCGTCGATGAAATCGTCGTCGGAAAGCTGCTGGCCGTCCACGGCGATGCGCTCGTTGATCTTCTGAAGGTGCGGTGAGGTGTAAAGCCCGGTGCGCATGCCGTAGGCACGGCAGATGGCCTCGGCCATGCGGGCGGTGGAACCTTTGCCGTTGGTGCCGGTGATATGGATGATACGGAACGTATCTTCCGGGTGGCCCAACAGGTCAAGCATCAGGTTCATCACCTCGAGATCGTGGCCCAGCTCCTCGTGGGTGGTGCGCCGGGACATGATCTCGCGCTCAACCTCGCGTATGGTGACCCCATTGGTTTTCGGATGCTCGAATGACATAAGACCTCGTTTTGGTGTAAAACCCTTGAAAAAATAGACATAACTATTCTATGAAACGGTGTCACCAGCGCTAAGCCGAACGGCGAATAACGTAATCTTCGGCTTCTTAAAACCCATTTCCTTGCGGGACAGGCCGTTTATTAGAATGACAATCGAAACCCGCCAATGAGGAGAACACGCATGAGCGAAGTCATTACGGCAAACGACAAGGAATACGAGGCACAGGAAATGGCAGAAGCGCCGGGAGCAGACCAACCGATGGAAGACAGGACCAACAACCGCACGCTGCGGCCGACCACATCCAAGAAATTCGCGGAATTCATGAAGACCGGCTGGGACAATCAGGAGCCGGAAATCGAGCCGTTGGAATCCAGCAAATTCATTCCAGCGCGTCTCGAAGCGCTTGGGAAGCGCTTCCCTGGCGAGCGCATCGTTATTCCGGCCGGCACGCCCAAAGTACGTAACAACGATGACGACTATGCTTTCCGTCCGAACACGGAGTTCTCGTATTACACGGGACTTGGGCAGGATTACGAAGCCGGAGCGGTGCTCGTGCTGAACCCTGTCGATCCCGAAAGTTCTGAAGCCAAAGCCGGCAAGACGCATACGCCTGAGCTTTTCGTGGCCCCTCGTGCCGACAACAGCACCGAGGCCTATTACGTCGACGCCCATTACGGCGAGTATTGGGTTGGCCCGCGTGCCGGACTCAAAGAGCTCAACGCAATGACCGGCATCGCCACCCACGATATCGCCCAACTGCCCGATGCTCTAGGCAAGGATGTCGGCGCTGAGGCCGGCGCTGTGCGCATGCGTGTGGTTCGCCTGGCCGACCCGGAGATGACCGACGAAGTCGAGAACGTGCGCGAAGCCAATGGTTTCCCAGACCCGGCCACCAACGAAAAGGCCGATGACGAACTGCAGGAGTTCGCCTCGACAGCACGTATGGTCAAGGATTCCTACGAAGTCGGCGAAATTCGCAAGGCCGTCGCCGCCACCAAAGATGGTTTCGACCGCATCTTGACCCGTCTGCCCGAAGCCGTTGGCAAACCGCGCAGCGAACGCATGCTGGAAGGCGAATTCAATGCCGTTTCACGCGAAGAAGGCAATACCGTCGGTTATGACACCATCGTTGCCTCCGGCGAACACGCGCCGATCCTGCATTGGATGCGCAACACCGGTGTGGTCGGTCACGGCGAAATGTTGCTGATTGACGCGGGTATCGAAGTCGACAGCCTATATACTGCCGATATCACCCGCACCTTCCCGGTGGATGGCAAGTTCACGCCACTGCAGAAGAAGATCTATCAGGCCGTGCTCGATAGCCAGCAGGCCGGTTTCGAGGCCGCCAAGCCAGGTGCAACCTATTCCGACATCCACCACGCCTGCATGCGCGTCATCGCGCAAAAACTCCACGATTGGGGCATTCTGAAGGTCGACGTGGAGGAATCGCTTTCGCCCGAAGGCCAGCAGCATCGCCGTTGGCTTGCCTGCGGCGTGGCACACCACCTCGGACTCGACGTGCACGACTGCGCGCAGGCCCGCTACGAGTCCTATCAGGGCGCAAAGATCACACCAGGCATGGTCTTCACCATCGAGCCGGGTCTCTACTTCGCCAAGAACGACCTGCTGATTCCTCCGGAGATGCGCGGTATCGGCGTGCGTATCGAAGACGACGTTCTGATGACCGAAAACGGCCCGGAATGGATTTCCAAGGACATCCCGAAGCAGATCCCTGATGTCGAGGCATGGATGGCGCAGCGCGCAGCCGTCAATAAGTAACTCAGCTTAGCTGTTTCTTAGTTGGCGCTCTTCCTCAAGGTCGGCGGGATCGATGGGATGGCCGTGGTTGTAAGTGGTCATGTCCTGCTCGCTGACCTTACGTAATACGCGGCAAGGGTTGCCGACGGCCACTACATGATCGGGAATGTCTTTGGTGACCACGCTGCCGGCGCCGATGGTGGTGCCGGCTCCGATGGTCACACCCGGGCAAATCGTCACGCCGGCGCCGATCCAGCAATCGTCACCGATCGTCACCGGCGAAGTATACATGTACTCGCGTAGGTCGGAATTGATGGGGTGGCTCACGGTGGCAATGGTGACATTCGGCCCGCACATCAGCCCCTTGCCGATTTTCAGCCTGCCGTCGTCGATGAACGTGCAACCGACATTGATATAGGCACCTTCACCGATGGAAATATGGCTGCCGTAGGCGAAGCTGAATGGTGGTTCGATCCAGAATGTCGCGGCCTGGGCCCCGTCGATGTGGAAAATCCTGGCCATTAGTTTCACACGGTTTTCGGTATCCGCCGGATCTGATGCGTTGAATTCACGCATCAGCCTCTTTGCCGCCAAGCGCTCTTCAGGAAGCCCCTCACACTCGTCGGTGAACAGCAGCCCCTCTTCCATTCGTTGATGCATCGTTTTCATAATGGATATTCCTTGATCTAACTTAATTTTGTATTACTTATAAATTTGTATACGTTATCTTATTTCTTCACCTTCAATGGTCACATTTTTCAGCCAACGATAACGGCGATAGTGGATGGACACCGCGGGAAGCTTGATGATCTCGTCGATATTGAGCAGCACATAGACCACCAGAACCGGCAGTTTGAAAACAAATGCGACCAATGACCCCAGCGGGATGACGATCAGCCACATCACCACCGAATCACACAGGAGGCCAAACTTGGTATCGCCGCCGGCCGGGAAAATGCCGTTGATCGTGGTGACATTGATGGATTTGCCGATCACATAATACGAACAGACAACCAGCATGACGGAAAGATAGCTCGTCGCACGGGACGATAATCCAACAAAACGAAGCAGCAACGGACGTATAGCAAGAATCGCCAGACCGGTAACGACACCAGCCAGTATGGCGAACTTCGTAAGTTCCCCTCCCGTACGTTTGGCCCTCGCAAACTCGTTGCGGCCGAGCATATTGCCGACGATCACATTGCCGGCGTTGCCCAGCCCGATGCAACCGCATACCAGAAGATCCTTGACCATGTTGGCTATGGCGTTGGCCGCGACCGCGTCACCGTCGAGATGACCCATGATGACGGTGTACATGCTAAAACCACCGCCCCAGACAATCTGATTGCCCAAAAGCGGCAGACAGTAACGCCAGAAATCGTGCTGCAGCCGAGACTCGCGGCGCAGGATGTTTTTGAGGCCGAAATGAGCCCAGCCATGAATGCGAAGGATCAGCATCAACCCCAGCCAGATCAATACCTGAGAGGCCAGATTCGAGACGGCCGCGCCCAACACTCCCATCTTTGGAGCACCGAACCAGCCGTAAATCAGCACCACGTTCAGCGCAAGATGCACCAGCAAGCCGGCGAAACTGACCCAAGTGCCTTGAGCCACCAGTCCGACGTTCCTCATCAGGCAGAGCAGCACCTGGGAGGCGGCAAGAAAGAAATACGACGGCGCGGAAATCCGCAGATATTCGATACCTACGGGAATCAAGGAAGGGTCATTGGTCATGAACCTCATCAACGCGCCCGGCGCCAAAACCAGCAGCAGGAAAAATATCAACGAGACAAGAAGAACAAAACGCATTACAAAAGCGGAGACTTTCGCAACCGTCACCCTGTCTTTGATGCCCCAATACTGGGCGACCAACGTGCTCATGGCCACCGTCAGGGCGGTCAGAAACAGCGAAAAGATGAATTGGAATTGCGCGGCAAGCGAGACTCCCGCCAGCTCGTTCTGGCCGACGCCTGCCATCATCAGCGAATCCGCACACGAGGAAAGAGCTACCATGAACTGTTGCGCCGCCATGGGCAAAGCAAGCGGCGCAATCAGTCGGAGGAACGACGAACGCGAGGAATCCTCAATGCCGTCGCCGGCTTGCCTGTCATGGCTGCTCACAGGAGAGGATTCTTCAGCATTTTTCGTCATGAGATAAGTCTATTAATACTATCTTCCACAAGTAGAACAAAAAGTGCCATAATATACCTTGAAACTATAAATACATACCAAAACCGTCAATGGCCATAGACAGCAGAACGGGAGTAATAAAGGAGAGCGACACCATGAACGGGATTCCCGTCTCCAATGACGAATTGCAGGCAAGGCCACAGCTCTACGCCGACGGATCGGAAGTCGTGCACTACCGCTATCCGACCGACTTCCTTTATGTGGATGACGCACGACTCAGCGATTTCCCCAAAACCAAGCGTTGTGCCATTGGCATGTCGACCTTGAATTCACCAGAATGCTCGAAGGACACATGGACTACTTCATCGACGGCAAAGTCGTGCGGGTTAATGAAGGCGAAACCATATTCGTCAATTCCAAAAGGTTGCATTACGGTTTTTCAGCCGACAAGACGGATTCCAAATTCTATTGCATCCTCTTCAATCCCATCGAGGTCAACGCGCCGGACGAAATCACCAAACATTTCATATTGCCGATTATGGAATCCACAGCCATGCCTTATCTGGTACTGCACGACGAAGGCGGAGCAAAAGACCCCATCATCAAGCTGCTCGACACGCTTCACCGCCAGAGCAACAAGCCAACCCTGCCATTGACCGGTTTGGGGACATTTTTCAACATCGCAAGAATACTGTACGAACGAATGAAAGCTCTGGACGAAAAAGGGACGACTCCCGCAATTCCAGAAAACGGCCAAATCGGCGCTTTGCGCAAGATGACCAGCTATATCCGCCGTCATTACAGCGAAAACCTCACCCTGCCCGCAATCGCCACTTCGGGATCGGTGGGCCGAAGCACCTGCGACAACATTTTCCGGAAATTCCTCGCCCAGTCCCCCATTCAATACACCACCGGGGTGCGAATCGGAGCAGCCACGAACCTCCTACGAGACACGGAACTTTCAATCACCCAAATCGGTCGCCGTGTCGGCTTTCCCTCGCCCAGTTACTTTGCCGCCACTTTCAGGGAACTCATGGGATGCACGCCCAAGGAATATCGCGCGAAAAACGCAAAAGCGATATAACCGACATATCCCAAAAGCTCTATTATCACTGGTAACGCTCAAAGCAAACCAAAGAACGTTCAAACGGAAGAAGAAATCATGACAACACCCTCGTTCATTATCGAGATGCGCAAGAAAATCGGACATGATCTGTTGTGGCTCAACGGGGTCACGGGACTTGTCAAGGATGGCAACGGCCACATCCTGCTCGGGCAGCGGGCCGATACCGGCGAATGGGCGATGGTCTACGGCATCAACGAGCCAGGCGAGCAGCCCGCCGACACCGTGGTGCGAGAGATCAAGGAGGAAACCGGTATCGACGCCGAAGTCACCGATCTGGTCGCCGTCATCTCGTCGTCCGAAATCATCACCTATGCCAACGGCGACCGCACGCAGTACATGGACCATTCGTTCCTCTGCCGTCTGGTGCCTGGAGGCAACGCGGACCCGTTCGTCGGCGACGACGAAAGCCTTAAAGTCGGCTGGTTCTCGCGCGACAATCTCCCCCAGCCGCTTGCCAAAAGCACCGTCGAGCGTCTTAGAATCTTCGACGAATACCAACGCAACAACGCCAACGGCGATGCCCATGCCTTGTTCATCCAAAATAACCAGCTGCAATAGGGCAAACTGCATCGCGTCTCCATGCGAAAACAGCCCGAACCACAATGCTCACTATTGGGACATTTGACTCCGAACAATCCACAATAATATCGAATAATGATTTTAATCATATTTTGATTTGCAGTTTTGCGTTAACCTCGTTAATATATGAAGTCAGTTCATCAATATGGAATTGACATGGACGGCGGTTACCGATGAGGGAATGACCCGAGGAGGTGTCAGATGCTCGAACACAGCGAATCCGCAACGCCTCAGCCTTGTGCACAATCCTTCTCAATCGACCATCTTGCGCCTTCGATGCCTGACTTTCCCGACGACCCGGCACATGCCACAGCACCGCAATCGGTCGTCTCCGAACGCAACCGTTCAAGGACCTTGTGGCATCTGTATCGCTACGGCATCTCCTCGCGAGCGCAAATCGCCAAAGCCCTCGGCCTCACCCCCGCCGCCATCACGAAAATCACGGCGCGTCTAATCGAAGCCGGCATCGTGACCGAAACCGGCGATATGGAAGGCAGCAAACGCCGTCGCTCCATCGGGTTGAAAATCGACACCACCCGATTCCATTTCATCGGTGTCAAATTCGCGCGCAGCCTAGTGCAAATCGGCGTTTTCGACCTCAAAGGCAAACGTCTGAGCCTTACGGACATGCCGCGGGTCAGCGATGACACGATTGACGCCGCCATCGACGCCACACACAAGACCATCGATTCTCTGCTGGCCGCCGACCCCTATATCGTCGCCATCGGCATGGCCGTACCCGGGCCGTACCTGCACGGCACCGGTTACGCCGCGCTCGTTTCCAGCATGCCGCACTGGCGCAACATCAATTTCCAGAAGGAATTCGGACAGAACTGCCCCATTCCCGTTTTCATCGAACAGGACGCGCGTGCCGGCGCGTTGGCCCAACGGCTTTTCGGCACACTTGACGATGCCGGCAGCCTCGCTTATTTTCTGCTTGGCGAAGGCGTCGGCCTCGGGGTCATCGAAAACGGGAGGCTCGTCTACGGCAATCTCGGCGCCTCCACCGAACTTGGCCACGTCTCCATCGATGCCGTCGATGGCAGAAAATGCGAATGCGGCAATGTCGGTTGTCTGGAATGCTATTGCTCAGCCGGCGCGATCCACGAGCAAATCGACAAACTCGGCATCATCCACGGCTCCGAGGCAATGACACATATCGAAGCGTGCAAAGCCTTGTTCGCCCTCGCCGAAAAACAAAGCGGGGATACCCCGCAAATCCGTCAAGCTCGTGGTTTGGTCGCCGACATCGGCCGCTACGTGGGCTACGGATGCGTCATCATCTGCAACGTCTTCAACCCGCGTCGTATCGTGCTGGGCGATATCGGGGCGCTTGGCGGGCAACAGCTACTCGACGCTGCGCAAGCGATTGTCAACCAACGAGTCATCCCCGAAATCGCCCAATCCACCGAAATCACCTTTTCCAGCCTGCCCACCGACGCGGCCGTACTTGGTGCCGCTGCTACGGCCATCACCCAATTTTTGGACCGTCCTTCCTATTTCCGGGCCGCTCGGCCGCCAGGAAACGCGCGATAACCTCAAACGGAATCGATTCCATGCCGACTTTTAGCCGAAATGGATAACGCAACCAATCAATCGACAATTTCATAATTGAAAAACGTATAAAAGATGTAAGAAAGGATCATATCATGACCAAGCCAATCGTTGTCTCTCTAGGAGAATTGCTCTGGGACATGCTCCCCACCGGAAAGCGCGCAGGCGGCGCTCCCGTCAATTTCGCCTATCACGCCGCGATGAACGGCGCGGAGGGCCACGCCATCAGCGCCGTGGGCGAAGACCCGCTGGGCGATGAACTCGTCGAGGCGATCAAACAGTCCGGAGTCGAGTCCATCGTGCAGCGCAACGCCTGGCCGACCTCCACCGTCGAGGTCGCTCTGAAGAACGGCATCCCGGAGTACACCATCATCAAGGGCGTGGCTTGGGACCACATCCTTTACACCCGCGAGCTGATCAACATGGTGCAGAGGGCCGACGCGATCTGCTACGGCACCCTCGCCCTGCGCAGCCAAGAATCGCACGACACCATCGTCGAGCTCCTGAAGCACGCCAAGCCCACCGCGATGAAATTCTTCGACATCAACATCCGCGGCGACCACTATTCCAAGGACCTGATCAACGAACTGCTCGGCTACGCGACCGTCTTCAAGATCAACGACGCGGAGCTCTTGCTGCTGCGTGACATGTTCGGCATCCGCGGCACCTCCGACGAAGAGGCCTGCAACTGGTTCACGGAAAAGTACGACCTCAACTACGTCATCCTAACCGGCGGCTCGACCTTCAGCACCATCATCGCCAAGGACGGAGAATCCTCCACTTTGGACACTCCGCGCGTGGATGTGGTGGATACCGTCGGCGCCGGCGATTCCTTCTCGGGCACGTTCACCGCCAAGGTGCTCACCGGCGCGTCACTCGTCGAAGCGCACCGCGCCGCCGTCAACACCGCCGCTTTCGTCTGCACGCAGGCCGGCGCCTGGCCGCAATACCCGGAGGACATTCCCGACTATCTGGCACAAGCCGAGAAATAAACCACTGAAAACGAAGTAGATTTTCCATTCTATTGAATTTCAGCATGTCGGAGTGCGAACGTTATGTTGGCGCTCCGACTTTTATTGCGTAAATCAGGCAAAGAAACCGCGACACTTGACGCGGAAAATTACGCTCAGAGACCGTCTTGTGATAACCGTCGCAGCGACAAGCTAAAATGAAGAGTTCCGGCGCAAACCGGGACTTGACAATTTGATAATTGAAAATTTGGGGATGATCGGTTTCGACGGTGACCTGTTCGTCGCAGGGAAGCGTGCCGAGAATGTGGAGTCCACTCGAGATGACCTCCACGAAACAACAAGTGCTAAATCTAATCGCACTGAGTTCGCTCTCGCTGCCTGAGCTTCGCGCCAGGATTAACCGGTGAGCAGCTGCTCCGTCCACTCCTTCTCGTCTTCGGGAGGATGTTGGGCGTCATTAGAGGACTTGCTTGAGCCATTGAACCACAGGGTGACTCAGGGACTTTAACTGTAGATATGCTCGCCATCCATTGTCCGCGACACGGATGGGGGCAGAAAAACTGCCAAAAGGCCAGCGGACTACGCACGTAGAAGACTGAGGGTTCGGTCATCGGACCGGGGTTCAATTCCCCGCATCTCCACTGTTCAAATGCCGCCAGGGTTCGCCTTGGCGGCGTTTTTCGTTGTGGTTACGTCGTTTTCAAGCCGTTCGCAACGATAGTAAGCCAAAGTAGTTTCAAGGTATTTTGACACGTATCTAAGTGTCTATATGGGTCGTTTGGTGGGTCTTGTTGGTCGCCCGGTGAGTCTTTCATAGGTCGTTGATGGCATTCTCGTTATCTATTTGTACATCAAGAGAGACTAGACTTGGCAACCATGAGAATCGTGTTGCAGAAAGTCAGTAAAGCCGATATCGACGTCGTCGACGAAATCAGCGGCGAAGTTGACAAATCATTCGACCCACAGCATATCGGAATCGGATATGTGTTGCTCGTCGGAGTCAGTGATGAGGACGGGCAGGAACAGATCGACTGGCTTGCCAACAAAATCAGCAAGCTGCGCGTGTTCGAAGACGAGAACGGGAAGATGAACCTTTCACTGGCGCAAGTCGGCGGCGAAATCCTGTCGATTTCGCAGTTCACGCTGTTCGGCGACGTGCGAAAAGGCAACCGGCCGAGCTTCATCAAAGCCGGAAAACCGGAACATGCCAAACAAATCTGGCTTGATTTCAACGACGCGCTGAAAGCACAAGGCATCAACGTAAAGGTCGGCCGTTTCGGTTCGCACATGCGGGTAAGCCTGACCAACGACGGCCCGGTGACCATCCTCTTCGACACCGATGAGCTCATGGCCAAGCACTGATAAAACTAAAACCGGTCACTTAATGATCGGGCGAAGCGGGGCCGAAACGTCGACCTGGTGCTTGTCGCCGATCTTGGTCGGGTCGTTGATGATCTTGTCGACCACGGCCTTTTTGAGCTTCATGTCGGAGGCGTCACCCCAAACGATAACCCGTTGGCCGCCGTTCAATTCAGTGGTGATGGAATCCTGCGTTTTGGCCGTCACCTTGGTGATGGCGCCACGCGTGTTCCCGTCAAGAAGACCCAGCACTTTCAAGGCCTGCTGAACGGAACGGTCTCGAAGGCTCGTCTTGACGTCGTTCACTTCGATGACGGGAATGCCCTTGGTCGAGACATTGCCGACCTTGTTGAGCACACGCCCGTAACCGTCAACGGCGGTCTCGCTGCCGTCTGGTGTCTGGAGCATCGCTGCGGGTTCCTGTGCGGTGATGGTGACTTTCATCGCTTGCGGATAGACCTTCTCAACCTTGGCCATCGAGACTCCAGGAATGCTTTTTAGCTCCTGCTCGACGTCCCCGCTTGAGACCAGCAGTAGCGATTTGCCTGCCTGCTTGTCTGCGATGGAAACGACCCTGGCCTTGCCGACCCATTGGTTTTCGCCGGATACCGAAATCTGGTGCGGATCAAGTAAAAAGACCGGCGAGAAGAAAAGAACCCATCCGAGAGCCACCAAAAGCGCAAGAACCACAAGGGTTGCCAAGACTTTAGTCACCGTCTTGAACGCGCTGACCCGTCGCCGCTCTTTGAGCCGCGCGTTGAAATCGATGACTTTGGGACGCGCCGCAACGCCCAACGAACCAGAAGTCTGGTTCAAAGTCTCACCGACCAAGTCCTCGTTTTTCAGTGCTCGAGCGTCGACGAAGTCTCCGGGAGCACTTTTGGTGGCTGCATTGGCGGATGAAGCCGAACGCGGCGAACGGGCAGGCTGCGACGTGTCGTCAGTATCCGTCAACGGCTCGTCGATGCCATACTTCGGCCTTCCGGATTGGCGACGATGGAAAAAGCCTACGGTTTTCTTGTTGCGAGATGGCTGTGCCCCGGCGGATTGAGCTGGTTTGCCACCCGTCAACGCCATTTTCGAAGCGCTCGCCCTACGTTTTGCGCGGCGGGCATCAACCGTCGTATCGTCACCGACGGGCGTGCCGGATGCCACCGAACGCGCCTGACGCAGCGAATCCTCTTTTGTACGGCTGCGCGACGAACGCGATTTGTTTTGTGAGTTTTCGCCCATGCGGAAATCCGAATGTCCCGTTTTCCCACGTCTGCCTGTCCGCACGCCGAAATCATTGACCATCGGTTCGTCGTGCGATGTCGATGAGGATTGGGACGAGGATGCGGAGCTCCGCCCGCGTCGGGGTGAACCGTTTTTGCCGCTGCTCGAGCTGGTTACACGACGGCCGGCCATCAGCGCGACTCCTGTGCGCGCGCCCTGAGCATTGCGAGCATGACATCATCCATCGTGGTGACATCACCCGCCCCTACGGTGATGAGGACATCTCCGGGGTTTGAATGGCGGACCAACGTTTCGGCACCGGTTTCAAGGTCCTTCGAAGCGGCGATCCATCCCTGAGAAGGGTTATGGGACAAGCTTTGCGCCGCGTCAACAACGACTTGGGAGGTGATATCGGGGAAATCCTCCTGTCGCTCACGTGCCGGGTAGATCGGCGCGATGACCACGTCATCGGCCTTGGCCAGTGCGGCGGCAAAACGGCTGATGAAGAACTTGGTCCGGCTGAACAGATGCGGCTGGAAAAGCACGCGGATGATCGAATCCGGGTAGCGGCGGCGTGCGGCGTCAAGCAGCGCGGCGATTTCGGTAGGATGGTGGGCATAATCATCGACCACCGTTACCCCGTCGGCGACACCGTTGACCTCGAAACGACGCGACGCCCCCTTGAACGTTGCCGCCGTGCGGGCGGCGAGCGCCGGATCCATGCCTAGCAAAGTGGCTACGACGATCGCCGCAGTCGCGTTGCGCGCGTTATGGATGCCGGGAATCCCCAAGGTGACGGGTATACGGCGAACTTCCGCGAATCCTGCAAAACCGGCCGGCAGCTCGATGGTGAACCGTTCTGTGCCGTCTCCCGCACTTTCCTGTTCGGAAAGGATGCGAACGAGCCGGAAATTGCCGCCCTTGCCGGTTTCTGTATTGTTCAAACCGACGATTTGAGCGATATCGCCAGTCGGATTGGTGGTATAGCAGATGGTCCTGGTCGCCACCTCGGCCGGCAGCGCACGCACGATGGCCTGGGCCCCCGTGTCGTCGATGGACATGACCACATATCCCTTGGCATGTCGGGCATATTCGACGAACGCCTGCTGGTAGTGCTCGGCGTCGCCGTAATGGTCGAGATGGTCGGCTTCGGCGTTGGTAATCAGAGCGAATTGCGGCCGGTACTTTTCGAAACTTCCGTCGGATTCGTCGGATTCAGCCACCAATACGTCACCGCCGCCCGCGTGCCCTCCGTCGATGGCAACACCGTCGGGACCCTGAATGGAACCGCCGATGGCGTAGCTCGGGTCGGCAAGTCTGACGGATTGCGGTGTGGCCGCAGCCTCGGCATCGGACTCGACACCGGCATTGACAAGAATATGAGAAATCAGCGAACTGGTGGTGGTCTTGCCATGTGCGCCGGCGACGCTGACCGCGCATTTGCTGGCCATGAGCAGCGCCAGGATATCGCTGCGGTGAACGATACGCGCTCCGGCAAGTGCCGCGGCGACGATTTCCGGATTGTCAGGTTTGATGGCGCTGGAGTAGACGACGGTCTGCGCACCTGCAACGTTCTGTCCACGCTGACCGAAATAGACGTTGATACCCAATGCTGTCAACCTATCGGTTTTGGCATTGGCCTCACGGTCGGAACCGGTGACTTCAACGCCTTCTTCATGCAGCATCTCGGCCAGAACGCTCATGCCGGCTCCGCCGATGCCGATGAAATGAGTACGTCCAAGCGAGGCCAGCGTATCCGACGGGCCGAACGCGGCCTTCGTCGGGTCAAGCACGATGGGTTCAGAGCCATTATTTGACTGCACGATACGCTCCTTGAACGCTAGATTTCACGATGAAAAACATCACTGATGCCGTTATACCTGATAATCCCGCCTTGCCGAAGCCCAAGCCGCAAACCCACGCAGACTGCTTGCAATTGGCATCTTGCAAGTCCGCGACTACTTAAAAAACTGACGAATTGCCGATTGCCATCGACTTTGCCGTTGCGTAACCCCGTGCACCTTATAAAACTTTAATGGCAAAAGGACAGCACATAGACGGGATTCATCACTGTCATATTACACATCAATGACTGCGTCCGGCGTAGCCCAGCACGATGCCGGCCATGGTTTGCGCGGCGTCGCGAATGCCGTAATCGTAAGCTTTGCGGCCCATTGCCTGCAGACGTCCGGCATCGGCAATCAGGGCGGGTATGTGCTCACGTACCCAAGCCGACGAAAAATCACTGTCGGCGACCATAAGCCCGCCTCCGGCATCGACCACCGGCTGGGCGTTGAAACGCTGTTCGCCGTTACCGATAGGCAAGGGGACATAGACCGCGGGCATGCCGATGGCAGCCAGTTCGCTCACAGTGCCAGCCCCGGAACGACAGATCACCAGATCTGCCGCGGCAAACGCCAGGTCGATGCGTTCCAGATATTCAGCAACATGGTAATCGCCAAGACCTGCGTGCGCCGGATCCAGGTCAGTAAGCGCCTGCTCACCCACCGTACTCCTTACTCGCTGGCTGACTTCGGCACCTTTTTTCCGTCCGGTAAGGTGGATGACCTGAGCCACTTTCAGCAGTTCTGCGGCGGCCCCGCTCACGGCCTCATTGAGGCTCACCGCGCCCAGGGAACCACCGGTGATAACCACCAGTGGACGCTCGGGATCGATGCCGAGCTGTGCGGCGGCGGACTGGCGTGCCGTTTGCTTATCGTTTTGCAGCTTTTGGCACAAATCCGCCATCACCGGCCGCAGCGGAAGCCCGACACGGCGGATTTCAGCATCGCCATGTGCCTTGAGACCTGTGTTTTCGTAAGCGGTACCGATGAAATCGGCCCATCGGGCGCCGAGTTTGTTGGCCATGCCGGCACGCGCGTTCTGCTCGTGGATGATGATGGGCAGATCCATGGAATGCGCGACCGTATAGACGGGAGCAGAAACATAACCGCCGAAACCGACGACCACGTCCGCCCGACGAGCTTCAAGAATCGCACGGACTTTCTTCTGCTCCTGACGCCAACGACCCGGGAAACGCAGCGCCTGCATATTGGGACGCCGCGGGAACGGCACCTTGGCGATGGTATCAAGCTCGAAACCGGCCTGCGGCACCAACTCCTTTTCAAGACCAACATCGGTGCCAATCACGCTGATGGCGGCCTGCGGATCCTCACGTTTGATGGCGGCGGCGACGCTCAACAGCGGGTTGACATGCCCGGCCGTGCCGCCTCCGGCCAATACGATATGCTTCATATGCTCTTTCCCTCGGCTTGCCTTGACATCCAATCGACACAACCTTTAAACGCCAATATCGTTTCAGATACGCTGTGCGGCGATATTGGCGTGAATCTGCGGTTGCATCTTCATCATACTGGTAGCCACGCCTGCCGCGAACAGACACATCACCAGACTCGACCCACCTGCCGAGACGAACGGCAGCGGCACACCCATCACCGGCAGCAGGCCGATGACGACCATGATATTGACGAGCGCCTGGCCGACAATCCAGATGGCGATGCAGATCAGCACGCGCGAGGCGTATTTGTCGGGTGTCTGCAAAGCGATGACGAACATGCACCAGCCCAGGATGGCGAAGAGGATGACCACGGCCGCAGCACCCACGAACCCCGTCTCCTCGCCGATGATGGCGAAGATGAAATCGTTGTGGGCCTCAGGCAAGTAATTCCATTTCTCACGGGAATTGCCGATACCGACGCCGAAGAAACCGCCGGAAGCCATGGCGTATTTGGCATGCATCGACTGATAGCACTCCCCCTGCAACGCGGAAGCCGGACAGGGACGGTAGGCCGCTGTAATACGAAGCATACGGTTCGGACTGGTAATGACGAATAGAACGACCAAGACCACAAGAGCAAGGCCGGAGCCTACCAGCCATTTGGTGGGGAAACCGCCGACCAGCATCGCCGTGACTCCGATAGCCACAAGAATGAGCGCCGTTCCCAGATCGCCGCCGAGCATGACGGCACCAAGGCAAGCCAAAAAGACGACAACCATCGGCAGATAGGCTTTGAATCCCTGAGTCTTATAGCGTTTCGCGGCCCTGGCCACCGCCCACGGCATCCACATGCACAGTGCAAGCTTCATGACCTCGGCCGGCTGCATGGTGAACTTGTTCTTGATGCCGATCCAGCCGGTATTGCCGTTGATGGTGACCCCCAGCGGAGTCATCGTCAGCAGCTGGAGGAAAATCGAGAAAATCACGAATCCCAACGAGATCTTGCGGTAGCGGTCCGAATGCACATGCATCGCGCCGACACAGACCAGCAGGCCGATCAGGCAGTAAAGCCCCTGGCTCAGCGCCTGTTTCCATGGAGAAAGGTTGGCGGCGATCATGGTGACCGAAGAGGCGGAAAAGACCATGACCACACCGAAACAGGTCAGCGCGATCACGGAAATACGGAACCCGTAGTAGCACCACAACGGGTTCAGCAAAGCGCGAATGCCGCTGTAATCGGTGACGTCGATGGTGTCGGAGGTGTCTGTGGGAAGCGGGTTGTCGGATTGGGACAATCCTTTGGCTTTATGATACAGAACGCTGATTCGGGATCGGGATTGTTGCTTGTCGCCATCGATTGACGCGGAATTCTGATTCCCGGTCCGCGAGATTTTGGATGTGGAATTTCGACTACCGCGACCTTTCTTTTTGGCCGGGTCAGCCCGCTGCTTCTCATCCCGATTGTATACGCGTCTAGCCATGTCTGCGCACCCAGTCTTGGGCGGCGTCGGCGAATTGGGAGCCGCGGTCGGCATAGGAGACGAACTGGTCCATAGAAGCACAGGCGGGCGCCATCAGTACCACATCCCCACTTGTGGCATATGCGCCGGCAGCTTCGACAGCTCGGGCCATCACGCTTGCCTTGTCATTCGGGTCGATAACGGTTAGCGGGATATCCGGCGCGCTGGCGCTGAAGGCCTCGAGCATGGGCTTCTGGTCGACGCCGATGATGACGGCGGCTTTGATGGTTTTGGCCTGGTTGGCCACAAGATCCTCGAAATGCCCGCCTTTGGCAAGCCCTCCGGCAATCCAGACCACGGACTTCGGCTTGTAGCTGGAAAGCGAGGCATGGGCGGCATGGGCATTGGTGGCTTTGGAATCGTCGACGAAGCGGACGACACCGCCGTCTTCCAGATGCGCGGTGGCGACGGTCTGGATACGATGGCCGCCGGGTGCAAAGGCACGCAGTGCATCGAGACAGCGGCCCGGATCAGCGCCCAAACCCATCGCAAGGGCAAGCGCGGTTATGGCATCAGCAAGCAGATGCGGGTATACAGTGCCGTCAGGCTCGCACAGATGGGAGAATTCGGTGACTTTGGCCAACGTGTTCATATCCCCTTCCGGGGCACCGGCCAAACCGCTGGTATCGACTATCCAGCCGTCGGCAATGCCGATCTGGCCAGGCTGCGGGGCATTGAGCGTGAAACCGATCTTGCGGCATTCTGGGCCGGTCTGGGCTTCATCGGCCAACGCGGAAACACGCTTGTCGTCGGCATTGAAGACCAATACGCGCTTGGCGTTGTGGAAGACCTTGGATTTGTCGGCGGCATAATTGGCCATGCCACCGTGCCAGTCGAGATGATCGGCGGCGATATTGGTGATGGCCGCGCAATCCAGTGCCAACGAATCGGTGAAATGCATCTGGAAACTGCTCAGTTCCACGCACAAGGCATCATGCTTCGGATCTACGGCGGCGAGACTGACGGATTTGCCGATATTGCCCACCGCTGGAGCGTCCATACCGCAATGGGTGAGCATAGCGGAAACCATCTGCGTGGTCGAGGTCTTGCCGTTGGTACCGGTGATGCCGACCCATGGCGCCGGCTCATGCAACGTCGAATGCTCGGCGGGAACCCGCAAGGCCCAAGCCAGCTCGACTTCGCTGATGACCGGAATACTACGACGCTGGGCTTCAAGGATGAAAGGCGTACGCGGGTTGAAAACCGGCGAAGCAACCACGATGTCGACATCATCCCAATCGATATCGTCGAAGGAATGCAGATCGGCCTCGGGCTTCTTCTCGTCGACACTGATCACACGCCCGGCACGGCCCTGCAAGGCTTCCACTGCACCACGGCCGGAGACCCCTAGACCCGCCACCAGTACGGTTCTGCCGCTCACATCCAGAGCCGATGACCCGTTTGCCGCGCCGTCACGACGCACCGATGAAAATCCGGAATCCCCTGCTGCCTGCATCTAAAACTTCCTTTCCAAGCTTTGGCCGTCAACGCCGTATTCGATATCGTCGCCTACACCAGCAAGCCGGTACGCGACGCCCAATCCGTGTAGAAAATCACGAGGCCGATGAGCACGAACATGAATTCGATCATCCAGAAACGCACGACGACCTTCTGTTCGCTCCAACCCATCAGCTCGAAATGATGGTGGATAGGCGCCATCTTGAAGACGCGTTTGTGGGTGAGCTTGAAACAACCGACCTGGATGACATCGCTCATCGCTTCGATGACGTAGAGCCCGCCGATGATCACAGCAAGGAATTCGGTGTGCGTGGCAATGGAAAGCGCAGCGAAAAGACCGCCCAAAGCCAGCGAGCCGGTGTCTCCCATGAAGATGGTGGCCGGGTTGGAGTTGTACCAGAGGAAGCCGAAGCAGGCCACGGCCGCGCAGGCCGCGATGATCGTCAGGTCCAGCGGGTCGGAAACCGCATAGGAATAACCGGGCTTCGGACCACCCTTGACGTGATAGCTTTCCCAAAAGGCGATGATGGTGTAACCGGCCAGGGAAATCATCGAGGAACCGGTGGCAAGCCCGTCGAGTCCATCGGTGAGGTTGACGGCGTTGGTCCATGCGATCATCAGGAAATTGACCCAGATGACGAAAATGATGATGGCGACGGCCTTGCCTGCGAATTCAAAGCTGAAGAACGGGTGCTCGATGAAGCTCATACCCGCCTGCGCCGAAGGAAAGCCGGATTTGGTGGGAATCAGCAGCGCCAACACCGCGTAAATGGTAGCGAAAACAAACTGGCCGAAGAACTTGCCGCCGACACTCAAGCCGGTGTTCTGCTTTTTGCGCACTTTCGCGAAATCATCGATGAATCCCAGGCTGCCCATGGAAACCATGGCGAAAAGCACCAGAACCGCCGACCACGAAACGGCCTGACCGCCAGTCAACCCGCGGTACACAGCCGAAGCGCCCCAACCAAGCAGCACGGCAAGGATAATGACCACGCCGCCCATCGTGGCGGTGCCACGCTTCAACAGATGCGACTGTGGACCGTCCTGACGAATGTACTGGCCGTAATGGAGCCGATGCACGAGTTTGATCATGGCCGGCGTACCGACCATCGTGACCACGAGCGAGACCACGATGCCGATGATAAGGGAAATCAATGTTTCGGCTCCACTTCTGTACGTTCCTGCTTTTTGGCGTGCGCCCAACGTTCGGCCAAGGCGGAAAGCCCCGAAATATGCGATCCTTTGAGCAGCACAACGGTATTTTCATGCCGGCGGGCGGCCTCGGCGACCAGCCGCTCGGCCTCACCCGCACTATGTACCCATTGCACCACGACGGGGGTACGCGTTTGACTCTTTGCCGCGTCCACGTGCTTTTCTTCCGCTTCGGCGCCCTGTGCCAACGCTTGGGCCAATTGGTCGAAATGCTTGTCGGTCTCGTTTCCTACGGCAATGATTTCGTCGATACCAAGCCCCGCGGCATATTCACCGACTTGCCGATGCAATTTGAGCTCGTCTTCGCCAAGCTCAAGCATGGCTCCCAACACGGCGATACGATAGGGTTTTGCGTTCTTAGCCGTCTGCAACCCATCACCGGCAGACTTTTCGGCAGTCTCCCAACGGGCAAGCCCGTCAAGCCCCGCACGCGTGGAGTCGGGGTTCGCATTGAAGGAATCATCGATCAACGTGAAATCGGCATCGTCAAGTTTCACGCTCGACACAGCCATGCGATGAGGACTGATATGTTTCACATTGTCAAGCCCCGAAGCGATATCGGCCAGCGGCATCCCAAAATAGTATGCGACGGTGGCTGCAGCAAGCGCATTCACGACATTGTGGGCCCCTCCGATTCCGAGATGCACCGGCGTGCTGGAACCGTCAGGAGCCACCAGAGTGAAGCTCGGACGATCCAAGGAATCGACGGTGATATCAGTGGCAGTCATCCGCCGAGCATCTGGTTTTGCATTGCTATCAAGCCCGAACCAAAGAACCTTGCCGGGCGCGAATTTCGTCATAGCCGCCACATGCTTGTCGTCTGCGTTAAGCACGGCGATGCCGTCGGGCATCAGTCCCTGCACAATCTCGCTTTTGGCTTGGGCGATACGTTCGACAGAACCGAATTCCCCCAAATGGGCGACGCCGACTTTCAAAACCACAGCGAGATCAGGAGGAACGATTTTCGTCAGATTGGCGATTTCCCCGACATGGTTGGCACCCATTTCGGCGATGAAAAAGCGGGTGTACTCCCCTACTTTCAAGGCAGTCAGCGGCAGGCCGATGTCGTTGTTGAACGAGCCGACCGGCGCCACCGTCTCGCCAAGAGAAGCCAGAAGGGAATGCAGCAGGTCCTTGGTGGTGGTCTTGCCGACCGACCCGGTGATGCCGATGACGGAAAAAGCAGAATCAAGCTTACGGCGCCGTACAATATTATGGTGAGCCAAACGCCCCAAGGCCTTTATGGTGTCGGAAACCACGATCTGTGCGATATCGCCGACGCCGTCGATAGCGTGATCAACCAGCGCCGCCACCGCGCCTTTTGCACCCACACCGGAGACAAAATCATGCCCGTCCACACGTTCGCCCTTAATGGCGACAAAAACCGAACCAGCCTTGACTTGCCGGGAATCGCTGAATGTCGAAGTCGCCACTGCGCCAAGGGGGATCTGAAAATCAGAGCCAACAACGATATGCCCATCGACCGTCTGCGCGATCTCTTCGATCGTCATCGGCATCATACCGGGCTGGCCGTCTGAAATCCCTGTCATCTTAGTGCTCAACGCATGCCACCTTTTGTCTCATATGTATCTCAATATCGCTTGCAATGCAGGTTGCAATCAACTCATGCAAACCGTATCAAACGGACTGTCGTCAAATAAAGTTTTCACTGCATTTCCTTAGAGACACGCAGCGCGTTGCGGATATTGCTGCGGCGCACCCCAGCATCCAGCGCCATGGCGATTGCCAGCGAAAGCCTGCGTTGGGCCTGCAGACCGTTTGCCGGCCCACTCTGCCCGACCAGCCAATTGGATTCCTCGGAACAGGAGACCAGACGCTTGTGTTCGTCAATGATGAAACCATAACGGTTCCGAACCGATTCGAGCATGTCGACCGATTGAGCCCTGTTCAGCGTTTCGATGGACCCCAACACATCAACACTGACGCCTTCAAGCGCTCCGGGGCGCAGGGTCTCACTGTCGGCGGAAACCACCATCGCCGCAGCCCCATCCTCCGAGCAGACCGCCAATGTGTGCTGGACGTCAAGGATTCCCAGAGGATAATTCATTTCAAGCTCACGTTCCAGCGAACTGGAACCCGCACGGCTGACGATACCCACAGGGTTGCCGAGCATATGAAGAAAATCGGCCAAGCGCACCACATCGGCCTGAGTTTCTTGGTCGTCCTCGCCGCAAACCACGAATACCGCCATGGTATTGGCCGGCATTCCCGCGATATCGGAAGCCAGCGCCCCCATGGTTTCGGGGTCGGGGGTGGCAAACAGCACCGGAACCCCTACGGATCGGGCTTGTGAGGCAAACGAAGGCGGCACCAATACCGCATATGCGCCACGGGCCACGGCCACAGAAAGCAACGATGGGTCATCATCGCCTTTGAGCACATAAAGGGCTCCCGGACGCACCGAATCCGGACTATCGGCAATCGAGGTAACCGTAACGCCGTCAGAAAACTTGGGCTCAAGCTTGAACCCGTAATGGCTGGCGATATAGCCCAAGGTCACACGCCGCGAAATCGATTCGCTCACCACGCTCATGCTTCGACCCCTCCCGTCGGAAACGTTGGGCAGCCAGCAGTCACTGCCGCTCGATTCGATTTCATAGCCGTGTGGGCACCTGCCGCCATTGTCACCACGACACAGGAATAGCATTGTTGCGCGGAGTCGAGGCCGGGACCTCATACTTCTGCATAAGGAATTCACCGATTTGCTTGAACAGCGTGCCGCTGGTGAGGCCGCCGAACATGCCCTGCGGGTTCTTCATCGCCACTGTGACCACGAAACGCGGGTTGTCGGCGGGAAGAATGCCAGTGAAATCGCCTACGATGCCATCGAGCGCGCCGCTGGGTCCTGCGACCTGCGCGGTGCCGGACTTGCCGGCGATGCGGTAGCCGTCGATGCCGGCCGTTCTGTGGTACTCTTCGGCGGCTGACTCCATGGCATTGAGCAGCTGCGAGTCGACGTTCGGGTCGAGGATGCGCGTACCTTCGTCCTGAGGCATTTCGGTGACGTGTCCGTCGGCATCTTGTGTTGAGGCGACGATGGACGGCTTGCGGTAGATGCCGCCGTCGGCGATCGAGGCGATGGCGTTGGTGATCTGAAGGATGTTGGTGGAATAGCCCTGCCCGAAGAGGATGGTGTCGCGGGTGCGCTTGTCCCAGGCGTTGGGGTTGGTGAGCGTTCCTCGCGATTCGCCGGGAAGGTTGAGACCGGTGGGCTGCCCGATGCCGAATTTGGTCAACATGTCGTAGCGGTCCTGGTCCTTGTAGTTGTCGGAGGCCATGACCATGCCCACGTTGGAGGACTGCTGGAGAATGCCGGCAAGGGTCCAGTTGGAAAGCGGGTGACTATCGGAATCGGTGAAGACCTGATTGTTTTTATCTAAACGATCGGGAACTTGGAACTGGTCGGTCATCTGGTGGACGCCGTGCTGCAAGAGGCCTGCCATCGAGAAGGTCTTGCCGATGGAGCCGGGTTCGAAGGTTTCGGAAACCGCACGGGAGACGTTCAGTTTGGCCTGGTCGCTGCCAGCTTGGATCTCGTCAGAATCGTCCAGCGCGATGATCTGATGGGTGCGCGTATCGATGACGCAGGCTATCGCCCAATCGGCGTGATACTGCGCCTTGCCTTCGGTCAGCACCTTCTTGACGAACCAGTCCACATCCGCGTCGATGGTCAGCTTGACATCGCTGCCGTTGCGAGCAGCCTTGGAATCGGTCAAGGTGCCGGGAATTTCGACGCCGTTGTTGCCTTGCTGGTAGATCTTATAACCGTCAGCGCCGGCGAGCGCCGCGTTCTGGACCTGTTCCATGCCCGAGGCGCCGTTGGCCTTGTCGTCGACTCCTCCGAGGAAGGCACCCATCAGCGTGCCGTCGGAATAGACGCGGTTCTGCGAAAGTTCGCCGTAAACGATGCCACCGAGGCCAAGTTTGTCGAGCTTACGTTTGGCTGCAGGTTCCACATCCTTTTTCAAGACGACATAACGGCCGGACCCGGCAAGTTTGCCTCCAAGCTCCATGGGATCCATGCCCAGTATCGGCGCGGCCATCCTGGCCACACGCGCGGCGCCGACCACACCAAGGGTCTTGCCTCCCTGTTTCTTGGTCTGCGTGCAGTTGTCGGTGATCTGCGTGCTGCATATCGGGTCGTATTCCTGTGCGGCTTTCGGGTCCCCGATAATCGTATAGCGCTCCACGCTTTGCGCCAGAACGGCCCCGTTGGTGTCCAGTATCTTGCCACGCATGCCGTGGACGGGCACTTTCAGTGTACGGCCCGCCGTCGCCGCTTCGGCCATCTCGCGGCCGTTGAGCAGCTGAAGATTGGCCAACTGACCGAAGCACACAATGAATACGATCGCAAGCACCGTAGCGATCACGGTGCAACGCGACACGAATTGTTTGCCTTTGCTTTTCTTGGCGCCTGTTCGCATATCACTGACCTTTACCCGTAGGTTGGTATCCCTGAAGATCTATCGACAGCGGACCGGACTGAGGCACCATGCCCATTTTCTGGGCACGGTCTGGAAGACTTGCCTGCAAGCCGTCAAGCTGTGCCTGATCGTCCTCGACATCCTGGTTGAGCTTGCTGATGGACGACTGCACCTGTGCCGCCTCGAAGGAATTCTGCACCATCTGGGTACGCAGGGCCAGAGAACCGAGCAGCGCCGCGAAGAGGAAGACCACCGCGATGATGACGTGGACCACCGAAACCGTTCTGATACGGCCCAAAATCCCTGAAGCCACATTGTCGCTGTCCTTTTTCTCCTTGCCGCCGGCAACCACCTGGAGCTTGGGACGTGAGGATGCCGCACGGGTATCGTCGTCACGCCCGGCAGGGGCAATACGGGAACGAACCGATCTTGCTGTCGCTGTGCTCATCATCCCCTCCTTTTCCTTCGGTTGTCTCGTTTGTCTCGATTGTCATGCAAAAACTCGCCACGCACATTGCCGCCAGCCGTCGGATTTTCCCGGGCATCCTGCGCAAACCGATTGTGCCAACGTTCGGGAAGCTCACGGGAAAGCTCGATCCCACGCAATCTGACGGGAGCCGAGCGCGGGTTATACTCGATCTCGGCTTCATCCGCTTTGATCGCCCCCCGGGTCAGTTCCTTGAAGAACGGCTGCGCGTCCGGAGGAACGACCGGCAGATCGGCCGGCGCATCGACCACGAGCCCTTGGGCCATGAACGTCTTGACCGTGCGGTCTTCGAGCGAATGATAGGACTCGACCACCAAGCGGCCGCCGACGTCGAGCCTGTTGGCAATCTGCGGCAGCGTGCGCTTGAGCTTGTCAAGTTCACCGTTGACTTCGATGCGCAGGGCCTGAAAGACGCGCTTGGCGGGGTTGCCTTTGGCTCGGTGGGCCTTGGGCACGACACGATCGACGAGAACATCGAGCTGGCGAGAGGTCTTCAGGGGCTCCTTTTCACGCTGGCGCACGATGGCTCGGGCAATCGGTCTGGAGAAGCGTTCCTGGCCATATTCGCGGAAAACCCGAACCAACTCGTCTTCGGAATATTGTGCCAAAATCCCTGCGGCGTCAAGGCTTTGGCCGGTGTCCATGCGCATGTCGAGCGGGGCGTCATGGGAATAGGAGAATCCGCGATCGGTTTCGTCAATCTGCAGGCTGGAAAGCCCCAAATCCATAAATGCCGCATCGACGCGGTCCAGCTTCAAATCGTCAAGCACATCGCCGAACTCATCGAAGGCCGCATGAATAGGTGTGAACCGGTCATTCAACCCTGCTTCCTTCATCCGTTCGCCGGCCATCGAAAGCGCTTCTTCGTCGCGGTCGATGCCGATCAGTCGGGCCTGTGGGGCG
Organism: Bifidobacterium sp. ESL0784; assembly: GCF_029433295.1. Taxonomy (GTDB): domain Bacteria; phylum Actinomycetota; class Actinomycetes; order Actinomycetales; family Bifidobacteriaceae; genus Bifidobacterium. The sequence continues at coordinate 441,228 of NZ_JAQTHV010000003.1, forward strand.
GCCTTCAAAAAAGCCGTCGCGTGCCCGGCCAGGCCGAGCGTGCAATCGACCACCACGGCACGCGGATGTTCAAGCGCGGGGGTGACCAGCTGGACACATTCGTCCAGGAGGACCGGGGTATGGATGTTGTTGAAATCTCTCATCACCACTCCACCGCCGGCAATACGTCATCAGCTATGTCGGAATAGCCTTCCTCTTGGTCGGCAAGATAGGCGTCCCACGATTCCTTATTCCAGATTTCGGCACGGGTGCCGACGCCGATCACCACGATGTCATTGCCCAAGCCCGCGTAACTGCGCAGGTTCTGCGGCACCAAAACGCGGCCCTGCTTGTCCGGTTCGCCCTCAACGGCACCGGAAAGGAAGACACGCAGATAGCTTCTGGTGGCCTTGTTGCCCATTGAAGCACGCTGGATACGCGCCGCTATACGACGGAATTCGGTTTGCGGCAAGAGATAGACGCATTTTTCCTGACCGCGGGCCATCACCATGCCCGTGCCAAGTTGGGCGCGCATTTTGGCCGGCAGAGCCATACGCCCCTTCTGGTCAATTTTCGGGGTATAGGTGCCAAGCAGGAGAGGTTCTGGCGCAGGCGATGCAGATACGGCTCCGTTGGCCGCATCGGACGTTTGAATCGACGAAGTGGCGGGATTGGAGGGATTGATGTTCATGGAAGAAAAGGCGGGAACGGAGGAATCAGGAAACGGTTCGCCGCTGATGGGATTTTTATCGCGCCCCGCCATTCCGCCTCCTCCTTTTGGATAACTGCCAACAATCTGTCAAGTCTTACAACTACTTCACCACTTTACCCCACTTGTCACCATTCTTCCCCACAAAAACGCAAAAATCTCAATTTTTCTTCAAAAAAACTTGTCTCATGGCAGTTTTTACGATTTCTAGACTCCAAAAAATTCAATCCTGCCATTTTGCGATACACAAAACATCCTGCGAGGAGCGATTTTCATAAGACCGAGGATTCAATAGTCGCTTAATCGATACACCTGCCCGAACGATGCCGAAATAACGAGAATTTCAATCCGTCGAAACGGCATTTTCCAAGAGCACAATCAGCTCAAAAGAAATAGGGAGTGCAGGCTAGAATTATTAATTCGAGTTTTCAAGTAACAAACGCAACCGGAACCACCCAAATGAAGGGGAACGTATACATGTCGAGCTACTCCTCGCAAATCGACGAAGAACAGCATGCGGTCGATCGCGCTTACGGACGGCTGGATTCCTTACGTTCACAGACCCGCTCGCGTCTCGACACGGTCCGCGCAGCCGGTGCCCATGGTTCCCCCACCATGCGCACCGAACGGGATTCCTTTGCCACGATGTACGAGGACAGGCTCACCCAGTTGCGCGGCGTCGAAGACCGGCTGGTTTTCGGACGCATCGACAGCGACAAGGGCGAAAAACGCTACATCGGGCGCATGGGACTTTCCAGCGAAAACCACGAGCCGATTCTGACCGACTGGCGGGCTGAGGCCGCACGGCCGTTCTACGAAGCCACGCCATCCCATCACGGCGACATCGTCATGCGTCGGCACATCACGTTGAATTTCCGAAAGGTCGTAGGCATCGAGGACGAGGTACTCGACGTCAACTCCGGACAGGTCGACGAGGCTCAACAGGCCGGGACGCTGACCGGCGAAGGTGCGTTGATCGCCTCGCTCAATTCCAAACGCACCGGCAAAATGACCGATATCGTAGCCACCATCCAAGGCGAGCAGGACCGTATCATCCGTGCGCCGATGGACCGCGCGATCGTGGTGCAGGGCGGACCGGGAACAGGCAAGACCGCCGTGGCGCTGCATCGCGCAGCCTATCTTCTCTACACTCACCGGCGCAGGCTCGAACGCTCCGGCGTTCTTGTGGTGGGGCCGAGTTCCGCTTTTTTGCGTTATATCAACCAGGTGCTGCCCTCGTTGGGTGAGACGGGCGTCGTTTCGCGCACCATCGGCGACCTGGTGCCGGGCTTTGCCGCTCAGAAAATGGATTCACCTCGGGCCGCGCAGCTGAAAGGTGAGGCACGCATGGCCAGCGCCATCGCCAATGCCGTCGCCGCCCGCGAACGCGTCCCCAAGCACCTGCCGACGGTTCGTGTCAACGGCATGGATGTGCCCATGCGCAAAAGCGATATCATACAGGCACTGGAAGATGCCAAGCGCACACATTCCCCGCATAACAAGGCCAGAGAGACCTTTGTGCGCAGCGTTTTGAGCGCCATGCGCAACCGGTACGTCGAAAACCTTGACTATACGCCGGAACAGTCGGAAATCTCCGATGCGGCAATGCAGCTGAAAATGCATGACGAGATTCGCAAGGCGCTGAACTTGGCCTGGTTGCCCATGAACGCCCCATGGCTTATCGACCAGCTTTTCGCCAAGCCCGCACAGCTGCGCCGATTCGCCCCATGGCTTACCGACGCCGATATCAAGGCGCTGACTCGACCGAAGCACTCCCCGCTTACCGTTTCCGACATCCCGCTGCTCGACGAGGCCATGGAGCTGCTCGGGCCCGACCCGAAAGTCTCAGCCCGTGAAGTGGCCGCCAAGGCCAAACGAGCCGAAGAGGAACAGTTCGCCAAGGACACGCTGGCTCAAGCCGGAATCGGTTCGGGCATCGTCACCTCCTCCACGCTGGTCGACAACATCAACGGACTGGACGCCGAAGCCGTGGCCCAGAAGGCCGGCTCTGACCGCGAATGGACCTACGGGCATATCGTCATCGACGAGGCTCAGGAGCTGACGGCCATGGATTGGCGGATGCTGATGCGCCGCTGTCCCTCGCGTTCATTCACCATCGTGGGCGACGTGGCCCAGACCTCCGCTCTGGGCGGAACCCGCCGCTGGGAGAAGACCATGGACCGCCTGTTCGGAACTGACGGCTGGGACCTCAAAGAGCTGACGATCAACTATCGCAACCCACAGGAAGTCTCGCAGCTGGCCACCCGTTTCGCCGAAGACGAGGGACTGTACGTGTCGACCACCAAGGGCGTGCGAACGATGGCCGATTCGGTGAAACGCGTGAATATAGGAGATGAAGAGGCTTCCGAGGCCCACATTTTGCAGACCATCGGCGATGAAACGCTGGACTTGGTACGGCAGTTCATTTCCGATGACGGAACCGGACGGGTCGCAGTCATTGCATCCGACTCGTTGAATACAGCCATACGGCAGAATCTTTACGCTCGTTTGCTGGCAATCAAGGGCGAGGCCCTCGCCTCGAAACTGATGGGAATCGACGGGCAGGACGACCAGACAGCTGCAAACGCCAGTCTTGAAGGGTCTCTGAGCGATGCTCCTTTGAGTGTCTGTGACACTCAGATGATCAAAGGCTTGGAATACGACGCCGTGGTTCTTGTACAACCCGGTAAAATCGCCCAAGACGCGCCATCACGACTCTCAGGTGCAGCCGATCTTTACGTGGCTCTGACTCGCCCGACACAACGACTTGTCATCATCGAAACCGAAAACGACAAAAGCCTGCTCGATATATAAAACCTCAAAGGACAACCAGTATTGACATGAATATGCTGTGACAGTTCGACGACAGAACCAAACTGTCGCAGCATAGCCGTACTGCGCTAAAACTCACTTACTGCGCAGCCGGCCTAGAGCAACAGAAAACCGTTGAAATCTTTTCATTCCAAAATTTCAAAATGTAGGATTGCAACGGTTGTTCACGTATGTTGCCCATGTATGGAGGAATCTTGTTGGTTTCAATATGCTATTTGCCAGAAGTGGCCTTGTCTTGTTTCAAATCGTCGATGGCCTTCTGAAAATCAGACAGTCCGTTGAAATTCTGGTAGACGCTGGCGAAACGCAGATAGGCGACCTCGTCGAGTTCACGCAACGGCTTGAGGATGGCTTTGCCGATATCCTCGGATTTCACCTGTGCCAAACCCTGACTGCGCAAATCCTCCTCGACCTGCTGCCCCAACTGTTTCAGCGCATCTTCATCAATAGGCCTGCCCTGACATGCCTTGCACACCCCGTCGATGACCTTCTGACGATCGAAGGGCTCCAAATTGCCGGAACGCTTGGTGACCAGAAGCATCGTTGTCTCAACCGTGGTGAATCTGCGGCCGCATTCAGGACATTCGCGTCTGCGTCGGATAGAATGACCATCTTCGCTGATACGCGTATCGACTACTTTCGTGTCATTATTCTGGCAAAAAGGACAATGCATATTGTCACCTTATCCAGAGGTCGGGAGAACAGTGTGTCTGCATCGAGACATATTCACACTCGATTACCTACTTGACGCCAAACGCAGCCTCTGGCGAAAACCTAACCTGCCGAATATATGCACCTGCGTTGGATCCTTGCCCCGGCGTCTGACGAAACAAACGAGCAGAGCCGAGGATTCATGCCTCTTCAGGAACCATGATCCTCTGGCCCGGTTGTAATTGAGCCGAATCCAACCGGTTCAGATCCATGATTTCGGCAACTGTGTCTCCGACATTCTTGTTTTCCGGGGTGATCTGCTGGGCATACGACCACAACGTGTCGCCGGGACGAACCGTATAGCTGACTACATCGGCGTCTCCGGTTGCCGAATTGGCGACATGCGGGGCGACCGCCTGCCAGCCGAAGAATACGACGACGGCCAACGCAAGTGCTGCAACAACCCTGTTGCGCATGATGCGATGACGATTTGCTGCACTCCGGGCCTTGCAACCACTGCCTTTTTCACTCATCTCTGCACTCCTTAGAACATTTGTACTAACGAACGTTTGTTCTATATTGGCACACTTGTTCGAAAAAAGCAAAGCGAAATCGAACATCTGTTTGATTTTCAAAGGAAAATGAGTTATGCTGTAAGTCAAACGCCGAAAGGAACTAACGTGAGCAGCCTTCCACCTATCCATAATCCGCATGGCGACTTCGCCCAAGCTACCCCAAACCAGCAGCTGACAGACCGGCAACGCAAAGTTCTCGATGCGGTACGCAGGCACGTTTCCCGTTACGGTTTCGCCCCTTCATTTCGAGAGATAGGTGAGCAAGCCGGTCTCAAAAGCCCCTCGTCGGTCAAGCACCAGCTCGAGGTCCTCGAAGACAAAGGCTATATCAGGATGAACGCGAACAAGGGACGCGCCATCGAACTGGTGGAAAACGAAGCGAATATCCGTGAAACCACTCGCACCTCCACCGTTCTTCCGTTCGGCTCGCAAGATGAAACAGATGAAGCCATCGCCCAATCGCACGACATTCCCTTGGTCGGCCGCATCGCCGCAGGCACACCCATCACCGCCGAGCAACATGTCGACGACGTGATGAGGCTGCCGGAACGCCTTACCGGCAACGGCAACCTTTTCATGCTCGAGGTCCATGGGGATTCCATGATCGACGCCGCCATTTGCGACGGCGATTTCGTGGTGGTGCGCGAACAAGAGACGGCCGAAAACGGCGATATCGTGGCCGCCCTGCTCGACGGTGAGGCAACGGTCAAGACCTTCCAGAAGGACCACGGCCATGTCTGGCTGATGCCGCACAACCCGGCCTACTCCCCCATCGACGGCACCTACGCCAAGGTAATGGGCAAGGTCGTTACGGTCCTGCGCAAGATCTGAACCACTATCGTTTCCACCCGATATCACTGCAGATTCAGCGATGAATCTTCTCGCTTTGGGCCTGGCTGAAGCCTTGCGGTTCCAACTGGAAGGTGGTGTGGGGAATCGAAACCGAGAAGTGGTCGGTCAGGCAGGTGTGCAACTGATGCAGGATATCGGCGCCCTGGGCCATCGTCAAACCCGGCTCCACCACGACGTGAGCCGTCAGAATCGGCATACCGGTGGCCACCGTCGAGGCGTGCACATCATGAACATCGATGACGTGGTCGACGTTTTTCATATGCTCGCGGACCTCGTCCAAGTCCAAGCCTTCAGGTGTCTCCTCAAGCAATACCTTAACCGCGTTTTTCATCAGCACGAAGGCCCTTGGCACAATCAGCAACGCGATGACTGCACCGGCGACGGCATCGAAACCGTGCCAACCGGTAGTCATGATGACGACGGCCGAAACCACTACGGTAAGCGAGCCAAGCGCATCGTTCATAGTCTCCAGGAATGCGGCGCGCATGTTCATGTTGTCTTTGTGCTGGCCGGAAAGAACGAAGACGGAAATGAGATTGAACACCAGACCGAGAATGCCGAATCCCAGCAGCATGCCGACACTTTGCACCTCTTCACCGGAGACGCCTGCCAAACGCAGCACGGCTTCGATCAACGCGTAGACACCCACGGCCATCAGAATCAATGCACCCAGGCCTGCGGTGATCGGCTCGAGCCGCGCCCAGCCCCAGGTCCGTTCTTTGTCGGGCTGTCTGCGCATCAGTATGGCGGTAATCGTGGAAGCGGTGAGCACAGCGACATCGGTCAACATATGAGCACAATCAACCAGGAGCGCGAGAGAGCCAGTGATAATGGCACCAACAACCTCAACCACGAAAATCGTCAGGGTAAGCCCCAGCGTCACCATCAGTCTGCTCTGGTGTTCCTTCGCCTTGCCTTGGCCATCCACGGATTGGGTGCCTTTGACTATCTGCGTTTCGGTTTCCTGATGTTGCGAAGCCATATCCTCTCCCTGCCCGATCCATCACTTCAACGAAGCCAGAATCAAATTCCCTTCAGCTTCCGTCGCTTGACGCAGACACAATTTTCACGCGTCAAACATGTCTCGTTACTGGTGACACTATACGCATGAAAACCTAAGCGGGAGTTGGGTTTTGCGGCTCAGAGCCGAAGAACAAGCAGGTCGCACAATATTGTGCATTTCATTTTTCTTTGACACTGAAACCGACAATCTTTTTCATCGTCAAATATGCTCTGAATACCGCCGGCAAAACGCCAGAAACCAACTCAAACCAACAATTTGCGCTACTGCAGCAACAGCATCGCACAGCTCAGGGTAATAAACGAAAGCACTGTGCTCAGGAACTGCGTCGAAGCCATCTCCGATTCGTGAATGCCGTAATCGATGGCCAGATTCGTGGGCAGTGTGGCGGTGGGGATGGCCATGGTGATCACGACGATGCGCGTCAGCTCGCTGGGCATACCCGTGGCGACCATCAGTACCCAGATAATGGCAGGATAGACAATGTTCTTCAGACCCACGGTCAGCCAGACATGCGGGTTGAAGGAGATCTTGCGGGTCACGAGCACGATGCCAGTGGCGAACATAGCAACACCGCCCGCCGTCTTGCCAAGCACCGTGAACGTGGGCTCGAGAACGCTGGGCATCGACCAACCGCAAATGGAAAGGATGAAACCGAGGAACGCCGCAAGCACCAGCGGTTTCTTAAGCCCTTTCACCAACCGTTTGCCAACGGAAATCTTTGGACCGTTCTCTTTGTTGACATCCGCAGCAAGCGCCTCGAAGACGAACGGGACCAGAATCACATTGATGATAAGACTGGCGATGCCGATGTCGATGGCGCTGATACTCTCGTCAAAGAAGAGGGGAAGCACCGCGGAACCGATGAAGGGAATTGAGGGGTCGGCCACCGAAAGCGCACGGAGTGCAGAAAGCCCACTCTGGTTCTTGATGATTTTCCAATAGATGAAATAGAGCAGGAAATAAGACACGAGCATGGCGCCCAGCATCCACAATGCCAGCGGGATATCCTCCACTATCAATTTGCGTTTGGTGGCCCAGATACCACCGAAAACGTGCATGGGGAGAGCATAATTCATGACGAATTTGATGAGCCTGCTGCTATCAGTACTATCAAAATCGCCACGTTTGGCGGCAAAAGCGCCAAGCAACATGGTGACAAGTATCGGCAACAACGCAAATATGACGGTTTTCAGCATAATCCACCTCCATCTCGCACACGCCTTCCTATAAACATCTAGACGTACATCATTGAACAGCTACATCGCACGTAGAGGTTCTGGCGTGAATTAGGGCTACTGTACACGACGCATATTTTCTTGAAGTTTCCGTCTCACCCAACGGACAAGAAAAGTTATTGACCAAACATCTATAGAAATCACGAATGCCGCCTGCTTTACAAGAAGCAGAAGCGGCATTCCACGTGTTTATCGCTAAACGATCAACAGCCGAAGATCAGAACCCAAACTGCGCGACGGTTTCCTTCAACGTGTCGGCCGAACGGCGCAATTCCGCGAGTTCGTGGTCGGAAAGCGGCGTGTTGATGTGGGAGTTGACACCGGAACGGTTGACCAGAGTCGGCACGGACATGCAGATGTCGGAGATGCCGTGGAAGTCCTGCAGCAGCGAGGAAACCGGCAGCACGCGGTTGGAATCGTTCAGGACCGCGTCGATGATGTCGACACCGGACATGGCGATGGCGAAATTCGTGGCGCCCTTGCCGTTGATGATGCGGTAGGCGGCGTTCTTGACTTCCTGGTGGATCTCCTCGCGCTTGGCGGCGTCGAGCGGCTCGTGCCCGGGCAATGCCTTCCAGTCGCACATGGTCACGCCGCCGATGGTGGCCGAAGCCCACAGCGGCACTTCGGAATCGCCGTGCTCACCGGCGATGTAGGCGTGCACGTTCTTGACGTTGACGCCGGTCTGCTGGCCGATAAGGAAACGAAGGCGGGCCGTGTCCAGGTTGGTGCCGGAGCCGAAGATCTGGTTCGCGGGTAGACCGGAGAGCTTCAGCATCACGTAGGTGACGATATCGACCGGGTTGGTGATGAGCATGTAGATGGCGTTCGGGGCGACCTTGATGACGCCGGGAACGATGGACTTCATCATGTTGATGGTCGCGCTGGCGAGGTCGAGCCTGGTCTGGCCCGGCTTCTGGCGGGCGCCCGCGGTGATGACCACCATATCGGCGTCGCGGCAGATCTCCACATCGTCGCTACCGTCGATGGAGACGGAAGGGTAGAAGCTGGAGCCGTGCTGCATATCGAGGACTTCGGCTTCGACGCGCTCCTTGTTGATGTCTTCGAGCACGATGTCGCGGGCGACGCCGCGCTGGGCGGCGGCGAAGGCAAGTGTGGAGCCGACGGCCCCGGCTCCGATGATGGCAAGCTTGGTTGGTTTAATCGAATTGGACATATGATTGAGCCCTTTCAAAATGGGTGTGCCGAAGAGGAACAATAACCGACTCGGTAAGTTGTGGCATATGTTCGATCCTCTTTCACACAGCTATGCGGGCATGCTGGAACGCGGCAGTATAGCAGCGCCATGCATCTCGTCATTGTGATCGCCGCAAACCTTGACCGACACAACCCGTGAACGAGTCATTTGCACGTCCCCCAGTACCGGTGGTTACCGCCCTGCCGAACCGAAATCGGCACCAAAACGGAATTTGTGGCTTACTTCATTTTAGCAGACGGCCTACATAAATTTGAAATTCGTCACAGTTTCGAACTTGCCCCCCTTCGGCTTCCAAAAGTGAGGAGAAAACAGTCTAAATTATCATTGAGATCGAAAGTCCTTGTCCAACAGATTATCTATATTAAATTAAAATTATTATGAGGTAATTTTCTTTCGAGCGAACAGGGTCTTACGCAATGCGCACCAATATCCGCACCATATGTGCCGTGGCCGTAACAGCCATGCTCACACTGGCCACCATCTCCCAGGCCGCGGCAACGCAGGCGTCAAGCACACCCGAGGCTTCGAGCCCCTCTACGCACATCGAAGCGCAAGAAGAAAACCCAGCCACCAAGAAAAAGCGAACCCCGCCTTCCGTCTCCCCGCAATCCAATCCGTCTTTCGAGAGAAAATCACCCACGCCGGCATGCGTGCCCAGCGGGCCTGCCATGTGGGGAAGCGTGACGTGGAGCATCACCGACGATGGCGTCGCGACGGATGGCAGCAAAGTGTGCACGCTTCATCTCTCCGGCGGAAGCTCGCCCGACATACATCCCAGCGACGAGGTTTACGACATTCCCTGGCAAAAGAACAGCGACCCCGGGGAAGGAGTGACGTCCATCGTCATCGACGGACCTCTGAGCGTTACCAGTTCACATGACTTCGGCTATAACAAAAGCGGGCTGTTCTTCAAGATGGATTCGGTGCGCTCACTGACCTTCAGCGGTTCGGGTTCGTTAAAATCCGAAGGAAAAGCCGCCGAATACATGTTCTACGATATGCGTTCCCTGACGGACTTGGACGCCTCCAAAATCGACGTCAGCGCCAGCACCGACATGCGAGACATGTTCACCGGCGATGTACATCTCACCTCGCTCAATCTGAAAAACTGGAACACCAGCCGAGTCACCAGTATGGAAGAGATGTTCCAGTTCGATTCCTCGCTGACCGCCCTCGATATCCACGGTTGGCATACCGGTAATGTCACCAACATGAACAGTACGTTCTACAGCGTGTCTTCACTCACATCCTTGGACCTCTCCAATTGGGATACCCACAGCCTCAAGACCATACGCGGCATCTTCTCAACGGGCCACGACGACGACAAACTCACCTCATTGAACCTCTCCGGATGGGACACCAGCCACGTCACCGACATGCTCGACGCATTCAACAATCGGAGGCAACTCGTTTCTCTTGACCTCTCCGGATGGGACACACCCAACGTCACCAACATGCAGGGCATATTCGCCGAAAATCTTTCCCTACAGACTTTATCCGGCATCGGAAGCTGGGACACCAGCGACGTCACCGACATGTCACGTGCCTTCGCCGGCCTTTTTTGCATTACATCACTACCGGTCGCCAATTGGAATGTTCATAACGTCAAGGCCATGAACAGCATGTTCGATCGCGATTATGATCTCGGAGCGTTGCCAATCAGCGGATGGAAGACGGGCAACGTCACCAACATGCGCGATATGTTCGATTCCACCCGGTCACTGACCACACTCGATATCGGCCAGTGGAACACAAACAACGTCACTGATATGAGCTATATGTTCGCGAACTCGGGCGTAACCACCCTCGATGTGCATAATTGGAAAACTGGCAAGGTCACCAACATGTCCTACATGTTCTATGAAACGAAGCTGGAAACATTGGACGCCAGCGGCTGGGACACAAGTTCGGTGACAGATATGTCCGACATGTTCGGAGTGGACTTCTATCCGACGAGGCATCTCGGCAATCTTAAAAACCTCAATGCGTCAAGCTGGGACACACGAAACGTCACGAACATGTACAAGATGTTCATGAACCTCCCCTTCTTCAACAACCTTACCGTGGGCCCCTATACCCGTTTCCGCTCGGAAGCCTTCCAGTACTTCACACTCAGCGCCCCGCTCTCATGGCTGCATCTGAGCGATGGCAACGGCACGACCATCACGCCCGGTTCCGAGGGATTCGCGGTCGGGAATAGTTCTGACCTGGTCACACGCATCAACCAAGGAGGCACGGCATCTGCCGGCGTCTACAGGAATGCCCAACCCGCCCGTCTTACCTTCGACCCGAACGGCGGTAGCGGAGGATACATCACCACAACACAGGAAGGCCAGCTGCTGGAGATTCCGGATTTCACGAGAGTCTCCAAACCCAGCGACCAAGCGGTTTCCTGGAACACCGAAGCCGATGGCAGCGGCACCGAATACCATCCTGGAGACACCCTCTACGTGCTGGAACCGATGACCTTCTACGTCCAATGGTCCAGCAGAGCGGTGAAGCCGGTGGTCTCCTTCGACCACGCCCAATTCAGCGTGGGCCAGGACGTTTCGGGAGCCGTTCTCGACCATCAGGGAGGGCAGCCGGAAGCCGGCGACACCGTCACTGTCACCTGGCCGGACCATACCACTAGCGAAACGACCACCGGATCAGACGGGAAATGGAGCATCGCGGGATCCGAAGCGCAAACACACGGCACCGGCGATATCACCGCCAAAGCGAAAAACGCCAACGGCGACTACAGCGCCTCGGTTCCCGCCAAAATCGTCGCCGCACAAGGCGCGGGAGGAGTCTCGGCTCTGCCACTCACCGGCAGTACATTGACAGCCATCGGAATACCCGGCATCCTTCTGGCCCTTAGTCTGGTTGCCGTTGCCATCGCTCTCAGAAAACGTCTGATCACAAAATGGAACCGGCGCACCTAGCCGATAGCCAACTCCATGACCTGGGCGGCAAGCCGGGAATCGACATCCGCCTCCAGCGCCACACCGTCGGCCCGGTAATCCTCTTTGGTCACTTTGCCGTACTCACGAATGCGCGAAAGCAGTGACCCTGCCTCGTCGCTATACGGCAGCAGCGCCTCGACATGCACCTGTGGGACGGGCAACGCCTTTTCCACAGTCTCACGCAGGTCGTCCAAGCCCCTTTCGTCGGCCACAGAGACGATAAGTGCGTCAGGACGGATGTTGTGCAGACGATCGAGCGTGCCCTGGTCGACCTGGTCGGCCTTGTTGAAGGCGAGAATGCGTGGGATGTCGGTTGCGCCGTCGATGCCGACGAGCACGTCGTTGACCGCTTCGATCTGGGCGAACGGGTCGGTGGTGGAGGCATCGACTACATGCAAGATGACATCGGCCTCGCCGATTTCCTCAAGCGTGGATTTGAACGCCTCGACCAGCTGGGTGGGCAGACGACGCACGAAACCGACCGTATCGACGTAGGCATAAAGACGTCCGTCGGCAGCTTTGGCGCGTCGGACGGCCGTATCGAGGGTTGCAAACAGCGCATTGCCGACCAGCTCACCGGAGTTCGTCAGACGGTTTACCAACGAGGACTTGCCGGCATTGGTATAGCCGACCACGGCAACCGTAGGCAGGCCATAGCGATGGCGGGAACCACGTTTGACCTCACGGGCCGGAGCCATGGCCCGAATCTGCTTCTTGAGGCGTGCGATGCGGGTGCGGATGACTCGACGGTCCATCTCGATCTGTGTCTCGCCCGGGCCGCGGGAACCGATGCCGCCGTTGACGCCGGCAGCCTGACCACCGGCCTGACGGGAAAGCGATCCGCCCCAACCACGAAGACGCGGAAGCATGTATTCCAGCTGCGCCAGCTCCACTTGTGCCTTGCCTTCGCGACTGGTGGCATGAGCCGCGAAAATGTCAAGAATGACGGCCGTGCGATCGACCACTTTGACTTTGGTGGCGTCCTCAAGCGCACGACGCTGGCTCGGTGCCAGATCGCCGTCGACAATGATCGTATCGGCTTCGCATTGTGCGACGATACCGGCAATCTCCTTGGCCTTGCCCCGGCCGACGTAAGTGGCGGCGTCGGGCTTCAGACGATGCTGCAATACACCATCGCAGACCACAGCACCGGCCGTGTGAGCAAGCGCCGCCAGCTCTCGCAACGATTCCTCAGCCTGCTCGATGGTGGTGTCTACGTTCGACCACACCCCCACCAGCACGACGCGCTCAAGCCGGACCTTGCGGTATTCGACATCCGTCTCATCCTGCATCTCACCCAAGCCGGTGACATGCTTGAGCTCGTTGCGCGACTCGCGTTCGTTCCACTCCTCGACCCCGGGAGCGCGGCCATCGCTTTGCTCCTGCAGGATGTCGGACTTACGTCCCAGCACCTCGTTCTGCTCGCCACGTTCACCATGCTCAGCCTGAACGTCCTTACGCCCGTCGTTTGTTGCCAATAAATCAACCTTTCGATAGTTGAAAATCCATCTTTATCCAAGCATATTCGGTGAGGTGAACGCGTTTCACTGTTCCGGTATGCCACTAATATTGGAAACCTATTATTGCGGCACAGCCGAAGGCCGAAAAAACAAAAATCTGACGGGGCATGATGAGCGAAACAGCAGGAAAGCAACAGGAACGAACGGATGCCGAACACCAATCGGCAGAACAGTATTTTACGGCGGAACCGGCCTCGCGCGACGTGCGGCGGAACCTGCACGTTTCTTTGCGTGGGCATGACGTGGATGTCGAGGTTTCCAACGGGGTGTTTTCGGGGCATCGTCTGGATCTTGGGACTTCCGTGCTGCTACGGCATGCGCCGGAAGTGCCGGAAAACGGGACTTTTCTCGATATCGGCTGCGGTTGGGGACCGATCGCATTGGCACTTGGGCTGGAGTCTCCAAAGGCCGATATCTGGGCACTTGACATCAACGAACGTGCGCTGGAACTGACGAAAACCAATGCAGAGAAATTGGGGCTAGCCAAGCGCATCCACACAGTAAAGGCCTCGGATATGCCGGCTGACCTCACCTTTGACCTCATCTGGTCGAACCCACCGATTCGCGTGGGCAAGGACGAACTGCATACGTTACTTATGGCTTGGCTTCCGCGGCTTACGGCCGGCGGATACGCCTATCTTGTCGTGCAGAAAAACCTCGGCAGCGATTCGCTGATCAGGTGGCTTTCGGCCGAGCTCGGCGACGATTATCAGGTATCGAAATATGCGAGTTCCAAAGGCTACCGTGTCATCGAAGTAAAGCACTGACAAACCCGCACATCCAAAAGGCACTTTGGAAACGATTGGTACGATGCTGCTCGCCTGTTTTTCAATGTCCCCGTTTGGATGTGCGTACAATAGAGAAACACATGAAATACCATTATCCTTCAGACTTGCCGGTTAGCGCCGCGCGCGACGAGATCCAGCGCGCGGTGCGGGATTCGCAGGTCGTCATTGTCTCCGGACAGACCGGATCGGGCAAGACCACCCAGATTCCGAAAATGCTTCTGGAGATGGGCCGTGGCACCCACGGCCATCAGATCGTACACACCCAGCCGCGCCGTTTGGCCGCACGTACCGTAGCCGAACGCATCTGTGACGAAATGGGTGTGAAGCTCGGCGAGGAAATCGGCTATCAGGTCCGCTTCACCGACAAAAGCTCACCCAAAACACGTCTGCGCATCGTCACTGACGGCATTCTTTTGGCTCAGATTCAGCACGATCCGCGGCTTTCGCGTTACGACACCATCATCATCGACGAGGCGCACGAACGTAGCCTCAACATCGACTTCCTGCTCGGCTACCTGACCGCGTTGCTGCCGAAGCGCCGCGATCTGAAGCTCATCATCACTTCGGCCACCATAGACTCGGTGAAATTCAAAGAGCATTTCGAGGACGCGCTGCACACGAAAGTGCCCGTCATCGAAGTCTCCGGACGCACCTACCCCGTGCAAATCGTCTACGAGCCACTGGGCGGCATGCCCGCGCTGATGCGGCATGTGCCGGGATTTGCCGATGGGTCGCTACCCAATGAAAACGGCGAGATTCCGGGAGCCGACAGCCGCAATGGTTCCGGCAACAGCTTCAGCAACACCGGCAGCGAAGATATGCCCCGAGCCGTGGCACGAGCTTGTGCCGAGCTGGTCATCCATTCCTCGCACGACCGCGGGCCGCGCGATATCCTGGTCTTTGCTTCCGGCGAGCGCGACATCCACGAATACGAAGATGCCATCCGCCACCATTTCGGCCCCCGTGCCGCCGATATGCGTCGCCCGGACGCACTGGAAATCGTACCACTCTACGCCCGCCTGTCTTCCAAGGAACAGCACCGCGTCTTCGAGCACCATACACACCAGCGCATCGTCATCGCCACCAACGTGGCCGAGACCTCGCTGACCGTACCCGGCATCCGTTACGTGGTCGACCCCGGCGAAGCGCGTATCTCGCGATATTCCAAATCCGCCAAGGTGCAGCGTCTGCCGATTGAGGCCATCAGCCAGGCCAGCGCCGACCAGCGAAGCGGCCGATGCGGACGTATCGCCGACGGCATCGCCATCCGCCTTTACTCCAAGGACGACTACGAATCCCGCCCACGCTTCACCGAGCCGGAGATCCTGCGCACTTCGCTTGGGGCTGTTGTACTACATATGCTGTCGGTGGGCGTTGCGCGCACGGCCGACGACGTAACGCATTTCGGCTTCATCGATCCGCCGGACACCCGTTCCGTCTCCGACGGCTTCAACGAATTGACCGAGCTCAAGGCCATCGCGCGCAAGCACGGCGAGGTGCGCCTGACCCACACCGGCCGTCAACTTTCGCGCATCCCCATCGATATCAGGCTGGGCCGTATGATCCTCGAGGCCGCGCAAAAAGCCACGCCCAACACGCTCGCCGCAGTGCTGGTCATCGTCGCCTTCCTCAGCCTGCAGGACCCGCGTGAACGGCCCGACGAAATCCGTGCTGAAGCCGACCGCGTTCACAACCGCTACGCCGACGAGACCAGCGATTTTCTGACCGCGCTCAATATATGGGACCATATTTTCGGCCCTAACGAAGGCAACGACGGCAACCACACCGGCAACGCCAAGCTGCGCAAAATCTGCAAGTCCGAATACTTCAACTTCATTCGCCTGCGCCAATGGCGCGACCTCGTCTCCCAGCTGCGGCAGATGTGCCGGCAGATGCATTTCAAGGTGGGCAAGCCCGCCCCTATTTCGCGTCCGGCACCGGAAATCCTCATGTTGCCGATCAATCAGCAGGCGGCTCATGCCTTGTGCTGCTCGTGGGATTCGCAGGGCATCCACTCCTCCATGCTCGCCGGTCTGCTCTCGATGATGGGCATGCAGGTGGTGCGCGAGCCCAAAGCCTCGGACTTCTCCGGCCTCAAGGGTGCAGCAAAAGCCCGAGCCATGAAACGTGCGGCCAAGCAATCAAAGAACGAGTACCAAGGTGCGCGCGGCACACGGTTCGCGCTCTTCCCTGCCTCGTCGGTGGCCAAGTCCACCCCGCCGTGGGTAATGGCGACCGACCTGACCGAAACTTCACGCCTGTGGGCGCGCTATTCCGCTGCCATCGATCCGGCGTGGGCCGAACCATTGGCAGGAAGCCTCACCCGCGTCACCTACGCCGAGCCCCATTGGTCGGGCTCGCGCGGCAGCGCCATCGCCAGTTCGAAGGTGCTGCTCTACGGCCTGCCCATCGTCCAGGACCGGCCGGTGCAATGGGGTCGTATCAATCCTCCCGAAGCCCGTGACTTTCTGATTCGTCAAGGATTGGTCGAAGGCGATATCCAGCAGCGTTTCTCCTATGACGATTTCGTCGAGGCCAACCGAGACATTCTTCAGGACGCGGTGGACGACACCAACCGCACCCGCCAAATTTCCGATAGCGTCAGTGACGAAGATCTGTTCGACTTCTACAACGCCGTCATTCCGGCTGACGTGACCAGCGTCGCCGACCTCGGCAAATGGGTCAAGTCCATCCACCAGACGCAGCCACACCTGCTCGACTTCGACCCGGACAAGGTCGAGCGCCTGCAATCGCACGAATCCGTGGACTTGCGCGATTACCCCGACCAATGGCACACGCTCGGAACCGACGGTACCCCTATCGACCTGCGCTTGAGTTATATCTACAACCCCAGCGACCCCGCCGACGGCGTAACCGTGCATATCCCCATCAAGGCCCTGTCCCGCCTGACTCCCGAGCAGTTCACTTGGAACGTGCCGGGACTTCTGGACGAGCTTATTCTGGGCTATATCAAGTCGCTGCCGAAGTCGCTGCGCGTCCAGTTCGTACCCGCGCCCGACACGGCCCGCAGCATCCGCGCCGCTATTGACGAGCGCTACCCCGACCTTCCCGGATCGGGTTCTGAGGGCAAGCCAAGCTTACCGCCAATAGACGATGCGACCGGCACCACACGTTGGCCCGACTTCGCTCACGCCTTCACTTATGCCGCCATCACCAGCGTCAACGCGACCATCCACCCCGAAGACTTCAACAACGACCAGCTCGACAAGCTTTCACCGTATCTGCGCGTCGCGTTCAGCGTCGAGGAACCATTGCCACCGGCACCCAGTAAGGACCGGCGCAGCAACAAACGAAACAGCAAAGGCGACCGCAACCACGTTGATGCCGCCGATGCCAGCAACTCAGCGATTCCCTACAATAAGTACGCAAACAGTTCCGCTTCGAATTCCCGAAAGAACAACGCCAACGCCCAATCAGGACAGAATAATCCGGACAATACCGCCAATACTCCGACGATCATCGATGACGCAACATTCCGGGCCCAGCGGCACGGCAAGGCACAACGTTATCGGGTGCTCGGCACGGGCAAATCGCTTGTCGAGCTGCAACGTAAGTTCGCCCGTCAAGCTCAGGCCAGCGCTCGGAAAACCGTGGAGCGACAGGCTAGCAAGGCCAAGTCGCAGGGCAAGGTGGTCGCACAGGCGAACCTTCTGAACAAAGCCGGTGCCACCACGGTTTCGCGAGCCGAAATGCTCTGGCAAGCGGCATACGAAAAGCTGAAACTGCCCGAAGACCGCATTTCCTCACGCTGGCTTGGCAACGAGGCGCTGATGCTAGCCAGCGCGCCCTACAAGTCCACGAAACTCTTGGTCGATGACCTTGAGCTAGCGGCCGTCAAACGTCTGCTTCCCCATATCGACAAGCTTGCCGATGACAACGCTCTGGCTGAGGCCGTAAGCGGGGTGACGCAGACTTTCGAAGACACGGTCTACGCCGTGGCTCATGACGTCATCGCCATTCTCAAACGCTATGCGGCCGTCGATTCGGCGGTGGGCGGCAAAGCCGACCTCACCATGCTGGCCGTGCTGCAATCGGTCCGCGAGCATATCGCCACGCTCGTCTACCCAGTTTTCGTGGGTTCGACCCCGCCACAAGCGCTGCCGAACATCGAACGCTACCTGCACGCCGACCTGATGCGCTTGGAAAAGGCCAAAACCGACAAGAACCGTGACGTCCGTTGGGCATGGGAGGCCGATGAGGCCAAGGACTTGGTGACGAGAGCCGAAGAAAAACTGAAAGCCGAACCCGCCGGTCCCCGACGCGAGCAATTCGGCAAGCAGGTGGAGCAGGCCCGCTGGATGCTCGAGGAATTCTACGTCTCCCTGTGGGCGCAGGAACTGGGCACGAAGTCCCCCGCCAGTCTCAAACGCATCCGCAAGCTGTTGGACTAATCGCCTATAATCATCGTTGCTTGAACGGTGTTTACTGCCATCTGTCCGTCTTACTGGCCAGATAAATCGCCGGAGTCCAAGACTGTAAACGATTACCCTGATTGATTCGTTTCGTTCGGCCATTATGACTCCCTAGACGGCAGATAGCATTGCATGATGACAATTTCCGCAACCCGACTTTTCTGTAGGAAAACTTTCAGGGGCGAACGGTAGCATTGGCCAAGTGACCTCATCTTCCAAGTCCCGCAAACGTTCCCACTCCCCTGCCAAATTCATCGCGACCTGCAAACGCAAGTGGCGCAAGGCCGGCGTACCCGCAAAAGTAGGTGTGGTTCTCGGTGGTATCGTCGCAGTGATCTGCGTAATGGCACTGGTGATGGGGCTCATTCGTATGGTCCAGTGGCATATCGAAGTCACAGACGCGCAGAAACGGCAGGAAGAGCTGGTCCAGAAATATGATTTCGACCCTGGCAATATCATCTCCGACGCGCAGTTCTTCAACGCCGACGCCATGAGCCAGGCCGAAGTACAAGCCTTCATCATCAAGCACGGCCCAAACTGCACCTCAACCAACTGCCTGCCCGTCAAGACCTTCGATACCACCGACATTGCCGCCAACAGCCTTTGCAAAGCCTACGAAGGCGCAAAAGGCGAATCTGCGAGCGCCATCATCTACAAATCCTCGCAGGCTTGCGGCGTCAGCGAAAAAGTACTGCTTACTGTAATGCAAAAGGAACAGCATCTCATCGGCTCGGCCAATCCCACCGACTTCCAGTACAAAGCCGCCATGGGCCTGAGCTGCCCGGACGATGCCGACTGCGACCCGCAATATGCCGGCTTCTTCAATCAGGTCTACGGCTCGGCGAAACGGTTCAGGTACTATCAAGCCCACGAAAGCAAATACGGCTACCACGTCGGAACGCTCAACTACGTTCAGTATCATCCGAACAAAAGCTGCGGCGGCACCCAGGTCTACATCCGCAACCAGGCCACGGCGCTCCTCTACGTCTACACGCCCTACCAACCCAACACCGCGTCACTGAAAGCGGGCTTCAACGAGGGAGACTCTTGCTCCAGCTACGGCAACCGCAACTTCGCTCTGATCTACAACAACTGGTTCGGCGACCCGCGCAAGTAGCGGCGACGCAACCGTAAAACTACTTGATATAGCGGCGCAGCAAACAGGTCACGACGACGGCTAATGCACCGAAAACGGCGGCGAACGGGCCGAGCCAAGTCAGGCCGAGCGCACCGTTGACCAAACCGCCGACAGCCGAACCCAGGGCGATGCCGATGTTGAATGACATCGAATTGAGCGACGAGGCCAGGTTGAGGCAGCCGGGGTGCGAGGATTCCGCAACGTCCATGTAGAGCACCTGCGAGGCCGAGTTCTGCAGGTACATCAGCATGCCAAGCGCGATGAGCAACGGCACGCCGAGCCACGGCAGGAAATGGACGAGAGGTAGGGCGCAGAGGCACACAGTCTGGGCGACGTAAATGGGCCGGATGCGTGCCAACGGTTCAACGCCTTTGCCCCTGTTCGCCAGTTTGCCTCCGTAAAGGTTGCTCCAAAGGCAGGCGAGGCCGAAAACGACCAAACCGACACTAAGATATTGTTTCGGCAGATGAATTTCGTCACGCATAATGGGCGTCAGATAAGTATAGAAGACGTAGCTGGCCGCAGCCCCGCATAGGACTGCGGCGACACCCAGATCGATACGCGGGTCGAAGAAAAGCTTGAATTGGGCGATGAAGCCGATATGCTGCATCTGGCCGCTACGCGGCAACACGATAATCATCAGGATCATGAGTACGACGCTCAAAGCGACAATCAGCCAGAATGTCCAACGCCAGCCACACACGCCCGCAAGCCACGTACCCACAGGAACGCCCGCAACGGAGGCAAGTGAGAAGCCGGAAAATACCCAAGCGATGAATTTCGTGCGGTGCTCCGGATCGGTGACCTCGCCGGAATAGGTCATCGACATCGCAACCAACGTGCCGGAAACCAGCGCGATGACCATGCGGGCCACCACCAGAAACGCGAAATTCGTAGCCACCGCGCATAAGACATTGCCCAGGATAAAAACGACGATAAGCGCCATATGGGTTGGGAAACGCGGGAAACGGCCGCTCAGAGCGGATCCGATTGGGGTGGCCGGGGCATAGACGAAGGCGAAAATCGAGACCAGATTGCCGACTGCGACCTCGGAAACGGAAAGCCCGCGTGCGATGTCGGGCAGAATGCCGACCACGATGAATTCACTCATCCCCAGCATGAAGCTCATGGCCACCAGCGTGAAGACAGGCAGGTTCCAAAAGCGGCGGCCGGCAGGTTGAGCCATCTTATCGTGCCCCGCATCGGCTTTCGCCTCGCCGGCATTGCCCTGCACTAATCCCTTTGCCATCTTCTTCTCGCCCCGCCAAACTGCCTAAAACTTGAATACCCTCCATCAAATTTTACGGATGAGGCATGCCAAAACCGGCTCGAACTCGCGCGAATAAAACGAAACCGCCATAAATAGCCACTGAACGAAACCCAGCGAGACACAGCAGCTGGGCATACCCTTTTAGAGCTTGGGCAGGAACTTCTCCAGTTCATAGCGGGTGACTTGGCGGCGATAATCGTCCCATTCCTGGCGCTTGTTGCGCAGGAAGTACTCGAAGACGTGCTCGCCCAGAACGCCGGCGACGAAATCGGACTTCTCCATCACCTTAAGCGCCTCGTCAAGATTCTCCGGCAACGGCTCGATGCCCATGGCCTTGCGTTCGGCGTCAGTCAGATCCCAGACCGCGTCGCTGGTCGGCTCGCACAACGTCATCTTCTGCTCAACACCGTCGAGACCGCTAGCCAGAAGCACCGAGAACGCCAGATACGGGTTGGCCACCGGATCCAGCGCGCGGTATTCCATACGAGCCGAATTGCCCTTGCCGGGCTTATACTGCGGGATACGCAGCAGTGCCGAACGGTTGTTATGGCCCCAGCAGACGTAGCTCGGGGCCTCGTTGCCGCCCCAAAGACGTTTGTAGGAGTTGACGTACTGGTTGGTGATTGCGCTGATTTCGCGGGCATGGTAGAGGATGCCGGCGGCGAACTGGCGGGCGATCAGCGACATGTTGAATTCCTGCCCGGCTTCGTAGAAGGCATTGGAATCCCCCTCGAATAGGCTCAGGTGAGTGTGCATGCCGCTGCCAGGCTCGTCGGTAAGAGGCTTGGGCATGAAGCTGGCGTGAATGCCGCGCTCCAGCGAAATCTCCTTGACCACCGTGCGGAAGGTCATGATGTTGTCGCTGGTCGCCATCGCGTCGGCGTAGCGCAGGTCGATCTCGTTCTGGCCCGGTCCGACCTCGTGGTGCGAGTATTCGACGGAAATGCCCATCTGCTCAAGCATGTTGACGGCAGCACGACGGAAGTCCATCCCGGGACTGCGCGGCACGTGGTCGAAGTAGGTGCCGTAGTCGACGGGGGTGGGCGGCTTGCCCCAATCGTCCTGCTGTTCGAAAAGATAGAATTCGATTTCGGGGTGGACGTAGAAGGTGAAGCCCTTCTCCTTGGCCTTTTGAAGCTCCTGTTCCAAGACGTGGCGCGGATCGCCGAGCGACGGTTCACCGTCCGGGGTCAAGATGTTGCAGAACATGCGGGCGGTACCTTGCGGACCGTCGCGCCACGGCAACAGTTGGAAAGTGGAAGGGTCCGGCTTGACGATCATATCGTCTTCGGAGACGCGGGTCATGCCTTCAATCGCCGAGCCGTCGAAGCCGAGGCCCTCCTCAAAGGCGTCCTCGAGTTCCGCAGGGGCGATAGCCACGGACTTCAACGTCCCCAGCACGTCGGTGAACCACAAACGAATAAAACGCACATCGCGTTCCTCGACGGTACGCAAGGCGAATTCCTGCTGTTTATCCATATTCCTATGTTCTCACGGCATTATTACATTCCAGTTAAACCATGAGTCGCGGGGATATTTTCGGAACTTTCCGCTTCAGGTTGCAGGAACGATTATTACTTTCCGACTTCAAATTAGCGAGAGATTATCGAATCAAATAAAAAGTCGGTTGATAACAATTTCACATCGACGACATTCCACCGTTCCTGCTTTGCTGTCAACCAACCTTTTGGCTCTTCTACGAAATTATCGACGCTCCCAAGCCTTTTCGATATCGTCGTACTTCAACGCACCGGTATTCGGCACCAGCAGCCTGGCATGGCCGAGCTCGTTGGGACTGCCGACTCCTACCGAAAACGCTCCGGCGGTATTGATGGCGGTGATTCCGGCGACGGAATCCTCCAGGCCCACGCAATCTTCCGGCTTTTCGCCGATCTCGGAAGCCGCTTCCAGGAAAATGTCAGGGGCGGGCTTGCCGGCGGCCACTTTGCTCGGGTCGGCAATCGCGTCGAACGTATACGAGAGGCCAAGCTTCTCGAGGATGAACGGGCCGTTCATACTTGCCGAAGCCAGCGAAAGCTTTATGCCATGCCGCTTCATCTGACCAATCAGCTCCGGGATGCCCGGGAGGATATCGGCCGAAGTAAGCCCCGCCAAAAGCCCACGGTATGCCTCGTTCTTTTCGGCGGCCAAGGCGTCAAACTCCTTTTGCGGCACCGAGACGCCAAGATAGTCCAGAATCACCTTGAGCGAATCCGCACGACTGACGCCCTTGGTCTTTTCCTCAAGTTCGTCGGGAAGCTCGCGGTCGAAATGGTCCCTGGCCAACTTGCGCCAAGCCTGAAAATGATAAACGGCGGTATCGGCAATTACACCGTCCAAATCAAAAAGCGCACCCTTCATCGACTCCTTCTTTCTTTTACTCTTTTACGTTTATATTCAATAGAGAATAATACTCATTTCGCAATATTCGCATTATCGATTTGCGCTGAATTACCACAGGGGTATTCCAATCTGTTCCAATCTCGCAGCGCAAACTCTATTACGAAGCAATATTCGGACCGGCTTTCTGCTCTGACCAACGAATCCGCCCGGTAAGCCTGTCTCAAGAGACCGACGTTACTTCTGTCCTACAACCGCGAGCGCCTCTTTGAGGGTGAAAGCATGGGCGTAAAGGGATTTTCCAAGGATTGCAGCATCCACACCGACATTTTCGAGCTCGGAAACCGCACGGATGTCATCGAGGCCGGAAATGCCGCCGGAAGCGGTGACATGGGCCGGCGTGCGTTCGGCGACCTCACGCAGCAACGTGAGGTTCGGGCCGTCCATCATGCCGTCATGGGCAACGTCGGTGACCACGTAACGCTGGCAGCCGGCCTTATCGAGCATGGCCATGGTCTCGAACAGATCGCCGCCTTTGCTGGTCCATCCCCGACCGGCCAACGTGTGGCCTTTGACGTCGAGACTGATGGCCACCTTGTCGCCGTATTTCCTGATGATTCTGGCTGTCCACTCCGGGTTTTCCAACGCGGCGGTGCCGATATTGACGCGTGCGGCCCCGGCTGCGAAAACGGCTTCGAGACTTGCGTCGTCACGGATGCCGCCGCTCATCTCGATATGAACCTTGTCGCCGAGTTTTTCGCCGATCTCGCGCAGTTTCGAGCGATTGTCGCCAGTGCCGAACGCAGCGTCGAGATCCACCAAATGAATCCAAGTCGCTCCCTCATCGAACCAAGTCTGTGCGGCCTCATACGGGCTGCCATAATCGGTTTCGGAGCCTGATTTGCCTTGGCGCAGGCGCACGGCCTTGCCGCCTCGGACATCAACGGCCGGAAGCAATGTCAGCATGTTTTCTCCTTGAATTGAAGTTTCATATTCCTTCTATCAACGCTCAGCATGGAATGCACATTTGCAGGCTCCGCATTTCCCGAATCCCGCATTACCGCACCGCTGAATCTCTACGTTACAGCGTCGCGGCCCAGTTCTTGAGCAACTGGGCACCCGCCTCCCCCGATTTTTCGGGGTGGAACTGGGTGGCCGAAAGCGGGCCACGCTCGTAGGACGCCACGAAATGACTACGTCCGTAATCGCAAAAACCGACCTTTTGCGTATCGACATCATCAATGGAAGATTGTGCATGGCCATGATAGCCATCTATTCCCGAGGCCACGAAACTCGCGCCCGTGACAGGCTTCGCCGGAATGGAAGCACCCATTGCCGCATACGAATGGACGAAATAGAACCGCTCATTCTCAAGTCCATGCAAAATCGCCGAATCGGCGGGAGCACTGATTGTATCCCAGCCCATGTGTGGGACGACATCCGCGTCAAGCAGATCGACGCTGCCATCAATGACGTCCAGGCCGTCACTGACCTTGCCGCCTTCAGTGCCCTGACTGAACATGATCTGCAAGCCGACGCACACGCCAAGCACCGGACGTCCCGCGAACAGGCGATTGAGTATGACCTGATCGCCACCGACCGCCTTGAGCCCGTCCATGCATGCGGCGAAAGCACCTACACCGGGCACCACCAGTCCATCGGCCTCGAGCGCCTGACGACGATTGCTGGTCAGGGTCGGCTCAAGCCCGATATGCGCCAGTGCGCGCATCATCGAGCGCACGTTGCCAAAGCCGTAATCGAACACCACCACTGCGGTCATTGCCTGTTCCCCGTTTCCCTACATTTGTCTGGTTGTTTCTAAGTATCGCCCGGATTACCGCAAACCGTCGCCATCATTCACCATACGATACGGAATAATTTAAAATGCGGCCTGGCGGCAGATTTCCAGCCCATGAGAACGAATCATCGCTCATTCAATATTCGGCTTACCGCTCCCACGCGAACGTGTATGGTCGGCAATCACCTCGAACGCCTTCTTACGGTCGAAATCGGCGGTCGCCACCACACGCACGCCCTGCTCCTTGAGTCCGGCGACATCGGTGATGCCAAGCATCAGGTCTTCGACACAGCTGGGCGCAGTGGTGAAGAGCATCGGCGGCGCGAACTGCTGACCCGGTTCACCGGCCATATAAAGCGTTGAGACGAGTTTGTCCGCGCGGTTGACCGACAGCACCGCAGGCATACCATTGACCACGCCGGTAAGGTCCTTGGCCGCACCTTCGGGGGCGTCGCCATCCAGGTTATGCAGAATGGCCACGGCTCCGTTTTCATCGGCCACGCAGTCGGCGGAAATGTCCGCGATCTGGCAGAACGCAGCTAGCAGATCCGCTGAAATCAGCCTGGTGATAAGTATGGCGACCTTGGCACGGTTGCCGATAAGCCCTTCGAGCTCCTCGTCGAAGTTCATTTTGTCGAGTTCGTCGGTAATCCTTCGGTCGGATTGTTCGGCACTGTCATCGACACCGTCGAGCGAAGAATCAGTGCCATTCATACCGGGATTTTCAGAGCTTCTGCCGTCATCGTCCATACCGACATTTTTGCCATCGGGATCGTCTGCGAATTCCTTCTCGAATCCCGCGAGCGCCTTCTCCAGTTCTTCGTCGCTGAACAGGCCGCCGTTATCGTCGTTTGAATCAGCGGAACCATTGACGTTGTCAGAATCGCCAAAACCCTTGGAACCTTTCGTATTGGCGAAATTATCGGCAGAGTCGGAACCGCTGACGTTATCAGCGTCGTCTGAGTTGTTAAAATTCTTAAAGTCGTCGTTCTCTTTGCTATCATCGCGACGTTCGCTCATCACAGCGCCCCTTTCGTGCTGGGGATGATGCCGGCGATACGAGGGTCCGGCTCGCAGGCGAAACGCAACGCACGGGCAAGCGCTTTGAACTCGGCTTCAGCGATATGGTGGGGGTCACGCCCTGCGAGCACCGTCATGTGCAGGCAGAGGTCGGCGTGGAAGGCGATGGATTCCATGACGTGACGGACCAACGAACCGGTGAAATGCCCGCCGATCATGGCGTATTCGAACCCTTCCGGCTCCCCGGTGCACACCGCATACGGGCGCCCGGAAATGTCGACCACCGCACGAGCGAGCGCCTCGTCCAGCGGCACAGTGGCATCGGCGAACCGACGGATACCGCGCTTGTCCCCCAGTGCTTGCTTCAGCGCCTCACCGAAGACGATGGCCGTGTCCTCGACGGTATGATGCACATCGATGTCGGTGTCGCCGCTGGCCCGGATTTTGAGGTCGATCAGCGAATGCTTGCCGAGCGCGGTCATCATATGGTTGTAGAAAGGCACCGTCGTTTCGATGTCGGTTTTGCCGGTGCCGTCGAGATTCAGACTCAGTTCGACTTTGGATTCGCTGGTCTCGCGCACTATTGTCGCCGTTCTTGCCATACCCGCTCCTTTATCGCTGGTTCGCACACATTTCAAAGCTTCTACCATCATAATTCATTACAAAGTCAAGCGAAAACCATATGCATTACAATAATGTGTAAGAAAGATTTATCATTGTCGGAACCGTAATTCGCACCTGCTATACAAATCGCACTGACCAACGTATACAACACAAAACATGGCGCAACAACGACCTTGATTCGTCTCTATGCTGCAAATTACGAATCACAATAACAGTTATTGGTTTCCAAGTTCTGTCAGCACTTCCGTCAACGCCTCACGGAAACGGGCCATCTCCTCGTCGGTGCCCATGCAAACACGCAACCAGCCGTCCGGGCCAACCACACGAATCAGGACGCCACGCTTCAGGAGCTCGTCGAAAATGCGGTCACGGTCTTCAAACGAACCGCCGAAGAGGACAAAGTTGGACTGGGAATCCGCGACCTGAAGCGGCTTGCCGTGCCAAGTCTGGGTTTTAAGCCACTCGGCAGTGGTTTCACGAATCTCGCGCAGGTGTTTCACCTGGCTCAGCTGCTCGTCGGTGTGTTTGAATGCTGCGAGTGCCGTGGCCTGCGTGACGGCAGAAAGATGATAGGGCATGCGCACGATGCGAACGCAGTCGACGATGCCATGGTCGGCGGCCAGATAACCCACACGAGCGCCTGCAAAAGCGAAAGCCTTGCTCATGGTGCGACTTACGGCAAGGTTCGGGTATTTTGCAAGCAATTGCAACGCCGTCGGTGTGCCAGGAGTACGGAATTCGATATAGGCCTCATCCACCACGACCACCGGATGCACACCTTCTGCGGCTCCCTCGACCTTGGCGTTTTGCGCGGCTTTGAGCACGGCTTCGAGCTGATCCATCGGCAGGATAGTGCCAGTAGGATTATTGGGACTGGTCAACAGAATAATCGATGGCTGCTCACGTTCCATGGCGTCCAGCAAAGCCTCAAGATTCAGCGAGAAATCAGCGTTGCGCTTCACCGTAATCCATTTGGTAAACGTGTCACGCGCATATTCGGGATACATAGAATAGGTCGGATCGGCGCCCAACGCCTTGCGTCCCGGGCCGCCAAAGGCCTGGAAGAGCTGGAGCATGATCTCGTTGCTGCCATTGGCGCCCCACAGCTGCTCGACGCCGAGTTTCACACCGGATTCACGCTCAAGATAGTCCGAGAAGGCCTGCCGCAGCTCGGTGTGCTCGCGGTCGGGATAACGGTTCAAGGTCGGGGCAACCTTACGGACATCCTCAGCGATCTCATCGACCACGGCAGGCACCGGCTGGTACGGGTTCTCGTTCACATTCAGACAAACCGGCACATCGAGTTGTGGCGCCCCGTACGGCACTTCGCCGATGAGATCGTTGCGCAACGGCAGATCTTGTGGAATCGAATTGGTCATGATATTCCTCTTAACTTTTTATACTAATCGGCCATTATGGCAATCATACGGCAATCCGGCATGAATCCTGTTAATTCTAAAAAGGCTGTCTGGCTATTAAGAACGCATTGTCGATATGATTGAAGCCCAGTTTCGGATAGTATTCCATCGCACTTTGCGCGGCCAGCAACACCAACGAAACATCCGATCCAAGCTGACGACGGAGTCTGTCCACCAGTCCAGAACCAATGCCCTGACGCTGATAATCCTTGTCGACTGCCAGATCCGAGAGATAACAGGCATAGCTGAAATCGGTCAGGGCGCGTGCCACGCCGACAAGACATTCGCCTTCCCACGCCGTCCATAAAACATCGGCATTGTCGAGCATTTCCTGCAACCTAGCCAAATCGTTGGTGGGCCGGTGTATTCCAGATCGATCGAACACGCAAGCAAGTTGCTCAACAGTGATGCTCCGTTCATGCGTATAGACGATCATATCCGATTCCCTCCCAATAATTCAAAAGGCCTCGGGGCCAGCGGCTTCAGACCGCCGACCCCGAGGCCAAAAACGAATAGCCTACTTGCGCAGGCCGGCCCTGCGCTCCTGTTCCTTGAGCGTGGCCTTATCGTACGGATCATCGACGAAGCGGCTCAGCACGCACTCGCCATGGGCAGGCAGGTCTTCGGAGACAGCGAAGGCATTGATCAACGAGGCCAGCGGCTTCAAGCCCTGCTCGTCGTATTCGATGACCTCGACCGGCTTCATGAAGGTGTGCACGCCGAGACCGCAAGCGAAGCGGGCGGTGCCGCCGGTGGGCAGCACGTGGTTGGAACCGGACATGTAATCGCCCAACGGAACCGGCGAATACGGGCCACGGAAGATGGCACCGGCGTTCTTGATGCGCGGCACAACCTCGTCCGGGTTCTCGGTCTGGATTTCCAAATGCTCGGCGGCGTAGGCGTTGGCTGCATCCACCGACTGGTCGAGCCCGTCGGTAAGGATGATGCCCGACTGACGGCCAGTCAGCGACGTGGCGACGCGCTCGTGCGACATGGTGCGTGGCACACGGTAATCAAGGCTCTCCTGGGTCTTCTTGGCCAATTCCTCGCTGTCGGTGATCAGAACGGAACCGGCGAGCTCATCATGCTCGGCCTGACCGATCAGATCGGCCGCGACCCAGCTCGGGTTGGCGGTCTTGTCCGCAAGAATGGCGATTTCGGTGGGTCCGGCGACCGCGTCGATGCCGACGATACCGGAGACCATGCTCTTGGCCGTGGCCACGAAGATATTGCCCGGACCGGTAATTTTGTCGACCGGTTCGCAGAGCACTTCGCCGTCCTGCGGCTCCGAGCCGTTAGCGCCGTAAGCGAACATGGCGACGGCCTGCGCACCACCGACCGCATAGACCTCGTCTACGCCCAGGATGGCGCAGGTGGCAAGAATGGTCTTATTGGGCAAGCCGTCGTTGTCAGCGCTCGGAGGCGTGGCGATGGCCAGCGACGAGACGCCAGCGACCTGGGCCGGAACGGCGTTCATGATTACGGAAGTCGGATAGACCGCCTTGCCGCCGGGCACATACAGACCGACGCGCTCGACCGGAATCCAGCGTTCGGCGACGCGTGCACCTTCGGCCAGGTCGGTGTAGAAGTCCTTCGGCACCTGAGAGGCGCAGACCTTGCGAATACGACGCACCGATTCCTCGATGGCGGCGCGAACCTCAGGGTCCAGCTCTTCGAGCGCACTGCGCATCGCGTCAACGGGCACACGCAGATGGTGCGGGCGAATGTGATCGAATTTCTCCTCGAAATCACGCAAGGCCGCAGCTCCACGGGCCTTGACATCGTCGAGGATAGGGCGCACAGCGCTGCTGGCTTCGTTCGTACCCATTTCGGCACGAGGCATAGCCTCCAGCATTTGCGCGCGAGTGAGGCGCTTTCCGCGCAGATCGATAATTCGCATGGTGTTATTTTCCATACCTGCAATCGTATTCGGCACAAGGCCTCAGTATGAGACACAACTCACATTCTGAGACCGATTGCCCATTTGGTTCGTTGCATTACAGTAAATCGTGTATATTATGCCAGAAACCGCTACAAGAGGGCCTCTTGGCATGCCAAGAGGCCCTCGAACGAGACGATTGGCATGTCCAATGAAGCACGGCCAACCATAACAAAATCTACGACGCAGGCAGGCACTTGGGACCGAAGAGGATTTTGATCTCGGCGAAAAGCGACGTGTCGCGCTTTACACGAAAACGATCACCAAACGTCAACACCCTGGCATTGCCGTCAGAATCCATGATGGCCAATTTCACTTCGCAGACACCGGGATGGCCCGTGAGTATCCTCCCCAACTTCATGACATGCGGACGATTGAGAGCGGTCTGCGGCAAGGTGAGTACCAAGGGCCGTTCGTCTTCGGCCACGAGGTTCGGCACATTCATATCGTTGGCCCGCAGACTCACCGTTTCGTCGCGCTGTTCGACCTGCCCGCGGATCTGCACCACCTCGTCGACGGCCAGCTTGTCGGCGGCACCGGTGTAGGCGCGCCCGAAGAACATACATTGGATGGAGCTTTCCATGTCTTCGATGGTGACGATGGCCCAGGGGTTGCCTTTCTTGGAAACACGTCGATCGACTGAAGTAATCAACCCGGCGATGGTGACCTGCTGCCGGTCGTCCATATTGGCGGCGCTGTTGACCAGCTGGGCGATGGACATGTCACGCAAGCTGTTGAGCACGGAGGCCATTCCGGAAAGCGGATGATCGGAGACGTAGAGCCCGAGCATTTCGCGCTCGAAGTTCAATTTGGTCTTCTTGTCCCATTCCTCGATGTCGGGAACGCTGACCTGCGCGTCGCCCATCGCGCCATCGCCGCTTTCGCCTTCACTGCCATCGTCGTCCCCGAGGCCGCTGAAGAGGTCGAACTGCCCTTCGGCCTGCTTGCGTTTGAGACTCACCACGGAGTCGATGGCGGATTCATGGATCTGGAAAAGCGCACGACGGTTCGGGTCGATGGAGTCGAAAGCACCGGCCTTGATCAGCGATTCCACCAGACGCTTGTTGAGCGCGCTCAACGGCACGCGGCGGATGAAGTCCATGAAGTTGACGAACTTGCCGCGTTTGCTCTCGCGTTCGGCGATGATGTCCTGCACGGCCTTGTCGCCGACGTTGCGGATGGCACCGAGGCCGAAACGGATGATGTCACCGACAGGAGCATATTCGAGCCGGGATTCGTTGACGTCCGGCGGCAGCACCTTGATGCCCATGCGGCGTGCCTCGCCCAGGTAGAGCGCGGTCTTGTCCTTGTTGCTGCGTTCGTTCTGCAGCAACGCAGCCATGAATTCCACCGGATAGTGGGTCTTCAGGTATGCGGTCCAGTAGGAGATCAGCCCGTATGCTGCCGAATGCGCCTTGTTGAACGCATAGCCGGCGAACGGCACGAAGATGTCCCAGACGTCCTGCGCGGCCTTTTGGGAGTAGCCGTGCTGCTTCATACCCTCAAAGAACGGCTTCTGTTCCTTGGCCAGCACTTCGGGCTTCTTCTTGCCCATCGCTCGTCGCAACACGTCTGCGCGTCCCAGCGAATAACCGGCCAGGATTCGCGCGGCGGACTGCACCTGTTCCTGATAGACGATGAGACCGTATGTTTCGTCGAGCACCGGGGCCAGCGCCTCGGCCACCTCGTCGTTGATTGGGGTGATGGGCTGCAAACCGTTCTTGCGCTTGGCATAGTTGTTGTGCGAGTCGACATCCATGGGGCCCGGACGGTAGAGGGCGATAAGTGCGGAGATATCGTTGAAGTTATCGGGTTTGAGGCTTTTGAGGAGTGCCCGCATCCCGTCGCCATCGAGCTGGAAGACGCCGAGGGTGTCGCCTCGTGTCAAAAGCTGGTAAGTCTCCTTGTCATCCAGCGGAATCTTCGTGTAGTCGATAGGCTCTTTGCCGTTGAGCTCGATGTTTTTCAAGGTGTCGCGGATGACCGTCAAGTTGGAGAGGCCGAGGAAGTCGTTCTTGACCAGTCCCAGCGTTTCGCACGTATGATATTCGAAGGTCGTGGTCACCGTGCCGTCGGTGCGTTCCAAAAGCGGAGAGGTGTCGGTGATCGGCGTGGCCGACATGATGGTGGCGCAGGCATGCACACCGGTCTGGCGGATCAGGCCTTCGATGCCCTTGGCCTGGTCGGTGATGCGTTTGGCGTCCGGATCGGAGTCGTAAAGCTCACGAAACTCGCGTGCTTCGGCGTATTTCTTGGAGGTCGGGTCGAACATCTCCTTCAAGCTCGCGTCCTTGCCGTTCTTGCTCGGCGGCAAGGCCTTTACGATGCGGTCGCCAACGGAGAACTCGTAGCCCATGATGCGCGCGGAATCCTTGAGAGCCTGCTTGGTTTTGATGGTGCCGTAGATGACGCACTGCGCCACCTTGTCATGCCCATATTTGTCGGCGACGTAGTCGAGCACCTTCTGGCGGCCTTCAGGATCGAAATCGATATCGATATCAGGCAGGGAGACGCGTTCCGGGTTGAGGAACCGTTCGAAGATCAGGCCGTGTTCCAGCGGATCGAGTTCGGTGATGCCCATGGCGTAGGCCACCATCGATCCTGCCGCGGAGCCACGCCCCGGGCCGACCATCACGCCGTGGGTCTTGGCCCAGTTGATGTAGTCGGCGACGACGAGGAAGTAGCCGCAGAACTGCATCTGGCAGATCACGCCGCACTCGTAGTCGGCCTGTTTACGCACGTCGTCCGGTACGTTGCCTTCATAACGTTTCTCAAGGCCCTTCTGCACATCGTGCAGGAACAGCGAGGTCTCGTCCCAGCCGTCCGGGCAGTCGAACAGCGGCATGAAGGCGCCATCCTCGTGGTCATCGAACATCACGTTGCAGCGTTCCGCCACTTCCAGCGTGTTGTCGCAAGCTTCGGGCAAATCCTTGAAGAGCTCACGCATCTCCTCGGCGGACTTGATGTAGTAGCCGGAACCGTCGAATTTGAAGCGGTTCGGATCGTCGAGATGAGAGCCGGAATTGATGCAGAGCATCGCGTCCTGGGAGCCACGATCTGCCTCGTGGACGTAGTGGGAATCGTTGGTGGCAATGATAGGGGCACCGAGGTCTTTGGCAATCTTGAGCAGGTCCTTGGAGACCCTCTTTTCAATCTCGAGATTATGGTCCATCAGTTCGATATAGAAATTATCCTTACCGAAGATGTCCTGCAGCTGGTGGGCGGCACGCAAGGCCTCTTTGTACTGCCCCAGACGCAAGCGGGTCTGGATGATGCCGGATGGGCAGCCGGAGGTGCCGATAACGCCTTTGTGGTACCTTTCCAGTACCTCGTAATCCATACGCGGCCACTTGCCGACTCGGCCTTCCAGATTGGCCACCGACGAAGCCTTCATCAGATTGACCAGGCCCTCGTCGTTTTCGGCCCAAAGGGTCATATGGGTGATGAAACCACCGCCGGAGACATCGTCGCTACGTTGGGCTTCGGTGCCCCAGTGTACACGGGTTTTGTCGGTCCTGGAGGTCTCAGGAGTGACGTACGCTTCGATGCCGATAATCGGCTTGATACCAGCGCTTACGGCATTGCTCCACATCTCATAGGCACCGTGCATATTGCCGTGGTCTGTAATACCGACAGCCGGCATTTCAAGCTCTTTGGCGCGGTTGATCAGATCGGGAATCTTGGATGCGCCGTCAAGCAGCGAGTAATGGGTATGGTTATGCAACTGAACGAAATTCCCGGAATTAGCCATGCTCTCCACGATACCGAGCCGGTCAGACTCGAAAAGCCTTCAGCGAATCATTTTCGGGTATATGTTTTGATCAAAAAATTCTATTCTTTTTCTTGTTTGTCTTCGCGCACGACGTCCAACGCATGCTGCAAATCGGCGGGATAACGGGACTCTACCACAGTGCGGACGTGGGTGCGGGGATGCTTGAATTCCAAGCGCATCGCGTGCAGCCATTGGCGAGTCAGGCCCAAGCGATCAGCCAACACGGGATTGGCGCCATACATCGAGTCGCCTACCAGCGGATGGCCGATGGACGAAAAATGTACACGGATCTGGTGGGTGCGGCCGGTTTCGAGATTGACGCTTACGAGTGTCGCTTCGCTGAACCGCTCAAGCACATCCCAATGCGTAATCGCCTTTTTGCCAAGAGGAGTGACGGTGAAGCGGAAATCCGAGACTTTGGCACGGCCGATGGGCGCTTCGATGGTCGCCTTGTCGTGGGTCAGGTTGCCCTGCGCAAGTGCATGATAGATTTTGGTCACTTCGTGATGGGCAAATTGACGGCGCATCTCTCGATAGGCCAAGTCGGATTTGCATACCAGCATCAATCCGCTGGTACCGACGTCGAGTCTGCTGACGATACCCTGTCTGCCGGGAGCTCCCATAGATGTGATATGTACTCCGCGGGCCAAAAGACTGCCCAAGACCGTCGGCCCCGTCCACCCGGCCGAAGCATGCGCAGCGACGCCGACAGGCTTGTCGACCACGACGATATCTTCGTCCTCGTAGACGACGGTCATGTCTTCCGCCAGCGGTTCCGGCTCAGGATCGGGCTCAACGATATCGAATTCAACCGTATCGCCGCTGGCCAGTGTTCCCGATTTTGAAATTTGGTGCTGTAATACAGATACCTCGCCGGCCTCAATAAGTTCGACGGCTTTGGAACGCGAGACGCCAAGCATCTTCGCTACGGCAACGTCAAATCTCTTGCCGATCAAAGCATCCGGGGCAGGTACCAGTCGGCTCATCGGCTGTTCTCTCCCCTATCCTCGACGCTATACGACGGCTCCACATCGGTGTCTTCGGTATTGTTCATATCTTTTGCACTGAACGAAACGCTGGTCAACAGCAAAACGATAATAAGGACCGCGGCGATTCCCAGCTCGATATCGGCCACATTGCCAACAGACCAGCCATAGTTGAGAAAATCGACCACTTTACCATTAAGGAAACCGTCGGCGAAAACGACGCGGTCGATAAGATTGCCGAAAGCTCCGGCAAATGCCAACGTCAACGCCGCCGTCCACCAAAGCGAAACCGTGGTCAGGGCCAGATACACCAACGCCACACAGGCCACGAAAGCCAGACATGAAATCAGCCAGGTGACTGACGAACCCATTCCCAGCGACGCCCCGGGA
The DNA here is from genome assembly GCF_029433295.1 of Bifidobacterium sp. ESL0784. Taxonomy (GTDB): domain Bacteria; phylum Actinomycetota; class Actinomycetes; order Actinomycetales; family Bifidobacteriaceae; genus Bifidobacterium. The sequence goes on from NZ_JAQTHV010000003.1 coordinate 476,685, forward strand.
TTACGGACCAGCGTCAGCCCCAGCAGCTTCGGAATGACGATGATGGTTTTGCCATCGCTCAGCGCGCCCTGCGCCCACACTTTGGTGAGTCGATCGGCCAACAGCGCCACCACGGCTACGATAACGAAAACGGCCACACGATTGCGCGGCCGTTTGGGTGATACATTCTTCATATCGATGGCCGAATCAGTCCTTGGACTCTTCCATCTTGTTGTACGTGTTCGTATCGCTGACCTGGGAGACAAGCTGGCCCAAGAACTCAGTGAGACGAGTGCGGTACTCGGTCTCGAACTGCTTCAGGCTCTGGATATTGTCCTCGATGACCTTGGACTGCGATGCGAGGTTGTCACGCACCTGCTGGGCATAGGTCTCAGCAGCCGAACGGGTCTTCTGGTCGTACTCGGCGGCGCGACGCTGAACTTCGGACTCGTAGGTATCGGCCGTAGAATGCTTCTGCGTGGAATAATCATCAGCGGCTGTACGGGTCTTCTGTGCATATGCATCCGCTTCGGAGCGGGTCTGCTTGGAATATTCCTCAGCCTTGCCACGGGTCTGCTTGGCATACTCGTCGGATTCATTGCGTGTGCGGGTCGAATAGTCGTTGGCTTTGTTGACCAGTTCCTGGTACTTGGCCTGGCTGGCGTCGGTAATTTCCTTGGCCTTCGCCTTGCCCTTGTCGACGTACTGGTCGTGCAGCTGCATGGCAAGCGTCAGCATGGCGGTCGCACGCTCGGGCTCGCTATTGGCTCCAGCAGCAGCTCCTGCGATCTTCTGCAGGCTGCCGGTCTCGGTACTCGGCTCAATCTTGGAGACCTGGGCGCGCAACTGATTCTCGCGTTGCTTGGATTCCTCAAGCTGACGGGAAAGATCCTGCAGCTTCTGGCTCTGCTCGCTGGCATTGGAGAGCTGCTTCTTGGCCTGTTCCAGTTCACGGGTGAGCTTCTCGTTGCCGTTGCGGAATTCGTCGCGCTCATGCTGGACGGCGACAAGCTGGTTGTCGATATCCTTCTTGCCGGCGGCCTGCGCTGCCTGAGCGGTGAGCTGATCGATCTGGGAGTTCAAGCGATCTACCTGATCCTTCAACTGCTTGTTCTGCTCAGCCAGGGCCCTGTTGCTTTCTTCGGCTTCGGCGAGCTTTGAGGCATCCACACTTGCGGTAGCAGACTGATTGGTGGCATTCTGCTGTTGGCTGGCCGCCGTCTTCAGGGTTTGGTTTTCGCGGCTCAAGGTCTGGACCTGGCTGGTCAAATCAGAAATCTTGGAATTGAGCTTGCTGACATCCGGACCCAGCGACTGCGTCGACTGACCGTTGCCATTGGCCATAGCCTGCTTGCCGAGAGCTTCGACGGTCTCGGTTACCTGATCGAGGAAGTCATCGACCTCTTCGACATCGTACCCTTCTTTAAAACGTACGGTTTGGAAGGCATGTTCCCTGATATCTTTCGGCGTTAACAGTGCCATAAACTTTTACACCTCACTTTGGGCATAATGCCTCTGATTTTTTGACTCTTGAACAAATCTTACACCAAGCAGTGTACCCGAAGGTCTCACATTTTCTCCAAGATACTTATTTTATGTTTATTGTTCCCATGAAACCTGTTGCGAGGACGAGAACCTGTCATTGCCCGGTGTGGATTCCGAATCGATCGAAGAAAAATACGACGAAGACGATGAGACGTCCGGTACGAAGCCCTGCGCGCCAGCCCCCATACCGGAGACCGGGCCAGCGGAAGAAGCACCCGCACCAAGCTGGCCCTCAAGATACGAAATCCGCTGTTGCTGCGCGGTCAGAGTGTCAGCGACCTGATCGAGGAAATCATCGACTTCCCCGACATCATAGCCTTCCTTAAAACGCACTACTTGGAACGCCTTATTGCTTACTTGTTGTGCCGTCAGCAACACCATAATATGGCCTTTCTCCATGAGGAAGCGGAATTCTGCCCCGAAAATTGAAAACTAAATGATGAACGCCACCACAGCCAGAATGAACCACAACACCACCGGTGTGAAGTCCAATCCGCCATTGCCCATACGGATGACGGGAATGAACCGGCGCAACCAGCGCAACGGTGGCTCAGTCAAAACATAGAAGACATTGATAATCGCACCAATCACGGGGCCCGGACGCCAGCGCGGAATCAGCACGAGCACCCAGTCAATCAGTACTCTGATAAAGAGCACCGTCTCATAAATGCTGATAAGCCACTTGATCAGGTAAAGGATGGTATACAGCATAAAACCTCAGAACAGGCCGTCTTCGGATTCGTCGGAAGATGACTGATCCACCTTGATGTTGACCTGAGCAGGGCTCAGCAGGAAGACCCTGGGCGTGACACGCTCAAGCGAACCGCGGACACCGAAGACCACGCCTGCGGAAAAGTCGACGATGCGGTAGGCGACAGCTTCGGAGACACCGGTCAGATTCAAGACCACCGGAATGCCGTCGCGAATGGCACGACCGACCTTCTGTGCCTCGTCATAGGATTTGGGATGAATCGTGGTGATACGGTTGATACGGCCTGCCGGGAAAGGCTTGGCTGCGCGCGAAGACGAAGAGCTGTCCTGACTTTGGGTAACCGAAGCCGTATGCGGGGTGATCGGTGTCACAGTGCTGTCCGAATCGAAATCGGAGGGTGCGGCATCTTCGGCTTCCATCGTTTCGTCGTCATCGTCGTCGACGACATCGGACATTCCAAGATATGACATCGCCTTTTTCATATATCCAGCCATAACAATCCTTTCGTCTTCTCTTTAGCGCAGGAAATCGGGGATATCGAGATCGCCGGGATCATCGGGCGAAGACGATTCATCGGGATCGTCATACGATTCGTTCTCCGGAGTGTGCGAAACGGTCGGGGTGTCCAGATCGGGCATATGACGGACCAGCGGGGTCTGCGGTTCGGACACATAGGTTTCCGCCGACGAACTGGCGTTGCGCGACGCCGTATCTGAACCCTCGTCGAGGTTCTCGGCGTCCTTCTTGCCTTCGGCGTCGAAACCTGCCGCGATGACGGTGACACGGACCTCGTCGCCATAAGCATCGTCGAGCGCGAGACCCCAAATAATCTGGGCTTCCGGATGGATGGCCTTGCGAACCAGTTCGGTGGCGTCGCTGGCTTCCTGCAGCTTCAGGTCGGTAGGACCGGCGATGTTGATGAGAGCACCGTGGGCGCCCTCGATACTCTCTTCGAGCAACGGCGAGCTGATGGCGATTTCGGCGGCCTGGGTGGCGCGGTCCTCGCCGCGTGCCGAGCCGATGCCGAAGAGGGCCGTGCCCGCGCCACGAAGAATCGCGGTGACATCTGAGAAGTCGACGTGGATGTAGGAGTTCATCGTGATCAGGTCGGTGATGCCCTGTACGCCGGCCAGAAGCGCGGTATCCGCGGTCTTGAAAGCATCTACGATGCCGATGGTCTTGTCGGAAAGCTCAAGGAGACGATCGTTGGGGATGACAATGAGCGCATCGACTTCCTTGCGCAGGTTCTCGATACCAAGTTTTGCGGAGGCAGCACGCTGTGGACCCTCGAAGGCGAACGGACGAGTGACGACAGCTATTGTCAGCGCACCCTGCTGGTGGGCCGCACGAGCCACGATCGGGCTTGCACCGGTTCCGGTGCCGCCACCTTCGCCGCAGGTGACGAAGACCATATCGGCGCCCTTGAGGGCCTCTTCGATATCCGACTGGTGATCCTGCGCGGCTTTGGCGCCTTTTTCGGGGTCAGCCCCGGCTCCGAGCCCACGGCTGGAGTGATCGCTCAGGGAAATCTTGACATCTGCGTCGCTGCGGAGCAAATCTTTCGCGTCGGTATTAATCGCTACAAATTCAACGTTTTGCAAGCCTTCGGCAATCATGCGATTGACGGCGTTACCACCGGCACCACCGACACCGACCACCTTGATGCTTGTTTTATCGTTGAAATTGTCATTCTGGGCAATCTCGCTCACCATAGTCTCCTGTCACTTCACGGTTATGCCTATTACTCTATCGCAGAACACGCCTAAATTAAGACTATTTCCCGGGGTGTACCACAGATTTTTTGGATTTTTTTAAATTAGTAGCTGGCATCCATGGGGTCATCACCGAAAAGCTGCTCGCGCTCCTCATGGGTAGTGGTGCGCGAATCGAACCAACCGTAAGGGACGTGAACCTTTTTCGCGTAGCGAACACGGCCACGAGGTTTGTCGGCGATGCGTTCCGGGTATGTGATGGACGGGTCAAGTTTGTCCATTACCTTTTTGACATCATCCAACGTTTCGGATTCCATGAATTCACGTCGGGTTGTGCCACCGACCGGGAACCCCTTGAGGTACCAGGCGACGTGCTTGCGCAAATCGTGTACGGCCATGGTCTCATCGCCGTCATAGAAGCGCAGCAACAGTTGACCGTGTGCCATGATGATCTGGAAAACACCGCCCAGCGTCGGGCTGAAGCGTTCGTCGGAGCCGGCGAAGGCGTGCTTGATGTCGGAGAAGATCCATGGCCTGCCTTGGCATCCGCGGCCGATGGCGACGCCGGCGCAACCGGTTTCGCGCACCATTTCCAGTGCATCCTCGGCTCCCCAGATGTCGCCGTTGCCGAAGACAGGGATATCCACGGCTTCAACGAGTTCAGCAATGCGGCTCCAGTCGGAGTGGCCACCATAATATTCTGCGGTTGTACGCGCGTGAAGCGTTACGGCGGCACAGCCTTCGTCTTCAGCGATACGGGCCGCATCGAGGAAGGTGGTGTGATCAGCGTCGATGCCGACGCGAATTTTGGCAGTTACAGGAATATTGGCATCGCTGCACACCTCGACCACGCGATGAATGAGCTCGCGGAACAAATCCGTTTTCCATGGCATCGCAGAACCGCCGCCACGACGGGTTACTTTGGGCACCGGACAGCCGAAGTTCAGATCAACGTGATCGGCTAGATTGCCATGAACCACCATCTGCGCAGCCTGCGCGGTGATATTGGGATCGACGCCGTAGAGCTGCAGTGAACGAATCTTCTCGGTGGGTGCGAAACGGCAGAGGCGGAACGCTTTGGGATTGCGGGCGACGAGTGCTCTCGCAGTAATCATTTCGGCGACATACAGCCCATCGGGACCATACACACGGCAAATCGAACGGAACGGCCAGTTGGTCACGCCCGCCATCGGAGAGAGCACCACCGGAGTCTCGATATGCAATGGTCCCAAGTCGACGGGCGCGATCTTCGGCAACGGCTTGCCATCATCCGCGGCTTCATATTCGCCATCCTGCGCACTGGTTTCGCTTGAATCCAACCCGGGCAGCCCCTTGAGCACCTCATCCCAGCCATCATCAAACCGCTGCCGAGCCTCCGAATAATCCACTTTGCTCAGCCATTCCTTAAAATCCTTCACGTATCACCTATTTTTTATTTACTCAATATTCGTCGTTTATTTAATGTTCGTAAAAACAATACTTCGACTGGCGTGCTTGGGGCTGGGGCATACAATGTCCGACACGCTCTGGGCCTCGCCGTTAAGCAATCAGTCCAGTGGACTGATTGTAGGCGAGGTGAGCGCGATTCTCGAGCGCGAAGGCGAAATCTACGATTTCGCGGCCAAGTCTTTACGGTCAAGCATCGCATATCCCCGGCCCACCACTCAACACGTTTTGAAACTCAGCCGCTTAACTCTAAACAACTGCAGATGCCTACTTTAAATCCAAATACAAACAGTTAGATTCCGTTGAGTGCTGGGCGTCGGGATATGCGATGGCTAGACATAAAGCTTGGCCTACCGGCCTGGAAGGTATCTAGACATTGTATATCCCGACACCCAGCAACGCCAGTTAAAGCTTGTGCACAGCTTTTTATTAACCAGTCTTCAGAGCGACTCAGTAGAGACCGCCGGCCTCTGCGACCTTGACCGGGGCGGACTCATCGACGCCGGACTCCTTGGCGAAGTCCACGGCGCCATCGGCTGCGGTGGTACCGACGATGGAGGCCGGGCCTTCGGGGTAACGCACCCGCTTCTCTGAAATGCGGTCGGCGACATACTTGGCCACGTTGTCGAGGTCGACGCGCTCCTGCTTCATCGAGTCGCGTTCACGGATGGTGACAGCGTGGTCGTCGGCGGTGTCGAAGTCGACCGTGATGCAAAGCGGGGTACCGATCTCATCCTGACGACGATAGCGGCGACCGATGGCTCCGGCCTCGTCGTAGTCAATCATCCAGTCATGCTGGCGCAGTTCGGCGGCCAAGTCGTGGGCGATGCCCTGCAGTGGCGCCTTCTTGCTCAGCGGGAAGACGGCGGCCTTGACCGGCGAAAGCCTCGGGTCGAGACGCAGCACGGTACGGCGATCGACGCCGCCCTTGGTGTTCGGCGCCTCATCAACAGCATAGGCGTCCACGAGGAAGGCCATGAGCGAACGGGTCAGGCCCGCGGCCGGCTCGATGACGTAGGGAATGTACTTCTTGCCGCTGGCCTGGTCGAAGAAGGCCAGATCCTCGCCGGAATGCTCCTGATGCGCGGAAAGGTCGAAATCGGTGCGGTTGGCCACGCCTTCGAGCTCGCCCCAGTCGGAGCCCTTGAAGCCGAACTTGTATTCGATGTCGACGGTGCGCTTGGAATAGTGCGCGAGCTTCTCCTTGGGATGCTCGTAATGACGCAGGTTCTCCGGGTTGATGCCCAGGTCGGTGTACCAGCGGGTGCGGGTGTCGATCCAGTACTGGTGCCATTCCTCATCGGTGCCAGGCTCGACGAAGAACTCCATCTCCATCTGCTCGAATTCGCGGGTGCGGAAGATGAAGTTGCCGGGGGTGATCTCGTTGCGGAACGACTTGCCCATATTGGCGATGCCGAACGGCGGTTTGGAACGCGAGGAAGTCATGACGTTCTTGAAGTCCACGAAGATGCCCTGGGCGGTCTCCGGACGCAGATAGTGCAGCGAATTCTCGTCGTCCACCGGTCCGAGGTGGGTGCGCAGCATCATGTTGAAGTCACGCGGTTCGGTCCACTCACCGCGGGTGCCGCAATCGGGGCAGACGATATCCTTGAGACCGTTCTCGGGCATCTTGTCGCCATGTTTCTCGGCATAGGATTCTTCGAGCTTGTCCGCGCGCTGGCGCTTGTGGCAGTTGAGGCATTCGATCAGCGGGTCGTTGAAGACCTTGACATGGCCAGAAGCTTCCCAGACCGCAGAAGGAAGAATGATCGAGGTGTCGACACCGACGACGTCGCCGCGGGTGACCACCATCGAACGCCACCATTCGCGCTTGATATTGTCCTTCAAAGCGACGCCAAGGGGACCGTAATCCCATGCGGAACGTGTGCCGCCGTAGATCTCCCCCGCAGGGAACACGAAACCACGACGCTTGGCCAGCGATACGACTTCATCAAGTTTGGATTGAGCCACAACACACCTTCCGTTTTCGGCTTTAATCAGCCATTTCACCACATGTACTTGTGTGTCCACTTTACCGACATAGCCTGACACACTGTGCAAACGCGACGACCGGCAATGCTAAGCCTTGAAGGTAGCATGCAATCAGTTATTAAGGAGACCATTATGAGTGAGAACATTGACCGCAACGCCGTAAAACAAGCCATTCCCACCGACCCGAAAACCGGCAAGCCCTATATCAACACCGTCGCCGCCGTGGCCATCGCGCCCAGCGGTACCGGCTCGGAACTAAGCGAATACGTCGCACAATCCGTCAATGTCATCCGCGAATCGGGACTGCCCAACGAAACCAACGCGATGTTCACGAATATCGAGGGCGATCTTGACGACGTGCTCAAGACCGTACGGGACGCGACGATGGTGCTGTCAAGTCAAGGATTTCGAACCGAGGTCACACTTAAACTTGACATACGTCCCGGTTTTTCTGGTCAAATCAAAGAAAAGAAACAGCTTGTTGACGAGATTCTAGGTCAAACGAAATAAACGCCAGTTTCCAACGAAATAGACATTTATTTCAAATAATAAGCATAGTGTTTACTTAGTCCGTAAATAGGTATAGATTAGAAAATATGATGACAATGAAAGACGTTGCGGAGAAGGCCGGAGTCTCGATCTCCACTGTCTCCTTGGTTCTCAACAATAGGGATGCCGGGCGCGTAAAAACACAAATAGCCGCAAAGGTGCGGGAAATTGCCGACGAGCTTGGATACAAGCCCAATCCGATGGCCCGAAGCCTGCGTACCAGCAAAACCGGGATTCTGGGATTCGTCGCCGACGAAATCTATGACATCCCTTACACCGCACAAACCCTGCAGGGCGCACAGGATGCAGCCAGCCACTACGGCTACATCATCCTGTTCGTCGACACGGACGGCTCAGCCAGTCAGACGGATCAGATTTCCGTGCTACAGCGTTACGGCATGGATGGTTTCCTTTATTCCAGGCCTTCCAGCCAAGTCACTGAAGTCCCTGAGGATCTGGTCCATTCGCCGCTGGTGCTGATTTCCACCAACACCGTAGACAACCGTTTCCCCATCGTCGAGCCTGACGAATTTTTCGTCGGCTATGACGCGACGAAAAAGCTCATTGAAGCCGGAGCCAAGAGAATTGCTTACATCGGCAATTCCGCACCCACCATCGCCCAGGCCACGAGGCTTGAAGGATACCGCAAGGCGCTTAGCGAAGCGGAAATCCCCTTCGATAAGGAGCTGGTTGTCAACATCTCGCAGAATGACGAAGCTCTTGGTTTGATTTCCTCGCTATTCGACCAGGTAAAGCCGGACGCCTTCTTCTGCTACGATGACGCGCGTGCATGGTATATCTACGAATGCGCCGCACGCCGTGGCTTGACCGTCGGCAAGGATCTTTCGGTTATCGGCGTGGGCAACGACAGCAACATCGCCGATACCTTCTCCCCCAGACTGACCAGCGTCGCCATTCCGTATTATGAAATGGGCTATTGGGCGGTTTCCAAGCTGGTCTCGCTCATTGAGAAGCGTTCACTGGGCGAAGATCCGTTCCCCAAGAACCTCATCGACCTTCCGCCGATCAATTCGGCCATCCCGGCCTGCATCCATTGCCAAATCATTGGAAACCAATCGGTGGTCGGACAGAAATAGAAGCATTTATTGCCGATTATCCGTGATACTTGTTTGCGATAATCACCAACGGATAATTGATGAACAAATAAACGGCTCTTCCGTAACACTTCGGAAGAGCCGTTTATTTGTTTTCGCCATTTGCCGATCCGACTTATATACTACTAATCGGCTTGTTGACTTGTCACTTCGACTTGGCCTTTACCCCGCCGAAACGTCGGTCCCGATGTACGTAGTGATCGATGGAGCGCCACAGGGCTTCACGCCCGTAGTCCGGGAAAAGTTCGGGCGCGAAATCAAGTTCCGCGTAAGCCGCTTCCCATGGTAGGAAGTTCGAAGTGCGTTGTTCGCCGGAAGTGCGGATTATCAAATCGCAATCGGGGATGTCTGGATTATAAAGATGCTCGGAAATCATCGATTCGGTGACACGATCACCGCTGATTTTGCCGTCGCGCACCTCTTTGGCTATGGCCGCGGCAGCGTCGGCAATCTCGGAACGACCGCCGTAATTGATACAGAAGACCACGTCGATGGTCGAATTGTGCTTGGTGCGCTCCATGGCAACCTCAAGTTCGTCGATCACGGATTTCCAAAGTCTCGGGCGACGGCCGGACCAGCGCACGCGCACGCCCCACTCGTCCATCTGCGCCACACGGCGGTGGATGATATCGCGCGAAAAGCCCATCAGGAAGCGGACTTCCTGCGGGCTGCGTTTCCAATTCTCCGTCGAAAAAGTATAGAGGCTCAGGTAACGCACCCCGGCCTCGATGGCACCGGCGATGGTATCGAAAACGACCGGCTCGGCAGCCTGGTGGCCATGGGTGCGGGTCAGCCCACGCTGCTGGGCCCAACGTCCGTTGCCGTCCATGATCACGCCGACGTGACGGGGAACCTTATTCTTCGGAAATGCCGGGATAATCGACGGATCGGAGAACGGTGCCGCGGGCACGTCAAGCGAGGTGTAATCCACATGTTCGAAAGCCATACTTAAGAATCTAGCAACTTCAGTGAGCGAATGGGACGTTCGAGGTAATATTCACCCCATTCTTCAACAAATCGACGAATTTCGGCTCTCAGAGGAGTGCGGTCAAGCACATTCCAGTCCCCCTCGATCAACGCCTCCATCTGCTCACGGCCGTCGAGGTCCATGCGCCGTGAATCCGGTGTGTGGTCGGTGGAGCAGAGAATACCACCGGAAGCCACGGAAAAATAGTCGAGGTCATCGCGCTTGCCGCACACCGCGCATGAGGAAAGGCGCGGGGTCCAACCGGCCTGAGACAAGGCCCGCATGACATAGGAATCGCTGATGGCCTCGGCCGGATGACGTGCGCGGACAAGTGCCGCCAACGCGGAAATCAATAGCATATATTGTCTTTGGGCAGGTTCGTGCTCGGTGGAGACAAGCTTATCCGTCGTTTCGGCGATGACGTTGGCGGCAGTATAGGCATCGTAATCCACACAGATACGTGCGGCGTAAGAGGAAATACAGGAGGCCTGCGAGACGACGTCCAGCGAACGGCCTTCGGCGATGAGCAGGTCGTCACGCATGAAGGGTTCCAGTCTGCCGCCGAAGCGCGATTTGGTGCGCCGCACCCCTTTGGCGACGGCACGCACCTTGCCGTGATTCTTGGTCATGAGGGTAAGGATGCGGTCGGCCTCGCCGAGTTTGACGGTTTTCAAGACCACAGCTTCGTCCCGGTACAACGCCATCCGCTCACCTCCCCGATTCCGACACCACCATACATACTACGGGCACCGCTCGTCGCTATGCCTCAAGCGAGAGCACCGCTTGACGGGTTACGAAATCCAATCATACTGTCAGTAACCAGTCAATCCCGCTAGTTTTCGTATGCTTTTGCGCGTCAAAACGTACGTTTTCTTGCAGGATTGACCGGTTACCCGCAGGATAACCAACAATAACTTGGTACGAATAGCGGGACGAACCATGTTTTAGAAGATGAACAGGCCCCAGAACGCGAAGAACAGCAGGACACTGAACATCGCGGCGGCGACAAGCCAGAAGAAGACACGACCGAAACGCTTCGAAGCGAAAACCGGTTCACGGCCGCTGACCACCTCACGGATCGCGCCTTTTCGTGGCGGGAGCTGCGCCAGTCCGCGCACCTGCGCGACTTCGATGCAGCGGGCGAGAATGCGCGCCCACGCCCACACGACCAGAATCGAAACCACCTGGATGACCGGCCAGCTCCAATGCATCATGCCCGGGTTCTCCGTGGGCGCCCCGCCCCAGCCAAGCTTGACCACGGCCATGATGACCTGCCCAAGGCCGGCGGCGAAAAGCACGAACGTCGCCAGCGTCGTAAGCGTGACGGCAAAAAGTTCGCTGCCGAATCCGCGCATGAAGCCGAATACCCGATTGTGATCATGACGGATCAGACGCAACGCTTTGATTCCGCAGCCGACCAGCGCCATCAGCAGCGCCGCGAGGAGCAAAATCACCATACCGACATTGACGATAGAACCGTAAATGGTGAGGTTGCGGTCGGCTTTGAGTTCCAGCGGCACGGCGATGGACTGGCGGATGGTGGTGCCGGCGACCAGCTCGCTGGTCTGTTTGAGGTCGGCGGTGGTGCCCACAGCCCATGAGATGACGTCATTGATGTAATCATCGGCGAACGGCGTGCCGCTTTCCGCCTCGTCGCCCAGCCGCAAAACGTGGTTGGCCACGGAATAGCTACGCACCGTCACGTCCTGGTTGCCGGCGCGGTGAGCCGAATAAAGAATATGCTCCAGCCCTTCGACCTGCGCGGTCAACACATCTTTGGAACCGTAGACCACCATGGTCGGTACGGAGTAAGCCTCGGGCAGATCCATCGGGAAATCAAGGTTTTGAAGCCCCATCATCTGCGTATCGGTGTAGAAAAGCCGGCGGACGATGGACTGGTAGCCGTTGTTCGCCCCGACCAACGAGAAGTCCTGCGCGACGAAAAATCCCACGGACTGACGAGGTCCGTAAACCATCGGACTTAAAAGAAGTTGGAAGGCGATACGTTTGTCATACTTAATGACATAAGGCGAGATCCACGTGCTCTCGGAAGTAGCGTAAAGCCCGACCTTGTCCGGATTGACGTTGGACTGCCTGCGCAGATATTGAACGACCTGGTCGTAAGCCTTCGCGCTGCCCGGATAGTCGCGCGTCAAATCGCTGGTCGACCAGACAGGCTTGTCGAGCACGGCCGTGACGAAACCGGCCGAAGAAAGATCCGCAGCGGCATCACCGAAACTGTTTTCAGCGGTCCCATAACCTGCGCCGTGCATGAAAACAACACCGGGATGCCTTGCGCTCACCCCAGCCGGATCTTTTGGCGCCCGGATCAGGACATTGATACGCTGAACTTCGCCGGTGGAAGGCCGCTTGATATCCAAAGTGACCGTACGCGAGGAAACCTTGAAACTGTCGCGATGTGCCAACGGCAAACCCTTAGGGTTGTCGAAAGTGACGGCGGTGTCGGGCGAAAGCGTGGACACCGACTGCCCGGTGGGTTCCCTTTTCCATGAAACGCTGGTGAGGCTGGAAACCGTCACCAAAATGCCCAAAAGGACAATGAAGATGGGAATGGTCACCAAAAGACGACGGCCAAGTCCCCATGGTTCGTTGGGTTTGTTGCCCGAAACACTATCGGTGTTTTGGCTTTGAGCTCCGGAAACCTCGGTTTGGCAGGACAATTCATTGGACACAGTGCTCATGATAAGTGGCCCACGGCACAGCGTACGCTGCTGATGGAAGTGTCACTCACCGGTCTTCTGATCATCGCTTTTGCCGGCGCTGGGATCGGGGAACAAAATATTCGGGATCTCGGCATCGGGGCTGGCACTCGCAGCACCATTGTCAGCAATACCCTGAGACGGGGTGCTGAGCGTTGGCATCTGAGGATTAAACGCTGAGGTTTCGGCATTCTTGGATGTATTTTCAGCGGTACGCGCCATACTGGCCAAGGCAGCCAATGAGGAATTTGCATCGGCCGCGGTGTCTTGGACTGGCTGAGGAACATTGTTGCCCGTTGTTCCGACGCCATCTGGCAAATTGGGAATTACCGGAGCGGGTGTATTGGGAACCGCGGTATTGAAATCAAACGTGGAAGAGGAAGCCGCGCCAAAATCATTGGGCACAGTTTGGCTGTCCGTCTGGAACGCGTCAAAAGAACCCGAGGAAACAGTAGTCTGAGCATTTTGTGCAGGCTCCGTTGACTGCGTAGCCTGATAGAGAGGGACAGGCGATGGAGCTGATGGAATAGGCTGATCCGCGAATGGAACCGTGGCATTGTCATTGATCAACGGGCTGACAGAGGCATTGTCGGACACGGAAACAGGCTGTACCGGCGCAACAACAGGAACCGGCGCCGGAGCCGCAGACGGTTGGGCTGCTGCAGCTGCGGTAGCGTTCTTTTCGTTGTAATCCGTGATACGCGCATAGGATTCGATGCGGCTCAAAAGCTGGACGCAGGCATCAAGGTAATAATCGACCTGACGTTCGTCATAGCCGTGGTTGCCTTTGCGCTGGGTGAAAATGACATTGGCCACAGTGCTTGAGTTGAGATCGGCGAGATCCTTCGCCTCTTCACTGCTCAGAGACCTGACACCCAAATCGTCAGAGGCCTTGACGATAACCTGGTCGATCAGGCGATCAACCTGCTTGACATCGTAAGAAGGACGCTTCTTCTCCCCACGCATGAAACGGTCCTTATGGCTACGCTTGGCATGATTACTGACCATGCTATAAAGCTGTTGCGTGCGAGCCTGCCAAGCCACGTTGCCATCGCCGCCAATCTGACGGGCCGTCTCCTTGTCTACCACCGCATGCTCGAGCCGCGCCAGCGCGGCATCCACTTCGGCAATGACATAGCCACCCTTGGTAAAGGTAAATGCAGCACTCTGAATGTCCTGCTGAGTGAGCTCGCCATCATTCCTATCATACATTTCATGGGCACGCTCCAGGAAATCATTCACCTGATCAACGTCATAGCCCCACTTACGTTTTCCCGCATATTCTATTCCCGTTGAGCTTTGGTTGTTACCCGACTCTTCAGCCATCAGTTCTGCCTCCTGGTGATCTATGCATCTTTGCTAGTATACGTGGTCGTTACGACGCAATACGATTGCCTTCACGCAAAAAGCGTAAACGTCTATAAGCACACATTAATACCTCTTAACAAAATCGAACATCATAACTTTTCAAACGGCTTTTTGCGACAATTTGACTATAATCGTCTCAAACAGCGCGACCGCACTATACTCACAACATTTGCAAGACAACGACGAAACCTCGCAATATGTCAGTTGCCAACTGGGGCGAAGACCGTCAACGCCTCGGAAGGGATCAGAACCATAACGGCAACATTATCTTTGGACGCGCCTGAAACCACTTTCAAAATCGTTCTGCAACGACAAAAAGCCATGCAAACCCGCACCATGCGAAACCCGTCGGAGACTGCCGCCACACGGCAAAAATCCTAGCGTTCAACCGAACTATTCGAGATGAAGCGACTCGTCGGCCACGCTGAAATGCTCCCCAAGCTCGACCTGTGCCTGATCGCCTTGATGAAGAACCCTGCCGGCCACGGTGGTTCCGTTTGCAGAGCCCAAATCAGATACGGCAAACCGGCCGCCGCCGAGGTCGGTGACGCTAGCGTGGATGCGGCTGACATTGGTATTGCCGCCAACTCTCGCGGCACAGCGTTTGGAACGCCCGATCATCACCGTATTCACCGCCGTACATAGCCTGGACCCATCACTGTCACGCACCACCGCAAAAGATCGGGATGCAGCGGGCTGCTGAACAAAAGCGGAATTCGCAGGAGCCGTTTGGCCATTCATGCCATTCCGCCCGACCGCGGCGAACGTTGCCATATGGTTTGCCGCCTGCACCCTACCTGTTGAATCGGCTCCGGCCAGACCTGGATTTGAAGGCCTCAAAGCCCCGGACAGCGCACGGGTCCCGGAATCCAAGGGAGTTTGGGGCTCTGCGGGACGATCGGCCATCGTAACATCTGCTTTATTGTTTTCGGCATCGGCCTGATCGTGAGATTGCGGCAATTGGACCTGCGCGGAAGGCGGGTGTATAAGGCTCGGTCGAGTCTCACCGTCGGTATCGTGGGAGGAATCTGCCTGGCCGGAATTCCGATTTGTATGCATGTCGACGCCAATAGCGGTCTGAGCTGGAGAGTGAACTTGGGCTGGGCGCTGAGCCGGAGCTTGAGTTTGAGCTGACGTTTGAGTTTGAGATGGAACGTGGGATGAAGTCTGAGCTTGAGTTGGAGCCTGAGCCTGAGCTGAAGCCTGAGTTTGAGATGGAAGAGAGAACCCGGCAGATGAAGCCACGGACGCCTGCCTAGGGTCTGCGTAAGGCCGCCCAGACGCAGGCTGCAAGACGTCGGGACCATTTCCGCCGCCAGCCTGTTGCCCATTCGGGTAAGACTGTCCGAAAGGAGCCTGCCGACGAGCATCGTTCTGCAGGCCACTGCCGGCCTGACCATGTTGCGCATCGGATGCAAACGGATCGAACACGGCTTCCTGCGAACGACCTCGGGCTGAGAAATCCTGCGACGCCGAAGACTGCGCGCCCGCCATTCCCGAGGCGCCACCGAAATTGTTTGCAAGAAACTCGTTGAAATCGAACGCCGAAAACACACGGGAGCGCCGGACGAAATCCATCGTGCGTGCAGTGAGTTCCCGGTCGGCGGGCAGCACAAATTTCACCTTGCTCGAATCGGCAAGAAGCGCCAACAGAGCGAGTACCGACATCTGCTGAACAACAGGGGTCATCGGCAGGCAGCAAAACACCATTGCGTCATTGGCGACATACACGTTTTCCGGCTCGAAACGCAATATCTCCATCGGCAGGTTCGCCTTTGAGCACAGATCGCCGAGCCTGCCCAACGAGCGCAGCAGCGAGACATACTGCGATCGGGAGATGCCCATGCCCAGATATTCCTTGAGTGTGGGCAAACCGGTGATGTCGTAATAGAAAAGGTTGTTGTGACCCTTGACCTCGTATTTGAACCTGAGTAGAACCGGGGAAGGCCATGTCGCCAGCCATTCGGCACGTTCATAATCCAGGTTCTCGCCGCGCGTGGTATGGATGCTCAGCGTGCGCGCGCCGGTGTGACGGTCCTTGAGTTTCTTCTCTTTCACGCTATCCCTTTCAACGCACGAGCACAAGCACGCCCAACACGCACCTGCCATTGATACGATTTGACAGAATTATCTGAATAAAATCATTCTAATTCATTGGCGATAATTTCGATATCATGCTGGCGAAAGAATACAGACATCGCCAGCAAAAAGGAATCACTGTCGAGCAGACAGCCTTCATCACCGACTCCTTATACTTAAAACCACAACCAACAAAGACATCACCATCAGCGACTCACTTCGCTGCACATGCTGGCGGACCGTCCAGAAACTCACGGTCCCCGTACAACCATGACCAGAAACGACGCACCCACGCACACAGGCCACGCGACGGCAACGGAACCGCCATAGCCGCGATACGCTCACGGCACCAGGCCACGAACCCCTCCACATCAGAAACCACGCTCCGGTCCACCAACACACAACCATCCAGATCTGCGAACCGCACATCCGCCACAGCCGGGATGATATCAATCGACGCCTTTCCACCGGCCGACGGCGACAATACCACCGCATGCTCCGTCAGACGCACACAATCCAACTGCGACCAGGAAGCGCGCACCACACGACGCCGGCCCGCCGACCCCTCACGAGCATGCGCGCCGCGCACCCAACGCTCCAACACCACACCATCCGCATCGACCGTCAGCCGGCACGGAGTATTCCAACGCGAATCGAAATCATCGGCACGCCATTCAGCAAACACCCGCGTCAACTCCGCCGTGCTTGTACTCGGCACCGCAAACCAATCCGACACCGAACGAAACATCACATGCAACACCAACGAACAATCCAAACGTCCCCAACACAAGAACAAACACACCGCCATAATCCCAATAAGGCAAAGCACCGCCTTCCCCTCATCACCCGGAATATACAAAGTCCCGTTCCTCAGGAAACCCGCTAACAGCACCACGCCGAAAAACACTATGAACGGCAACAAGATGCGACGCACCCCACGCCCATACGCGTTCGACGCCTCAGTAAACTCGCCCCACATCGGACCAGTCAACATGAAATCAAATGACCGAGCAGCGGATGCAGACGAACTCGACGCACGGCCGCCCGATCCGACGGCATCTTGCGCGCGCACATGCCCGTCCGTCGGCAACCCCGCATTGCCAGAACCGCTCATCAGCACCCACTCCTTTCGGATAATACGGCATCCCGATCCGCCTGCCGCTCACGTTCCTGGTTGAGGCGCTCGCCCTCGGCCAGCCACTCCAGCTCCGGACGCATCAACGCCAACGCCTCCGACACCGCCGCGGGATCACGCACCCCACGACCCGCCAGACGCCTCGCACGCCGATACCGCCTCGACGCCTCACGCACACGCCCATGCACCCGCCAGCACACACGCCACACGCCAGACACACCCGAACGCGGCAACGCCACACCCTCACCGTCCCACTCAGGACGAAACGCCCAGTTCACCCCCACCATGTTCCACAACGCCGAATCACTGCGCCAATCCGCCACCGGCAGAAACACGAAACGACGCGTCACCACCGGCCACCGCCGCATGAACGCATACGGCGTACGCACCACCGTCCCGTCGGCCGCCACCTCCTCGCCGCCCAGCCCGCACAACGACGTCGACACTGAAACCGACAGCCCCCCCCGCGGATCCGCGCCCCCGGACACACGCAACCCATGGAACCGGAAAAACGAACGCGCCTCACCCGAACGAAACACAAACAGAAACGGCGGACGCACCAGACACCACACAAAAAAACAACCAATCAAAAAACCACCGGTCACCGGCCAAAACTCATCCTTGCTGACTTCCGCAGAAGAAGGCAGCCCGAAAAACAGCGGAATATAATACGTGAAAACCGCGGCAACCGAAAACCACCCGGCGCATACCGTGCCGATCAACCCCAGCTTGCGCATGTAGACACCGTTCTCCGCACGGAACAGCTCCCTGCGGTACCCCCAACCCAAAACGAAACGGACCCGACAGAACGGACGGGGAACCATCAACCGACCTGTCCGGCAAAAAACGCCCGCTCATCATTTGCCTCCATGCAATAGATCGTCAAAACCGTTCCTGAACCCGTTCTTCGCGTCCTTATACCACTGCTGTTTTTACCTTGATTCCATATCCAATCGACTGCCATACCTGCGCCTATTCCTCATCACATTCTCGTTTATTAGCACAGCATGCACCGCTCTTCACCGTTTGAGTATCCACTGGTTGACCATCCCGACACACAGGAGCGGGAAGAACCCGAACAGCCCCGCCATGCAGAACGCCTTCTCATCGCCATCAAGCAGCACGGCCAGCAGCAGCAAGCACACCAGCCCCACACCCGCCGAAAGCCAGCACGAAGCTTTCAGCCCCGAACGGCTACCCTCCGACAAGAAGCTCGAAATCTTGAAGTACCAATACCCGGATACCGCGATGAATACGGCCTGGACGACCAGCGAGACAGCCAGCAACGACACCGCGCGGTTGTCACCGGAAAAACCACCGTGCCCCATCCAAAGGAACCACACGCCCATCCCCAAAGCCAGCGCCGCCATACCGAACATCACAAACGAGAACTGACGCACCCTTCGGCGATAGGGCACATACCCATGCTCTTCGGCCGAGCCTCCGCGCTCAGCCTCGTCACTCCAGATCAGGCCATGCCCCGACTTGAGCACCGCCGCAGTATCCGGCATCGTTTTGGGACGCCTCACGCCCTCCGGCAAGTCCTCCCCGAACAGACGATCCCCGCCAAACAAAGCCACAGCCGAAACCAACAAACCCGGTAACACATAAGGAATATATGACTTGGAACCAGATATCCACGCAATAACCGCAAACACCGGAATCATGATCCCGCCATAACCGGCAACTCGAAACCAGTCATACCACCGATCCTTGGGCTTCCACGCAAGCAGTAAGAGCATGCTGCCCTCCAATCCAAGCAGCAAACCTTGAAGCATCCATTGCCACAAAACAGGCGAGTCTTTACCATCAAGAAACCCAATTGTCGAGTGATACAGAAGAAACACACATACCACCAAGCAAAAGACTCCATACAACCGGGCCTGTATACGGTAACGGACAACAGACGGACAGGGCTTCCTACCCTCATCCAAAAATCTCATAAAGCAGTCCTCTCTCCAAAGCCATTTATGTTCCCCGACACCACCCTTTCAGGGGAACAAACTCCACCGGCACCCAAACCCATATGTCAGGCTTCCATCTATCGGAATAGTACGTTCGCTATTGGTCTCACACAGGACGGAAACTTCTAGCGAGACTCTCGGCCATTACCGACTTTCTTCGTTAAAACCACGGTCAAAGACCATGCACAACCCCGTTCACTTGTTCGCCGCCCATGCCGGCGGGCCGTCCAGATACTTCCCGTCCGCATACAGCCACGACCACAACCCACGCCACCAACGACGCGGGCCACGCAACCGAGGCGACGCGGCCGCGATACGCTCCCGACACCAGGAGACGAACCCGTCCACATCAGGCACCACCCTCCGATCCACCAGCACACAACCGGACAAATCCGCGAACTTCGCATCCGCGATCGCCGGAATGATGTCCACACCAGACAGGCCGCCAGCCGACGGCGAGAGCACCACCGCCTCCTCCGTCAGCCGCACACACGCCAGATCCGACCACGAGACACGCATCTCACGCACCCCGCCCCGCACACGACGCAGTAGCACCACCCCGTCCTGGTCCGCCACCAGGCGGCACGGCGTCAGCCAACGCGCGTCGAACCGGTGCTCACGCCACGCCGACACCGTCTCCTTCGCCTGCCACGTATTCAACGCCGGCACATCGAACCACTCACACGCCGACCACAACACCGTATGCATCAACAACCAACACGAATACGACCGCGTACACGCCAACAAACCAATAGCACCGATGGCCGTCAAAAGAAGCATCTCGAACGGCGTGCACACAGAAAACCCCACCCACAAGGCCGCAAAACCACCGATGACCAAGAGGACGCCGATGAGACGTATCCCCCTGCCGTACGCGTTCGACGCCTGCGCGAACCTGCACCACATCGGCCCAGTCAACGTAAAATCAAACGACCAAGCACCCGACCGAGACGAATCCGAAGACTGGCCGACCGGCCCGACGGCACGCCACACGCCTACGAACTTATTCCCCGGCCTTCCAAGATCCTCAACGCCAGCCATCCGCTCCATCCCCCCCCCCAGGCACAGCCTCGTCGATTTTGGACCTGCCCATCACACCAGCATGACCTGGCTGCCATCCACCAGACCCGCACTCGACACGCTCGCCGCAGGATTGAGCAAACGGCCCGTCCCCGAATCCATGAACGCCACATCGCCACGGTCCACATACCGGCCCGGCTCACGGCCCGCCAGAATCGAGCCAGTCAACACCGCAGCCTCATGCACCGACATGTCCGACGGCACCCACACATCATACGACCGTCGCGTCGCCGGCAGCCACACATGCAACAACACCCTATCGCCCTGATCCGCCATCAACCCATCCTTCCAAAGAAAACGACACATCCTGTCACAAAGACAGACGCAGCAAAACCCCGAGCCGGAAAATCCGACACACTAAAGGTCACCAGTCATGGACCCACTTCTGCAACGCATTGACGACATTGTTCAGCGTCCTCTGAGCATCGCCGATAATGCCATTGTTGTCAATTTTCTGGTCGTTCAGCTCATTTATCTTGTCATGAATCTGGTCGTACACATTGTCAACCGCGTTCGTATACGAATCCGCATCACCATGCGCACTGCTCTTCTTATGTTCGAAATCCTCACGCCGGTCGCCTTGCCAGGTGCCACCTACGTCATACTTGTTAATCGAACGCGACAACCCCTTGCACGACTGATAGATGCCGTCGACTTGGCCGAGGGCCGTCTTCAGACGGGACAGCTGCTCGTCAATCTTTGCATTCGATGCCTTCGCGGACGCAATACACGACTGTGCGTTTGACCGCTGATTTTCCAGCTGTCTCCTACTCTGCGCCATCCCAATCAACTCCTTATGTTCATCAACCCAAATGAAAACGAGCCCTAGGCATTAAGCCTGGCCAACTTCGTCCGGACCATCCACTTCTTGAATATACCCCTCACGAATCAGATGCTTCACACTCGACAATGCCGCCCCGTGCTCAATCACATCCAACGCATACTTCCGCCGAATCACATCGGTCTCATCATCTGGCCGCACGTCGAACTCATGGGCACGACGATCAATCTCCTGCAAATCCCAAGCTCGGTAAGCCAGCAGAGGCACACGATTCGAATACGAGCCGACCTCCCCCGGCTGCATGAACAGGCCACCGTTCGGCCCCGCATACATCAACACGAATCCGGCACCATTCTCCTGTGCATCCATCAGGCACACCGCACCAGGCTTGGGCTTCCCTGCCGAATACCAGCGCCCGTCCAGATATTTGGAAAACAGGTCAGGTAGATTCCACGGCCGACCATCATAGGAATGGAACGTGCGGATCGCCTCAGGCCAGTCCATATAAGGATCATGCATCAGCAAATCGGCCAACAGTCTGAGGTTTCCCTCTCCCTTGACCGTCATCACAGGCGATGACACATTGCGATGCACGCCATACACCCCACACCCCTCCGACGAAGGCACAAACCGGTAGAAATTCTCCCGATCCACCGTTTCCTCACCCGTCTGCTCCAGACAATCCACGCCTTCGCCCGAACGATACAACACCCACCAACGTTGGCGGGCCACCGGGCTCAGGGCCCCGACCACAGCATTAAAATCCATATAGAACACCTCCAAAAATACAATTGGACCAAAACAACCGGGATAAGTTTTATAGGCCTACACTCCAAAGGCTGCTAAATTTTTCCCGCACGAAAAAGGCCACAATCTTCTCCGCATCTGGATTATCTTCGGAGCCCAAAGCACGGATACGATTCCACGCACACCGCAGGGTCCACGCAGCCTCCGCCATCGCAGATACCGCGTGGCGGTACACGGAATAGCCGTAAGCGGCACCATCCGGAGCCAGCACCTCATGCCGGCCAGGGATATTGCCATATTCGTAATAACCATCTCCACCATCCACGTACACCAGACGATACACCGGCAAGCCGTCGCGGCCCGTACCACCGCCGACCAGACACACCGCATGCCGTCTTAACGAACCGGACGACCACCATCGCGAATCTACGAACTCACCAACTACCTCAGGGACTTCCCAAGGCGTCATTGCCTCTCGTTTCAGTTTGTAAAGCCCCGAAGGCAACTCCGGCCACACTTGGCGGCAAGCCGCAAGTATCGATGGGTCACCGGTCTCATTGGGATCACCATGCTTCGCCAACACCAGATCGAACAACAGGCGCAGACCATCCAAAGTATCCACCTTCAGAAACGAATCATGATAACGACCGCGGTACCTGGCATCGAACCCTCCCTCAGTGAGATACACACAGAACATATTCTCCACCTGGAACCCCAATGGGCTCAACGACACGCCGGCGACACCCCCATTCAGCACATCCATATCCGCCTTCCACCCATACCGTCGCGCCACGGGATCCAACGCCGCAGCCACTTTTTTCGCATCTCCAGAATCCATACGTCACTCCTTTCAAAACGACCCACACACGCCATTGTTAGACATCAGGCAATACTCTTCCTATTTCAGGATTTTCCGGGCCCAGACTCGGACTCCGGAGGCGGCCCGACTACTATCTTCCCCTCCTCGTTGTAATGGACCTCTATCAGGCCCTTATTGGTATCTTCTTTCGAGAAATCTGCGACCAAATCATGAATGGAATCATATTCACGACCCGACATTTTCTCGCAGTTTTTATCAACCATATCAGCGACCGTATTCAGCTGATCTTCTGGCGTCACCTTGTCTGTTCCTAGTCTTGATAAATCTTCACCTGTATATCCTCCCTCATGTGGATCCTTGGGAACAATGACCTGTTCAGCTCCACCCGGATCACCGAAAGCTGGAGCCGCTTGTCCACGCAACGCTTTGAACTCATTGACCACAACGTAAAGATGACGGCTGCTTCTCTTGCTCCAAGGAGCAACGCTCCGCTCGTCGAGAGGCGCACCTTGATGGGCCGGATCATCCACTGTTGCCAGATATCCTCCGTCTTCCCCGCCAATTCGATCAAGCAGTTGTCCTCTTTCCATTACCTGTGTTTCGAGTTTCTCGCCCTTTCCGAGTTCGAAGCCCGCCTGACGTGGGTAATGGGCCTCCCCGGTGACTGGATCGATCCAATGCTGCTCCTTGATAGGATTACCATCAGGATCTCGCAGGATACTGCCATCAGCGTCAAGCTTGTAAGGCGCAGCCGGATCCTTTGGGTCAATCACCGAGTTGTACTGATACTCATACTTTTGATACTGCTCACCAGACGGTGGCTTATTCCACCATGCCATGCGTCTGGCATCCGCTTCGCTGGCACCCGCATCCCGCAAATCGGCATAATTATCCTGATGCCATGGCCTGTTCTCACCACTCGGATCCTGCAAAAGCGTGCCGCAGGAGTCGACGGGATGCCCATCGACCACCTTCACAAACGTATCAGCCGCTGCCACATGGCCGGCAGCTTGCGAAGAGGACGAACCACCTTCATCCTGACTGCCCGTTGCCGCCCAATCCTTACTGACGTTGTGATGAGAGGAATCTGCTGCCCCATCAATGATGCCATCATGCTCAGGTTGTTTGATACCATTCGCGTTGGTATTAGGTTTAGCGTCTTCGGCAACATCGCCCGCCTGGGTATTATCCTTACGCGTGTCATGAGAATCCGAAACCCCATGATGAACACCACCAGAGTTCTTACTTTCTCCGGACTTATTCGCATCCCCTTCGGAACCAATAGCAGACTTGGACTCCGTCTTCTCTGCAGAATGTGAGGATTTGTCCGATCTAGCCGACCTGTTCTCTTTACTGTATTCGGTATCCTTTGCTGCGCTATCTGCCTGATTGGACTTTATCGCATCGTCACCCTTTGCAACGCTATCCTCCTTGTCGGACTTTACTGTACCATCATCCTTCACGGAGGCATCGGCCGTGTGCGCATTGCCTTTCTCTGAACCATCGGCATGCTCCACCTTGTCATTCACATCTGCCTTGGTGTTGCCGCTGACGTCACCATTCGGTCTATTAGCACCGGCATTGGCAGCATCGGACCCGTTGGCATCCGTGGGTTTCACGTCATCGGGCTGGCCCATACCGCCATTCTTGACACCGTTGTCGTCAGTAGTAGGGTGCAGATCTGCTTGCGCACCACCATCGGCCAATTTGTTTGCAGTCTCATGGACAACACCGCCCTGGCCAACGGAAGCGGGACTCTTGGATTCAGAACCTTGTCTCGGTATGCTCCCTTCGTTGCTGGACTGTCCTGTGTCATGGGAAGATACGGCATTGTTGCGGGAATCCCCTACATTCGTCTGTCCTTGCTCTGGTCGGGCAGGATGCTCTGAAGATCTGTTGCTCGAAACAGGGGAAGCTGCATTATCACGATTCAATTTTCCATTATTATTCGATTTGTTCGTGGCATCTGTATTCCTTGATTCATCGGACTTATCAATTTTATCAAACTGAGATCGATCTGACTGAACGGCGCCGTTCCGAGATCCATTGCCGCCAACCGATGAATGCTTGCTCTCAGCTGATTCGGTACGTCGCTCATCTTTCG
This sequence comes from Bifidobacterium sp. ESL0784, assembly GCF_029433295.1. Taxonomy (GTDB): domain Bacteria; phylum Actinomycetota; class Actinomycetes; order Actinomycetales; family Bifidobacteriaceae; genus Bifidobacterium. The sequence continues at coordinate 501,500 of NZ_JAQTHV010000003.1, forward strand.
CCGTATCCGTCGGATCAGTCTGTCCGAAATGCTCAGTCCTCAACTGAGAATCAGATGAGGAACTATGCATCGCCTCACCCGTAGAATTCTTGGCCCTTTCTTGCCCTGCACTATCCCTATGAGCAGGAGCATCATGAGAAAATACAGTATCTTGATGTCCCGTACCTTTAATGGCAAAATTCTTTGCTGCGTCTTGATGAGAATACGCAGGAAGAAAAACGGCATCAAAAGCCCAATCTCGAATCTCATGCAAATCCTTACCGATTTGGTACGCCTTGATATCGGCTTCCGTTCCACGCACCGGACGGTCAGGGTCAACCCAAGCATGTTTGCCTTTGGATCCTTCCAAATCTTCGGTCGTATGATGGAACGTATCTTCATGGGGACCTTTCATGCCCTTCATACTGCCCTTCAGCCCAATTGCATTTTGGAATGCTGCGGATTCATACTGACTCGCTCCGAATTTTTCGAAGATCGCATCACTGGCCTCACCAAACAGTTTGCCTCCTGCATATCCCGCACCCTGCTCAAGCGCAACCCGCCCAAGGGCGAGGGCTTTGCCTCCAACAGTCGTACTCGCTCGGGCAAGATTGACAGCGCCACCTACTGGAGCAATAGCACAATCAACGGTATGGACCCAGAACGAAGCCGTATCATACGCCTTCTGATTGCCACCCATCAACCAGTCACGCACCGGGTTAATAACTTTAGTCGTCGCATCTCCTTTCGCACCGTAATACCATTTGCCAGCGCCCTCCGCCATTTCCGAAGCATCGAAAGCGCCTGCTAGCAAAGCACCCCCTACTGCGAGAACCACGGGAACGCCAGCACCACACGTCAGTACACACACGGCAACCGTGCCGACCAAAGCAAGTCCTCCCGCAATCAACTGCCATACACCATCTTTTTTCCGCTGTTCAGCCTCGGCAATCTTCTGACGAATCTCATCATTCTTTTCGACCGACTTCAATGCCGCCTGTATCACGGATTCGCTTTGAGAAACAACATCCACAGCAGAGCCAAGAGAACCGATAAGAGCCTGATATGCAGGCGACTCAAAAACGGAGCCGGGCACATATCCCACTCCTCCCGTGGGATGCGCGCCTTGCCCATCCAAGAACGACGATAATGACGACGCAAGATCACCGATACGTTTGGCGTTTTGCATGCTGTTCTGCTCATGCGCAGATACCTTATTATTTGTATCGTCCGCATTGGCCTGAGTCGTAGCCAACGAGTTATCCAAAGACGCCATCGACGGATTTGCAATCGAAATGATGTCCCTGATGGATGAAATCTGCGCCGCCAAAGAACCGGAAGCAGACTCGACCCCACCTTTGAAACTAGCCATTTGGCTACTGGCCGCTGACAAAGAGGCATCAGTGAGATGGAATGTCGCAGAACCATCAATGCCTGTATAACCCTGTTTATACTGTGATGCAATTGCCAAAGCCTCTGCAGCCAACGTCAGCAACGATTGGGAGGCAGCACCATGAACCTCAGAAAAATAGGCCTTTACGCTAGTAGCCAAGGCACCTGAAAAACCTTGGTTACCAGACAAGTTATCTATAGCGCTGGAGAGATTCTTCATAGCCTTCTCCAGATCATCCTCATACTTCGCGACGCTTTTCACCAAGGAATCGACATCTTTTGCGCTTACATTGAAGCTCATGACCTAACCTCCACGAAATCAAGAAAATGCAACACGGAATCGATGCACATCGCACCCACAAACAGCATCACAAAACACACCGCGATATAATCGCTGCCCGAACGCAGCACCACGTCCATCACCGCAACGAGAACCAACAGCACAAGCCCCACACGGCACGACCAGCGAACAACCTCGCGCCAAGCACGCGAACGCACACCCACGAACACCAAAGTCACCGCACCCGCCACTAGACATACCAGAGCCACCACGCCCAACGACACCAGCTCCACCATCCTGAACATAGACGAACCAGCAAGCACCGATACAGTCCCCAAGAAAACAGCCATGCATACATTCAGCACACCCATCGCTATCAGACAGCCCTTGGCGCGTGACGGCACCACCGGCACCACATTCCGTTTCCGATACATCGGACGCCGACCATCACGACGCTCTTCGCCTTGCTCTTCATGATTCTGATTGACCATCTCTATCTCCCTGCGAAGGAAGCGCTCACGGCTTCATCGCTATCCTGCAGCTGCTTTACCGCAGACTTCAAAACCTTGACATCAGCCGCCAGCAAGGCCCCATACTTCTTGCACACGTCGTTAACGTCCTTAAGCTGGCGTTTGAATTCGTTATAGCCATCGGCTGAACTTCCTCCCTCGAAAGGACTGAACTTATCAGGAAGCTTCACCACGACACCATTCAACGAACTCTCAATATCGGACAGCGATTCGTCATTCGCCTTGATTTCACCCATGATCAGACCTCCTGGTTTACGTCGACTGCAGACCTACCGGTTCCATCCGACTGCTCGGCATCTTGTACATCTTCCGGCGGGTTGCCGCGCGGCAAATCTATTTGGGCAATCGCGTCATTCGTCTTCTTCACGTATTCCCTGTCTTCCTCGTCGGAGAAACCCCGGCGGACAACCTCGACGATGCCCTCACGATTGAAATACGCCATGCGGTCGCCGACCAGCCCCTCAGGCCACAGGCAGCCGCCATAATCGAAATAACGCGGTCCGTCCGGGAAACCTACCTGCTCGCCCCGGGCGATCACCATCATCCGGCCGTCGATGCCCTTCACCCTGCACACCGAACCCAACGGCAAGAAATCCACACGCTCCATAACAACCGCTCCTTTTGTTAGTTCCTTCGTTTACTCGTCTCCACAAGCCAGAAGATTTACCTTCCTCGGCCCGCCATCCAGCACGACATAGCCCCACGGGGCCTTAACCTTCGGATCGACCCGTTCGCCGACACCATAGGTATGCTGCACACAGTTCTGTCCGTCAAGCCCGGCGCCGACCCACACGCCGTTCGACGACGAGGAATGAGCCGTGAACCACGAATCTGAGCCGTACATCGCATCATTCGGCGTATCGAACAGGACCACAGCGGCTCCCTTGCCATCAAGGGAAGTCAAGAAATCCGTTACCTTGGCTGTCTTGTCCGGCAAACCACGCAATAATAGACCCGACATTCCCGAAACAAACACCATTTTCATTGGCGACCGGTCAGAACTATCGCCCAACGCGCACAGGTAATCGAGCGCCGCACCGTCATCCTGCGTCTCGAACGAGCAACATCCGGGCAGATCGGCAAATTTCTTGCCAACATCCAACAACGCCAGATCACACTTCGGATTGGCAGACATAAAGCGCAACAACGCCCTGACGAAAGCAAGACCATCAGCTGTTCGGTTGAACACAACACGCTCGATTGGACGTTCACGGAAATCAAAGCCCGCGAGCGTCAAATCGCCCTCATACACGCCAAACGGGAAATCGACATCCTCGCCGCAATGCCCCGCTAAATACCCGGCATCCACTCTCTCAGGCATAACAGGAACTCCAACAGCGCTTCCGGAAACCTCCCCTGCCATGCCGGCGCAAGCGCGCTCCACATAGCCGTACTCGTCACCACCGCGACCCAGCACCTGCGCCCCTTGGAACAGGTACGTCACCTCGCCAAGACGAACCAGCCCCTGGCCGAAGCGGGAAGGGGCAACCACGCCTCGCATCGAGCCCAGAACCTCCATATACCCGTCCGGATCATCCAACGCGAATACCAGACGGCTCTTCAGATTCGACCTCAGCCGCCCACGAATCTCATTCGCCGTTCCTGCCACCACGATCAATGTCATTCCCACGCGCGGCATGTCCCTCGACAGACGCACCAGCCGGTCCATCAGCGTCTGCTCATACAGCTCTGTGAACGCCGCCACACCATTAAGCACGAACACCACCGAGGGCATGTCATCATGTTCCAAAACATACCGGTCGAATGAACCACCATATGGGGCCAGCCGCCCACGACGTTCAGTGACCATCGACTCCAACATGTCGAACAGCCGTAGCACCTTCTCGTCCTCACCATTGACCACCACATCACCTACCTGCGGAGCTCTGCGCAAGGCGCCCAACGCCTCGGAACCAAGGTCAAGAACGTAAATATTGCAATGCGATGCGTCATGTGTCTTCACCAAGTCGAACAGCATCGCGAGCAGCACCTGTTCTATTCCGGAATCCACACCGCCATACATCACAAGGTTTCCGCCTGCTGTCAACGGCTGCGAAAGCACGCGTTGCTCCTGATGCTCCGGATCGTCCAAAACACCGACAATTGGTTCCAAAATGTAATCAGAACCATCATGTTTTTCATCCTGCTCAGAATTTTCCGAAGCATGCCTGCCGATCCCAGTGTCATGCGTACTTTCCAAATCCTCAACTTTAACCAAAGCAGGAATGGGGTCAAGCCATAGCTGTCGCGCTTTGAGCCCTTCTGAACGCGCAACGTCACAAATATGCCCAAGCACTGCCACGAGTTCTGGCGTACTCGACTCGGCAAAAGCAGACCTTGATGCAGGATGCGCCGATGAAAGTTTCCGACCGGTATCCCCTATAAGCACTACAGCATCGTCCACTGGCTCCTCGTATTGTTCGGAAGAACGGTAAGGGCCACCCGAATATGCCGCTTGTCCCTCAGCGAAGAGCTCGTTGTAGCCTACAAGCAAGTAGAATCTTCCGGCCTGTGTCAATTCCGCCGCGTCTGGCCGCTGAATCATCTCTTTGGAATCAGCAGCATCAGAAACCTTCAAACTCACCTTGAACTTGGAATTGCTCCAAATCTGATCATTGACCACGCCACTTGGCTTCTGCGTCGCCAACACCAGATGCACACCCAGTGAACGACCGATACGAGCAGCCGAAACCAACTCGTCCAGAAATTCAGGTTCCTGCTGCTTCAACTCAGCGAACTCATCTGCCACAATGAACAGATGTGGGCAAGGCTCTTTAACTTTCCCCTCGTGATACATGCGAAGATAATCATAAATGTCAACATTGTCCCCACCGGCGGCCTCACGAGCTTCATTAAACAAAGCCTGGCGCCGCTTCAATTCACTTTGTATTGACACCATGCTGCGAGTGACAGCGGCACCATCGAGATTGGTGATGGTCCCTGCAAGATGAGGCAAACGATAACGATTGTTATCAAAAGCACCGGCCAAACCGCCGCCTTTATAATCAATCAATACGAACGCCGCTTCTTCAGGCGAGTATTGCACACACATCGACAGAATCCACGTAATAATGAACTCTGATTTTCCAGAACCGGTTGTGCCCGCAATCAAGCCATGCGGACCATGGAATTTTTCGTGGAGATTCAGATAGAAAGGTTCACCTTGCGGGTCCAACCCAATTCGTGCAGCCAACGTTTCAGAGGCCCTAGCCTCCTGCCAACGCTTCCGAACGTTTAGCTGCTCAACGTTACCTACCTTGTACATATCCATAAACCCGAGCGAATCGGGCAACGCCATATGAGACTCGGCAATATCCAAACGTGTTGAAGCCAACGCATGCGACAATTTCAGACATCCATCCGCTCCCATGGCTATGTCAGGAATGAATTTCACACCTGTACCAGTGCTGTCTGCGACGTTGGAGATAACACCTTCACTCTCTGAAAGCTCGATAATCGAAGTACACTGCTTTGGCAAATCCTTGCGTTCGGCGGACATGCACACCAACGTAAATCCGGGTGAAGGGTGGCGAGCCAAGTCATCGATGAACTCACTTTTCTCCATCAATTTCTTTGAAGTGCATAATACTACATAACAAGGTAACGGAATCGCCTTGTCTTCCTTCTTTTCTTCCCGACGTTGCTGTGCCACCTTTCCCAGCTCAAGAGAAAGTTCACTGGCCTCTTCCATTGAAGTTGCAAAATAACGAGCGCTTTTATCGTTCGAGAAGATATGGGGAAGCGCCTGTGCCCACGCCCATTGCTCGCGTTCATCGGGATTACAAATCAATACCAGCTTAACGTCCTCGTAAGAGTGCAAAGCCGCCAGCTGCGACACAAGACCAAAAAGAAACTGTTGTGCTGAAACCCCGCTGCCGCAAATGCCTATAACCGCGTTCTTTCGCAACTCGACCGAAACAGGCACTTCAGTGATATCTGTAGGCTCCTTCGCCAACTTGTAGACAACTTCAGAAAGGTCATCTTTTTCGATGGAGAAATGCTCGTCAGGATATTTGATTTCCGCGGCAAGTGGAAGCGTACCCACGCCAAGTCTCAGTTCAAGGAAATCGTCATGGGCAGGAGTCCGATCCATCATGCGAGGATCATGTCTAAGCGCCCGATTGACACATTCCTGCACCGAGATCCGATTCTCATGGAGAATTGCCTTCTGCGTCGCTGCCTCGTTCGCAATTTGTGCACGTACTTGATCGAGATATTCGGCATATCGTTGTCTACGCTTTTTCTCATCACCGGCAATTTGTTTGTTTTCCATATGCCGATTGATAATCGGCCATAAGATGCTGCCCGCAATCATGGAAACCGCCATTACCAACATGGGAATCGCGGTGAGTATCGATCCATTGGATTGCTGCATCCTCATAGCCATCACCGACCCGGAAACCAACGCTCCAAGCACCATGACCATCGAAGGTCCTATCTTGCTTGCAATGGAGGTCTTATCCGGTTTCTGCGCTGCAGGAGGGGCGTCAACGGTAAGTTTAAAAGGTTTGATATCACGTTTAAAACGCGGTGCAGGATAAAAATAATCTGCATCTTCGGTATCTTGCGACGGCTCCTCGCCATTGTCGGTATTCTGCTGAGGCGGTTCCCAATAGGCGGCAAGTGCAGGATTATTCTGTACTTTCAACGCATCAGGATGATTGTAGCTTAAAAACTTGAAACCAACAGTGATGATCAATCCCAGTATTTCTATGACATCCCCGGGATTCAATATTGCAGGGGAATTTGCCGGCACCCTTGCACCATTGACATAAGTGCCGTTCGCCGAATTCAAATCCGTAAGAACGAACTGGTTCTTCACAAATCTTATGCTCGCATGCTTAGTGGATACATATGGAGATTCATAAGCAAAGCTGCACTCCGGCGCTCTGCCGATAGTCACTGTTGTCTCCGCAACAAAGCCCGTAATGGTAAACGTCTTGTCATTTTCCGTGGCGTTACGAGCAATCACCGAAACCGGCATTGAGCCATCATCTATCGCATACGCGGAAGACTTCGAAGCTAGCAATACAGCAGTATCTGTCTGTCGTCCGGCGGAATCCACCATCCGACTCCCTTTTCTGGGCGACAACACCCATGAGCCATCGTGTGCCTCTACCCGGGCAACACGTTGCTCGCCATTTCGCAAGGGCACAGTTATCCATTGCATTCCCGATGCCTTATCAGCCAAGGTCAATGTATGAATCCTGTTATCTGCAAGAACAGTGAGCAGCATGTCAATCTCCGAAAATAGTCGCGATACGTATCAATGCTTGGGGAAGCAAAATACTTCCCCAAGCATGCTTTTGAAAACTTTCAGCCGCGGAATCCGTTGGCGATGGCGTTATCGGTATCGCTCAAAGTATTAGCCGTCTTATCAAGAGCAGCAGCAATTTCATTAATGAGGTCACGGGCCTGAATAAAGCCGGGCTTCAACTGCTGATAACGGTCATTATATGACCTACTCGCAGCGCCTTCCCATTCGCCCATCAATGTATGGAGCAGAGTATCCATATTATGGATTACATTGTTGACGTTGTCAGCTTCTTTACGATAATTACCGGCCTGAGCATGCATATCTTCCGGCGTAATTCGAATCTGTCCTGCCATTTTAATTTCCTTTCCTTGCCTCCCCCGGTTGGACCGGAAGAGCTTGCGCCGGATTTCGACGCAAAATCTTTGATGGTTATCCTTCCCGGCCGCCATCACCCCAATAGTCATGAAAGCGAAGCAACGGCAGCCGACGAAGGATGATGCGGCCTACCTAGAGTGCCTGAAGACGTTCCTTCGGTAGGCGACGGACTTGCGGCGGCGTACCGCTACAACAGCGCCGATAACGCTAAGCGCCACCACGATGATGCCGCCGAAGACCAGTGGCAGCAGAAGCCCGCGAGCCATCATGTAGGCCCACCAGCTCGTGGCCACCACGATGCCGGAATAGACGGCCGTTGTGCTATTGCCAGCCATATCGGTGGATACGACCTCCACGACGTGCTCGTGCTGGTCGGCATCGAGGCGCCGGCTCATCGGGGAGAGCGTACTCTTGCCCTTCCACTGCCCCACGGTTCGCCCATCGACCTTGAGTTTGACCGATTTGAGCGCCACGTCGTCCTTGGCATCGACCACAAGGTCGCGCGAAGGCACATAGACCACAGCGTTGCTCTTGAGCTCGTCCACCGAGGCCGTCGGCTTGTCGTGGTCCACTGCGAAGTTGATCTGGGCGTCACCGTTGCGTGCCTCGTTCTTCTTGTTCATCGTGTTCTGCGAAAGGTTGCCCGCAGCATCGACCGAAGACAGACGCAGCCGGTAATAGCCATCGCCATTGAAGAGGGTGGCCGGGAAATCGTAGGTGTCCTCTTGCCAACCGCTGGTCTGATCGCTGACCAGATGGTAGTCCTGCGCCGCCGAAATCGACCTGACGCTCTGATTGTGGACCAGTTCCGTATGCGACTTGTCGAAGTTCAGACCGCTGACGTTGATCTCGGTGACGTGCACCTCCTGCGGAACCTTGATGTAGCGACCCAGAATGTTCTGTGTGGCCCCGTCGAGGATGTAGTTGGAACCGAAGCGGTTCAAGCTAAACACCACCTTCTGCTCGCTCTCGTTGCCCGCTTTGTCCTTGACCTTTGCGTCGAGCGTGTAAACGTCGTCGTTGTCGACGGTGTGTTCCACGTCCGGCAGGGCGACGGACTTTGACGTGCTGCTGTCCTGTTCCTGGCTTTCAAGGAAGACATCGTTGTCGTTCGACTGTCCGCGCTTCGCGTTCTGGTCTTTCTTGCTTGGGTCGGGGTTCCTGGTGCGCGTCAGCGTGTAATCGGCGAACATCGGGTCGAAGTTGGTGTCGCTGAAATCAATCTGCGGCGTCACCTTGCCCGCGTAGGCGGTCTTGTCGGCGACCTGGCTAATTGCCAGTTTCGGCTTGGTCAAATCGATGACGAACTCAGGCTCTTCGACGGCCTCGGCGGTGTTGCCCGCCAGGTCGGTGGCCGTCACCTTGATCGAGTAGTGCAGCTCGCCCATGAACGGCACCGAAGTGGTGCGTTCGTAATCCTTGTTCGCTTCGGACCAGGGGGCCGCGGCCGGAGGGGTTACTGCAACCCCGTTGGCGTCCTTCGCGCTTACGGTCACCGCGGTGTCGGCAGGGCTGAAGTTGCGCTCCGTCTGTTTGATGCTTGCGGTGCGCACGGCCTTGTAATAGTTGCCGTTCTCGGCGTCGTTGTTGTCGAATTTCATCTCGAGTACCGGCTTTTGCGTGTCGATGGTGAATTCGTCATGGAACGGGACGGCGACATGGCCGGCCGGATCGGTCAGCGAGACGTCGAAGGCCCAGTCGGCATCATGGTCGCACGGCACCTGCGCCACCCACGTCGAGCCGTCCTTGTTCGGGTTGGCGAACTTGTCGGCATCGACCGTCATCTTCGAGCCGTCAGCCTGGGTGACGACGATATCGCGGTATTTGTCGTTGTCCTTGATGAAGTCGAAGTTCGATTCATTGATGGTCACCGTCGCCGTGCGATTGGCTTTGTAATACTTACCGTTGCGCACGTCATTGTTGTCGTAGACCACACCGATCGTCGGGGTCTTGGTATCGATCGCGATACCCGTGGTGCCCTTCGGCAGGTTGGAGAGCAGTCTGGGTTTGTCCTTGTCCGCGACATAGCCGGAAGGCATCACCGTGTCACCCAAATCCAGCGAGCTGACGTTGCCTGCCCTGTCGCTGATGTGCAGGGTCGAGCCCTTGAGCGTCAACCGCTCAGAATCGTCGCCGAAACTCACCGACACGTCTGTCTGGTGATTGCCTGTATCGCGGCTATCGATCTTGCTATTGGGACTATTGGTCCCCTGTTCGGAAAACACTCCATGGAATGCAGGGCCGGTGCCCTGGCACTGCCCGTCGTTGACATTACAGACACCCGAAACATCATCAGCCGCAGATATGTTAATAATCTCCGGCTGAGTCGCAAAGACCCAGTTCCATTGCGAAGGACTGGCAGGCTCGAAATCAACCTTGGAGAACCGCGGCGCGGTGTAGTCCACACCAAATTCAAGATTTGGACTCTGAATCGACACTCCTCCAATAGTTTGATACGTCAGCTTGAAGCCGTATCGACCTTCCACGGTCCTGCCTGCGCCCTCTCCGCTGCCGTTAGTCGGCAACTGCACATTCATAATCCAGTTATCGCCTTCGCCTGCTGTGAATTCTCCCAAAGACACTTCACCCGGATTTCCTGGTTCAGGAGCAAGCATGCTTTTGTTGGCCGACAATCTGGAAGCAACTGGGAACCATTTGTCATTCACAGTAACTTTGAGCGCTGCAGAATTTCTGTGCCAGGTATTGCCGTCCGTGCAACCTTTCTGCTTGTCTTTTATCAAGTCGCAAACCTGAAGAGTTGCCTTTTTATCGTCTTTTTGCCCATCTATTACGATTATTTCATTGCCGTCATCAGTGAGCTGACTGAACTTTTTCTCGCTCACATTGCCGGCGTTATCGGCGGCATGCACAACGATGTCAGAAAGCAGGTATGCGCCATCCTCATTAAATTTCAGCGTATTTTCATTGTTCAGCCAACCACTGGCAGTGTCAAACTTGTCTTCGGTCAGATCAATATGCGTCAAATGACAGCCATCATCCGCCGCACAAGCTTGTTCTTGGCCGTTTCCCTCCCGTTTCGCGGCATCGAGGACTTCTGCATATGTATCATACTTTCGATACTCAATCCAAGACTCGTTGCTCTTCTCAGGGTTAGATTTATGGGTAAGCTTGACTTGGGACGTCCATTTCTCGTTCATAACGGATATGTTGTCCGCGGAAATATCCTTTGGCAATATATCTTGCATCCTTATGTTGTATGCCATCGGCTTTTGCGCAACAGTCGCCAGAACCTGTATCGACTTGTTACCGGATAGCTTCTGACTGAACGAATTATCACTGGAAGCAGTAGGCGACAAATCCAGCTTCGCACCCGTTACTTTTGGACCTGTGCCATCTACAAGAACATTCGCTTCAGGAAGAGGCAAAAACTCACGTGAAGCGTTCCCATCATCGGTGTTTTGCCCCGGTAAATTGGCAGACTTCCTAAAGGAAAGGGTGAATTCCACTCCTGTATATCCACCTTCATGGAGAAGCATCGTGGAATATTCTTTTTCAATTCCAGTTAAATCTTTGCAGCTTCTATCTTTTCCAGAGACTGGGCAAATATCAATTGGATCTGATGTTATTGGTTTCAGAGGGACAGAAGTAGTATCGGTATACGTATAAGTAAGCCTCGGATCAAAATTCCTCAACTGATAAATGAGTGTCTGGAACTTTCCCTTGAACCGTGCAGTCACCATAACAGAATGTGCTTTTACGGTATTTTGCGTACAAACCCCGTTATCGTAATTTGAGCATGGAGCTATTTCTGGATTAGTGGAAGAATTAATCAAAGGATTATCGGGAAAATTACCAGAATCATCCAAAGGTGTAATTACTTCGGTGATATTGTTAGGCAAATCCATTTTGTTCGGCGTATTATATATGTTCCAATTCTTTATGTTATTTTGCTTGAATGCAGGCATATCAGCAAGAGAAGAGGACGAGTTATTGCCCGCTCTATCAGAAACCGAAAAAACAAGCTTGCCCAGATTCACAGCGACGCTTTGACCATATTGATTACGTTGTATATAGTTGAGTTTCACCAACATGTCCAGATTCATTGTGAACTGAACACATTGAGAATCAGGGTTGATAGCGCAAGTTTCAGTATCAATATTTTTTAAAGCATTACCGGAATCGGGGTACTGAACATTTATCTTCTGCCCGGCGACAAGACCCGAAGCCGGGGCAAAAGTATCCGGTTGACCCGAAGTTGACTGTATTTTTTGCTGTGGATCTGAAGCTCTGACCTGAATCGTGATTCCGATGCCACTGGAATCTTTTGATGAGCTTTGTAAGGGCACTATCCCATCTGGGTTAAGATCATCAGCATAGTGTATTTCACTAGAAGAAACAGTAAAGTCAGGAACTTGGGTATCTGCGTAAATCGGAAGTTTTACGAATTGTCCTGTTTTAAAGGTCACCGGAGCTCCGGTCCCCGGGGCTTCAGCAAAGCCGGATCCAATTCGAACATATACGTACATTGGTTGATCCGAAAGAATTGGCTCGACAGTTACGCTGTTTAAATTCGGGTTGCTGGGAGAAAAAATTTTTTCCCCGCCCTTGATTACAGGAGAATCCTTGGAGACTTGGTATCCTTGGGCGGCAGAAGCGGAATCCACTGTTACCGTTATTTTCGGATGATCTTTGTTCGCCCAAATACGTAATGGGTCGTACTGTGGATCCTGACTATTTGCGTCATTACTCCACCAGTTCCCCGAGTAATGAGCATCCAGATCCGTTTCTGAATTACCGTAAGTGATCTTGATATGCGAAGCGAGATTGTTTTGTGGATTTCTCGCATAAGGAGCCACAGCAATCTCACTATCGGGAACATTGGGAAGTTGCGGCGTCACAGGAGAAGCGTCGGAACCCGGTGAAGGAGCAGCCGGTTGAGGCTGCGATCCTGTTGCCGGATCGGTTTGAGGGCCTATCACTGAATTAGTTTGCGAGGAATTAGGCTGAGAACTCGAAGAATTCCCCGCAGCTGACGCCGCAACAGCAGCACCGCATCCGAACACGGCACACAACGCAACCGCACAAACCGCTGTACGGACAGCATGAAAATGCTTGTTTCTCATTCTAATTCCTCACATCATTTATCTATAAAACTGAAAATCTTTCAAACCATAGAAGCCAATCCGTCAATGGGATTGACGCTCAGGCATGACGACGTGCCATGAACAGGCCTGCACCGAGCAGCATCACCAACGCCCCCATACCGGCAATGCCGAGCACCGATGTACCTGTCTCGGCCAGAGACCCCGAAGCGGCCGCCTTCGGCTGTTGCACATTGGCAGAAACAGGGTTGCCAGAAACCGGTTTCTGGACAGAAGACGGGGCCGGAGTAGAAGACGGGGTCGGAGCCGCCGAAGGCACGGACGGGCCAGAAACGGAATACGTCGTAAAACTGTTATAATCATAGTTATACATATTGGGTGGTTGGTTAGGGAAATGGTAATCAGCAACAAAACCTATCGAGTCTCCCTCATTCAGGCCGGTCCAACTGACCACACCAGTTACAGGATCGAAGACCCCGGAACTCGGGGTGATGGTCGTCGGGCGAATATATTCCCCATCCAAGCCCCTCGGAGTTTGCAGCCATGTCGCAGCCGGCTGAGGATTCATAGCCGGAATCTGCTCAGGGGCGTACAAATTAATCATGTCAGATCGGGATGCGAACGGCTTTAGCGGACGAAGATCAGCGATGTGGTTCCCATCGACCGACAGGTCCCTCAGTTGCGTCAACCCGGAAAGAACAGAGATATCGGTAATCTCATCACGCTCGAGAGCGAGCGTCGTCAGATTCGTCAACCCCCTTAGCGGGGAAATGTCCGAAACAGAACTATACGACACATTCAAATGAGTCAACTGAGTCAAGCCCGCCAATGGAGAAAGATCGCTTAACGTAGTATTAGCGGTCTCCAGGTAACCCAGATTAGTGAGGTACTGAACCCCTTGCAACGAAACATAATGGTTTCGCAATAAAACGACGCTGTCAGCGACCTGCTGAGTAAACACGTCGCCGACTGCGACCCCGCCCTTGGCCGCGACATCAGCGGCTAGCCTCGTGTCCGGGAAGCACTGGGCGATGGTGCTCGTACCCACCACACAATTGCCCCGCGTCTCCACGGCATTCGCCGAACCCGGCACCAACATCGCCACCGCGGCCACGCCCGCTGCACAGGCCGCCAACGACCTGCGCACGCCTTTCCTTGAAAACCTCATCTTCTTTTCCTTTCAATCAATCGGTCAGACCAAAACCACTCAGGCCCGCCCGAAACCAACAAATTGCAAAAACCTAAAACCAAGCAGTCATCCGCCAAAGCAACCAGGCGAAGGCGCTACCCTACAAGTCCCCGTCATCGTTGACCGCCGCCTTTCGGCTTGCTGCCACGAAGCAAGGTTGTTGAGGGCTCTTCATCGCCGTCATCTGCCGAATGCTTCGAAGCGCCACCAAGCAACGTCGTGGAAAACTTCTCATCATCGCCATCCGCAGAACTAGAAGAGGCACCGCCAAGCAAGGTTGTCGAGGGTTCATCCTCATCTTCAGCTTCAGCCGCCTTATGCGATGCAACGGGCTTGCCCTTGCTCGAACCCTTCAACAGGGTGGTCGCGCCTTCTTCGTCGTCAACGCCGACCTGTCGATCTCGCCCAAGCAGGGTGGTTGAAAGCCCTTCTTCTCCATCCGCCTCGGCACCGTCGGCTTGCCGACTTTGCCCCAGCAATGTGGTTCCAGCGTTTTCCTCATCCTCTGACCCAGCAGAAGACTCAGCAGATATCGAATCCCCAACGAAAGGTGAGCCGCCGCCCAACGCCTCCGAATCAGATCCACCGTGTATCTGGTCGGCACGCCAAGGCGTCTCATTCTCTTGTACCTCAGAGCGCCTGGAATCGACCTTCCAACGACCGCTTTCGCGGCGAAGCTCGGCGATGCGGCGTTCTGCGGTCTTGCCGGTCAACGTGTCACGGATGGCCCTGATGTTCCAAGCGAAATACAAAATGACGGCCACGATGGCGCAGACCACGGCCAGCGAGAACAGCACAACAGCGGTAATCTTGAATCCCGAACTCATAGCCTGGTCTCCTTCCCGCCGTTATTGGCGGCACCGCCTGCATCATTGGTTCCTGCGATATCCACGAACGCCTCGGCCACCGCCTGCCTGGCAGGCGCGATGGAGCCGGTCGCCTGGTCCTTTGCCTGCCGCAACTTGGCCGTGGTGGGATCGACGCCTTGCGAAAGATTCTGCGCCACATCGATGGCCTTGTTCAATTGGTCCTGGCTAACGCCGTCGGCACGGAATTTGCGCGGATAGGTACGCAACGCTTCAAGCACGGTGTTGACGGTCGAAAGCTTCATGACATCGTTGCTGCTCGTCTGCATCATGTGCATGAGCGAGTTCAGATTCTTGAAGTACGGCGCATACTTTCCGGCGTCCGACCCCTCGTTGATCAACGGGACTATCGAGGTATTGAAATCTGCGATGGTGGCATAAAGCTTGGCCAGCTTCTGATCCCGGAAATTCGTGTTACCAGCTACGTTCATCCAATGCGAGGCGGCGGTGATACGCAGATACTGCGATTGCGCGTTGGAATCGCTTCCCACGTCGGGACTCTTCGAAGGATCAACCGAATAGTAGTACCAATAAAGTTTGCCGACGTCGAAGCAAAGACGCCCCCAATTCCCGCCCTGCTTCTGCAAAACCTCAGAATGGTCGTCGAGCGATTGCTGCAACTGGTGTTCCTCGGAAGCGCTGAACACCCCGTCGGATTCATAACGCTTGATCAGCCCCTCATACGGGTCTATGGCACTTGGTCTGATATTCGCGGCCGTGACGTAATGCGCATCGGCATCATTATTGTCCGTCGACTGTGCGGCCAGGCTCATCTGCAGGTCATAATTCGAATTCGCATTGACCGCCCCGGCCGCCATCGTGGCACCGCCTGATACCAAAGCGACGACACTCGCCACGCACAGCACACAGAACGCACGCCATTTCATCTGCATGGTCTTGCGTCGTTTCGTGTCCCTATCGGAATAATGCTCAAGGTCGTAGGCAAATTGCGCGCAATCCTGATATCGCTGATCCGGATCATGCTGCATGGCCTTGCTCAGCACACGTTCCAGCCCCACGGAAGCCGACGGCAAAACCTGGCGCAACGGAGCCGCCTTGTAGGGTTCGCCTTCGATCGGCTTGCCGGTAAGCAACACATAGAGCAACGCGCCCAAGCCATAAACGTCGGTACGTGCATCGCAACGGCCGAACTCGTCGTACTGCTCGGGAGCGGCGTAACCCGGCGTGCCCATTCGCGCTTCATAGTCTTTGGGCAGTTCGCCACGTTTCGGCGGTATTTCGCAGGCAATGCCGAAATCGATGATGCGGACGGCGCCTTCCGGGGTCACCATGACGTTCGAGGGTTTCATATCACGGTAAACGATTGGCGGGATGCGCTGGTGCAGGTAATCGAGGGCGTCGCATAGCTGGATGCCCCACGCGGTCACCCGCTCCTCGCTTTGCGCGCCTTCCTTGGCAACCAGCGCGGAAAGCGTCTCGCCTTCGATATAGTCCATGACGATATAAAGACTGCCGTTTTCCTCAATCAGATCGACGATACGGGGAATGGCGGGATGATCGAAGGTCTTGATGAGGTTGGCTTCGCTGATCAGGCCGTCGATGATGAACTTGCGCTGTTCCTTGTCCGGGATATGACGAATCTCCTTGACGGCCCACTGCTTATGCAGCGTGGCGTCAAGCGCCAAATACACGGTGGACATGCCACCGTGCCCGATTTCCGTCAGCAATTCGTAATGCTTGCCGACCCATCTGTTGCCTTTATTCGCCACCAGCTTCTCCCTATAAAAGCTTCGCCGGTCTTGACCGATATCAACCGATTACACTAGATTCAAAATATCATATCTAAATGACTTTTATTATAATATACAATCTTAGGCGTAATTACCATTATTCGCCGCCAGCGGCACGGCACGCCAATCTGCCGACACCCCGCTGGGCAACGGTTGCGGTAGAGTAAATGAGGTCTTCGGGCAATTAGCTCAGTTGGTTAGAGCGCCACCTTTACACGGTGGATGTCAGGGGTTCGAATCCCTTATTGCCCACACATTCGAACCCTTGGAATCGCAATGATTTCAAGGGTTCATTTTTTGATTAGAGAC
>NZ_JAQTHV010000004.1 GCF_029433295.1 Bifidobacterium sp. ESL0784
TATCACGCGCGTGAGCGGACGCTGCCGCCTCGCTGCTCCTGATCTCACTCATAACACAAAATGATAACACCAATCACGACATGTTCAGCATAGACATGCATCGCATGGCTGCAGGCAATTCATGGAACAAACCGGAAACTGGGCTGGATAGGACATCTTGGCCTGTTGATGGTTTCCCGCCATTATCTCGCATGCTATGGCGGCGATGAGCATAGGGCTGTCGTCAGAGTTGGGCAGTGTGAGCCCGTCCGTGTGATTGCGTTAGTCGGGCACCGGTGCGCTGGCTAGAGTGGCACAGTTCACCGGTGCCCGAGGAAACGAGCTAATTGTCGAGCGTGGAGCCTTTCCGCAACCCGAACTGAATGGAAGGCATTAGCTGTTGTAGCGTTTGCATACTAGCATTCCGCAGGCGGCTGTCAGCAGAAGAAGCATCAGACTCAGCGCTGGAAGTATCACCGTTCCCGTATCCGCAAGCGTATTGGTTTGGTTCGTTTGGCTCTGGCCCACAGGCGTCGGAACGGCTGAATAGACATATGTCACTTCCTGCGTCTGATTGGCAAAGGTCCCGTGTTCATTGCCCTGCAGTTGTTGGAATACATATCCGTTAAAGCTCTTTTTATCAGTCGTATACGGATCGCCTATATTACCGGTAAGGACAACGTCGTCTGACAAATGCTTCCCTGCTTGGTCTACATAATGAACATTCACGGTACCTAGTGATTTCATGCTGTTCTTTTGAATCGCGACAAATGAATTGTATATATTGTCGTTCGCATCAGCAAGCACGATTTTGATGTGGTTTGTTTTGCCTTTGTTCACTGGAGCTGTTACTGGCAGCACTTTGGTAAGTCCGCCGAATTGGGTTCCCGGAAGAGGTTTTATCGTGGAATTGGAATTATCGATAAAATATCCGCTGTTCGTGTTGGCGTTGACGGTATTGATACTCACAGGGTTATTCGATCCGGGGATCAGCGCAACGTTCGCACCATTTACCAGGAAAGCAAAGGTGTCATTGTATTCACTTCCGACAAATGCCGGATATTCCTCTGACCCAAATACATAGTTGAACGACAGTGTGGAGCCTTTGGGTACAAAATCGAATTCCAATGAGATCGCATCATGAGTCTCTGGGGCGCCAAGAATCGTATCCAAGTCGGAGTCGCCGGGAGTGCCTAGCGCCGAATGTCCTCCAGTGATGTCGCCTGTGGAAAAGAGGAGACCATTATCGATTCCCAATGTGGTTTGTCCGTGGGCAAAGGTTCCAGCCGCAAGAGGGGAACCCGTTAATTTCACATTCGAAGCCGCGAGGGAATCGTCGGCAAGCAAAACCTTCAACAATTCATCGGCGTTTGCCTGTGTCACGCTTACGTCAGACGGTGTGCTGTCTTGAGTATTTACTTGTTGTGGTGCTTCTCGCAGCAGCGAATGCTGTGCCGGATCTCGAGCGACTTCCGCGCTTGATGCAGAATCTTTTGTCTCTTGAGGGGCTGACGTTGCCGGTTCAACGGCCTGAGCGCAAGTTGGAACAAGCAGGAGAGTAGCCAGGATGGCCGCACTTGCACTTGTTATGCCTTGTAAAGTCCGTTTCCCAAGCCGTCTTCTGTGCTGTTCGCGTGTCATCGCCAACCTTTTCTCCCTGAGATGTTGCTGCTAGTAAACAATATTTTTAAGTAATAATAAATATCGCTAGCTGAGGTAAGTATAGGTGCTGTCCAATAATTTACGCAAATTAGGTTTTGAAATTAGGTGAGAGACCTGGTCCCGTTTGGTTTCGATCGACGGCATTCGAATTGGCAATAGGAAATTCTTCGCTGATTGAACCGAGTCCCTATTCAAAAATCAGAACCCAATCTGGACAAACTGTAGAATATTGACTGGTTACGGAATCTGAAAGCATCTACCTGTTTTATGGATCCGTCCGCAAGGTCTATTTTATTTAGCCTGGTCGTGTGAATCGTCTATAAGAATAGAGAAGTTAGGATTTCGATTGACGGTTTGTAAAGAGGTATGACAGTTGTGACAACATCAATAACCGACGTGGTGTTTGGGCTTGATGGGGTGCTTGTTGAGTGGGATGGGCGGTTGCCGATTACAGGGCAATATCCTCAAGGCATCGCAGATATGATGTTTGATCCGCAGGACGTTTGGGGGATGGAGTTTTATCTGGCGATGCTCGAAAGCGGGTGGAGCGAGGAACGGGTGCTTGCTTCGTATGAGTCGCACCATGGACCGGCCATTGCGTGGGTACTTAAGATGTACCTCGACCATGAGCAAGACGGGTTCGTTGGCATGATACCGGGAATGCCTGAGTTGCTGGGAGATTTGGACGCTGCCGGAATCCGTTTATGGGGATTGGCGAATACGACGAGAAAACATCTGAAACTAGCTCAGCAACGTTTCCCGGAACTTGGCCTATTGCGAGATTTTGTCGTTTCTTCTGAGGAAAGGCTTCTGCTGCCTGATCCGGTTCCGGTGCGTCACGCCATCGAGTATTTTGGCATTGATTCAGGAACTACTTTGTTTGTCAACAACGATGAGCAGATTGTCAAGAAGATTGGAAAATTTGGCTTCCAATCGGTCAAATTTAGAGATGCAGACAGCCTGCGAAACGTGATTCTAGCAGTTGCCTGAAGCCCTGCGTTCTCACACAATCCTTCGGTCGGCGGCCCAGCGGGTGAGCTCGGTGCGGTTGGAGAGCTGCAGCTTTTTCAACACCGCGCTGACGTGGGTTTCCACGGTCTTGATGGAGATGAACAGTTCAGCGGCGATTTCCTTGTAAGTGTAGCCGCGGGCGATGAGGCGCATGACCTCCTGCTCGCGGTGGGAGAGCTTGTCGAGTTCGTCGTCGTGTTCGGCCTGGCCCGCGCCTTGGAAGGTGGAGAGCACGAATCCGGCCAGTTTCGGCGAGAAGACGGCGTAGCCTTCGTGGACTTGGATGATCGAGGAAATCAGGTCATCGCCGCTGATGGTTTTGGTGACGTAGCCGCGCGCGCCGGCACGAATCACCGCACCGACATCCTTTGGCGAGTCGGAGACTGAAAGGGCGAGAAAAGCGGAATCGGGGGAGAGCGGATGCGATTTGAGCAGTATTTCCGCGCCGCCTCCGCCTTCTCCGCCAGGAACGTGGACATCGAGCAGCACCACGTCCGGCTTGGTGTCAGCAATCATCGCCACTGATCCTTCGACGTCAGGCGCCTGCCCGACGATAGCGAAATACGGGCTCAGCGTGGCAATGACCCCGGCGCGGAACATCTCATGGTCGTCGACCACAGCCACGCGAATGTCGTGATGGCCTGCGTCTGATTCGTTGCCGTGTTGTGCGTTGTCTCCGTCTGTTTGACGAATGTCGTTCGTGGTCTGATTTGAGCTGTCGCCGTTCATGTTCCCTCGTTGTCGATATTTCCATTGTATTGACGCTGTTGCCAATCATGTCAGCTTGTCTTTGTCAAAAACCTTGATAACCATTCATGATTATTTTTCGTATTTTGTATTTCTTTGTTTTCCTGTTTCCGGTTGCCTGTCTTCTGTTGGTATGCCATCAGCGCTGGCGTTTTCTTTGGGAATTGGCATGGTCATATGTATTTCCGTGCCCCAATTCGGGCGGGATACGATATTGACGCTACCGCCGCGCCGTTCGATGCGACCGATGATGGACTGACGGATGCCAAGACGGTCGGGTGGGATGGCGTCCTGGTCGAAGCCATTGCCGTGGTCGCGCACGAAAACTTCGGCCTGTGCGGCCCCGACTTCGCAATAGACCGAAATCGGTTCCGCGCCGTGCTGGGCGGCGTTCAACATTGCCTGTTCGCTGGCGTTCAACAGGGCGTCGGTCTGAGCGCTGGGTTGCGTGTCGCCGACGGTCACCACGTCGATGGCCTCGCCGAATTCATCCTCGATGTGTGCCGTGATGTCCTTGAGTCCGCTGCTCACCGACCGGTCCGATGGTATCCGTTCCTGATAAAGCCATCGGCGCAGCTCGCGTTCTTGCTTACGAGCCAAGGTAAACACGGTCTTGGGCTCGTCGCTGTGCAGCTGGATGAGTGCGAGCGTTTGCAACACGCCGTCGTGCAGATGGGCGGTCATGTCGGCGCGCTCCTCCTCACGTTCTTTCAGAGCGTGTTCGTGGCTCAGTTCGTGGATGAACCGGTTGGCCAGCGGGATGATGGCCAAGGCCACCCCGATAAGCAGCGCAACACCGGCGATTGCCGCGGAAATCGGCAGATGATGGCTGAATGTGTCGGAATCGGCGCAAATAAAATAGCCTATCGCCATCAGCGCCACGCCGATCAGCAGGTAGCGTATCTGCCCGTCCTCGGCGTTGAAGCGAATCCATGCCACGCCGATACCGCATAAGGCCATGAATATGCCGAAGGTAAGGTCGCTTTGCAGAGGGCTCACCTCAAGGATGACCGCCAGCGCAATCAGCGCAATCCCGATCAGCGCGATAATCGAGGGCTTTGAAGCGTTTTTGAGTGCTTGGGCGATGCTTTCGGGCCCGTTGTTGTTCTCGTCGGTCTTGGCTCCGTTCGTCCTCCCGCTGCCGATTGCGGTTGACGGCGATGAAGAAGGTCGGGTTGCTTGTTGTTGGGCATTGAGGGAGTCTGCATTATTGGCAGAATTGCGGGTATTGTCGGATAGGGAATAATCGTTATTTCCGTAGCGCAACCGTTGACTATTGTCAATATTTCCGTATGACAATGGTGCGCTTGCAACCCTTTGCTCGGCTTCACGTCGATCCTGCTCCGCCGTCAACGGGTCTCCTGCAGGAACGAACGCCCACAAGAAGATATAGGCCACGATACCTGCGCCGAAAAGGAACGTTGCAGCCACAAAAGCCAAGCGGATCCAGACCACGGGCACGTTCAAGTGCAGGCTCAAACCCCGGCATACCCCACAGAAGATGCGCTTCTTTTTCGGACGCAGCAACGGCAGGCGTTGTTTCGGCGTCACGGGGAATCCGCTTGCCGGCGCATATTGCTTCCAGCCGTATGTCGGCTGGTTGCGCGGGGCTTGGCGCTGGTTGCGCGGATCCGGGGTTGCCCGGTTGCTCGGCGCGTTCTTCGATGGCTTCATACCTCCATTGTGCATGATTTTGTGGAATTCAGGGTGCGTTCCGGTGAAAATCAGGGTTAAATCAGGGTGTTCCCTGACCCTTTTGAGAGTTTCGGGATGCTGTAATAGAACCATGAGCAACAACACTTACGGCAACGGCTATCAACAGCCGACCAACATGAGCAATCCCGTTCCGCCCCGGCACGACAAGGTCGACCGCTTCTTCGCATGGATTCGCGGCAGCGGCCTGATGCGCGGCAACAACCGTTGGATCGCGGGCGTATGCGACGGCATCGCGGTGCGTTATGGGCTGAGTCCTGTTTTCGTTCGTGCGATTGTCGCCGCCTCCACTCTGATCTGCGGTTTCGGCGCGGCGTTCTACGCGGCGGCATGGGTGCTGCTGCCGGATTGCCGTGACGGTAGGATTTCGGGTGAGGAGCTGGTTTATGGCAAGTGGCAATGGTCATTGCTGGGGCCGATTATCTTCATGATCATCGCGTTCTGCTTTCCCGGTATCGGCGTATTGCTGGCCATTATCGCGGTGGTGGTATTGCTGGTTATGATCAACAGCCTTGCGAACAAGGCGCAGGAGCAGCGTGGGGCCGCTTATTTCAATAACGCGCGGCAAGGGCAGTATCAAGGTCAAGCGCAGCAGCCGCAAGGCCAATATCAGGCCGGACCGATGCCTTATAATTCAAACGGCAACGCAACCCCGACTTTCTATGGGAGCACGAATTGTGCGCCGTATGCCCCGCAATCTTGGCAGCAAACGCAGGGAAATCCGCAAGACGGAGCCTCGGAAGCCCAAGGAAACAACGAGGCGACGTTTCGCGAACAGGGCGATGTAGACCCGAACACTGACTTTGGCGAGTCTGCTGGGCAGAGCGGCTCCGGTGATAACAGCCGGGTATATTCGGATGCCGCGCAAAACGGACAGCCTGATGGGCGTCAGCGCACTTCCGGTTTCAACGGCCGCGAGTCTTCTGGTCAGTCTTGGGCTTCACCGTTTGCTGATAACGTGTCGCCAAATGCTACCGTTCCTCCCACCTATATGGCCGAACCGGCCCAGCCTTACCGGCAGGGCATGTCGCAAGGCGCCACAAGAACGTGGGGCCCGAGGCGCACGCGACGCAAGCCGGCGGGATTCGTGATTGTCCTGCTCGCGCTCGGTGCCATCCTTCTGTCGGGCGCTCTTGTTGCAATACAATGCTTTGGCAACGGCGGTTATATGGGCACGATTCTCCAATACGGAACGTACTGGACTGGCGGGATTCTGATATTCCTCGGCGTCGTTATCGCCGTGCTTGGCTTGGCTGGACATCGTGCAGGAGGGCTGCATCCTTTGGTGTGGATCGCGGCATTTATAGCGGTGGTCTTTGTTATTAGCGATATCGGTTATTCCGTGGTGTTGACTGGTTTGGAACAGGAGGGCACGTCCTACACCCAGGTCAACGTCAGCGGTTTCAAAGCCATCGACGGCAGCGAAGACCGACAGTTCAAAAAACTCGAACAGGGAACTGCGATTAAAGGTCACCGGCTCGATGACGATGCCATCAACATCGATCTGAGTGATTACGCCAAAACGCATGGCACCCATGATGTCACCTTGAAAGACGGCAGCACAATCCAGTCCGGTTGCCCGACAGGAACAATCAAATTGACCGACAGCAAGGCTACGGTTTTCGTCACGTTGCCGGCGGGTTGCTCCTACGGGTTGAGTCATGAATCCAACGACAAAGTCGATGGCAGCACGGTCAGGGTCGAGACAGAAGACGGAGCGGTTATCGTCGACGGAGTGTATGCGGGCAGCGAAGTGGGCACGAGGTCGCTGGGCAGCGGCTATGTGGCCATCGGTCGTGACATGCAGGTTGGTATCGGAGGTATGAGCTATCAGCGCATCGGTTACGGTAGCGGTTACGACAATGATCAGGACTACCAATGGTTCACCGAGACCAAGAAGATGCCGAAAAGGGGACCCGAACTAATTATCGACGCGCCATACATCGTCGAAGGCCGCGTAACGGTGCAATATCCTGTGGAAAGTACCGTGCCCAGTTACGCGCAATTCGCCAAAGGCGAGACAAACGGGGCATGGAGGCGATGAAAATGAGCAACGAATCGAATGAGGAGAACGAAATGACGAATCCGATTTCGGATAACGACATGGCTGAGACTGCCGCTATGCCAGCTCAAAATGGCAACGGCGATACTACCGAGACCATGCCAATTCAGAATATTGATGCCGGCGATACGACGGATATCGAGGCTGTTGCAGTTCAAAACGGTAATAATGACACTACCGAGACCATTTCGGTCCAAAACGCTGATGTCTTTGCCGATGATGCCGAAGACGATGATCTTGCGCAAAACGGTAATGCTGCAGGTGAGTCGTCAGAAGCGGAAGGAAGCCGAACTGAGACCGAAACGGGGTCCGAGAGCGTGAATCAAACCGAAGTTGGAACCGGCAGAACCACATCGGATGCCCCCAATCAGGCCGGATATGTGCCGCCATCGAGCTTTGCCAATGGGCCTGCCCCTTCCGGAGCCTATGTACGTGTGCCCCGTGACCTGCCGCAACCGATGCCGCAACCGCAACCGCCTGCTGGGCCGAGCAAGGCGACCATCGTGCTGAGCCTGTTGCCGTTGTTCCTGGGAGCGGTGATGCTGTTTGTCGGTTCTGTCTTCCCGATGGTTTTTGGTTCTGTTCCGGGAAGTGTCGACGTGCGCTCGCTGATTGCTTTGTTCATCGTTGTGCTGGGAGCGTTGCTGATTGGACTTGCCGTGTTGCTCGGTCTGGCATCGCTGATTCAGAAGGGCACTGCGAAATGGAAGGCTAGAAGACGGCAATAAGCAGTTTGCGGAATAAATGATAATAAATGGTGGTACTTCAACGATGGCTGCGCGATGATTATGACGTTTCGCAGCCATCGTTTGGTTTGACAAACATAGTATTAAGCGAGTATGGAAACAGTGAGACTTACTGTTTCATTGCTTTGGTTCTTCAAGATTTTGCAAGTACCTTTTAGAGACTGAAGAGCCCGAAAAATGCCATCATCGTCAGTGAAATCACCGCTTCGATGACGCACAGCGCTGCGACGATGAAGTGTGCGGGAGTCCAGAAACCTTGGGATTGTTTGCCTGCTGAGCTCCTGCTGCCGCGTGAGCGCCAAAGTTCCATAATCAGCCAGGTCAGCAACGCGACGTTGATGAGCGCGATGACTTGCAAAAGCACCCAGCCCCAGTTGAGCAGTGTGCCGCGTGGAGTCAGCGTCAATGCGGATTTCGCCGCGGTGATGACGTAGATGAAGAATGCCGCGATGCTGAGTACCGCACAGCAGCCGTTTAGAGTCAAAGCTGTTGTGAGGCGATGTGGGAATCGGTTCTGTGCGGCATCCCCCCAAGAGAGTCGAACCCTTGTGGTCTTTGTCGAAGATTGGCTCACGATATTCTTGTCAATCAAACTTGAGGAATCTTGCTTGTTTTGTTTTCTCAGATGTCCAATTGCGATACAAATTCCGACAATCCCTGCCATCAAAGCACAAAGAACAATCGCAGCCAACAGCGCCAATATCGTACTCAACGATCCGATGAGTCCCGGCTTGACGCTGGCAGGAACGGCGAGTCGTTGGTGCGGTTGGTTTCCGGCAATCTGTGGCGTTGCCCAATCACTGGATTTCGTGCCGGCGGCGATGGCGTTCGTCCAATCCTCGAGGTCATGCGTATAGTGCTTGTCAAGTGGCAGACCTGGCACGGAAGTGTGCGCTCCGACGCGCATCTGGTGATTGGCGTGGTAGTAGCGTACGAGCACGTTCTTGTTTCCGGCAGCAGAGGCACCGTCGATGATATCGGTCGCGCCCTGCTCGATTGGCATGGAAAGGTCGTCGGTGCCAAAGCTGATCAACAGTGGCATCGCGAGGTCTTTCAGATACTGTTCGGCGGGAAAATCGGCATATTGCAACCCCAGCGGGGCGAAATCAAGCCCGATGAATTTGTCGACATCGCGGTTGAGGCCGTTGGGCGCACCAACGGCGGAAACGTAGGTGTTGGCGGCCATCGCCATCTGTCGCCGTCCCGAAACCGCAGGTGGCGAGGTCAGCATCATGAAGGGAATTGCGCCGGGATGTTGATGAGCCATCGCCTCGGCAATCCACGTGCCCTCTGATTCCGCATAGATTCCGGCTTTTCCGGGATCTACATCAGGTTGCGCCCGCAGGGTTTTGAGTGAGGTCATATAGTCTTCGGCCATCGCGTAATAGTCGCGGTGGAACGTGGTGTAAGTGTCAAGCCGCTTGTCTGGCACGAGCGTGACGATGCCCGCCGAACTCATGGCTGAAGCGATGTCGCCGTAGACCTCGCTGGCTTTGCCGGTTCCTGCCCCGTGGATGAACAATGTCGCCGGCCGCAAGCCGTGCGCGCCGACAGGGGAGCGCAGGATCGCGTTGATGGTGACGTTCGGGGCGAGCTTGATGTGCAGGTTGGTGGTCTTTACTTGATAGGTGCCTTCTTGGGCGGTTTTGAGCACGTTTTTGGCGTTAGTGCCATTTCCATTTTTCCCGGTTTGAATACCTGTATTTCCTGCAGTTGCCGTGTCGCGGGCTTGGATAGTGGAATAGTCGGAAGTGACTTCAATATGGTGCGTCAGCGGTTCCACGTCCCATCCTGGCATCATCGCCGCGCTCAACGTCGCCAAAATGGCAATAAGGGCGACGAAGACAGCCATAGACGGCAGGAATCGTTTCAGAAATCGCATGCGTGCCACTCTATCTCATTCTCGATATTTTGCGTTCTCGATAGCAGGAAACGGGAATCTCGGGAAAATTGTGTAATAAAGCTGTAAATACGTAGCAGGGAAGGCGAATAGGGTGGCCTTTCATGTTTCCGTGCTGTAAAACCAACATAAACCAATCGAAAGAATGGCTTGTTTGCGCGATAATGTATTTCAGGTTATCCTTCATTCGCAGCACGGAACACAGGATCTTAGATTTACAATGTTCAGTGCTGCGAATGAAGGATTTCGTGTCAATATTCAGTGGTCTTCGTTATAAAAATCACAGAACATACAACGATGCGCGCGGACTCATTGTTGTAATGTCTCGGCCTCGTCGAGTGATTGGAAACCACCGAGCAGTACGGTGTTGCGGATGGTCTCTTCCGTCAGGTTGCGGTTGGCGGCGGCGAGGCTTTCGATGAAGTCGCGATACAGTCCGAATGTCTTGTCGGAATACGTGCCAAGTTCGCCGCGCAGGTAGGTCTCGAACGACGTGTTTTCGTGGGTGTCCTCGGCGGTACGCAGCACGCGCATCTCGCGTCCGAGCTTGGGGTAGTGGCTGCGGAAGTCATCGGCCCACGCCACTTGCTGGGCGATGACCTTCTCCTGCTCGGCAACGCGTTCGGCGGAGCGCACGGGGATATACGGCTCGATGGTGGCGTGATATTCCTCTGGCCAGGTCGAGATCATCATGCGCCCGTACTTTTCGGTGATGAGGTTGCGCCCGACGCCATCCGCCTCGTCAAGGTCATCGGCGTAACTTTTCAGCAGCGGCATGGGCCAGGTCATAAACTGGCTGGCTCGCATCTGGTGGAAGGTTGGCCAGTTGCCTTGGCAAGCCGCGCGCCCGCCTTCATTGTCCGTCTTCTGAAACTGGTCCCATTCGTGCTTTACCACGCGTTCCAGCAGGTCGAGTCGCTCTTGGTCCGCCGAGGAATTTGTGTTCGTGTCGTTGCTCGTCGGTGTCGTTTGCTTCGTTGCGTTTTCAGTCATCATTGCTCTTTTCTTCGGTATGTCTGCGTCGCATATCCTTATCAATTCAATCGTTGGTATCCTGTTACCGACTCTAGTAGCTTCGGCAGGAATTTTTGTTGTACAGGTTTACAGGCTGTGCAGTACCGGATTGTCGCTGCCGATATGCGCCTCGACGTAAGGTCGTTGCCACTCAAGGAATTCCTCGTCGCTGTTGGTCAGGCCTTCGCTCTTGAGCTCCGCGACGATTTCGCCGCAGATGTGCTCGACGGTGGTTTGAATCTGTTCCTGTGCGGGTGCGGAGCCTTTGCCGCCCTCGCCGAATCCGGCGCCGCCGAAGCAGGCTGCCGAAGAAAGCCGCAGAATCGTTTCGAGCTGTTCGCAGACATCCGGCAGGACCGTTGACATCCGTCCGGAAAGCCGTCGCAGTGCCGCGAACTGCCACTTGTAATACGGCATGTATCCGGCGCGGATCGGCTCGTTGATTAGGAAAACGAACGAGCATACGTTGCTGACAAACTCGCGGATGGAAAGCCATGCCGCCGCCCCGTCGCCACGCTTGAGCATTCGTGGCAGGTTGTATTGCCCGGCTTGTGCGATCATCCCCAGTCGGCGTGAAATCAGCGAAAGCCGCACATCGTCCGGCATCATCTTGAAGCCTTGCCGTGTCTTGGAAACGGCACCGAGCGGGTCGGCAAAGATCTCACCGTTGGTAGCTGCGGCGAGCGTCGGTTCGTCGAGCAGCAGCCATTCATGGGGCTTGTTGTCGCCGGGAGCTTGCGGATATCCGGTGATGCCTGCGAAGAAATCGCCGATACGGAAGACTCCGGTGCGCCTTGAACCGCCTTGAGCTCGAGCTGTGGATTCGCGTGGCCCGAAACCCATGAATTCCTGCGGTAAGGCTTCGTAGTCCGTCTGCAGTCTCTCGCCGATTGCCTCGTAATCCTCGTCGGTGAGCCAAAGGCAAAAGCCGGGCCCGAAATCGTGATCCTGCGAATATTGGTCATCAAACCCGTAACATTCTGAGCCGTGTCCGACCAGACCCGCGGCGATGCGACCTTGATATTCCGGGTATTTCTCAGCAATCATCGGCTTGCCGCACTCTTCCCAGTAGGCGCGGGCGAGCTTGAGTCCAGGGATGGCCGGCTTGTTTTCTAAGGTTATATGGTTGGCCGCAGAATGGTCAGAAGTTGGAGAGACGTCATTTTTGCAATGTTCAGGTGGTACTGGAGATATGGCATTATTGTCGGTTTTTTGAGTGTTTCCAATCTGAGTGGGGTTATTATCCGATTCTGATGTCTTGGAATTTCGGGCCGCTTCCTTGGCCGCGCGTGCGGTCTCCTCGACCTGAGCGAGATTGCCGGCGGTAATCCGGTAATAATCGGTGTCGGTGCCGTAGCATTCCTCGATGACTTTGAGCGCCTGCCGATAGGAATCGATGGCCTTGTCGAACAGCCCGGCCGCAAAGCAGGTCTGCGCGTACCCGGCCAAGGCTGAAGCGAAGTGGGCGCTGTGCTCAAGGTGTCCGTTCCTGTAAATTTCCAGTGTTCTGGAAGAGTGATTCATGGCCTGTTCAAGCAGCGAATCGACGGTTTCGGAAGAATCGGAATTTTCGGAATCTTGAGCTTGTCCGTTCTGCCTATTTTTCGCCGCTTCGGTCGCTCGCTGCAGCAGTACCAGCGCGAGGTTGGTGTGCGTGGAAGCCACGTCGATGTCGGTTTCGGGATCGGTGCTTGACGCTTCAAGAATCGAAAGCGCCTTTTCGAGCTCGGCCTGCGCGGCCTTCAATTTCCCGGTTTCACTATAGAGCATCGAAATGTTGTTGTGCAGTGCTGCCATCCGCCGGTCCGTGGGTTCGAGCGTCTTCTGCGCCGATGCCAACGCCTGCTTGTAGAGGTCTTCGGCCTGGTCGTACTGCTTGGCTGCGCGCATGCCGGTCGCCGCGTTGATAAGCGTGGTCGTCCATGCTTCGGTGCCTTCGATGCCCATCTTTAACCCCAGTTCCAGCGCCCGCTGGATAACCCATTGGTTGTCCTTGTGCCGCCCGTGCGAGCGATAGAAGCCCATGGTCTCGTTCAACACGGTCAAAAGCCCCGCGTCGTCACCGGCGTTCTCCGCGTCAACCATCGCCTGTTTGAGGTAGGGTTCGGCCTTGTCTCTGGCCTCGTGCGCGTCGAACAAGGCATCGAGTCCCTTCAGGAATTCGTCGGTGTCGAATGTTGCACCGGGAGACGGGGCAGCGGCATTGTTCGGGTCGCTGGCATCCTCGGGTTGTCCAGAAAGCGAAGAATGTTCCTCGCTGAAGGCCCGCAAAAGCTCTTCCGGCGTTTTGCCTTGCGCGTTGTCGTCCATGACTGCTCCTTTGTCGTTTTCCGCTTCAAGTCTATTGCCGGTTATGATATTCAGAGGTCTCATTTCCATGTGAGCTATGTCACAGGATTTTGGTTTTCCCAATAAACCTTTGTATCCGGGAAGCTTGTGTTATTTCGACGAACCGGCACGCTAGACTAACCGTAGATATAGGAAACAGGTCTTGTTACGGCGATTGCCGGCAATATGGCAGGGGAGCAGTGGTGGAGGATAAGCGAATTGGCCGGTCCGGCGATACGCCGGTGGCTCGGGAAGTGACCGCCGATATTCCGCTCGAATCGAGAGACACCAGCGTGTGGTTCAAGATTCGAAATTTCCTGCAGCCTTCGAAAGTCGGCTTGCTTATTCCCGCCGTGCTTGGCTTTATGGTCGCCTGCTCGAGTCAGGCCGCGCAGTTCGGATGGGTTCCTTTCGACCACGTTTATCTCTATTTGCAGGCGGTCGGCTATGCAATGCTGTTCGCCGTGCTGTATATGGTCGCATACCGCGGTGTGGAATTCATGAGAACCCGCGTATTCGACGGTTCCAAGGCAATCGCGGGCGGGGAAACTACAACTGCCAATTCTGCCGTTTCGCCCCACAAGCGTTTCGCGTCCATCCGCCGTTATTTTCATTTCCGCTATACGGAATGTCCCTCCGCTATCGCCGCCGACGCCTCGATATTGCTGTGTTGCTGGCTGCCGTATATCGTTCTGCTCTTCCCGGGCGTGATTCATTTCGACACTGGCGATCAGATCGCGGAATACTACGGCATGCCGCTTTACGGGATGAATGCCGGCAAGATCTGGGACCACCACCCCTTTCTTGACACTTATCTGTATGGCTGGTTCGCGACACTGGGCAAGGCGCTTTTCGATAATTACAATATCGGCATGTATATATACGCGCTGTTGCAGGCTGTTGGCTTTGCGTTCGGCATCGCATGGCTGCTGGCCTACTTAGGCCAAACCAATCTCAATCGTAGGATGCTGCACGTTTTTGCCGCGTTCTTCTGTTTCTTCCCGGTGGTTCCGATGTGTGTCATGTCGATTGCAAAGGACACGACCAGCGCGATGCTGTTCGTTCCATGGGCGGTGATGTATTGCAAACTGGTCGACAGCAAACTTGAACTGACGCGCAACCCGTGGTTCGTCGCCGCGTTCGCGCTTGACGGGCTGCTCGTGGCTCTGACCAAAAAACTTGGGCTCTATATCGTCGTGCTCTGCCTGCTTGCCTTGCTTATCGGCAAGTTTGCGGCGAAACTGAAGGTCGCTATGGTGACGCTCGCAGTGGTGTTGTTCGTCATTGTAGACATGGCGCTGCCGAAATTCGTTTACCAGCACATCAACGTCGTTCCGGGGACCCCGGAAGCCGCGCTTGCGTTGCCGATTCAGATGATGGCCCGAGCCGCGTACGATCATCCCGACGATATCAGCGATGAAGATCGCAAGGCCGTTGACGATTATCTTGAATATTCGTGGGATGAAATCAGCCAGAACTATGATCCGTGGCTTGCCGTGCCTGCCATCGGCTGGACGGTAAAGGGCAAGGTCCCGGTTTCGCGCTTCGCCAAAGCCTGGCTCGATGTCGGAGCGCGCCATCCCGATTCATACCTGCAGGGCTTCTTCTGCTTGGAGGCCGGATGGATGACCTTCGATGCCTTCAGCGTCAAGGACCAGAAGATTCCCAAGCCGGTTTCGGTGGTGATGCTGCCGATGACCACCTCCGACACCGCCACCTACACCTATGGCATGCTCCAGCCGCACACCCCACCGACCGAAGCCAGTGAGACCGTCAAGCAGCTCTATCGCACCATCGTTGATACGCCTGGTATCAATATCCCCTTCTTCATGGCGTTGTGGACGGCGGTTTTGCCAGGATTCGTGTTGTATTATCTGTGGCGGCGCAGGAAAGAACAACGGAAAAAGATGCTGGCAATGTCCAAAAGCGATAACGCTGCAAGTCGATCAGACCGGGTTGATGCCGATGGTCGTGGTAACCAGCTTGCTGCAAGTATCAAAGCTCAGACCTTGTCCGCCGGCCGAAGTCTGCTGCTCAAATGTCTGCCGTGGCTCTTGACCGCTGCCAGTCTTTACGTTTGTGCAGAAAGCCTGTC
Source organism: Bifidobacterium sp. ESL0784 (assembly GCF_029433295.1). Taxonomy (GTDB): domain Bacteria; phylum Actinomycetota; class Actinomycetes; order Actinomycetales; family Bifidobacteriaceae; genus Bifidobacterium. The sequence goes on from NZ_JAQTHV010000004.1 coordinate 15,258, forward strand.
GCGTCCAGGACGTCCTTCGCCCACGCGGTTTGTCTTCCAGCTGGTTTTGCTGACGCCTATGGTGATTGGATTCGTGTGCAGCGGCAGGGAACAGAAACCTCATCAGGCCGAGCAATAACGCCCGTATGCCACGACTGCATCAACGCGTCACCGTGCAAGTACAGTCATAGAGCGGTCATGACTGCTCTAGATATGACGAAACCCCTTGCAAAACAAGGGGTTTTTAGTTGGTCGGGCTGGCGAGATTTGAACTCGCGGCCTCTTCGTCCCGAACGAAGCGCGCTACCAAGCTGCGCTACAGCCCGATGAACAACAGCAATCATGATACAACGACCCCGCGGACGAGTCCAGTTTGCGTGTCGAACGCAGATTCTCCTGTTTGCTGTTGCTGGATTGTCGTGGAGTACGCTGCAGGCGGCTACGATGCTGGCCTATTGGTCTGATTTTGCGTCTTTCCCCGCACTAAGTGGGGTACATGTGCGGGGAATGACGTATTTAGCGCGGCAAAATGCGTTGTTTTCCGCATAAATGTGTGTGGAGTGCGGGAAAAGGCGCAAATGAATCCATAGGAAATACATAATCGTGTGTATCGGCTGCTCGGTACACTCGGAAGTTATGAGCGAAACGAATGAAACCGGCGAAAACCGGAATGAAGAAGAGACAGAAAACCCGGTAATGTCCACCGTAGAGCGTGCGGAGCTGCGCTTAAAGCAGGACGAGGCCATCGCCGAAAACATCAACGAAGGCAAGTCCTTCGACGAGGCCATCGACCCGACCAACAAGGAGTTTGGGCCCGAAGGCCAGCCGGAGCAGGTGCAGATGCGTGTAGCCAAGCGTGCCCAGATGCTTAAAGACGGTGTTGCCCCGTATCCGGTTGTGGTCGAGGTCAGCGATACGATTCCGCAGGTTCGTGCCAAGTATGAAGGCAAGCTCAAGGCGGGCGACGAGACCCAGGATGTGGTCTCCATTGCCGGCCGTGTGCTCTTCCTGCGCAACGGCGGCGGCCTGTGCTTTGTGCAGCTCGCTGCGGGCGACGGCACCAAGATTCAGGGCATGATTTCCAAAAAGGAGATTGGCGCAGACTCGTTGAAGGCGTTCAAGCAGTTCGTCGATCTGGGTGACCACCTTTATTTGAAGGGTCGCGTGATCGCTTCCAAGACCGGTGAGCTCTCCGTTTTTGCCAGCGAGTGGAAGATTGCTTCCAAGGCATTGCAGCCGCTGCCGGCGCTTCACAAGGAACTGACGGAAGACACCCGCACCCGCAAGCCGTATATTGCCATGATCGCCGATGAGAAGATTCGCGATATGGTTCGTAAACGTTCCAAGGTCGTCACCTCACTTCGTAATACGTTTGCCAAGGACGATTTCCTCGAGGTCGAGACTCCGATGTTGCAGACGGTGCACGGGGGAGCGGCCGCCCGCCCGTTCATCACGCACATGAACGCCTTCGATATCGACCTCTACTTGCGCATCGCACCGGAACTCTTCCTCAAGCGCTGCCTGGTCGGCGGCATCGAGCGCGTTTTCGAGATCAACCGCGACTTCCGCAACGAGGGCGTCGACGGCACGCACGCCCCCGAATTCACCATGCTCGAGGCGTATCAGGCCTACGGCAACTACGACACCATCGCAGCGCTCACGAAGAAGCTCATCCAGCAGTCGGCCATCGACGCGTTTGGCTCCACCAAGGTCACCCTGCTCGACGGCAGCGAATACGATTTCGGCGGCGAATGGAAGCAGATTTCCATGTACGAGTCCCTTTCCGAGTCCTTGGGCGAGGAGATCACGCCGGAAACGTCCGTGGAACACTTGGGTGCCATCGCCGACAAACTCGGCGTGGAGCGCGACGAGGTTGAGAACCACGGCAAGCTTGTCGAGCACCTTTGGGAGCACTTCTACGAGGCCGGCTTGGGTGCTGAAGTCCCGACTTTCGTGCGCGACTTCCCTGTCGAGACCAGCCCGCTCGTGAAGGCTCACCGTTCCAAGAAGGGTGTCGTGGAGAAGTGGGATCTCTATGTGCGCGGCTTCGAGCTGGCCACCGGCTACTCCGAGCTCAACGACCCGGTGGTGCAGCGTCAGCGCCTGGTCGACCAGGCCAAGGATGCGCTCGCCGGCGATGTCGAGGCAATGGACATCGACGAGGACTTCCTCGAGGCGCTGGGTGTGGGCATGCCGCCGGCCGGAGGCATGGGCATGGGTATCGACCGCCTGTTGATCGCCCTGACGGGTGCTACCATCCGCGAGACCATCACCTTCCCGCTGGTCAAACCGCTCAACTGAGCACTCAGTAGATAGTAGATACAATAGATAGCGACGAATCGTCCATCTCACGCAATGTGGGGTGGACGATTTTTTTAAAAAAACAGTGAGAGCAGGCGGGTGTTTTAAACCCGGCAAAAAAAGAATCTATTTTATAATATTACAGTGAAACGCAGAAAGATTGACGGCTGGCCCGTCAAGTTGGCGGTGCTCTCCATCTCGACGATACTGGTCAGCGCCCCGTCGGTCAATGGTGCGCTGCCGCAGATGCGTGATTCGTTGCATGTCACCCAGGCTCAGGTCGAGGCGCTAAGCACGATGCCGAATCTCACTGCCGTCGTTTTCATATTGCTTTCAAGCTTTGTGGCGGCCAAAATCGGATTGAAGAAAACCGTCACCATAGGTTTGGTGCTGACCTGCCTGGGTGGATGCATGCCTGTGTTCATATCCGATTACCCGCTTCTCGTTGCCAGCCGTCTTGTGCTGGGGGCCGGTCTCGGGCTGTTCAATTCGCTCGCGGTCAGCGTGATCAGTACGTTGTATCACGGCTATACGCGGGCGGGCATGCTTGGAATCCGTAATTCGACGGAAAATATCGGGCAGGCGGTGCTGACGTTTGTGGCTGGGCTCCTGCTCGATATCGGTTGGCATTTCACCTTTTTGATCTATCTGCTCGCAATCCCGCTGATGTTCGTTTTCGATATCATGGTTCCCGATCCGCAAAAGGTCGAAGAGGGGAAACGAAAACCGCCTGCCAGGATCGAAAAGAAAGCCAAAGACTTTGCCAGAATTGAAGAGGAAACGTGGGCTTCTGACAATAACTCCATACAGGCCGGAACGCAAAGCGAAGGCAAGGATCGCCTTCATCCGATCGTCTATTTTCTGTTTGTGCTTTGCATGATTTTGACGATGAATGGCTTTGCCGTGCTGGTGCGTTTTCCCTCCATCGCCGTGGCCATCAAGGGCAAAACCTACAATCCCAGCACGTTGCTTTCGCTGATGCCGATTCTGGGAATCATCGCGGGCTTTCTTTTCGGTATCGTCCACCAATATCTTAAAAGCAATACAATTTATGTCGGCATGATTCTTTACGCGTTGGTCAATCTGCTGCTGGGGTTCTCCAGCGATAATTTCGCCGTCCTGCTTGTCGGACTCTTCCTCTCCGGCGTACCGAATGCATGGTGTTTCCCCTATATCTACAATCTGCTCGGCGAAGTCTGCAAAACCGGCAAGGCGCTGAATTTCGCGACGGCGCTGATGCTGGTGGGTTGCAACGTGGGTGCCTTTCTTGCCCCGTATGCCATGCAGGTCATTCAGGTGCTGAGCGGGGGAGGGAATCTGCAGGTTCCGTTCCCGATTTTCGCCGTGCTTGACCTTATGCTTTTGGCCGCTTTAGCGCTGATCAACCGTCGTATGCTGGGGTCGGCGGCCAAGGAACCGGAGAATGTCGGCGATGACAATTGATGCTTGTTGATATTATCTGTTTAATGCATCGATTGATGTGACTGGTTTCTCGCTTTCCGACAGCTCGGCAATCTTTGCATAAGCGGGAAATGTAGTCAAATCTGCTATGATTTTACTGGTTAAACAAATTGTGCCGTCGCAATAAAACGCCGGTTTGCTTTTAGGAAGTTGGGATTGCGTTGAAGAATCTGGATTTGTGGGTCAACGGGCTGCGCCCGAAAACATTGCCGGCATCCATCGCCCCCGTATTGGTCGGCATCGCGGCAGGTTATCGTATGCTGAAATCTCAGCCGTGGGGTTGCACTACCAGCAAAGAGCAGATTGAGTCTTGCACAGCGGGGCCGAGCCCCTTGAGTGCTTTGGCTGCGGACACGTCCTGGGGGAAGTTCGCCCTACTTGCCGTCCTATGCGTCGTGGTTGCGTTGTTCATCCAGATTGCGGCAAATTTCGCCAATGATTATTCCGATGGCATCCGTGGCACCGACGTTGGTCGGGGCGACGCTGAAGTCAAAACCGCCAAACCACAACGTCTGACGGTTTCCGGACGCGTCAAGCCGGGCCAGGTACTCGCCGCCGCCGGGGTCAACGCCTTCATCGCCTGTGTTGCCGGCTTGGCGATCACCATCGTCACTGGTCATTGGTGGCTTATCGCTCTCGGTCTCCTTTGCCTGCTCGCCGGCTGGTTCTATGTCGGCGGCAAGCACCCATACGGTTACGCCGGTTTCGGTGAGGTCGGCGTCTTCATCTTCTTCGGGTTGGTTGCCGTGCTCGGCACACAATATGTGCTCATAGGCCGGGTCAATGCTGAAGGCGTTCTGGGAGCGGTGCTTTGCGGGCTCTTCTCCTGTGCCATTCTGATGGTCAACAACCTGCGTGACGTCGATGAGGACAAGATCAGCGGCAAGATGACGCTTGGCGTGCGTCTGGGACGCAAGAACGCGCAGACCGTGCTGTTCGTCACCTACCTTGTTCCGCTGGTGATTACGGTGGTCGGCGCTTTGGTCCCGTTGGCTATGCTTTTCCGTCATTTCAGCGTGGCCGGCATCGTTCTGGCTGTTCTCGCCGTCGTCTTCGCGCTGGTGTGCGTCAAAGCGGCAACCGGCTTGGTGCGTAGCATCAACAGCGGCAACTTTGTGAAGGCTCTGCCGATGTGCAGCATGACGGTTCTCCTGTTTGCCATCATCTTCATCATGGTGGAGATTGCGCTGACGCTGTAAACGAAGGCCCGGCACAAGGTCATGGGCGTCGTCAGGCCGATGGATTCCCATACGGTTCTGCCGTTGGTCGGCGTTGACGCGTTGCTCTGTGCACGTTTGTATTCGTCTTCGCAGCCGATGTGTTTGCTGCTTGACGATTAGTCGGTTTATTTAGTGAGGCAATTAACTTTAGTGTTATATTCGGATGATTGTTAGCGTTAACGATTTCTTATTACATTGTCCTTTTCTTCGACTAATATTGAAATATGTCATATAAATTAGTATTGCTCAGGCACGGCCAGAGCGCATGGAATAAAACAAACCAGTTCACCGGTTGGGTGGACGTTCCGCTCACGGAACAGGGTGTCGAGGAAGCCAAGCATGGTGGCCAGCTCCTCAAAGAGAAGAATGTCCTTCCCGACATTGTCTTCACTTCGCTGCTGCGTCGCGCGATCAACACCGCCAACTATGCCCTGGATGAGGCCGATCGCCTCTGGATTCCGGTGAAGCGTAGCTGGAGGCTCAACGAGCGCCACTATGGCGCCCTGCAAGGCAAGAACAAGTCCGAGATCCGCGAGAAGTACGGCGACGAGAAGTTCATGATCTGGCGTCGTTCCTACGGTACTCCGCCGCCAGAGATCGATCCAAGCGATGAGTTCTCGCAGAACAGTGACCCCCGTTATGCAGGCGATCCGGTGCCTGAGACTGAGGCTTTGGCCAACGTCGTCACCCGCGTGACCCCGTATTGGGAGTCCGACATCGTTCCCGAGCTGAAGAGCGGCAAGACCGTTCTGATTGCCGCGCACGGCAATTCCCTGCGTGCCATCGTCAAGATGCTCGACGGTCTTTCGGAAGAGGAAATCTCCAAGGTCAACATTCCGACGGCCATCCCGCTGGTCTACGAGCTTGACGAGAACATGAAGCCGATCAAGCCCCGTGGCGAGTACCTCGATCCTGAAGCTGCTGCCGCCGGCGCTGCTGCCGTGGCTGCACAAGGTCAGGCCAAGAAGTAAGTCGCTGACTTTTTAAAAAAGGACGGTCCATACGACATCGTGTCGTTGGCCGTCCTTTTGCTTTGCTTAAAACGGCGGCAGTACGACCTATATAAATGGCGTCTTGCCAATTGTTCTGTGAGTAACCCTCAATCCTGTGAGTAACCGGCCAGTCCCGCTAGTTTTCGTATGTTTTTGATGTTCAAAACGTACGTTTTCTCGCAGGATTGACGGTTACTCATACAAGCACGTAACGGTCAAAGATAAAGTGCATGCATCTGGATCCCAATCGAGCCGTTCAGCCCTCACCCCAATCGTGGGATTCGTTGTGCTCAGTCTTCATCGAGGTCGCGCGGTTCCTTACTGGGGTCGAAGCCGGAGACGATATAGACCACCTGACGGGCGGTGGAAACGGCGTGGTCGCCAAGACGTTCCATAAACCGCGCAGTCAGCACCACGTCGATGAGCTGCTGTTTCGTGCCCTTCCATGAACCGTCAAGCACCAGTTCGAAGGATTCCTGATGCAGTGCGTCGAGTTTATTGTCATCGGCGATAACCTGTTGCGCCAGCGTCGTGTCGCGGTCAGCGAGCATTTCCGGGAGCCTGTCGGCAGTGACATCGAGCAGTTCGCGCATGCTTTCGAAAATATGAAGGGTTTTCTCGTCGTCCGGCAGAGCAGAAGCGGGGTAGGCCCGGTAGGCCGTTTGCGCAATATGCTGGGCCAAATCACCCATGCGCTCGATGGTAGAAGCCAGTCGCAGCGTGGCGACGACCACACGCAAATCAGTGGCCACGGGACTTTGCTGGGCCAGTAATTTCACGCACTGGTCGAGAATCTGTTTCTCTAGTGCGTCGATGGCCGCGTCACCGTCAATGACGGATTTGGCTGCATCCATATCTTTGTCCATCAGCGCTTTTCCGGCTCCATGAATCGCGGCGCAAACCCCGTTGGCCATGCTCTCCAGATCGTCGGCGACCGCCTTGAGTTCTTCGTTGTAGATGACGCGCATGTGAGCTTCTTTCATTGTGGTTGGATATGCCGGTTATGCGTTGATCGTTGAATTAAGTGGATAGGAAAGCTGAAAGTATGCGAAACGTAAAATAATCAGGAATGATTACTTTGAATCGGCCGCACCGAGACGGCGGTAATCCCAACGGTCGAAATGCTCCCAAACCAGCATCAACACGCCGATGATGACTCCAGCCGAGCACAAGACAATCGCTTCAATGACATGGAATCCGCATGCCATCAATATGGCGCTGACCGCAAGGGCGATAAGCCACCAGCTGGTGATGATCAGAAACGTCTTGCGCAAATCGACCTGGACAGCCTTCGGGGCTGGCTTACAGACATCAGGGTTGATGATCGGGGCAAACTTCATACCTTTGATTTTAGTATCCGGGGCTAACCTTAAGTTGGCTATGCGCTGATTGTGTTGGTGAATCGGTATGAGAGCCATGAGAGCATAGAGAAAGCGTTACGTACAAGGAGCCTTTGCAAGTGTATTCGATCCACCCGGTCACTAAGCGGTATGCCTGGGGTTCCTATACCCATTTGCAGGTGATGTTCGCTTCGCAGCTGACCGCCCGGGACGCGTCTTCGGGCCTTGCTGAAGGAGCAGGGAAGAGCGGCGAAGGGGAGTGGCGATTCTCCTCGGGCGAAATTCAGAAGCCGCAAACCGAAACCTCAACGAATAGGGGTGAGAGCACCTTTGCGGATATGCCGAGTACGCGTGGTCCCGTCGCCAGTGCCGCTGATGATCCCATCGCGGAGATGTGGTTCAGTGGCCATGCCCAATGGCCTTCACAAGTAGATTTGGATTTGCGACAGGCCGGCGAAGAGCTCTCGAAAGATAAACGGCATAAATGGAACAGGTCGTTGGCAAGGTTGCACCATCCGCGTGTTCCTGGCCATGCAGAGTCCGGGAATCTCGATGTTTCGATGGCCCTGACCGACCTTATCCGCGCCGACCCCGAAGACATGCTTGGCGCTCGCTGTTCCGATAAATTCGGTCCGGTCCTGCCATACCTCCTGAAAGTGATTTCCGCGCGTATCCCGCTTTCCCTGCAGGTCCATCCCATCGATTTTCAGGCACGTGCAGGCTTCAACGCCGAAAATGCATACCATATACCGATGGATGCGCCCGAGCGCTCATTCAAGGACGCGGTGGCGAAAAACGAGATGGTGGTCGCATTGGAACCCTTTGAGGCTTCCGTCGGCTTTGCGACGCCTGCTTTCATGCTTTCCAACCTGACCTTGGTGGACCATCCTCTCGCCGGACGCATGGTGGAGGCGCTGACGCCGCAGGCCCATCACGGCATGCACGTTGTCGACGGCATGTACGGGATGTTCAATGTATTGGCGCAGAACCAAGAACCGGCAGACGAGGATTTCGCCGAGGCCGATGCGCTGATGCCGATAGCCTCTGCCGTCTGGCAGCCTTCCCATAAACGGATCTTCCGCGCTTTTTATACAGCAATCGCGGCTGGTCATGTTGAGGGCCTGCGCAAGGCTCTGCAAAAAGCGGCATCCGAGGTTTCCGACGAACGCTCTCAGCTCGCTTTTCACCACGCTCTGGCCGCGGAAAAGGCTTTTCCCGGTGATCCGAGTGTGCTGGCGTTGTTGATGATGAATCCCCTGGCCTTGCAGGAAGGCGAGTCCGTCTTCATTCCCGCAGGTACCCCGCATGCCTATATTCATGGCACCGGCGTTGAGATCATGACCAATTCCGACAACGTCCTGAGAGCCGGTATGACCGTCAAGCACAAGGACATTGCCGACTTTCTGCAAAGTCTCGATTGCAGCTCTTCCTCACCTATCGATCCCAGTGTCAGCTGGATGGCCGATTGGGGTGGCATGTTCGGCAATCGGGTCATCTACAGGCCGAAAATCGATGAGTTCATGTTGAGTTTTGGCAGGGTCGGGACCCAGCAGCGTCCCTGGCCGATGATGGAACGGTTGTCTCGTCGTTACGGGAGACTCATGACCAAAGTTTCCCTGTCCAACCGGCATTTCGGCCCGCGAATCGTGGTGTGCATCGAAGGATCCGTAAAGGTTGTCAGTTCCCGCGAATCCAGGATTTTGCAGCAAGGTGACGCCGTTTTTATCTCTGCTCGTGATGGGCGGGTGCAGCTGGACTCGGACAGCGAAGTCGGCACGTTCATCATGGCCTCCACGCAGGTGTGAGCTTTCAGGATAGGTCTGCCGTTTGAGCGAGGCGTCAAAGACTCGTCGGGGCCTGTGCAGCCCAGTGCGGCACCTTGTCGGGATTTGGCTTTGAGCCGGTAAAATTGACGTATTTATTGTGAAGGAAGTGTGACACGCCGATAGACCGATTGGATTCTGCGGTTTTTAAAAGCAACACCTTGATCGTGCCTTAAAAAAATCAGGGCTTGAAGTATTCTGGTAGCAGAAAACAAGAAGCGGTGGATGCATTTTCCGATGGCTTATTGATACGGTGTTGTACCGGTAAGTTCGTCAAGGTATTTTCCGCAGAAACACTGTCCGCAAGGAGTTGATCTATGGTTCAGGGTGCGCACAAGGCACGGAGAGGCGCAAAACGGTCTAATACCGTCTCCTCCCTCTTCTCTCCTGCAAAGGGGACGCATTCGCTGAAGGCGGTGCGGCAGGCGCAGGCTGTTGCCACCAACGGTGCCATGATTGGCTTGAATCCCGAGGTCGTCGACAAGCTCAACGAGATCGTGCCGGAAACCCGCCGTTCCATTCGCTTGGCCCGGGAGTCCGAGAACCGTCGCCATACCGCAGTCGTTTCAGCTTCGCTGGCTGCATTAGTCGGTGCCACAGCCACCGCCGCGATGGCGGGCAACCCTACTAAGCCGACTTTTAATGCGGCCGGAGAGACCACCACTACTTCAACCTTGAGGCCGGTCAATGCCGCATCGCGCTCGGAGGATCGTGTTCCTCTGCAGTCCAACGGCACGCAAGGTACGTGGAGCCTGGGGGAGTCGAACACTGCTCTGGACGTTTCCGCGATGTCGAAGTCGATTGCCAACAATCCCCAGATCGCGAATCTGATGGATCAGGACTATAAGGTGTTGCCCGCTGGCTTCAACCCGAATCATCCCACAGGCGATTCCGGCAACAATTATGAATTTAGCCAGTGCACATGGTGGGCATACGTGCGTAGGCACCAGCTCGGACTTCCTGCAGGTTCGCAGATGGGTAACGGTGCCCAGTGGGCGGATTCAGCTCGTTCCCTGGGCTATTGGGTTGATCGCACGGCACGTCACGTCGGTGACATCATGGTCTTCGCTCCCGGTCAGGATGGTTCCAACCCGACCTGTGGTCATGTAGCCATCATCGAACAGATCAATCCCGATGGCTCCGTTGTCACTTCGGAGTGTGGTGCCGCCTATCAGGGCAAGACCTTTTCGAAGACCTATACCGCCGATCAGGTCGCAGCTCACCAGATTATTCATTACTGAGTCTGCGTTTTCTTTTCGTCATTTTTGCTTTCACAGAAATTTGTGAAGGTTATATTTGGCGATGAACGTATTTCGGTTATCCATATTTGGCCTGAAATGCAAGGAATCCTGCGTCTGAAAACCAGAACGTGGTCCACTTGAAGTTATCTTTCCGGCACCTCGTCGCCGGCGGATTATGTTGCAGCTCTATGATAGCCTGAATGACATGATGAAAGCTTCGAAGATCTGTGCATCCTTGGCCGCGCTTGCACTGAGCGCCTCAGCCCTCATTGCATTCTCTCCTACCGCCTCTGCTGCCAATGAGGACAACGATCCGGTCACTTCCTCCCGTTCGTTCCGCAAGGTCAGTACCGTACGTAAAGACCTGCTTAAGGAATCCACTTCCACCGACGTTGATGCCAAATCGAATTGGGGAGGCATCGAGTCCCTCGATGTTCCTCAGACCCAGTCACAGGCCGAAAAGGACGCTGCTGCAGCAAAGCAGCGTGCCGATGCCGCTGCTGCCGCAAGTGCGGCCGCTGCTTCTCGTTCCGCTGCAAGGGATTCGTTGAGTTCAGCTTCGCCGCAGCCTCAGAATTTCACCGTCACGCCTCCTAACGGGCAGTCGGTTTCGAGTCTGCTGGCTTTCGCCAACCAGTTCGTCGGCGTGGTTCCTTACAAGTACGGCGGTAACACTCCCGCAGGTTGGGATTGCTCCGGTTTTGTGCAGTATGTGTTCGGTAACTTTGGCATTGCCCTTCCGCATGGTTCTGGCGCCCAGATGAGTGCAGGCAGGCCCGTTGCGGACATTTCCCAGGCGATGCCTGGTGATTTGCTTGCAGGTCCCGGCCATGCCGCCATTTATGTCGGTAATGGTCAGGTGGTCAATGCGCTTAATCCTACCGCCGGTACCACGTATAGCCCTATAGGCTATGCCTTCTCTTCAGGTAATTATGTTATTCGCAGGCTTCTTTGAATTTCAATGGGCAAAGCCAGATAAAAGAAATTCTGTTGCCTAGATAAACGTTGAAACGTGTCTCGAAAACGGGGCACGTTTTCTTATATAACGAAGAATTTAGTGCTTGGCTCTCAAGGCTGGTATTCTTGAAGTAGAGCCGTTATGAGCGGTGTCACGTATGTCAAGGAGGTAGTCATGGTAAACGACAAGGCTGTTCTGGTAGGTGTGGATGGTTCGCAAGCCAGCTACAAGGCAACCTGGTGGGCGGCGAATTACGCCAAGCACGCAGGATTGACGCTGCAGATCGTTTGCGCGTACTCTCTGCCCAGTTATGCAGCGGTTTCATTCGATTCCACATACACTTCCATGGGCGACGACAACGCGGCCCATATCGACGCGCAGGAGATTCTTTCCAAGGCCAAGGCCATTGCCGACGAGCAGGGAGTGGAGGCACAGACGCTGATTGTCACCGGAGATCCTTCTTCGGTCTTCGTCGAGCTATCGCGCAACTACAACCTGATCGTTATCGGCAACCGTGGCAAGGGCGGATTGGCCGAGCGTCTGCTTGGGACCACCAGCTCGTCGCTGCCGGCGTACGCTTACTGCCCGATTATCGTGGTGCCTTATACCGATGACGACGGTAAGACGATGCATCTGAACAATACCATCAAGCGAGTGGCTGTCGGCATTGACGCCAGCGCGTGGGGTTTGAAGGCTCTGCAGATCGCAGCCGACCTTTCCGCCGACCGTGGCGCAGAACTTGACGTCATCGATGCTGTGGCAGGCCTGCAAGGGGTCAGCGACGAGGATGGCGTTTACGATTCCTATATGGAAGATCTCGAAACTCAGATTGCTCCGGTTCGCAAGGCTCATCCGGATCTGAAGATCACCAAGACCATCGTTCCCGAATCCGCAGTCAGCGCTCTGACCAAGGCCAGCTATGACCATGACATCGTGGTTGTCGGCTCCCGCGGCAAGGGAGGATTCACCGGTCTCCTGGTCGGTTCCACCAGCCAGGGGCTTATCCAGCATGCTGCCGGCCCGGTCTATGTGGTGCCGCGCAAGTATGTGGAGGCTGAGAAGTCGCGTTCCGACGGTGCCATCGAAGGCATCGAGGGCGTCGAACAGGTCTCCGTGAAGACAGCCGATAGCTCCGCAGCCGAGGCCATCGAATCCTCCATCGACCCGGAGCACAAGGGCTGATTGCAGGTTTCGCCTTTAGACGCTAAGGGCGGCGCCGATTCCCGTAAAGGATATCGGCACCGCCCTTTTGTTGAGTTGGAATAGATTACCGGCCAGAAAGTCTGTTCGGAATAAGCTTAAAAAAACATTCTTTCGTATAGCGCGAGACCGGAGAGGCTCCAGAACCATTCCGCCGGTCTCGCAATGCCTCAAGGTTGGCCTCCGGCACATTTCCAGCAATTACCCTATTGTGACAGGAACCACTACTTGGTGAGTACCTTGACGTCCATCGTCACTGGCGTGGCGACTTCGTAGGTATGCATCACCGTGCAGGACTTCTCGATGTGCTTTTCGACGCGGTCCTTGAGCTTTTCGACGTCCTCGCCGTGGATGCCGGCGCTTTGGGCGTCAACGACCACCTGTTCGCGAAATGCGGTGTAACCGTCAGCCTCCGGGTCGTAATCACCGTCGACGGTGATCTTCGCACCCTTGCCTTCGCCAAGGCTGTTCTCGATGGTCATCTGGCTGGAAAGCGCGCCGCAGCCCGCCAGAGCCACCTTCATCAGGTCACCGGGGTTGAACAGGCCTTTGCCGTGCCCGAACTTGATGTGTGCGCCATCATCGCTGAACGCGTCCCAGGAACCATCCTTGTTGCGCTCCACCCACAGTTTCTTTGCCATTGCGTACCTCCTCGCGGTTATGCCTCGCTCTTCGCAGAGGCGTTTCTCTACCAATCTAACCCCAAGCCCCGCCGTTATATGTATCTGGCGCAGGAGTTGGTGGACGAACAGGATACATCCAGATATGTCCCTTTTCTGTCAGTGAAATAAAAGCGGCGTGGCCGGTTGCGTAATTCGTCGGTTTATTTGTGCCTTTTTACTTGCTTGCCGGGCATATCTTAAGTAAAAAGACACAAATAGCGGCTCTAAATATTGCTTTTTACTTAATCGGTGTGAGCAAGCATGTAAAAAAGCGCAAATTCCGCTTTCTCGGGCCATTCTCATGGATTCGGTGTCTTACGATAGGCGGATGCTCATCGTTTCGGTATCGACGTGGCCGATGCTGCTTGCTAGAATGGTTAGTTATGTTGACCCAAGAACAGCTTGAAGAAATTCGTCAGAGGATTCCCGCACGTCCAAAAACCGACATTCCCATGCCTTACGAGGATTTGGTACGGGATATCCTTACACAAGGGACGCTCAAGACCGACCGTACCGGCACAGGCACGATTTCCCTGTTCGGCCGCCAGATGCGCTTCGACCTTTCCAAAGGTTTCCCGCTTTTGACCACCAAGACGGTCTATTTCAAGGGCATCGCCTACGAGCTGCTGTGGTTCCTCAAGGGTTCGAGCAACGTGCGCTGGCTGCAGGAAAACAATGTGCACATCTGGGACGAGTGGGCCGATGAGAACGGCGACTTGGGACCGGTTTACGGGGTGCAGTGGCGCAGTTGGCCGGCACCGAGCAAAGATGATCCGAATCGGACCATCGACCAGATTTCCAACGTATTGAATCTCATCAAAACGCATCCCGATTCCCGTCGCATGATCGTGACGGCCTGGAACCCGGCCGAGGTCGAGCAGATGGCGTTGCCGCCTTGCCACGCGCTTTTCCAGTTCTATGTGGCCGATGGCAAGCTTTCCTGCCAGCTTTATCAGCGTTCTTGCGACATGTTCCTGGGGGTTCCGTTCAATATCGCTTCCTACTCGCTGCTCACGTTGATGATGGCGCAGCAGACCGGGCTGAAACCGGGGGAGTTCGTCTGGACCGGCGGTGATTGCCATGTCTACGACAATCACATTGATCAGGTTCTGACCCAGCTGAGGCGCGATCCCTACCCATATCCTCAAATCGAGATCCGTAAGGCCGATTCGATTTTCGATTACCAATACGAAGACTTCAAGATCGTCAATTACCAGCATCATCCCGCCATCAAGGCTCCGGTCGCGGTCTGAGGCAGAGACCATACCGAACCGGACGAAATCACGGGGTCGAAGCAGGTTTTAATCGAAGTGAAATCGCGTCTGAGGTGTTGGTTAGACTAACAATACTGCCTAATTCAAGGAGTACATGAAATGGAGCATGACAGTAGCCGAACTGGCTATCACGAACCCGAGCCCGGGCTTGCCGGGCAAAAAGTCACCGAGGACTGGGGAGACGATGTCGTCAAGACGTTCTCGGTCAATCTCATCTGGGCGTGCGGTGAGGATATGCAAGGCCGTCCCGATGCGATGGGGTTCAAAGGCGGGATGCCTTGGCATCTTGCCGAAGACATGAAGCGTTTCAAAGAATTGACCGTTTCGCACCCGGTGATTATGGGTCGCAAAACATGGGATTCGCTTGATCCGAAATATCGTCCGTTGCCGAACCGCGACAATATCGTGGTCTCTCACGACCCGAACTGGCGCGCTGCTGGGGCCACCACGGCCAATGACATTGATGCGGCTCTTGATTTCGCCCGTCAGGAAGCCATTCCCGATGATGGTTTGGATCGCAGCGAGATCTGGGTGATTGGGGGAGCGCAGCTGTTCCGTTCCGTCATGCCGTTCGCCAACAAGGCGTACGTCACCTATATCCGTGGCCGTTTTGACGCAGACACCTACGCGCCCGATATGGACGAGCTGGTGCGGGCCGGGGCTTGGAACGTGCAGGACGATGGACCGTGGGAGACTCCGCGCAAGCCGGAAGGTGCCGTCGAAGCGTATCGTTTCGTCACGTATCACAAAAATCGGTAAGATTTTTTAATTTTTTCAATATTGACACAGATACGATTGCTTTCGTGGTTGTATCTGCGTCGTTTGTTATTCGCGCCGACGTCGTCAATTGGTTTGATATATTGTGCTAAACCCTCGTAAGGCTGAGTCTGCCTTGCTTACTTTCTGGCGATGTCGGTATTGACTTTGCGAAATTGCTCTCAAGATCTGTCTGTTATATTTGCGGTATGTTTATCCGGATACGTTATCGATACCTGGTCTGTTGCGTGAGAGCCTATTACGGTCGAGTCGTTATGATGGCAGTATCGATGTCATCCGTACTTTGATAACAGAAAGATACTTCTACTATGTCCAATCATCCTTACACCGTCATGACCGTCTGCACCGGAAACATCTGCCGTTCCCCGATGGCCGAAATCATCCTGCGCGCCAACTTCGAAGAGCGCGGGTTGGGGGACAAGGTACGGGTGATGTCCAGCGGCGTCAGCGACGAGGAATATAGCCATCCCATCGACCCACGTGCCGTACGCGTGCTGCGCCAGCGCGGTTATGAGATTCCCAAGCACCATTTCGCGCATCGCATCACCCCCGAGGAAATTGACGAAAGCGACCTTTTCCTGCCGATGACCGCTTCGCACGAGAAGGGGTTGCTGCGCCTCCTGCCGGCCGATAAGAAGCCGGAAGTGCATCTCTACCGCAGCTTCGATCCGAACCTGCCCAAGCCCGCTCCCGGCCACGAAAGCGATATCGACCTGGTCGACCCGTGGTACGGTGGACCGCGCGATTTCGACATCGCCATCGATCAAATCGACGGCGTCGCCCCCTATATCGTCGATTGGGTAGCCAAGCAGCTCTGAGAGAGCAGATATGCCTCGGCCCCGATGTTCGTTTTTGGGCATCGGGGCCGAGGCATGTATTGAAAGTTAGGCTTATTCCTAGTGTTTAGTTACGGCCTCATCAGATAAAGCTTTATTCGCAGGCTAGATTCCATTGAGTCACCTTCACAACAAACATAACCAGTACACCATCCGAATCTGCTGGGTAAATGCTGGGTTTTGACTAGAATCTATGCGATTGCAAGAAATGGAAAAGCCCCGAAACCATTGTGATTGCTTGGTTTCGAGACCTGAGTGGTGGCTCCGAGCGGCATCGATCCGCTGACCTAACGATTTTCAGTCGTTCGCTCTACCAACTGAGCTACAGAGCCATGAATAATCAAAAACCCGGCGAACCGGGCTTAAGACCATTCGAGCGACTCCGGCCAGACTTGAACTGGTGACCTCCGCCGTGACAGGGCGGCGCTCTAACCAACTGAGCTACGGAGCCGTGGCTTGCTTTCATCAAGCAGCCGAGTGTTAATTTTACTCAGATCGGAATCAAATGCAACCCGGGAGCCATTTCAGCGTGTCGCCTATGATGCCAAGGATTAGGAACGCCGCGAATCATTTGTAATTCAAAATAGCTGACGTCCGCTGAACCCAGCGGAGAAAATCATTGTAGGCAGGGCTTTCTGAGTATCGTTCAGGCTGCGGTCGGCAACGTGCTCATATTCGTGACGGTGCTTCCCTGGTTGAAATCATAAAGATAATAGGCATAGTCTGTGTCTTCATTGTCATCGTCGGGATCGTCGCCGTCGTCATCGTAAGGGTCGGAGCTGCAGTCCGAACCATGGCAGCTTTGATCGTCGGTATCCGAATGGTTGATTGCATAGCCGAATGCCGAAACGAACACAATGACGATAATGATGTTCAGGACTGTCCTGACTGCGCCGATGACGATTCCGGCTATGGACATTCCCTTGCTTTTTTCGCCGCTGCGATTGATCTGAACGAGTGCGACCACGGAAAGCACTAAGCCGATAACCGGCATAAGGAAAGAAAGAACGAAGCCGACGATACACAGCGTGTTCCACTTCTGGTTCGGGGCCGGGGCATAGTAAATCTGAGGGCCCACAGGCGGCATTGAACCAGGAGCTGCAGAAGAAGGCACTGGGCCGGGGCCAGAAGGCGGCACCGACCCTGCATACGGCTGGTAGCGGTAGCCCGGTGTCTGCTGCCCCGCACTTGGGTCTTGGAAGGAGGTTTGCCCCGACTGCTGCCCAGGTTGCGAGGCTGGGTCGCCATATTGGTAGGAAGGCTGTCCCTGTGGCGGGGTCGCGTTGAAATCGTTCTCGTTCATAGCCAACAGTGTACGCGCGTACGGTGAAGTTTCCGGGTCCGCCTTCCGTTAAACTTGGGATTCGTGCAGAAAAACGACAAAAGAATCCATCAGGTGCTATCATACGTGCGACGGACGGGACGCCTCGACGACCGGCTCAAACGAGCCTGGCAGCGCTATTCACCGGTTTTTCTGCTCGATATCAGCGCGGGGGAGGGCCTGCTCGATTTGAAGCCGGGCTTCGTGCTCGATCATGGTTTCGTGAGCAAGATTTGGGGCAACGAAAATCCGCTCATCATGGAAATCGGTACGGGACAGGGCGAGAACATCATCGCTGCGGCGCAGGCGCATCCCGACATCAATTTCCTGGCTGTGGAGGTCTATGATCCCGGCGTGGCCCATACGATGCTGCGTGCCGGCAAGCTTGCCCTCGCCAATCTGCGTATCGCCCAGATTAACGCCCCGGAGCTGTTCACGGTGTGCGAGCCGGGTGTGGCCCGCGAAGTGTGGACGTTCTTCCCCGACCCGTGGCCCAAAATGCGCCATCACAAGCGCCGTATCGTCCAGCCGGCGCTTGCTGCGGATATTCGCAAGGCGCTGGAGGAAAGGGGCGTTTGGAGACTTGCCACGGACATCGAGGATTATGCCCTGCACATCCACGAGGTGATGGACGGTCGTACCGATTTCGCCAACAGCGGCACGCTGACCGTTTCTCTGCCCACCGAGCATGTCGGCAAAGGGACGGCGGAAAAGGCAGCGACTCTGCCTCACGCCGATTTCAAGGAATCGGAGCGCTACGGAGGCCGGGTGCTTACCAATTTCGAGAAAAAGGGTCTGGCTGCCGGCCGGGTCATTCACGACCTTACCTATCGAGCCATTTGAGGTTGTGTATAGTCCAATTGAGGCCGGTACGTTGTGCCATATGGCTTTTGCTTGTTTCTCAGTTGTGCGGCGAGATATATCGGCAAGGTGATGGTATTGCGTAATGGCGATGCATGTGTTTGTCAAAGCATTGCGGTCAATCGGCGATGGTCAACACGCCGGACTTGCTCGAGTCGAGCTCGTATTTTAAGATGAGTAGGTTGTTAGCCCCCCTCGTCTAACGGTTAGGACACCAGACTTTCAATCTGACAACAAGAGTTCGACTCTCTTGGGGGGTACTTCTTCCAGAGTTTTTCAAACATTCCTCTTTCAGCTGTTGCAGGATATATGCGATTGATATTTTCCTTCGGGATTGGATTTGTTTCCGATTGCATTCATCTTTCTTGAAAAGTAGCACATTATGTTCGCTGCGATGCAGGGCTGATTGTTTTGCCTGATTGTTGCAAACGTTTTTCTTTGGGTTTGGATTTCGGTATGCATTTGTGAAATGCGTCATATTGGGTAGTCGATTCGTGCAGAAGTGCATCTGATTGTGCAAATTAAATCGTTTTTCTTAATTAAAGAAGATATTTTAAAACTGTAAGCATTAGGTGAGAGCGATACAGAGTTGGATTGGTACCTGCTCTTATACAATTCCCAACGGAGGGGGTCAAGATGGCGAAAATCGTTATTCTCGGTGCGGGTTATGGCGGCATGCGCACCGCCAAGCAGCTGGCCAAGGTCAACAATCTCGATGTCGAAATCGTCCTGGTCAACAAGAATCCGTATCACTATCAGTCCACCGAATTGCACGAGGTCGCGGCCGGCACCAAGGAGCCCGACCAGATCACCTTCGACGTGCGCAAGGCCGTCGATCCGAAAGTCAAGGTCATCATCGACGAGGTCACCAAGGTTGATCAGGACGCCAAAAAGGTCGAGCTGAAGAACGGCGAACCCCTTACCTATGATTATTTGGTCAATGCACTGGGCTTCGAGTCCGAGACCTTCGGCATCAAGGGCGCCGACGAAAACGGCTGGCCGATTCTCGACATCAACACCGCCGTCGCGGCCCGTAAGCATCTCGAAGACACCCTGAAGAACTACAAGACCAGCCATGATGAGAATGATTTGCGTATTGTGGTCTGTGGCGCCGGCTTCACCTCCATCGAGTACTTGGGCGAGCTGGTCTATCGCATGTCCGAGATGGCCAAGGAATTTGACTTCCCGCTTGATAAAGTCAAGATCGACTGCATCGAGGCGACGCCGAAGATTCTGCCGATGTTCGATCCGAAGCTGGCCGATTGGGGAGTGAAGTTCCTCGAGGACCACGGCGTCACCTTCCACGCCGGCACTCCGATCACCGAAGTCAAGCCCAATGCCGTCATGAGCAACGACACCGCATTCCCGGCCAACACCATTATCTGGACCACCGGTGTGCACGGCAGCCATGTCATTGCCGATTCCGGTTATGACCAGAAGCGCAACCGCGTGGTCGTCGAAGACGACCTGTCGGTCAACGGCCATCCCGAGGAGTTCCTCGTCGGGGATGTCTCCGCCGTCCCCAATCCGAGCAACGGCCGTCTTTATCCGACAACCGCCCAGATTTCCATCGCCGAGGCCGACACCGCCGCGGACAACATCGTCGCGCGCATCAACGGCAAGGAGACAAAGAAGTTCGTCTTCAAGTCCTTGGGCACGCTTTGCTCGCTTGGGCCCAAGACCGGCATCGCCGAAGTCGACATGGGTGGCCACTGGAAGCTCAAGGGCGCCAAGGCGTCGGTCGCCAAGAAGCTCGTCGCCGACCGTTCCGTCACCGAGCTGACGGATGTCTCCGGAATCATGAAGGAGTAGCCGGTCGTCTCTGCTTGCCTGTAAAGCGCCAAACAATCATTAAAAGCCGGAGGGTGGTTCGGGAAGTGTCAATCTTCCCGAACCACCCTCTTTTTGTTTTATATTTTAGTTACAATTATCGATTGATGTTTGCAGGTCTTTCAAAACTACTTGCGTGTGGTCCTTTGTCGTAAAAACCTAGTCATACAAAGGCTTTTGTGGCATAAAAGAATGACGTAAACGTGATACGCGCCATAAAAAAATCGTTATTTGAATTTTTGCGGTTTTAGGCCTGATTTTAATCGTTTTTTGTTCAGCTTTTCATATATTGTTGGAGAATGTTGGCAGTGATGGTGCCCGTTTTTTTGATATGCCCATCGTTCGTGATTAAGCTATAAGGAAAGTGATTGGAATGCAGAGAATTGTTGTTCTCGGAGCAGGTTACGCCGGTATGCGAACCGTGAAGAAATTGACCGGTTTGGGTGTGGATGCCCAGATAGTCCTGGTCAACAAGAATCCGTATCATTACCAGACCACCGAGCTGCACGAAGTGGCTGCCGGTACCAAGGAACCCGCGGATATTACCTTTGATGTTGCCCGGACTTTCGCGAACAAGAAAAACGTCCAGGTGCTTATCGACGAGGTCATCCGCATCGATCAGGACGCCAAAAGCGTCGAACTGAAAAACAATGCGCCTCTTCAATACGACTATCTGGTCAATAGCCTGGGCTTTGAGTCCGAGACCTTCGGTATCAAGGGTGCCAACGAGAACGGCTGGCCGATTGTCGACATCGACACCGCGCTTGCCGCCCGCAAACATCTTGAAGATACGTTGAAACGCTACAAGAGCAGCCATGATCCCAATGATCTCAGGATCATCGTGTGCGGCGCGGGTTTCACCAGCATCGAATACATCGGCGAGCTGGTTTATCGCATGCCCAAGCTTGCCAAGCAATACGGCTTCCCGCTCGATGAGGTCAAGATTGAGTGCATTGAGGCAGGGCCGAGGATTCTCGGCATGTTCGACCAGAATCTGTCTCAATGGGGCGTCGAATACCTTGAGAAAAAGGGCGTGAATTTCCATGTCTCCACCCCGATCACCGAGGTCAAGTCGAATGCCGTGATGAGCAACGACCAGGAGTTCACCGCAAACACCATCATTTGGACGACGGGTGTGCGTGGCAGCCACGTGATCGCGGATTCCGGATATGACCAGAAACGTAACCGTGTGGTGGTCGCGGATGACCTGCGCGTCAACGGGCAGCCGGACCAATTCCTTATCGGCGATGTCTCCGGCGTTGCAAACCCGGGCAATGGCCGTCTCTATCCGACCACGGCGCAGATCTCGATCGCCGAGGCCGATTGCGCGGCGCAGAACCTCGCGGCGTTGCTCAAAGGGCAACCGACCAAGAAGTTCGTCTTCAACGCTCTCGGCACGGTTTGCTCGCTGGGACCGAAAGTGGGGATTGCATCGATTGACATGTTCGGGCATTGGAATCTCAAAGGTTGGATTGCCGGCGTTGCAAAGAAGCTCATAGCAGATCGTTCCACTTTGGAGTTGACCAATATTCGTACTATGCTAGGAAACGATTGATTCTGTGCTTTTCTAGGTACGGAATAGTTGGGAAGAAAGGATAAAAATGACTGTTTTAGGGTTGTCGCGATTCCAGTTCGCGATGACGACGGTCTTCCACTTCTTCTTCGTGCCGTTATCCATTGGCTTGGCGTTTACCGTCGCTGTAATGGAAACGATATACGTAGTGAAGAGGAAATATATTTATAAGCGCATGGCGCAGTTCTGGGGGAAGATCTTCCTCTTGAGCTTTGCCGTCGGCGTAGTGACCGGCATCATTCAGGAGTTCCAGTTCGGCATGAACTGGTCGAACTACTCGCGTTTCATGGGCGACATCTTCGGGGCGCCGCTGGCTATCGAGGCCCTTCTGGCGTTCTTCATGGAGTCCACATTCATCGGTGTTTGGATGTTCACTTGGAAGCGCTTCAAGCCGGGTGTCCATGTCATCTTCATCTGGCTGACCTGGTTGGGTTCAACCTGTTCTGCCATTTGGATTCTCGCTGCGAACAGCTTCATGCAGAATCCTGTCGGCTATGGCATCAACAAGAAGACCGGTCACGCCGAAATGACGAATTTCGCTGCGGTTATCGGTAATCCTCAGCTCTGGCGCTCGTTCCCACACGTGGCCACCGGCGCATTGATGCTCGGCGGCATGATTGTGGTCGGCATGAGCGCTTTCGGATTCATGCGCAAGAACGCCGATCGGGCCTTCTTCACCCGTTCGATCCGCGTCGGTGCCATCATCGCGTTGGTCGGTTCCATTCTCGTCATCATCACCGGTGATTTGCAGACCCTCGAGATCATCAAGGATCAGCCGATGAAGTTCGCGGCAACTGAAGGTATTTACGAGGACCTCAAGAGCCCGGCGCCATGGATGGTCGTCGGCTTCATGAACGAAAGCAGCCACAAGGCCGCTGGTTTTGAGATTCCCGGCATGCTTTCCCTGCTTGCGTTCCACAAGCTTTACGGCGGAACCATTCAAGGCATGAACACTTTGAACCAGCAGTTCCTCGGCGAGCGTGGCAAGATCATCAAGAACGGCATCGCCCATCCTGAGATCTCCAACTACTACGTTCCTGCAAACGTGCTGTTCTGGAGCTTCCGCTTCATGGCCGCGGTTGCCTTCGCCGTGTTGATTCTCACCATCTGCACGCTGTGGTTCACCCGCAAGTCCAAGAACACTTTGGCGGACAGCCGCTGGAAGCTTTGGATTCTGGGTATCTGCACCTATCTGCCGTTCGTCGGTACCACCGGTGGCTGGCTCATCACCGAGCTCGGCCGTTATCCGTGGATCGTCTACGGCCTGCAGACCATCGCCGATGCCGTCTCGCCGACGGCTACCGTGGGCAGCCTGCTGTTCACCAATATCGTGTACTTCCTGCTCTTCTGCCTCATGGGCGGCGTGATGATCTTCTACTCTCGTCGCGTGCTCCATCAGGGACCGGAGCCGGATCCGGAAGGCGCTACGCAGCCGGTTACCGTAGGTTCTCATGTCGGTGCCCATGCGGCCAGTAGAAAGGTGGCGTTGGCATGACCGAGTTTCTCGCTAAGCCTTTGATCGATGGCAATAATTTCCTGCAATTGCTGTGGTTCTTTGTGATTGCTTTGGTATTCGCCATCTTCCTCTTCCTTGACGGCATCGATTTCGGTGTCGGCATGGCCACCCGAGTTCTGGCCCACAACGGCGACGAGCGTGCGCTCTACATGCGTGCGGTCGGCCCCCACTGGGACGGCAACGAGGTCTGGCTCATCACCGGTGGCGGCGCCATGTTCGCGTCCTTCCCGCTGTGGTATGCAAGCCTCTTCTCCGGCTACTACCTGCTGCTCTTCATCGTGCTGGTCGGCCTCATCCTGCGTGGCGTCTCCTTCGAGTTCGCTGCCCATGCGATTACCGACCGCGAACGCAGCGTCTGGCAGTGGGCCAACTTCGCCGGCAGCGTCATCGCGCCGTTCGGCCTAGGCATGATGCTTACCAGCGTCATTCAGGGCGTCCCGATGGATGCGCAGGGCAACGTCCACGCCGGATTCTTCGACGTGGTCAACTGGCTCTCCATCGTCGGCGGCGTGGCTGTGGTGTTCTTCAGCTTCCTGCACGGTCTTCACTTCCTGAGCCTGAAGCTCGATGCGAAGACGTCCGAGCGGATGCTCAACACCTCCAAGAAGGTCTACTGGATTGCCTACCCGGCATTGGTGGTCTTCGTAATCCTGGCGTTCATCTTCACTGATTTCTATCAGCGTCGCACCAAGTCCACGCTTCTGATCACTGTGGTCATCCTGGCCGCGACGATCTGTGGCCACCTTTCCGCCTACAAGAAGCGCGGCGGACTCGCCTTCATCTCCTCTGGTGTCACCCTTGCCGGCATCATCGCCTTCATCTTCAACGGGCTTTTCCCGAACGTGATGATCGCGACCGACCCGTCCAAGAGCCTGGCTGTGTCTGCGGCTTCGTCGTCGCAGTACACGCTGGAGATCATGACCATCGTGCTCTGCTGCTTGCTGCCGATTGTCCTGATCTACTTCATCTGGTCGTATTTCATCATGAGGAAGCGTCTGCTCACGGACAATACGCCGGAAGCCATCAAGGCGGCTTTGGCGCAATAACGAACGCAGGTTCGTCTTTGATGATTGAACAATGAAATCAATACCCGATGTTCTTTTTGCAAACCGGTGAATGTGCAATAATGTTCACTGATACAGCGGAGAGCATCGGGTTTTCTTTTGTCTTAAAAAAATATCCGTTAGTAGTTGGGACTGGCCGTGATCGATAAAAGTCTATTCAGGTTCGACGGGGTGCGTCAACGTATGGGGCTTCTCGCCCTGCTTTCGCTGCTTCAGGCGCTGTGCATTGTCGGGCAGGCGCACGGCTTGGCCCGTGGGTTGGTGGAGATCTGGAAACAACATGCGGTTTCCGCTTTGGCCGGCCCGATTGTGGAATTCCTTGTTTTTTATGCAATGCGGCATTTGTGCGATGTTGCCAAGCAAAGAATCTCCAGCAAATACGGCAAATACGTGGCTGGACAGATTCGCCCGCAACTGCAGGAAAAGATTTTCCGCTTGGGCCCCCAGGCGCTGGCCTCGCGCGGCACCGGTTCGACGGTGACGATGCTGATCGACGGCCTCGACCAGGTCAAGAGCTATATCGAAATCCTCCTGCCGAAGATGACCGACATGATGCTGATCTCTTTGGTCATCCTCATTGCCGTATGGTGGCAGGATTGGGTCAGTGGCCTGATTTTGCTGCTGATGTACCCGCTGATCATCTTCTTCATGGTCATTCTGGGGCTTGCGGCCCGCGACCGCTCCAACGCGCAATACGCCCAATTCAATGTTCTCAATACCAAATTCGTCGACAGCATCCTGGGACTGCCGACCCTGAAGATGCTTGGCGTCGACAAGGAATACGAAGGCGAGATCTACAGCGTCAGCGAACGCTTCCGCAAGCGCACCATTGACGTGCTCAAGGTTGCCATGACCTCGACCTTCGCCCTCGACTGGTTCACCACGCTCGGCATTGCCATCATGGCCGTGTTCCTCGGCCTGCGCCTGGTCAACGGCACCATGCCGCTCTTCCCGGCCATGTTTGCGCTGATCATGGCACCCGACTACTTCCTGCCGGTGCGCCAGTTCGGCGACAACTACCACGCCACGCTTGACGGCAAGAACGCGCTGCACGACATCATGAGCTTCATCGACAGCCCGGAGACGCCGGAGGATACCGAGACCGAGTGGGACGGCTGGAAGGCCGACAGCGAGCTCAAGCTCGAAGACGTCGACTTCGCCTATCCCGCCGGCAGCAGACCGGAGGGCGAAGATGAAGGCCAAACTGTGGCGAGCCATAGCGTCGCCATGAACGCTGTGGAACAGCAGCGTGAAGGTAAGGACGACACCAAGCCGGGTTCCGACAGTCTGAAGACCAAGAGCCATCGTGGACACACCAAGAAGGGTTCGGCAAAGGACCAGCAGGCCGGCAACGAAATCGTTGCCGATGCAACTGGCAATGGTGGCAATAAGGCCGGTGCGGTTGAAATACCGACGCAGCCCGATGCCCTGCATCATATATCCATGAGTTTCAAGGGTTACGGCAAGATCGCCGTCATCGGCAAATCCGGTGCCGGCAAATCCACGCTGGTCAACCTGCTTGCCGGATTCAACATCCCGTATGCCGGTTCCATCGAACTTGATGGCAAACCACTGAAGAATTTCAACGTCGAGGCATGGCAGCGTCACATCAGCTATATTCCCCAGACCCCTTATATTTTCAGCGGTTCCATCGCCGACAACATCCGTTTCTATGTAAGCGATGCCAGCGAAGACGACGTCAAGGCCGCCGCCCACGAAGCCGGCCTGGACGAGTGGCTTGCCGAACTTTCCGATGGGCTCGACACCCTGATAGGGGAAGGCAACCGCGGCATCAGCGGCGGTCAGGCCCAGCGCATCGCCCTTGCGCGCGTCCTGCTTGACAAGTCTCGTGAAGTGCTGCTCTTCGATGAACCGACCGCACACCTCGATATCGAAACCGAATACGATCTCAAAAAGACGCTGCTGCCGATCATGGAGAACCATCTGGTCATCCTGGCCACGCATCGCCTCCATTGGCTGGCGAACGTCGACCAGGTGCTGGTGCTCGACGAAGGCAACGTGGTTGAATCGGGCGCACCCAAGGAACTGATTGGGGCAGGCGGCCCGCTTGACCACCTCATCGGCGAGATGGGAGGTAACCAGATTGACCAGTACCTTAACTGATACGCAGACAGCATCAACCATGAATACCCCTCAGACCAACAGCATGAATGGCGACTCGATGAATGATAACGGTGAAACTGCAGCGCCCGTGACTTCGGCGAGTGCGCAAGGCGGCAAGGCCAGACTGCGCGATTATCTCAAAATCTGGCACAGCGACCACTGGTTCTGGCCGTATCTCAAAGAAAACAAGCGCACACTCGCCTTGATTTTCTTCCTGGGATCCATGACCTTCGTCTGCGCCGCGGCCCTCATGTTCACCGCCGGTTACTTGATCAACCGATCGGCGCGCATGCCCTACAACATCCTTATGGTCTACGTGCCCATCGTACTGACCCGTGCCTTCGGCATCGGCCGACCCGTCTTCAAATACGTCGAACAACTCAAAAGCCACGACTGGGTGCTTCACGTCATCTCCAAGCTGCGCGTGCAGCTTTACCGCACCCTCTCCAAAGACGCCGCGTTCCTCAACGAACACGAGCGCACAGGCAGTGTGCTGAGCCTTCTCGCGGATGATCTGGACCATCTCGAGAACTTCTACCTGCGCACCATCTTCCCGACCGTCGTGGCCTATATCCTCTGGATTGTCGTCACCATCGCCATGGGCGTCTTCTCATGGGCTTCCTCGCTGCTGCTCTTCCTGATGCTGGCGCTGGTGCTGATTCTCATCCCGCTTGTCTCGCTGAGCTTCTCGACCGGTCATTTTGCGCTGGAAAAGCAACAGCAGGCCCAGGAATACACCAAGGTCACCGAAAGCTACCTCGGCCTGAGCGACTGGGTCATCACCCACAAGGACAAGGATTTCGTCTCCATCGGGGCTGACGAATACCGTCGCATCCAGGAGAGCAAGGACCAGCAGAAGACCTTCGAGCGCTGGCGCAACTTCGCCATTCAGGTCGTCTTCGGTGTCATCGCCATCGGTCTGATGGTCGGGGCGTGTCTGACCATGACCGGCTCCAAGTCCATTGCCGACTGGTCCGCCTCCATCGTCCTCGCGGTTTTCCCGCTGGTCGACTGCTTCATCAATGTGGCCCAGGCCACCGCCGAGATACCGCTTTACAGCGATTCGCTGGAACACCTGAACGACCTGACCAATCGCGTCGAGAGCCGCCAACAGGCCCCTGTGACGCAGCAAAAGCTCAATGGCCCAATCGAAACGATCGATTTCGACCATGTCACCTTCGCCTATGGCCCGGGCCAGCCGGTGCTGCTCGACGATTTCACCCTGCATATCAAGGCGGGGGAGAAGGTCGCGCTGCTCGGCCCAAGCGGCGAAGGCAAGACCACTATTCTCCAACTTCTGCTTGGCGACCTGGTCCCGCAAAAGGGCAGCATTACCATCAACGGCATCCCTGTGGCGGCCCTGCAGAACGAGCGTGCACGCCTCTTTGGCTACCTCAATCAGCAGGCGTTCCTCTTCAACTCAACCATCGCCGAAAACGTGCGTCTGGGGGCCCCGGACGCCACGGATGACGACGTGTGGGCCGCGCTGAAGGCTGTACAGCTTGACGAGACGGTTGACGCGCTTCCCGACGGTATCGATACATCCGTGGACGAGGCCGGCCAACGCTTCTCCGGTGGCCAGCGTCAGCGCATCGCTTTGGCACGTATCGTTTTGAAGGACACCCCGGTAATCTTGCTTGACGAACCGACCATCGGTCTTGACCCGATCACCGAACGCGAACTGATGTCGATGATCTTCTTTGCAGCCGGAGACCGTACGATGCTTTGGGTCACCCACCATCTGCAGGGCTTGGAGCAGTCGGACAAGGTCATCTTCCTTGACAGCGGCAAAATCGCCATGCAAGGTGCACCTACCGAGCTTTACCGCACCAACGAGCGTTTCCGTGAGCTCTACCGTCTCGATGTCGGCGAGCTGGAAACCGCGGGCTGAGGATAATAAAACCGAATTTCAGTAATATGGATTGACGGGTGGATGGCTCAACTTGAGCATCCACCCGTCAACGATTTCGATATGGCTGAAGCGACAACCAATGCGATGTCGGAATAACCGGTTCGATATCGGCCGTAACGTGCCTAAAAGTCAGAGTGTCCTGATGTATTTGTCGATGATGGCGACCAAGGCCTTGACTGTGCCGGCGTTGATCGACGGGTACTGGGCGTCGGTGATGACGCCTTTGGCAGCTTCAAGATGCTGCAATGCCTCGTCTTTGGCAGCTTTGATGAACTGGGGGTTGGCCTTGAAGTAGTCGAGCACCTTGAGCGGGTCTTCAAGCTTGACGATATCGACGAACGAGGGGTCGGCCTTGATTGCCAGAATGACTGGCAGGGTGTAGATGCCGTCGCGGATGTCTTCGAGTTTCGGCTTGCCGGTGTCGTGCGCGACATTGAAATCCTCCACGTCGTCAAGGATCTGGAACGCGATGCCCAGGTGTTCGCCGAATCTTGACCCCTGCTCAAGCGTTTTGGCAGCGGGGGAGTCGGTGGTCAGCTTGATGCCGGTGATGGCGGCCAGTCGGAAGAGCGCCGCTGTTTTGCCGGTGATGGCGCGTTCGTAATATTCCTTGCTGGTCTCGGTATTGTGCCGGGCGGATTCCTGCAGCAGGTCGCCGGAGACGATTTCGTTGACGGTATGCGCCTGTTCAGCGATGAAATCCGTGCTGGGGGCGATGGTCGCGATGATTTCCATATAGCGCGAAAGAATGAGATCGCCCAGATAGATCGCCGCCTTGTTGCCGCGGACGGTCTGGATGGTGGGCTGGTTGCGGCGTACCGAGGCATTGTCGAGAACATCGTCATGTACCAGGGTCGCCAGATGCAACATCTCTATGGCAGCGGCGCCGGTGATTATTTTATCGCTGACGTGATGAGGTTCATCGTTTTGAACAACATAAGAGAAAAGCAGTACCAGTGAAGCACGAACCATTTTGCCATGGTTGTCGAGCAGGTGGCGGTAATCCTCCCGATAGGGGGTGACATTGTCCTCTTCTGAGTGCATCGTTTGCACCACACGCTTCAAATCATCGCGCAACAGGAGTTCCTGTTGATTTGACATGCCTACCCGACCTCTCGAAAATCTTCAGTACTCAGAAACCGTACCCAATATAGCATGACTGACGATATTAGGTACGCTCACAGGCTTGAAGCCGTCCATTTGGCAGGTAATTTGACCGATATTTGTATTACGTCAATCGTTATTATTGATTCTTGTGACGGAAATCACTCCGTCGATGTCGCTCAAGTCCCCGATAAGCTCCTTGCTGTCGCGCCCGCGTACCTCAAGATCAGCGGAAACGATGTGACCTCGGCTGCCGGGTTCCTCGTCATCGTGATTTTTGGATTTCCTGGTCGAAAAGCCTTCGACGGAAACCCCGTGCTGGGCACAGACCGAAAGGATTGAACGCAGGATGCCATGCCCGTCACGATACTTCAGCCGCAGCATGTCGTCGTTGCTGATGCCGGGAGCGATGAGCTTGGTGATGAACGGAAGCAGCGTGACGGCCAGGAAGTAGAAGACCGTGCAGGCCAACGCCGGTACGAACAGGCCAGCTCCGCAAGCCGAACCTATGGCGGCAGTCATCCAGATGGAGGCTGCGGTGGTAAGTCCGCGGACATGCGAACGCTGAGTGAAGACGACGCCTGCGCCGATGAAACCGATACCGGAGACGATCTGAGCGGCCACACGCGAGGGGTCGACCCGTACGTTGGCGGCGAGCACATCCATGAACCCGTATTTGCCGATGATGACGAACAACGCCGAGCCGACGCCCACCAAGGCGTGCGTGCGCGTGCCCGCATCCTTGTGCCTGGCCTGACGTTCAAGACCGATGAGGGTAGAGAAAACCAATGCCTCGAAAAGGTAAAGGGCCTGCCAGCCCCACGCCACCAGCTGTGCTTCCATTTCCCGCTACTTTTCCTTTCCTGCCGAGGTCGGCGTTTGGTCTGTTTTTATATTGTGCTGTTCCTTGCTCCAGATGCGTCGGGCCGGGTTGACGCATCGGTGGACCAGATAGTTCTGATAGATGGGGTAGAAAGCGCGTAGCACGGGGTAAAGCGCATAAAGCGTGTATTCGGTATCGTGCGCCCGCGTATGGTTCGGATGGGCGTCGAAGGTGTTCTGGAAGCGTTGCATGTACTTGCGGAACGAGGAGAAAGGGGTGTCCATGCGACGGGCCGAGACCCCTGTGATCATCTTTTCGCAATACACGGTTTTCAGGCCCTGATCAAGCAGATGCAGAGAGATGTCGATGTCCTCGTGCATGATGTCGGCCTTGTCGCGGCACACCTTGCCCTTGATCTTCTCCCACGCGTTGGCCCGCACCGCCATGTTGGAACCGAAGAGCAGCACTTTGTCGTTGTCGGCCCGATAGGTGACCTTGCGTACTTTGTTGTCACCTTGAAGCCCGAGGTGTTTCGCCGGCATATCGTAATAGACCGCAGGGCCGGTGGCTCCCATGGCGCTTGGGTCGCGCTCGAAGATCTTGGTAACGACTTCCACCCAGTCCGGTTTGAGCATGCAGTCCGCGTCGATGCGGCCGTACACGTCGCCCTTCGCTACGGAAAAACCGAAATTGCGGGTGGGAATGAGTCCCTGTTCTTTATCCTGATGGACTAATTTGACGCAGGAGGAATCGGAACAACGATCGATGAATCGCTGGACAAGTTCGCAGGTTCGATCGTTCGACTTGTTGTCGACAACGATGATTTCGTAGGGCGCAACGGACTGGCAGACGGCGTTCGTCAGACAGCTGACGATGCGGTCCTGCTCGTTGTACGCGGGTATCACGATAGAAACTTTGACCATGATATATGAGGATATTCCTAGTTGTCTACACATGGGGCGGGGTAGGATTGGAAATCATGAAACAACGTGGACAAGAAAATGACGAGCGTGAGAGTCCTAAAATCGATTTCGCCTCGGTTTTCCCCCAGAAAGGGGATTCCCGCAGGCCGCCAGATTGGTGGGGGAGGGCCCTGCTCTATGCCGCAATAGCGGTTTTCGTCTGCATTTTCATTTTCAGATCGTGGAGCAAGGTCTCTTTCATAGTCCTTGACATCGTCATCTCGATCTTTGTGGCGCTCGCCATGGAGCCCTTGGTGGTCCGTCTGGTGCGTCATGGCTGGAAGCGTGGCGCGGCCGCGGCCGCCACTCTGGTCGGCCTCATCATCCTTGTGCTGGCATTGCTTGGCTTGTTTGGCAACATGTTTGTGCAGCAGATGATTTCCATGATCAGGGGAATCCCCGATCTTTACCAACAGGCGCAGCACCTTGTCGCGCAATATACCGATTTCAAACTCCCGGAAATATCCAATCTCGGCAGCGAGATCGCCAAAAACGTACAGACCTCATGGGTCACCAATTTCGCCGGGCAGGCATTGAGCACCACCATGGGCCTCTTGAGCGCTCTGCTCAATGTGCTGACCATTGTGATGGTCACCTATTACGTCTCCGCCGCCGGACCCAAGATGCGTAGGAGCCTGTGCCAGTGGCTCGGCCCGGTGACGCAGCGTCGCTTCCTGCTGGCTTGGACCATCGTGCAGGACCAGATTTCCGGTTTCCTTTTCTCGCGTACGATTCTCGCCGCGTTCAATGCCTTCTTCACCTCGATATTCCTGATGATCATCAAGGTGCCCAACTGGCTGCCCCTGGCTCTTTTCTGCGGCATCGTCTCGCAGTTCATACCGACGGTCGGCACCTACATCGGCGGGGCATTGCCGGTCATCTTTGCCTGGTCGTCGCGCGGCTTGCTCTATGGGGTGGCCGTGGTCGTCTTCATCGTCATCTACCAGCAGATCGAGAACCTCATCATCTCACCGAAGGTCTCGGAGCGCACCATGGATCTGAACCCCGCCATCGCCTTCCTTTCGGTGCTGGTCCTGGGAGCCGTGTTCGGTGCCCTTGGCGCGTTCCTCGCGCTGCCCATCACCGCCAGTCTGCAGGCCCTCTTCAAGGTGTATACCAAGCGCTATGAACTGGTTGAGTCGCCGTTGATGAGCGACCCGGTGCCGGTCAAGAAATCCAAGGTGGTCGCCGGGGCCGAGGCGTTCAACGAGCATGTGGTGCAGCCTGTCGCCCAGCGTATGCCGCGTGCCGCCAAAGGCTCGAGCGCAAGGGTCCCCGCCGATGACGACCTGCGTAACCTGCGCGACGAGGTCTATCGCCTCTCCACCGAATTCAATGCCAAATCGACGGCCCATGACCTTGACGAATCCGAGACCATCGCCATTCCCAAGGGAGTGCTTTCGAACTCCGAATCGACCTCACGCAAACCCCTTAAGGGTAGCGAGGAGAAGGATTCCGATGGTTTCGACACCCAGGAGTTGCGGCAAGAGGGAGCCAAAAGCGCGCATGGTGCAAAAGGCGGGGAAACGTCTGGCAAAGCCAAGGGCGCTGCTCAAGGTACAGTGGTCAATGACAACGCAGAGGACGTAAAAACCGACAACCCGAGGAGCAGGTGGCACTGACATGGTATTTCTGAATATCCTAGATATCCTGATGTTTATTATGGGTGCAGTAAGCCTCGGTTACCAGGCGATCTGCATTGTGGCTTCTTTATTCCATCATCGTATCACATTTCCCGAGGCGCCGATGGACAAGCGTTATGCCGTGCTGATTTCGGCACGCAACGAGGAAACCGTCGTAC
Source organism: Bifidobacterium sp. ESL0784 (assembly GCF_029433295.1). GTDB lineage: Bacteria > Actinomycetota > Actinomycetes > Actinomycetales > Bifidobacteriaceae > Bifidobacterium. Next base: position 48,213 of record NZ_JAQTHV010000004.1, read on the forward strand.
CTAATCTGATCAATTCCATCAGAAATCAGACTTACCCCTCACGTCTTGTCGACATCTGGCTGGTGGCCGACAATTGCACCGACAAAACCGCCGAGGTGGTGCGCTCGATGGGGTGCAATGTCGTCGAGCGTCACAATCTGCAGCAGGTTGGCAAAGGCTATGCGCTGACTTACCTGCTCGACGCGATGATCGACAAAGGCGTGGCCAATGATTATGACGCCTTCTTCGTCTTCGATGCCGACAACCGCCTCGACAAGCACTATATCGAGGAAATGAACAAGGCCTTCCAATCAGGCTTCAAGATCCTCACCAGCTACCGCAACTCCACCAACCTTTCCGACAACTGGGTGTCCTCCGGTTCGGCACTGTGGTTCATCCGTGAATCTCGTTTCCTCAACAATTCGCGTATGCTTTTCGGCTCCAGCTGCCACGTGGGCGGCACCGGCTTCATGTTCTCGCGTGAGGTGATGCAGCGCAACAACGGCTGGAAATTCCATCTGTTGACCGAAGACCTCGAATTCACGATGGACTCCGTCTTGCACGGCGATCGCATCGGCTACTGCGGCACGGCCATCCTCTACGACGAGCAGCCCGATTCCTTCGGCCAGAGCTGGCGGCAGAGGCTGCGTTGGAGCAAGGGATTCCTGCAGGTGTTCCGTTATTACGGTCCGCAGCTGATCAACCGAGCCGTGCGCGAGCGCGATTTCTCCGCCGTCGATTTCACCATGCTGATCTGCCCATTCACCGTGCTTGGCGTTCTGCGTGTGGTATTTGGCCTTCTTTTTGCGGCTTTCGGCTTCGTCTCATGGTCGAGCCAGCTCGGTTCGTTGTCCGGATGGCTGGTCGGCGGTTGCACGGGTCTCTTGGGCATGATGTTCCTGGCAGCGCTCACCGTCTTTGCCGAACGCGGCCAGATCGGCGCTTCCAACAAGGAGCTTCTGGCCTATGTGCTGAGCTTCCCGATCTATATGGCCAGCTACGTGCCGATTTCCTTCCAGGCCATTTTCTCGAAGGCCCAGTGGAAGCCCATCGAGCACAAGGGCTAGGCAGGCTTTGTCAAGCGTAGGAGAGCGGTTTTGAATACAGTGGGACCATCGTATTGCGGTCATGGGGCGCACGCACGCAAGGCGAATCATGTGGCACGCAATCGTGCATGGCGCATCGTCGTCTCCACATTGGTGACCCTGCTGCTTGCCGCAGGCTATTTCATGGCCGATATCAACGGGATGATGCCCGGTCCGCTGACGATACTTCCAGCAGGAAAAACGACGCCCGCTCTTGCGGGTTCGATTCGCGCCGCCGAATCCGTTGCGGACTCGGCTGATCTGAACAAGCCGATTGACAAGAACGGCACGGAATCGGCGATCAACGCCTTTGCTGCCACGCCTGGGCTGGGAGGGGATTTTTCGTTGGCCATCGCCGATGCCGACGGCAAAATCGTCGATTCCCGCAATCCCGATACGCCCCGGGAACCGGCCTCGACCATGAAGACCCTGACCGCGCTGGCCGTTTCCTCGACGCTGGACATGGGCTCGAGTTTCCATACCGACGCATTGCTTGACCCTTCGCCTTCCGGCGTAAGTCAGCCCCGGCAGGCGACGTTGACGCTCAAATCGGACGGGGACATGCTGCTCGGGGCGGGGGCGAGCGACCCCAACCATATCAACGGCAGAGCGGGGCTTGCCACGCTTGCCGACGAGAGTGCAGCGCAGCTCAAAAAGCGCAATATCAGCCAAATCCATCTCAATTACGACGATACGCTTTTCGGCGCCGTGCGTTCCCCTGCCGCCATTGCCTCCAACAACGAGGGCAATACCAATTTCACCGGCATCTCTTCGATGGCCGTCGATGGGGGAAGGCAATGGAAAGGCGTGGAACACGACCCTGATCTCTACTCCGCCTATCCTGCAATGTCGACGACACCGGCGCACGATGCGGCGGCGGTGTTCGGCTCCCTGCTTGCCCAGCGCGGCATCGGCGTGGATGCTGAAATTGCTTCGGGCAAAGTCGCAAGCGGCGCCAAACGCGTGGCAACGATTACATCGGCTACATTGGCCGAGGTGATGGCCTTCACGCTGCGTCATTCCGACAACACCCTGATCGAGGAGTTCGGCAGGCTTCTGGCGCTCAAAACCGGGGCTGCCAACAGTCCGGAAGGAGCGACCCGGGCCGTCAAGGCCAAACTCGACAAACTCGGCGTCGATACGGCGAACCTGCACATGGCCGATTGCTCCGGTCTTTCTGAAGGCTCCCAGCTTGAGGTCAAGACGTTGGTCGAAGTGCAGAGCCACAATCTTAAACCCGGTCCGGGCGCGGCCGCAGGTGAGGGCCTTTCCGTTCCCGGTTTCGTCGGCACCGCCAAGAACCGTCTGGAGGATCCGAGTGCGGCCGGGCTGTTGCGCGTGAAAACCGGCTCCCTGGACCAAGTGACCTCGATGGCCGGCAATGTCTCGCGCAAGAACGGCGGTGTGCTCGCTTTCGCGGTCATCGTCAACAAGCCGCAGGACTATCTCGCTGCCAGAAAAGCGGTCGATGCCTTCATTTCGGCGCTGGCCGGGCTGTGAGTGCAGGCGATGGCATATTCGTCGACGATAAAAAAGGCTGTCGGGGACGTTCGCAACACGCTGGCTGAAGCAGGCATTGAGCGGCAGGACGCCCGTTTCGCCGAACATGGCGAGCATGACCCCGAGATCGATGCCCCCACGCTTCTCGTGGCATGCTCGGGTGGGCGCGACTCGATGGCGCTTTCGGCCGTGAGCCATATCGTCTCCGGAATGCTTGGTATCCATTGCGGCGCCGTCGTCATCGACCATAGGCTTCAGGCAGGTTCCGACGAGGTCGCGCGCCAGGCGGCGGCACGTTGCAAAGGGTTGGGGCTGGAGCCGGTCATCGTGCGTGCCATCAATGTCGAGGGAATCGGAAGCGGTCGCAGCACCGAGGACGCCGCACGGCAGGCGCGTTATGAAGCCATCGGTGAAGCTGCACGCGATGTGGGCGCCACTGCGGTTTTGCTGGCCCACACCCGCGATGACCAGGCGGAGACGGTCCTGATGGATGTGCTGACCCGTTCCTCCGGCGTCGATGGGTTGGCGGGTATGCCGACTACGTTCAAGCGTGACGGCATGCTCTTTCTTCGCCCCTTCCTTGGCCTTACCCGCGTCCAGACCACTACCGTTTGCCGCGAATTGAACCTTCCTTGGTGGGACGATCCGACCAATGGCGACAGCGTTGCGATGGACCGGCCCTTGCCGGCAAGCTATCCGTTGCGCTCCCGCGTGCGACATACCCTGATGCCTTATCTCTCGGGCTTTTTCGACGGCGATGTTTCCGGTCATCTGGCCAAAGGGACGGTGATCGCTCGTGAAGATAGTGATTTTCTTGACATTTCGACTGACGATTTGTATCGCAAAGCCGTGCGTGGAAAGAGCGACGAGGGTACAGTCATCATGCTTGTCAAGCCGCTTGGCGACGCCCATCCCGCGATTCGTCGCCGTGTCATCGCCCGCGTTCTCGCCGAACTGAACATAGGGGTGACTTCAGGGCATGTGCTCTCGATAGAGGCGTTGGTAACCGACTGGCACGGCCAGGGCACACTTTCGCTTCCCAGCGGATATTCAGCAAATCGGCAGAAACACGTCATTCGCGTGTGTAAAAATGGATAACATGAAAATTGCGGATGTTGAAGACCAAATTGACCATGAATTGGTGTCAAAAGAACAAATAGAACGCAAGATCAAAGAAGTGGCGGCGCAGGTGAGCCAAGATTACAAGGGCAAGGATCTGCTGCTGGTGGCCGTACTCAAAGGGGCCGTCAACACGCTTGCCGCGTTTTCACAGGCGTTGAGCATCAATGCGCAGATGGATTTCATGAGCTTGTCCAGCTACGGCGATGGCTTCGAAAGTAGCGGCAAGATTACCGTCCGGCAGGATCTTTCCTGTGATGTCAGGGGACGCAATGTTCTGATTGTCGAAGACATCATCGATTCCGGATATACGCTTGACTGGTTGGTTCGCGAGCTCAAAGGGCGCGGAGCGGCAAGCGTTGAGGTGTTTGCGCTGCTGGAGAAACCTTCCCGGCGTGAGGTCGAGGTGCCACTGAAATATAAGGGCTACGAAGTTCCCGATGAATTCGTGGTCGGTTTCGGCCTTGATTATCAGGAGCATTTCCGCAATCTTGATTCCATCGCAGTCTTAAAGCCGTCAGTCTATCAAGGAGAAGCAGCATGAGCTATCCTCAGAATCCTCGTAATCCCATGGGACCGATGGGCAATCCTAACGGATCAAACAATAATAACAACAACAATCCGTTCAACCCCTTCAACAACGGCAATAATCCCAATAACCGCAATGGTAACAACAACGGCAACCGTCGCAATAACAACAGCAACAAAGGTGACGGTGACCCCAATGGGAAGCGCCCGTTCTGGCAGTCGCCGGTGCTCTGGATTGTCGTACTGGCTCTGCTGGTGTTCGCAGGCTTCGAGCTGTTCAGCTCCAACGGAGTGCAGACCATCGATACTCAGGACGGCATATCGCTGGTTGATAATAATGGTGCCAGCCGTGTCCAGATTATCGACAACAAACAGATGGTCAAGCTCAAGCTCTATAAGAACTTCAATAAGATCGACCCGAATACGAAGAAGAACCACGATTATGGTCGGGAGGTCCAGTTCTACTACACCCAGGCCGAAGGACCGGAACTGCTCAAAGCCGTGAAGAAGGCCAAACCGAAAGACGGCTGGACCGCGGACATACAGTCCGATTCCGGGGCTTACCTGCTTTCCACGCTGTTGCCGTTGGTTGTTTTGGTGCTGCTGTTCTGGTGGCTTCTCCGCAGCATGAGCGGCGGCATGAACGGTATGCTCGGCATGGGCGGCAAGAAGGACAACGGTAAGTTGCTCGGCGGGCAGACCCCGACCACCAAGTTCTCCGACGTGGCTGGCGAGGAAGCAGCCGTGGCCGAAGTCGAGGAGATCAAGGACTTCCTGAAGGATCCCTCGAAGTACAAGGCGCTTGGCGCCCGCATCCCGCGCGGCGTGCTGCTCTATGGCCCTCCCGGAACCGGTAAGACGCTGCTCGCGCGAGCCGTCGCCGGCGAAGCGGGAGTACCGTTCTACTCCATGGCTGGTTCCGATTTCGTCGAGATGTTCGTCGGCCTCGGTGCCTCGCGTGTGCGTGACCTCTTCGAGGAGGCCAAGAAGAACGCACCGGCCATCATCTTCATCGACGAGATCGACGCCGTCGGACGCAAGCGTGGCTCCGGAATGAGCGGCGGGCACGACGAACGTGAACAGACGCTGAACCAGCTGCTGGTCGAGATGGATGGTTTCGACAACGACACCAACCTCATCATCATCGCCGCCACCAACCGTCCTGACGTCCTGGACGAGGCGCTGCTGCGTCCCGGCCGTTTCGACCGCCAGGTGGCCGTCGAGGCCCCGGATCTGGAAGGCCGTGAGGCAATCCTCAAGGTGCACGCCAAGGGCAAGCCGTTCGTCCCCGACGTTGATTTGCACACCGTGGCCGTGCGCACGCCAGGTTTCACTGGCGCCGATCTGGCCAACGTCCTGAACGAAGCTGCGTTGCTCTGCGCCCGCGTTGGCGCCCAGCTGATCGACAACCGCGCCATCGACGAGGCCATCGACCGCGTCCAGTCCGGCCCGAAGCGCCAGTCGCGTGGCATGGCCCTGGATGAGATGCGCAACACCGCCTATCACGAAGGTGGTCACGCACTGGTCGCCGCCGCGCTTCACAACACCGACCCGGTGACCAAGGTGACGATTCTGCCGCGAGGCCGCGCCTTGGGCTATACCGCCGTCATGCCTACACAGGACCGCTATTCCCAGTCCCGAAACGAACTGCTCGACCAGATGGCCTACGCGATGGGTGGCCGCACCGCCGAGGAGGTCGTCTTCCATGACCCCACCACCGGTGCCTCCAACGACATCGAGAAGGCCACGCAGATCGCCCGAAAGATGGTCGTTGAATTCGGTCTGTCCTCCAAGCTGGGAGCCGTCAAGTGGGGCGATTCAGAGCACGGCGAGGATTCCGCCAACAACTTCATCCATGACTACTCCGAGCGTACGCAGGATGTCATCGACGAAGAGGTGCACGACATGATCGAGACCGCGCACACCGAGGCTTGGCAGATCATTACCGAAAACCGCGATGTGCTCGATGAGCTGGTGCGTCAGCTGCTCGTCAAGGAGACCCTGAACGAGAAGGAATTGAAAGTCATCTTCGCCAACCTCAGGATGGCGCCGGAACGCAAGCTCTGGCTCTCCGATTCGGCTCGTCCGGATTCCGACATCCCGCCGGTGCCGATTCCCGAATCGCTCAAGCGTTCGGTCGGCATGAAGCCGGAAGGGTCCGAGTGAGACATGTCGAATCCATTGATTGATGATTCGCGAAGATCGAGGGGCGTGACAGCTGATGGCACGCCCCTCGGCGTTGAGGCGTGTCTTTCGCTCTCGTTCGATGAGACGAGAAGCGAGGATGTCGCCGCCGGGGCCGAGGTGTGGCAAAGGGTGCTTCAAGCCGTTAAAAGCGGCAGGGTGCATGCCGAAGTCAGACTGAAGCTCGATGATGCTGCCAACATTCAAAATAGTGGCGGCGAGAGTGCGGACGGCTCAGATGAATCGGGCAGCAATACGATAGAAAATATTGTATTCGACGATGTTCCAGTAACTCTTGGTACAGGCCAAACCACTGGTGAAAATGGTGCCGGAATGCCAGGCGTGAGTGTAGCGCCTACCAAGGCTTCTCTGGCCGGCGCAACGATAGCCGAGCAACAACGTCAGGATGAGGCTCAAAAGGCGCAGGATCGGCAGCAGGACAATGTCGATGACGTCTATGTCGTGCCGCGCCGCGCCATCATCGCCATGCGCAGCAAAACCAGCGATGCCGCGAAGCGTTTCCGTTCCGTCATCGTTTCGCTGGATGCGGTGCCAGGCAATCAGGTCGAAGGGATTTCGCCGCTCTACCACGTCATGGGCATTGACAGCTCGGATGCCAGCGCCGCCGTCATCCAATTGACCACCAAACTGAAGCCTCAGGCCATCGTCTCGTTGCTTGATTCCCTTTCGGGTTCACATGAAGGCGCCGTTACGTTGCGGTTGGTCGACGTCGAGGGCGAGGCTATGAGCCCCGATCAAGCGGCTCAGGAGATGGCCGAAGATGTCGCCTATGCCATCGAGTTGCCGTTGGACGCGGCGAAAAAACAGGCCGAAATCCTTGCGCCATGGCTCGATATGGATCCCGACGCACGGCTTGACGGCGATCCGGTCTCCTTCCTGCTCGCGATGGCACCAGATGCCGCCCGCGTCGGCAAGGTTGACGACCGCTGGATACTGGGGGATACGCAATGAGTGCACGAAGGACCCCATGGTGGTATTACGCAATCGCAGCGCTGATTGGCTTGCTCCTCGGCGCGATATTGGTCAAATCCGATGAGATGAGCGGTCTTTCGCTGATCGGAGCCCCTTGGTTCGTCGCGTTTATTTTGGTTTTGCTGGGTGCGGCGGTTTTGATATTGGCGTTGCAGGTCCATCAATACGCCATCACTGACCCGAAAAAACGCAAAAGCTGGATCGACCCCACCAAAGCCGTCTACACGCTGGTGCTGTGCAAGGCGCTGGGCCTTGCCGGTGCCGGGCTTGCCGGCTGGTATATGGTACAGGTGCTGCTGACCTTGCCGCATTGGGGTATTCCGTATTATCAGAATGTGATTATCCAATGCGGAGTGACCACTGTCATCTGCATCGGTGACATGGCGGTGGGCATCATCGGCGAATGGCTTTGTCAGCTTCCGCCGAGCGAAGGTGCCGAGAATCCGAAAATGAAGGCTGCCAAGCGCCGCGAACGTCAGCGCAAGCTTGCAGCGGGCTCCATGGGCAAGAAAAGCGATATCTGATTCAACCGAAAGGACACAACGAAGTGCTTAAACGGACGTTTGAAAAGAACGGTGAACCCTACGACTTGTTGGTTTCCGAACCGCAACAGGCGGATTCCGGGGAATTTTGGACGAAAGTGACGTTGGAGCATGACAGCGATATCGTATGGTCGCATCAAATCGGGGGTATCGACGGTGTTCAATCGACGTTGCTGGCTTTGGGGCTTGCGCGTAGGTTGCTCGAAAGCGATGGTGGCTTCACGTTCCTTGACAATGAAGACCTGATGCTTCCTGATTTTTAGAGTAAAAGGGTTATAACATATAAAATTCGACGGATGGATTAGCCTGAACCTTTCCATCCGTCGAATTATTTGGTTCCAATAAGCGACGAGATCTACTTTTTCTTTTCGTCTTTCTTTTCCGGGACTCGGATGGTGGCTTCCTGTGTCATCGCCGCCAGAAGCCTACCGTCAGCCGAATAGACCTTGGCGATGCCCAATGCGCGGCCGTGGCCGGCGACCGGAGCATCCTGCACGTAAAGATGCCATTCGTTCATGTCGATATTGTCATACCACCACATCGAGTGATCGATTGAAGCATAGAAAATGCCCGGCGTGGAAATGCTCAGACCTGCGCGGCGCAGATCCGGCTCCATCATCACCTGGTCGCACTCGAGCGCCAGCAGCGCGCGGTAGACGTTTTGCGACGCCTTGACCGGGCTGGCCATGCGCATCCAGACCATCTGCTTGCCAGAATCCTTGTTGGCACTTTCCTTGTCGGGCTCGAGCATCACGGTCGGGCCGATGTGGCGGATGTCGAACGGCGACTGAGAGGCATAGTATTTGGCGAACCCGGATTTTTCGGCGTAAGGTTCCATCAGGTCCTTGGCACTGGTGAGCGTTTCCGGGTCCGGCAGATTTTTAGGCATATCGTCGTTGAACTCCACACCGGCTTGCCCGGCTTTCTGCAGGCTCACCGTGGCAGTGAAGAGTAGCTGATTGCCCTGCTTGGCGTCCACGCGGCGAGTGGAGAAGGAACGGCCGTCGCGCAGCGATTCGACCTCGTAGCGGGTCTCCTCGTCGAGCTTGCCGACCTTGATGAACGTGGCATGGACGGAATTGGCCACCTTGTCATCGTCGGCGGTGTCGGCCGCGGCGATGATGGCCTGAGCCGTCATCTGGCCGCCGTAGATGCGTTCGGTGGGGTAGTAGAGGTTCGTGGCGTCATGGAAGACGGTGCGTCCGCCTTGCTCCTGCCCGGCCTTCAGCTTGAGCGCCTCAACCGCTTCCTGCGCTGCGTCGCCTGCCTTGACTTTCGCCATGTCACTCCTCGATTCTGTCGAATTAACGCTTATGTGAGTCTATCCGCGCCGCCCAACTTTTAGCCCGAATTTCGCCAGTATCTGAACCTGTTGGATTTTCATAGAGCTGTGATAAAAACGGTGCCCCGACCATAGAATCGGGGCACCGTCAATGTTTCTGTTATTCAGCTCAACGCGTCAATTTGCGATGGATGCGATGAGGGCGGGAGGCCTCCTCGCCAAGACGCTTGACCTTGTCTTCCTGATACGCCTGGAAGTTGCCTTCGAACCAGTGCCACTTGGCCGGGTTGTCGTCATCGCCTTCCCAAGCAAGGATATGCGTGGCGATGCGGTCGAGGAACCAGCGGTCGTGGGAGATGACCACTGCGCAGCCGGGGAACTCGATCAGCGCGTTTTCCAGCGATTCCAGCGTTTCGACGTCCAAATCGTTGGTGGGCTCATCGAGCAGCAACAGGTTGCCGCCCTGCTTCAGGGTCAGCGCGAGATTCAAACGGTTGCGTTCACCGCCGGAAAGCATGCCGGTGAGCTTCTGCTGGTCGCTGCCCTTGAAGCCGAAGCTGGCAACGTAGGCGCGGGTCGGCACTTCGACGCCGGCGACCTCGATGAAGTCGTTGCCGTCGGAAACGGCCTCCCAAAGGTTCTTGTTCGGGTCAAGGCCCTCGCGGTTCTGGTCGACGTAGGAGATTTTGACGGTCTCGCCGATTTTGAGTTCGCCGCTGGTGAGCGGTTCCTTGCCGACGATGGTCTTGAACAGGGTGGACTTGCCGACGCCGTTGGGGCCGATGATGCCCACGATGCCGTTGCGCGGCAAGGTGAAGGAGAGGTCGTCGATCAGCACGCGGTCGCCGAAGGCCTTATGGATATGCTCGGCTTCCAGCACCTGCGAGCCCAGACGCGGCCCCGGCGGGATGACGATTTCGGAGAAGTCCAGCTTCTTGGAATTGCGCGCCTCGTTCTCCATCTCGTCGTAGCGTTCGAGCCTGGCCTTGTTCTTGGCCTGACGAGCCTTGGGGGAGCTTTTGACCCAGTCCAGCTCGTTCTTGAGCCGCTTGGCGAGTTTGGCGTCCTTGGCGCCCTGGATCTCCATACGCTTTTCTTTGGTCTCCAAGTAAGTGGAGTAGTTGCCCTTGTAGGGGTAGAGGTGGCCGCGGTCGACCTCGCAGATCCATTCCGCCACGTTATCCATGAAGTAGCGGTCGTGGGTCACGGCGATGACGGCACCCTTGTAGGAGTGCAGGAACTGCTCGAGCCAGAGGATGGATTCGGCGTCGAGGTGGTTGGTCGGTTCGTCCAGTAGCAGCAGGTCGGGGGCTTCCAGCAGCAGCTTGCACAGCGCCACACGACGGCGCTCGCCGCCCGAGCAGACCTTGACCGGGGTGTCGGGGTCTGGGCACTGCAAGGCGTCCATGGCCTGTTCGAGCTGGGAGTCGATGTCCCAGCCGTCGGCGGCGTCGATCTCTTCCTGCAGCTTGCCCATCTCGGCCATCAATGCGTCATAGTCGGCGTCCGGATTGGCCATCTCCTCGCCGATTTCGTTGAACCGGTCGACTTTCTTGGTGATGTCGCCGAAAGCGGCCTTGATGTTCTCACCGACGGTTTTGTCTTCGTCCAGCGGCGGTTCCTGCTGCAGAATGCCTACGGAATAGCCAGGAGTCAGCTTCGCTTCGCCGTTCGAGACGGTCTCCTGCCCGGCCATGATCTTGAGCAGGGTCGACTTGCCCATGCCGTTGGGGCCGACGACGCCGATTTTCGCGCCCGGCAAAAAGCTCAGGGTCACGTCGTCAAGGATCACACGGTCGCCATAGGCCTTGCGAGCATTGATCATCTGGAAAATGAATTCAGCCAAGTATTCGTTCCTTCGTTCTGATGTGTGCTATGTCTCATTGCGTTTCAAACATTCCGCAAGGTTTGCTCTACCCGCGGATTCAAGCCAATTTTGGCATATCGAGTAGACGTTTCAAGCATGGTTTCGCCTTCCGTTCAATGTTGGTTTTGCATATTTTGTCAAGAAATGACGCTTACTTGGGAACAAAAGGCGGCGGTGATATGTTGGGTCTGGTAATGTGCTCGTTTCAACCTGTATGTCGTTAAGTCATACGATAGGCGGTTTCGGATATGGCGGACACGACTGGCGGATTGAGAAGTACTGGTAACCCGTGAAGGGAGCGGCACGATGGAACAGGAACTGACCAACTTTCGGGCGAACCTGCCTGAGGCTTTGCCTATTGAGAATCCTCTGAGCTCGGCTGATGCCCGGGTGCCGGTCGAAATCGAACAATCCTCCGGACTGCTCCTGGAGGGTAAGCGCCTGCGTTCGTTCGCCTATACCACCGACGCTGCTGTAATACATAATACCAATGCCGACGCCATTCTCGCCGTCTATCCGTTCACCGGCCAGCCGGTCATCAACCAGGCCGTGCTTTCCGTGGCGCAGGCCCCGGTTTTCGTCGGTGTCGGCGGAGGCACCACCACCGGCACGCGCGTCCTCGAGCTCGCCGTATTCGCCGAGATGCAAGGTGTTGCCGGCGTCGTGCTCAACGCTCCCAGCGAGGTCGAGATCGTCCGCGAGGTCGCCATGACCGTGCATGTTCCCGTGATGGCCACGGTCGTTCAGTGGGATGATATGGTGCAGCGCAAGATCGAGGCGGGCGCCAAGATCATCAACGTCGCCGCCGGCAGGAACACCGCTGAAGTTGTCGCCCACGTCAAGGACCGTTACCCGGAGATTCCGGTGGTCGCCAGTTCCGGCGGTTCGGCCGAATCGATCCGTGAGACCATCGAGGCCGGCGCCAACGCGCTTTCGTGGACCCCGCCGAGCGCTGCTGACCTGCAGAAGCAGATGATGGATCGTTACCGTCGTGGCGAAACCGGCCATACCGATGGCGCCCAGAGTGCCCCGAATGCCCCGTTTGCCAACGTCAACGCGAACGGTACGGCCAAGAGTTTCTACACCTCCACAGCCAGCATGGGTCACCCTTACACGGATGTGCCGCCGGCCAAACAGCCGAGCCCGCGCCACAAGAAGCAGACCCCGCCGAATGGGACCATCGTCGAATCGAACTGAGCGGGAAATTCGGAGTTCGGATTTTCGGCAACGTCTCAGATGAGCACGCCGTTGCAGTGATCGATTTCGTGCTGGATGATTTGTGCCGTCCAGCCGCTGAAATTGGCGATACGCTCCTTGAATCTCCTATCTTGGTAACGTACCCGTATCGTCTCGAACCTTGTCGTCTTTCTGGTTGATTCAAGCGAAAGGCAGCCTTCCTCCGTTTCGTACGGACCCGTCTTTTCGATGATTTCGGGATTGAACATCGTCATTACACGGCCGGTCAGCTCGTCGTTGAATGCGATAATTCGTTTGTGCTCGCCGATCATGTTCGCAGCCATGCCTACGCATCGTTCGGCATTCGCTTCGAGCGTATCCTTCAGATCCTGCGCGCAGCTCAAATCGTCCGGTGTGGCTGGGGAACTGGGCTGGGCGAGAAACGCTGGTGAAGTCATGATGGGTTGCTGCATGGTGTCATCCTTTGTGAGTGGTCTGTGTCGTTCCTTGACTTCCAACGATAGTATTCAATTTTTATTACCACACGAATGCTGAATCCTCGCAGAAGAAGCAGGAATTGTCTCTATCGTCGTTGTGGGGCGCGTCTGATATAGTGAATTGTCCATTGAGAAGCCGGGGTCCGTTTACGTGTATGAGACAGGTCGGCTTCAATCTTTTGAAAGGCTATTGTGCCGAAGCGTCGTACTCATAAAAATAATTCAGACAACTCTGCCGATTTTAAGGGCGGAGACTATGCAGGCTCGGAAATGAATAATCCTGATTCCTATAACTCAACGAAATCCAAATCGAAACAGGTCGAAGAAGCGGCCGAAAGCGCTGCTGCGTACGCCAAGTCCGGCGATCAGCCCGAGCGCACCTTCGCCGAACTCGGCGTGCCGGGGCCGCTGGTAAGCGTCCTGGCCCGCGACGGCAAAACCGTCGCCTTCCCGATTCAAGCCGATACACTTGGTGATTCGCTGGCAGGGCGCGATGTGCTTGGCCGCGGTGAGACCGGAAGCGGCAAAACGCTGGCATTCGCCATTCCGCTGGTCACTCGTCTTGGCGAACAGGGCGAAGGCGAGACCGCGATGCGCGATTTCAAACGCATGGACCGCAGCAACCGCAAGGCGCAGAAACGCGCGATGTTGCCTCATCCGCATGGGATGATTCTTGCTCCTACGCGCGAACTGGTCAACCAAATCAATGAGGTTGTGGCCCCACTTGCCGCCGCCTACGACATGCAGACCGCCACCATCTACGGCGGGGTGAAATACAGCCGTCAGATTTCCGAACTCAAGGCCGGTGCCGAAATCATCGTTGCCTGTCCGGGGCGTCTTGAGGATTTGCTGCGTCAAGGCGCACTGTCCATCGAAGACGTTGAGGTTGCCGTGCTTGACGAGGCCGATGAAATGGCCGATATGGGCTTCCTGCCGTCCGTGCAGCGCCTGCTTGAGCAGGTTGACCCGAACGGCCAGCGCATGCTATTCTCCGCCACACTCGACCATGGCGTCGATAAGGTGGTCAAGCAATTCCTGCACGACCCGAAGATCCACGAGATTGCACCCGCCGACGCGCAGGTCGATACCATGACCCATCACGTTTTCGAGGTTTCGCAGGGCAACAAATATGAGGTCATCCGCGAGCTTGCCAGCGGCAAGGGCAAGCGCATCCTCTTCACCCGCACCAAATACCAGGCCAAGAAGATGGCCGACAAGCTCGTCAAGGAGGGCATCCCGGCAGTCGACTTGCAGGGTAACCTTTCGCAGAACCAGCGCGACCGGCACTTGGCCGCGTTCACTTCCGGGGATGTCAACGTGCTGGTGGCCACCGATGTGGCTGCGCGTGGCATCGACGTCAGCGACGTGGCGATGGTGGTGCAGACCGAGCCGCCCGAGGACTCCAAGTCGTTCCTGCATCGTTCGGGACGTACCGCACGCGCGGGCGAATCTGGCGATGTGGTCACACTCGTTCTGCCTCAGCAGCGCCGTGATGCGCGTCAGATGCTGCATCGTGCCGGTATCAAGGCCAAGAGCCAGCAGGTTGTTCCGGGTTCCCCCGAACTTGAAGAGCTGGTGGGGGAGCACGCTCCGCTGGTCGAAGGCTGGACGCTGACCGTTCCGGTCGTCAACCGCAGGGCCGGACGCACCGGTCGCGGTGGGCGCAACGAGGGCCGCGGCGGGCGAGGCAGACGCGGCGGCTACGGGCGTAAGGATCGTGGCGGACGCCGTGACCGTAACAATCGGCATGAAGATTCCGGACGCTCGTTCAATAAACGCGGTCGTGACGATTCCGGCGAAGGCTTCAACGAGCGCGGCGGACATGACGGTGGATTCAATGATTCTCGAGATTTCAGCGATTCCCGCTCGCGTGGCGGACGCCGTGACGGGCATAAGAACCGCAACCCGCGTTACGATGATGGCCAAGGTCCGATTGACGGCCGTTCTTCACGCGGTCATCGCGATGACCGTCGCTCACGCGATTTCTACGACGACGATTACCGCAAGGGCAGCGGCAAGCGTTCTCGCCATTCCGATTATGATGATCGCGGCCAGCGCGGCGGCAAAGGCAAAGGCCGCTACGGCAAGCGTTCCGGCGGACGTAACGGCGGTTATTCCGAGGGCTATGGCGATTCCTACGGCTCCGGAAAGTCAAACCGTCACGGCGGCTATGGCAAGTCGGGCAGTCGTGGACGTGACGAGGGCTACGAAGGCCGTTCCGGCAATCGCGGACGCGACGGCAACCGCAACCAGCGCTCCCGCAAGGCCGACGGCTTCCATCGCTCGCATGGCAAGCGCAACTCGACCCCGTTCCGTCGTTCCCGCTGAGAAGTGGTAGACGGCGGCTTGGTACTCGCTACTTGCCGGCCGCAACCTGATTTATCAAAGGTGTCATGGGATAACCCATGGCACCTTTTTGTTGTCGTCAGAAAAGTGCGGGGTTGATCGTATAAAATGTGTTCTCTGACGTAGACACTGCGATTATGCTCGCATGTGAAATCGGGCAGGTACGGCGGATAGAGTTGTCATTGTGAACAACGACGAGAATGGAATGCATAAGACGGGCTCGAGGAACGGTAATGGTAATACAAAAGTTCCTAGCTTGAATAAAGCAGAAGGTTCTTCGGTACCGCAGGCCATCGAAGTGCGTGGCGCTCGCGTCCATAATTTGCGAGACATCGATGTTTCCATTCCTTTGAATGAACTTGTCGGCATCGCGGGGGTTTCAGGTTCAGGCAAATCCTCGCTGGCGCTTGGCGTGCTATACGCCGAAGGTTCGCGGCGCTATCTTGACGCACTTTCGACCTACACCCGCCGGCGAATGACGCAGGCCGAGAAGCCACAGGTCGATTCGGTGCGGTTCATTCCGCCGGCTTTGGCGTTGCGTCAGCGGCCGGGCGTCGGTGGTATGCGTTCGACGTTCGGCACTTCCACCGAAACGTTGAACGTGCTCCGGTTGATGTTCTCGCGTCTGGCCTCACACCGTTGCCCGAACGGGCATTATCAAAAGCCGACGCTCGATGTCGCCGCCGAGATTCCCATCCATTGCGCGGCCTGCGGTGCACTCGTAGAGCCTCCAAGTGCTGAGCAGCTGGCGTTCAATTCCACTGGTGCCTGCCCGAAATGCCAGGGAACCGGAACCATCCACGAAGTCAACGACGCCGCTCTGGTTCCTGACGAAAACCTCACCATCGATGAAGGCGCCGTCGTGCCGTGGCGGACTTTCGGTTTCAACGTCCAGCCCGATATCGTGCGCGAATTCGGCGTGCGCACCGATGTCCCGTTCAAGGAACTGACCGACAAGGAACGTGACATCGTCTTCAACGGCCCGGAAGAGAAGAAGCCCATCACCATTACTTCGGTCAAAGGCGTCCATCATCTCGGCTTCACATTCCGCAACGCGCGGCTGACGGTGACCAAGGAGCTCGACCGCGCCAACGATGAGAAACGGTTGGCGAAGGTCTCCAAGTTTTTGATCGAGCGGACCTGCCCGGATTGCGGTGGATCACGCCTTAACGAAGCGGCAAGAGCTCCAAAAATCGGCAAATACAACTTGGCCGAAGTTACGGCTTGGCCGTTACGCAAGGTGCTTGAATGGGCAAAGACCGTGCCGGATTCGTTGCCGCAGGATATGCAGCAGATGGCCGACAGCTTGGTCGATACCTTGGAAGACATGGGCCGCAGGCTTATTCAGCTTGGCTTGGGTTACTTGACGCTTGACCGTGCCAGCGCCACGCTTTCAACCGGTGAGCGCCAGCGTGCCCAGCTTTCGCGTGCCGTGCGAAATGAAACCACGGGCGTGCTGTATGTGCTCGACGAGCCTTCCACAGGTCTGCATCCGGCCAATATTGAAGGGCTTATTGGCGTGATGCGAGACTTGCTGGCTTCCGGCAATTCGGTGGTGTTTGTCGATCATGACGTTCATGTGCTCAACGCTGCCGATTATTTCATCGAAATGGGCCCAGGCGCAGGTAGCCGAGGCGGACGTATACTCGCGCAGGGTGCGCCGGCCGAAATACTGCGTAATCCGAAGTCGCGCATCGCCGGTTTCTTGGACGGCTCCCAACCTGTGGTCGTCCGCAAGCGCCTTGCATTGCCACCGGTTTCGAAAGCCGACTGGATCAGCATGAAAACCGATGCCATCCATACCGTGCATCCGCTGGACGTCGCCATTCCCCGCGGACGGATGACCGCCGTCACCGGCGTCTCCGGTTCCGGCAAGACCACGATGGTTTTGGAGTCTTTGATTCCGGCGTTGCTGGCGCAGGAAAACCATACGCCGCTTCCGTCCCATGTTCGCTCGCTTGATGCTGCCGGCATCACGCGCGTGCGTCTGGTAGATTCCACGCCGATTGGCATCAACGTGCGTTCGACGGTCGCCACCTACACTGGCATCATGGATATGTTGCGCAAGGCCTTCGCCTCGGCGGCTGACGCCAAGAAGCGCAAGCTCAAGGTTTCGGCGTTCTCCTACAACACCGGCTCCCTGCGTTGCCCGCAATGCGACGGCACCGGTCAGATTAGCCTCGATATCCAGTTCCTGCCGGACGTCACCATCACCTGCCCGACTTGCGAAGGACGGCGTTATCGTCCGGAAGTCAACGATGTGAGGCTCGCAACGCCGACGCATCCGCAAGGGTTGACGTTGCCTGAAGTGCTCGATTTGGAAGTGGACGATGCCCTCGATGTCTTTGCGCTGGATGACGATTTTGGCGAGGCTTCCGGCGATATGATTACCCCTGCTTTGCTCAGGCGCATCCACAAGGCGCTCAAAACACTTCACGACCTCGGTCTTGGCTACCTCACGCTGGGCGAGGACACCCCGAACCTTTCCGGAGGCGAGGCGCAGCGTCTCAAGCTTTCCAACGAGCTTGGCAAACGGCAGAGTACGTCACTGTTCGTCCTCGACGAGCCAACTACAGGCCTTCATCCCCTTGACGTCCGAACCCTGATTGACGTGCTGCAACGTTTGATAAAAGGTGGCGCAACGGTGGTCTTCATCGAGCACGATCTCGACATGATCGCCAACGCCGACTACGTCATCGACATGGGTCCCGGCGGCGGCGAGGAAGGCGGCACAATTGTAGCCACCGGTACTCCAGACGACATAGCCGATAATCCCGCGAGTGTTACCGGCCATTACCTAGCCAAACACTTGGCGAGCTGAAACAGTTGCCGAGGTTAATGTAATCGACTGCTAGAAACCGTTGGAATGAAGCCGATTGGGGTTCCGGTCTCGTCACTTCAGCTTCGACTGGCTTTATTCCGTCTGAGGTTTCCGCAGGCTTAGCTCACTGAGCGCTGTCAAGCATCTTCAGATACTTTCCGTACCCCTGCGCCTCCATCTGGTCGCGCGGAACGAAACGCAGCGAGGCCGAGTTCATGCAGTAGCGCAGTCCTCCCCGGTCCTGCGGTCCGTCGTCGAAGACGTGCCCCAGATGAATCTGCGAGTTGGCGGTGCGGATCTCGGTACGCGGCCGTCCGGGCAGCTTGGTGTCACGATGTTCCGTCAGAGCAGACGCATCGATCGGCTTGGAGAACGCCGGCCAACCGCAGCCCGCGTCGAACTTATCGGTGGAGAGGAACAGTGGTTCTCCACTCACGACGTCGACGTAGATGCCCGGCTCGAAGTTTTGATCGTACTTGTTGGTGAACGGAGCCTCGGTCGCTGCCTTCTGCGTCACCGCGTACTGCTCGGGGTCGAGGTCCCAGACGCGCTCGATGTAGCGCTGACGCTTGCCGACGTTGAGCAACTTGGCCACCGGAATGTGGCAGTATTCGCCGGGGTTCTTGTCGAGATAATCCTGATGGTAGGTTTCGGCGGGGTAGAAGTTGCGCAGCGGCTCGACGATCACCGCTGGTTCGCGCCCCTCGCGAGCGGCAAGCTCCTGCAAAGCCTTCTGATATATGGCCTTCTGCACTTCGTCGAGGCAGAACATCGCGGTGCGGTACTGCCGTCCGGTGTCGTTGCCCTGCTGGTCCACCGAGAACGGGTCGATGACATCCAGAAACAGCAACGTCAGCGTCCGCAAGGTCACGCGTTTCGGATCATAGCCCACGCGCACTGTTTCGGCCGCGTCGGTGGCACCGGAGCAGACCTCTTCGTACGACGGATTCGCCTTGAGAGACTGCGCGTAGCCGACCTGCGTGTCAGTCACCCCGTCGACGCCCTGGAAATACCGTTCGACGCCCCAGAAGCATCCTCCCGCGAAGTATGCGGTCTGGGTTTCTGCGTTATCTGTGTCCGTCATGTCTCCTCCATATCAATTTCCTGCCATAGTAATTATTCGCGTGTTGTTGACAGTGTCTCACAAACCGCAGTAAAAGGACACGGCGCGTTCAATTTAGGCTTAAATACTGCGTTTTTCGCCGCTTTCTTGCGCCCGTTTTAGGAAGACACAGGATTTCACCGAATTTCTAAAAGGAGTAGAATAGAAGTTTGCGGTCTTTGATATTCGATGATGATATTTGACAATATCGAAACTGGTTACAGACGGAAAGCGAAACGGCAGCGAAAAGGGGAATGCGATTTGGATTGGCATGCGTCGGTGTACGGGTCGAGAACCGGTGGCTCTGGGGGATTCGGGCTTGGATCAGGTTCCGACAACGATACGTTCGGCGGGATTGCTGATCCTGACGGCGGCGTGACTTTCGGTGCGGCCGAGCCGGCCGTTCCCGAAAAGGTCTTGCGGCAGCGCGGTGGCAAGGCCTTCTATCGCGCCTACGAGGTCATTTCCAGCGGGCGTATGCACAATCTGACCTGCACTCCCGGTGAAGATGGCACGTTGCTGGCCGCCTCCGTGGAGGCTGCCGACGAATTCGCGGACGATTACGCGGTGAGTGCCCGCATCGATGAAAATCATGGTGAGATCATTGACTCGGACTGCACCTGCCCGGCGTTCGGGCGGTTTGGGACCATCTGCAAGCATGTCATCGCGCTGATAATGCAATACAATGACACGCCGCAGAAGTTCGAGGAACTCGGCAATGGTGTGGTCGCAAGCGGCTCGCGGGGCGGCGGGGGAATCGGCGCTCGCCGCCAGAAGGTCGTTCGTCGCACCTCGCGGGTGCTGCGTTCGTTCATGCAGCAGGAGGATACCCAGCTTCAGGAACAGGCCAAGAACCGTCAGCTGGATCTCTTGAAGGAGGTCAGCAGCCGCGCTTCCGGCGATATCGGCAGTGGGGTGGCGCTGAGCCGTCACATGCCCATCGGCTCGGTTGTGCTGCGCCCGATGCTCGAAAATTCGGGGCGTGATTGGTATCTGCGTCTGCATATCGCTGTTCCTTCCAAGGGCATTTCCTACGTCGTCAAGGACGTGCGTGCGCTGGTCGAGGCCGTGCAGCGACGCGAATTTGTGACGTACGGTAAAAAGCTGGCGTTCGTGCATTCCCGCGATTCGTTCGACGAACGTTCACGCTCGATTCTGGCCATTCTCGGCCGTGCCATCGAGATCCGCAAAAGCGTTTCCGGCGATTACGAGTTTTACCAGAGCAAGGTGGAAGCCCAGGAAATGCGGCTTTCCGACGACGAGACCGCGGAACTGCTGGATTTGTTCATCGATGCCGATGTAACGTTGGACTATGTGCCGCTTCACGGCAATTTCGCTTCGGCAATTCCGGTTCGTGTGATCGAAGGGGATCCTGATTTGGGTCTTGAGGTCGTCCGCGCCGATGATGAGGATGATACGGACGATAGTGCTTTATCGTCGGTCCAGAAATCTGTGCGACAAAATGACGATAAATCATCGCAAAAAACCGGTTATGTTATCCGTCATTCCCTCAATATCCAAAAATTCATCATCGGACGAGGCTCGTCGTTCGTAGTCGTCGGGTCACCGGACACCAGCGGTTCGTTCGGTTTGGATACCCCCGAAATCCACCGCTGTTCCAATGCCATAATTTCGAACCGCAACCTGCTCGGGGTGCTTTGTGCTTCAGACGAACGCGGGGATTTGTACTTAAGCGACGACGATATCGAAGAGTTTTCGCGCACGGTGCTTCCTGCGCTCGATCCGGTCCGTGATGATGGTGACGATGACACTTCCCACGAAGGTATTGCCGTGAAGCTACCGCCGGAACTTGTCAAAATGCGCCGCGTGCCTTGCCATATCGAAACGTATCTGGACCGGGACAAGAAGGGCATCACCTGCGATGTGCAGGCGCGATATGGTGACGAACGTTTCCATGTCTTCTCTGGTATTGGCCCCAATGAGCCGGTTGCCCGTGATCGCGAGACCGAACGTCTTGCCGTGGAGGCTGTGCGTCAGTACTTCCCGATGCCAGACGGCCCGATAGCGCGTATCGACGAGGACAACGACAAGGCGATTTACAAGCTTCTGAACGAGGGGCTTCCCGTTTTGCGGGGCCTCGGAGAGGTGTTCTCCACACCGAGTTTCGACGGTCTTACGTCCTCGCCGCATCCTGTTTTCAAGATCGGTCTCTCCATCAAATCCGGCTTGGTCGAAATCTCGCCGATTGCGGACGAAATCGACCCGTCCGAAGTGCCGGCGCTGCTCAACAGCTATCGCAAGCGTCGTAAGTTCCATCGTCTGCGCAACGGCGCTTTCGTCAACATGGCCGACGTCGACACCAGCAAATTGGACGAGGTCAGCAGCGACCTGGGTCTGAAGCCGGTCGATCTCGATTCTGGCGCTGTTTCCGTGCCTGCATATGAGGCCTATTATCTCGACAACCAGGCGGACGACGAAGACAAAAGCGATGAATTCCGTAGCTACTTGAACGATCTGCGCGTCATCGACCCGAAGACCTACAAGGTGCCGAAGTCGCTTGCACATGTGCTGCGGCCGTATCAGGTCGAAGGATTCCGCTGGCTCAACGCAGTGTCCGACAAGGGCTTCGGCGGTATTCTTGCCGACGAGATGGGCTTGGGCAAGACCGTGCAGATGCTTTCATACTTGGTGTCGCGGCGCGACGAGCAGCGCCAAATCGGGCCGAATCTTATCGTCTGCCCGGCCTCGCTGGTTTACAACTGGGCCGCGGAATGTGCCAAATTCGCCCCCGAGCTCAACGTGCAGGTGCTTGCCGGTTCCAAGGCCGAACGTCGCACGACTCTGAAGAATACGAAGGCTTGGTATGAAGGCAGGAAAGCACGGAATCAAAAGAATACGGATGGTGCACAGCCGAGTTTCGATATTTCGACGGATGATTCCGACCTTCTGAACCACAATCAGATGCTCTCTGAATCCGATATGGAACTACAGACTTCTAATCAGTTGGTCTCGGGGGAGCGGCGGACTCATAAGCTGTCGGTTTCTGCTGTACGCGCCGATAATCCTGTTATATCTGCGTCGGACGACGACGGCTGGCAGAGCGCCAATAGCCCCCAGCAGATAGATGACGATGACACCGCACAATGGGTCGCACCCGACGTTTTGATTACTTCATATGACCTGCTGCGCCGCGATATCGACGATTACGACGGTCTCGAATGTTATTGTATGACACTTGATGAGGCGCAATATATCAAGAACCATGCCACCAAGTCAGCTCACGCCGTGCGCTCCGTCAGCGCGTGCCACCGTTTCGCCCTGACTGGCACGCCGATCGAGAACCGGCTTTCCGAGCTGTGGAGCATCTTCGATTTCCTCATGCCCGGCATGCTCGGAGCCTACAAGCACTTCCGCGACCGTTTCGAAATGCCGATTCTCTCCGGCGACGAAAACGCACAGGCTAAGCTGCAGGCGTTCGTCGGCCCGTTTATTCTGCGGCGTCTCAAGTCGCAGGTTTTGAAGGATTTGCCGGACAAGATTGAGAACGTCATCACCGTCCAGCTTGAAGGGGAGCAGCGCAAGCTTTATGCGGCGCTCGAGCAGCAGCTGCGTGCCATGCTCAACAAACAGCGCGACATCGAATACAAAACGGGCAAGATTCAGATTCTCGCCCAGCTCACCCGACTGCGTCAGGCCTGCTGCGACCCACGACTGCTGTTCAGCAATGTCGGCAGCAACGTCGTCAAAAAGGATGCGCACGTCTGGGGTGCGCCGAGCCGCGAGATCGAACGCGCCGACGACGAACCGATTGACGAACTCAGTGAAACCGCCGATGCGTCGGCGAACGCGATTGTAGGTAATGACGGTTCGGTGGGTGCCGGCTCTTCGGATACCTCGAAAACTGGTGCCGCCACCAAGCCTCGCAAGGTCACGTCTGCTAAGCTCGATGCCATCGAAGAGCTGGTCTCCAGCTGCCAGGATGCCGGCCGCAAGATGCTGATTTTCTCCCAGTTCACCAGCTTCCTCGACCTGATCGCCGAACGTCTACGCAAGAACGGCGTCGCCTACAACGTCATCACCGGTGTCACCCCCAAGCGCAAGCGCCTCGAGCTGGTTGACCAGTTCAACTCCGACGACACCCCGGTTTTCCTGATTTCCCTGAAGGCTGGCAACACGGGCCTGAACCTCACGGGTGCCTGCGTGGTGGTGCATGCCGATCCGTGGTGGAACGCCGCCGCGCAAGAGCAAGCCACGGACCGCGCCCATCGCATCGGCCAGACCCAGGACGTCAACGTCTACCAGATCGTCGCCAAAGACACCATAGAGGAGCGCATCTTGAAAATGCAGCAGTCCAAGAGCGACCTAGCCCACCGTTTCGTAGACAAGGCTGGCACCGGCACCTCCGCCGGCATTTCGAACCTCACGAAGGACGATTTGCTGCAGTTGTTGGGGTAGGGATTATCTAAAGGTAATATTTTATTTATGACTGATTTCGGATACAGCGACAAGCTTATGCCAATATTAAAGACTTACGCGATTCCGCTGGTGATAGCTGTTGTCGGCGTCATTCTGGTTGTCTTGTTGCTCCGTGAGCTTTGGCAGCTATGGCTGAGGGGACGAGTCCGCAAAATCTGCAACGTCGAGGTGCCGAAAGGTGTCAGAATCGGTCATGCGCGAGATGTTGATGGAATCGGCACTTTCGTTTTGAATTACCCGTACTGGCAGTTTGCAAAGAAGAACGGTACTGCCGATCGACGGCATACGAACAATAAAATCTGCAAGTCGAAAAGCACGCTCAAAGTAGCCGGGTTCTCATTCAAGTCCAAGAACCCTCTGACTTTGTATAGCCTTGTTCTTGATATGAGGCATAACGGGAATTCAATCAGCTATTCTCGCATGGAATCGTTCAAACGCCAGCGTGTGGTCCAACGGACCAAGGCACACCAGCGTTCCGCATCCGTTCAGGAGATAGTGTCCAGTTTTTCATCGAATCCCACCGATTTCGAACCATTCTGTGCCGACTTGTATCGTCGCTATGGCTACCAGGTCGCTGTCACGGCGTCCAACAACGATGGCGGCTTTGATCTGAAACTGACCAAAGACGGCCGCACGTACATCGCGGAGTGCAAGTGTTTCGAGCCTAATCGTCACGTCGGTCTGCCGCTGTTGCGCAAGCTTGCCGGTGCCAATGAGATACAGCATGCGCAGGGGCTGATTTTCATCACGACCAGTACCTTTACCGCTCAGGCCGTCACCTACGCTCGCGAGTGCAACATGCAGCTGATCGACGGCAACACTTTGGTCCAGATGTGCCAGAAAGTCTGGGGCAACGCTCTCCCGCAGCAGGCCGTAGACCCAAGAGTTTTCGAGCTGACAGAAGACGATCTACTAGCACAGATCCCCGAGGACATGCAGTATAAGTTTGTGTAGTTGAATGAATTTAGTTCTTTTTGTTTTAGACTATTAAAGAAAATTGCGATTTAAACAGGTATCTTTTAAGATATTTTGAGTTTTGCAATTAAAAAACATATTAAGCTGTTTCGTTCAGAGATAGTAAATTTCCATTGGATTATATGGATTTTTACAAAAATTGCACAGGAGCTGTGTTTAAATAAACTTATGTCTCAACTCATAACGCATGACTCTGATATTCGTAGAGCTACTTGGAAAATGATTGAGAATCAGAGTAGTTTAATGACCCCTGATGTCAAAATTCTTGATGAGCTTGATATATGTGGGGAAGTCCGTGCAGACATTGCTGTCATTAATGGCCATCTTACAGGTTATGAATTAAAGAGTGAAAGCGACAATCTTGATCGTTTACCTAGACAAATTGAATATTATTCAAAAGTAATGGATTATTGCAATTTAGTTGTAGCTCCAAATCATCTTGAACAATCATTAGAAATGCTTCCTGGCTTTTGGGGCATTTATGTAGCAAGAACATCACAAAGAGGAAATGTCTTTTTACGCAAGTATAGGTCTGCACATACAAATAAAACCAGAGTTGATCCCTATTCCGTAGTTCAGTTTTTATGGAAAGATGAAGCTTTAGACGTGCTAAGACAGTACGGCTTGAGCAAAGGCCTCTATAACAGACAACGTAGCTATATCTGGGAAAGGATTGTACAAAACTTCACTCTTTCCCAGATTAGGCTAATTGTGCGGATAAAGTTGAAAGATAGGCAAAACTGGCACGATGAAAGCAACTATTGCAATTCTGCTAACTGATTAAGAACAGTCTCTACGTGGTGCAGTGTCGATTGCGCGATCCATGTTGCGGGATTTCCGTACTCTCTTCTGCTCGCTTCTCCTTTTGCCCTTTTTACAATCCAAGTATCTGCCTGACAATGATTCGGATTGAAACCTGGCAATTTTGAAATGGCTTCGAGCACTGGTTTAACGGATATGCCCCCTAAACTTTCATCTGCCTTATTGCTTTTATAGAGACCGCCTTTTGCAATATACCAATTGTCATCAGAAGTGTATTTGAATTTTCCAGAAATTTGAATGAATCTAGGGTCAATACCAAGTGTGTGATATAGACCTACGGTGCCATAATCTCCAAAAATTAAATTTTGACAATCTCCCTGTATTGATTTCCAATTAAGCCATTCGAATCTTGGATATGGAGTGAGTATTTTAGTAAATTGTTCTGTGTCTGGTATAGATGTTGAAAGTAAAATTATTGAGCATTCTGGGAATTTCTCATTGAGAGACTGAATCAGATCCATTGCTGTTTCGTATTCGGATAAGTCATCAGGCTTTTGAAGATCAATTATTAAGTAATAATGTGAATATGCTAAATTTAAATCATCCATCCAGTCTTTTAAGTTATCAAAATTACGAGAATCCCATGAGGTAAACGGCATTCGAACTGCGGCATTCTCGCAAAGATTCGAATCTAGCATATTTTTAATTTGTGTTGAATCCTCATTTGTGAGGTCAAGAGTATGCGAAACTGGAATGAAATTGAAACCAGATAATTCTTTTGCCTCCATAAATGTTTGAGTTAAGGTAATCGTGTCTTCATTTTCGGTGATCCCTACATTTGAGCCATCAAGGAAAGCTGGTAAATCTTTATTCCATGAAGAAGCGATTCGATTTATTTGTGATTGTATAAGAGTTTTATTGTTTTGTTCATTTTCGTTGTTTTCCTGTGTCTGATTATCTTGTTCGTTTTCATTGTTTTCTTGTGTTTGCCAGCCGTTAACCGGGAGAAGTTCAAATAAGGGAATAAAACTATTTTTGTGAGGATTATTGGCTATATTTAAGAGCTTAATAGCAGTCATTTCTCCTTGTTTTACAAGGATATGCGGGGTATAAATATTTTGCCCGTTCATGTTTTTCTCCTTTGAAATTGTTAAAACTACTACAATTTTATCGCTAACGATGTATCTGTATACTTGAGATATGGAAAAGGGTAAAGCTAAGGCACAGATTAGATCTAAGCAGCGTGTAGAAGAGCATGGTGAAGTGTTCACTGCGAAGCGCGAGGTAAATGCGATGCTTGACTTGGTCAAAGCAGAGACTGAACGTATCGAGAGCCGATTCCTTGAACCGGCTTGTGGAGATGGCAATTTTCTTGTTGAAGTGTTGAACCGGAAATTATCTGTTGTAATACAGAAATATGGCAAGATTCAGCTCGAGTATGAACGACATTTGTTTTTGGCGATTTCATCCTTGTATGGAATTGATTTAATGTCAGACAATGTAAAAGAGTGTCAGAACAGGCTTGCTCAAATTGCTGAAACTCAATATAAGGCGAAGTTCAAATCTCAAACTCGTAAAGCAGTAGTCGACTCGATACAATTTGTGCTATCGAAAAACATTGTTTGTGGCGACGCGTTGAGTATGACTTCAGACAAGCATGAGCCTATCGTTTTCCCTGAATGGTCATTGGTCACTGGGAGTAAGGTAAAACGTCGAGATTTTGCTTTTGATTCATTGGTGAATACAGCCACGAATGAGCCAACTTTTGATATGGTCGAACATATGGACACGGATTCAATGGGTAAGATAATACCTACGCCGATTAAAGATTATTCGATTGTAGATTTTACGAAGGTGTCTGCAAATGAGTGAGAATAAACCATTTGGCATTGCAAATTATAATCCAGATGTTTTATCGTGCTTGGCCAATCTCTCCAACGATGAAGTATTTACCCCGCCATCCTTAGCAAATCGTGTTTTGGATCAATTGCCAGAGGATTTATGGAGTAATCCAGACGCTAAGTTTCTCGATCCTTTCACTAAAACCGGAGTATTCCTTAGGGAAATTACGAAGCGTCTGAACAAAGGATTAGCGGAGCAAATTCCGGATAAATATGAACGAATCAATCATATTCTCCTTTATCAGGTATATGGAATAGCCATTACTGAACTAACTGCATTAATTTCTCGGCGTAGTCTTTATTGTTCTAAAGATGCTTCTAGTGAATTTTCGATTTGTGATGGTTTTTATGATGAAGCTGGAAATATTAAATACGATGCCCCTACTTTGCACCCGCATGTTTGGGCTGGAAATCAGTGTGTTTATTGTGGTGCCAGCAAAGAACAATATGATCGTTCAAGTGAGCTCGAAAGTTATACTTATGAGTTTCTTCATACCTACAATCCAGAAAGATTCTTTAATATGCAATTTGATGTAATTGTTGGTAATCCTCCATATCAAATGAGTGATGGCGGACATGGGAAAAGTGCTGCTCCTGTCTATCAAAAATTTGTTGAACAGGCAAAGAAACTGAATCCTCGTTATCTATCAATGATTATTCCATCCCGCTGG
Source organism: Bifidobacterium sp. ESL0784 (assembly GCF_029433295.1). Classification (GTDB taxonomy): domain Bacteria; phylum Actinomycetota; class Actinomycetes; order Actinomycetales; family Bifidobacteriaceae; genus Bifidobacterium. The sequence continues at coordinate 75,980 of NZ_JAQTHV010000004.1, forward strand.
TTTGGTGGGGGTAAGGGACTGGATGGCTTCCGGAATGAGATGTTGAGTGATCGGAGGATACGTCACATTACCGATTATGAGAATGCGAATGAGTGTTTTCCTGGAGTCGATTTAGCTGGTGGCGTTTGTTATTTCCTATGGGATCGAGATGAGCAGGGCCAATGTGAGGTCACGAATGTTGTTAACGGTGAGACTTTCACAACAACCAGAGACCTCAATGAGTTCAGTATATTTGTCAGGAATGGAAGGGCTGTACCCATTATTCGTAAGGTACTTGCGAAACATGAACCGATGATGGATAAACAAGTTTCGAGTCGTAAACCTTTTGGGCTTGCAACGAATGCGCGCCCTCGTTCAAAAGGCGACTTGACTCTTATCTGGCAAAATGGCACCGGTAAGATTCCCAGTGAGGAGATTACTGCGGGCAGACAATGGATTAAAAAGTATAAGGTTATCTGTGCAAAGACAGCTTATGATCACGCAGGCAGTCCTGACAAAAATGGAATGCGCAAAGTGTTTACAAAGATTCGTATCTTACCCCCGAATACTGTTTGTACTGAAACTTATCTAGTTGCTGGGGCATTTAATTCTGAACAGGAAGCAAAGAATTTGCAAGGGTATATGTGCACTAAGTTCTTCCGTTTTCTTGTTTCGCAATTTATGGTGTCACAGGATATTACCAAGGATCGTTTTGGCTTTGTTCCCGTTCAGGATTTCACGGAAGTTTGGAATGATTCAAAGCTTTATAAAAAATATGAAATTACTGAAGCAGAACAAGAATTTATTGATAGCTGTATCCGTGAAATGCCGGTTGGAGATGATGAGTGATGGTAACGTCTGTTGATTTCGCCAAGCGTCCGGTTTCTCAAGCGAAAATTTATGGTTATACCCTTGACGATGGAGACCATAAAGATTTAATCAAAATTGGTTATACAACTAGGGATGTTCGAGTCAGAGTCAAAGAGCAGACTGAGACTCCTCTCCTAAAACCTCGCATTGTTATAGAAGAAGACGCGATGAGAAACGATGGTACGTCGTTTGAAGACCACGATGTCCATCGAGTTTTGCTAGCCAATCATGTTGTCTGCGTTGGCGGTGAGTGGTATAGGTGCAGTGTTGAAGATGCCCAAAAAGCAATCGAAGCGGTAAGGAATCGAGAGGATTCACTGATTCAGAGAATGCAGGATTTCAAAATGCGTCCCGAACAGAAAGAAGCAGTTCTTCGGACGAAATCATATTTTGACTCATTCAAAAAAGAAAATCCCGGTCAGGCTCCCAGATTCCTTTGGAATGCCAAAATGCGGTTCGGTAAAACTTTCACCAGTTATGAATTAGCCAAAGCAGAAGGCTATAAGAAAATTTTAGTTCTTACTTTCAAGCCAGCTGTTGAGAATTCTTGGAGGGAAGATCTTGAATCCCATAAAGATTTTGAAGGTTGGCAGTTTATCGCGAATGATACGGAACTAACATATGAAAGCGCCGATAGAGATAAGCCAATCGTTTATTTTGGTTCACTTCAAGATTTTCTGGGCAGAAGTAAATCAGGCGGTATCAAACTCAAAAATGAATGGGCACACACTATAAATTGGGATTTGGTTATTTTTGACGAATATCATTTTGGTGCTTGGAACGAGAAGACAAAGAAGCTATTCGACGAAGATGAATCAGAAGGTGATTGGGAGCAGGATTCTGAACAAGATTCTGTATCCAAGCTTTTTGAAGATACGTTGGCCGAGAATGGTAATGAGAATTTTTTGCCCATAACAAGCGGGGCGTATTTATATCTTTCGGGTACTCCTTTCCGCGCAATTTCCAATGGTGAGTTTATTGAAGATCAGATTTTTAATTGGACTTATTCTGATGAGCAACGAGCTAAACGTGATTGGAATCGAGCGGATGGTGATAATCCGTACGAGACTTTGCCACAAATGGTGTTGATGACTTATCAAGTACCGGAATCGATTTCTGAAATTGCTGCTAAAGGCGAATTCAATGAGTTCGATTTGAATGAATTCTTCAAAGCTACAGGTAATGAAGATAATGCAACATTTGTGCACGAAAATGATGTCCAGAAATGGCTTGATTTGATTCGTGGGAGCTATCTAGAAACCGCTATTGACGATTTGGCGATGGGTGCGAGGAAACCTCCGTTACCATACTCGGATTCACGTTTGAAAAACATACTTTCACACACACTATGGTTCTTACCCACCGTTGCTTCATGCTATGCCATGAATAATTTACTGAAACAACATCAGAATGTTTTCTATCATGATTATGCAGTCAATGTCGCTGCAGGTTCGAAGGCGGGACAGGGTGTAAAGGCCCTGGAACCGGTTCTAAAATCTTTTGGCAATCCGCTTGAGACGAAAACAATAACATTGTCCTGCGGAAAACTTACCACCGGGGTGACGATTAAGCCGTGGACTGGTATTTTTATGTTGCGTAATCTCAATAGTCCCGAGACATATTTTCAGGCTGCATTTCGTGTGCAGTCTCCTTGGACTATTGCCAATCCAGATGATGAACATCCAAATGAAATCGCGATTTTGAAAAAGGAATGCTACGTTTTCGATTTTGCTCCTAATAGAGCTCTTCGGCAAATCGCTGACTATAGTTGTAAGCTTGATCCGAATAATGGTGTGAGTCCGGAACAGAGTGTAAGTGATTTCATTAATTTTCTACCAGTGTTGGCATATGACGGTAGCAGCATGAAACAACTGAATGCTGCGGATGTGTTAGACATAGCAACAGCTGGTACGTCTTCCACTTTGCTGGCTAAGCGGTGGGAAAGTGCCCTGTTGGTAAATGTTGATAATAATACGCTTCAGCGTCTTATGAATAATCAACAGGCTATGGATGCGTTGATGAAAATTGAAGGATTCCGTAGTCTTAATGAAGATGTTGAAACCATTATTAATAAGTCTGAAAAGGTAAGCGCTAAAAAGAAGTCTTTAGGAGATAACGTATCAGCCAAACAGAAGAAAGAACTTAGTGAGGAAGAGAAGGAGTATAAAAGTAAGCGTAAGCAGATTCAAGAGAAACTGATTAAATTTGCGACCCGTATTCCCATTTTTATGTATCTCACTGATTTTCGTGAGCATACTCTGGCAGATGTTATCACCAAATTGGAGCCTGAGCTGTTTAAAAAAGTAACGGGTCTGACCAAAGATGATTTCAGATTGTTGGTTAGCCTAAATCTTTTCAACGGTGAACGCATGAACGACGCTGTTTATAAGTTCAAGCGTTACGAGGATGCCAGCTTGTCTTATGCCGGTATTAACAAACATCCAGAAGATGAGCGTGTCGGTTTGTTCGACACATCAATCACTCGCCAAGAATTTGAGGAGGTGCAATGAGCGGAAAGTTTCATTCACGAGTATCTTGGAATGATTGGGAATACGCATGTAAGCGTTTACCTTGGAGAACTTATTTTTTACATTCAAAACCATATTGGAGAAAAAACTCTTCGGATTATGGGAAAGATGCACGATATATTAAGAAAGTTTTTTGTTGCGATGTCGCGAGTATTTCTGATGAGACGGAGATGACAAGTATGACGGTTCAATCAAGTTACAAAAGATCCCAAGTAGAATTATTGATAGTTGGTGAATCCGGTCGCTGTAAGCAGCTAAATGTTGTGCGTTTTGATAAAAGGCATCCAAACGAAAAAGAAGTAGTGCTTTCTCTCAATGAGGGTGACGCGAATGCCTTCTTTGATTTAATTCGCGGCTTGCCCGCTTATTCGGCTAATGGTAAGTTTTCTGGGCCGGTTGACTCTGCCTTATTGGATAAATTGTTGTCTGATAAAGATTCTATCAGTGAAATTTATAATCATGACAAATCTAAAATTCGTCAGCAAATTCAGAATGATAAGGATGCTGACGATGTGATAGCAATTGCAGCGAGGAAACAAGCAGTAAATATTTTTGATAATTTACTGAACAATCCTGATTATTTTGAAGAAGCTACAAAGAAATGGCATAAGCCCGAGTCGGTTTGGCAGCATTTTTTTGAAAAATATCAATGGATTCTTGGATCTTGTCTGGATTCGCGTTTGCTGGTTCCATTTGACAAAAATAAGCTTGAAAAATCTGTGCAGGGCAATAGTATCAATCATGCTGGTAAACGCGCTGATGCGTTGTATATGAGCGTTGGTGCAGGGCGTTCGATGGTATATGTTGAGCTAAAACGCCATACTGCGCCATTATTGCAAAGTAACGAATATCGGCCTGAGTGCTGGGCTCCATCGAAGGATCTGGCTGGTGGAATAACACAGTTACAGAATGAGGTTTTAGCTTCTATAAGTGATTCACACAATAATGAAGTAATTAGAAGGGACGAGACGGGTGCACCTATTGAAAATGTGTATCTTTTCCAGCCACGAAGCTATTTGATCATCGGTTCGCTACAACGTGATTTTTATGAAACCTCCGGGAAATTTAACGATTTAAAATTTAGAGCTTTTGAATTGTTCAGGCGTAATGTAGTATCACCGGAAATAATCACTTATGACGAATTGTTTGAACGGGCCAAATGGATGGCTGGTATGAATGATGAATCTTAGCAATTAGATAATTAAAAGTATTGATTGTTGAGTGGGATTTTTTATTAATAGGTGGGTTTGGTGGCCAAAATGGTAACTAAATCATGGATGCGTCTAGATTTATGAAATCCACAAGCTGTTAAGCAGGAGAAGGCCCTTGAAGTCGTAGGTCAAGGTGGACGTTATCTGCAAGGTAGATTAAGAACATAATAATTGCTTCGTTTGAGAGAGGTCATTTTGGAAGAAATCCTGGGGAAAGTTATAGATTCATTACCAAAGCAGTTCCAATTTGTCGTTACTTTAATTGTAATTATAATTTTGCTTTCGTGCTTTATCATAAAAGAATTTGGAATAAATCCGTCTTTTTTTAATAGTAGTAAACGTCTTAAAAGGAAAATCCAATACATAGATTCTTTGAGTTCTGTTTTGGATGTATCAAGGGATGGGAAAATTCTGGAAAAGCGAAAGGTTTACTTTCAAAATAGGCTTGAAATTAAGCAGTTTCAAAAGCAATTTAAAGAATACGCAAGAGGAAGGTTAGAAGAAGACAATCCAGAAATTGGAAAATTATTCAAGCCTAAAAAATTTTTTGCTTTTATTTTTTATGCGATTTTTGTTTTCATCTATGCTTTTCTTTTAGTATTCGTCATATTATTTTTTGTGTATGGAAAAAAGTCTGCTGCATCTGGATTTTCGCAAAATAAGTTGCTTGGTCTGCTTGAAGTTTCAATTATTTTTATTATAGGAATTTTCTTGTGCATAGGAATACAAAAGCTGTGGAAAGAAATGCAAATTAATTTCGTTTTTCAGACATACCTTTTACCACTTCTGCATACGGAAGGAGGTTTTGCAATTAATCATGAGGAGTCGGCTTTTAACAAAATGATTGAAATAAGAAGATCGAATGCCCCCAAAATCAGTTTTCTTGCCCCTCTTTTTGGCGGTTTGCTTGGTTGCAGCATTCCTTGTTATGTTTTGTGTATGGATCTTCTTAAATTATTACCCAATAATTCTGTTTTACTTATATTAAGTATAATATTTATGTCCCTCTGGTTTGTTGGTTTACTTTATTTTTGCTTTAGTTTTGGTATATTCGTGTTTAGGAAAATCGATGCGGCTTATTAAAAATAAATGTTATATACAACTTTTGCTAATAATAAGTTTGGATAGGTAGATAGGTTGTTTTTTGTTTTCTTGATTTATCGATAGAACAAGGTAAATAAATCAAAAATGTTGAGTATCTCTTTTGAATCTATAATTTGTACAAACTACTAGACATTTCCTAGCAGGGTGGAATTATAAGTTATTGGGAATTAGAACGAATTAGCAATGGTGCATAACCAAGGAGCACAACCATGAAAGCATGGAGATTTTACGGGACTAACAAGCCGCTGAAGCTGGAGGAGGTGCCGGAGCCGCATGCCAAGGCGGGCGAGGTCGTCGTCGATATGAAGGCGGTCGGGCTTTGCCATACAGACGTCGGGTTCCTCACCGATCCGGGTTGGATGGCGGGGCACACTGTGCCGTTCACGCTCGGCCATGAGGACGCAGGCGTTATCAGTGAGGTCGGAGAAGGCGTCGAAGGCTTCAAGGTCGGCGACAGAGTTGCGATTTGCCCGACCACTTCGGCCGGCACGCCCGGCGGCAGCTTCGATGGCGGCTATGGTGAGAAGGTCGAGATTGGGGCGCAGGCGCTGGTGCCGATTCCCGATTCGGTCGATTTCGTCAGGGGAGCGGCGGCCACCGATGCGGGCATGACCTCGTATCATGCCGTCGCCACGCGCGCGGCCGTGAAGAAGAGCGAGAACGTCTGCATCATCGGTGTCGGCGGGCTGGGCCAGATCGGCGCTCGCGTCGCGTATCTGCTCGGCGCCAACCTTTACGTCGCCGAAGTCAAGGAGTCCGCATGGCCGATGGCCAAGGATCTGGGCGCCATCGACGTCAAGAAATCCATCGCCGATTTCGCCGCCGAGGGCATCAAGTTCGACAAGGTCATCGATTTCGCGGGCTTCGGCACCACCACGGCCCAGGCCATCGAGGCGTGCAACAAGCACGGCGTCGTGGTGCTTGTGGGCATGGGGCGGCTCGAAAGCACCATCAACACCAAGGCGCTCATCATGAGCCAGGTCGACCTGCGCGGCTCGAACGGCGGCACCAAGGAAGACATTGCCGGCGTCTACGATCTCATGGCGTCCGGCAAACTCGACCCGGTCACCACCAAGATTCCGTTCAGTGAGATTCCCGAAGGCCTGAAGAAGCTGCAGGCCGGCGACGTCCGTGGTCGTCTCGTTGCCGTGTATGAGTGAGTTACAAGTGAGTGGTAAATAGACAACCCGCTATCCGAACTGCACCTATCAAAATCCTTAGTAAACAGAATCTACCCTAAATTGATAAATCATTATATGATGATGAAGTTTGTGATTCGATAAAATAAAGAGAAGGGTAGAGTCATGAAAACTGGATTGGAACATTTGCTGAAAGCGTTCCCGCCGCAGGTGCAGTTTGCGGTGACGTTGGCGTTGGTCGGGATTCTGTTTGCGATTATCGTCGTTGTTGAAAGCAGGAAAGTCCTCAAAAGGCAGGGGCCGCTTTTCGAAACCAACAGGGGATTGCAGAAGAAACTCGAGAGTGTCGATTCGCTGCAGGGAATCATGACAGACCCGCAGGATGCCCGGATTCTCGGCAAACGCAAGCAAAATCTGGAGCGCAAAATCGAAACCAGGCAGCTGCGCGACCAGTTCAGGGAATACGCCGACGAGCGGATGAAAGAAGCCAACGCGGAAACCGCCAAACTCTTCAGGCCCAAGAAATTCTTCGCCTTCGCCTACTACATGGTCGCCACGCTGCTTTATACGGCGCTTCTTCTTTCGACGCTGCGTCTGCTGACCTATCCAAAAGGCTTCACCCCGCTCGCGGTGTTCCACAAAACGACAGGCATGCTCTCCGCTCTGGTTGTGGTCATTCTCAGCGTTTTGGTCTGCTTCGGCATCAAGAAAGCTTGGCAACGTGCGCAGGTCAATTTCGCGTTCCGCACTTATCTGCTCCCGCTTATCGGCGGCGATGGCAAGGATATAGCCGATCAGGAGCAGGCCGCGTTCAGCAAAATGGTCGCCGCGCGCCAATCCAGTGCGCCGAAAATCGGCTTCCTCGCGCCGGCTTCCGGCATCCTCACCGGTCTGGCCGCGCCGATTTACACGATGTGCATGTACCATCTCCAGTTCTTCCCGACCAATATGTTTTTGCTGCTGTTTGGCACGATTTTCATGGTCCTTTGGTTTTACGGCCTGATTTATTTCTGCGTCAGCGCGCTGCGTTACCTCTTCCGCAAAACCAATGAGATGTATTAAATAAGTGGAATTACTGGCATCAAGACCGTCCTGCAGCAACGTCGATTTGTTTGGCTACAGGACGGTTTCGTTTATTCATTTATCCGTTTCTGATAGGTAGTTGTTGGTTTTGTCTGCTTAACTTTTTGGGTGGGAATAGACGAAAGTGGTACCTGCCACAAATTGGCAAAAATCACCTATATAATCGCCTTCGGTTCGTACAATGGAACCATGAGCAAATTCCTAGCATTTACCGCGAATCCGGATCCGGAATCGTTGACGCAATATATCGGCAAGGCGTTCCTCGAGGGCGCCGCAAGCAAAGGCGCGGACACCGAGTTCGTCGACCTGCACGCCATCGGGTTCGATCCGACCTACCGCATGGCCGACCGCAAGCAGTACCTCAACGAAGCGCCGATGCCCGACGATGCTGTCGCATTGCAGAAGAAGATCCTCGACGCCGACGTCATCGCGCTGGTCTGCCCGATCTACTGGTGCTCGATGCCTGCGATGATGAAGGGCTTCACCGAGCGCGTGCTCTGCCGTCACTTCGGCTACAACCCCGACCACAGCAAGTCCGTGATTGCCGACAAGAAGTTCCGCGTCATACTCCTGACCGGCAGTTCCGAAGAGTGGTATCACGAGTCCGGCATCCACGACGCCCTGCAAAACCAGATCATCAACTATATGTTCCACCATTACTGCGGCGTGGACGATGCCGAGCTGGTCTACGTCGACAACCTCGAGATGGCGGACCCGTCGCCGGAGGCCCATGCGGCCGGGGCCAAGCACATCGAGCGCATCAAGGAGTTCGGCGCGTCGATGGCGTGAACAGGTAGCCTTTAGGCCAACAAGGGTAACAATAAAAGGTCACGGAAAGTTGATTCTCATACTTTTCGTGACCTTCGCTTTTCAGCTGTTTTTGTCGGTTAGCCGTCTACTTTTGCAGCCGCCTACTTATGTTCGTCGGTGAGCCGCCATTCGCGCACGACATTGCCGTCCGCGCCCATCGAGTAGATGACGTCGTGGATGCGTTGCTCTTGTCTCGCGTCGGTGGCCGGGTCCCAACACACGCCGTTGGGATGGTCGTTGGCTATCGGACACCATTGGTATTGACCCTGCCGCATGTTGGCGGTGGGCACCCAGTCGATGCGGTTGACCCTCCACGAACCGGGCTTGTTGCGTTTGCCGGCGAACTGGATGCGCGCGCTCACGCCCTGGTTGTTGGTTTCGTGGCCGGGGATGGTCGTGGTGACGGTGACGGCGTTGCCGAGCCCGTAAACAATCCACGTATTGTGATATTTCTCGATCGGTTGTGCGCAGTGGCATCCGGCCCCGTAGATGACGTCGAATGCACCGGTGTCGGCAAGTTCGTGGGCCTCCGAAATCTGCCAGGAATCGGCCTTCGTCAGGTATTCCTGCACTGAATGCATGGCGATTGCCACCACGTCCGCACCCTGCTTTCGCGCGGCCTTGGCCTTGTCGACGGCACGCTGGATATCGGAGTCATGGTGTGGATCGCCGGCCTCGCGCAGCCGGTCGACGCGCCAGTCTTGGTCGGGCACTTCGCCGTTGAGCGACACTGTTCCGGTCACGAGTCCGAGTTTGCCGCCACCGGTCGGGGAGTCGATGACGAGCGGCTTGACGGAATCCTCTTCGGTTTTGTACGATCCGGTCTGCTTGATGCCGGCCTTGTCCAGCTCGTCCCAAAGCCGGGTGATGCCCGCTGCTCCTTGGTCCCAGGAATGGTTCGTACCGTGGGTGCAGGCGTTGTAGCCCGCATGCTGCGCGGCGTCCACAACCTCCGGCGGAATGTTGAAGACGGGATAGGCGGCATACGGTCCGCCGCGTTGTGCGATCGGCGTCTCGAACTCGCATACGGAGATGTCGGAGGCCTGGATATACGGCTTCATATTCGTGAAGAGCGGGTCAAAGTTGAAAGCGGTGCCGTCGGTCGCACTCGGGTTGTTCTCGAAATGCTGCCAGAGATGTTCGTGGAAGAGCAGGTCGCCGTTGACGAACAGGGCGATGCAGTCTTCATCCGGGCAGTCGGGGGAGTTGCCGTGATGCACCACGACCGGTTTCGGCGTGGTTTTCCTGTTGACCGCAACGTTCGAAGTCGCGGCATCGTTGGAAGCCGTCGGCGCGTTGTGATGCTTCATGCCGAAGAACAATGCCACACCTACGGCGACGAGGAGCGCCAGCAGGATGATGCCTGCGCCCAAAAGCCGAGGCAACGTCGAAGCGCCATGGGCCGAGGTGTTGCCAGAAGCGTTGTTTGCATGCCGTGGGCCGTGTCGGGGATTGGACTTCATCGTAACTTCCTCTTTCGTCTATCCGTTATTTCGCCATTGCGGTGTTTCTCTAGTTTTCAAGGATACTCTTTACATCCGTTTGATTGGATTTCCGCAGTTTCGTGGTTTATGCTTATTTTTATCTATTTCGAAACAATGCGCTTGTCTGTATGATTATCACGCGTTTTTTGAAGAACCGTTTTCTAAAACCGGTCATAGCGGTGTGCGGCATGGCGAACCATCCACGGATCGGGAATGTAGATATCGGCCTCTGCCACGCTTTGCCCGTTCCGTTTTCCCAAAGCCCCGTCGTCGTTTCTGTATATCCGGCAATCCGAAATAGCCTTCAAAAAGGCATTGATTTCCTCGGCGGTTTGGTAGGGATAGGGGGCCGTGCACCAAACGGGATCGGCTTCGATAATCAGAGGTTGAGCCATCGGCATCGCCGCCCGGAGGCTTTGTAAATCCGCATTCGATGGCTCTGAGCCTTCCGTGGCGTCGTCCTTTTCCGGCGATTGGCGAAAGCCCACAATCATGCTGGCATTGTCAATCCAGCTTGTCTGGGCAGCTCTGGTCGCAAGAGACTCAGCGATTTTTCGATAGGAGCCATGAAATCTCGCCCCGTCGAATACGGTGAGGATATGGTGGCCCTCGCGCCCGGGAAGATGGACGCAGTATCCGCAGGAAGCCACAGCCTTGCCGTTGTTAACGATGACGCACCATTCTTCGCGGATACCTTCGACATGGCTATTGATACTTATCAGCGAATCGTCAGGGGCTTGAGCCAAGTCACGTTGCAATTCATCAAGGTTCCGTCGCGCGGCCCTGAATTCCAGCACCCTTCCGCGGCTCAGTTGCGCCCATGGGCGTTCGCCCAGAGCTTCTGGCAGCTTGGTCCACGCGCGGATTTGCGAGACCGGAGCGGTGATAACGCTGCGACGCGTCAATTCCCGGGGCAGCCGGGCAAGCCAATCGGCGGGCGGTGCCTTGAAAAGCAATGGCGGAAGCTGCTTGCGTGCCCGCCATGCGTTATTGGCAATCAGCAAATCCGCGGTAATCCAGAGCGCGGCGTCATCCTTGATTCCCTGGGTCGGTTCGAATCCGTAATCATAGGTTCCGGTCAGGTGTGAGCTATTGCTCATGTGAACTTTGTCGAAATACCCCTTGAAGGCCTCCTGAACCCACGAAAGCGGACTGATGATGGTCAAATCGGCGCCCAATTCCCCTCCGTTTCCGATAGGTTCCTTTACCTATTTCAAGTCTACCGATTGGCTCTGAAGAGGCCGGAAATGTTGCGAATGCTGGGGTTTGCGTGGCGGCAGACAGGAAATGACACCGGCCGATAATTAGACAGATTTAAACCGACCAATTTATTCCCGCTTGCCTCCCAGCTAAATATGACACAACGCAAGGCCTTGTTTAGTATTGCTCTTACAAGTTCGCTTGTGAATGAAAAAAATGAATAGGCAAAATAGACAACTTCAAGGAGCCAACATCATGACCAAGATTGCCGTTTTCGTCGGATCGCTGCGCAAGGATTCCTTTAACAAGAGCCTTGCCAAGAACATCGAGCGTCTTTCGCCCGAGGGTGTCGAGTTCGACTACATCGACATGGACCTGCCGCTTTACAACCAGGACCTCGACGGTGACATGCCCGCCAAGGTCGTTACGATGAAGCAGCAGATCGAAGCTGCCGACGGCGTGCTCTTCGTTACCCCCGAATACAACCGCAGCTTCACCGGCGTCATCAAGAACGCCATCGATTGGGGTTCCCGCCCATGGGGCCAGAGCTCCTTCACCGGAAAGCCTGCAGCCATCGTCGGTGCTTCCATGGGAGCCCTCGGTGCCACCCAGGCCCAGCAGGCCCTGCGCAACGTCGCCCTCTTCCTCGACATGAAGCTCATGGGCCAGCCCGAGCTCTACTTCAACGCCGCAACCGGTCTGGACGAGAACGGCCAGGTCGTCGAGGCTTCCGAGGACTTCCTGCGTGGCTTTGCCGAGGCGTTCGCCAAGCACGTTGAGGCCAACAAGTAAGCAGCGCCGGAAAACGTGGTTTCGTGGCGATTTCGCTGTTTTGAGGTATCGCAACGAAACCGGTTGCCAAAAGCAGTATGTGAAAACGAATATGCCGGATATCGAATCGTAGATATTCGGCTTTCAAAATACAAATTTTATAAAACGTTTGATATTTCTCTGCGGTATAATTTGCCTGTATTTATATAATGTGAACAGAATCACGGTTTCCTTAGTGCCGCTGAAGGTTTCGACCTCGCGTCGGACATATGAACGTGGTACGTTAGCAAGAGGTTATCGTGCACTTGGATTGCCAGGAAGCGCATCTTCGTGATGTGCTTGCAGGGCTTGAGGTAAATATCCAAAATTGAAGTGTCAGGTGTAGGGAGGAAAACTGTGAGTCTTGAGGAGACGACAGACATTATGGCGCTGGCCGCCAAGGCAGAGGCCGATGTGAAGCAGTATCGCTTGACGGTGGTTAACGCGGGTATTTCGGAACCTTCCAGCACGCGTCGGCTTGCCAAGGAAATCACGAATAAGGCCGAGGCCTATCTTCATGCAACGGGCAAGGATGTCGTTGTCGAGATGATCAATCTTAAAGGGATGGCTGAGGACATCGCGACGGCTTCAGTGACCTTCGAATTGAGCAATCATCTGACGGAAGCCATTACTGCCGTCACTGCGGCCGACGGTCTCATCGTGGCTTCACCGATATACAAGGCCTCGTATTCAGGGCTGTTCAAGGCGTTCTGGGATCTTGTTCCCCGCGACGCCATCATCAACATGCCGATGGTTTTGGCTGCGACCGGCGGTTCGAACCGTCATGCTTTGGTGCCCGATGTGGTCATGCGTGGCCTGTTCGCGTTCTTCCGCGCCGTGCCGACCGCTACGAGTCTTATGGCCACCAAAGAGGATTTCGATACGCCGGAGCTTGAAAACCGGGAGGAGCGTGCAGCCACGGAGCTGGGTGCGCTGATGCTTTCCGGTGTACGTCATGAGCCTGTTGACGAGCCTAACGATCACGTGAATTGGTAACCTCGGCGAGCTTCGGTTCCGAGCAAAACCTTTTTTCGTTATCGGCCTGCTGCCTTCCTGCGGCGGGTCGATAACTTTTTGAGGGACGTTTTGTGGTGTCCCTGCCATCTTGATGGGTATGATTTGTTGGAGTTTTGAGCTCTGATTCGCCTGGGACGGGCTTTGCCGGATGTAATTATGTAGTATGATGGATTTTGCCTACAAGGAGGTGGCTATGGTTTATCAAACTGTAAATCCGTATACCAATGAATTAGTCAAGGAATATCCGTTCATCACTGATGCCGAGCTGAAAAGCACCATCGATCTGGCCGACAAAACGTATCACGAAACACAAAGCCAACCGATCGCCGAGCGTGCGAAGATCCTGCACAACGTCGCCGCGCTGTTCCGCAAGAAGTCGGCAGAGCTTTCCGAGATCTGCACCGTCGACATGGGTAAGCTCGTGGGGGAGTCCGCGGGCGAAGTGGAGCTTTGCGCGATCATCGCCGATTGGTTCGCCGATCACAGCGAGGAACTCCTGAAGCCGGACAAGCTTGACAGCATCGTCGCCGGGCAAGCGCAGGTGCTGCACCAGTCCGTCGGCGTCGTCGTCATGGTCGAGCCCTGGAACTTCCCGTACTATCAGATCATGCGTGTCTTCGCGCCGAACTACATGCTCGGCAACACGATGATTCTGAAGCACGCATCCAACACCCCGACCTCGGCCAAGCGCTTCTGCGAGGTCGTCGAAGAGGCCGGAGCTCCCAAGGGCGCGCTCACCAACCTCTTCATGACCTATGACCAGGTCACGCAAGCCATCGAAGATCCGCGCGTTCAGGGCGTGGCGCTCACCGGTTCGGAGCGCGGCGGTGTCGCTGTCGCCGGTGCCGCGGGCAAGGCTCTGAAGAAGAGCACCATGGAGTTGGGCGGTATGGATCCGTTCATCGTCCTCGGCGATGCCGATATGGAGAACGTCAACGAATGCGCATGGCGCGTCCGCCTTTACAACGCCGGCCAGGTTTGCACCTCGGCCAAGCGCTTCATCGTCATGGACAACGTATACGACGAATTCCTCGACGGCCTGATCGACGCCTTCTCGAGGGTCACTCCTGGCGACCCGATGGATTCCCGCACCACCATTGCCCCGATGAACTCAAAGCGTGCCAAGGAGAAACTGCAAGGCTCATTCGACGCCGCAGTCGCCGCAGGTGCGAAGGTTGCCTACCGTTTCCCGGAGATCGACTCCGATGGCCAGTTCTTCCGCCCTGCGATCCTGACCGACATCACCCCCGACAACCCCGGCTACAAGACCGAGATGTTTGGCCCTGTGGCTGCGGTCTACAAGGTTCACAGCGAAGAAGAGGCCGTGGCGCTCGCCAACGACAACCCGTACGGCTTGGGTGGCATGCTCTTCTGTGGCGACAAGGAGCACGGTGCCGAGGTGGCCGCGAAGGTCTACACCGGCATGATGTTCGTCAACACCCCGTTGGCCTCGCTGCCTGATATCCCGTTCGGCGGCGTGAAGCTTTCTGGCTACGGCCGCGAGATGTCGCGCTTGGGCCAGATGGCCTTCACCAACGACAAGCTTTTGGTCACCGCGGACCGTTTCGACAAGAACAACGCTCCCGGCGCCCTCTATGCCGCGCAGGATCTGTGAGGTAAAACAAGCCATTAAGGCTCTGATCTGACCGGTTGAAAATCGGGTATCGAGTGAATTCCGCTCGGTATCCGATTTTTATGTTTGGCTCCATTTGCCGAGAACAAAGAACGCAATTTTGATAAAGTCCGCCTTTTATATAATTAATTCGTTTGATTTATATGATCAAAGGCCATATCATATCTTTGGCGGCAAGCGAATGTTGTCTGTTGAACCGCGTGGCAATGGTTGATGCGTCAGGGACCAATTGCGAATAATGAATGTGAGGATTGAAGCGGAACATGGAAGATGAAGTCGAAAAACTCAAAGCAAAATACCCGGATTTTGCGAAACTGTTCAATGATGAATGGCTGCAGTACCGCAAGTCCGAGATTCTGCCGAAACTGACCTGGCAATCGCAATCGACCTGCGCGAAGATCAACCGGATCTATTTCGATGATCCCGATGAAGCGATGCGCCTTTTCCGTGAACTCGTGCCGGGAGCGCAAGAAGGTGTTGATTTTCGGCCGCCGATTCATCTGGACTATGGGCTGGGGCTCAAGATCGGCGAGCGGACATTCATCAACATGGATCTGCTGATTGTGGGAGGAGGGCCGATAACGATCGGTTCCGACTGCCTGATCGGCACGCGTTGCAGCATCTGCACGCCCAACCATGCGGTTCCCGTCGAGCCGCGTCTTCAAGGCTGGCAGCACAACGAGGACGTGGTCATCGGCAACAATGTGTGGCTTGGCAGCAACGTTGTGGTCTGCCCGGGCGTGACCATCGGCGACAATAGTGTCATCGGTGCCGGTTCGGTGGTCGTCCGCGACATCCCCGCCAACAGCGTCGCGGTCGGCAACCCTTGCAAAGTCATCCATGACGTGCCGGAAGACTGGGATGCCGACGAGTGGAAGGCAGCAATGGGCGGGGCAACCGAATCTGATTAGCCTTCAGCCACGCGCCCTGACGTAAGCCTCGTAGACTTCGGGAGTGGGCTCTGAGGTTTCGGTGCCGTCGATGCTAAGATTCCACTGCGGGGGATCGGCCTGTCCGCTGAGTACCCAGGCGGCCTGACGCGCCGCTCCGATGGCCACGTATTCGTCGGTGGCCGGACGGGTGACGCTCATGCCGAAAATCGCAGGGGCCAGGGTGCGTACGGCTTCGGATTTCGCGCCGCCGCCAATCAGAAGGATGCGGTTGATGCTGCCGCCCAGTGACTTGATGATTTCAAGGCAATCGCGCTGCGAGCACAAGAGCCCCTCGATGAAGGCGCGGGCAAAGTTCTCTTTGGTGGTGTTGGCTAGTGTCATGCCGGTGATGGTTGCACTGGCGTCCGGTCGGTTTGGCGTGCGCTCGCCGTCGAAATAGGGGACCAGGGTGAGGCCACCTGCGCCGGGTTCGGCGGCAAGGGCAAGCCGTCCCAGTTCATCGTAATCCACACCGAGTGCGGCGCAGCCGGCATCCATGATCCGCGAGCCGTTGATGGTGCAGGCCAGCGGCAGATAGTGCCCTGTGCAATCGGCGAAGCCTGAAACGGCACCGGACAGGTCGTATACCCGGTTCTCGGCGATGGCCGCGGCGACGCCGGACGTACCCAGTGAAACGCTCACGTCACCTACCGACATTCCGAGGCCCAAAGACGCCATGGCGTTGTCGCCTCCGCCGGGCCCGATGAGGCAACCGCCGTCAACGGATGTGCCGGCAACTGCGGGGGAGGCCTTCACGGGTGCAAAATCGCGGGGACCGAGCACTTTGGGAAGGATGACATCATGACGGCCAAGAACCATGTCGATCAGGTCGTAGCGGTAGGTGTTGTTGGCGGAATCGAAATAACTGGTGCCCGAGGCATCGGAACGGTCGGTGAAGAGGGCATCCAGATGAGCGTCCTCGCCTTCTTCGACGGGTCCAAATCCTGCGATGCGCCAGCTCAGCCAATCGTGCGGCAGGCAGATGGCCGCAATTCTCGTCGCATTTTCAGGTTCGTTTTCTGCGACCCAGGCGAGCTTGGTCAAGGTATAGGAGGCGACGGGCGAGGAGCCCACGGCCTTCACCCAACGTTGCTTTCCGCGAGCCACGACGTCTTCCGGCTCGTCCTCGCTGGTACGTTCCGGTGCCCCGAGCCGTGTGATCAGGTTTTCGGCCTGCGGCGCCGAACGCGTGTCGTTCCATAGCAATGCGTCGCGGATCACCCGGCCGCGCTTGTCGAGCAGCACCATGCCGTGCTGCTGCCCGCCGACGGCCAAAGCCGAAACGTCGGCGAGGCCACCGGCCTGTTTCGAAGCTTCAAGAAAGGCCTGCCACCAGTATTCGGGATCGACGCTCGTGCCGTCAGGATGCTTTGCCTGGCCGAAACGCACGAGTTCGCCGGTGGCGGCGTCGGTCACGCGGACCTTGGTCGACTGTGTCGAAGTATCGACTCCCGCCACCAATGTCGTCTGATTGGAACCGTCATGTGATGGTAGCCTCGTCATTATTCACGCCTTTCGAGATATGCCGGACACCGCTACGTGTCTGTACCGCCGCGTCTGAAATCAGTGTACCTACTATTCATTATTCATATTAGTTAAATCAATGTATTATTTCAATGACACCGTGTGTTCCTTTTGTTACGCAGTGTTTCACCCCGCCTGATACAGTGAACATATCTTTGAAAAGAGGCGGCTATGGCGCTGAAAAGCATCAATCAGGATGATTTGCGTAATCATAATCTTTCAGTGGTTCTCTCCACCTTGCTCCAATCGCCCAAACCCATGAGCCGCGCCAAACTGGCGAAGGCCACTGGGCTGACGAAAGCCACGATGTCGCTTCTGGTGCCCATGCTGATCTCTTCCGAGGCGCTGGAGGAGGGGAAACCGGTTTCCGCCGGCACGACTTATGGCAGGCCCAGCACGCCGCTGAATATTTCCGGCCGACGGTTTTGTTCGATAGGGCTGCAGATCAACACCGACGGATATGGCTATACGGTACTGGCACTTGATGGTTCCGTGGTTTCCCAGCGTTGGGTGAGCCGTTCCATGGAAGCCAGCGATCCCGAGGAAGTGTTCGCACAACTTGACGAACTGGTAAGCGTCGGCGAAGAGGAAATCGGACAAAAGGGCTTAACCGTCGTCGGCGCCGTTTTGGCACTTCCCGGACTTGTCACCGACGATATGATGCTGTTGTCGGCGAAAAACCTTGGATGGAAGAAACTCGAGCTTTCGAGCTTCAACGTGGTCAAAAGGCTCGACGCCCTTGCAGACAATGAGGCGAATCTGGCCGCTTTGGCGCAGATACCGGGTTATGCCACACCGCGAAAAGGGAAAAGCGTGATTAGCCCGACCGATTCGTTCATCTACATCTCCACGGATATCGGCATCGGTGGAGCCATCGTCCGGCACGGGCAGGTCGACCGCGGCGATTCCGGCTTCGCCGGCGAGCTTGGCCATGTCTCTGTGGCTCTCGACGGGCCGCAATGCGCCTGTGGACGTTGCGGATGCTTGGAAATGTATGCCGGGCGCAAGGCGTTGGTGGAGGCTTCCGGTGTCGCCGGCCCCGGGGTCTCGACGAAGATGGAAGTGGTGGATGAACTGCTTGAGAGATACAAGATGCACGATGCCCGTACCGTTGGTGCGGTTGATCGGGCGGTAAGGGCCCTGGCGTCGGTGCTTGCGTCGGCCATCAATGTCCTTGATATTGATACCGTTGTCCTGGGAGGGCTGTGGGATCGCTTCGGCAAGGCGCTGACCCGTCGGCTCAGCCATGAGCTGGAGC
The DNA here is from genome assembly GCF_029433295.1 of Bifidobacterium sp. ESL0784. Taxonomy (GTDB): domain Bacteria; phylum Actinomycetota; class Actinomycetes; order Actinomycetales; family Bifidobacteriaceae; genus Bifidobacterium. Next base: position 94,562 of record NZ_JAQTHV010000004.1, read on the forward strand.
TGCAAATACTGAGCTATCCGGAAGTCCAGCCACGGGTGCTGCTGCCTGATGTCAATACTCGGCCGGCGCTTTTGGGCGCGGCACAGGTCGGGTTGCGCAGATTCATAGACAATCCGTTGGCATTTATCAATTCCTGATGGTGGTTTTGCTGCCCTGTCGTATTTTTCGTAATGCCTCTTCTGCGTGAATGATCGGTTTTTCAAGGATTTTGAAGTGGTATCAAAGATTTGGCGTAGGCCATAACCAGCGTCGATAGCACCGGTGGTGTGCCTGCATATCTGATGCTGATAGAGTGTCGTTTGGCGTCTCCGCCCGAACTGCGCAGGTCAAGGGGCGTCGCGATTAAAAACGCCGTGCGCAGCTTGTATACAAGGAATGACCGTGGCCAATTATGCCCAAAAACCAGAAACTTCATCAAGCAATCAATCTTCTCCCAGTGATCGCAGCAATCCAAGCAGGGCAGCAGGGCAAAACCGCGGTTCTGATTCATTCGTAAACCCGCAGGTCGTCAAAGTGTCGCGTTTACGCTGGCGTGCCGCCGATATTGCGCTTGGTGCGGCGCTTGGTGTGGCTTGCGGCATCGTTTTCTGGGGATTCAATTTCGCCTACGCATGGATCGCTCCGTTGCTGCGTGCCGTCCTTCCTGGCATCACCAGTCTGTTCCACGCGTTCTGGTACTTCTCCGGCCCGCTGGCGCTGCTCATCATCCGCAAGCCCGGTGCCGCGATCTACGTCAATATCATCGGCAGTCTGACCGAAACGCTGTTCGGCAACCAGTATTCCTTTACTTTCGTCTTCATTTCGGCGGCGTTGCAGGGCATCTTCGCCGAAGTGCCGTTCGCCGTTTTTCGTTACCGGAAATTCAACCTCCCACTGACCCTCATCTCTGGAGCGCTGACGGCGTTGGAATACGGCTTCTATGTGCTGTTCACCCGTCTGCAGGGGGTAGCGCTGGTCAGCCCGCGAGGGCTTACCCACATGACCTGCGAGATTATCGGCGGTATCCTCATTGCGGGTGTAATGAGTTGGTTCCTCTATCGCGCCATCGCCAAAACGGGTGCACTGGATCGGTTTGCTTCCGGTCGTGCGGTAAGAAGCAGGGAATGAAATCTGCCGGATGCAAATAGGCGACAATAAAACCAAAATGGCATCTTTCGTTGTGTAATGACGGAAGATGCCATTTGTCTTGATTGCACAAGTCGTTGCCTGATTTGACGTTTCGCTGTAGTGTCGCTGGTCAGAGCGTTTGGTAAAGTAAAGAAGTTGGTTTTGCCAACGTGGGGCTTTAGCTCAGTCGGTTAGAGCAGCGGACTCATAATCCGTCGGTCCAGGGTTCAAGCCCCTGAGGCCCCACTTATCGCTGGTTCTCTGTGACATCTGTCTTTCAGAAACTCGGCGTGACTTTGATTGTGCCTTTTGTCTCCATGAACTGCCAGTAGCTCCAGTCCTTGGGATTGATGTAGACGGTGTACGTCTTTTTGCCGAAGACGATTTCTATGGGGAATATGCCGGACGGGTTGGCCATGATGTCGGTTTCGATTTCCAAGGCACGTTCGTGGCTGGGAAGATACACCGTGTGGGTCTTGCCGTGCGTTTCAAAATACAGCATATCGGTCATCGTTGGCTCCTTTGCTTAATTGTCGATGATCTTAAGGTATCAAGTGATTTCGACGGCCGTGTAGCTGGATTTACGTCATGTTGAAACGTTGTGGCAATCAGCCGAAAGACGAAATCGGGATGATTCGGCATTGCGATCTGTTGTACTGCTTGAGCGTACGGTTGATTCAAGTTGCTTTTGAGATGCCTGACATTTTGGCACATCGAAAAAGGGGCAAGTCAACGCTCGCTGATAGAATATCAAAGTTCCGGTTCACGTCTGGCCATTGGGGTTAGGCGACCCGGGTCACCTGAATTCCTTAGGAGACATTATGAAGCAGGGTATTCATCCCGATTATCACACAGTGCAGGTTACCTGCTCCTGTGGCAATACTTTCGTCACGCGCAGCACCGCCAAGGGCGATCACATGACGGTTGATGTGTGCGCGAACTGCCACCCGTTCTACACGGGCAAGCAGAAGATTCTCGATACCGGCGGCCGTGTCGCCCGTTTCGAGAAGCGCTACGGCAAGAAGACCAAGTAGCATCCTTCATTCGCCAGCCTCGCTGGTTCGGGTCTGCGGACCCGAATCCGGGCTGGCGTTTTTCATACCTATTTTCCGGTATTTTTAACGTTTAAGAATTTCGAATATTTGATAAAAGGACTTTTGCATGGCAGACCAGCAATTCCCTGCGGCGCAAAGCGCGTTGGAGGAGTATCAGGACATCGAGCGGCAGATGAGCCAGCCCGAGGTCGCCTCCGACCCGAAAGCGATTCGCAAGCTGGGGCGTCGCCATGCCCAGCTCGGCAGCATTGTCAACGCCTATCGTGCATGGCAGCACGCCCGCGATGACGCCGAAGCCGCCAAGGAAATGGCCGGTGAGGACGCGGACTTCGCCGAGGAAGCCAAACGGCTTGAGGCGTTGATAGCTCCTGCCGAAGAGAAGTTGCGTAGTGCGCTGATTCCGCGCGACCCCGACGATGTGCGCGACACGATTATGGAAATCAAGGCCGGCACCGGTGGGGAAGAAGCGGCGCTCTTCGCGGGCGATCTGTTGCGTATGTATACCCGTTATGCCGAGAAACGCGGCTGGAGCACCACCATTCAAAGCGAAAACTCCACCGAGCTTGGCGGCGTTAAGGACGTACAGGTCGCCATTCGAGCCAAGGGCAATCCGGCCCCTGAAGACGGGGTGTGGGCGAGTCTCAAATACGAGGGCGGCGTGCACCGTGTGCAGCGTATCCCTGTCACCGAATCGCAGGGACGTATCCAGACCTCCGCGGCTGGTGTCATCGTCTTTCCTGAAGCGGATGAAGATGACGATGAGATCGAAATCGATCCAAAAGATCTCAAGATTGACATTTTCATGAGCTCCGGCCCCGGCGGGCAGTCTGTGAACACCACCTATTCCGCGGTGCGTATGACCCATATCCCCACCGGCATCGTGGTGAGCATGCAGGACGAAAAGTCGCAGATCCAGAATCGCGCGGCAGCACTGCGCGTGCTGAAATCCCGCCTGCTGGCGATGAAACACGAAAAGGAAGCGGCCGAAGCGGCCGACATGCGTCACTCCCAGGTGCGCTCGCTCGACCGTTCCGAACGCATCCGCACTTATAATTTCCCCGAAAACCGCATCGTCGACCACCGCACCAACTACAAGGCCTACAACCTTGACCAGGTGCTCGACGGTGACCTCCAAGCCGTCATCGACAGTGATATCCAGGCCGATGAGGCCGCTCGCCTCGCCAAAACCGACTGAGCAAGGGGCAGGATAATGGCGGAATACGTGGCCCGTTCGACTTCCGATATCTTGCAGGAAGCCGCTGGCTGGTTGAAGGATGCCGGCATTGAAACGCCGCGAAATGACGCAAAACTGTTGCTCGCCGAGGCATTCGGGGTGACGCCCAACGATGTCGAAAAATCGATATTGCTGGATACACCATTGCATAGCGTGATAACAGACGATTCGACTCAAGGCGTCAACGTGCAACGCATTGACGGCGGCGATTCCGGCAATAAGCCGGTTGAGAATAGCGCTGCCGCGGATTCAGACCCTGCGCCCGGCAAGTTCTCTGATGCGCGCAATGCCGAACAAAGTAATGCATTGAGCGACGCCGACGATGCTGCGATTCGCCGTTTTGCGGTGATGGTAGCCCGACGCAAGCAGCGCGAGCCGTTGCAATATATCGTCGGTCATGCCCCGTTCCGTTATTTGGATTTGGTAGTCGGACCGGGTGCCTTCATTCCCCGCCCGGAGACCGAAACCGTGGTACAAGCGGCCATCGACTGGCTCACCCACGAAAACATCAAACCAAGCCGTCTGGTAGATCTGTGTGCCGGGAGCGGAGCGATTGGTCTGTCTCTGGTCACCGAAGTGCCGGGCAGCGAGGTTTGGGCCGTCGAGTTTTCCCAAGATGCCTTCGAATGGACGAAGCGTAACCAACAGAAGGTATTCAAAGACCATTCGCTGGCTGGCTACAACTATCATCTTTTCCACGCCGACGCTACGAATGCCATGACGCTTTCGCAATTGGACGGAACGATCGACGCCGTGGTCACCAACCCGCCTTACGTTCCGATCGCGGAGATTCCCGAGCAGCCCGAAGTACGTGACCATGATCCGAAAATGGCGTTATATGGCGGTTCCGCCGACGGCACCTATACTCCGGAACGCATCATCTTGCGTGCAGCGAAACTCCTGCGCAACGGCGGGGCGTTGGTGATGGAACACGACATTTCGCAAGCACAATTGCTCACCGATTTTGCCAGAGCCCACGGTTTCCGCTCGGCCCGTACCGGCGAAGACCTTACCGGTCGTCCACGTTATCTCTTCGCCATCAAAGAATAAGGACAGCATTCGCCTGATTCGCGCGTAACCGAGGGGCATCCCGATTACGGTATGTTGTTCGTTCGATGTCAACGTTTAAAAAAACCTGCGCATACTTAAAAACATGCGCAGGTAAAACCGGTAACAGCAGCAAAGCCGCGGGTATCAGATCAAGTATCTGCGGCCTTGCGGGCGATTCATTGCGCGTAATCCTGATTCGCCGCTGCATCGTCGTCGGTGATGGTGCGGATGACCCGTGCCGGATTGCCTACGGCCACGCTGTTGGCTGGGATGTTGTGGGTGACCACGGCGCCGGCGCCGATGACCGATCCCTCACCAATGTTGACTCCGCCGAGCACCGTCACATTGCCGCCGAACCAGCAGTTTTTGCCGATGGTTATCGGCTTGGAATACTCGTAGTCGTAACCTTCACCGTCTTCCGTGAACCGCAAATTGCGGTCCTGCCAGCGCAACGGATGCATGGCAGGAAGCAGGGATACGTTCGGTCCGAAAAGCACGTCGTCGCCGATGGTGACATAGTTCGTATCAAGCACGGTGAAATTGAAATTGATGAACACCCTGTCACCGATAGTGGTATGGATGCCGTAGTCAAAAGCGATGTTGCCGACGATTTCGACGCCTTCGCCGCGGTTGGGCAACAGCTCGTCGAGGATGGCCTCGCGCGTTTCCCTGTCGTTGCGAGGTGTGCTGTTGAACCGTTCACACAGTTCGGCCGCCTTGTTGCGCAGACGGTCGAGCTCCGGGTCTGCGGCGTTGTGCAGATTGCCGGCGAGCATCTCTTCTCGTTCCGATTTGCGTGGGGTACGCAGTTCGACTGGTGGCTTGGATGTCATGTTGGTTCCTTTACGCTAGTGCTTATTGGCGTGGAGCTTGCTGAGCCCGATGTGTGCTTTATTATATCGGTGCATATGTATCGAAGGATGATAACAACATCGGCGAAGTCGGGGCACAATGATGCAATTAAGGCATACTTTGTGTTGGAGGCAATATGAGCGATGTGCGTGCAATCGATGACGAATCCTTGGCGATGGCTACAAGGATTGTCAAAGACGGCGGGCTTGTGGTATTGCCGACCGACACGGTCTATGGCGTCGCCGCGAGTCCCTTCAGCGCCGAGGCGGTAAGCCGGATTTATGAGGCGAAGCGTCGTCCTCGCAGCAAGGCATTGCAGGTGCTGTTGTCATCCGTCGATGATTTGGATGGGCTCGGACTGTATCTTCCGGTTCCCCTCGATCGGCTTGCCAAGGCTTTTCTGCCCGGACCATTTTCGCCGATTGCCGTGGCCGAAGCCGGATCAAGACTGGTGACGTTACGTAAGGAAATGAACGGCAGCAAAACCCAGGCCGTGCGTGTACCGGATTCGCAAGCCTGCCTCAAGACGCTGCGTGCCACCGGTCCTTTGGCCTGTTCCAGCGCGAACCGCAGCGGTGGGGAAAGTCCGCAGACGGTTGAGGAGGCCGTGGCGGCGCTTGGCGATGATGTCGACCTCTACCTCGACGGCGGGCCGACCGTCAGCCATGTCGCCAGCACGGTGGTCGCCGCCGACGCAAACGAGCGCGACGGGATTTCGATCGTGCGCGAGGGCGTAATCAACGAGGCGCAGATCCGTGCCGCGCTGATGGATGTCGAAGGCGGGAGTCTGAACGCGTGAGAGTCTATCTGTTCATCGCCGCGATCGCGGGAGGGGCCACGTGGCTGGTCACCCCCTTGGTTCGTCATCTCGCCATCGAAATCGGCGCGGTAGGCGAAGTCCGGGCTCGTGATGTGCACACGGTACCCACCCCGCGTATGGGCGGGTTGGCGATGTTGATAGGCCTTGCCGTCGCGATAGTGTTCGCCAGCAAAATGCCTTTCATATCAGGTCTTTTCGTAGGGTCGAACCAGGCGTGGGTCGTACTGATTGGTGCGGCGCTGATTTGTCTGTTGGGTGTGGCCGATGATCTCTGGGATTTGGATTGGATGCTCAAACTCGCCGGCCAGCTCCTGATTTCCGTATTTGTCGCCTGGGGAGGTGTGCAGATCATCTTCCTGCCGTTCGGCTCGTTGGTGACGGCCTCGCCGAGTATTTCCATGGCCATTACGGCATTTTTGATTGTCGCTTCGATCAATGCGGTCAATTTCGTCGATGGGCTTGACGGCCTGGCATCCGGCATTGTGGCCATTGGCGGCATCGCGTTTGCGGTTTATTCCTACGTGATTGCTCGTTCCACGCCCAGCTATGCCTCGATGGCTACGTTGTTGGACGTCGCTTTGGTCGGTATCTGCGTCGGCTTCCTGCTCCATAACTGGCACCCTGCGAAGCTCTTTATGGGGGACTCCGGTTCGATGCTCCTGGGTTATATGATTACCTGCGCCTCGATCATCATGACCGGCCACCTTGACCCGGCCTCCGTGCATACCAGCCTTTATCTGCCCGCTTTCATGCCCATCCTCCTGCCGATTCTTGTGCTCTTCCTGCCTGTGCTCGACATGTGTCTGGCGATTATCCGCCGCCTGAGCAAAGGCCAGTCGCCGATGCATCCCGACCGCATGCACCTGCATCACCGGATGCTGCGCATCGGCCACAGCGTGCAGGGAGCGGTGCTCATCCTCTGGGGTTGGGCGGCGCTGATTTCTTTCGGCTCCATCATGATTCTCTTCTTCAAGTGGAAGTATGTGGCCGTCGGCATGCTCATCGCCGCAGTGATTCTGACGATTCTGACGCTTTCGCCTTACTTGATGCGCCGCTGGCTTGAAATACAGAAAACAGAGGGTCCTGAGGTGCGCAATGCGCGACATTCCCGAAAGCACCAGTAATACCAACAAAGAGTACTGCTCGTCATCCCACGCCCATATAGTTGTGCTATGGCTTTAAATTCTCAACCTGATATCCAGTCATCATTCAATCCTCTGCCTCCTGTTTTTGCAAAGATGGGATTGGCATACGACGACGTTCTGCTGCTTCCCAACGAGACCGACGTCATTCCTTCGCAGGTCGACACCACCACGCATCTGACCCGTGAAATCACCATGAAGGTGCCCATGATTTCCGCGGCTATGGACACGGTCACCGAATCGGACATGGCCATTGCCATGGCTCGTAACGGCGGCATCGGCGTGCTGCACCGCAACCTTTCCATCGACGATCAGGCCTCGCAGGTCGATATCGTCAAGCGCAGTGAATCGGGCATGATCACCGACCCGCTCACCGTCAACCCCGAGGCCACCCTTGCCGATCTCGACAAGCTGTGTGGCCGCTTCCATATTTCGGGCCTGCCTGTGGTCGACAGCGACAACAAGGTGCTCGGCATCATCACCAACCGTGATATGCGCTTCATCGCCTCTGAGGATTATGACAAGCTTAAGGTCAAGGATGTGATGACCAAGGACGGGCTTATTACCGGGCCCGCAAACATCTCACGTGAAGATGCACACGATTTGCTTGCCAAGCACAAGGTCGAAAAGCTGCCGTTGATTGATGACGAAGGCAAACTCGCCGGGCTCATCACCGTCAAGGACTTCGTGAAGACGGAGCAATATCCTGACGCCACCAAGGACGACCAGGGTCGTCTGCGCGTGGCTGCTGGCATCGGCTTCCTGGGTGATGCCTGGCAGCGTGCCTCGGCGCTGATGGAGGCTGGCGTCGACGCGCTGGTGGTCGATACCGCGAACGGCGAGGCGCATCTGGCTCTCGATATGATCAAGCGCCTGAAGTCCGATCGTGCGTTCGACGGCGTGCAGATCATCGGCGGCAATGTGGCGACCGCTTCCGGCGCCCAGGCCATGATCGATGCCGGTGTCGACGCTGTCAAGGTAGGCGTCGGCCCCGGTTCCATCTGTACCACACGCGTGGTCGCCGGCGTTGGAGTGCCGCAGCTCACGGCTGTTTACGATGCGGCCCAAGTCTGTCGCGCGGCCGGCGTGCCTTGCATCGCCGACGGCGGTATCCATTATTCCGGCGATGTCGCCAAGGCTCTTGTGGCCGGTGCCTCGACCGTCATGCTCGGCGGCGCCCTCGCCGGCTGCGACGAGACTCCGGGTGAAAAGGTGCTCTTGCACGGCAAGCAGTACAAGCTTTACCGCGGCATGGGCTCGCTGGGTGCGATGGCTCCGCGTGGCAAGAAGTCCTATTCCAAGGACCGCTACTTCCAGGCCGACGTGACCAGCAACGACAAGGTCATCCCCGAAGGCGTCGAAGGAGAAGTGCCGTATCGCGGCTCCCTGAATGCAGTGCTCTACCAGATGATCGGCGGCCTGCATCAGTCGATGTTCTACATCGGAGCCCACAACATCAAGGAAATGGCCGAAAAGGGCCGCTTCATCCGCATCACCACTGCCGGCTTGCGCGAATCGCACCCGCACGACATCGTGATGACGACGGAGGCCCCGAACTACAGCGGTTTCCACAACGACTGATGAAAAATCGGCAATCTAATTAGAATTAATTGGGTATTCCATGTGCGATGGATACCCAATTTTTATATTGGTATGCGATGCTCTTAGAGAGTGAGAAAAGAAATGGCAAAGACGCTTAGTGAGCAGCAAGTTCTTGATACTTTAGACATTCCTGATTTTCGTCACATGTCGAAGGACAAAATTATGAGTTTTGCCTCACTTTTGCCGGATATGGATAGGGAAGTTGCTATCAATGCATTTAAGCAATTCCCGGAATTTGCTGAGACGTCAGTCCAAGTGATGTCCGATTTTAAAGATATATCATCGAAAGCCTTGGATCAAAATTCGCATAGTGTTCAGGATTTCGACGCTTTATGTGATCGCGTTATCGATATTATCGAAGCTTCCATGAATGATGATTTGACTTTCAATCAACGGGATCAGTTAATCGATCGAATGATGCAGGTATTGGATAAAAAGGCTGAAATGGATGCTTCAAATAAAAAGTTCATTGGGAAAATCATAGGTGGCGTAGGTGCTGTGGTTACGGTAGTTGTTGCTGGTGCCGTATCGTTGCTTGGAGGGAAAGTAGATTTTAGGCAAATAAAGAGGTGACAGGTACTCCAATTTGTTCGGTCACGCATGTGAGATAGTGTGTAGAGTTCTGTTAGTGGCAGCGAAAGGGTCAATATTATGGTGAATGCTCAGGATGACGAGACGTATTCGGCGGAGGATTCCCGCCTGATTTGGATTGACTGCGAGATGACCGGCCTCGATATCTTCGGCGGCGATGAGCTTGTCGAGGTCTCTGTGGTGCCGACCGACTTCAATCTCAAGGTGCTCGACGAAGGCGTGGACTATGTTATTAAGCCCTCGCAGAAGGCCGTCGACCACATGGGCGATTTCGTGCGCGCGATGCACACCCGTTCCGGCCTGATCAACGAGTGGGAGACCGGGCTGAGCTTGGCCGATGCCGAAAAGAAGGTCACCGACTACGTCGCCCGCTTTACTCCTGACGGGGTCAAGCCGCTGCTCGCCGGCAACACCATCGGCAGCGACAAGAAGTTCCTTGACCACTATATGCCTAACTTCATGAGCCACCTGCACTATCGCAGCATCGATGTGAGCACCATCAAGGAGCTCGCACGTCGCTGGTATCCGGCGGTCTACATGAACCGTCCGCCCAAGAACGGTGGACACCGTGCGCTCGCCGACATCATCGAGTCGCTGGATGAGCTGCGTTACTATCGCGAGGCTTTCATGGCTCCGTCGCCCGGTCCGGACGATGCACAGTCCAAGAAGATCGAGGCCGATATCGAGGCCACGAGCCTGCTCAACAAGTAGGTTGCGGAACGGCAGCGTGCTTTTCGTCGTGGCAAAGTAGCGCCAAGGTAGATGATGCGACCAAAAGCACGTTTTCCCGTCGATTTTCGTGCTTTTAGTCGCAGTGAAAATCTGAACGAAAAGCACGCTATATGATGCTTTTGGTCGCATTGAATCGATAACAGTTGGCTAAAGAGAAGGGGAGGAGCGGCATGAAGCAGGCGGAGGCGTTGACGATTCTCGACGCGGGGGCGAACGTGTTCATCACCGGTGCTCCCGGAGCCGGCAAGACCTACGTCCTGAACGAATTCATCCGTTCCGCCCGTGCCCATGGCGCATCCGTCGCTGTCACAGCCTCCACCGGCATTGCCGCCACTCATATCAACGGTCAGACCATCCATTCCTGGTCTGGCGTAGGCGTCTCGCAGGTCATGACACCACAACTGATGAAACGCATTCGCTCCCGACGCAAGCGCAAGATCGAAGCCGCCGATGTCCTCGTCATCGATGAGGTTTCGATGCTTCCGGCTTGGCTTTTCGACATGGTAGACGATGTCTGCCGCGCGTTGCGGCATAGCCCCGAGCCGTTCGGCGGGCTGCAGGTCGTGCTGTCCGGGGATTTCTTCCAGCTGCCCCCGGTCAAGAAATCGTTCCGCCGCGACGACGTGCCGCCGAGCCCTGAATTTCTGATGTCACGGCAACGCTATGCCGATGCCGGCAAGGATGCCGACGGCTTCGTAACCGAATCGCTGGTCTGGGACGAGCTCAATCCCGTAGTCTGCTACTTGACGGAACAGCATCGTCAAGACGATGGTCAATTGCTTACCGTGCTTACCGATATCCGCGAGGGCGACGTGACCCAGGAGGACCACGACGTGCTTGCTGGATGTCTGGGCAAGGCTCCAGCATTAGGTGAGGTGGCAGTCCATCTTTTCCCTGTCAACAAGCAGGCCGACACCCTGAACGACTTGCGGCTTTCACAGATTCACGACGAAACGCACGACTATGTCGCCGAATCCTCGGGTCCCGCAGACTTGGTCAAACGTCTTAAAAAGAACATGCTCGCCCCGGAAAAGCTGGAGCTGAAAACAGGGGCGGCCGTGATGGCGTTGCGCAACGATGCCGACCATCAGTATGTCAACGGATCCATCGGCAGGGTGCAGGGCTTCGTTTCCGAGGCCAAAGGCGGCTGGCCGATTGTTGCTTTCGAAAATGGTAATACGGTAACCATGAAGCAGGCATCGTGGGACATGATGGATGGCGAGGCGGTGCTGGCCAGTGTCAAACAGGTTCCTTTGCGTTGCGCGTGGGCCATCACCATCCACAAGTCGCAGGGTATGACCCTCGATCGTGCAGTGATGAACCTGCGTCGCACGTTCGCGCCCGGTATGGGTTACGTGGCGCTTTCACGTGTGGAAAATCTCAACGGCCTTTATCTGGACGACATCAGCGAACGCGCGTTCATGGTCTCGCCCGATGCCGTTCTGCTCGACGGCCAGCTGCGGGATAATTCCAAGGCCGCCTGTGCCCGTCTCGAATCGGAAGGCAGCGATGCCTTTACCAAACAGGCTAGCGGTCAGCTTGCCGGCGACACCGACGAATTCGCCCAGGACGAGCTGTTCTAAGTCGTTTCGACTTATAATCACTGATATCGAATGGCCAGCATTATATCGATTGTTTGGTGGTCTGAAAATAACGGTTAATCACTGTGTCGTAAGGGAATGGAAGTTCTTCCATCATATGCCGTAACGTCGTCAATGTCGGCTCGCGCGAATAATTTAGGAACCATGACAAAAGCACTTCGTATGTCCACCCTGTTCCTGCGCACGCTGCGTGAGGACCCCGCCGACGCCGACGTTGACTCGGCGCGCCTGCTCCAGCGAGCCGGTTATATTCGCAAGGCCGCGCCCGGCATCTGGACCTGGCTGCCGCTCGGCTTGAACGTCCTCAACAAGATCGAGGCCGTGGTCCGCGAGGAAATGAACGGCATCGACGGCCAGGAAGTCCATTTCCCGGCTCTGCTGCCGAAGGAACCGTATGAGGCGACGCATCGCTGGGAGGAGTACGGCGAGAACATCTTCCGTCTGAAGGACCGTCACGAGGCCGATTACCTGCTCGCGCCGACCCACGAGGAAATGTTTACTTTGCTTGTCAAAGACATGTATTCCTCTTATAAGGATCTGCCGGTCACGCTCTACCAGATCCAGACCAAGTACCGCGACGAGTTCCGCCCGCGTGCCGGCCTGGTGCGTGGCCGCGAGTTCATCATGGAGGATGGCTATTCCTTCACCATCGATGAGGACGGACTCAAGAAGGCCTATGTCGAGGAGCGTGATGCCTACGAGCGCATCTTCAAGCGTCTTGATTTGGACTACATCATGGTCCACGCGGTTTCCGGCCCGATGGGCGGCTTCGAATCGCAGGAATTCCTTTCTCCGATGGCCATTGGTGAGGATACGTTCGCCAAGGCGCCGAGCGGTAAGGCTTGGAATGTCGAAGCACTGACGACGCCCGAAGTTCCGGCTATCGATTGCTCCGAGACTCCGGCAATGACCCTGCGCGATCTGCCGGATGCCAAGACCATCGACGAGATGGTCAGCCAGTGCAATGCGCTCTATCCGCGCGAAGACGGCCACAAGTGGGCCGAAACCGATATGTTGAAGAACGTCGTCATCGCTGTCAAGCACCCCGGCGAGCCCGATGATGAGAACGAAGATCATCGCAAGCCGTGGCGCGAAGTCGTCGTTGTGGCTCTGCCCGGTGATCGCCAGATCGATATGAAGCGCCTTGAGGCGCAGTTCGCGCCTGCCGAGATCGAAGAGGCCAATGAGGCCGATTTGAAAGCTCATCCTGAACTGGTCAAGGGCTATATTGGACCGTCCGTTTTGGGCCCGCAGGCTCGCATTGGCGGTTCCGCCATCAAGGATCCGGCTCGTTATCTGGTCGATGCCCATATCGCCGAAGGTTCCGCATGGGTCACCGGCGGCGACAAAAATGGCGTGGACGCCTTCGACATGGTCTATGGCCGTGATTTCAAGGCTGACGGTACCGTAGAGGCAACCGAGGTTCGCGATGGCGATATGAGCCCGGACGGTTCCGGTCCGCTAAGCTTCGAGCGCGGGGTGGAAATCGGCCAGGTCTTCCAGCTCGGCCTCAAATATTCCGAAGCGTTGGGCCTGAAAGTCCTCAACCAGAACGGCAAGGCCGTGCCGGTGTGGATGGGCAGCTACGGCATCGGCGTTTCGCGCGTTATGGCCTGCATCGCAGAAACCCACCACGACGAGAAGGGTCTGGCCTGGCCGGTCAATATCGCGCCTGCCGCGGTGCATGTGGTCGCCACAGGTAAGAAGGACGAAGCGTTCGACGGTGCGGAAAAACTGGTCGCCGAGATCGAGGCCAAGGGTCTTGAGGTCATTTACGACGATCGCAAGAAGGTCTCGCCCGGTGTCAAGTTCAAGGACGCCGAGCTGATTGGTGTGCCGTTGGTTGCCGTGGTCGGCCGTGACTACCTCAACGACGGCACCATCGAGGTTCGTGACCGCAATGGCGAGAACATGGTGAAGGTTGAGGCGGATAAGGCTGCTGATACTTTGTCCGAACGCTACCAGGCAATGCTCTGAATCGTACCTGTTCGCAAATAGGTGTGGCTGTTTCCTGTTGTCGGAAGCAGCCACATTTTCGTTTCAGCACTGATTGAATTCAATAAATTGTAATAAAATCTATGAAATAGAGAACAATTCTAGCCAATCAGTGATTCAAATGTGATATTAGCCATATTCTCTGTAGAATAAACGGTGTGCATCCCTGTAGAATAAATGATGTACGGATTCGGAGCGGCATCGAGGATTGATGCATTTGCCGAATATACAAGTCGCTGCGTATTGGTCGCAAGGCAATCTGCGGCGATGACAACGAAAGAAGAAATCAATGCAGAATCTTACCGTTTTGGGCACAGGCGTCCTCGGCTCACAGATTATTTTCCAGTCGGCATACAAGGGCAAGGATGTTGTCGCCTATGATATCAGTGACGAGATTTTGGCCGACCTTCCCGAGCGCTGGGAATATCTGAAGAAGCAGTACAAACGCGATATTCCTGATGCCACCGATGAGAAGCTCGACGCCGCCGTCTCGCGCATTCGTGCCACCTCCGACCTGCAGGACGCGGTCAAGGATGCGGACATCATCATCGAAGCCATCCCCGAGCGTCTTGACATCAAGCAGAGCACGTGGGAGAAGGTCAGCCAATATGCACCGGCGAAGACCGTTTTCTGCACCAACTCCTCGACGCTGCTGCCAAGCAAGATGGCCCCGTTCGTGGATCGCCCGCAGAAGTTCATGAGCCTGCACTTCGCCAATGAGATCTGGAAGTTCAACACCGGCGAGGTCATGGCTCAGCCGAAGACCGATCCGGCCGTCTTCGAGGAGGTCGCGCAGTTCGCCGAGGAAATCGGCATGGTCCCGATCCGTGTGATGAAGGAACAGCCCGGCTACCTGCTCAACTCGCTGCTGGTGCCGCTGCTCAACGCCGCTGCGGACCTGTGGGTGCGTGGTGTGGCTTCGGCCGAGGATATCGACAAGACCTGGCGCATCGCCACGGGCGCTCCCGCCGGCCCGTTCCAGATCTATGACACCGTCGGTATGATGACTCCCTATAACCTTTCCAAGGACAGCAAGGACTCGGTACAGCGTGAGTTCGCGGAACGCATCAAGAAGGAGTATATCGACAAAGGCAGGTTGGGCAAGTCCGCCGGCCACGGTTTCTACGACTATGAGTGAGTGATTCGTCATCTTTTCGATGCTTTTAGCCTCAAAGTAGTATATATTGGGATTCCTTGCTGTTTCAGGAATCCCAATATCTGTAGTTGTTCTTCCAATTGATATTTTCCTGAAATCAAGCTGTGGTGTTGTGCTTTTAGTGGTATGACGGCCTTGATATCTGTAATACTTATATTTTTATTATTCTTTGTTTCTCAATATTCTGCGTCTCGTATCTTCGTTTGGTTTTGATACCTGACGATTGCACCTGATTGTATTGTGCACATTCCGGATTTTGATGTGGACAGTGGTCTGTTCATCCACATTGCATCCACAACACGCCGGGACCCGGGGCATTCGACCACAGGATCTGTTTTGGCTTGAAAATCCGTTGATTGGCCTTGCATACTGGGAGAACCGCGGGGTACGTCTTGAGCCGATTTCAGCGCTGGAATCCGGTCGCGAATGCGGTTGGACTCCATTGTCGGTGACGTATCCCGCAGTCCACGATAATAAGCATTGCTTTTCAAAGGAGCAGAGACGATGGCACAACAAGGTACGGTGACGGTTTCAGGATTCATGGGGGCAAACCCGCAAAGTTTCGGGAAGGAAGGAAGCTCGGCAGCCGCAACGTTTAGAATCGGCTGCACGACAAGATATTTCAACCCGGCGGTCAACGAATGGCGTGACCGGCCTACGACGTGGATTACCGTCAAGGTGTTCCGACAACTGGCGGATAATGTGCTTTCAAGCCTCAAGAAAGGTGATCCGGTCATCGCCACAGGCAATTTGGCGACCGAGGAATGGACCCGTGACGGCACAAAACACAGCAGAATGGTGATGGAAGCCACGAGCGTCGGACATGATTTGAGTTTCGGTATTTCGGCATTCCAAAGGGTGAAACCTGGTGTGAAGGAACAGGGGAACACGCATGGCACCGAGTCCGCCGGGTCGGAGCCGCCGCAAGGCGAGACGGCTGTTCAAGAAGAGCATGGTGCTATGCCTGACGGTAATCAAGATGTTGCTGAAAACCGCAATAGCGGCCAAGACAATGCCATGACCGGTCGTGATTCAAGCAGCAATCGCGAGTTTGAGGATGAATCTGGCGAAGACCCGTGGGATGCAAGCGAGGTGTTTGAAGGGCATGCCGGCGCAGATCGATTGGTGGCATCGGTCGGATAAATTGACGTGACACAATAAGAAAGTGGTCGGATCATAATGACGTGCTCCGACCACAAATTCAAGGCTGTACTCAAGCGTTTCCTTGCTGATCTGTTATCGCAGCGAGGAAACGCTTGAGCTATTGGCTACCAGATGGATACGCGCTGCTCAGGGGCAAGCCAGAGCCTGTTTTCCGGCTTCACGTCGAATGCCTGATAGTAAAGGTCGACGTTGCGTACGATGCCGTTGGTGCGGAATTCGGCGGGGGAGTGCGGGTCGATCTGCAGGTACTGTTCCGTGAGCTCTTCACGCTGTGCGGTGCGCCAGATGGAGGCATAGCTCAGGAAGAAGCGCTGCAGGCCGGTGTAGCCGTCGATTTGCGGGGCGCTCGCCAGCGATGTCGCAACCGCTTGCGGCGAACCGTCGACCGAACGTCCATCTGCCTTGTCGAGTGCGAAGGCGTAGGCCTTCAGACTGATGTTGACACCGCTCAGGTCGCCGATGTTCTCGCCGATAGTGAGCGCGCCGTTGACGTGCGGGGCCTGAGTCAGGTCATCCGCGTACTTTTCCTGAAGCTGGGAGGGAATGAATCCGTTGTACTGGTTGATCAATGTTGTGGTGAGCTTCTGGAAGTTCGCCTTGTCCTCAGCGGTCCACCAGTCATTGAGCTTGCCGTCGCCGTCATACTGGCTGCCTTGGTCGTCGAAACCGTGTCCGATCTCGTGGCCGATGACCGCACCGATACCGCCATAGTTGGCGGCGTCGTCGGCATCCGCGTTGAAGAACGGGGGCTGGAGGATGGCGGCGGGGAAGACGATGACGTTCATGGACGGCTCGTAATAGGCGTTGACCGTCTGCGGGTTCATCAGCCATTCCTCGCGATCGACGACTTGGCCCACCTTGGAGAACTGGAAACCCGTCTCATAGGCGACGGCGGCGTTGAGGTCTTCCATCAGGCTCATTTCCGGCCTGATATCGAGAGCGGTGTAGTCGCGCCAGTGATTGGTGTAGCCGATCATCGGAGTGAACTTCGAAAGCTTCTCGAGAGCCTTCGCCTTGGTGGCTTCGCCCAGCCATGTGCTACCGGAGATGGAGACCCGGTAGGCTTCGATGATGTTGGAAACCAGCTGCTCCATGCGTTCCTTGGAGCTTTCGGGGAAATGGAGACGGACATATTCGCGGCCTACTTCTTCTCCGCAGATACTGTTGACCAACGAGACGCCGCGCTTCCAACGGTCACGCTGCTGTTTGGCGCCCGAAAGCACCTTGCCATAGAAGTCGAACTGGGTCTTGTCGAAATCCCGGCTCAGCGTGCTTGCCGAACCACTGATCATCGTCACGCGCGCCCAAAGCTTGAGATCTTCGAGTTCGCTCTGGTCCCAGAACCTGTCGAAGCCCGAAAGGAAGCTCGGCTCGTGCACGATGGTGCGATTGAACGCAGCCTTGAGAGCCAGTGGCTGCGTCTTCGAGGCGGGCAGTGTATTATAGGCGTTTTGCCAGGCGGAAAGCCACGAAGCGATGTCGAAGTGCGAGAGCGTGGAGGCGAGCATTTCGAGATCAGTGGGGTTGTAGGTCTTCTGTGAGTCTCGGGTGGCCACGTTATCCCAATGGTTTGAGGCGATTTTGGTCTCGATCTCAAGGAAGCGCCTGGCGTCGGCTTCGCATTTCGCGCTGTCGCCATAGTCGGCCAGCATCAGGAGCCTTGCAGCCATGTGCACATACTGCTCACGGATCGGCGCGTAATGGTCTTCGCGATAATAGGCTTCGTCGGGCAAGCCGATGCCGCCCTGCTCGATGTGCAGGATGTTGTGCTCGGGGTCACCGGGGTCGCCGTATACTCCGCAATCGAAGAAGTCGGGGCCGCCGACCGTGCTCAGTTCGCCCAAAACCTTCGTCAGTTCCGCCTTGTCGGAAGCGTCGTCGATGTGCTCGAGTGCATCCTTGATGGGACTGATGCCGGCTGCATCGATGGCATCGGTGTCGAGGAATGCGCGGTAAAGGCTTTGCGACTTGTGCGCCGGGCAGTTTTCGTCTTCGAGGATATCGTGAATCTGGCTTTCCGAGTCTTCGGCGAGCTTGTCGAAAGCGCCATAACGGGAACGGTCATCAGGCAGTTCGTAGGTGTCGATCCAGGGTCCGTTGACGAAGCGGAAAAGGTCGTCGCCCGGGCTGATGATGCTGGAGAATGAGGTCGTATCAAGGCCTGAAATCAAAGGTGTAGACATGGCTCCACTGTATCGGCGTTTGTTGACAAGAAGCTGGGCTGAATAAAAGAAAAACCGTTGGTCAGCCTGTCGGTTTTTATACCCGGTTGTGCCAAGTTCAGAGCCAAAAGCAATAGTCAAGGAATAGCTTTTGTCTTTCATCTGTTGAATGACATGGTAGTTGAAGTGAAGCGCCGCTATATGATTTGATGGTGGCGACGGTAAACGGAAAAGGAGTCGATATGTCAGACGCCAATATGAATGACAATAATTCGAACGTGAACGAAAACAACGGCAGTGATCAGGGACAGTCGAACGGCCAACCGACCGGGCAACAGGAATATGGAGCCTATGCGCCGAATCCCAACGCTATGAATGGCAACCAGAACCAGTCCGAAAACGAAAATGCCAATGCCCAAAATGCCAATCAGAACAACCAGGGTTATGGCCAATACCAATACAATGGCAATCAGGCAGGCACTGCGCAGGGCGGTGTGAACGCCAATCCGTACGCATACAACGGTCAGGGGCAGAATCCCAACCAAGGACCGTACAACGGGCAAGGCCAAAGCCCGAATCAGGCTTCCAACGGGTATGGTCCAAATGGCTATGGCCCTTATGCCGCCGATCCGAACCAGTATGGTCAGCAATATCAGAACGGCAATCCCTACGTCAATCCGTATGCCAATGCCAGCCAAAACGGCCAGTACCAGTATGCTCAAAACGGCCCGCAGGCCGACAATGGAGGTTCGACCGCAGGCGACAGGGGCTTCAACGCACAGTCGGCGCAGCCCGGCAGCAACGAATGGTGGCGGATGAACCCCTTCAAGCTGGCCGAGGAATGGTTGCCGAGCCAGGCGAAGAAGACCATCCGTATCGTCTACGGCGTAGTCGGCATCGTTGCGCTCCTGCTTGGCCTTGCACTGCTGATTTGGCCGAACAAGACGTTGGTGGCAGTGGCCATTGTGTTGGGTATCTACTTCGTGGTTTCCGGTGCCATCCGTGTCATCGGTGCCATCGTCGAGAACGGCTTGCCTGGTGGCTGGCGCGTGCTTGACATTCTCATCGGCATCATTCTGGTGATTGGCGGCGTGATTATGTTGAAGAACACCGTGCTTTCCACCGCCTTGCTGACGATGTTGGTCACCCTTACCGTTGGCATCGGCTGGATCATGGAAGGCATCATGGCGCTGGTGGAAACTTGGCGTCTGCCTAAGTCCGGCTGGGCCATCTTCTATGCAATCATTTCGATTCTTGCCGGCATCGTCGTGCTCTTCTCCCCGTTCGCCTCGGTTATTGTACTGATTGTTTTCGCTGGCATCTCCATGGTGGTCATGGGCATCCTCGCCATCATCCGCGCCTTCCGCTTCGGCAAGAACTGACTGCAAGGATCGTTATAAAACCTTGCGGCACAACGTTTTTCACGAACGTTGACGGCACTATAACGATGTGAAATCATGCCCTGGCCGGCTGAACCTCGATTCAGCCGGCCAGGGCATTGTCATATAGCGAGATTTTGGAATTATTCCACATGGATTCGTCTTCTATCCAGACGTAAGGTTTTTCCAAATATGTTTGAACGACGAAGTAGGGTGAAGGCATGATCGAATTGAAAACGCCAAAGGAAATCGCTTCGATGAAGGTCGCCGGCCGTTTCGTCGGCAGCATCTTGAAGGAGCTGCAGGAAACCACCAAGGTCGGCACCAATCTGCTGGAGATCGACGACCTCGTGCGCCGTCGCATCGAAAGCCGCAAGGGCGCCGAATCCTGCTACGTGGACTACGCGCCCGATTTCGGCACCGGCCCGTTCAAGCATTACATCTGCACATCCGTCAACGATGCGGTGCTGCACGGTGTCCCTTACGATTACGCGCTCAAAGACGGCGATCTGGTGAGTCTTGACCTGGCCATCAGCGTCGACGGATGGTGCGGCGATTCCGCGGTGAGCTTCGTGGTCGGTAAGGACCCGAACCCCGAGGATATCGCGCTGATCAAATGCACCGAAGAGGCGCTTGCGGCCGGCATCGCGGCGGCACAGTCCGGCAACCGGCTTGGCGACGTTTCCGCCGCCGTCGGTGACGTGGCGCACGAGCACGGCTACACCGTCAACATGGAATTCGGAGGCCATGGCATCGGGCATGTGATGCATGGCGATCCGTTCGTTCCCAACGATGGCAAGGCCCATCACGGTTTCAAACTGCGTCCGGGTCTCACAATCGCCATCGAACCGTGGTTCATGAAGACCACAGACGAGATTTATCAGGATGCCAAGGATGGATGGACGCTGCGCAGCTCCGACGGTTCCAACGGCGCCCATAGCGAGCACACCATCGCCATCACCGACAACGGCCCTGAGATTTTGACCGTTCGCGAGTAATCAATAATCGTTGTTCGGGCTCGATAAAAAGCCTTAATTAAGTGGTATTCGCAACTTGCGTGTGAATGCCACTTTTATTTTTTCAAATTTCGTACTTTGCCGAATAGCCGTATAACTCCATTTTTGAGACCGGGAATGTACGCAACGTGGACATCGGTTGCGTCAGTTTACATTTATGCAATAAGGTGTGTTCAATCCCTGATTGGTTGCGGCAATGCTTTCGGTTTTGTCCGTTTGCACAGGTAAGTAAAACGAGCAAATAATCTGGGCCGTAAAGGAAGGCGAAGGCGATGGTAGAGGCAAAACTCAATGTGGACGCGAACAGGTTCGATCTGCCCGTAGTCAAAGCCACGGAAGGGGCTGATGGCATTGCCGTGTCCAGCCTCAAAAACGACGGGTTCGTCACCCTCGATCCCGGTTTTCTGACCACTGCCCAGTGCGAATCGAAAATCACCTTCATCGACGGTCAGAAGTCGATTCTGCGCTACCGTGGATATCCGATCGAGCAGCTTTGCGAGCAATCCGATTTCCTTGAAGTGGCATGGCTTCTGCAGCATGGCGAGTTGCCGACGAAGGCCGAATATGACCAGTTCTGCGCCGATCTGAACCACCGCACGATGGTAGGCGAGGATTTCCGCAGCTTCATGGCCTCGTTCCCGCGTGCCGCACAGCCGATGAGCGTGCTTGCCTCGGCGATCAACGCCCTCGCGGCTTTTTATCCCGACACTACTGATATCAGCGATCCCGATCAGCTGGACGAATCGGCGCGCATCATCATGGCCAAGACCCGCACCATCGTCAGTTATATCTATCGCCGCCGCCGCGACGAACCGATGCTTTACCCGGATATCGCCCGTGGTTACGTCGACGATTTCCTGCGTATGTGCTTTGCGGTGCCCTATGAGCCGTATGAGTCGGATGAGCTTTCCATTCACGCGCTTGGCCGTCTGCTCATCATCCACGCCGACCACGAGCAGAATTGCTCGACCTCCGTGGTGCGTATCGCCGGCAGCGCCCATGCCAACCTGTATTCCGCGGTGGCGGCCGGAGTCAATGCGCTTTCCGGCCCTCTGCACGGTGGTGCCAACGAAGCGGTGCTGAAACAGCTTGAGGTCATCCGTGATTCCGGGGAAAACGTGCGCCAATTCGTCGAAAATGCCAAGAAGAACGGCACCCGCATTTCCGGTTTCGGCCATCGCGTCTATAAGTGCTACGACCCGCGCGCTGTGGTCGCCAAACATTATCTCGAGCAGCTCATGGCACGAGGAGACGTTGACAATCATCTCCCTGCCGATGAGCGCGTGCTGTTCGATATCGCCACGGAACTTGAGGACATCGCCACGCACGACGATTATTTCGTCTCACGTCATCTTTACCCGAATGTCGATTTCTACACCGGCTTGCTGTATCGGATCATCGGCTTTGATGCCCCGATGTTCACCCCGCTGTTCGCACTTGGCCGCATTCCCGGCTGGATCGCACAGTATCGCGAGATGCTGGCGGACCCTGGAACCAAGATCGGCCGTCCACGTCAGGTCTACATTGGCGAGACCGAACGGGATTACGTGCCGATGGACCAGCGCTGAATAGAGCAACAAAAAGGTCGGTCGATAGCTTCGTGACATCGTTGGAATACCAACGTTTCTAAATGTTATCGACCGACCTTTATGCTACCGATCCGCAAAGCCTTAGTTCTTGTGGAGCTTTTCGTTCAGAGCGATGCCGACCTTGCGGTAGCGTGCCTCGATGGCCCCGGTCACCGAATTGCGGATGAAGAGGATGTTGTCTTTGCCTGAAAGCTCGGAACCCTTGACGACTTCCAGCGGCTCGCCTGCGGCGATTTTGGCCTTGTCGTGGATGGTGATTTTCGTGCCGGCGGTGACGTAAAGTCCCGCTTCCACCACGCAGTTGTCACCCAAAGAAATGCCGATGCCGGCGTTCGCGCCGAGCAGACTGTGCTCACCGATGGAGTTGCGCAGCTTGCCACCGCCGGAAAGCGTGCCCATAATCGACGAGCCGCCCCCGACGTCCGAGCCGTTGCCGACGGTGACGCCTTGCGAGACCCGACCTTCGATCATGCAGGTGCCGAGCGTGCCGGCGTTGAAGTTGACGAATCCGGCATGCATCACTGTTGTGCCGGCTGCGAGGTGGGCGCCGAGACGTACGCGGTCCGCGTCGCCGATACGCACGCCTTCCGGCACTACATAGTCGACCATGCGCGGGAATTTGTCGACACCGAGCACGTTGACATCGACGCGGGGAGCGGGCATGCCGCCAGCAATGGCACCGGTCTTGGCAACGGCGTTCATCACGTCCATCTTGCGCAGCGCGAAGTCATCGACGGCGAACGGTCCGTAATTGGTCCACACCACGTTGGCGAGTTTGGCGAAGATGCCGTCGAGATTGATGGTGTTCGGCTCGACCATGCACATGCTCAGCAGATGCAGGCGCAGGTAGGCGTCGGCAGCATCTGTAATAGGGGAGTCGAGAGCGGAGACGGTGAATACGGGCACACGTCGTACGCCGCGAGCATCGGCCTGATCATAGGCCAAAGCACCGAATCCGTGCTTCGGTCGCGAGGCTTCATCGGGTGCTGCACCTATTTCCAGCTGCGGATACCATACATCCAGTGTGTTGCCCGCCTCATCGATCGAGGCCAGGCCCCAGCCCCAAGCCGTCCGTTCGTCACTCATACCTGCTCCTTCTAGCTACATTGTTGAAATGAATATGTCTCCAATCTAGCGCAAACCTGTATTTTTGTCCGCGTAAAGCTCAGAAGCCGAGGCTCAAGAACTAAATCCCACATGCTCGATACAATGAAACATTGTGAGTGATTACAGGAAAGAACGCGAACGCCGCGAAGGCCGTCGCCGCAATATCGTGCGGGTGATTTGCATCGTCGTGGCCGCAGCCATGCTGCTCGCGCTGGTGATTCCTGCGATTTATGCGGGTCTTTGACGATTTTGCATTGATGATCACGGTGAGGTCTCGACAGTCAAAAGCGACTGATTCCGCGGCGTACTATCGATTGGAAACAATGAATATGCGCCTTGGCAAGCAGACAAGATACAGGGACTGGAAATCGGAATGGAATATACGGCGGCCTTGCGGTGACGAGTGTCAGAGAATTTTCAGTGAGCAAATATAAGGTGGAGTGCAATGGCAGAGTTTGATTTTTCCCAAGCGCTGGGTGAAGCGCGCAGCAAATACGAGACGATTGAAAAGGCGTTGGATGTCGATCGGCTCAAGTCTGAAATCGACGAATTGGAGAAAGAGGCATCGGCGCCGAATCTTTGGGATGATGTCGAAAATGCGCAGAAGATCACCAGCAGGCTTTCCAACAAGCAGGGCTTGATCAAGAAGCTTGATTCGCTTTCGAGCAGGCTTGACGACATCGAGACGCTTTATGAGCTGGGTCAGGAGGAAGATGATCCCGATTCGATGAAAGAAGCACAGAACGGCGTCGACGGTCTGCAGAAGGATCTCGACGAAATGGAGATCCAGACCCTGCTCGATGGCGAATACGACGAGCGCAGCGCGGTGGTCACGATCCGAAGTGGCGCAGGCGGTGTAGATGCCGCCGATTTCGCGCAGATGCTGTTGCGTATGTACCTGCGCTGGGCCGAGCGCAACGGTTACAAGGCCAAGGTCATGGACACTTCCTACGCCGAAGAGGCCGGCATCAAGTCGGCGACGTTCGAGGTCGACGCGCCTTACGCTTACGGCCGTCTTTCCGTTGAAGGTGGCACCCACCGTCTGGTCCGCATATCACCTTTCGATAACCAAGGCCGCCGCCAGACCAGCTTCGCCGCGGTCGAGGTGGTGCCGTTGGTCGAGGAAACCGACCACATCGATATTCCCGATTCCGACATCCGTGTGGACACCTACTGCTCGTCGGGTCCTGGCGGTCAGGGCGTCAACACCACGTATTCCGCAGTGCGCATCACCCATTTGCCCACAGGCATCGTGGTGACCATGCAGGACGAGCGCAGCCAGATACAGAACCGCGCTGCCGCCATGGCTGTGCTTCAGTCTCGCCTTCTCGTCCTCCGTCACGAAGAGGAAGCGAAGAAGAAGAAGGAACTGGCAGGCGACATCAAGGCCAGTTGGGGCGATCAGATGCGCTCGTATGTATTGCACCCCTATCAGATGGTCAAGGATTTGCGCACCGGCTACGAAACCAGCCAGACGCAGGCCGTTTTCGACGGCGATATCAACGGGTTCATCGATGCAGGCATCCGCTGGCGTCACGAGCAGCGTCGTCAGGCGGCGCTTGAGGCCGAAGAAAACGATAAAAAGTAAAGACTTTCAGCTATTTCGGTTGGTTCGGGATAATCTGCGAGGCTTGAGTTCGTAGACTTGAACTTGAGCGACAAACAGTAAGGAAACGGCATTATGGCGTTGATCACACTGGACAAGGTCTCCAAGATCTATCCGAAGGGCACGCGTCCGGCCCTTGATCATATCAACCTCAATATCGAGCGTGGCGATTTCGTCTTTTTGGTGGGTGCTTCGGGCTCTGGCAAAACGACGTTGCTGAGTCTGCTGTTGCGTGAGGAAGAGGCGACGGACGGCGAAATCCGTGTGGCCGGCAACGACCTGCGCCGTTTGAGTGCTCGTCAGATTCCGCAATACCGCCGTTCCATAGGTTTCATTTTCCAGGACTACAAGCTGCTGAACAACAAAACCGTCTGGCAGAACGTTGCGTTTGCGTTGGAGGTCATCGGCACCCGTCGTTCGACCATCAAGTCGTTGGTCCCCAAAGTCCTTGAGACAGTAGGGCTTACGGGCAAGGAAAAGAACTACCCGCACGAGCTTTCCGGCGGTGAGGCCCAGCGTGTGGCCATCGCCCGCGCCTACGTCAACCACCCGCAGATTCTCCTGGCCGACGAACCCACCGGCAACCTCGACCCGACCACGTCGCTCGGCATTATGGAAGTCCTGGACGCCATCAACCGCACCGGCACCACCATCGTGATGGCGACCCACAACGAGGAGATCGTCAATTCCATGCGCAAGCGCGTCGTTGAGCTGCACGCCGGCAAGATCGTGCGTGACGAAGCCAAGGGCAGCTACGATTCGGCCCGATACTTCCCGGACGCCGAGGTGGAATCCAAGGCGAAACAGGTCATCGATCCGGCCGCCGGCAAATTCAAGCGCCCGCAGACTCGTGTCAACGCCATTTCGGCGACGTCAGGGCAAACCGTCGATGCGCAACCCGTCGATGACCGTTCCATGGTCGCCACGCAGGCCATGGATGCCGTCGCCGACGCCGTCGCCAACGGAACCGGAGAGAACGAAGGCATCGCCCGCCTTGCCAATGCCATGCATTCAGGCAGAACGGGACGATATGGTGAGGCGTTCCAATCGGCTGAAACCACAATGACTTGGGGCAAGGGCCTGACGCCTGAGGAAATGACCAACGCGCACCAACCGGTGTCCGATTCGAAGCAGGACGGGCAAGCCGGAAAATCCGGACAGTCGAAACGTTCGGGGCAGAGCAATGGCCTTTCGCCTTCATCGGCTGGGGAAAATACGCAGTCTAAGTCCTCGGCCTCGCGGATTTCGAAAACCTCGGGCATCGCGAAAACCGGCAATGCGGCACGCACTACGGGCAGTGCGTCCACTGCAGAACGGCATGGCAGACAATCGAAAGCCAATGCCACCAATACACAGACGGCTGGAATTGCGAAAGGCTCGCAGAATATCAAAAACTCGGAAAATGCCGTAAAAGACACGAAGGCAAAGGCCAAGGCGCCGTCTCTGCCTGCGCCCCCGGTTCCGCCATCGCAGGCAAAATCGAAAGCGAAACCCACCGCAGGCAAAAGCGGGCAAACAACACAGGTTCAGGACACACAAGGTCGTAACAACAGCAGGATTGCGGGGGAGCGGAAATGAGAGCGCGGTTTATCCTTTCTGAAACATGGACGAGCTTGAGGCAGAACGTCTCGATGATTCTTTCCGTGCTTCTGGTCACGTTCATCTCCTTCCTTTTCATCGGCGCTTCCGGCCTGATGCAGGCGCAGATCACCAAGGCCAAGGGGGATTGGTACAAAGAGGTGGAAGTTGTGGTTTGGCTTTGCCCCGACGGCACCAGCCAGGTCGCCAATTGCTCTGCAGGCAAGGCTCCCACCCAGCAGGAGATCATCCAGCTGCAGGACAAGATCCACGACGAGCTCGGCAACGTGGTCTCGCATATTACCTACGAAAGCCGTGAGGACTTCTACAAGAACACCTTCCTCAAGCAATACCCCAACGGTATCTATCAAGGCCGCACCCTGACAGCCGCAGATATGCAGGATTCGCTGAGGCTCAAGCTCAAAGACCCGACCAAGTATCAGGAGGTCTCTGAAACGCTTTCGGGCAGTCAGGGGGTCGAGGAGGTCCTTGACCAGCGGCAGATCTTCGATCCGGTCTTCGCGGTGCTCAACAAAGGGACGGCCGTTACGCTGGTCCTGGCGGCGGTGATGGTCGTCGTGGCGGTCCTGCTTACGGCGATCACCATACGTATGAGCGCGGCCAGCAGAAAAAACGAGACCGAAATCATGCGTTTGGTCGGAGCCTCGAATTGGACGATACGATTGCCGTTCGTGCTCGAAGGGGTCCTGGCCTCGCTTCTGGGCTCGTTGCTCTCTTGTGCGGCATTGAGCGCCATCGTCAAGCTGTTCATCACTGATTGGCTCGCGAAGACGGTGCAATGGATGCCGTTCGTCAATCAGGCTACCGTCTGGCTGATGGCACCTGCGTTGATTGTCGGTGCGATGCTGCTTTCGGCGATTGTCTCGACGATATCCCTACGGCGATATCTCCAGGTCTAGAATCCGTCGCTTTACTATTATGATGTAATAGACTCACTATATGTTTCAATAACATGGGTTTGTTACAATGGGAACATTGCATTACTTAAGAAAGGTGTTGTCGTGCTGAAAGTCACTCAACGTTTGCGTATGTTTGTGGGGATGGTGCTTGCCGTCGCTACGCTGTTGACTTGCGCCGCTGCGGTGTTTACCGTCAATCCGGAACAGGCTGAGGCCGCCACTTGGGGGGATTATCAGCAGAAGCAGCAGGAGACCAACAGCCTGCGCAGCCAGCTCGCAGGGGTCAATTCCGATTTGGCGAACAAGATCATTGAACTCAACGATCTGACAGACAACCAGATTCCTGCGGCCCAGCAGGCCGCCGATGATGCGCAGGGCAGCGCCACGCAGGCCCAGACCGCGGCGCAGTCCGCAACCGATCGCCTGAATGCCGCCATCAAAGACAAGGAAGACCTCGAAGCCAAGATCAAGCAGACAGGCATCGATTACGATGACGCGAAGGCCGGCGTCGCCCAGGTGGCGCGCGACAGCTTCCATGCCACGCAGGCCACCCAGGTCATGGATGTGGTCACCAAGTCCTCCACTACCCAGGATTTTGTCGACAAGATGCAGTCCCAGGCGGCAGTCAAGCGCAGTGAGGCCAACGCCGCGGATGAAGACGCCAACACCTTGAACTCCTCCATGAACCGCAAGCAGCGTCTTGATGCCATCGAGGAGCAGATTTCCAAGCTCAAGGTTCAGGCCGACAGCGATGCCGCCACGGCCCAGCAGGCGGCCCAGACCGCGCAGGCCAAGCAGAGCAGCCTGCAGGCCCTGCTCAACCAGGGTATGAGCCAGCGCGATTATCTGCAAAGCCAATCGAGCCAGCTGACCACCGACTCCGCAAGAGCAGCGGCGCAGATGGTCTCCTTGAAGGCCCAGATCGATGCGCAGTCCCAGTCTGCGATTAATTCCTACAACAACAACTACAACGCCCATTCCAGCGGTCAGACCTGGAGCAGGCCAACCGGTGGCTCGTCTTCACGTCCTTCCGGTGGCAACAGCGGCGGTTCCCGTCCAACGCCAGCGCCAGCTCCGTCGAGGCCTTCCAACGGTGGCGGCGGCTGGAGCGGTGGCAGCGCCCCGTATCCGCCGCGTCAGTGCACACTCTGGGCATGGATTCGCCGCAACCAGTTTGGCAAGCCGGTCACGGGCTCCATGGGCAACGGTGGCCAGTGGGCCGCAACCGCCCGTAGCATGGGCTGGCCGGTCGACAATTCCCCGCGCGTCGGTGATGCCATGGTCTTCACTCCTGGTTCGATCATCACCGGTTCCATGGGCTATCGCCCGGTCAGCGCGGCTTACGGCCACGTGGCCATTGTGGAGCGTGTGAACGGCGACGGTTCCGTATTCATTTCGGAAGGCGGCACCGGATTCGCGACATTCCCCGCATACGAGACGGTATACGGAGCGAGCAAATACCAGTTCATCCACTGATCGGTGAGCGATGGAAGATTGAACCATTCCATCGTTTATAGAGCATTCAAGCGCGCTGCCCTTGGCGGGTGGCGCGTTTGTGCTATGGTCGGGGCATATCGAGCGTGAGCAAGGAACTGGGATAAAAGGCAGAGGTATGGTAAAGGAACAAGGTACAAAGCTTATTGCGCAGAACCGCAAGGCGCGGCATAACTATACAATCGAAGACCATTATGAGGCCGGCCTGGTGCTTACCGGAACCGAGGTCAAGTCCCTGCGCGAAGGCCGCGCTTCGCTGGCGGAATCGTTCGTCTCCATTGACCGCAACGGGGAGATGTGGCTGGAAGGCGCGAACATCCCCGAATATCTCAACGGCACATGGAACAACCATGCCCCCAAACGCAAGCGCAAGCTGCTCCTGCATGCCTCGCAGATCGCCAAACTCAGCCGCCAGACCGAAGCCAAAGGCTACACGATTGTGCCGTTGAGCCTCTATTTCAAGGACGGTCGGGTGAAGGCCGAAATCGCCTTGGCCCGAGGCAAGAAGGAATACGACAAGCGTCAGTCCCTGCGCGAGGCCGAAGACAAGCGCGAGGCCTTGCGCGCGATGCGCTACAAGAACAAACTTGTGCGCTGAGATTTGGCTGGGATTTAGCCGGCATTTACTTTCATTCTGGATGTCCACTTATTGAGACGAGTTTTTTGCATAAATACGTAGGTGAGTATATTATGCATTTATACGAAGAAGGCGGAACATGTTAATCCGCCCCAGAGAGGATTCAACATGTCGCTGAAAATTTCCAAGTCCATCAAGGTCGTTTTGGCTAGTGTTTGCGCCACCGCGATGCTGGCCAGTGTCGCCGCGTGCGGTACCACGGACGAAAGCGATCAGAGTGCAACGCCGAAGAGCAGTAACTCCAACACCAGCTCGGTGAAGAAGGACGACAAGATCGCCGCGATGCTGCCGGATTCAATCAAGAAGGACGGCAAGTTCACCGTCGGTACGTCGCCCGATTATGCGCCCGCCGAGTTCCTTGACAAGGACGGCAAGACCCCGATCGGCTATGAAATGGACATGGCCAAGGCGATTTCCGCGGTCTTTGGTCTCAAATTCGACCCGACCTCCGCCGAGTTCGACTCGATCATGCCCGGCGTGGGTTCGAAATACGATGTTGGCATCTCCGGCTTCACCATGGACCCCGCCCGTAAGGATGCCGGCGAGTTCGTCTCCTTCATGAACGAAGGCGCCACCTTCGTGGTGCAGAAGGGTAACCCGAAGAAGCTTTCGACCGATGATCTCTGTGGGCACAGCATCGCAGTCCAGACCGGAACCGTGCATGAGGATACGGTCAAGAAACTGAATCAGCAGTGCACGGCGGCAGGCAAGAAGGCCATCGACATCCAATCGATGAAAGAACAGACGGTGGTGGCCACGAACGTCTCAACCGGCAAAGCCGATGCGTTCCTCGCCGATTCGCCGGTTTCCGGCTACGCCGTCAAGAAGAGCGACGGCGGGCTTGAATTCCTTGGCAAGACTTTCAACCAGACTCCCGAGGCCGTGGTGGTCAAGAAGGGCGACATGCAGACCGCAAAGGCCGTTCAGGCCGCGGTTCAGAAGCTGATCGATGACGGCACATATATGAAGATCCTCAAGTCCTGGGGCAGCGAATCCGGGGCTGTCAAAGAGGCCAAGATCAACAACTACGACGACATCAAGTAGTTTTAAGCTGGGCCTATGCAATCCGACCGATGCTTGTATTGGGCATCGGTCGGATTGCTGTATCGGTATTCCGAAGTCGACGGTTACCGGCGGACGGTGGTCGACAACGACAAAATCGCCATTGGTTCGCCGGTCGGAATGGCTTTCGAGTTTTTAGAATATGAGACAACCGTACGTTTATGCGTAGTATCGTATATTATACATATAGGTTTGTTGACGTTCTGTAGTGGTAGTTGATGTCGGTTTGCCGGTGAAAAGGCAGTTACGGGAGAGGTGGAAACGTTATGGCACATAAGAATGAATCGGATGGGCTGGATATTCCCAATCGGATCCATGCAAAGCCGGTGCATCGTCCCGGTTCGTTGATTGCAGGTATCATCGTCGCTTTCTTCGCGGTGATGCTCGTGCACGGCATGGTGACGAACGGCAACTTCGAATGGCCGATTGTCTGGAAATACCTGTTCAACGAGCATGTGCTCAACGGCATCGGCTGGACACTTGTGCTCACGGTGACCTCCATGCTTATCGCCATCGTGCTGGCCGTGCTGCTGGCGGTTATGCGCAAATCGGTCAATCCGGTGCTGCGCGGGGTCAGCTGGTTCTGGATCTGGTTCTTCCGTGGCACGCCTATTTATACGCAGCTGGTGTTCTGGGGGCTCTTATCGGTGCTGATTCCCACGATTACGCTGGGAATTCCCTTCACCCATCTCAACCTCTTGTCGATGAAAACCGAAACGCTCAACAAACTCATTTCCCCGGGGTTCCTGGCCGCGATGCTCGGCCTGGCATTGAACGAATCCGCTTATCTCGCCGAAATCGTACGTGCCGGTCTTGAAGCTGTCGATCCCGGTCAAAGTGAAGCCGCCAAAGCGCTTGGTATGCCGCGTACGATGATCATGCGCCGTGTCGTGCTTCCGCAGGCCATGCGTATCATCGTCCCGCCGACAGGTAACGAGGTCATCAGCATGCTCAAAACCACCTCTTTGGTTTCTGCGGTGCCGTTCAGTCTGGAGATCCAGTTTGCCACCAATGCCATCGCCGCGCGTATCTACAAGCCCATTCCGTTGCTCGTCGTGGCCTGCTTCTGGTATTTGGTGATCACCTCAGTGCTTATGGTGGCACAATCGTGGATCGAACGCTACTTCGGCAAAGGCTTCAACGAAGGTTCCAACGGACCCAGTGAGGGCGACAGCGATGTCAAAGACGAGAAGCCGTCTGCAAAGGTTGCCGAAGGCCGTGAGGGTGACACCACATTCCTCGGACTGAACGCGTGAAGGAAGACGAGACGGAGATGAACGATATGACAAAGAATGATCTGACCGCACAAACCACGGCAAAGGAGCAGGAAGCCGACAGCCTGAACAGTAGCGACAGCGCGACGCAGACCTCTGCCGACGCCGCGACAGTACCTGCCGTCAAAGCGACTCAGGTGCACAAGGCATTCGGCAGCCTGCACGTGCTCAAAGGGATCGACATGACGGTGATGTCTGGCACGGTGACGGTGATTCTGGGACCTTCAGGCTCCGGAAAATCCACGTTCCTGAGGCTTATCAATCAGCTTGAGACCCTGACCGGCGGCAGTATCGAGGTTGATGGCGAGCTCATCGGTTATAAGCATGTCAACCACGGCGGCAAGGCCGAACTGCAGACGCTGAACGACAAGGAGATCGCCAGGCAACGCGAAAAGCTCGGGATGGTCTTCCAGCGTTTCAACCTCTTCCCGCACCGCACCGTGCTCGAAAACGTGATGGAGGCGCCGGTGCATGTCGCCAAGGTGCCCAAGGATAAGGCGAAGGAAGAAGCGATGAAAGAGCTGGAACGTGTCGGTATGGCCGACCGTGCCGACTACTATCCGATGCAGCTTTCCGGTGGTCAGCAGCAGCGCGTCGCCATCGCACGCGCCTTGGCGATGAATCCCAAGATTATGCTTTTCGACGAGCCGACTTCGGCGCTGGATCCGGAGCTTGTAGGGGAGGTGCTCGGCGTGATGCGCTCGCTGGCCGACGCCGGTATGACGATGATCGTGGTGACTCATGAAATCGGATTCGCCCGTGAAGTGGCCGATCAGATCGTCTTCATGGACGGAGGCGTCGTCGTCGAACATGGCGGCCCCGAAATCATCGACAACCCTCAGGAGCCCCGCTTCAAAGACTTCCTCAGTCATGTGCTGTAAGCGTTAAAGATAGTGAAACTTTCGCGGGGGTGGTGTTGCGTTTCAGGGTTGTCACGTAGACTGGATTGCTATGTGTGGAATCGTTGGATTTGCTGGAAACAAGACCGCGTGCGGGAAGCCGCTGGAAGTGTGCATGCAGGGGCTCAAGCGTCTCGAATACCGCGGATATGATTCCGCCGGTGTGGCGCTGGCCGCTGCCGGGATGGATACCGTCGCCGTACGCAAGAAGTCAGGCCGTCTGGCCAATTTGGCCGCTGACATCGAACGCAGCCCCATGCCGGACGCGACCGTAGGTATCGGGCACACCCGTTGGGCCACCAATGGTGAGCCGAGCGATGTCAACGCGCACCCGCATACCAGCCAGGACGGCAAGATTGCCATCATTCACAACGGCATCATCGAGAACGCGGAGACTTTGCGTCTCGATCTGCAGACCGAGGGCTACACCTTCCTTTCGGCTACCGATACCGAAGTGGCCGCGAAACTGCTTGGCAAAATCGCCAACACCATCATCGAGGAAACCGGCAAGCCTGATCTGTTCGAAGCGTTGCGGCGTATGGCACGCATGCTGACCGGCGCGTTCACCATTCTGGCGGTGGACGTTCGTCAGCCCGATATCGTGGTGGGCGCGCGTCATGATTCTCCGCTTGTCGTCGGCCTCGGCGACGGCGAGAACTTTCTGGGCTCCGACGTGGCGGCCTTCGTCGCCTACACCAAGGAGGCGATGGAACTTGACCAGGACCAGGCGGTCTGCATTTCCGGCGATACCGTCACCGTAACGGACTTCGACGGCAACCCCGTCACCGATTCCAAGCGTTTCACCGTTGACTGGGATGCCAGCGCCTCGGAAAAAGGCGGCTGGGACTCGTTTATGGACAAGGAGATCCACGAGGAACCTGCGGCGGTGCACAATACGCTCCTCGGCCGTTTCAATGAAGACGGCGAGATCAAACTCGATGAGCTGCATATCGACCCGGAAGTCTTCAAACAGATCGACAAGATCATCGTCGTGGCCTGCGGAACCGCGAGTTACGCTGGCATGGTGGCCAAATACGCCATCGAGCACTGGGTACGCATCCCCGTCGAAGTCGAGTTGGCGCACGAATTCCGTTATCGTGATCCGATTCTGACGCCACGTACGTTGGTGGTTGCCATCTCGCAGTCCGGCGAGACCATGGACACGCTGATGGCCGTGCGCCATGCCCGTGAGCAGGGATCGCGTGTGCTCGCCATCTGCAACACGCAGGGTTCCACGATTCCTCGTGAATCTGATGCCGTGCTCTATACGCACGCCGGACCCGAGATCGCGGTGGCCTCCACCAAGGCCTTCGTCGCCCAGATCGTCGCAGCCTATCTGCTCGGTCTTTACTTCGCCCAGGTCAAGAACACGCTCTATCGTGATGAAATCCATCAGATTCTGGATCAGCTCAAGGCCATGCCGGAAAAGATTCAGTGGGTGCTCGACAACGACGTGGAACCGATAGAAGAAGCGGCCAAGAAGCTGCTGGACGCCAAATCGTTCCTCTTCCTCGGGCGCCATGTCGGCTATCCCGTTGCGATGGAAGGTGCACTCAAACTCAAGGAAATCGCCTATACCTTCACCGAAGGCTTTGCTGCCGGAGAGCTCAAGCACGGTCCCATCGCGCTGGTCGAGCCTGGCGAGCCGGTGGTGATTATCGTCCCGTCTTCACGCGGCCGCAATGTTCTGCATAACAAGGTCATTTCCGCCATCGAAGAGGTCAAGGCGCGCGGCGCGTTTACCGTCGTCGTGGCCGAGGTGGGAGACCCGGATGCCGAAAAATACGCGGATGTCGTCTTTTGGCGGCCCGAGTGCGCCACACTTCTGAGCCCGTTGGTCGACGTGGTGCCGTTGCATCTCTTTGCTTTCGATTTGGCCAAGCTCAAAGGCTACGACGTCGACAAGCCGCGCAATCTCGCGAAATCCGTGACGGTCGAGTAATACATTGTGGCGGGAAAGCATCGTTTCGTCACCGATGAGCCGGAAGTGCCGTTTGAACTGACGGTTCTTTACGGGGATGAAAATATCATCGTGGTGGATAAACCGCATTTTCTGGCGACCACGCCGCGAGGGATGTGGTATCGGCAGACGGCGCTTGTTCGCCTGCGCAAGCATTTCAAGGAACCGCAGATCACGCCTGCGCACCGACTTGACCGGCTCACCGCCGGTGTGGTGTTGTTCGTGCGCAATCCCGAACGGCGACGGGACTATCAGATGCTGTTTCAGGAGCATCGGGTCGAAAAGACTTACGAATGCCTCGCGCCGGCCTTGCCGATCGTGCGGCCCGAAACAGGGACCACCGAAAGGCTCAATCCGCCCGCACCATTCCCGCTGAAACGGCGCTCGCATATCGTCAAGGAGCGTGGCCGGCTGCAGGCTTACGAGATTCCAGGCGAGGTCAACGCCGAAACGGTTATCGAATTGGGAAAAACGGACGGCAACGTTGTCACCCAGGGGTATCGACATTACGTGCTTCATCCGAAAACCGGCAAAACCCATCAGCTGCGCGTCCATATGAATTCGCTTGGTCTGCCGATCAAGGGCGATGATTTGTACCCACAAATCTTGGAACCGGACTACGCCGACTTCTCAAGCCCGCTTCAACTGGTGGCCCGTTCCATGAGTTTTATCGATCCGGTCAGCCATCGCCCCATGCTGTTTACTTCGCGCCTTCAGTGATTGAGAAGGCAACTGCCACAAGTTTCAGGGCAATAACACACTCGCTCTGAAACTCGTGGCAGCAATATGAACTATCGTTTCCTTATCTTAAAGGTCACTCATAGATGTAATGAGATTCGATTCTCTTCTGGAACTTGAAGACGATAAGTACGACAACCATAACTACGGAAATGGCAAGCATGCACCAGAAGGTTCCGATCAGCGGGTCGAGTCCGAAAGCCTCGGAAACGAGCTTGAAGAACCAGGTGGAAATGGTGAAGCCAAGGCTGGTGATTGCGGAGAACAGACCCATTACGAACGGGTAGTGCTTCTTCTCGGTGATGTTGGAGAGCATGAAGGGCGTCCTGGTCATGATGATGGCGCTTCCGGAACCGATGAGGAAAGCAGCGAGGCAGACCAACGGGAAGAAACGCGTGAAGATGAAGAGGATTGCGCCGATACCCATCAGAGTAAAAGCGAATGGAATGGTGAAGTTCTTGAACAGCTTCTGGATTCGGTTGATCAACAGGCCGATGACCACGGATGAACCTGTATTGAACATGAGTGCCATGCCTGCCGAATCTGAGCCCCCGAGGTGATAGGTGCTCACGTAAATCGAAAGTTTGTTATACATCACCGCTACTAGGAAGATGCTCAGGAAGCCCAGAATTTCGCAAGCGACGATAGCCGGAATGCTTTGCTTGGCTCCTTCTTTAAGATGGGCTTCGTCTTGGTCGTCCTCCACTTCATCACTGACGGAATCGCTTGGGACGAAGACAACAACGAAGACAAGAGCGATGAGCGCTATGCCATAAAGCCAGTAATTGTGAACCCATCCCGACATTGCGAGTAATCCGCCGAGATACATGATGATCATTGAGGAGCCATCCTGCATGGCGACGATTTTGCCCATCAGCCCGGAAAGCTGTTCTCCATGGAAGAAGTGTGAGGATAAGCTGGGCAATATTGTAGTGATAATGCCCGTTCCAAAACCAGCGACGATAGCGCAAATCAGCAGTTGATTGACGCTGCCATGCAGGAATATCGGAGTTAGACCACCGACGGCAACGAACAGGCAGCCCGTTATTCCTACGGTTTTAAAGGAAAGTTTTTCCATCAGTTTGCCGAAAATGATGGCTGAAACCATTGCCGCGGAAGCACCGATGGAAACAACCGATTCGACTTTCGAAGGATCATCGTGGGGGAAACTTCTTTGGATATCCGCCACAGAAGGGGAAATGATCGAATCGAACCTGGAAATGATGGCAAGGAACAGAATACCGATCAAAATACCCGCTGTTTTTTTATTCAGAATTGATTTCTTCGCCATGATTATGACTCCTTTTGTGCGATGGCTTCGATTTCTATGTTCGCGCCTTGGGCCAAGCCTGCCACTTGGAAGGCGCTACGAGCCGGATAGGGAGCGGCGAAGAAATTGGAATAAACCTTGTTGAATCGAGCGAAATCGGCGAAATCCCGCAGGAATACAGTTGTTTTGATAATGTCCGACCGCGTGCAACCGAAATCGGCAAGAGTCGTTTCCAGGTTGTTCAGTGCCTTAGTGGTCTGATCTTCGATGCTTGCCGGGTATTCGCCAGTTGCCGGATCCAGCGGAAGCTGTCCGGAAATATAGTACGTGTCGCCGGCCTTGCGCCAAGATGAATACGGAGTTGTTTGCGATGTCATATATATGCCTTTCGTTGTACGGGCAAGATGCTCTTAGCTGCGGACAAAGCATCTTTGCCACTGCCCTGTTCTAGTGTAAGGACAATAAAATAATAATAACTTATTATTAAAAAAACACAAAATCGGCATTTTTCCTTCAAAAAACAAGAATATTTGCTTTTTTTGAAGAAAAAATTATCATCATGATAATTTTATGTTATGCTTAAACTGCAATGAAGCATCAATTGAAAGGATGTAAGTTATGAACTCTCTCGATACGGTAATCGATCGGAAGAATACCTATAGCATCAAATGGGATGGTATAGGGCTCGACTACAAGAATCTTGACCTCACTCCCATGTCCATCGCGGACATGGATTTCAAGGTCCCTCAGGAGGTCATAGACGCTGTTGTAGCTCAGGCCAAGGTCGGCATTTATGGGTATGCAATGCCTGCCGAAAGCTATACCAGTGTTTTCACCGGTTGGATCAAGGAACGCAATGATTGGCAATTGCAAGAAGATAATATCGGATTTGTCATTCGTGTC
Organism: Bifidobacterium sp. ESL0784; assembly: GCF_029433295.1. Classification (GTDB taxonomy): domain Bacteria; phylum Actinomycetota; class Actinomycetes; order Actinomycetales; family Bifidobacteriaceae; genus Bifidobacterium. The sequence continues at coordinate 132,257 of NZ_JAQTHV010000004.1, forward strand.
GTCGACGCAATTTCTATGGCCATTCGTTCGATGAGCAACGAGGGCGATGCAGTCATCGTCTTCACCCCGCTTTACGGCTTCTTCGAATCGGCCGTTGTTGGTGCGCGTCGCAAGTTGGTTGCCAATCGTATCAATTACACCGACCATGGCTATGAAGTCGATTTTGACGAGTTTGAACGGCAGATCGAGTCCGAGCATGTCCGTATGTTCATTCTCTGCAATCCTCACAACCCGACGGGAAGGGTGTGGACGCGAGAGGAATTGACGCGTATGGTGGAAATCTGCAAAGCGCACGATGTCATTATCATCTCTGATGACATTCATAGCGATTTGATTATGCCGGGATATCACTACACCCCGATTGCGAAGATTGCCAAGGAAATGGATTTCGACAAGGTCATCACCATGAAATCCGCTTCGAAGACGTTCAACGTGGCGGGGTTGCAGCTCGGCTATTATATTTCCGAGAATCCTGACATCATGAAGCATATGCAGGATGAGAAGGATTACACGACCTATCCTGATCTTCCCAATAACTTTGTGATTGCGGCAATAACCGCAGCCTATAAGCATGGTGTTCCGTGGCTTGAGAATGTCCTGCAGTATATCGAGGGAAATTATCAAATGCAGAAGAAGCTGATCGAGGAGAAATTCCCGAAGGCTCATCTCGCTGAATTGCAAGGCACCTATCTGACGTGGCTGGATGTCAGCTATTTGGGAATCGATGAGAAGACTTTGATGGACAGGCTTGACAAGTGTGGTGTCGGTGCTGAAACCACGTCAAGTTTTGGCATCAAAGACGGTTTGTATATTCGTATGAACATCGCCTGCCCGAAGGCTACCATGCAAAAAGGGCTTGACGCGTTGGAAAAGGCGTTGTCGATGTAACTGGCAATTGAGAGGTTTGCCGCAAAATGATATATAACGCGACAAACTTGATTTTACTTTTCCTCTTATTTTCAGTGTTTTAAGGCACTGACTTTCACGATGGTTGATGTCAGATTCGAAAGAAGTTTTCTGAGATCAACCATCGTGAAAGCTTTTTGTGGGACGTTGTTTGGCTGCTTCTAGTTGACATTTTGCAGATATCTATACAGCGTCGATACGGAGCATCCCAATTCCGGTGCCACTACGTTGACCGCGCTTTTCATGAGGAAAACACCGTTGTTTTTCAGGTCACGAACGATATTGATTCGTTCATCGGAAGTCATGCGGGTGGGGGAAACGCCATATTGTGCCACGGTATCTCTGGTTATCCTGCGGATGGTCTCACTCCAGTTGCCCTGCAGGTTCTCGCCATGCCCGATGGCGGGAAGCATGTCGTGCAGATTCGAATCAGGAACCAATTTGGATAGCAGGGAGAGAGTGTCTTTGAATCCTGTGATATCCACGTTGATGCAAAGTAGGCCTATGAGCTCGCCTTTGCTGTTTTTTATGAACAATGTCGATGACCTGAACTCTTGGTTGTACGCCGCACCTTTATAGCCTGACACGTAGTCCCTGACGTTGGATTCACCTGTTTGAATCAGTTTCAATGCTTGGTCGGTAACTCCGTCACCAACTTTTCTGCCAGATAGATTGCCGTTCCTGATAAAGATGATTGATTTTTTGGGATCATTGACATCATGTATCAGAACTTCGGCTATTTCACCAAGGGCGTCTGCGATAAAATTCGCTAGCGGGAATGTGTCTTCCAAATGTTCGAATGATAATGTCATATGTATTTTCCTTGTTTTCCGAGATGATATCTATACTACTCGGTACTTGGCATGTGAGAAAAAAATATCTGTTTTTGAATGGGGATGGCGGATGGCTTCCCAAGGTGAGGATAGACTTGTCTTGAACGAAACGGTGGATTGGCGACAGGGGTAGCATGAGCAAGGTTCGACGGCTGCTTGCAACAGTTTGCGCTTGTTTGCTGCTTGCTTCCACGGTTGCCTGCGGGACGCAGGACAGCCGTACCGTCATCACGGTCTGGTCGTGGGAGCCCAGCATGCAGGCCGAGGCCCGGGATTTCGAAAAAGCCAATCCCGACATCCGCGTCGATATCAAATCGACCAGCGGTTACGACAATCTCAACTCCGCCATCCAGGACGGCTATAATATGCCTGACGTGGTGCAGCTCGAGTATTTCGCGCTCCCGCAATATGCCGTGAGCGGCCAGCTGCGCGACATCACCGATCAGACGCAGGGTTACGGTGAGAACTACACGCCCGGTACATGGTCGAGCGTGCACACCAACGGTCAGGTCTACGGGGTGCCGATGGATTCGGGGCCGATGGCATTCTTTTATAACGATGACGTCTTCCGCCAGGCCGGCGTCGACGCCTCACAGATCCATACATGGAACGACTACTACGAAGCGGCCAAAAAACTCAAGGCGATAGGCGTCTATATCGCCGCCGATGCGGGCGACGCAAGCTTTTACAATGCGATGATCTGGCTTAACGGCGGCCGCCCGTTCCACACCACCGGTGACGGCAAAACCGTTACCGTCGACCTCACCAATGACGCCGGAACGCAGAATTTCAGCGCGTTCTGGCAGAAAATGATTGATGAGGGGCTGATCAACACACAGCTCAACACTTGGTCGGACGGGTGGAAGAATGCACTGGCTGTGGGAAATGTCGCTTCTGTGTTCACCGGAGCGTGGATGCCGTCGTTGCTGCTTTCCGACGTGCCGGGCAGCGCGGGGCTTTGGCGTGTTGCCCCTATGCCAACAGCCGATGGAACACAAACCAATTCGGAGAATGGTGGTTCGGCCCTTACCGTTCTGAACCTGACACGCAAGCCAGAAGCCGCAATGCGTTTCATCCGTTACGTCTGTCTCGACCGCTCGGGAATTGCCAAGCGTGTCGACGGCGGTGCGTTCCCGGCAGACAAGGCGACGTTGAACAGCCGTGATTTTCTGACGAAGACCACGATTCGGGATTCGCGAGGCATCGATGTGCCATATTTTGGTGGCCAGCAATTTAACCGAGTGCTCTCGAGCGCGGCCGAGAACGTGTCGCTTGGCTACCAATACCTGCCCTTTGAAGTCTATGCTCGGGGTGATTTCAAGGCGACGGTCGGGCAGTCCTATAAATGGGCGAACGGTGAGCGTGCCTTGCAGAAGGTCCAGGAACGTATCGATGCCGGGCAAACCAACCCGGACGGCAGCCCGTTGACGTTGCCCCAGGACCCTGGTCCCAAGATCAGCCTGTTGCAGGGAATCGCGCTGTGGCAGAAGGACATCAAGGAGTACGGCACCAATCAGGGCTTTACGCTGCAGTAAGGCCGTTATGCCTATCAATATATGCTAAACGCGACGTTGAGAAAAGCGGAGTGTCGTTATTTAGCGCAAATTGGCACGAGAAAGCAATAAAGCGGACGCTGAGTCGTGATGAGCGTCGTGTTTAGCGCAATTCGATGCTGTGCGATGTGATTCGGCTCCGTCTGAAACGTTTCAGGCGTTGAGACGGTAGATGACGGACATACCCTTGAAAATGAGGTCCGGGTCGTAGACGTCGATGGTATCGGTATCGTCTTTGAAGACCGAACCGAGACCACCGGTGGCGACCACCTTGAAATCTTCCTCTATTTCGCGGTGGAATTGCTCGATCGTGCGTTCGATGCCACCAAGGAAGTTATAATACAGTCCTGCCTGCATGGCCGTTTTCGTGCCTTTGGCCAAGATGGAATCCGGTCGTGTGATCTCCACTTCGGGAAGCTGGGCGGTGCCGGATACCAAAGAACTGATGGAGGTCCGTAGACCCGGGCTGATTAGCCCTGCAGTGATGGCCTTGTTGCCATCGACGTAATTGAAGGTAGTGGCCGTGCCGAAATCCGCCACCAGCACTGGACCGCCGTACGTCGCGTACGCGCCTACGCAATCCGCCAGGCAGTCGGCACCCAGGGATTTCGGATCATCCATACGGATGGATAGTCCAGATTTCACTCCGGGGCCGACGATGATCGGGTCGATATCAAGGAATTTGACGATGCTGGAACGGAAGGAATGCATGATTTGGGGAACGACCGAGGCGACGATGACATCATCGACGTCATCGGGGTTGTATCCGCCGGATTCGAGGAATTGAAGCAGCAGCAGACCGTATTCGTCGCTGGTCCTGAAGGTTTTGGTGGTGATGCGCCAGGTGTCGGTGATGGCGGTGGTGGGGGAGCTGTCGTCCACCACGCCGATTTCGATGTTCGTGTTGCCGATATCAATCGCGAGTAGCATTTTGCCCGCCTTCCCGGTGGTTTCCGACATGTATTCCAGCACTTTCAATCGTGCCGTATTCTCGTTCCTATTGCGTTTCCATCATACGCTGTCGGTGGCGTAAATCTATCGGTATTCGTATGATGGAAACCGCAGACGACCCGTAAGGGCGGATAGCGAAGTCAATAATTTCTATCAAAGAGGAAAGTATGCCTACCAATTCAGGTGCGTACGGAGAAAACGACGCAACCGACAGCAAAGCAACGGGCAACAACGAAAACGAGACTGCGGCGAACGTCGCCGGTTCTTCGGCGAATGTGAGCGATAACGCCACCAACACGGGTAGCACTGGCGCCAACGCGAACCATGATGCTGAGGCGAAAAACACAGGCAGCACCGACGAAACACTGAATGCACACGTCAAAGGCACGTCCGTCGGCAACGTTTCCGGTGGCACTGGCGGACACGGCAAGAAAAAAGGCTGGACCTGGGCGATTGTCGCTGCTGTCGTGGTGGTAGCACTTATCGCCGCTTTCGTGGTGATTCGCAACAACCGGAAGGCCAGTATTGCGCCCGCCCAAGTCCATACGGCCGATTCCGTAACCATCGGGCTCAAGCTCGCCCCCACCAACCTCGACATCCGCAACCAGTCTGGCTCCTCGCTCGACCAGGTGCTCGTCGGCAACGTCTACGAAGGGCTTGTCGCACGCGATTCGCAGAACAAGGTCGTGCCAGGACTGGCCAAAAGCTGGGAGAAAAGCGCCGACGGTATGAGCTACACGTTCCATCTGAATCGTGGCATGAACTTCTCGAATGGCGACAAACTCGACGCCAGCGATGTGGCGTGGTCCATCAATGAGCTGGTGGCCAAGCATTATCACGATTCCGAAGCGCTGATGAACTTCAAATCTGTGACGGCCACGGATGCCGATACCGTCAAACTTGACCTGACCGCGCCTTATGCCAACCTCTTATGGGAGCTTGCCTGCCGTCCGGGGCTGGTGTTCGACAAGAACGCCAACTACGACATGAAGACGCAGGCGGTGGGCTCGGGGCCGTACACCGTCGCCAAATTCGTGCCGAATGATTCCATTACGTTGAAGGCCAATCCGAAGTATTGGGGAACGCACAAGGCTGCAACTTCGACCATCGTGCTGCGCTATTTCGGCGATGACAATGCTGCCGTCAACGCGCTGAAATCCGGGGATGTTCAGGTTCTTGCGCCCGTGACCGAGAATCTTGCGGAGCCCTTTGTGAAAGACAACGCCAATTATCGCGTCGCGGCCGGCGACGACACCGACAAGTTCGTGCTCGCTATGAATTCCAAGGGTGCCAAGACCTCAGACCTGCGCGTGCGACAGGCCATTCGCTACGCGATCGACCACAAGCAGCTCATCGCCTCGCGCGGCGGTGCCGACAAGCCGCTGGGCGGGCCGATTCCTTCGCTCGACCCGGGTTATCAGGACTTAACCGGTCTCTATCCCCACAATGTCGAGAAGGCCAAGGCGCTGATGAAGGAGGCCGGCTACACGCCCGACCACCCGCTCGAGCTGCGGCTGACCTACGCCAACACCTACGGCACCGAGCTCGGCGACCAGTTGCGCAGTCAGTTGAAGCCCATCGGCATCGACCTCAAAGTAAACGTGGTCGAGTTCTCCACATGGCTCCAGGACGTGCTGAAAAACAAGGATTATGACCTCTCCATGGTCGACCACAACGAAAGTCACGACTTCTCGCAGTGGACGCAAGATTCGTATTACTACAACTACAGCAACCAGAAGGTCAAGGATTACTACAATCAGGCGATGGCCGCTTCCAGCGACTCCCAGCGCGACGCGTTGCTGGCCAAGGCCGCACGGGTTGTCAGTGAGGACGCGCCCGCCGACTGGCTCTTCAACTACCGCATCACCACGGCGATGAAGAGCGGCGTATCGGGTTTCCCGCTCAACCTGAACCAGACGCTGCTGCCGCTCTACAACGTGAGGTATATGACGCAGGTCAAGTAGTGGGTTGCGCTAAGGGCGTGTGATTAAGGATTGTGGCGAAGATGCGATGAAAATTAAGAAAAAGCGTGCGGAAGCCTGATTTTGCTCGCATGTTCAATCTAGCATGCGTTGAAAATCAGGGAATCCGAGGCAAAAGGCTGATTTTGCTCGCATCTTCGGTATGGATTTGATAGGTAAGGTGGCTTATGCGATTCGTCATTCGACGTTTCCTGCTATTTGTGGCGGCACTGCTCGCCATTTCGGTGGTGATTTTCGCGGCGCTGCGCATTCTGCCGGGCGACGTGGCCAGCGTGATGGCCGGGCTCAACGCACCTCCGGAGCGCGTGGCCCAGTTGCGTTCACAGATGGGGCTTGACCGTCCGCTGATTGTGCAGTATTTCAGCTGGATGGGCGGATTGCTGCACGGCGATTTTGGCACCTCGCTTCTGACCGGTCGCTCGATCAGCTCGATGGTCGCCATGCGCGCTTCCGTTACCTTCCCGCTTATTGTATTGGGGCTTGTCGTGGCACTCGCCATCGGCCTGACACTTGGGGTTGTAGCTACCTTGGCCACGCGTCCGGCGGTGCGTTCTGCGTTCCATTTCGTCGCCATCGTCGGCGGTGCCATTCCTGCGTTGTGGGGAGGGCTGCTGCTGATTCTGCTCTTCGGACGCGGAACCGGATTGCTAGGAATTCTGCCCTCGCAGGGATTTCCTGAGGCTGGTTGGTCTAGCTTCGGTTCGGCCTTGGCCTCGTTGGTGCTGCCCGCTTTGACGGTCGGCATCATCGACGGTGCAAGCCTCATGCGCTATACACGTTCGGCGTTGGGTGACGTGATGAACAGCGGCTATATAGATCAGGCGATGGCCTGCGGCTATACACGTCGTCAGGCCGCGCTCAAAGTCGGGTTGAGGCTGGCGACACCGCAACTGGTGAGTGTGGTCGGGCTGATGTTCGCCGGCATGATTACCGGCGTCATGGTCATCGAAAGCCTCTTCGCACTGCCCGGCATAGGAGCGGGGTTGATCACCGACCTTGGCAACCGCGACCTCATCGCGGTGCAAAGCGAACTCTTCATGCTGGCCGCCTTCTTCCTTTTCGTCGGCTTCCTCGTTGACTTGTTGCACCGCTTCCTCGACCCGCGTCTGAAGCACGCCGTGCAGGGAGGTGCGCAATGACGAGTAAGGATGAATGCAGTACGACAGATACGAATCAAGCCAGCCGTGAATCGACGAATATGTCACAAGACATTGTCTCTTCTGTTGGGAACAGCGTAATCCAGCCGTCAGGGAAAGTATTCAAAAGTACGAAGGCCAGATCTTCAAATAAGCTCACGGTTGTATTACGTTCAATATGGCAGCGTGGCGAAGGCAAGTTCGCGCTGATTGTGTTGGCACTGTGGGTTGCGGTCTCTTTGGTTTCGCTCGTTTGGACACCGCAATCGCTATGGGCTACCGACGGCTATCACGTCTGGGCTAAACCGTCCGCTGCGCACTGGCTCGGCACCGACGGCACCGGGGCAGATGTGTTCAGCTGGTTGATGGCCGGGGCGCGGACGAACCTTTTCATCGCCATCCTGGCTGTCGTTTTCGCCGGGGCGTTGGGCATATTGCTGATGGGTGCGATGGTCTCGCGCAATTCGGCGCTGTCAAACGTTTCGGTGGTTGCGGTGGACGCGTTGATCTCCATCCCGACCGCGCTGATCGCCTTGATTCTGGCAGTCCCCATGGGTGCCTCGGTTGCGGTCATCATCATCGCCTGCGGTATCGGATACGGGCTCAACCTGGCGCGTATAGCACGGCCTCAGGCGCTGCTTGCGGCCAATTCCGACTATGTCGCTTCCTCGCTTTCCTATGGCGCTTCGGGCTTTTCCGTGATGCTGCACCATATCCTGCCCAACGCGATGCCGACCATCATGGTTCAGCTTTCGCTGTCCGCCGGCACTGCGGTACTTGCCGAATCCGGCCTGACCTATCTCGGTGTCGGAGTCCCGAGCGGCGTGCCGAGCTGGGGCCATTCGCTGGCTACGTCGGTCAAGTTCATCAACGTCTATCCGTTGACCGTGCTCTGGCCTGGCCTCATCGTTACCGTTGTGGTGGTGGCGCTGAACGTCTTCGGCGATGTGCTGCGTGATGCCATCGACCCGGTGACGAATCCGGAATTACGGGAGGTGTGATCATGAGTGTTGAAGTGAAACAACTTGGCGTTTCCATTGCCGATAAGCGGATAGTTCAAAATGTCGATTTGCATATCGGCGACGGCGAGCGGGTCGGTCTTATTGGCTCGTCCGGTTCCGGCAAGTCCATGATTTCCAAGGCGATGTTCGGTCTGCTGCCGACGAATGCGCAAATTTCAGGTTCCGTTATGCTCGGCGATACGCAGATTATCGGGGCGGACGAAACCGTTCTCGCGAGCCTGCGTGGGCGCTATGTCGGCGCGGTGTTCCAGAATCCTGCGTCATCTCTGAACCCGGTTCTTGCTGTCGGCAAACAGATCGAATTGCCGTTGAAACTCCATTATGACTTGGATAAGGCGGATCGGCAGGCGCGGGTCGCCGCGATGCTCGAAAAGGTCGGGCTTGACGAGACCACGGCGCAAAAATACCCCAGCGAGCTTTCCGGCGGCCAGCAGCAGCGTGTCGGCATCGCCACTGCTTTGATTACTTCGCCGCGTCTTATTATCGCCGACGAACCGACGACCGCGCTCGATTCGATTACCCAGCGGCAAATCGTCGATCTGCTGGTCTCGTTGGTCGATAAGGCCGGTGCCTCGATGCTGTTCATCACACACGATTTCTCGGTGCTCGCCCGAGCCACGACGCGATGCTATGTGCTGGATAACGGTCAGATCATCGAATTCGGAGATACTTCTGATTTGCTGAATAATCCGCAAAATGGACAGACGAAGAAGCTGGTCGGGGCGGCAAGAGAGCTGACGTTGCAAAGGAAACGGGATAGCGATGACTGAACGACAGACGCTGCTGACCGGCAGAGGAATCAGCCGAGTTTTTGGAAAAGGCAAGGAACGGCAAACCGCTCTCGATGGCGTAGACGTCGAGGTGTGCGCAGGGGAGTGCCTTGCGCTGATTGGCGGTTCCGGTTCGGGAAAGTCCACGTTGATGCGCATTTTGCTGGGACTTGACCAACCGACTTCGGGAACGGTGACGTTCGAAGGTGAACCTGTCGATGGCAAAAAATCTGCTGGATACCAAGCCTTGCGACGCGAATCAAGCTTGGTGTTCCAGAGCCCGTTTACATCGCTCGATCCTCGTTGGACGGTGGTGAAGTCGGTCTCAGAACCCTTGGAAATCCAGCGGAAGCGACATTCAAAAACCGATGGCTTGGATATCGGCCAGAAAGTGCGTGAGGCCCTGTCTCTTGTCGGACTCAACCCCGACGAGTTTCTGAATCGTTATCCTGCCGACCTTTCGGGTGGACAGGCGCAGCGTGTCGCCATCGCTCGTGCGCTGGTCACCGATCCAAAGCTTATTGTCGCCGATGAGCCGATGAGCGCCATTGACGTGGCAGCACGTCTGCAGATTCTTGAGGCATTCGCCGCCATTCGCAAATCCCGCCCGGAAACGGCCATCATCATGATTTCGCACGATTTGGGCGTGGTGCAGCACATCGCGGATCGTATCGTCGTGCTTCACGATGGCAAGGTGGTGGAAAGCGGTAGCACCGATGACGTGCTGAATCGTCCGAAAGCCGCCTATACCCGCGAACTGGTTGAGGCTGCTTCGTTGTAGCCCGATGGGTTGTTTCGCTATCGAATGCGATGACGCTGGTGTGTGCTTTTCGTCGCGTTGATTCAACTAATGCGACATAAAGCATGAAGAAACGCGCTTTATGTCGCGTCGACTATGGTTATTTGCTTCTAAACGCTGAAATCGAAAGCGAGCGTTTCGCGAAGCCGCACTTTAAGGTGCTGATACGGTCCGCCTATTCCACCACGTTGAAGCGCTCGCCGTTGCAGAAGGCGTGAATGGAGCGTGCAAGTTGGCGCGAAAGATCACGGTAAGCGTCATCGGCACGCCAGGCGACGTGTGGGGTAAGAATGGTACCTGGAACCGAACGCAGCGGGTCGTCGGCGGGCAACGGTTCCTTGTCGTAAACATCGATGGCGGCCTTGATATCGCCTCGCTTGAGCCTCTGGACCAGAGCGCCCGGCTCGATGAGTTCAGCGCGTGCCGTGTTGATGAAACAGCTTCCTGGCTTGAGCTGATCGAGGTCGGCGGCGGTGACAGCCCCTCGCGTCTCTTCGTTCAACGGGAGGTGCAGACTTACGATATCTGAATGGGCCATAATCTCGTCGATATGCTCAACGCGCGTCGCGCCAAGCGAGCGTGCAGTGGCTGCGTTGACGTGTGAATTCCACACTAGCGTATGCATGCCGAATCCGTCGGCGATGCGGGCAACGGTCTGGCCAATGCCCCCAAAACCGATGAGTCCCAGCGTTTTGTCTTTAAGCGATGTGCCTTCGAGTCCGTTCCAATTGCCCTCCCGGATGCTGCGGTCCATCGCGCCGACAGCGCGTGCAAGCTCGAAAATCAGTGCGAATGTATACTCCGCAACGGTTTCATCGCCGTAATGGACCGTGTTGCACACGCGAATGCCCATCTCCTTCGTACGCTTGAGGTCGATGAAATTGGCGACGCCGGTGCCTCCGAAGACAAAGCAGCGGACATGGCTACCGAGTTCCTCAAGCAGCGTTCCGGTGACATGGAAGCCGATGACCACAACGATATCGGCGTCTTTGCAACGTTCGAGGATAGTGTCGGGTTCGATGTTGAAATCCTTGTACATCCGTACGCGCGCGACGTTGCGCAGCATCCGCATGCTCGTGGCGATCGGCTGATACATGGCCTCGAACATTGAGGGGATGACCACCAGCGGCAGTTCAGTGTGTTCGGATTGCGTTTCGATATACTCCATATTTTTAAGGATAATTCCGCCTCTGGCCTATGTATGGGGATGAATGCCTCCGCTGGCTTGCGTTATAGGTTAGGGTGCCCGTCTCCAGTCGGATCGCGCTTTGCTTTCCTTTGTTTCAGTAATATATGATTCTTTCATAAGCTATCTTGTATAGCAGAGATTTTATTCATATTGAGAATTCTCTGAAAACGTTATGCCGCAACGCTTTCTGCAGCATTTGACTTTTGTTTTGCTATACAGTAAGCTATATTGTATAGCAGTTAGAGTTGATGGGTGTGCGGTTAGGAGAAATTATGTCGATGGTGCAGATGAACGTCCGTATCGATGCCGACGTGAAGGACGACGTCGACGAGATACTCAAACGTAAGGGAAAGAACCCGAGTTCCGTGATTCGCGAGCTGTGGGACTTCATCCAAGATTCTGGCGAGATTCCTGATTTGGACACGTCAGTTGAGAAAAAGAATCAGGAGCTCGAAAAGCGCAAAAAACTTGAGAAGATCGACAATATGAGTGGAATAGTCCCGCGGACCTTGAGCGATATGGGGCTTATCGGGCGTGGCGACGATCCGTTCAAATCGATATCTGCCAAAGAGCTTCATGATTATGCGAATGAACAACGATATGAGGATTACATTCAGGAAAGCGGGGCAGCGCGATGAAGGAAACCAAGCGCAATATCGTTTTTGATACCAATATTCTTATCGATATCGTTATGCACCGTTCATTGCGGGAGTCTGCGGCGTTGAAGCTCATGGACGCATGTGCCGATTTGAATTTGAACCCTATGTGCGTGTCATTGTCGCTTAAAGATGTTGATTACATTGTGAAGGTGAACACCAAACGGGATTTCAAAGACGCCATGGCCGGTGTTGAACAGGCTACGGTGCAGCAGCTTGTCACTCAGATTGGTTGGACCAGTGTTGAATCAATCATGGAGGTTTGTCAGGTCGCTGCCGTTGATGGCGAGGTTTGCAAAAAAGCGCTGAAATTGCGTTCTGCGCATCCAGATTTTGAGGACGACCTCATTGTCGCCGCGTCGCGCCAGGCCAACGCCGACATGGTGGTGACCGACGACCAGGATCTGATCAAGCATTTCCCGGATTTGTGCATCAGCGTTGAGGATGCGCTGAAGCAGATTGATGGAACGGACCAAGATTAGGCATAAAGTCGAATGGCATTCCGAAAGTTGTTAATCGGTGTTTCAGACTGCATGATCTGAGCCGTGTTATTCGAGCGATTTTTGATTGGATTTTGTAGAGAGAGTACGTGAAAGCGGTCTTATAGACGATGAACCAAGATGACGATTACCCAATCGATGAAAAGCCCTCTGCTCACACAGACTTTCATGGTGGCGCGCTCGCAGCTCTGAAGCAGTACTTCGGCTACGATTCGTTCCGCGAAGGTCAGGAGGATTTGGTCAATGCCATTCTTGCCGGCCATGACGTGCTGGGAGTGATGCCGACCGGTGCCGGCAAATCCATCTGCTATCAGGTGCCGGCTACCATGTTGCCGGGCCTGACCATCGTCATTTCCCCGCTGATCTCGCTGATGCGCGATCAGGTGGACGCCCTGAACGATGCGGGTATCAAGGCCGCATTCATCAACACCACTCAGGAAAGCGATGAGCAATCCATGGTCTTAGCCCAGGCTCGGTGCGGCGATGTGAAAATGCTTTACGTCGCCCCCGAACGTTTGGAGACTGAGCGGTTCCGCAACTTTGCCTCGCAGGTCAAAATATCGCTGATTACGGTAGACGAAGCGCACTGCGTTTCGCAATGGGGACAGGATTTCCGCTCCTCGTATCTGGGTATCGGCGAGTTCATCGGTGGCCTTCCGGTGAGGCCGACCGTCGCCGCGTTCACGGCGACCGCAACCGAAAAAGTACGCCGTGATATCGTCCGCTTGTTGGGTTTGAAGGCGCCCAAGGTCACGGTTACGGGCTTTGACCGGCCGAACTTGTATTTTGACATCATCAACATGCCGACGAAACGCAAGAACATGTGGATTACGGAGTATGCGGCCAAACATTCCGACGAATCGGGTATCGTCTACTGTGCCACGCGCAAGGAGACCGAGGCGCTCGCCGATGAACTGAACCGACATGGCATCGGTGCCGCGGCCTATCACGGTGGTATGTCGGCCGAAGCGCGAGACAAGGCGCAACGAGATTTCGTCACCGACCGGGTGCCGGTCGTTGTGGCCACCAACGCTTTCGGCATGGGCATCGACAAGTCGAACGTCCGTTACGTTATCCATCACAACATGCCGGAAAGTATCGAAGCCTATTATCAGGAAGCCGGTCGGACTGGGAGGGATGGTGAACCCGGGCGTTGCACTCTGCTTTGGAACGAATCGGATATCGTCACTCGTCGCAGGCTTCTGGACATGGATTCCGACAATGACCGCATGAGTCCTGAGGAGCAGGAAGTCGTGCGCCAAAGTCATCGCCGCCTGTTGAATGCGATGATCGGCTACTGTCGCACCACCGAATGTCTGCATCGCTATATCATGCGCTATTTCGCTGATCCTAATGGCGTTGGTTCGGCAGAAAATGGACAAGAGCAAGACGTTTCCACTGATGGTGAAGTCTATAAATGCGGCAACTGCGCCAATTGCGAGAGTACGTTCGAGACCATCGATGTTTCCGACGTGGCCCGTGCCGTCAGCCGTTGTGTTCATGATATCAACCAGAGTTTCGGTATAGGCAAGATTGTTTCGGTGTTGCGGGGTTCGAAAGCGCAGGACTTGATTAATCGGCATCTTGACCAAGTGCCGAGCTACGGGGCGCTGCACGATGTGCCGGACGCGCGAATTCGCGATGTCATCAATCAGATGGCGACCGACGGCTATCTCTTTGTCTCTGAAGGCAGGCTGCCGATCGTGCGTTTCGGCGTGCGGGCGGGGGAGACGGTCAGGCCAGATTTCCATTATGAAATCAAGCGTATCCAGCGCAAGAAGCCGGTTGTCTCGTCTGGTGCCGCTTTTGGCTCCTACGATGAAGATTCTTCAAATGGTGCCAATGGTTCACGCGGGGGTAACAGCGCTTATGGCGATTACGAGCCTAGCGACGAGGATGAGGCACTCTTCCAGAAATTCCGTGAGCTTCGCCGCACCATCGCCCAGGAAATCGGCAAGCCGCCCTACATCGTCTTCTCGGACAAGACCTTGCGCGACATGGCCCGTATCAAGCCGGTCACCGATGCCCAGTTCCTAGCGGTCAACGGTGTGGGCGAAAACAAGCTGCACCTCTACGGCCCCCGTTTCATGGACGTGGTGCGTGCACAATGAAATGGAAACAAATAAATCAGGGAATGAGCCCGTCTATTAAGGATTAATAGCGGATACCATGCCCACCAAGCCAGAGAAATGAGAAGTAATGGCCAACCATACTGAATCAGACGATATCGTGAGTATAGGAAGCGATTCCGTCGATCTGACAAACCTCGAACGTGACGAATACGGCTTTCCTGGCCCAATGCGGGACTGTTTGGTTGAGGCGATCCTTGATGGGCGCAAAACTAGAACAACCTCATTGCTTGCCGAATACCAGCACGACCATGAACCGTTGCCGCAGGTCGGGAAGCTGGCTGTGGTGATTGATTCCGAAGACAAACCGGTGTGCGTTACCCGGCTGATGGAGGTCAAGGTCTGCAACATAAGTGATATCACCGATGAGCATGCCCGCGGCGAAGGCGAGGACTACGACGATGTGGCGGGTTGGCACAAGGCGCATGAGCAATTTTGGGAAAGCCCAGAATTTCTGGAGGAATTGGGCGATTGCAACTTCAAGGTCGATGACGATACCAAGGTCGTCTGTGAACGATTCAGTGTGGTTAAACGGCTTTGAACCATCGTTGGATTAAGGGTTGCGTAGTTGAAAGATGAATCGTTATGGGCGTAGCTGCCCAAGGCTCGCGATATGGTGGACGCCGGATTTAGTGTATAGCAATGTCCGCTGGATATGGGCTCGCAGCGTCTTTTATCGAGAGTGCGGCGAAATGAACCTGCGGTGGACGGATTAGGAGTTCGGTTGAGCAGCGAGCCACGATTGCAAGAGGAGCCGCGAGAGGGCGTCCCCGAAGTGACCGATACGCTCGACGGATTCCGCGAAGCCTGCGACAGATTGGCAGCGGGCAATGGTTCGCTGGCTGCCGACGCCGAACGAGCCTCGGGCTATCGTTACGGTCATGAGGACTGGTTGGTGCAGTTCAAACGCACCGGTTCCGGCATTGTTCTTTTTGACCCGATAGCGCTGAACAAAGCTGGTGCGGATTGGAACGAATTTAACCGTGCCGTCGGCGACGCAACGTGGATTATCCACGATTCTCTGCAGGATTTGCCCGGCTTCACCGATCTGGGGATGAAAGTCCGCAATCTTTTCGATACCGAAATCGCCGCAAGATTGCTGGGACTGAAACGTTTCGGCTTGGCCGCAGTCACCGCACATTACCTTGGTATCACCTTGGCCAAAGAGCATTCCGCAGCTGATTGGTCGTACCGGCCACTACCGCGAGATTGGCGCAATTACGCGGCGCTTGATGTTGAACTGTTGATTGAACTTGAGCAGAAAATGCGTGCAGACTTGAAAAAGGCCGGCAAAATGGAATGGGCCAACGAAGAATTCAGCCACGCGCTCGCCGAAGGTACCGGTCCGCAAACTCCGCACCCGGTTCCGTGGATGCGTATTTCCCATTTCACTGCGCTGGGCCACGACAGACGGGGACAGGCCGTCGCCAAGGCACTCTGGGAGAAACGCGACGAACTTGCCCGTGAGCATGACATTGCCCCGACCCTTCTCCTAAGCGATGCCGCCATCATCGAGGCAGCCCAGAAGAAGCCGCACAATGCCCGTCAGTTCCGCGGTATCCGGAGCCTGAACGAACGGGTACGCATCCACATGGGCAATGAACAGGACAAGATGTTCGAGCGTTACGCTCCTATCCAACGTTCCATCAAGCCGAGCGTATGGAAAGAAGCCATCCAGGAGGCGCTGAAACTGAAACCGAAGGATTGGCCGGAACCGCCGGCTTCGCCGCAGGAGCCACAGGCCAATGCGCCACGTTCGATGAAATACTGGTCTGTTCACCACCCGGACCGCTTCGCCCGCCTCAAGAAGGTCCGTGGCGTTATTGCCCAGATTGCGGAGGATACGAGGACGCCGCCTGATGTTGTCATCAAGCCGCAGATCATCCGCAACCTTTGCTGGCAGGATAATGCAGCGGAGCTTGATATCCCTGAATTTCTGCGCGAGCAAGGGGCACGTCAATGGCAGATTGCCCTTATTTCCGAGTCCGTAAGTCGCGTTATCATATGAGGGTTGCCTAAAGGCAGAAGTAGTTGGAATTATCGTCAGGAGCACTAGCGTGAAAATCAGCGTGAGGAATCTCGAGCCCACCAAGGTGAAGCTCACCGTCACCGTCGACCCGGAAGAGTTCGACCCCTATCTTGATCAGGCCCGCAAGGAAATCGCCAAGCAAATCAGCGTCCCGGGCTTCCGCAAGGGCCACGTGCCCGGCAAGATCATCGACCAGCGCGTCGGTTTCGGTGCCGTCGCAGGCGAGGCTGTCAACAGTGCCGTCCCGGAGCTTTACTCCAAGGCTCTCGAAGAGAAGAAGATTCGCCCGATGGCCCAGCCAGAGCTGGATGTCAAGGAAATGCCGACCAGCGAAAAGGACGACACCAAGGTGAAGTTCATCGCCACTGTCGAACGTCGTCCCGAAATCGAGCTGCCGAAGCTCGATGGCATGACCCTTGAGGTCCCGAAGACCGAAGTCACTGATGAGGACGTTGACAAGCGTCTCGACAACCTGCGCCAGCGTTTCGGCACCCTCGTGGGCGTCGATCGTCCCGCCAAGAAGGGTGATTTCGCCAACATCGACCTTGACGCGCAGATTGACGGCGAGTCCGTCGATTCCCAGGAAGGCGTGAGCTACGAGCTTGGCAGCGGCAAGCTGCTCGACGGCATTGACGAAGCGCTTGACGGTCTGTCCTCCGGCGAAGAGACCACTTTCGAAGGTACGCTGGAAAGCGGCGACCACGAAGGCGAAAAGGCCCAGATCAAGGTCAAGGTGAATTCCGTCAAGGCCGAAGAGCTGCCGAAGCTCGACGACGACTTCGCTCAGGAAGCTTCCGAGTTCGACACCCTTGATGAGCTCAAGGCCGATATCCGCAAGCAGTGCGAGCGTGACAGCGAAGGCCGTCAGGCCAACGAGGCGCGCGATGCGTTCCTTGACGCCCTGAAGAAGAATGTGGAGATTCCGCTGCCCGAAGGCGTGCGCAAGGGAATGATCGAAGACCGCCTGAAGCAGGTCACCGCCGATCCCGAGAAGGCCACCGACGAGCAGAAGAAGGAAGCCGAAGAGGCTACTGACAAGGAGCTGAAGGACCAGATCGTGCTCGACACCCTGGCCGAGCAGCTCGACGTCAAGGTTTCGGAAATGGATGTCACCAACTTCCTCGCCTCCATCGCCCAGCAGTACGGCATGGATCCGAGCGCCTTCATCAACGCGATCGTCCAGAACGGCCAGCTCGGTTCCGCCGTTCAGGAAGTCGGCCGTTCCAAGGGTCTGCTTGCCGGTATGCGTGCCGTCAAGTTCACCTGCGACGGCAAGGACCTGGATTTGACCCCGTTCCTCGGTGAGGACGAGGCCGTTGAAGATGCCGAAGAGAACGAAAGCGTCGAGGCCGCGTCCGCCGCTGCCGCCGTTGCCGACGAACTTTCCGACAAAGACAAGGCCGAGTGATTTCGGACTAATAGTCAATCTCTGATTAAAATCTTAAAAGGGAGCGCGAGGTTTGCCTCGGCTCCCTTTTTGTTCATCTATACTGATTTTCTTGGGGCAGATTATATTGGTTTGAAGAAAATAAACAGATGAATGAAGTCTAGGTGCCCAAAGCGCCTATACGAATCGTTGTAGAAAGCCGGAATCGCTGGTGGAACGAGAGAACGATAGCGGATGGAAACGGTTGGGCATGATTGCCGCCGTCATATTCCTGCTCGGCGGGGTCGTCGGCGTGAGTTCAGGCCTGCTCGGCCTGATGCTGAGCGGTGTCGAACGGCTCATGCTGGGGTATATCGAAAATCCGCAGGATCCCAGCCCCTACCAGGTGGCGGCGTGGCGGCGCATTGCGTCGATTGTCGGCGGATCCGTGTTTGCAGCCGTTGTTTGGTGGCTGTTGCGTACCAAAACCACCAAAGTGCCGTCGGTGAAGATTGCCGTGGCGGGAGAACGGATGCCGGTCTGGCAGACCACAGTCCATGTGCTGCTGCAGATTTTCATTGTGGGTTCCGGTTCGTCCATTGGCCGTGAAGTGGCACCGCGTGAGTTCGGTGCGATGTTGGGCCAACGTTTCTCACAGCTTGTCCATTTAAGCGATGAAAAAGACCGCAGAACCGTTGTGGCCGTAGCCGCAGCAGCCGGTCTTGCCGGTGTCTACAACGCCCCGCTTGCCGGCACGTTCTTTGCCATCGAGATTCTGCTCGCCGACATCAGCATGGAAACCGTCACCATGGCGCTCGGGACTTCGGCGGTATCCGCTTACATTGCGTCGATGATTCGTGGGCGTGGCACGTTCTATGGGATGGCTGCCATGGGCAAATCCGCGATTCCGACGCTGAGCCTGACCTTGTTCGCCGTCATTACCGGAGTGATTTGCGGTGTCGGGGGTGCGTTGTTCCGCAAGGGTTCGCAATGGGCCGAAGGCAACAAGCCCAAGGGGGCGGGCATCCTCTGGATGATGCCGCTGGCGGCGCTGGCGACCGGCATCGTGGCGATTTGGCTGCCGCAGATCATGGGCAACGGCCGTTCCGTGGCGCAATATGCTTTCGCCGCCACCGCCCGTGAAGCCAACGCCGTCGTGCCGATTCTGCTGGCGTTGCTTGTGGCCAAGGCCATATTGACGCTTGCCACCATCCGTTCCGGTGCTTCCGGTGGCGTGCTTCAACCGGGTATTTCGATTGGTGCGACGCTGGGTGCGTTGCTTGGTTTTGTGTGGGTCATCGTTAGCCCTGGTGACACCGTCACTGCGTGCGCGTTGGTGGGGGCTTCGGCGCTGCTTGCCGCTTCACAGCAGGCGCCGCTAATGGCGATGTGCCTGGTGATGGAACTGACGGGTGCCCCGATGGCCTTCTTCGTGCCGGTCGGCATTGGGGTGGCTGTGTCGGCGTTGGTTTCGCATGGTTTCAACGGTCTTCTTTCTCGTTCTCAGCGCAAAAAACAGAAGGCTGTCGTATAAGTCGCGGTACTATTCATAACGGTAATAAAACGTGAATATCAAGGAGATATGGTGGCAGGATTGCTGACATCTACGCCGTCGATGGACGAAGGGGAGGATTCCGCCCCCACCATCACGGATCCGATTTTCAATAGGTTGCTTAAGGAACGCATCATCTGGCTTGGCGATGAGGTCAAGGATCAGAACGCCAACGTCATCTGCGCCCAGATGCTGATGCTCGCGGCCGAAGACCCGAAGAAGGACATCTGGCTGTACATCAATTCGCCCGGTGGCTCCATCACCGCTGGTATGGCCATCTACGACACTATGCAGTTGATTGAACCTGACGTTGCGACCGTCGCTGTCGGCATGGCGGCCTCTATGGGCCAGTTCCTGCTTTCCAGCGGCACCAAGGGCAAGCGTTTCGCTACGTCCCATGCCCGTATCCTGATGCATCAGCCTTCCGGCGGTATCGGCGGCACCGCTACTGACGTGCGCATCAACGCCGAGCTGATCATGGATATGAAGCAGACCCTCTCGCAGCTTACAGCCGAACAGACGGGGCATACGATCGAGGAGATCTATCGCGACAACGAGTATGACCATTGGTTCACTGCACAGCAGGCGCTCGATTACGGTTTCTTCGACAAGATCGTGACCACGCCGGGCACTATGAGCACCAAGAAGGACGGGGAGTGAACATGGCAAGTGAAGAAGCGAAGTTTGTAGCTCGTGCCGAGCGTCTCGCGGGTCCGCGCGGCGTGGCCGGCTTTGCGCCCCAGAATCGTTACGTGATGCCGCAGTTCAGCGAGAAGACGCCGTACGGCATGAAGACGCAGGACGCCTATAGCCGTCTGTTCGAAGATCGCATCATCTTCATGGGCGTGCAGGTGGATGACACCTCAGCCGATGACATCATGGCCCAGCTGCTCGTCTTGGAAAGCCAGGACCCGAACCGCGACGTGATGATGTACATCAACTCTCCCGGCGGTTCGATGACGGCTATGACCGCCATCTATGACACCATGCAATACATCAAGCCTGATGTGCAGACCGTCTGCCTTGGACAGGCCGCTTCGGCTGCCTCCGTCATCCTTGCTGCTGGTACCAAAGGCAAGCGTCTGATGCTCCCGAACGCCCGCGTACTCATCCATCAGCCGGCCATCGACCAGGGCTTCGGCAAGGCCACCGAGATCGAAATTCAGGCCAAGGAAATGCTGCGCATGCGCGAGTGGCTCGAAGAAACCCTTGCCAAGCATACCGGCCAGTCGGTCGAGCGTGTCCGCAAGGACATCGAGGTCGACACTTTCCTGACGGCTGCGGAGGCCAAGGAATACGGCATGGTCGACGAGGTGCTTGCCAATCGCAAGTAGCAGTAGCGGCAATGGCGGCGATTGCGCTGCGAAAGGCCGTGTAGGTTTATAACAAAAACGATTCGATACCCCTTGCGTTCGCGCGTGAGGGGTATCGTCGTACTCAGATGTCACTGCCATCGAAGAGGGCGGTGAGTAAATGGTCATAACGGGCCGAGTTGAAAGAAAGCGTGTGACGCGGTAAGGAGAAGGCATGGGCGACGTGGTGGATTATAACGACTCCGTCCCGCGCTGCGGATTCTGTGGCAAAAGCGAACGTCAGGTGCACAAGCTGGTCACCGGCCAGGGTGCGGCGATATGCGACGAATGCATCGCCCAATGCGTCGATCTCATCAAGGATGACAACGACAAGGATGTCAAGATCAACGCGCTGAACCTGCCCAAGCCCTCCGAGATCTACGCCTATCTCGACCAGTATGTTGTAGGTCAGCCACAGGCCAAGCGCACCCTTTCCGTGGCCGTATACAACCATTACAAGCGCGTCAACATGGAGATGGGCGAGGGCGGTCGTGCAACCGGGGCTGGCATGGGCAAGGCGGCTGCCTCGTCTGGCACGGCACGTAAATCGGGAGCTGTGGAAGACACCAAAGCGGCTTCCGGCAAACGTCCCGACGAGCGCGGTACCGATCCGCTGGCCGATGTGCAAGTGGCCAAATCCAATATTCTGTTACTTGGGCCCACCGGAGTCGGCAAAACCTACTTGGCCCAGACGCTCGCACGCGTGATGAATGTGCCGTTCGTCATCGTCGATGCCACCACGCTGACCGAGGCCGGCTATATCGGCGACGACGTGGAAAGCGTTCTGCAACGCCTTCTGCAGGCTGCCGACGGCGATGTGGACCGGGCCCAGCACGGCATCGTTTACATCGATGAGATTGACAAGATCGCACGCAAAAGCGGCGAAAGCGCGTCGCTGACCCGAGATGTGAGCGGGGAGGGTGTGCAGCAGGCGCTACTCAAGATCCTCGAAGGCACCATCGCCTCGGTGCCGCTGGAAGGCGAGGGCACCCGCAAGCACCGTGACCAGAACACCATCAAAATGGATACGCGCGATATCCTCTTCATCTGCGGCGGTGCGTTCGTCGGCCTCGACGCTATCGTGCGCAAGCGGCTCGGCGCACAGGAAAGCGGCTTCACTGCGACCTTGCGCGAACACGACGAAAGCAAGGCCGATTTGCTGCGGCAGGTCGATGCGGACGATCTGGGAGATTTCGGTTTGCTGCCCGAGTTTATCGGCAGACTGCCGGTGGTCAGTGTGCTCGACGAACTTACAGAGCAGGATCTGCGCGATATTCTCGTGCGTCCGGCCAATGCGCTGGTCAAGCAATACTGCAAGCTTTTCGCCGTCGATGGGGTCAGGCTTTCGTTCACCGATGAGGCGATCGCTGCCATCGCGGCCAAGGCCATTCGGGAAGGCACCGGCGCCCGCGGACTGCGTTCCATCATCGAAAAGACGCTGGAGGAGACCATGTTCCAACTGCCGGAGATGAACGATGTTGAGCGGGTCATCGTCGACGCTTCCGCCGTCAGCGGCGAAGGCGTGCCGAAGATGGTGGTTTCCTCGGCTTCATCCGGTCGTTCCCCGCGTCGCAGCAAGATACATGCGTTCGGGTGAGCAGAACTTGTCATTGTTGTGATTGCAGCATCTTTCTGAAGTTCGATCGATCTTTCAGCAAGGGGCTGATGCAATAGGGCTTGTTTTAGTGGTCTTCTCGACTGTGATGAAAATAGTTCATTCTTGTTTTCGTGGTACTTTTATATGCTTTCGCGACACGCCTAACTTGCGGGAATCGATCCGAAACGTTATATTAGATGAGTTGTCAAAAACAAGGTTCTTGACACTGCGCACGTAGCCCAATGGATTAGAGCAGCTGACTACGGATCAGCAGGTTACAGGTTCGAATCCTGCCGTGCGCACAGATTAAATCCGCGGAATCGCAAGGTTCTGCGGATTTTCGATTTTTAGGTGGCCAATGGGTGTCCAGTCTGGCGCTCGGATATTCTTCTCTATTGCCGTTAGCATTTATCTGTCTACCTAGGGGTACAGTTTTCCGTTTTGCGTTGCCGGCGCGCTTTAGCTCGTCTTGTATAGGAAGTACACGAAGTGCTTACCTTTGAAAGGCGGAATGATGAATGTCAATGGCTATGGAAAATCTGAAACGCAGACGAAATTGGCTGTGGCTACCCAGAACCTCGTCAAAACATACGGTGATTTCCAAGCGGTGGATGGACTGAATCTCAAAGTGCCGATGGGAGGCGTCTACGGTTTGCTTGGTCCCAACGGTGCCGGCAAATCCACCACGATGAAGTTGCTGTTGGGGCTCACGTCGCCGACCTCCGGTCAGATGTGGATGCTGGGGCAGCAGGTTGGTGACAAACGCGGCGCAAACCAGCGTATACAGCCGGGTCGTGTCGGATCGATGATCGAGGGACCAAGCTTCTACCCGGGCCTGTCGGGTTTGGATAATTGCCGGATGGTTGCGGACTATCTTGGGTTACCGACCTCTGCTGCAACGCAAGTGTTGGCTCAGGTCGGTCTGAAGGGGCATGAGGGCAAGAAGGCCAAGGGCTATTCGCTGGGTATGAAGCAACGCTTGGGCGTTGCCATGGCTTTGATTTCGAGGCCGGAGTTGCTGTTGCTTGATGAACCCACGAACGGCTTGGATGCCGAGGCCGTGGTCGAGGTCCGCGAGATGATCATGAATCTGGCGGCTTCAGCAGGGGTCACTGTCATCATCAGTAGCCATATCCTCTCCGAAATTGAGAAGATGGCGCCGGTGGTCGGCATCATCGCTTCCGGTCGTCTGCTGTATCAGGGGTCTCTGGATAATCTGCGCGAACAGGGACATATTAATATCCGCGTTTCAGATTCGAAAAGTGCTGCTGATGTGCTCAGCCAAAACGGCATGGCCTATCGGTTCATACCGCAGACGGATGAGTTGCAGATTTCGGAATGTGCGGATTGCCGGATTGCCGGTTTGGTCTCGCAGATGGTCGATAGGAACATCGCGGTTTATCGCGTTGCTTCCGAGCGCAAAAGCCTCGAAGAGGCGTTCCTTGAGCTGGTGGAAAGTCCGGATAGTCAAAAGTCACAAGACGGCCAGGGCGATCCTGTCGATTGTATGAAACAACATTCGATGGCAATGAAATATGGAAGTGTGCCGCCATATAGCGGCAATATGCAAACTGTGGCGAATCAGAGCGTTCCTGGATTCCAATCTAATCTCAATAATGCTCAGATATCGATTGCGGGAGGCGTGCGATGAGATCGAACACCATGTGTTTCAGCCCATATGACAATCCGTATTGCAATCAACCGATTCAAAACCTACAAGTAAACGCAACTGGTAACGCAATCGACAGGAGAGCTGGCCTGTTCACAGCGATTCGGATGGAATTGCGCAAGCTTAAGGGCTCATCGTTCTGGTGGATGGCGGCAGGTATGGCGTTGTTGACCTCTGCGTGGTCGGGTGCGGCGTTCATGAAACGTGCCGGAGGCAACCCCGCGTTTCGTACCGTTCTGCTTGCTGACAACGAGCCATACACCTTCATTAGTCTGATGGCTTCGATTCTGGCCGCGTTGCTGACCAGTCGCCTGGCGGTGATGGAAACGGGTGGGCGGATGAACCTCAAATGGCTATCGCTTGGGCAATCAGAGGTGATGAGGTTCCTCGCCAAGTTCGTGGTTGCGGGGTTGGCGCTCGCGGTGTGCTTCATCATTCCTTTGGTCTGGATTCCAATGATTGCGAAGGCGAAAGGTTTCAGTTTTACCGGAA
Source organism: Bifidobacterium sp. ESL0784 (assembly GCF_029433295.1). Taxonomy (GTDB): domain Bacteria; phylum Actinomycetota; class Actinomycetes; order Actinomycetales; family Bifidobacteriaceae; genus Bifidobacterium. Next base: position 156,740 of record NZ_JAQTHV010000004.1, read on the forward strand.
ACTTTACGACGTTGTTGGTGGCGCCGTCGTTGATTGCATTGTTCGCGGCACTGGCAGTCACGGCCGTCCAGTTGCTGATTTCCATGGTTACCAATAAACAGGCCGTGGGGCTTGGTATTGCTGTGATTGCCGGCTTGATTGGTTCAGGCTTGATCCCGATGGGCAAGCCGCAGTTCGGTTGGCTGTTTCCTGCAGGCATCAGTTCAGCCGCCAATCCCTTCGTGAGCAAGGCCATGGCAAATGGATACGCGAGCGTAACGATGGTCGGCAACCCGTGGATTCGCGTGGTGGCAAGTCTTATCGCTTGTGCGGTTTGGACGGTTGTTTCTGTACTCATTATCAAGGCAAAGGAATCAAGACGATGAGAAGAAGCGGAATGGCAAATAGATCAGCAACGCCGCAATGGCAAAAGACAATGAACGGAAACATGATGGTGAACAGACAAGCGGCAATGAACGCACCGATGGGTAACGCCCAAAATACACCCGACTTGGCCTCTCCGGGGTTCACCAACGGCGATGAGGAAACCATAAGGCGTCTATCCAAACCTTCTGTAACCGCGGCACTTCGCTGGGAGATGCGCAAGGCGGGCAACTTATGGTATTGGGTTGCAACGGTGCTCTTTGACCTCATCGGCATGTTCAACGGATGGAGCCAGTATGTCGACTATCGCAAGGATTTTGAAGCTCAAGGCGTGACGTGGGCGGCGGTCTGGGGCCAGGCCATCCTGTTGCCGAGCATGGTGTTCATGCCGATTTTGGTTGCGGCGTTCGCCTCGCAGATCGAATCCAACGAGCATGTCGGACGCAACTGGCAGCGCCTCAACGCCAGTGGTACAGCGTCGGCGGCGGTTGCGGGCAAGATGCTGCATGGCCTGTTGGCCTCGCTGCTGACCGTAGTGGTTTTCGAAGCTGAATTCCTTGTGGTTGGGAAGGTGATACTCGGCTTCAGCTTGGGTGAGGTCGGTCCGTTCCTGCTTCGCGGTGTTCCGATGGCCTTGGCGATCTGGGCGATTATGACCCTGACCCAAGCGATTTCTGCGAAATTCGAATCATTCGCGGGCACCATGAGCGTAATTTTGGTGTTTACTTTGCTCGGATGCGTGCTGTCGCTTATCGTTCCGTCGCTGGCACTGGCCTATCCTTTCTCGCTGATTACCGGTGCTTCGGCTGCGCACGATCTTGGTAATATCGCTTCGGCCAGCTCCATAATGATGGCAACGTTGATGGCCGCATTCTGGGCCATCGTCGGTGGATTGATGTTCCGCAGGCTCACTCGCAAGGCCGTGTGACAATGCCCGAAGTTATACGCCAAAACCGCCATAATGGAATGGGACAGCAAGCGACAAGGGGAGTGGCATGAGTGTAGCGAAGCTGATAGATCGGATAGCTCAAACCGGAAGTCGGATGAACGGTGCTCACACTCTTGCCGTAGTGTGTGCCCTGTATGAAACCATGATTGTGACACGTCTACTGTTCGTTCCCGTTGTTGCGAATTCGACGTTACGGGCGGCGATGATTGGTAACTCCTGGGCAATGCCGGTGTTTGTTCTTATTGTCATCGTGGCGGTTGCGGGAATATGGTTTTGCCGGCGTTGGCCGCTAAGAATGTTGCTGCTGGAAATGGTTTTGCTCTTAATTGCCTCAATCCTCTATGGTTCCGCGTTCAGCTATCTGTCACTGCCGTGGGCGATTGCCTTGTATTTTGCCGCTGCAGGAATCGAAAATCTGTTATTGCGGATATGTGGGCTTGTTGCGGCCGGTCTGCTGGGATTAGGCAGCGTGGGTTTGGCAACGATATGGCATCATGATGCGGGATTTACGAACTTTCTGTACCCGTTTGTTCTGCTTTATGTGGTATTCGTTGCTGCCGGTGTGCTGGTGCGGAGCTACAGAAAGCGTCTGCAATCTTTACAGGCTTTGTATGATGAGCAGAAACGTGGAGAAAAACTTACCCGGGAGCGTGACAAAGCCATGAGCCAGTCACGTATAGCAGCAGAACTTCACGACAGCGTCGGTCATGACCTGACCGCTATCATCGCCCTTTCTGAAGGATTGGATGGTGCTGGGGACAATCCAGAAACGAATGATGCCATAAGCATGATTAACGATTTGGCGCGGCAAGGGCTTGCGGATACGAGGACTGCGGTAAAGGCGTTGCAACCAGGCGGATCTGTTGACGGTGATAAGAATGCGAATCAGGGGAATAATCATGGCTCTGAGCAAAAGGCTAGCGGCGTGGCCGAAAATGGCATGCAGGACTGCAATGCCCCTGTGTTGTCTGCAAAGGTCGAGTTGCATGACTGGGACGATATCAATCCCATTCTCGATCATTCTCGGCGAATCGGCATCATCACGGCTTTGACGGAAACCGGACGTCGGCCGCAAGATCCTCAGCAGGCGGATTTGAATTTCACTGTAACTCGAGAGGCCATTACCAACGCCATTCGGCATGGGCAAGGAGTCAATAGAATCGTCGTTGCCTGGGACCATGACGGGCAAGGTGGCATTGCCGTTACCATCCGTGACAATGGAAAATCAGTTGATGAATCCGGTCAAGATGGAAGAGATTCATCCACGTCTGATACGGAAAACGGCAAAAATGAGGCGAAGCCAGGTGAATACGGCGATGGCACTGGGTTAGCTCGGCTTAAGGAAAGCGTCGAACAAATAGGAGGTACGTTTGCCGCTGGGCCGGATGGCGATGGCTGGACGGTAAAGGCGTATCTTCCTTCGTTGATTGATTTGGTCAGCAAGCAATCGCAAGGTGGTGAGCGGGCATGATTCACGTCATGATTGTCGACGACCAGCGTCCGGCGAGAATGGGATTCGCACTGATGGTTGCCAAGGACCGCGAGCTTGAAGTAGTCGGGCAGGTGGAAAATGGGCAGATGGCGCTTGATATGCTCGCTTCATTGAGCGGTGCGAATAAGCCGATGCCTGATGTCATGCTAATGGATGTGCGGATGCCCGTCATGGACGGCATAGACGCGACCGCCGCCATAAAGCAACGTTATCCGAATATCAAAATCCTGATGCTGACCACCTATGACCAGGATGATTACGCGTTTGGGGCACTGGGCGCAGGCGCTTCCGGTTTCCTTTTAAAGGATGTTCGCACGGCCGACCTGTGTCGCGCGATTCACTCAGTGTATGAAGGCGACGCGATTCTGACACCCCGCATCACCGGTGAAGTAATCAAACGAGGGATTCCGAATGCGAATGCTGAAGCCGAGCAATCCGGACTTCGTGTCCAATTTGCGACGCTCGGCAGACGTGAACTTGAAGTCGCTTCGCTAGTGAGCGAAGGGTTGACGAACGCTGAGATTGCCGAACGTCTGGGCATTCAGCCAGATTCCGTCAAAAAGACGGTCAGCCGCATCCTTGCCAAGCTTGATGCCCGAGAGCGCGTCAACATAGCCGTTCTCTGGTACAAAGCCGACATGGATAAATCGTAAGAGATAAAAATAGGCAAAATTCAATATTTAGAAATCTTGGTTTTTCAATGTAGCGATGAATGTTTCAACATAGCAAAACAGCTGATTGGCACAATGTTGTTGACTGGAATCTATAATCAGTATTGAAAAGTGATGTAAGCGGTAAAATTCATTTTTCTTGATACTGGGTAATATCATTTATTCAACCCGATAATGCTACGATGAAGAAGTTATTGCCGACAATGAGTGGGTCTTTAGAGAAAGAAAATACGCATGAACGCATCGGAAAAACCTGTCGAAAAAGATGGGGAAGTGGAAGCGAAGCAGCGTACTCGTGGCAGACTGCTGATGGTGTGCATGCCATATTAGGGGCATATCAACCCGACGCTGGCAACGGTCCGCGCGCTGGTCGTCGGCGGGTGGGATGTCACGTATATCTGTGATCCGCGCTGGGAGCGGCAGGTTCGGCAATCGGGAGCGACATTTGTCCCTTACGACGATTATTCCGCCAATCCCTGCAAATTTGAGCGCACGATTCAGGCGCCCGAAAAGGCTGATAATACCGTGTTGCGAGTTGGCCGTGAGTCGCATTTCGACGCGTTCCTGTATGAGGGCCTGCTGGTTGCAGGCAAGGCGTTGGCAGATAAACTGGGGCTTCCGTCAATCCGTCTGTATTCGACATTCTGCTACAACCGTGACATCCTCAATCGGCTCGCTGGTGCCAGCAAAGGGTTCCACCTTACGTCGGTGTTGCGCAGCAAAAGGTTTCTGCGTCTGATGTCGTCAAGCACGCGGCGCAGGGGATTGATGAAGACCCAGGATTTCGTCAGCGAGATGGTTGATAACCCGCCGACGCTGACCTACACGTACACCTCGCGTTCCTTCCAGATCGACGGCGATTCCTTTCCGGAGGAACGGTACCGGTTCATCGGTCCCTCATTGGATGGCAGAGAGGATCAGAAGCCGAGTGCCGATTTGGCATCGGTAATGGAGAAGAGCGCCGACAAGCCAATCATCTATGCTTCACTTGGCACCATTTTCAATACGTTCCTGCCATTCTATCGTGCGGTTGTCGGCGCATTCGGAGGTAAGGGCGTGACGGTGATTTTGTCCGTCGGCCATAATTTCAAGCGCGACAAACTCGGTGAGATTCCGGACAACATCCATATCTACGAATCGGTGGATCAGCTTTCCGTGTTGCGCAGGGCTTCTCTGTTCCTGACCCACGGTGGCATGAACAGTGTCAACGAAGCACTGTATTACAGTGTCCCGTTGGTTGCAGTGCCGATGGCAGACGACCAACCGGCCGTTGCCGCAAGACTTGCCCAACTTGGTCTTGGCGTGAACCTCGATAAGAAGTCGATCTCCGCGCAGTCGTTGTATGAAGCCGCGACGAAAGTCATGGACGACAAAGAAACCGCCGAACGTGTCAAGACGATGAGCCGTGATATGCATGAGGCCGGAGGCAACGCGCAAATCGTCAACGATCTGGATGGGTTATTGGCTGGATGATTCGGTTGAAGATACACGATTCGTCATGTGTCGGTATCCATCACCATGCTTCATTCATGAATGAACATTACTGATGCGGTTCTGTCATGATTTGAGCTGCAACAGACGATCCGATCAGTGTTTTATCTTTTAAAATGTCGGAATTCTGAATTTATATTATTCAAGGATTCCAGCGAAGCAATGATGGCTAGACATATTTATTTATTATCCCTAGTATGTAGGGCGTCCTGTATCCTGAAAGTACGAAGAACTCGCGACGGACGAAGGGCAAGAGATGATGAATGAGGCTGCGCCGGATACGGCCTATCGCCAGGCTTTCGGCGATGTGTCAACGGCACATATCGCGGTGTCGATACGGGGGCTTGCAAAGCGATTCGGCGACAAGACCGCCGTCGACAACTTTTCGCTGGATATCCCCGTCGGCTCGTTCTACGGGTTGGTTGGCCCCAACGGTGCGGGCAAGACCACGACGCTCAACATGGTCACCGGGCTTTTGATACCCGACAGCGGCGCGATCAGCGTTCTCGGGGCCGACGTGTGGAGTGATGTCAACCGTGCCAAGCGCTCCATCGGTGTGATGCCACAAGCCGACCAGATCTTCAACCGGCTTACCGGCCGTCAGCTGCTCCTGTATTCGGGGATGCTGCGCGGTATGAAACGTGCCGAAGCCGCCAAACGCGCCGATGACCTGCTGAAAGCTTTTGATCTGGCCGAAGCCGGCGACAAGATGGTCTCGGACTATTCAGCCGGCATGACCAAAAAAATCTGCCTTGGGACGGCGATGATCGCCAGTCCCCGCATCCTGGTGCTTGACGAGCCGTTCGAGTCCGTCGACCCCGTTTCCAGTGCGAATCTGAAAGACGTCTTGGCCGAGTACGCAGCCACGGGCGGCACGGTCATCATCTCCTCGCACGTTATGGCGCTGGTCGAGAAGATGTGCACGCACGTTGCTGTCATCGATCATGGGCAGGTTCGCGCGGCGGGCACCATCGCGCAGGTCGCGGCAGGGGAAGACTTGGAAGACCGCTTTCTTGATTTGGTTGGCGGTCGTCACAGTGCTGCACATCTCGATTGGCTCAACGGCGGCGGAAGTGACGCTGCAACTTCCAATCCGGAGGCGTGAGATGGCGGAGATGGCAACCATAGTGCGCCTGAAATGGGCGCTGATGTGGGCGACGATGCGCAAATCGGTGTGGCAGACGGTGAATTTCGTTTTAACTGGCTTGATTGGTCTTGCGGTCGTTATTGGCATCGGCGTTTTCGCATGGAAATTCGGGCCTGCCCCGCATATGCCCAAAGGTGTCGATCTCACAGATGGAATGCGTTTCACCATGGTGCTGCTGGGTTCGTTTCTGACGCTTTTTGTGATTATCATCCAAATGATGCTGGTCGGCGGCGGAACGTCGATAAGTGCCAAGCGTTTTGTACTTTTCGGCATCGAAGACAAGACGTTGCAGGCGGGTCTTATCGCCGCGAGCATGGCCGGTGTCCCCGCAATCGTCGGTATTGTCTCGCTTGTCGAATGGTCGATGGCCTACCGCAAGCTCGGAGCCGGAGTCGTTGTCGCTGAGGTCGTGGCAGCTCCTTTGGCCATTCTTACCATCTGCATGCTCGGCCGAATGGTCACTTCGTTGCTCGACACATTGGTACGCACAAAGCACGGTCAGACGGTGCTCTACATCGTCATGTTCCTGATTTTCCTCGCCATCATCGAAATACCGGCCATGTTCGGCGGTGCCATCGGCGGCAGCGTAGCGGTGGATGGAAGTGCCGCCATCGTGGCTTCCGGAGCACAGATCTCCAACGTGATGCATTCGATGTCCGGCGTAGTGACGGTGCTTTCCTTTACGCCTCTGGCCGCGGCTTTCGCTTTGCCCTTCGATGTCGTGGGCGGGGCGTGGGGCGCGCTGCTTATTCGTTTGCTTGTGCTCGTGGCGACTTGGGCGCTTTGTTTCGCGATCGGCTTGTGGTGTCTCAAACGTGAGCGGCTGTTGACCGGCAGCGAAGAAAACCGCGCCGTGAAAGTCAAAGGCATCGGTGCGTTCGGCTGGATGCCGGATTCGCCATCGGGCGCGATATCGGCACGCTTGGTCACTTATCTGAGGCACGACCCCCGCCAGTTCTTCACGTTGCTTATGCCGTTGCTGTTCATGGTCATCGAGTTGCTTGGGGCTGGAGGCGAAGCTGATTTCGCATTCTCCTCCCTGATTTTGGGCGCGTTGTTCATGAACCTCGTCGAAAGCAATGGTCTGGCGTACGACGGACGAGGGTTTACGATGCAGGTGTTTGCAGGGCTTCGAGGCCGAGATGACAGGCTTGGGCGGGTTCATGTCTATGCCGTGTTTTCGCTGGCATACCTGGCCGTCATGGCCTTGGTGCTGATGGCGTTCACCTCCGGCTGGGGCAACGAATCTCATTGGATGCATTTATTCGCTTTCTTTGGCGCCGCCGTCGCGTTCGATCTCGTCGGATTGGGCATTGCCGAGTCCATGTCGTGTGTGGCCATTTACCCGGTGCCGTCCATCGACAAACCGTTCGCCACGCCGCAAGGCCGCGGGCTGGCGCAAGCGGTGATGCCGTTGGCCTATTTCGCGCTGATGCTTGTGTTGGTACTGCCCTTGGGTCTGGTGACAACGCTGGTAGCATTCAATCATTGGCCGTCTTGGTTTATCGGTCTGGGCGGCATCGTCAACGGTGTCGTCGTATTGATCCTCGGCACATGGATAGGCGGCAAGTTGCTTGACAAACGCCAGCTAAGGATATTGGCGGCGCTTGATTCCATGGCTGAGCTCCAGCAGTAGCGATATTTGTCAATGAGACCAAGCGACGAAGAGTAATGTATTGCTATTCAATGATTCGCTGGTAGTATCGGCTATTCTGTCGCAATTTTCTTTCTCAAGAAACCGAAAAGCCGCTCTTTCCGCATTTGTATTGGAAAGAACGGCTTTAAACAGTGTGAATTGGTTGATAACGCTGAAATTAGCCTTGTAGCGCTTAAATCAACGAATCAACAAATCAGCGTGAGAAGCTTACGGCCTGATGATTCGAATCCCGGTTTTCTGGATTGCTCACACTCACGGATGTTGGAGTAAGGCTGCTGCCTGAACTCGGCTCGACATAGGTGCTGGCTTTGGTATCGCCGGATTTTCCGGAGTTATCCTTGCCTTTGTCGGAGTCGCCGATGGCCGAGCAGGTTTTCTGTGCACCATTGACCACGTCAACACGGCATTGGAAGTTGGCTTTGGCCTCTTCCTCCCACGCGTCATCCATTTTGGCGATGTCGTCGTTGGCTGCATTGACTTTGCTCTTGAGCTTTTGTTTCGAGGCGTCAGAAGCCTCACCGCCGCCACTACGGTAATAGGCGCAGCCGGAATCGCTGCAGAACGGGGTCTGGCCCTGGTTGGTTCCTATCCAGATCGGGATGATGCGGTCCTTTGACTGGTCGGTGGGGTCGGGAATGGTCGTGTAGCTGGAAGGGGCCACATCGTTGAGTGCGGAATTCTTTTGCGCGACGATGAGTATCTCCTGCACACTCGGTGAATCCTCGTTGTATTGGTAAGCGCCGCCCTGCACCAGTTGGTCCTCTGTGGAGGGGATGTCGCCATAGCTCATGCACTGGCTGTCCAAGCCTCCGCATTCTCGCAATGTGTACGGGGGAGTGGTGCCGGAAAATGGATTTTGCGGTGTCAGCTGGCCGTTTGAGATGTTCATCCAGGCTCCGCCGGGGTTGGTCCAGGTGCCGTCCAAGCTGGAGTAATCGCCTCGTTTGATTTGTGTCATGTCGATGCCGCTGTTGGCCGCCTCTTCGTCATTGGCCTTTTTCTGCTTTTCTGCGGCGGCTACCTCACGCTCGATCGGTTTGAGCACATCATCGGCATCGCTTTTGGAATCGACCAGTTTTTTGGCTACCTTGCTCATGCTGCTGGCGCTGCCGTTGACTTTGCCGATGAGGTTGTTCAGGGACTGCGTCGCCTGCTTTAGGTCTTTGGTGGATGCACTGGAAGTGTCGGCGATGGTGTCGGCGGCTTTGGCATCGGAAAGTTTCCTAGCCGTTTTCAGCGTTTTCTGGTAATCACCGAACAGGTCGGGATCCTTGACTTGGCCCTTGTGGATGTCTTCGGTGTCGCTGTTCGCCCGTTTGATGGCGGTCTTCAGATCCGATTTGGCGTCGGCAAGATTGTTGACGGCCTTACCATACTGTGAAACCGCAGAATTATGGGAATTCGAGGAATAATAATAGAAACCGCCAGCAGCGGCGGCCGTGAGCACGACGACCACGGCTGCAATGATGACAATCATCCTGGTTTTGCTTTTGTGGGGCTTCGCCGGTGTCGCCGCACCGTTCTGCTGCGGCTGCATGCCACCGGGCAGCGGAACGTTGGTCGGAACGGGCGGAATGTTGCTGGTTGCTGCGTTGTATGTTCCGTTATTGGCTTGCGAGGGATATGCTGCGTTTGCACCCGGTTGATTCCAAGGCTGATTGCCACTCATTTGGCGTCCCTTCCTGCTTCAATGACAGTATTGAAGGCTTCTCCTGCTTAGGACAATAGCATATGGTCGGAATCATATTTGTGTTGCGTTCGGCAGGTACGAGAGTAGGAATCAGATATAGGAATAGGGAGGCAGTATGACAACGGAAGAAACAGATGACACTATGGGCTTGAATGACGGACGGAAAGCGGCGAATGGTGACGGCAAGAGCAATGGGAATGGCAATAGCAATAGCGATCGTAACAGCGATGGCGCTCGTAACAGCAACGGCAATGGCTTGATTGGAGCCGATGATACGCACGGCACGGCGGATTTGGCAGATGACGTGCGCTCGTGGGAGACGCACCGCAGTGGGTCGGTGCTGATGCGCGGGTCAATGATTCCCGAGCAGACGCCAGACCAGGCGCTGCTTGCATTCCCCGATGAGGATGACGACAATGCTGACAGAGTTGGGAACAACGTTGCACATGGAAACACTGCTGATGCTCAGGCGTCGGAAGCGAGCATCTCTGGAGCTGCTGCACGTATGTCAAAAGCGCATGGTGGCAAGGATTGGCGGCATGGCGACCCTTGGCGTGTGTTGCGTATTCAGTCCGAATTCGTGGAGGGGTTCGACGCGCTCGCGGATCTGGGTCGTGCGTTGTGTGTGTTCGGTTCGGCGCGTGTGAAAGAGGAAGAGCCGGAATACCGTCAGGCCATGCGTATGGGCGAGATGGCGGCGCAAAACGGGATTACGGTTATCACCGGCGGCGGGCCGGGCATCATGGAAGCCGCGAACCGAGGTGCTGCCGAAGCCGGCGGTGTCTCGGTGGGGCTCGGCATCGAGCTGCCGCATGAAGAGGGGCTCAACCAGTGGGTAAACCTCGGGATGAACTTCCGCTACTTCTTCGTACGCAAAATGATGTTCGTCAAGTATTCCTCGGCGCTGATCGTCTGCCCCGGCGGTTTCGGCACGCTCGATGAAATGTTCGAAATCCTAACGCTGGTACAGACCGGCAAGACTTCACCCAAGCCAGTAGTGCTGTTCGATACGCAATATTGGAAAGGCCTTTTTGACTGGGTTCAGGGGCCGATGCTTGATCGCGGACTGATTTCGAAAGAGGATCTGAAGAAGGTTCAGTTCACCGATGATCCCGAGGAAGCGGTGCGGCTGGCAATCGGCGGAATGACGAAATAGCGGAGTAGGGAATGGTGGAATAGCGATATCGTGATTTGATGCCAGAGATAATAATGGGATGCGTTACTCGCTTGAGTAGTGCGTCCCATTATTATTCTTATTATTCCCGAGCGTTTGGAAATTTTCGGATGCGTTTCTTAAATCTTAAAGATGACGACGTTGAAAGGTTCAACAATCAGCGTTTGACGGCAATCAGCATGCCGGTGCCTGTCGGTGTCAACGCCTGTTCGAAACGTTCGTCGTCCTCAACGGTGGCGAGGAGCGCGCGCATGGCGTCTGGCTTGCCGTCAGCCGGGTAGGCGAGGCCTGACATATCAGTGAAGATGATGCGTCCGCCGACTTTCAAGAGGTTTGCCGCTTCAACGAAAGAAGGTGCATAGTTCGAGGCGACACCGGAGACGACGATGAGATCGTATGTCCCAGCGTTCAAACGCGGTAGAAAAACCGTGGGAGAGGTGTTGACGGCACGAAGTGTGGTGCGGTTTTCCACGGAGTCGGAAATATCGGCGAAAAGACTACGAATCATGGTGATGCCGCGGGCTGAGGAATCGACGGCGGTCAGCTGGCCGGCGCCACCCAGGCCTTCCACCAATTGCAGGGCTTCGACGATCGAGCCGGTGCCGACGCTGATGATGGAGGTCGCGTTGAGCGTGCGGGTGATGAAACGCAGCAGATTGGCCTGTGCCGCAGAACCTTGGGAAAGTTTCGCCTTTTCGGCGTCGGCCCGGGCCTTGCGCAATAAGTCACTTTCGAGGCTCAGCGCGTGGGTTTCGGCCATTTCCCAAACCTTGGCCATGTTCGTATATGTCGTCTTATTCATCTTCCACCCTGCAGTTCTGCTGTCTTTGGCGTATAGCAGCCATGATTACTGGTTTTCATGATACGGCTAGCAATCGCCAAAGCCTGACAGCGGTGTTTATTAAACGTTAAAATTTGACATTTTATATTATTGCATTAGGTGAATTTCGGCACGGGTATTTATGACTACAGGTCTTTCGCGACGATACGGTGGCGGACAAAACTAAGCTTGCCTGTTCTTGACACGTTCCGTGAGCTGCCACATCTCTTCTCCAACGTCGATACCACGGGGGCATTCGCGGCTGCACGCACGAACCGACTGGCAGGCCGTGATGCCGTCGGAAGTGGCGATGGCATCGAGTCGTTCGTCGGTCGCCGTGTCCCGGGAATCGTTAATGAAACGGGAAGCGGCGATCAGCGCTGCCGGGCCGATGAAGGCCTCGCCGCCGGCGTAGACCGGGCAGCTGCCTTCGCACACCCCGCAGGAGATGCAGTTGCTCAAGAGCTCGTAGCGCTTGAGTTCTTCGGGCTTTTGCAGGTATTCGAACATGTCGATCTTGCCGTCTTTGGTGGTGGCCAGTTTGCCGTCGGCCTTGAGATACGGTTCGAGTTTCTTGATCTGGTTCATCATCTGGTCGATGTCGACGATGAGGTCGCGCAATACGGGGAAACCGGGTAGTGGTGCGATTTCAATGACGGCGAGGCTTGATGGACTTGACTGATTAGTCAGCGAGCCGTTTGATTCTCCGGCGTTGTCGGAACCGTTGGAATTGCGGGAATTGGTGCTTGAAATGTTGTTGTTTACGGCGTTTTCTGCAGATTCGGTCAGGCGAAATCCTTTGTTGGCCATAGCGCTGGCGTCACCGTTTTGGCTTGATTCTGACTTCGCATAGTCTTCAATCTTGGCGGTGCATAGCAGTGTGGGCGTGCCGTTGATGGACACCGCGTCGGAACCGCAGATGCCATGGCCGCAGGAATAGCGGAACGCCAACGTCGGGTCGATGTTGCGTTTGATGTCGAGCAGGCAGTCGAGTACGGTCTGGCCGGGCTGGGCGATGATGGCGTAGTCCTGTGTGAAATGCTTGCCGCGGATACGACGGCGTGACGGCGACGAACCGAACGGGCTGCCGCCCCGGGCCTTGCCGCCAAACGGACTTGAGGAATGGCGACGGGCGCGGTCTGGTTCCGCTTTCGGGGTGAACCGATGGATCCGGATGGTCACATTCATACCATGCATTGCATCTTCACTCATTGCCACTGCCTTCGCTATGTTCTTTCGTCTGCAAGTCTGCCACAAACCGTGGCCCGTTTATCGTCTATTCGCTACGAGTCTGCTTATCCGAATTGTCGGAATCGGCTGATCTTGGCTGGATATTCAAGCCTTTACGTATCTGTTCCTGTTGGATTGTTTACTTGTTGCCGAACCACGGCTTGCCAAATCGGCTTTAATATGCGCGCGATTTCGGCGGCATGTCAACGATATGAACCGGCTGCCATCCGATGTTGCCGTTTGCGTCGGCCATCGAATGGGTCAGGAAATGCTTGTCATCGCGTTGCGGGAAATCAGTACGGGCGAAAGCACCGCGCGACTCGTGCCTTGCGGCCGAAGCATTGAGCATCGCTTGGGCGAGTTCGATGAGATTGTTGACTTCCCATATCGCCGTGAGCTCCTGATTGAAGGCGGTCGTCTCCGAATGGGTTCGCAGGGCTTTGGCGCGGGGAAGCAGTTCGTCGGTGATGGTCTGCTGTGCCTTGGCGATGCTGTCGGCGTCGCATCTCACGGCAACTGCATGCTCCATGGTGGTCCCGAGGTCGGCCAACAGCTGGTAGGGGTTGTCTTTGGCGGCATCCGTATTACTTTCGGTTGTGCTCTCAAGAGACGATGAATCGTCTTTACTGGCGGGTTGCTCGGAAGATGCCGCAGCGTTTCTGTCACTGTCGGAGGTTTCGGCCGTCACGTTATCATCTTTGGATGATGCCAATAAGGTTTTGATTGATTCTTTGCGTTTGTCCGCTGCCAGTTGCGTGGCGCTCTGATTTTGGGCATCAGATGATTGCTCGTCGGCATTGCCGGTATCGTTCTCTTCATTGGCCATCCGTTGCGCCATGGCTTCGCCGGCTCGTGTGCCAAACAAGCAAGCGTCGAGCAGGCTGTTGCCACCCAGACGGTTCGCACCGTGGACGCTGACGCAAGAACATTCGCCGGCCGCGTAAAGGCTATCAACGATATGGCGTTTGCCGTCTTGCCAATGATAGACCTGGCCCTCGGTGGTGATGGGGATGCCGCCCATCGTGTAATGGGCCGTCGGTTTGACGGCCACCCAATCTTTGCTCGGATCGAGTCCCGCATAATCGTGGATGGTTTCGACGACTTGGGGAAGTACTTCTTGCATGTGCGCCTTGTCGATTCCGGTCATATCCAGCCATACGCAATCCTTCGGGCCGTTCGGGTCTTTCGGATCAGCCACCCCGCGCCCTGCGTCGACTTCGGCCACGATGGACCGGCTGACCACATCGCGTGCCGCCAGGTCCTTGTGTTCCGGAGCATAGCGGGCCATGAACGCCTCCCCGTCGGCGTTACGCAGGATGCCGCCTTCGCCGCGAGATGCCTCGGAAAGCAGGATTCCGGTGTGCGCGAGCCCTGTGGGATGGAACTGCACGAATTCTGAATCCTCAAGCTGTAGGCCGGCCTTCAATGCCAACGCCATGCCGTCGCCGGTCAGATCCCAAGAGTTCGAGGTCGTATGGAACAGCCGTCCGGCGCCGCCTGTGGCCATCAGGACATTGCGTGCCGCAATGGCGTGCGTTTTGCCGGTGTGGGTGTCGAAGGCGACCACGCCGCAGGCCTTGTCTTTCGCATCATTCAAGACCAAGTCGGTGACGTACCATTCCTCCGCGAATTGCACTCCTGCGCCGATGCACTGCTGCCACAGTGCGTAAAGGATCTGATGGCCGATGCGGTCGGCCGCGTAGGCCGCTCGTCGCACAGGTGCCTTGCCGTAGTCCTTGGTATGCCCGCCGAACTTGCGCTGGGCGATATGTCCGTCTTCGGTGCGTGAGAAGGCCACGCCGCTGCGCTCGAGGTTGACCACGGTCTGCGGGGCGTATTGTGCCAGTATCTTGACCGCGTCCTGATCGGAGAGCCAATCGCCGCCTTTGACGGTGTCGTAATAATGCCAGCGCCAGTCGTCATGTTCGATGTTGCCCAGGCTCGCCGCGATACCGCCTTCGGCAGACCCGGTGTGCGATCGCAGCGCCTGCAGTTTCGAAATAACCAAAAGCTTCGGGTCATGGCCTTCCGCCTTCATTCCTTTGACTTCATCGCTTCGCAGGATTCCCAATGCCGCCGACAACCCCGCTGCTCCCGCGCCGATAATCACCGCATCATATATGTCTTCAACTTGCTCTGGACTCATACCCCCGATTATGGCACAAGGCCAGCAAGAGCATGTGCAGGAACGGGATCGGTTGGCTCTTCCCTTGTGGGTGGGGCACTCGTACCATGGGGGTATGGGAACATTCAATGCGCGTGTCTACGATGTCGTGAAGAAAATACCGGAGGGCAAAGTGGCCACGTACGGCCAGGTGGCGGCGCTCGCGGGCAACCCGCGTAACGCGAGGTTCGTTGGCTATGCGTTGCATGCCAATCCCGAACCGGGCGTGATTCCGTGCCATCGTGTCGTTTTCCGTGATGGCTCTCTGGCTCCAGGTTTCGCGTTTGGTGGTCCTGACCGTCAGCGTGCGTTGCTTGAGGATGAAGGCGTGTCATTTCTGCCTCCCGCGCCCAAGCATGAGAACGCCGGCGAAGAGGGGTGGATCGTCGATATGAAGCGTTGCCAATGGCAGTGCTGAGGCGGCTTTGTCGGTCGTTCGGTTCGATTTTCATATAGCTTCCTAGCGGTTCTTGCGATTCATCGCGTGGTCGCCGACAATCTGAACGGTGCCTGATTTCGTTCGAATGATGCCATAAAGCTCCATTTCGCCGAGCTCGCTTTCCAATTTGCCGATATTCCATGATTCGCCTCTTTGTTTTGCGGCGTCATTCGGATTCTGTGTTTCTGATTGACGCTTTCCGGAAGAACGCGGTGTGCTAAGCATCGAGAGGATGGCCTCATGGGTGGCCGCATTGCCCCGCCTTCGGCAGCGGCGAATCGCGGTCAGCACCTTCTGTTGCTTGGCGGTGGGTTTGCTCTTGGATGTTGATGGTTGCGGCAGCGGTTGCACGGACGCACGGCGTTGGGTTGCCGTATCTCCTTGGGAATGTTGCGAAGCCGCGGTGTTGCCAGGCAGGGGGACTTGTAAGGTGGTATCGGTTCGTTCGGCATTTGAATCATCAGGTTGCCGTTGCGGATGATCAAAGGATTCATCGTTTTCCTTTCTCGTGCTTATGGGCCGATGTGCAATCATCGGTTTCGTTTGGTTTTCTGCCGTTCCGCTATCTGGTTTCGATAATGCTTTATTGTCAATATGCATTACTTTTGGTGCATGTCTCTCATGGCAGATCTCGCTTATGGCGTTGACCGAAGTGAGGATGCTGGCGCGGTGGTCGCGGATAAGCCAGTTGCACCCTGTGTTCCCGGGTATGTTGATGTTGCCGGGGGCGGCGTAGACCTCTCGGCCCAGCTCCGCCGCCCAATTGGCCGTGTTGAGCGCGCCCGAGCGGCTTCTCGCTTGAGCTACGACGACGGTGGAGGCCAAAGCCGCGATGATGCGGTTGCGCAGAAGGAAGCGTCTCGCTTCGGGGATGGTATTCGGACACAGCTCGCTGATCAGGGCCCCGCCATTGGCCTTGATACGGTCGAATAAGGGCTGGTTGCGCTCGGGGCCGATGTGGTTGAGCCCGCCAGCGAACACCGCGACAGTCCGTCCGCTTTCGTTTTCTCCGATGCCGCTCATGGCATCCATCGCACCCCAATGTGCTGCGGCATCGATGCCGAACGCGCCTCCGGAAACCACGAGATGTCCTTGCTCGGCAGCTTTTTTCGCGATGGTTCTGGCCACGTATCGCCCATAGTCGTCGGCTCCGCGAGATCCTACTATGGCAAGCGGCTGTGGGCAGCTCGTCAAGGCCGTCGGGTTGCCGATGCCCCAGAGACACAATGGAGAGGCCCAGTCTTTTCTGATGGAAAGGTCGTCGATTTGGTTGGGCCAGTAGGGGCTGGACGGCCCGATGATCCATTGGGAGCCGTTCTCGGTGAACCATGTTTTGAGCTCGTCCATGTCATCTGACGGCAATTGGTGAAGTCTCTCCCGCCAACGTTGCAAGCCGTGATGAAACGAACCCATCCCGCGTGCGTTGACCTTTCGACCCCATTTGGCCGTGCCGAGGGCGAACATCTCGTCGAGCTTGTTGCGGTTGGAAGTGCCACCTTGCTCGTCGGCGATAAGTCGCAGGGCCGTCACGGCATTGCCTGCCCCCTTGATGGTGGCGAATAACAATGCGTCGGCGCTGTCGATACAAAAGGTCAGGATGGCCCGTGCCAAGGTATCCTCATCGATCAGTGGATTGACGGCTGCTTCTTCGCTTGAAGCGGCCGTGTTCGATGGTCCGTAGGGCGATGATGCGGCAGGCGGATTCATCGATGCCGTTGTCGTCGGCCCGTCGGATATCTGGGCAATGGCTCCCGTTGCCGTGATTTGGCCGGGCTCCGACGAATTCATGGTCTCGCTATGGTCGCTCATCATGACTCCTTCGTCCGCAGAGCGATGCCCTGCATCATTTCCTCGTGACCGGGTGCCGGCTTGCCGGCCAAGTCCGCAAGGGTCCACGCCAGACGCAGCGCGCGGTCGGCTCCGCGCAGGCTCAGTCGTTCGTTCTCAAGCGCGTTGTCGATAAGGGTGAGCGCAGCCTTCGAGGTGTTCGCGCGCAGCCATGTGCCTGAAGCCTGTGCGTTACAGGTCCAGTGATAGGCGGCGAACCGTTGCTGTGCGGCATGCCGTGCGTCGGTGACCTTATGCCTCATTTGCTCGCTGGTGGTCTGTGGCAGGGTGTTCTGTGTCATGAGATGTTCGACAGGCGGCACTTCCACTTGGATGTCGATGCGGTCGAGGATGGGCCCAGAAAGCCTTGAGAAATAGCGGATACGGTCCTTCTCCTTGCAGGTGCAGCGTGAACCGTCGCCGTAACCGTAGCCGCAGGGGCAGGGATTCGCGGCCATGATGAGCTGGAAATTGGCAGGGTAGTAGGTCGTGCCTTTGGAGCGGGAAAGTGCCACATATCCTGATTCCAGCGGCTCGCGCAGGGTTTGCAGTGAACGGGGAGAGAATTCGGGTGCCTCGTCCATGAACAGGACCCCATGATGGGCTCGAGTGATGGCTCCGGGAGTGGCTATGCCCGATCCGCCACCGACCAGCGACGCAGTGGAAGCAGTGTGGTGAGGGGCCTCAAATGGCGGAATGTCACTGATACCATAATTTTGCAGGGTACCGCATAAGGAACGTATCGACGCGACCTCGAGCTGTTCCTGCTCGTTGAGCGGGCACATGATGCCGGGCATGCGTGAGGCGAGCATGGTCTTGCCGGATCCGGGTGGCCCGGTCATCAGCAAATGATGGCCACCGGCTGCAGCCACTTGAAGTGCCCATTTCGTTCGTTCCTGGCCAATAACTTCGGCCATGTCGCCGACCGGTGGAGCGAGGCTGGCTTCGTCCTCGTTGCTTGTTTGCTTGCAAGGGATATGGGTTTCGTCGATATGGTATTTCGCCTCTCCGCCCATCAGTTCGATAAGCTCACCCAAATGACGGATACCGATGACGCTGAGCCCTTCCACCAACTGAGCTTCCTCGACGTTGCGCTCCGGGACGATGATCTGGTCGATGCCGTGTTCGTGGGCATACAGTGCGATTGGCAGCACACCGGTGACCGGCAGCACCGAACCGTCAAGATTGAGTTCACCGAGCGCGATGGTGTCGGCTAGGCAATCATGGGGAATAACCCCGGCTGCGCTCAGTACAGAGATGGCGATGGCCGTGTCGTGCGAGGATCCTCGTTTGGGCAGGGATGCGGGAGAGAGGTTGACCGTCACGCGTGTCTCAGGCCAGCTGAACCCGCTGGCCTGACAGGCGGATTTCACCCGTTCGCGCGCTTCGCTCAGCGAAGCGTCCGGCAGGCCGATGATGGAGAAATAGGGCAGTCCCGGCGAGATGAAGGCCTGCATCTGGATGGCGTTGGCCTTGAGCCCCACCAATCCCACCGACATCGCCGTTCCGATGGCCATCAGAACGCCCCCGGTATGTGCTGGACCCTCGGCCTGTTGCCTTCCGACAAAATCGACATGGCATCGAAGCGTATCCCGGTCCGTCGTATCGATTTGCCGGGGCCTGCCAGCCACAGTGCGGCGGCATGGTGGAGGTTGGCCTGTTTGTGAGTGGTGATGGCCTCCTGAGGGGTGCCGTAACGTTGTGTCCTTCGTGTTTTCACTTCGACGAACACGACGATATGTTCAGGGGTCATCATGATGATGTCGAGCTCGCCGAAACGTGTGCTCCAGTTTCTGGCTAGGATGTACCAGCCGAGCTGGGCCAGCCAGGCCGCCGCATACTGTTCGCCGATGGCCCCGAGTTGTCTGGCCGAAAGATCCGGCATGGCCAGTTGCTCTTCAAGTTGTGCCAAGAGACCTTCCGAAGCCACGTCGCTCAGGTCGATGCTGCCGCCGAAGGATGCGGCGAACCTATATTTTTGTACTGCCGAAATATTTGTATCCATGTATTTGAGTGTTGCATGGTTTGCGCTTTTTCCGTGTAAAAAACGGGTGCTGTGGTCGGATGATAGGCCTTTTCGATTTTCTCGGCGTTTCTCTGGATAACTCGGCGTAATTGTAATGCAAATGTGTCTAACGTTGTGGATAGATTCAGCGGCAAGTGTGCAAGTCGTGGTCCAAGTGGTGGAAAAGTCTGTTGGCAATCATCCTCCTTGTGGAGAACCCTGTGCAGGAAATCAAAGGCGTGCACGAATCCATCCACATCTTGGAATCATTGGTCGCTGATAATCACGGGTCACCGTTGAAAGCCGTCATAAAAACAGGTGCCTCGTTTGAGACCTGATAGTGAAATCGTCTTGGTGATTTGACGAAATAACAGAAATGGAGAAGTCAAGGAATGCGATATCCGTTTTCGGATATTCTGCCGCCGAATGAAAACGACATAAAAAAATCGCCCCTATATCCCGTTGGAGTAATAAAAGACTTCCGGGATAAAGGGACGATATCGATTTCAAACCGGGCAAGCCGCGAATTTCGAAATCAAAGCCGAAATATGCAGCGGACTAGCCGGCGATTAATGCCGAAATCGAAGTTCAGCCGACGAGCCCGGTCAGCTCGCCAAGGTTGAGCTCGAAGCTCACGCCGCGCTCTTCGAAATCGGGCTGGTTACAAGTGGATTCCATGGCGTGGCGCACGAATTCGCCGGCCACCTGGGCCGATTCGCCGAGTGTCTTGCCGGCCATCACCGCGCCGCACAGCGCTGAAGCGAAGGCGTCGCCGGTGCCGTGGATCATGTAGGGAAGCTTGTCGTGAGCCAGCTCGACGCGCGCAGAAGCCCCGGCGCTCGCGCTGCCCACGAAGTTACGCAGCTTGCCGTCGCCGCGGTCGATGCCCTTCAATACGACGTTTTTCGCGCCCATATCAAGCAGCGCTCCGACCCAATCGGTCGCCTCGTCATCGCTCAGGTTCTGCCCTGGGTAGTCGCGTCCGGTCAGGATACTGGCCTCGGTGAGGTTCGGCATCAGCACGTCCGCGCCGTCCACAAGCGTCTTGACCGCGTCGCACATTTCCTTGGAATAGGTCGGGTACATCTGTCCGCCGTCGCCCATCACCGGGTCGACCAGCCGCAACGCCTTGGGATATTCGCGGTACATGCGCTTGATGATGTCCACCTGCTCGGCCGAACCGAGGAAGCCGGAATAGATGCCGTCAAGCTGAACGCCGACCTTCTGCCACGCGTCGAGATAGCCGGAAAGCATATCCGTGGTGTCGTGGAAGGTATAGACCGGGAACTTGGTGTGTGCGGAAAACAGGGCCGTCGGTACCGGGCACACGTCGCAACCGCACGCCGAAAGAATCGGGATCGCAGCGGTCAACGAGCATTTGCCGTAGCCGCACATATCGTGCACTGCCGCAACGCGGGGGATATATTTGGGGTCGCGCTCATAGAGCGTCGTATCTTCTTGCATTTCATGACCTTTCAGAAAGTCTATGAATAATATCGGCGTCCGTCGCCGGGCGGGAATGCTCGGTGCGTCGCTGGTATCGACTGTAGTGCTTGTAGCGATGGACACGCCCCGTTTCGTCCGTAAGATAGGTGATGGATGGAAATTTGCCGGGAATGGCCATCGATTTTGCGCAGAACGGGTTACTTGGCGTCAAGATAGGGAGAATACTGAGAATTTGATGCCATCTGAGGTGGGAACGGGGTAAAGCGCTGCATATTGTCAACGATGGTGATTGATCGATTTTTGACTAATGTGTTGTGCAAAGAATGCCGGAATTCCAAGGGTTTTCAAGCCGTTATAGATTACCGGGATAGCGTCGCGCTTGCCGCATGGGGTTCGCTGGTTTACGCTCGAAACGGAAAATACCACACTGGGCATTCGTATATATAAAAGGAGCCGGACATGACTGACGAAACCACACCGAAAAAGTATCATTTCGAGACGCTGCAGTTGCACGTGGGCCAGGAGGAGGCCGATTCCGCCACCGACGCGCGTGCCGTACCGATTTACGCCACTACCAGCTATGTCTTCCATGATTTTGACCATGCCGAGGCGCGTTTCGCCTTGCAGGATCCGGGCAACATCTACGGTCGCCTCACCAATTCCACCGAGGACGTTTTCGAAAAGCGCATGGCCGCGCTTGAAGGCGGCACTGCAGCACTCGCGTTGGCCAGTGGTGCGGCGGCGGTCGAAGCCGCATTGCGCAACATCACGCAGACCGGCGACCATATCGTTTCCTCCTCGCACATCTACGGCGGCACCTTCAATCTGATGCGCCACACCCTGCCACGCGACGGCATCACCACCACGTTCGTCGATCCGGCCGATCCGCAGAATTTCGAGGACGCGATTCAGGAGAACACGAAGCTCGTCTACTTCGAGACCTTCGGCAACCCGAACGCCGACCTGCCCGATTTCGAGGCCATTTCCAAGATTGCGCACAAGCACAATCTGCCGGTCTTCGTCGACAACACCTTCGCCACCCCGTACCTTTTCCGTCCGCTGGAGAACGGCGCGGACATCGTCGTGGAATCGGCCACCAAGTTCATCGGCGGCCACGGCACGACGCTTGGCGGCGTCATCGTCGAAGGCGGCCACTTCAACTGGGCTGCGGTGCCGGGCAAGTTCCCGACCCTGACCGAGCCGGACCCGTCCTATCACGGCATGAACTTCTACGAAGCGCTCGGCGAGACGGCCTTCGTCACCCGTGCCCGCGCCATCTTCCTGCGCGACACTGGTGCCTGCATCAGCCCGTTCGCGGCGTGGTTGCTCCTGCAGGGCACCGAAACGCTGTCGCTGCGCGTCGAGCGCCACGTCCAGAATGCGCTCAAAGTGGTCGAATACCTGCAGACCGTGCCCGAGGTCGAGTCCGTCTCGCATCCCTCGATTCCCGGCCGCCCCGACCACGAGCGCTACGAAAAGTACTTCCCGAACGGCGCCGGCTCGATCTTCACCTTCGACATCAAGGGCGGCAAGGACGCGGCGCGTGTGTTCATCAACAACCTGCACCTCTTCAGCCTGCTTGCCAACGTCGCGGATGTGAAGAGCCTCGTCGTGCACCCGGCCTCCACCACCCACGCCCAGGAGACGCGTGAGGAGCTGGAAAGCCAGGGCATTCATCAGGGCACCATCCGCCTGTCGATCGGCACCGAATACATCGGCGACATACTCGACGATCTGAAGGGCGGCTTCGAGGCCCTTCGTGCTTCTGGCCTCGCCAAGTAATTCGCCAACTACATATATAAACGCTAAAAGGCAGATATCGGATTATTCCGGTGTCTGCCTTTTGTTATGTTCTCATCCTTTCGGATGATGGTTATAAAATTTGATAATGACAAATAAATAGCGGAAATTCATTCCTGCGCACGATGGGGGAGACGGGCGGATTCTTTTAGAATTTGAGGTAACAATAGGCAGTGACCTCAAACAAAGGAGTCCACATGAACCCCAACAGCATCTACGGCAATAACGCCGGCAACGAGTTCCTGAACATCATCAATCCGTACTTGGGCGGCAGCACAAACCAAGATAACCCTGCAGCCGCAACGAATACCGACGTTCCAGCGCCGTCTTTCATTCCGCCGCAAACACAGCAGCGTCTGCAAGAGACAGAGGCTCAGCCCCAGCAGTATCCGCCGGCGTACCAGCAGCCTTCACAGCCAGTGCAGCAGCAACAGTCGCAATTCCAACAGGCACAGCCGCAGTCGCCGTTGTTCCCGCCGACTCAGGCCCAAGCTCAGCCTCAGCAGCCAATGCAGCAAAGCCCAGTCCAGCCCCAATCTCAGCCGCAGCAGCGTAAGGAGTTCGCTGTCGAGGCCATCGATCTGGTCAAGGACTACGGCACAGGCGAGAACGTCGTGCACGCGCTGCGCAATGTCAACGTCGGCTTCGAAAAGGGCAAGTTCACCGCCATCATGGGCCCCTCCGGATCCGGCAAATCCACGATGATGCACACGCTCGCCGGCCTCGATTCCGTAACCAGTGGCAAGGTCATCCTCGGCGGTCAGGACATCACCAAGATGAACGATAACCAGCTCACTATGCTGCGCCGCAACGAAATCGGCTTCATCTTCCAAAGCTTCAACCTTCTGCCGATGTTCACCGCCGAGCAGAACATTCTCATGCCGTTGACGTTGGCTGGTGGAAAGGTCGACAAAAAATGGTTCAACACGCTGGTCGAAACCCTCGGCCTCACCCAGCGCCTGAAGCACCGTCCGAACGAGCTTTCCGGCGGCCAGCAGCAGCGCGTCGCCATCGCCCGCGCTTTGATTAGCAAACCGCAGGTGGTTTTCGCCGACGAGCCAACAGGCAACCTCGATTCCGTCTCCAGTGCGGAAGTCCTGAGCTTCCTCAAACGTTCCGTTCGCGAGTTCGGCCAGACCGTGGTCATGGTCACCCACGACGCGGTAGCCGCCTCCTATGCCGACCGTGCCATCGTCTTCGCCGACGGCCGTATCGTAGCCGACGAGCAGCACCCCACCGCCGAGCACATGAGTGATCTTCTGATGGAGGAAAGCGAACGCGCCGCCCGACAGAGCACGGCACCCACGATGGATCAGCTGATGAACGGCAAGCCCAGGCACGCGCAAGTCGTGTAGTGAATCGATGAAATCGTAGCAGTTTCGTTTGTGTTTGATAGCTGGATTCGTGTTGACACAATGATGAAAATCGCCAAAAAGCAGCAATCGTAGCTACAACGAATCCAGCGGGTAGTCAAAAGCCGCAATCGAAACATAGCGAACGACCTCCATCAATTACTCGAAACGAACTTGCAGACGAAAAGCAAAAGGAACCAACAATGTTCTCCGTAACACTCAAACTTATGAAAAAGAGCGGGAAGATGCTCATTCCCGCCGGCATCGCCATCCTCATTGGCACCGCGTTCATCGCCGCGACCTTCCTCTTCGGCAACTCGATGGATGACTCGCTGCGCACGCAGTTGACCTCGCGATTCATGCAGGCCGATTATGTCGTGGCACCGAAAGGCTCGAACGGTGGCGACAGCAGCGCCTACAGCGATGATGTGCCAATGGTCGTCAGCACCTTCAAGGCCGACGAGATTGAAAAGGTCGATGGTGTCACCGCCACGCAGCCCGTGGTCTATGGCGACGGCCATGTCAAGAAGAGCGATAACTCCTCGACCACCATGTACGGCCTGGGCTCCACCAGCAACAAGCTCCAGCCGGTCGAGGTGGTCAAGGGGCATAGCCCGCTCAAGGCCGACGAGGCTGCCGTTCCGGAGAAGATGGCCGACAAGATGCACCTGAAAATCGGCGATACGTTCAAGCTCACCCTTTCCCAGGGCGGTTCCGGCAATGTCCCTACCGCCGACGCGACGTTGGTGGGCCTGACCCGCGACCAAAATGGCAGTTATACCGTATACGGTGGCGTCACCTTGGTCTCGCCGCAAGTGCTGACGAAACTTTATGGTGCGGATTCCTTCAGCGACGTTCCTTCCAACGGTCTGCTTATCAACGTTGACCCGGCCAAAGCCGGAACGGCCGTGCCTAAAGTCAAACAGATTCTCGGCAAGAAGATGAGCGTCGACACCCGTCAGCATATCGGCGACGAGCAGATGAAGTCCCTGAGCGCCAACGGCAGTTCGCCGGTGAAGATTTTCCTTATGGTCTTTGGCATTCTTGCTATGTTCGTCGCGGCCTTGGTCATCGCCAATACGTTCCAGGTCATGATCGCCCAGCGGCGACGCACACTCGCCCTGCTGCGCACTATCGGTGCCAAGAAGGGCCAGCTCTACCGCTCGGTGCTCTTCGAAGCCGGTGTACTGGGTCTCATCGCTTCCGTCCTTGGCATTCTCGTGGCCATGGCCCTGATAGGCGGATTGAGCAAGCTCGGTTTTGTTATGGGAAACATGGGTTCCACCATGAAACTCATCGTCACCTGGCCGGTTATCGTGGTGCCGCTGGCTTTCGGCATCATCATGACGGTGCTGGCCTCCATCGGCTCCGCGCGTTCCGCCACGGCCGTCACCCCACTTGAGGCGCTGCGTCCGATCGAGGTCACCGATACCCGCAAGGCCGGTAGAGTGCGAGGTGTGCTCGGCGCCTTGATGATCGTGTTCGGCGTGGTCTGCTGTGCACTCGGCGCGAGCCGTATGCCTTCCATCATCAATACCCCATCGCCGGGCGACGGCAGTGACACTACTTACGAATTTGCGTTGTTCTCCGCTATGGGAGGTTGTGCCCTGCTCTTCATTGGTCTGGCCATCACCGCCACGTTCTGGCTGCCTGTGCTGATGTGCGGTATCGGCGCGCTGGTCGCCCATATCGGCCCGTCCGCCAATATCGCCAACGCGAATATCCAGAAGAACCCGCGTCGCGTCGCTGCCACCGGCGTCGCCCTGCTGATCGGTGTCACCTTGGTCTCCACCATTGCCACCGGCGCGGCCTGCGGCAAGCAGACCATGGACTCCACGCTCGACTCGCATTACAGTGTCGACATGACCGCCGAAGGCAATGGTCTGACCAAGCATACAGCCGACAAGGTTGCCAAAGTCAAAGGCGTATCGGATACCCTTTACCTGCCCACCGCCACGGCGAACGTGAAACTTGGAAACGGACAGGGTGATAACAATATGAGCGTGTTGCTTGTCGGCATCAACAACAAGCAGGCCTTGCAAAAGGTGATGCACACTGATATTTCCTCTGGTTCCATCGCCCCAGGCACCGTGCTTGCACCGCTTTACAACGGTCAGACCGGCAAGAAGCTGAATCTTGCGAACAAAACTGTCGAATTCACCAATGTCGGCAAGGACGGTTCCAAGAACCATATCAATCTGCCTGAAACGAAGGTCACGCAGGTCGATTACCGAAAGCTTGCCAGCATGTATTCCATGGTTGTTTTCGTTGACCAGTCGACACTTACCGAAAGCAACGTCAAAACCGAAGGACACATACTGCTGACCAAGTTCGACATGAACGCTGCGAGCGTCACCGACACGTTCGACGCTGTGCAGAGCGCCCTGGGCTCCACCGACGGCATCAACGTTTCCGGTCCGATTGCCGACCGCGTCACATGGGACACGGATATCGACCAGATCATGACCTTGCTTGTCGCCCTGCTCGCTGTCGCGGTGTTGATCGCACTGATTGGCGTGGCCAACACGCTGAGCCTGTCCGTGATCGAACGCACCCGCGAATCGGCCACCCTACGCGCCATCGGCATGACGCGCGGCCAGCTTAAGCGTTCCCTGGCCTGTGAGGCACTGCTTATCTCGCTGGTCTCCGGCGTGGTCGGCGTCGTCCTCGGCACCGCGTTCGGCTGGCTCGGCTCTTACATGGTCTTCAGTCTTTACGGCAAGACGGCCTACCTCTTCGACTGGAAGTTCGACGGCGCAGTGCTCCTGATCGCCGCGCTCGCTGCTCTGATTTCGAGCATCTTCCCGGCCCGTCGCGCGGTCAAGACCCCGCCTGTCGCAGCCCTCGCCGAGGCGTAGACGTCTGGCAGGTGCGGCAGGCATCCGCCCCGTAACAGTCGCGGTCCGTCCGATACTGGTATTCCGGTCTCGGACGGACCGCTTTTTCGTGGGAAAAGCTTGTGAACAATAGTGTGAAGATGATGACGGAAGCACGGAATGGCAATCGTCGATAGATTGTGTGTAAGTGCTGTGCTCTTGCAGGGCGGAACCGAATTCCGCATCTAAAGAGTGTTCCGTGCTGTGATTTCGTTCTGTGCGTATGAAAAGAATGGCGGAATTCTGGGATTTCTGGATCAGGAGCTTTTTATTTCAGTAGCAAGGAAACCGGATTTTTGGAATAGGGCCTTCCATGCTACGGGGCAGTCACACCAGTTTGTTGTCGTAGGCGAAGACGACGGCCTGAACGCGGTCGCGCGAATAAGTTTTCTGCAAGATATGAGCGACGTGAGTCTTGACGGTGGGCAGGCTGATGCACAGCTTGTCGGCGATCTCCTGATTGGACAGACCATGCGCGATCTCGACCAACACCTCGCGTTCGCGGTCGGTCAGTGTATCGACCGCTGGGTCGTGATAAGTCTGTGAGGTGTCGTTGACGTTTTGTTGAGAAGGTTGAGCAACAGGGTTGTTGCTATTGATATCTCCGGTATTTTTTGTATTTTTAGAGTCTTTGGCTGCAGCACGCGTTGCCCCCAGCTCGCCATCGATCATCTTCTCGATGAGACGTTTGGTGGCGCTTGGCGCGATGATGGCGTTGCCCTGATACACCGTGCGGATTGAAGAGAGCAGTGTCTCCGGTTCGGTGTCCTTCAGCAGGAACCCGGAGGCTCCGGCGTCGATGGCACTCATCACGTATTCGTCGAGATCGAACGTGGTCAGAATGATGACGTGTGTTTTCGGCGAGTCATTTCCCGCTTCGCGTTCCGCGTCGATGATGAGTTTCGTCGCTTCGATGCCGTCGGTGCCGGGCATGCGCACGTCCATCAGCGCCACATCCGGCTTCAGGTCAAGGCTCAGCGCCACTGCTTCGGCTCCATCAGAGGCCTGGCCGACCACTTCCATGTCATCCTGCGAATCGATGACCATGGCGAAACCCGCCCTCACCAGCTCCTGATCGTCGGCGATAAGGACTCTGATAGGCTGCGTTTCACTCATGCTTCAAGGTTAGCAAGACACGGCGGCAAAGCCTGAAGCTATATGATCAATAATGCTATGAAATATCACCGCAGATGACTTCTGATTCCGATGATTTTGTTTGATTACGAATAATGGTCGATAGTGATAAATAGGGGAAGTCTTGCCTAGTCCTCTTTGCTTTTCATCCCTGTGACAGGATGCAGCAAAGGTTGAGACGCAGTCGGGCTGTCGTCGCTGCCACCAGTTTCGCGCAGTACGCGTAGCAGTTCCCGCATATGGGCCAGTGCTTCGCGTCCTTGTTCGCCGATGGCGTGGAATGCCGCGGTGATGGCCTGCGGAGAAGTAGTTATGTCTGCTGCAGCATCAGCATCGAGCATGGCGAGGCCCGCGTCCGCCTTGTCGATGACTCCGGACAGTGTCTCACTGACCTCGCCACGAATCTGGGCGCCGATTCGTTCGCGTTCATTGTTGGCTGCCAGAACCTGTTTTTTGGCCGATTCCTCTTCCATTGCCTCGTGTCGGGCCTCAAGCACCATCGCGTTCGTCCCGCTTGCTCGCACCCACAGCGCGGCGCCGATAGCTACCGCGCACACGGACAATGCGAGGAATATGAGCCCGATGATTTGGTATGGGTAACTGCCTCGTGTTCCGTAAACCTCAGAGTATTGCTGCCGGTTCAGCACCCAATCCACCAACGTTGGGTAGCCGACGAACGACCCGCTGAAACGCAGACCGAACAGCACGGAATCCACAATCGCGGCGACACTTGCCCATCGGCGCGAATGGTTTTTGCCGTAAAGACACACCGAATACAGCGAGACCGGAGCGTATAGCACAGCCGAAGGAATCTCTTCCAGGAAGCACAGCGAGAACGTCGCCGCAATGACCATGACGGCCGCCGCGGTTTGCGGGAAACGGCGGCGAAATGCCAAGGTTGCAAACACGACCAAGCTTACGGTGATATCCGCAATATTCAGCGAAAGTGTGGAGGCGTGAGCCGAGGTGCCAAGGATCATGTCGTGGCTGCCCTCATAGTATTGAAACGTCAGTACGCTCCACGAGAAGATGATGGCCATCAGCGCAAACGCAATGATGGTGTCAGCCAGGACATAATGTCTCGCGAAGAATTCCGATAGGCGTTCCGCCCAGTTAAGGCGAGCCGTGGCCTGTTGGGTCGCCGGTTTCGCAGTGGAGCTGTTTGCCTGTGCGGGGAGATTGCGGCGGCAGAAACGGTGATGGGCCTTGATACTGTTTGGCAGTTGTTCGTTTGCCTTGATGTCCTGAACCTCATATGGTTTTGCATTACGTGTGATAGGTGTCGTATTATTCGGTTCATCGTTGGCGAGGCCGTAATTCAGTAGTTTACTGTAAATCGAGCTATTAACGGCCTCGGTGGAAATGCGACCGGCGGATTTTCTTTCTGTTGAATCGCTGTTAGCGGATTCGTGGTTGATTTGTGCCGATCCTGCTGTCTGAGACAAAGGCTCGGCCTGGGGCTGCGATATCGCTTGGGATAATGGTTTTGCCGGCGACGGGGATACTGTTTGAGATGAAGAATCTGTCTGCAACGTTGGTGCCGCTTGAGACAATGACCTTGTTTGCGATGGTTGCGTTGTGTCGGTTGATGATGCCGCTTTGGACGGCGATGCCGTTTCGGATGATGCCTGTGAGGTTCCGGCAAACGGCAAGTCCACGTCGACTTCGAAACCGCCACCGACGCGGGACCCGGCCTGAATACTCCCGCCCACGGCTTCGATACGTTCGCGCATGCCGGTGATCCCGTAGCCGGGGCGGTGTCCGTCAAGTGAGGCGGCGGCCCCATTGCCGTTGTCGCGCACGGTCAAATGCAGGCCGTTGTCGCTCCAAGTCTCCTCAACTTCAACGGTTACGCCTTTACCCGCGTATTTGCGGGCGTTGGTCAGTGTCTCCTGCACCGCGTGGTAGAGAGCGGATTGGGCTTTGTCGCTCAGTCGTTCCGGTTGTGGTCTGTCGTTGCCGCCAATGGTGTGTGTTACGTTTCCGTTGGCGGCGCGGGCGGTTGCATCGGCCTGTGCGACAAGACCTGCGATATCGTCATATCCGGCATGTGAGGTCCCGCCGAATGTGCTCAGCAGTCCATCCATGTCATGCTGTGCGCGCTGTGATTCATGTCTGATGGTCTCCATGATTTCCCGTGCTTTTGTGGGGTCTTTCGCGCCTGCGTACCGCCCTCCGTCCGACTGGACGATGATGGTGGAAAGGGTGTGGGCCACCACGTCGTGCATGTCGCGGGCGATGCGCGCGCGTTCGGCGGTGCGCGCGATGTCGAGGTCCTCCTGTTCGCGGGTGGCCAGCGCCTCGTTGCGTTCGCGCAGCAAGGACGCGGTGGCGAGCCTTATGCGTGAACGGTAGCCCATGAAGCAGGAGGTGATGAGCACGGTGACGATGCAGACGAGCAGGAAAAGCACGGTGCCGATGAAGTTTACGCCGCACGAGGGGGTGAAGCCTGAAGTGTAGACGGTGTGGCAGGAATAATAGGTCCAACTTGCCGAATCGCCTGCATGCCCGGGGTTGTACAGTGGACCGACCTCTGATCCCCATGTGATGATCGGTGCCGCGGCGATGCCGATGATAAAGGCCAAGGTGATAAACACCTTGCTGCGTGCGGGATTGCCGTAAACGATAACCGAGTAGAGCATCACCGCGGCGAGCAGATCGCCGAATACGTAGCTTGGTCCGGCAAGAAGCTGCGCAACGGCAAGGCTGGCAAAAACGAGCGCTGCACCCTGCGGATGCGTACGACGGAAGAGAAGCGGAACGATTAGTGCGCACGACCACAGGATCTGCCAGCCCCCGCTGTAGCCGATCCACAGCCCGCCTTCATCGGTGGTCGTACTGATACAGGCGAAGAACAGCGCCACCAGCGCCAGCAGCGCATCCCCGACTACCGGGTTGCGTGCCAGCCACTTGCCGAACCGTCGTATCTTGCTCATGGTTCCAAGACTATCGCAGGACAATCGTCTTCGGTATCGTACTCGGGAATGACGTTTGGCTTTAAGCCTGAGAAATTTCGGGATGAACGTATTTCGAGGGTTTGAAACCGATGGACGCAATTTCTCTTTTTGGTTTTATATTGAAAAGCTATTTCAATCAAGGAGAACTATGTATAATGACAGCAAAGTGTATTTCATATATGATATTTATTAGTCGAATAATGGATGTTTGTATGAAATGCGAAACATGGTCGTTATACAGTACACCCGAAAGGTTGCCGAAGTTCAAGGGAGAGATATGACTTTACTGGCAAAATATTATGTACCTGGACTTGCTGTGGAAGACCATTCCATCAAAGTGCCGCTCGACTGGCGTGGCAGTGAGCCCGGCGAAGGGTTCACCGGCGAGTCGCTGAGTCTGTTTTATCGCGTGGTCACCGCTCCGGAGCATGTCCATGACGATCTGCCGCTGCTGATTTTCCTGCAGGGTGGCCCTGGGGGTGCCGGTCCACGTCCCTTGAACCCTTCGAACGACGGATGGATTGCCGAGGCCATCAAGCATTTCCGTGTCATCCTTCCTGACCAGCGAGGCACGGGGCGTTCCTCATGCGTCGATTCGAACGCAATGCAACGTATCGATGGTGCGAGCGCCCAGGCGGAATATCTCAAATGCTTCCTGGCGGGCTCCATCGTCCGCGATTTCGAGCACCTTCGCCTCACGGAGTTCGGGGGCAGGAAATGGGTGACGTTGGGGCAAAGCTACGGAGGGTTCCTCACGCTTGCCTATCTTTCTTCGTATTCCGAAGGGGCGATCGCGAGTTTTACCATGGGTGGTATCCCTCACATTCCGGCCAACGCCCGTGAGGTCTATGAGCATACATTCCCGAGGATGGTCGGTAAAACGCATATGTATTATAGCCGCTATCCGCAGGATATCGAGCGTGTGGCGGCCGTGGCCGACCACATCATCGCGGCTAAAAGGAACTCTCCGGTCACCTTGCCCAACGGGGATCCGTTGACCGTCGAACGCCTGCAGACCCTGGGCAGTGATTTCGGCATGCAACCGAGCCCCGAACGTCTGCACTGGCTGATGGATATCGCCTTCGCCAAAGGCAACGGCTCCGAAAACTGGAAGGCGCCGCTTTCCGACCAGTTCCTTTTCTCGGTGATGGAGGCGACATCATCCACGCCGCTGTACTGGCCGTTGCAGGAGTTCATCTATGCGGACGGCGAGCTCGACAAACCCATCGGTTGGGCGGCCCAGCAGGTACGCGACGAGCATCCCGAATTCGACGTTCATCATCGTCCGCTGCTTTTCACCGGCGAGGCGATGTTCCCGTGGATGTTCGATCAGGAGAAGGCCTTGCGTCCGTTCAAGCCGGCCGTCGAAGAGATGATGGGCGACACCCGGTTCGGCAAGATCTACGACACCGTCCAGCTCAAGCGCAACGAGGTCCCGCTAGAGGCCGCGGTCTATTTCGACGACATGTACGTCGACTCTGGCATGCAGCTCGACACGCTTTCCCGCGTGGGCAATTCGCACGCCTGGGTCACCAACGAGTACCAGCATGACGGCATTCACCACGGCGGAACGGTTTTCGACCATCTTTATCGCGAGGCCCTCGACCGAGGCGACTTGCAGAGTTTGTTCTAGGCCCGTCGTTCCGTGTGCTGTGGCACCATGAAACAGCTCTATCCTACAGAAAAGAAATATATGAAACCGTCGTTGACATGGCTTGACGATCCGCAGACGTTCAGAATCAATGAATTACCCGCGCATTCCGATCACTGCTGTTACGCCAATATTCAGGAGGCGAATGAAAGCCGGTCGAGCCTTGTCCGTGTTCTTGACGGCCAATGGCGGTTCTCGTACGTGGACAATCCCGCGCTTATCCCGGATGGGTTCTATCTGCCGGATGCCTCGAGCGAGGGGTTCGGGCTTATCGAGGTTCCCGGGCATATTGAACTTTCCGGTTATGCGCAAGTCGAATACACCAACACCGCCTATCCGTGGGAGGGTTCCGTTTTCAGGCGTCCTGCGTACACGACCCCGCCGGAAGATCCGCAGGCAGGCAGTTTTTCGCAGGCGAAAGACAACCCGGTAGGTCTCTATCGTAATACGTTCATCCTTGACGGAAGCTGGGCCGAGCGTCCGCTACATATCCGTTTCGAAGGTGTGGAACGTGCGTTCTATCTGTGGTGCAACGGTGAATTCGTAGGGTATGCCGAGGATTCGTTCACGCCCAGCACTTTCGATCTGAGCCCATACGTGCATCCGGGGAAGAATCTCATTGCCGTGGCGGTGTTCCGGCATTGCACTGCCAGTTGGATCGAGGATCAGGATTTCTTCCGCTTCTTCGGTATTTTCCGTTCCGTCAGCCTGCTGTCGCTTCCGGAAACGCATATCGAAGATCTGGATGTCAAACCGACGTTGCAGGGCGATGACCATACTGGCGTCCTCAATGTTTCCGCCCGTCTTTCGCCGGTTCAAGCCGGTTCGAAAGCGACGATGGAACTGGCCGATCGTGACGGGAACGTCCTCGTCCAAAACACGGTTGAGGCGCGGCAACAAACCGCTTGGCCGGCCTATACCTTGAAAGAACCGCATCTGTGGTCACACACCGATCCCTATCTTTATGCCCTTACCATTACGGTAACCTCTGAAAAGGGCGAGGTCCTTGAAGTCGTGCCGCAGGCCGTGGGATTCCGACGCATCGAAATCGGTGCGGACAAAGTGGTACGGCTCAACGGCGAACGCTTGCGGGTCCTCGGAGTCAACCGTCACGAATGGAGCGCCACGAGAGGGCGGGCGATCACCCAGGCCGATATGGACGCCGACATGGCCTCCATCAAGGCGAACCATATCAATGCTGTGCGGACCTGCCATTACCCCGACCGGCTTGAATGGTACCGTATGTGTGACGAGGCCGGGATTTACGTGATGGCGGAGACCAACATGGAGTCGCACGGCACATGGCAAAAGCTCGGTGGCGACGACGGGTCCTACAACGTGCCGGGCAGCTTTCCGCAATGGCATGAGATGGTGGTCGACCGGGCCAAGACCCAGTATGAGACGCTCAAGAACCATCCCTCGATCCTTTTCTGGTCGATTGGCAACGAATCCTACGCCGGTGAGAACATCGTGGCGATGAACGAGTATTACAAGAAGGCTGACCCCACTCGGCCGGTTCATTATGAAGGGGTCGTTCACAATCGAGACTACGAGGATCGCGTTTCGGACTTCGAAAGCAGGATGTACGCCCCTCCGGCCGATATCGCAAAGTATCTCGAAAACAACCCGAAAAAGCCGTTCGTCCTGTGTGAATACATGCACAGCATGGGCAATTCCGTCGGCGGCCTTGTCGATTACATGGACCTGTTCGACCGTTACCCGCAATATGTCGGCGGTTTCATCTGGGATTTCAAGGACCAGGCATTGCAGGCCACCGATACCGTCACCGGAAGTAAGGTGATGCGTTACGGCGGCGATTTCGACGACCGGCCCACCGAACGTCAGTTCTCCGGCGACGGGCTGCTCTTCGCCGACGGAACCGAGAAACCAGCGATGCAGGAAGTGAACGAGGAGTATGGCAGATATGAGCGATAGCATACGCATCATCATCGATGAAGAGATGATCGGCCTGCATGCCTGTGGCTGCGATTATCTCTTCGATTACCGAACGGGCCTGGTCTCCCTGAAAATCGCAGGCAAGGAATGGCTCTATAATGCCCCGCAACCGGCGTTCTGGAGGGCGACGACCGACAACGACCGTGGCAATGGCTTCTCTCGACGTTCGGCTCAATGGGCCGGAGCCGATCTCTTCAGCGCCGCCGGGATTCCGACGCTTGTTGTGGACGGCAAGCCGGTCGCCATTCCCTATACGCCTGCGGATGGAAGCACCGGAGGCCAGCTTTATGCATCCGAAGCTTCGCTGGGCTATACATTCACCACACCGACTGTTCCGGCCACCAAGGTGGATGTCTGCTATACGCTCGACCCTGCAGGTTGTCTGACAGTAAGTGTTCATTATCATGGCAAGCCGAGACTGCCGGAACTTCCGACTTTCGGATTGCGCATGGTCATGCCGACTCTGGCCACTGGTTTCACGTACTTCGGTCTGCCGGGCGAGACCTATCCCGACCGGCTTGGATCGGGCGAAAAGCGGATTGTCGAAGTCGAAGGCATGCCCGTCACCCCCTATCTGGTTCCTCAGGAATGCGGCATGCACATGGATACTGACTGGGTGCGCATCACTCGCGACTCGACGCTCAACAACGCCGACGCCGCCCTCGCTCCGTTCAGTCTGACGTTTGCCTGCAAAGACAGGCCATTCGCATTCAGTTGCCTGCCGTATACGCCGCTGGAACTGGAGAATGCCACCCATCAGGAGGAGCTTCCGCCGGCAAGACGGACGGTTCTGACGATATACGGTGCCGTGCGCGGCATCGGCGGCATCGACAGCTGGGGTGCGCCGGTTGGCGAAAAGCATTCGATAAGCGGCAAGAAGGACATCGACTTTTCCTTCGTTATACGACCGTAATCCTTTACGGATGCAGGTCTGCGGGTTCCGCTTGCTTTCCATGATTTGCTGCGGGTAGCGGAGAGACCATTCATGCCCTTCGACGTATAATATCGACATCACCATCGAAAGGCTTGGATATGAAAGACTTGAACGACGTAACAGTCGGGTTCATCGGTTTCGGCAACATGGCGCAAGGTATTGCCAAAGGTCTGGTCAATGGGGGAGTCGTCGCCGGCTCGCAGATCGTGGCCAACTCCGGACATTTCGACAAGGCGCAAACTGCCGCTGCGACCATCGGCGCCAAGGCTGTGCACAGCGCGGCGGAAACCGTTGCAGCCGCTGATGTGGTCGTTGTCGCCGTCAAACCCAACCAGATCGAAACGGCGCTCGCCGATGTGCTGGATGAGTTGAAGGCGGATGACAAGTTCGTCGTCTCCATCGCAGCCGGCCGCAACCTCGACTATTTTGAGGAACAGCTCGGCGACGGTGCGCATGTGCAATGCGTCATCCCCAACACTCCCATCGAGGTCGGTCAGGGCATTCTTGTCACTGAAAACGCGAACACGTTGACCGATTCCCAACGCGAAACGTTCGAGGCGCTCTTCTCTCAGATTGCGTTGATTGAGCGAGTCGACACCCCGCTGATGGACATCGGTTCGTCTGTGGCCGGCTGTGCGCCTGCGTTCACCGCGATGTATATCGAAGCGCTCGCGGACGCCGGCGTGAAGTACGGCCTCAAACGCGAGACCGCCTACCGTCTCGCCGCGAAAATGACCGAAGGCGTTGGTGCGCTATACATGGCCACCGGCACCAATCCTGGCGCGATGAAGGATGCGGTCTGCTCGCCAGGCGGCACCACCATCAAAGGCGTCACCGAGCTGGAAAAGCAAGGTTTCCGCGGTGCGGTCATTTCCGGGGTCGACGCCATCCAGAACGGCTGAATAAGCCGGGACTGTTCTTGCCGATTTCTTTAAGATTGCGACATTGTCGGTTTGAGTCATGTTTTATTGCATGATTGGTATTAATTGTGCAATAAATCTCATGGAATATCCCTATGTCTCTGTTTGTAGCGTTAAAATGAAATAAATCGGCAAGCGACGGCGACCGGCAAAAGCGCGACAGAAATCGAGGGGCGAAGCAGCATGGGCAGAATACTTCTGGCATCAAGTGCGATGCCTGCCCTGCGTTCGTTGCTCAGTACGTTACCACCGCATCATGTCCTGCATTCCGGCTTGCGCATCGCCTATATTCCCACGGCTGACAAACGGGGAATCTCTCGTTATGCGCGACCGTTGATTCGTCACATGCTGCGTTCCGCTGGGTTTCGCGTGCACATGCTTGAGGTTGCCGGTGCCAGCTATGAGGAGATTCGCTATATCCTTTCGACCTGCGACATCATCTGGGTGGGCGGCGGCAACACCTTCTTCCTGCTGCATGAGTTGAAGCGTTCGGGGGCTGCCGACCTCATCGTCGAACAGGTGGCTGCAGGCAAGACCTACGTCGGGGTTTCCGCCGGAGCCGTTGTCGCCGGGCCTGACATTGATTACATTGACAAAATGGATGAGCGAAGCGCGGCGCCTTCGCTGAAGGACGTCGCCGGCCTCAATCTGGTTGATTTCCGTGTGGTCCCGCATCTCGACAACCCGGTCATGGGCCGTGCCGCCCGAGCCATCGCCGCCGCCGAGCGTGAGGAAGGCCATCTCATCCACACACTGGGAGACGCCTGGACTCTCGTGGTCAAAGGCAAAAACGTTCGTACCCATTTTCATCACTCGTTGCGTCGTCATTCTCTGTGAAGCGTCGGGTTCGTTGTGGAGTCTGGCGATTATTGGTTTGTCCATTTTCCTATGCTCTGGCATTCCACGATTGTGGCAATCATTCGATTTCGTTTTGCCCATATGCGATGGGTACGGTGTGAAGCCGCCTCAACAGACAAAACAAATAGGGCATCCGGCATTTTGCTCTGCCGGATGCCCTATTTTGTTGGGCGGATGGAAGTGCCTAATGCCTTGTGGCTTAGGCCTCTGCCCCTTGGTGTTCCTTTGACAGGTCAGACGGGGAGACGTCCACCTCATCCAGCGGAATGAGACGGGTGTGGTTCTTGATCTTGTAGCCGAGGTAAAGAATGAGCACCAGCGGCAGGCCGATGTAGGTGATGCCGATCTGCTGCCAGTCCCAATGGATGAACGCGTCGATGTTCTGGCCGCCGATGACGATGATGCATAGGATGAGCGCGAGGATTGGGCCCAGCGGGAAGAGCTTGGCGTGGTACTTGAGTTCCGAGACCTTGTGGCCCTGACGGATGAAGGCACGGCGGAAGCGGAAGTGGCTGATGGCGATGCCGACCCAGGCGATGAAACCGGTCAGACCCGAGGCGGCGACCAGCCACATGTAGATCTTCTCGCCGAAAATGGAGGAACCGAACGTGGCCAGGGAGATGAAGGTGGTCACGATCAGCGAGGCCATGGGGATGCCGTGTTTGGTGGTGCGTCTGAAAACCTTTGGGGCGTAGCCTTCTTCAGCCAGTGAGTAAAGCATGCGGGTGGAGGCGTACATGCCGGAGTTGGCGGAAGAAAGCACCGCTGTGAGCACGATGACATTCATCACGCTCGCAGCGGCCGCGAGACCGGCCCTCTTGAAAACCAACGTGAACGGTGACATCGCGATATCGCCGTTGGCAGCCGAAAGCAGGTTTGTGCTGGTGTAGGGGATGATCGCCGCGATGACGAAAATGGAGAGCATATAGAAGATCAGCAGACGCCAGAAAACGCTGCGGATGGCCTTCGGTACGGCGTGCTCCGGATCCTCGGATTCGCCTGCGGTCACGCCGATGAGCTCGGTGCCTTGGAAGGAGAAGCCGGCGATGAGGAAGACGCTTAAGATCGCCGGGAATCCGCCGACAAACGGGGCGTCCTTATAAGTGAAATTGCTCAGGCCGATCGCCGGATGGAACATGATGCCGAAGATCATGCAGAAGCCGAGAATGAGGAAAACGATGACGGTGACCACTTTGATCAGAGAAAGCCAGTATTCCGTCTCGCCGAATGCCGAGACCGTCAGCGCGTTGATCAGGAAGATGACCGCCAGCACCAGCATGCTCCAGATCCAGCCGGGGGTGTGCGGCAGCCAGTACTGGATGAGCAAGGCGGCGGTGGAAATGTCGACGGCGACGGTGATGGCCCAGTTGAACCAATAGTTCCAGCCCATCGCGAAGCCGAGCGCCGGGTCAACATATTTGGCGTTATAAGTGGCGAAGGAGCCCGAGACTGGTTGATTGGTGGCCAGCTCGCCGAGGCTGGTCATCAGGAAGTAGACCATGATGCCCATGGCGATATAGGCCACAAGTCCGCCGCCGGGGCCGGCCTTGGAGATGGTGGAGCCCGAGGTCATGAACAGGCCTGTGCCGATGCACCCGCCGAGGGCGATCATCGAGACGTGTCGGGTCTTGAGGTTGCGCTGCACGCCGTTTGTCTGCTTAGATTTGTCTTTGCCCTCGATGGGCGGGATGGGGTGTACGGCGGCGGTTTTGGCATCAGGTGTGTATGGCCTGTCCTTTGCCGTTGTTCCTGACGGCTGGCTTGATATCCGTGTCGGTGCCGTTGTGCTGTCCGTGTGTCCGGTATGGCCGGTTCCTGCCGGCATGCTGTTTCCTTCCGATAGGGAAGAAGCCTACAGATGGTGGGATTGCCGTTTACGTTCTTGGCCGGATGAGTCACGGGAAAGCCCACGCCTCATCGCGAAAAAGCCTCACAAACGATTCCCATCGATAGCGCTCCGCGGCGTTGACCGCGACAGTCCTGGATTTCTTGAACCCAGGCCCAACTTCCTGCCGCGGAGGCGACCGGAAATTTCGGCTGAACTCCCTTTTGCCGGCCTTCGCGGGCACCGCCGTGCCTCTGGTCGGTTACTGATGGGTTCAGCGACCTCTTCTGTGATTGATAACAAGAGCGACTATAGGGGATTTTCACGACAAATGATGAGATTGTCCACTGATAACCACCATGATGTCGTATTTGGTTCATTGATTTGTTTCCTTGTTCATCGGTTGATTACAGATTTCGTACGATTCCGATGAACAGTGGGACTCCGTCAGGCGTGTCATATTCATAGACGAACGGATGGTCAACAATGAATGATTCAGATTTATCTATTCCTGGATTTGGCGCGGTGGCCATCGTCTCGATTTTGGTGTACGCGGCAGCTTTGACACCGGTTTCGCTCACGTCAATGCTGGTGCCTTGGATGATTTGACCGATGTAGAGGGAATCTTTGTTGGTCATTTTGGAAAAATTCGCGCGTGATGGGTTGAAAGCGGAACGAATGCCGAGCTTTTTTAAAATTGGTATTGAATCCTCGAACGTATTGGCTATCTTAAACTTCGGAAGACTGAGATTGACTTTGGTTGGTTCGCTTTTCGCGTTGAACATGGCGCGTAGCGAGTCGGTTTTTCCTGCTAGGTCGTTTGCCGCTGTTTTTTGGTCGGGCAGCACGATTTTCAGTTTGGATCCGTCGTCGAATGCTTTGTCGAGGCGCCTGAACCCTTTGCCTCTGGCCATATCCATCGTTCCGCTCTGGCTCATCATGGAGACCTTCGAGTCTCCTTTCTCTGCGTGGAACGGTTGGTCGGATGTGTCGTCCGCGTCGAATGGGTCTTGCCATTTCCCGTTTGCATACACGGTGTTGAGGAGCGTCAGGATTGCGTCGTCAGGAGCGAAATTAGGCTTGAGGATCCCGTGAGTTTTCCTATCCACCCATGAGCTCATTTGCTTAGAGGCATCGTCTGAGAACGTTGTCATTTGAGCGTCGAAGCTATGTTTCATGTCCTTCTTGAAATCCTCGTCGAGGGGATGTCCTTTCTGAATCCATATCGAATTGTCGGTCTGCATCTTTGATTTGCTATGACGTCTGCCGTTGATGGAGAGCATCAGTGAATGATAATCGTCTGTGTTGGGCTGTTTATCGTCGTTGAGGGCAGTCTGCATTTCGTTTTTCGTAGTGCCGGCAGCTCCTTGTTCGGCCATGGAAAGTGCCGTCCACATCGAAGCGGGGGAATAATTGGTGTTGCCTTTGTCGTCAGACAAGTCTCGGCTGGAAAGAAAAAGTGAAGAGCTGCTGTACGCAAATTGTTGGACGCTGGCTTTGGCGGTTTTACTCGGTGGCGTTGCTTTGGGGTGGAGGATTAGCGTCCATGTCCCGTATGCTGCTGCGATGAGGAGAGCCACAATGATGCACACGCTCACTATTCGGGTCGTGATGCGTGAAAATCGGTGTCGGCGTTGTGATCTTATACCTTCTGGTCCGTATGAGGTTGAGAGAGAATCCGTTGATTCGAGGGTCTGTTGTGCGTCGGGGCTTTTCTTGACGTGATGTTTCATTGTGTTGTGTCCTCCCCGTCGGGAATGCCGTGTTTTCTCATCTGCATCCTTCTGTCATCGGTGATGCTGCCCTTGCTCGCCGATAACGATTGCTCCCTATTTTAATAGGTATCGTTTCGATCTGATAGTCCAATTCCCTGTGTCGAGTCTCCGAATAAACGACATCGAGGCTGTTTTGATTGATTCATCTGCCGCCATTGGAGATCATTGTCGATGTGAGACGTGATGGCACTGTCAATGTTCTGCTTTGCTAAGGCAACTGAATGGTTTGAGATGCCGGTGATCTGTCATCATTTTGATTCGCATCTGAGATTGTTTATTGCGATTTTCGAGAAGTGTATAAGGGGTATGATTTCTGCCCTTGGAGCGTGGAGCTAATTTTGGCAAACTGGGCGTTTGCGTACTGTGCGGAGCGAATCGCTTTCGTCCGGTTCGCCGGTAGACTTGAGGTATGTCTTTAACTATCGGAATCGTCGGTCTGCCCAACGTCGGCAAGTCCACCATGTTCAATGCTTTGACCCGCAACAACGTGCTTGCGGAGAACTACCCGTTCGCCACCATCGAGCCCAACACCGGCATCGTGCCGCTGCCGGACAAGCGGCTGCCAGTGCTCGCCGAGCTGGTGGGCACCGAGAAGATCGTGCCTGCCACCGTCACTTTCGTCGACATCGCCGGCATCGTCAAGGGCGCCTCCGAAGGCGAGGGCCTGGGCAACAAGTTCCTGGCCAACATCCGCGAGGCCGATGCGATCTGTGAGGTCGTGCGCGCCTTCGAGGATGACGATATCGTCCATGTCAACGGCAAGGTCGACCCCTCCGACGACATCGACACCATCAACACCGAACTCATGCTCGCCGATCTGCAGACCATCGAGAACGCGCTGCCGAAGCTCGAGAAGGAGCTGCGCGGCAAGAAGGTCACGCAGGAATACCTGGACGCGGTCAAGAAGGCGCAGTCGATTCTCGAGGCGGGGGAGACCATCGATCACGCCGCATCCGCCGGCAAGATCGACAAGGCCGACATCTACGACCTGCATCTGATGACTGCCAAGCCGTTCATCTACGTTTTCAACGTCGACGATACGGAGCTTGGTGACAAGGACTTCCAGAAGCGGCTTGCTGATTCCGTGGCGCCCGCGCAGTCGATTTTCCTGAACGCCCAGTTCGAGTCCGACCTGACCGATCTTGACGAGGCCGATGCCCGCGAGATGCTCGCCGATGCAGGGCTCAAGGAATCCGGCCTCGACCAGCTGGCACGCGTGGGCTTCGATGTGCTTGGCCTGCAGACTTTCCTCACCGCTGGTGTCAAGGAGGTGCGCGCCTGGCAGATTCATCAGGGCTGGACCGCCCCGCAGGCCGCCGGCGTGATCCACAGCGATTTCGAGCGTGGCTTCATCAAGGCCGACATCGTCTCCTACGACGATTTCGTCGCCGCCAAGGGCAGCATGAACGAGATCAAGGAGGAAGGCAAGCTCCGTCAGGAGGGCCGAGACTACGTGATGCAGGACGGTGACATCGTAGACTTCAAATTCAACGTGTGAGCTTTCGCAAGACCCTAAGTGCGCCTTTTGAATAGCAAAAGGCGCACTTTCATATTCTGAGTATTCTGTGTTCTATATATTCATCTTGTTCGCCGAGTCTTGACTTCTTACAATGTGTGCAAGCCAAACGGTTTGATTCTGTGGGCGTAAATCGGTTTTGTGGCATGATAATGGTGATTGGGATTCATCAATAATGATGGATATTCAAACCTTTCGAAAGGAATCGATATGGCTGATCAGCGACGAGTGGTGATTTTGGGTGGGCATGGCAAGGTGGCGCTGCTCGCCGAGCCGAAACTCAAGGAAGCGGGCTTTAGCGTTGACGCGGTCATCCGCAATCCCGCGCAGTCCGATGATGTGCGGAAGGCTGGCGCGAATCCGGTGGTCTTCGATATGGAACATGCCAATGTCGACAGCTTTGCTGGTTTGTTCGAAGGCGCTGTCGCCGTCGTATTCTCGGCGGGTGCCGGCGGTGGGGATGACGTTCGTACCCATGCCGTGGATTATCAGGCCGCAGTTAATGCGATGGAGGCCGCCGAAAAGGCTGGCGTGCGCCGCTTTGTCATGGTTTCTTACGACACGGCTGATCGTGATCCGCAGGAGATGGGCTGGCCCGAGTCGTTCATCACCTATGCGCAGTCCAAGCATGACGCCGACGCCCATCTGCGTGATTCTTCGCTCGAATACGCGATTTTGGGTCCAGGCCTGCTGACCCTTGAACCGGAAACCGACAAGATCGTTTTGACCGATGACCGTACGATGATCGATGGCAAGCCGGCAACCAACGAGCAGCGCAAGACTTCGCGTGGCAACGTCGCGGCGGTCATCGCCCGCGTGCTTTCTGCGGACATCGCCAAGCGCAAGACCATCGATTTCTACGACGGCGACAAGCCGATTGACGAGGTTCTTGTCTGAGCCCCTAATCTTTTCGGCTCTATTATTATCGCTGCTTACAATGGAGTAAACGTTGGAAGCAGCGATTTTTTATGCAGTGTTGTATCTTAGACTACAAAGAGATGTTTGAATAGATAGGAAGGCCCACCGATGGAACAGAAACAATACGTATGCGAGAAATGCGGCTGCCAGCATTATACTTCCGACCAATTCCAAGCGACTGGTGGCGAATTCGCCAAGCTCTTTAACGTGCAGAACAAGAAGTTCATCACCGTCAGCTGCACGCAATGCGGCTATACCGAGCTCTATCGCGCCGAAACTGATGCCGGCATGAACATCCTCGATTTCCTGATGAGCTGACGGTTTCGACTTTTTCTGTTTGACATTCGTATCATGATTTCTTGATTGCGGTTATTGGTTGAAATACTTATCGAAAGTCTTGATTTCCTTATGAGGGAATCTTGAATTTTTCGCTAGTACCCGCTTGCTCTGTTGTTCCTGCCCTGTCTGCGCTACGCTGAGGCATAGAAGCCAAAGGAGCAGGACATGACGATTGCGTTGAAGCGGGTATATGAGGCGGCCGAAGACAGTGACGGCTATCGCGTGTTGGTCGACAGGCTTTGGCCGCGTGGTATTTCCAAGGTGAACGCGAAGCTCGATCTGTGGCTTAAAGAGATTGGACCCACCACCGAGCTGCGTAAATGGTTCGGCCACGATCCCGCCAAGTTCGATGAGTTTGCGGATAAGTATCGTAAGGAGCTGGAAGAGAATAAGGAAACGGTCGACAAGCTGGTTTCGATATGCCGCGAGCAGCCCAAGGTTACGTTGCTATACGGGGCGAAGGATTCGGAGGACAACCAAGCGGTGGTATTGAAAGACTATCTCGAAGGTTGATTTCCGTGATGGGTTTCTTGTCGATGCCGGTTACTGCTTAATGATGAAAGGTGATCGAACGTGTACCAGCGCGGATTTGGCTCCTAACGCCGTGATGTCATAAATTTCATCGAAAAATTCTGTATTTAGGCCGTGTGCAGCAGTTTGTATAGCGTATGATAAGAATTATGGCGACAGTGACGTTATCGATACCGAGGGCACACAAGCGTGAGCGTGCCATTTCCGACTACTTCAACATGTGGGTGACGCGTGATTTCGACAAGCTCGACGCGATTTTCGCTCCCGATTGTGTCTATGAGGAATCCGACGGGCACATCTATGAGAACCGCAACCAGATTCATCACTGGATTGAGGATTCAATGGAGCATCAGACCGTGACGACCTGGAAGATAGCTAATTTTACCCATGCTCGCGGGCGTGAGGGGCAGCCGTCGATCACCGTGTTCTGGACGTTCGCAGGTCAGGAGCGCGAGGGCGAATCCTATGATTTCGACGGGGTTTCGGTTGTCGAGTTTAACAGGCAGAACAAGATCAAGCGCTTCCGCGATTTTACGGCCAAGCGTCGCCGTGATTATCCGTACAAGGGCGAATAAAAGGTTACGTCCGAACGGCTTCAACGTTTTGGATACTTTGAGAACGGGTCATCGTGAACAACGATGGGCCCGTTTCTTTGTGCTCGAGGCGGATGGGTTTACAAAGAGGCCTGTAGTCACCAAGGTCAGCAAACCTCAAAAAGAGCGGTTTTGCATCCAATGGCGGTCATTTACTTGGCTAAAGATGAGCTTTGCAGAGTATCTGAAGAAATCATGCTGGTCATGACAAATAAGATTTTCAAAACTTGAGTCAAGGAGACTCAAGTTTTGTTCACTGCAGGTTAAAATTGG
The DNA here is from genome assembly GCF_029433295.1 of Bifidobacterium sp. ESL0784. Taxonomy (GTDB): domain Bacteria; phylum Actinomycetota; class Actinomycetes; order Actinomycetales; family Bifidobacteriaceae; genus Bifidobacterium. The sequence goes on from NZ_JAQTHV010000004.1 coordinate 201,513, forward strand.
GAAGCAGGAGCCGGAATATCGGTTGGACTAAGTGACAAGATAAAGACTTGGAGCCGCAAGGTTCCGGAGCGTCTCGTCACCCGGTCGGTTCAGCTTCCGACCGCGGGCGTCACGGCTTGCCTCAAATACTTAGGAGTATTGATTATGGCTATGTTTCCGGCTTTGATGCATGATGCGTTCTCTGATATGTTCGACGATCCGTTCTTCACCGGTTGGGGAGATTCGAGCTCCCGCATGGGCAACCCGATTTCTTCGACCAACATGATGAAGACCGATGTTCGTGAGACCGACAAGGCCTACGACGTCTCCATCGATATGCCCGGCTTCAACAAGGACGACATCTCTCTTGAACTTCATGACGGCTATCTGACCGTCTCCGCCAAGCGCGATGAGAACCATGGCGAGAAGAACGATGAGGGCAAGTGGCTGCGTCGCGAACGTTACGTCGGCACCTGCTCGCGCAGCTTCTACGTCGGCGACGAGGTCAAGGATTCCGACGTGCACGCCAACTACAAGGACGGCACGCTGAGCCTCGAAATCGCCAAGGTGCAGCCACAGCCGAAGGTCGAGGCCAAGCACCAGATCGCCATCGAGGGCTGATTGGCCGATAGGTTGTTGTAACCGATAAATGTAGGCCGTTTGGTTGGGAACGCCAGCCAAACGGCCTTTCGTGTGCAAGTGGGGGATGAACCGTGGGCGCAATGAGCACGGTTGTGCTGTAAAGACGAGTCGTTTTTAGAGCAATCATTGCTTGCCTATGGCCAACTAACATATGTGCATGTATGCGCACATATGAGTGCGTTAAACGCGACGCCGGTTTGGTGTTATCGTCGTGTTTAACGTTATTTGTGCGCTGGGATGCAAGAAGTGCGACGCCGGGCGGGTCTTATCGTCGCCTTTGTTGCATATGCGTTATGGAATCCAATATACACGACACTTGGCCTGTTCAGACATGACGGCACTCGGCATCTGAGTTTGTTCCGCGCCTATATCTGCATGCATTACTTGGTGATTTTCTCGTACTCGGGCAGTCCCATGTAATTGAAATCGACGTGCCTGATGTTTTTGGAGCTGCCGGCTGCGACGTTCGCATACCAGAGTGGTATCACGGGCAGATCGCGCAATAGCGTTTCTTCGGCCTGCTGATAGGTCGAGATCGAGTTCGATAGCGAAGGCTGCGCGGCGGCCTTATCAATCAAGGAATCGAATTCCTGACTCTTGTAATCGCCATTGTTGAGGCCTTTCCCGTCGGCGGCCGAGGAGTCATAGGCTTGGACCAGGTAGCCTTCCGGATGCGGATAATCCGACTGAAGCCCCTGTGCGAACGCGGCGTTGATGGTCCGGTTGTGAATGGCCCCGCTGAATTCCTTCTGTGTGGGCAGCGCATAAGGTGTGGCGTCGATTCCCAGCGTGTTCTTGATGGAATTGACGATGGATTCCACCCAGGGTTTGAAACCGCTGTCGGCGCTGTAGGCCAGGCGGAATTGTCCGTCGAAGGGGGAGATGGCATCGGCCTTTTTCCAAAGTTCCTTGGCTTCTTTGGGGTTGTAGCCAATGACGTCGGAGCCGGCGAGTTTGTTGGTATAGCCCTCGATGGTCGGGGCGGTAAAATCCGTGGCCACTGTGGCGGTTCCATGTAATACCTTGGTCGCAATATCCTTGCGATCGATGGACAGCGAAATCGCCTCACGACGCAAACGACCTTCCTCCCCGCTGAAATGTTTGAGCTTCTGCGGAATAGTGAAGGATTTGAAGGCCGGGCCGGGTTTGATGTAAGGGGTCACGTCCTTGTCTGAGCGGAACGTGGTCAGCGCGGAGTTGGGAATGGTGTCGAGCACATCGAGATTGCCTCCTTCGAGATCCGAATATGCCGAATCGGCGTTGGTGTAGAGCTTGAAAGTAAGGCCTTGGTTGCTCGGTTTGCGAGGGCCCTTGTAGCTTTTGTTGGGGGTCATCCGTATCTCACGGTCATGGGTCCAGGACGCGAGTTTGTATGGGCCGTTACCGACGGGATGTTCCCCGAACGCCTTGATGTTGTTATAGGCGTTGGAAGGCATCGGCAGAAACGCCACGTCGCCCACTTTATAGCCGAATGATGAATCATGACCATTGATATCGACTTTGAGCGTGTTGTCGTCCACGGCGTGCAGCCCGGAAAGCTGAGCCTTGGGGTTGCCCTTTTCGTTTTGCAGGGCATCGTAGCCTGCGATGGTGGAGAAGATGGAGGCTCCCATCATCCCGTTGGCTGCGTTGGCCGCAAACGACCACGATTTGGCATAGGTCTCGGCCGTGATGCGCTCGCCGTTCGAGAAGGTGAGTCCAGGCTTCAACGCGATTGTATATTGGGAGGCATCGGCGTTGGGAGTGATTGATTGCGCACCGGCATTGACAACCTTCCCGTTCTTGCCGAAGGTGACCAGTCCTTCGAACAGTTGCGTGACGACCTTCCATCCGGCAGTGTCATCGGTGTCGGAGGGGATAAGCCCTGCGGCGGGTTCGACGTTGTTGACCACCACCGGTTGCCCCGAGCCGGAAGAGTGGTCGGTCTGCTCGGGGCTGCCGCTCGAAGCGCCGCAACCGGCCAGGACCATGGTGATGCTCAGAGTCAGAGCCAAGCCCATGATGGCGGTTTTAACGGTGTTTCGAGTGGACATATGGACGACCTTTTCTCGCTGGGGTTTTTACAGCTTTGAGTTGTGTATTATCAACCATATCGGCTTCATCCCTGTTAGCGAAGTGTTTCTGGCGTAACTTTTGCGGATAGGTGAACGTGAGATTATCGGCGTTGTTTATGACAGTCTATCAAACTTTGATAGACGTTACCGGCCGGGATAGCGGAATAATTTTTTGCTTTTTACAAATATCGCCGGGTTCGGTTCGGTTGCGATTTACGTTTCCGCCTGGCCGCTGAACATGGGATTATGATTGATGGCAGTATTTATTATGAGGTCCATGTAGGGAATTGAGGTGGGCATATGGGTATGCCATTGGATTTGTATGTGATTCGGCACGGGGAGTCGGAGGCGAACGTCATCGTCAAGGCTGGGGAGCACGGCGACAATTCCCTGTTTACGCAGGACAATGTCACCGTGCCGGACCGTTCATGGAGGCTCACGGCGACGGGACGCAAGCAGGCCTATTGCATTGGCCGCTGGCTGGTCGAGCAGCAGCAGCTCTTCGACCGCTATCTGGTCTCGCCTTATGTTCGTACCCGCGAGACCGCGGCGACTATGGCGTTGCCCAAGGCCAAGTGGGAGGAGACCCGCGTCTTGCGTGAGCGTTCGTGGGGTGAGATCAGCACCGTGACCCAGGACGTGTTCAAGAACAACTACGAGCGCAACTGGATGTTCAAGAAAACCGACCCGCTCTACTGGCGTCCGCCGGCCGGTGAGTCCATTGCCGACGTGGCCGAGAACCGTGCGCATAATCTGCTCACGTCACTGAACCGCCGTGCCGAAGCCCAGTCCGTCATCGCGGTCACCCACGGTGATTTCATGCTTTCGCTGATGCTGACGCTCGAGGACCTTTCCGACGAGGAGTTTCTGCGCCGCGCCGACAGCGACAGCTGGAAGATCACCAACTGCACTTGCCTGCACTATTCGCGCCGGGACCCCAACACCGGGCGCACCGACGAACGCATCCGTTTCGAACAGACCGCCCGCCCTGTCTACGACAAGGACACCGGCCGTTGGACGATTAAGGTCGACCCGTGGCGCGAGTTCCAGCGTCCCTTCCTCTCCAATGGCGACCTCGTAGACGTCGTCCAGTCCGTTACTCCGCATCTGTGAGAAAACCGACACGCCGAAGTCAAAGGGGCCGCTATAATATCCAACGGCGCGCGACGAAATCAAGGTCGCGCGGTGAATCCCCTATTTTCAATTAGTGGCGGAAGTATGCCCAAAAGGAGAGTCAAGGATGAGCAACATGTTCACCTGGAAACTGCACGGTGATGGCAAGACGTTAAATCCCGGAGAAGTGGTCGACCCCGACGAGCGCATGACATGGGGCCGAACGGCGGGCATTGGTGCCCAGCACGTCATCGCGATGTTCGGTGCGACGTTCCTCGTTCCGATTCTGACGGGCTTCGATCCGTCCACTACGTTGTTCTTCACGGCGATGTCGACGGCGTTGTTCCTGTTGATTAATAAAAATGAGCTACCCAGTTATTTGGGTAGCTCATTTGGTTTTATAGCCCCGATCGTCGCGGTCACCACCGCACACAAGGGCATTGCCGTGGCCAGCTTCGGCATCATGGTCACCGGCATGCTGCTCGCGCTCATCGGCATCCTGGTGCACTTCGCCGGCGCCAAGTGGATCGACATCATCATGCCCCCGGTGGTCAATGGCGCCATCGTCGCCATCATCGGTTTCAACCTCGCGCCATCGGTCTGGAACAACTTCCAGAAGGCCCCCGACACCGCTGCGGTCACGCTGGTCGCCGTCCTGCTCATCGCGGTGCTCTTCAAGGGCCTGCTCGGCCGCCTCAACATCCTGCTTGGTGTATTGGTTGGCTACGCCTACGCCTGCTTCCGTGGCCAGGTCGATTTCGCTGCGGTCGGCAAGGCTGCATGGATCGGCTTCCCGCACTTCTACCTTCCGCAGGTTGACTTCTCCGTCCTGCCGATGTTCATCCCGGTGGTCATGGTCCTGATCGCCGAAAACGTCGGCCATGTCAAGTCGGTCGCGCAGATGACCGGCCGCAACTATGACGACCACATCGGCACCGCTCTCTTCGCCGACGGTCTTGGGACCACCATCGCCGGCTTTGGCGGCGGTTCCGGCACCACCACCTACGGTGAGAATATCGGCGTGATGGCCGCCACCCGCGTCTATTCCACCGCCGCCTACTGGTGTGCCGCCGCTTTCGCCCTGATCCTGAGTCTCTGCCCGAAGTTCGGTGCCATCATCAACACGATTCCCGCCGGCGTCTTGGGCGGCGTGACCACCCTGCTCTACGGCATGATCGGCATGGTCGGCGTGCGCATCTGGGTCGACAACCACGTCGATTTCGGCAAGCCGCTCAACAACATGACTGCCGCGGTGACGATGATCATCGGCATCGCCGACTTTGGCTTCGCCATCAGCGGGGTCAAGTTCAACGGCATCGCCATCGGCACCGTCGCGGTGCTCGTCATGTACCACGGCCTGCGCGCCATCGGCCGCGCTACCGGAGCTATCGCCAAGGATGGCACCGAGTGATGCGGCGGTAATCGCTGACACATCAAATGCTCGGCTTGCCCTCGTAAGGCAACGATAATGCCGGATTGACAGACATTCTGTCATCCGGCATTATTCAATCAAGAACGTCATGCGGCGCCTGGCAAGGCAAATACTGACATCCTGTTGATTGCTCAGCCGTATGTTTTAAAGTAAGAGCAGTACCAAAAGGAGAATCGTCGTGAGCACACACATCATCGTCATGGGCGTTTCGGGATGCGGGAAAACCACCGTGGCTCAAGCCCTCGCGGACAAATTCGGTTTCGAAATGGCGGAGGGTGACGATTTCCATCCCAAGGCCAATGTCGAGAAAATGAGCCATGGCATCCCGCTGGACGATGATGACCGTTGGCCATGGCTCAAGACCATCAATCAGTGGATGTGCGACAAGGACGCCAAAAATGTGTCGACGGTGGTTTCCTGTTCCGCTTTGAAACGGGCTTATCGTGATGTGCTGCGTCAAAATCTCGACGTACTGTTCATTCATTTGGTGGGTTCCGAGGAACTGATCGGTTCAAGGATGAAACGGCGCAAGGGCCATTACATGCCGGTTTCGCTGCTTCCGAGCCAGTTCGCCGATCTTGAGCCTTTGCAGCCCGATGAAACAGGTTGCGATATTGATATTTCCGGAAGCCCCCGGCAAGTCGAGGAAAGCGCGCTTCAGGTTGCCGAAAAATATATTGCCACTGAACAAATGTAATTGATTTCAGAGGGTCTGATGGCCCTTGCGGATCAGGCTATCGATGATGCCGATGACGATCCCGGCAGCGGCAGGAATGAGCCACGTCAGCTGGGTTTGATACAGCGGCAAATGGGCTAGTGCACCGCTTACTGTTGCCATGTGGAGCCCCAAGACGGCGAGCAGTTTGACGATGCAGTCGAAAATGGTGTAAACCGCGACCAGCAGCACCGTCCAGAAATAAACGCGCGGGAACTTGGACGTGAACGGCTTTTCGACGAGATTGAGCAGCACGAGCACGATGGCGATGGGGTAGAGCGCGCCGAGCACCGGCAACGAGACGGTGATGATGGCGCTCAGGCCCGCGTTCGAGACGATGAAACTGAAGACGGCAAAGAAGATACTCCAAGCCTGATATTTCACCGGGCGGCCGAAGACAGTGGGGAAGTTTTCCTCGAAATACGTCGCGCAGGTCGAGATGAGGCCTGTGCAGACATTGAAACAGGCGAGCACGAAGATGAGACCGACGAAGGCGGTACCGATGGAGCCGAAGGCCGAGGTGGTGAGGTTGGTCAACACGGTGGCGCCGGTGTCGTTCTTGCCGTTGGCGGATTTGATGGTTCCGCTCACCGTGCCGATGAAGGAAAGCGCCGCATAGATAATGATGAGCAGGATACCCGCGCCGGTGCCAGCGATACCAGTTTCGCGGCGGTTCGCCTTGGTGTCAGAGACGCCGAATTCCGAGATGTTGGCGGAAATGACGATGCCGAAGTAGAGCGCGGCCAGAAGATCCATGGTCTGATAGCCGTTGATGAACCCGTAAATCAGCGAGCCGTGCGCAAAGTCGCCAGACGGCTTGCCCAGTGGGGCGTGGCTTATGAAGATGCAGGCGACGAACATGACCGCGATAAGCACCAACAAGAGCGGGCCCATGAAGCGTCCCAGCGATTTGGAGAGCTTTTCAGGGTGCTGGCTCAGGATGAACGACAACGTGAAGAAGACCAGTGAATAGATCAGCAAAGCCACGCGGTTGTTTTCGCCGGCGAACGGGGTGACGGCCATCTCGTAGGATGTTGTGGCCGTGCGGGGAATGGCGAAGCAGGGGCCGATGGCCATGATGATGACGAAGGCCAAAACCGCAGCGAACTTGGGAGAGACGCGCGATGCAAGGTGTTCGAAGCCTCCCGCTGAGGCTACAGCAAGCACACCCAGAATCGGCAGACCTACAGCCGAAACGATAAAACCGATGGTGGCCGGCAATGCGGCGGATTGCGCCTGTGCGCCCATAAGCGGCGGGAAGATGAGGTTGCCGGCTCCGAAAAACATGGAGAAGAAGGTGAAGGCAATGACCAGACGGTGTTTGCCCGACAGTCTTGTCGATTCCGGTTTGGGATTCATCTGTTGCGGGCTGCCGTCTGCTTGTGGCCGGGCGGTTTCTCTCGCTGTTTGGGACATACTGGCTCCTGGGTATTTTGTACTGCAAAATATCGTTGCATGATCTATGCTGGCGACTCTCACTAATATAACATGCGACGATTGGATACGGGATGTTGGATTTCTGGGTAATTTTGATACTGTTTTGTCGGTGATGGGCTTCCGGGTGCTTCCGTTTTTCCGTCGTCGGAAACATGACGTTTTCCCGTCAATTTCCGTGTGGATTGGATTGCGGGCGGTAGTGATGCAGCTGGTTTTATCTAAATTTTGTTGACGGGAAGAATTATTGATTTTGATGGATAAATACCATTGCGTACAAAGGTAATCCGCCCAAAAGTGACGGGCGACACCTTTCGGTACGATTGAGGCATGTCCTTCTTTGACTTTTTCGGCGGGTTCCCGGATCCGCGCAATGGCTCCAACCGTTACCGCCAGCAAGACGATGACGATGACTCGACGATTCTGCACGTTCAGACCGACGGGGACGACGATGCCGATAACGGTCATCGACATCAAAATTTCTCGGCGAGTGATTTCTGGCCGCCGCGCAACGGCAACCCTCGCCTGACCCGCCATCCAAGCCCCAAGCCCCGAGGGCAGGGCGCCTCCAAGGGAACGAAGGTCTTCATCGGCGCGGTTGTGGTCGTGGTGCTGATTCTCGCCCTGCTTTTCGGCCTTGACCATTTCGTCACCGACCTCATGTGGTTTGGGCAGCTCGGATTCCAATCGGTGGTATGGACACAGCTTTGGACGAAGGTCGGCCTGTGGGTCGCGTTCGCGGTGTTGATGGCGTTGGTGAGCTATTTCGCCGCCACCATGGCCATTCGCAAGCGCCCGGATTCCGCTGACGGTTCCAAGATTCGTGTCAAAGGCGACGTCGTCGAGGTAGGCAAGTCAGTCAGCTCGAAGACGGCCAGGCGTGTGGCGGTCGTCGTCTCCCTCATCGTCGGCCTGATTTTCGGTTCCCAGTTCAACTCGAACTGGTCCGAGGTTCTCTTGATGTTCCACGCCCAGCCATTCGGCGTGCGCGACCCGCAGTTCGGCATCGACAACGGCTTCTATGTCTTCATCCTTCCTGGCGTGAATCTCATGCTTTCCGCTTTGCGAATGCTGCTCTTCTTCGGCCTGCTCTTCTCTATAGTCACCCACTTTGCCATGGGCGGCATCCGCATCACCATGCCGGTCGACGGCCACGGCATCATGACCATGACCAAGTACGCTCGTCGCCAGATCAGTGTCTGGTTCATCCTCAATATGCTAGCCTGGTCCGTCCGTCAGGTCATCGGCGTGTTCAATACACTTACCCAGACGGGTGACCGTTTCACCGGCGCTGATTACACCACGGTGCATGCCAATGTTCCCGTCGCCTTTATCCTCGCCGGTCTGACCGCGATTCTTGGCCTTTTGCTGGGCATCTGGCTCATGCGTTCCCATTCCTTTGACGGCCCGGCCTCGCCGGATGTCCGCGTGGTCGCCGCCGTCAAGGCGTGGCGTGTGCCGATGATCGCCGTCGCCGCCGTCGTGGTGGTGGCCATCGTGCTCGGCATGCTCTGGCCGATGCTCCTGCAGCGTTTCAAGGTCAGCCCGAACGAGCAGGAAATGGAATCGTCTTATATCGCCCGCAATATCAAGGCGACCCAACAGGGCTATGGCCTCGACAAGGTCAAGGTCGGCGGTTACAACGCCACCACTCACGGCCAGTCCGGTGCGCTCGCCAGCGACCCGGAGACCACCGCGCAGATCCGTCTGCTCGACCCGGAGGTCATCTCCCCGACATTCAAGCAGCTGCAGCAGTCCAAGCAGTATTATATGTTCGCGGATTCGCTGGCGGTCGATAAATACGACATCGACGGCAAGAGCCAGGACACTGTCATCGCAGCCCGCGAGCTCAACGTCAACGGCAACGACAACCGCAACTGGGTCAATGACCACACCGTATTCACGCACGGCTATGGCGTTGTCGCCGCTTACGGCAACAAGGTGACCAGTGATGGCAATCCCGAGTTCTTCGAATCCGGCATTCCCACCCAGGGCAAGCTGACGAAGTCGCAGCACTATGAGCCGCGCATCTACTTCTCGCCGAACTCGCCGGATTATTCCATTGTCGGCTCGCCTAAGGGTAGCAAGCCTTGGGAATTCGATTATCCGCAGGGTTCCACCGGCGCCTCCAACACCTTTGAAGGCAATGGCGGCCCGAAGGTCAACAACATGTTGACCCGTTTGCTCTACGCCATCCGTTTCGGCAGCGACCAGATCTTCTTCTCCGACCGTGTCACCTCCGATTCGCAGATTCTCTATGACCGTAGCCCGCGCGACCGCGTGGCCAAGGTAGCACCTTATCTGACCCTCGATGGACGTGTCTATCCGGCGGTGGTCAACGGACGGGTGAAATGGATTGTTGACGGCTATACGACTTCGGCCGCCTATCCGTATTCGCAAATGACCGATCTCGGCGTGGCCACACAGGATTCGACCACGATTACCTCCAAGACCGTGCAAGGGCTCAATGCGCAGCCCGCCAACTACATCCGCAACTCGGTGAAGGCCACAGTGGACGCCTACGACGGTTCGGTCGATCTCTATACTTGGGATACGAAGGATCCGGTCATCAAGGCATGGCAGAAGATATTCCCGGGCCAGTACCATCCGATTTCGGATATTTCCGGCCAGCTGATGAGCCATCTGCGCTACCCGGAAAGCCTTTTCAAAGTCCAGCGCCAGCTTTTGGCCAAGTACCATGTCACCAGCCCCGGCCAGTTCTTCTCGGGCGAGGACTTCTGGCAGACCCCTGTCGACCCAACCGAAGCCAAGGATGCGCAGCAACGCGACGTACTGCAGCCGCCGTACTATCTGACTCTGAAGACAGGCGGATCGAAACGACCGCTCTTCTCGCTGACCTCCACCTACATCCCGGCAGGTGCCTCCACGCGTGAGATTTTGACTGGCTTCCTCTCCGTTGATTCCGACGCCGGGAACACCAAGGGCAAGATAGGGCCGAATTACGGTACCATACGACTGCAGGAGTTACCGAAGGATGCCAACGTGCCGGGGCCCGGGCAGGCGCAGAACAACTTCAATTCCAACGCCGATGTTTCCAAGGAACTTAACCTTCTGGAACAGGGCTCCACCAAGGTCAGACGCGGCAATCTGCTGACCCTGCCATTGGGCGGCGGCCTGGTCTACGTCGAGCCGGTTTACGTGCAGTCCAACGGTCCGACCAGCTTCCCGCTTCTGAAAAAGGTCCTGGTTGCCTTCGGCGATCAGGTCGGTTTCGCCGATACGTTGGACGAAGCGCTTGACCAGGTCTTCGGCGGTGATTCCGGCGCTTCAGCGGGTGATGCCGAAAACAAGGGCGGTGGTGCGGCCACGGCCGGCGGCGATTCGTCCTCTTCCGAGGCTCAAGGCGACAACACAGGCAAGACCAATGGCAAGAACGGAACATCCGGTTCTTCCGGTGCGGCCGCCAGCAGCCCGGACCTGAAGGATGCCTTGAACAAGGCCGGCCAGGCCATGAAAGATTCCGACGCCGCCATGAAGAAGGGCGACTGGACGGCTTACGGCAAGGCACAGCAGGAGCTCAACGACCAGCTGAACCGTGCGTTGCAGCTGGAGGGCCAGCAGTAAGCCGGTAAAACCGACAAGCCACGATAACGGCGTTATACGAACGGTGATGTTTCATTTGCTGTTCATATAACGCCGTTATCATATGTGAACAGTGGATTTTCGGATAGGCTTTGATGGTACAGTTTCAGACACATCTAAGCTGTATTTCTTCCGAATAAGTTTGAACGGTTTGTAATAGGGGTGATCATGATTCGAGCGGCATTGGATGGCGATCTGCAGGCAATCACCGATATCTACAATGAGGCGGTTGTCGCCGGCGGTTCCACGGCGGATCTCACACCCCGCACCCTCGAACAGCGCCGTGAATGGGTGTCCGAGCATGAGCCGCGTTATGATTTTCCCGTGGTTGTCTCGGAAGACGAAGACGGGAAAGTGGTTGGTTTTGGTTCGTTGTCGCGTTTCCATCCTCGAGCCGGCTACGACGGTGTCGTGGAATTGAGTTATTACATCGCCGATGCTGCTCAGCATCAAGGATATGGCACCCAAATAGTTTCTTGGCTGCTCGATAAGGCCAAGGAACTTGGCGATCGCAAGGCCGTTTCCCTGATTTTCGCCAGCAACGCCGGTTCCATTGCCTTGATGAAGCATTTCGGTTTTACCCGCTATGGTTTCCTGCCTAATGCTTGCTGGAACGGCCACGGCTATCTCGACATGTCGTATTGGTACCTTGATCTGTGATTTTGTGGATTGATTATTCCTGTTCGGTGTGTTCGTCGTTAGGCGTAGCCAAGCGTCGGTTGGAATCGGTATGATGGATATCAGATAACCGCGTTTCGGTACATTTTGCCATGCCCGAATACAGGCGGTTATGTTGGATAGACCATGATATATGGCTTGTATATCGCAGATGAGAAAGAACGTAGCGAAAGATGGCATCACAATTCTGGCTGATTGCGGGACTCGGGAACCCGGGCAAGAAATATGAAGGCACACGTCATAATATGGGCTTTATGGTCGCCGATGTGTTGGCGGAACGCTGGTCGGTAAGCCTGAGCGACCACAAGGGATTGGCCGAACTCGGCAAAGGGGTTATGAATCTTAGCGGCAAGAGCATGAAGTTCTTCCTCACCAAGCCGTTGACGTATATGAACGATTCCGGAGACGCGGTCTCATCCATCGCCGCGTATTACGATATTGACCCGAGCCGCGTCATTGCCATCCATGATGATATGGACTTGGATTTCGGACGTATCAAAGTCAAGGCCGGCGGTTCCGCGGGTGGACACAACGGCATACGCTCCATTGACAAATCGTTGGGTACCAATAAGTATTCGCGCGTCCGCATGGGTACCGGCCACGCCGCACGCGGTCCCCATGCTCATGAGAACACGGTCAACTGGGTGCTTGGCGGATTCTCGGCGGCTCAGCGCAAGGAGCTCCCAGAATTCCTTGCGGACGGTGCCGATGCTGTGGAAACCATCATGTTCGAAGGCATGAGCGAGGCGCAGGAGCGTTTCAATGGTCGCTGAAGCGAAAGAGATGTCTGGTTCGCTTGCCGGATTCCTGCCGCGTCTTGATGACGACGGGGCGTTCCGAGATCTGCTCGCCGGAGAGATCGAGCCGCCGGAGGGTGCGGTCGACCAGGCGCTGACCGTCGGCGCTCCTGAAGGCATTCGGCCGGCGCTTGCGGCTGCTTGCGCGCAATATTCCTCCGTGGTAATGGTTGTTTCCTCAAGCCGTGAGGCCGAGGAAACCGTCAACTCCATACGTTCGTGGTACGGGGGAGAGCCCGGCGAAGTCAGCCAGCTCGAAGCTTGGGAGACGTTACCGCACGAACGGCTTTCGCCTCGTGCCGACACCGTGGCCAGTCGCATGTCCGTCTTCCGCAGACTCTGCCATCCCGAAGAGCACAGCGAAATGTTCGGCCCGATTCGCATTCTCGTCATGCCGGTGCGTTCACTGATCCAGCCGGTAGTCGCTGGTCTGGGCGATGTGGAACCGCTGGTGTTCAAGGTCGGCAGCGAGATTCCCTTGGACGAGGTTTCCGCACGATTGGTTGAAAACGCCTATACCCGCGTCGATCTGGTGGTCAATCGCGGTGAGTTCGCGGTGCGTGGTGGCATTGTCGACGTCTTTCCTCCGACGCTTCCGCATCCGGTGCGTATCGAATTCTTCGGCGACGAGATCGATACTATCAAGGAGTTCCATGCCTCCGACCAGCGCACGTACGGCGACGGCATCGATACCGTCTGGGCGACACCGTGTCGCGAGCTTCAGCTGACTGACAAAGTGCGTGCTCGCGCCAAATCGCTGATCGGGCGTATCCCCAACGCCGATGACATGCTGCAATCCATCGCCGATTCCATTCCGGTGGAAGGCATGGAATCCTTGATTCCAGCGTTGATCGATGATATGCAGCCGGTTGCCACGATGTTGCCCAAAGATGCGGTCATCATGCTTTCCGACCCCGAAAAGCTACGCCGAGCAGCTGCAGACCTCGCCAAAACCGCCAACGAGTTCCTTGCCGCAAGCTGGCACGTGGCTGCCAGCGGTCATGGAGCTGGTGCTCCTATCAGCTTCGATCAGGCGAGCTTCCTCGATTTCGATGAGACCATCCGCTCGTTGGAATTCTCCAACCACGACGTCTGGAGGCTCACCAGTTTCGGCGTGGACAAGACCCTCTCTGGTCATGTCCAGCTCGACGCTTCGGTTCCTGAGGAATATCGTGGTGACGAAAAGCGTGCGACCACCGGCGTCGAAGGCCTGATCGACGACGGTTTCGAAGTCACCATCACGGCTGCGGCCAATGGCACGTTGTCAAGGCTCAAGCGTGCACTCGGGCAGGCCGGAGTGACCAAATTCGACACGGTGCGCTCGCAGGCCATGGACGGTTTCATCGATTCCGCCGCCAAATTCGCGCTCTTGACCGAACGCGACCTGACCGGCAAGACCAGTGCCGTCGCCCAGCAAAAGACTTCGCACCGCCGTCACAAGGCCATCGACCTGATGGAGCTCAAGGCCGGGGATTACATCGTCCACGAGCAGCACGGCATCGGACAATTCGTTGAGATGCGCCAGCGGACCACCGGGGTCGGCGCCAACCGAGCCACCCGCGAGTATCTGGTCATCGAATACGCCCCCTCCAAGCGCAACGCGCCGCCGGACAAGCTCTTCATTCCCACCGATCAGCTCGATCAGGTCTCCAAATACATCGGCGCTGACAAGCCCAAGCTCAACAAGCTCGGCGGCTCTGACTGGGCTCAGACCAAGGCCAAGGCCCGTAAGCACGTCCACGAAATCGCCGATGACCTGGTCAAGCTCTATTCCGCCCGCCAGCAGTCTCAAGGCTTCGCCTTCAGCCCCGATACCCCGTGGCAGAAGGAATTGGAAGACGCCTTCCCATATCAGGAGACGGCCGACCAGCTCACCACCATCGACGAGGTCAAGGCCGATATGGAAAAGCCAGTGCCGATGGACCGCCTGATTTGCGGTGATGTTGGATTCGGCAAGACCGAAATTGCCGTGCGTGCCGCATTCAAGGCGGTTCAGGACGGCAAGCAGGTAGCGATTCTGGCTCCGACCACGCTTTTGGTGCAGCAACATTATGAGACGTTCACCGAGCGGTACGAAGGCTTCCCGGTTCATGTGGCGGCAATGAGCCGTTTCCAGACCAAAAAAGAGATCGACGAGACGCTCAAAGGTCTGGAATCCGGCTTTGTCGACGTCGTCATCGGCACTCACAAACTCCTGAACCCGAAAATCAAGTTCAAGGATCTGGGCCTGCTGATTATCGATGAGGAACAGCGTTTCGGCGTCGAACACAAGGAAACGCTGAAGGCTTTGCGCACCAATATCGACGTGCTGTCGCTTTCCGCGACGCCAATCCCCAGAACGCTGGAAATGGCGGTCACCGGCATCCGTGAGATGTCGACGCTGGCCACGCCTCCCGAAGACCGCCTGCCGGTGCTCACCTACGTTGGCGCTTACGAGGATGCACAGGTCACTGCCGCGGTCCGGCGCGAGCTGCTGCGCGGTGGGCAGGTGTTTTACGTTCACAACCGTGTCAACGACATCGACAAGGTCGCCGCCAAGATTCACGAACTCGTGCCCGAAGCAAAAATCGGTATCGCCCACGGCAAGATGGGGGAGAAGCAGCTCGACAACATCATCCAGGACTTCTGGCACCGCGACATCGACGTGCTTGTTTGTACTACAATCATTGAAACCGGTCTCGATATCACCAATGCCAACACGCTGATCGTCGACCATGCCGACCGTTTCGGCTTGAGCCAGCTCCACCAGCTGCGAGGTCGCGTGGGTCGTGGCCGAGAACGTGCCTACGCCTACTTCCTCTATGATCCGTCCAAACCCATGACCCAGCAGTCCCACGACCGCCTGGCCACCATTGCCCAGAACACGGCACTTGGCTCCGGTTTCGACGTGGCGATGAAGGATCTCGAGTTGCGCGGCACCGGCAACCTTTTGGGCGGCGAGCAGAGCGGGCACATCGAGGGCGTCGGCTTCGACCTTTACGTACGCATGGTCTCCGACGCCGTCGAAAAATACAAGGAACCCGAACGTACGGAATCGGTCGCCGTCACCATCGATCTGCCCATCGAGGCTTCGATTCCGGTCGATTACATCGATTCGGACAAGCTGCGCCTCGAGGCTTACCGCAAGTTGGCCAGTGCGCGCACCGAGGAAGATCTCACCGAATTGCGTGAGGAACTCACTGACCGCTATGGTTCGTTGCCCGAGGAATTCGACACGCTTTTCGACGTGGCCCGGCTTCGCAGCAAGGCCCGTGCGCTCGGCATTTCGGAAATCGTCACGCAGGGCAACCGCGTGCGCGTCGCCAAGATTGACCCACCGGAATCCCTGCAAATGCGCATTTCCCGCATCTATCGCGGCTCGCAATACCGTCCGGTGACGCATACGCTTCTGATCCCCGCACCGTTCGGCGGTTCGATGGGCAGCAAGCCGATGAGCAGCCCGGAAGTCATGGGCTGGGCCGACCAGCTGCTTGACGATCTGGCGTGGAATGGCAAACCCAAACAGAGCTGAAGGCATGGTTGGCGTTCCGTGTGTCGGTTCCGGCACAGAAACCGTCTATCGGTGCCTTTCCGTTTCTGGTTTCGCACCGCATTTTCGGGCTGGTCGCGCTTACCCGCCGCCAACTGGTCAACCTGCTCCGGGCGTGTTTTGACGCAACCGTATTGACAATTCCATAAAATGATGCTCTGTGCTGTTGACATGCATCAGGTAAAAACCAGTAAGGTTCTTTTTGACGCGAAGGCACTGCAAGTAGGATGATGGGCATTTCCGGAGGAACTGTCACTGTCGTTAGATTCGAGCATATACTTCCATTTTCCTTGTTTTCAGAAGCACTTTACGGGAATATCCAAACAGCATGTCGGTATCAAAGGCCATTGAACGAATACCTGTTGATGGCGGTGAAAGCCGGTACTCAAAACGTTGACGTGAGCCATCGAGGGATTGGACAGGAATCGTTTTTTCGTTCTGATACTTGAGCGCTCACAATTTTCTTTGAATTTTGTCGGTTTACGTCCAACAAAGACACTAAACTTAAAGCTGTTAGTAAAAGTCCATTTAAGGAGTAATTGTGGCAGCAATTGAAAGTATATATGCCAGCGAGATTCTCGATTCCCGCGGAAACCCGACTGTCAAGGTTGTCCTCGACACCGTTGATGGTTCCGAAGGCATCGGCCTGGTTCCTTCCGGCGCTTCGACCGGCGAGGCCGAGGCTTGGGAGCGTCGCGATGGCGATAAGTCCCGTTATCAGGGCAAGGGTGTTCTTGATGCAGTCAAGGCCGTCAATGAGACCATCGCGCCCAAGGTCATCGGCATGGATGCCACTGACCAGCGCGCCCTCGACGAGACCATGATTGAGCTCGACGGCACTCCGAACAAGGGCAAGCTCGGAGCCAACGCCATCCTCGGCGTTTCGCTCGCGGCCCTCTACGCCGCTGCGGAATCCGCAGAACTGCCGCTCTACCGCTACATCGGTGGCACCAACGGCCACATCCTGCCGGTTCCGAACATGAACATCATGAACGGCGGTGCGCATGCTGACTTCGCCACCGACATTCAGGAATACATGATCTCCCCGTACGGCTTCGACACCTACAGCGATGCGCTGCGTGCCGGTGTCGAGGTCTATCACACCCTCAAGGGCATCCTGAAGAAGGACGGCCACGACACGGGTCTCGGCGACGAAGGCGGCTTCGCTCCGAAGATGAAGACCAACGAGGATTCCCTGAAGTACATCATGCAGGCCATTGAGGCTGCGGGTTACGAGCCCGGCCGCCAGATCGGTCTGTGCCTCGACGTGGCTTCCTCCGAGTTCTACAACAAGGAAACCAACAAGTATCACTTCGACGGTGCTGATCGCGATGCCGACTACATGCTCGATTACTATAAGGAGCTCGTCTCCAAGTATCCGCTGGTCTCCATCGAGGATCCGTTCGCCGAAGAGGATTGGGGCGCATGGCAGAAGATTACCGCCGCGATGGGCGATGAACTCCAGTTCGTCGGCGACGACCTCCTGGTGACCAATCCGAAGCGTCTGCAGAAGGGCATCGACCTCAAGGCCGCGAACAGCCTGCTGGTCAAGCTCAACCAGATTGGCACCGTCACCGAGACGCTCGACGCCATCGAGCTCGCCACGGCCAACGGCTTCACTTCCATGGTCTCCCACCGTTCTGGTGAGACCTCCGACACCACGATCGCCGACCTTGCCGTCGCCAAGAACACCCGTCAGATCAAGACCGGTGCTCCTGCCCGTGGTGAGCGTATCGCGAAGTACAACCGCCTGCTCGAGATTGAGGAGGAGCTTGGCTCCACCGCCGAGTACGCCGGCTATTCCGCCTTCAAGGCCTGCAAGAAGTACGTCAAGTAGTTTTTTCTGAAGGCATTCGCAGCGTTGTTGCGCTGTGAGCTTTTGCCCGTCACATCGACCCTACGGAGTCGAATGTGACGGGTATTTTTATGTGTTATGGGTACTACCAAGAACAGAAGCAAAACGGAGAGCAGCAGGAAGCGGAGCAAACGTCGCGGTTCCGGTCCCGTCGCGTTCTTCGTCGCGTTCTTCATCGTGGTTCTTGGCGCCATCCAATTGGCGGCGACATTCCACAGCTACGCGCTGAACCTTGCCGAGCTCAATGGACTCAAACGTCAGGAAGCTGCGTTGGTGGCCAAAAAGCAGAATCTGGAGAATGACATCTCCCGCTGGAACGACAACGCCTATGTCACCGCGCAGGCTCGAGAGCGGCTCGGGTTCGTCTTCCCGGGCGAGCAGGCCATCCATGTCGAACATCCGGAAGCGGTCACCGGCGTAAAACCGAAGGCCGACAGCACCACTCAAAACGACATCAATTCGGACAAACCGGCCCTGCCTTGGTACCGCGAGCTGGCCTATGGCTTCAAAAAGGCCGACGAGCCGTTGAAAAAGAACAAAAACGGTGAGGTCACCACTCCCAAGGCTGTGGGCGGGAAAACCGATAATGCCGCGAGTCCGGGCGGCAAGGCCGGTCAGACGGATGCCAAAAACGATAATGGAAACACCAAGAATCCGCAGAATAAAACCGGACAGAAGACCGGTGCCGGTAACCAGAGCGGGGGCAGTGGCAAAGCCGGTGCGAATACCAAACAATGAACGGTTGCACCTATCGAGGCTTTCACCGGCGTAAAAGGTTCGGCCTTCGGATGGGCATATTCCGCAACAATGAATTTCGTATAAACAGCAATAATCAAGATTTATCGATAAAGAACAAGGAACAGTGTGCAAGAAAAGCAACCCCAATTTATGGAAGCCGAAAACCCGAACTTACCGGACGCCAAAGGGCAATCCATTGCCGCAGATGGAATTTCATCGCCGACTTGCCGGACTGACGAGGCAACTCTGAAAGCCCAAGCCGAGGATCTGGTCGACCGCGTGATGAGGGACAAGGCCGGTGATGATGATGTCGCTTTGGTCAAACGTCAGCTTGGTCGTTTCCCTCGTGGCATGGTCGCCGTCGGCGCGCGTTGCGTGTGCGGCAGACCGCTCGCCGTCATCACCCGCCCCGTGCTACCTGACGGTACGCCGTTCCCTACGACCTGCTATCTGACCAGTCCGGAGGCCACTAAGGCCGTTTCCCGCGTTGAGGCCGATGGCTCGATGCGGCACTATACCGATTTGGTCCAGCATGACGAGAAGATCCACGCGCAATACGAGCGGGCGCATGCGCTCTATCTTGCCTTCCGTCATGAACTGGCGAGCCGTCTTGGCGATAGCGAGGAGCATATCACAGGTACCAGCGCGGGTGGAATGCCCGTACGCGTCAAATGTCTGCACGCGCTGGTGGCGCAGACGCTCGTGATGGGCGAAGGAGCGAATCCAATCGGCGACATGGTGATGAAATGCGTTGCTGACGAGTTCGACCCGAACGTCTGCCGTTGCAGCACGCAATTGGACTGATTGCATCAAGCGCAATGTGTCGTGCGTGTCGCGGCGCGGATATGGTCTTAGGCCGGATCCGGACGCTGATAATGTTGCGGCTGATGAATAATGTCTAAGAGAAACGAAACAATACGAGACCGATACTGGATGGTGCAGCATGAGAGACGAAAACAAGGATTTTGTGACCGTTGCCGGAATTGATTGCGGCACCAATTCCATACGTCTCAAGGTCTCCAAGGTGTTCGCCGACGGCAGTGTCGAAGATGTCGTGCCCCGCATGCTGCAGGTCATCAGACTTGGCCAGGACGTCGACAAGACCCATCGTTTCGTCGATGATGCGCTTGAACGTGCGTATGCCGCCGCCAGGGATTTCGCGCAGGTCCTGAAGGAGCATCCAGCCGATGGATTGCGTTTCGTGGCGACTTCCGCCACCAGGGATGCTGAGAATCGCAAGGATTTCGAGGACGGCATCTTCTCGATTCTGGGGGTAAGGCCTGAAGTCATCCCGGGAACCGAGGAAGCTGCGCTGAGTTTTCTGGGTGCTACCGGTAGTGTGCCGCGCAAGGGGCTTGAGGCCCCGTACCTTGTCGTCGATCTCGGCGGGGGATCCACCGAAATGGTGATGGGCGGCGACGGCGAAACCGCGGCCGTCACGAGTGTACAGTCGGCGTTTTCGATGAACATCGGCTCGGTTCGTATGACGGAGCGCCATTTGCGTACGGACCCGCCGACGCAGGCGGAAATCGCCGAGGCGAGCGAGGATATCGACCGGCATATCGACGAGGCGTTCCGGCATGTGCCTGCAGACAAGACGCGCACCATCATCGGCGTCTCCGGAACGGTGACCACGATGACGGCGCTTGTGCTGGGCTTGAAGGAGTACGACCATCGTGCCGTCGATGGCGTGCGCGTCTCGTATAAGGATATTTTCGAGGTCGATGACCGCTTCCTCAACATGACCCGTACCGAACGCGCGACCTACAAGACCATCCATCCCGGCCGTATCGACGTGGTCGGCGGGGGAGCGCTGATCTGGAACCGGATTCTTGCCAAGGTTTCCGAGGCTGCCCGACAGGACCACGGCACCCCGATCGATTCCTTCATCTCCAGCGACCACGGCCTTTTGGATGGCATTGTTCTGGACTATGGCATGAAATTGCTGAAAAATAGTCTGTGAAAAGTATGGCAGAACTGGATTTTTGTCACACCAATATAACGTAATCGGTCATTTTGAGTTTCATTGAATCTGTCGGTTAAGTGGCTGTCTTCGTTGATATTCCAATGTTCGTACTCCCGGTGGGACTCGAACCCACAAGCCAATGGCGGCTGATTTTAAGTCAGCTGCGTCTACCAATTCCGCCACGGGAGCACGCCGGCATGAACCGACAAATCATCATTATGCCATGGCCGCTCTACCGCATAAACATGTCGAGTGATGTTAACGCTACATCTCATAATCGCTGCTTCTGTAATGTCCGAAACATTTTTACGGGTAAGCTAACCTATGTTTTACTCATTTGGAAAAGGCGGTACACGTGGTTCAAGCACTAAAAGCCAAACCGACAAACGAAACGGCTAAACGCGGGGGCACGATGATTATCGTCTCGCTGATGGCCGGCTATTCCATCGTCTATATGGACAAGAGCATGATTTCGCTGGCCATCATGCCCATCGGAAAGCAGTTCGGGCTTGACACCGGCCAGACAGGCCTGATCATGTCGTTCTTCTTCTTGGGCTATGCCCTGATGCAGATTCCCTGTGGATGGCTGGCCGACCGCATTGGCGCCAAAAAAGTGCTGATTGGCTCGCTGACCTTCATCGCCGTCTTTGCGTTCCTTTTCGGTGCGATGGGTGGGTTTATCCTCTTCATTGTCATGCGTTTCTGCATGGGTCTCGGCCACGGCGGCTATCCACCGAGCGTCACCAAATCGATTGCCGAGAATTTTCCGCTGAAAAGACGTACGTTCGTCCAGTCGTTGATTCTTTCCACTTCTGGCATCGGTGGCATCCTTGCCTTTACTTTGGGCGGCGTGTTGGTCGACAAGAACTGGCGGATCGCTTATGCCGTTCTCGGCGCGCTTTATCTTGTCTCGGTCATCCTGATCTGGTTCTTCGTGCCCACGCACGGTGGCGCGGCCGAAGAGGAACGCAAGGCTCGGGCCGAAGCGCAGGCAGGTAATACAGAAGCTGCCAAAGCCGATGTCCCCAAGGCCGGTTTCAAGGACGTCATCAAAAACCGCAACGTCATCGTCCTGTTCATCGCGATGATTTTCATCAATGTCATGCTCTACGGCCAGATGTCGTGGATGCCCACCTACATCAAGACGACTTTCGCGTTGAGCACGACCAAGGCCGCGTTCGTGCTGGCGTTCAACTCCATCTTCACCATGTTGGCCACCATCTTCTCGGGTTCCCTGCTTTCCAAACTATTTCTTGGCCGCGAGCGCATGGCCATTATCGGTTCCTGCCTGATTACCGCCGTGCTCATCGTGGTCTTCATCTTCGTAGGTAAGAGCAGTCTGGTGATATCGATGGTTCTGCTGGCGTTGATGAGCCTGGTCTCGATGTTCGCCTTTACCGGCATCTTCACTTGGCCTCACAAGATCATGAACGCCGAGATCATCGGTTCCTCCATCGCCGTCATCAACACCGGCGGCACCATCGGCGGCTTCCTCGCCCCGATGATTCTCGGCAAAATGGTCAAGTCCGCTGGCGGCTCGTTCACCAACGCCTTCCTGTTCATCGCAGCGATGACGGTGCTCTGCGCGCTGGTCGTGCTGTTTGTGAAGCCCGAACTGACGACGGCGAGCAAGTAACGAGATAGCGGAATCGGATATCGAAAAATCTGATTGTTTTTTTGATGAATCGATGTGGTCCATTGGTACAAAAGTGCTGACGGGCCACATTTGTATATGACGCTGTCAAACAAGGTTTTCTTTTATTGATGATTTTGCTTATTTGATATTGATATTTTCACACGTTTATTTTCTTCTCTTGTGCCGTCGTATTATTGCAAGAGAGTCGTTAATTTCTTGTCAGCTGATATTTTATGGGTTCGCACACAAAGAAACGTGTTGCACACAGTGGCACGTTAGAATATTGTCCATGTTCACTATTCTCGATATGTTTAAGATCGGCGTGGGCCCAAGCTCGTCGCATACGGTCGGCCCGATGGTGGCGGCTTCGAATTTTGTCGCCTCACTTGATGAACGTGGCATGCTGGGCCATGTTTCCAGGGTAAAGACCACGCTCTACGGCTCATTGTCGATGACGGGTCTTGGCCACGGCACCGACAGAGCCACGATGGCCGGGCTTGAGGGTGATGTGCCGGCCACGGTCGACACGGAGCATCTGGCCGGCATCAGAGAAGAGTGTGAAAACACAGGAAGGCTCAATCTCGGCGGCAAACACAATATCAGGTTCGATTACGACAAGGACGTCATCTTCGAAAAATGGAAGATGCTCGCCGCGCATCCCAACGGCATGCGTTTCGAGGCTTTCGACGACAAGGCCGGGAAAATAGACGAACAGGTCTGGTACTCGATCGGTGGCGGGTTCGTGCGCAAGGGCCATGCTGACGATCTGATGATCGGCATCCATGAGAAGGCACCCAAAGGCACGACATTCGCCGAAGAGGCGAGCGTCGACAGCAGCAACGATTTTCCGCCTGAAGCCCCGTATCCTTTCGCTAGCGCTGGCGAACTGCTCGAGATATGCAAGCGCGAAGGCAAAAGCATCTCCGAAATCGTCTGGGCCAACGAGACGGCCACCCGAACGCCCAAGGAAATCAGGGAGGCGCTGCTCAATGTCTGGCGCCATATGGACGACTGTGTCAAAAACGGTTGCATGTCGACGCAGAAGGTATTGCCCGGAGGGCTCGAGGTGCCGCGGCGCGCTCCGAAGATCTATCGCGAGCTTTCCGGCAATTTCGATATCCTGTCCCATAATGTGCGCCGGCCGGCCGCCCTGCTGGAATCCTCGGAATGCACCTGGGTCGATCTTTTCGCGCTCGCAGTCAACGAGGAGAACGCTGGGGGAGGCCGCATCGTCACCGCGCCGACCAACGGCTCGGCTGGAATCATCCCGGCGGTGCTCGAATATTATTGGCATTTCGCCGGTTCCGCGGACGAGGAAGGCGTCATCCGTTTCCTTCTGGCTGCCGGGGCTGTCGGTTATCTTTTCAAACGTAACGCCTCGATTTCTGGGGCAGAGGTCGGCTGCCAGGGCGAGGTGGGTTCGGCGGCTTCGATGGCGGCGGCAGGGCTCTGCGAGGTCATGCAGGGCACTCCGAGCCAGGTCGAGAACGCCGCCGAAGTCGCCATGGAACACCACCTGGGCCTCACCTGCGACCCGGTGTCCGGCCTTGTCCAAATCCCCTGCATCGAACGTAACGCCATGGCCGCCAACACCGCCATCAACGCGGTGCGCATGGCCCTGTTGGGCAACGGACAGCACATGGTCAGCCTCGATCAGGTCATCAAGACGATGAAAGACACCGGTTCCGACATGATGTCCAAATACAAGGAGACCTCCGAGGGCGGCCTTGCCGTCAATGTTGTGGAATGCTGACAGCCGGCCAGCCGGTCCGGTTTTTCTTTTGCCTGACAATAATGACGACTTTCTCTGGTAGGTTTTGTGCGCTTTCGGAACATTGCCGAACATCGGGGTGCGTCAGTGCTAACCTAATGACATCGTAAACTACAAGGAGGCCTACGTATGGCTACTAATATGCCTGAAGTGAATGCCGAATTCGGCGCGAAGCCGGTTATCGAGTTTCCCGACACTCCAGCGCCGGATGGTCTCAAGGCCGTCGAACTGGTCGAGGGCAATGGCCCGATGGTCCGTTCCGGCGACAATGTCACCGTGAATTATCACGGGGTTGTCTGGGGCAAGGACGAACCGTTCGATTCGAGTTTCGATCGCCATCAGCCTGCAAGCTTCGGCATCGGCGTCGGCCAGGTCATCAAAGGCTGGGACCGCACGGTTGTCGGACACAATGTCGGCTCGCGACTGGTGGTCTCGATTCCCCCGGAGTATGGCTATGGCAGGCAGGGCATGCCCCAGGCCGGCATAGGCGGTGACGACACGCTCGTGTTTGTCGTCGACATCATCTCCACGCGCTGAAGCCCAACGGAATCGAATACGATGACCGGCCAGCGTGCCGGTCTTATTTATTTGAACGGTCCGGTATCTGTCAGAAACCGGACCTGGACCGAAAACAAACCGATAACAAAGCAAGGAAGAATCATGGCAGAGGAAGAAAAGACCATTCTGCTCACGCAGGAGGCCTATGACAAGCTTCAGAAGGAACTGGCCTACCGTCAGGGCGACTATCGCGACGAGATCACCCAGCGTATCGCCACTGCCCGTGCTGAAGGCGACCTTTCCGAAAACGGCGGCTATCAGGCCGCCCGTGAAGAGCAGGGCAAGAACGAGGGCCGCATCAATGAGCTCATTGTCAAACTGCGCAACACCAAGATTCTGAAGGCGCCGCCGGCCGGCAAGGTCGGCAACGGATCGTTGGTCACCTTGGAGCTCGCCGGCAAGGAAATGAACTACGTGCTCGGTTCGCGCGACATCGCCGTGGCCACCGACTATGACGTCATCAGCCCCGAATCGCCGATTGGCGCGGCCATCATGGGCGCCAAGAAGGGCGACGAAGTCTCGTACAAGGCCCCGAACGGCCGCGAGATCAAGGTGAAGATCAAGGACGCCAAGCCGATGAAGTAAGGCTGCCTGGCCGCTTTATAATTATATGACAAATATGAAAAGGTTCGAATCCGTGAAAAAGCGGATTCGAACCTTTTCATATTTAATCCGGCAAAGCCTGTGACGGTAAACGTTATTGGAGGATTTTGCCAGCGTGTCAACCTTGTATATAAAACGTCTGTTCGGAAGTTCCGGGATCACCACAGATTGACTATGACCATGTAGATAGCCACCATATGGCAGGCGTAACCCGCCACCGTGCCCAGGTGGAAGATCTCGTGGAAGCCGAAGACACGCGGCCACGGGTCGGGCTTGCGCAGTGCGTAGACGATGGCGCCGGCAATATAGCAGGCGCCGCCGGCCGCCAGCAGCACCACGACGGCGGGGCCGGCGTATGGTGAGAACCAGAAGAGGTCGAGGAAAGCCACTCCGGAGACGCCGAAGACGATATAGACCGCGGTGTACAGCCAACGCGGGGCGTTGATCCAGATGACATGAATCAGCAGCGCTACCAGCGTGCAGGCCCACATGCCGCCGATCACCCCGTTGCGCCAGTTGGGCGTCAGTGCGAACGAGACTGGCGTATAGGTGCCCGCGATCAAAAGGAAGATGTTCATATGGTCGATGCGGCGCAGGATGTCCGTGGTCTTGGCCGACCAGTCGCCAAGGTGATAGGCGGCTGAATTGGTGAACAGGATCAGCGAGCAGACCATGAAGACCGCGCACGCCCATTTCAGCCCCGTGCCCTTGGCCAGGCAGATGAGCACGATGCCTGCCGCCAACGCAAATGGTGCGGCAACCGCATGAATCCACCCGCGCAGCAGCGGTTTCGGGCGGCCGTGCACATCGAGGCGGACCTTGCGTCCGGGCATGGGCGGGGGAGTGATGCCGAGTGCTTCGGCGGCCTTGACCTCACCGCGAGCGACGACATATGCCGCGCGCTCTTCTGCTTTGCGGTGAATGGTGTCGGCTTTGCTGTGCGCCTGGGTGCGAATGGCTTCGGCTTTCGCTTCCATGGCCTGTTGTTGCGCTTTGGTGACGTTCATCTTGATGGCATGAGGATCTGCCGTCGTTGGTGTTGAGGCACGGGTGGCTGCATCCTGTTGCATTTTGTTGATGCCGTCCGCTGTGCCACTTTTCGTTTTGGCATCATGATGCAGATTGATGGCTATGGTGCCGTCTGCCCAGTTATTGACGGACTTCTTGGACATGGTCCCTCCAGAGTCTCAAATGCCCTTTCATCGGTTCGAGACGTCGCAAAAAGCGCTACAAAACGATGCTTGCTTACGCCAACGTAACTTACGTCATCGTAACCTATGTTGATGACATATTTTCTTGGGACGGGCAACACTCGTGAAACCGTCTCATAGTATCATTGAAACATGGCTGATTTTGATGAGATTCTCGCCGCGCAGTCCGATTTCGACGCCGGCGATCGTGAGTGGCTTCATTTGTTGGTGGCGGACTGGCAGGTTATCGCCGACTTGAGTTTCGCGGACCTGCTTCTGGTGCTTCGTCGTGACGATGGCAAATACATCGTCGCCGAACAGTGCCGTCCATCCACCGTGATGACGATGCGCAGCGACGACGCCGTCGGCGATGAGGTCCCTGAAAATCTCGTCGATGAGATTGACACCGCGATGAACGCCAATGGCGTTCTGCATACCACGACGTTGCACCAGGTCGGCAAATCAAGCGTGTGCAACGTCTATGCGCCGGTGCGCTGCGGCAACAAAACACTAGGCGTGGTGGTGCGGGAGACGAATATGTCGACCCGCGAATCCAACGGCCGCTACGAATCCGAGAGCATCAACGCCGGCAAGATGCTTTTCGAGATGATTCCCCGTGGCCAATTCCCCTATCACGATGCGCTGATGAGTCAGCAGCACAATGCCAGGGTCTCGGATGGTTTTATCATCCTCGGTCCCACAGGCATCGTCAAGTATGCCGCTCCCAACGCCATCAGCTGTTTCCGAAGGCTTGGCGCCATCACCCAAATGGAAGGACACTACCTGAGCGAAATAGGAACGCAACTGCTCCACTCCAACGATCCGGTCCCTGAGACCCTGCCGCTGGTCCTGAGCGGCAAAGCGGCCGCCGACTGTGAGCTCGATGCCAACAACTCCATGGTGTCGATGCATTCGCTGCCGCTTTATAACGAAACAGGACGTGCCGGCGCCATCGTGCTGTGCCGCGATGTCACCGAACTGCGCCGCCGTGAACAGGAACTGCAAACGAAGGACGCCACAATCTCCGAAATCCACCACAGGGTAAAGAACAATCTCCAGACAGTGTCTGCATTGCTCCGCCTGCAGGCGCGAAAGACGAAATCGCAGGAGGTGAAGACTGAACTCAAGGAGGCGCAACGGCGTATCCAGACCATCGCCACCGTCCACGAGGGCCTGAGTCAGACAGTCAACGAGATCGTCGACTATGACGCCGTGATCTCCAATCTTCTGAAGATGAGCGTCGACCTAGCCACGATGGACGATCAGAACATCCACATCCGCTACATCGGCAAATTCGGCATGATGCCGGCACAGGACGCCACCCCGCTTTCCTTGGTACTGACCGAGCTCATCACCAATGCCGTGGAGCACGGTTTTGAAGGCCGCAAGGAAGGCAACATCACCATCTCCGTAGGTCGTAGCGGCAACCACCTGAACGTTGTCGTAGAAGATGACGGCTCCGGCCTGGCCGCGGAGGAAGACAACGGCATGGCCCGTTCCTCCGGCTCGGGTCTCGGCACGCAGATCATCAACACGTTCGTCACCAACGACTTCAACGGCACCGTGCGCTGGGACGAACGCCACGGTGGCGGCACACGGGTCACTCTTGACATCAACCTGCGTGCGGCGCAGGAAAGCGACGAGCTGGAGTAGCGTGTGCGCCCGCGGCATTCGGTGTGTTTGATTTCCTGATATTCGGTGGAATCCGCTACACACCGCGATTTTGCATATAAAAGTTCCCTTCCGGTTGTGATAATCCGGAAGGGAACTTTTTAAAAAAGAAACTTATCAATGATTACGCGTACCAGCGATGCGCACGATCAAGCGAGTTCAGACCTGCATCTGCATGTTCTGGCTACGGCGGGCACGCATGGCGCGGCGCTTCAGGGCGCGACGCTCATCCTCGCTCAAGCCTCCCCAGACGCCATAGTCCTGGTTGGTGTCGAGCGCGCACTTGAGGCACGCATCAATGACCTTGCAGGTGCGGCAGATGGCCTTGGCCTCCTCGATCTGCTGATAGGCGGCGCCGGTATTGCCGACGGGGAAGAAAAGTTCAGGGTCCTTGTCGCGGCATGCCGCCTTGGCCCGCCAATCAAAAGCATTACTCATAGAAGCAAACGACCTTCCTAGTTGTCCTCGACTGCATTCCACTACTTAGATAATCACGAAAATCACAATTTTTCAAGGGATTTTGCCAGAAAAATAGCTTAAATTATTTTTCTTTGCCATGAACGTGGCCATTTTCGACAAATCTGACAAAGTACGTATCACGAATTTGTCGTTGCGGCGTTGTCGAAATCCTGCCGACCCGAGTCTGCGATCATTGGGATATCGTGCCGGCCAGCGTGCCCACCGTTCCAGGGGCGTGCGAGCCGGACGAAAGCTGTTCGAAGAGCTCCAGGTTCTTGGTGTCGTCCAGCAGGACGGTGGAGCCGACGCCGCGCACATAGTGATTGGGGTCGGTCCAGTAGACCGAGCCGGAGACGCCTTGCTTGCCTGTGGCGGCTTTGAATGCCATGGCCATCGACAAGAGCGTCAGCGGGTTGGTCTTCTTGTCGACCTCGATGGAGGAGAGGGCGGCTTTGACGACCTTTTGGGCCTTCGCCGGGCTCTTCACGGTGTCGCCCGACGAGGCCTTGCTCATGATGGCGCCAATGACCTGACGCTGCCGTTCCGCACGGCCGAAATCGCCCTTCGGGTCGGAATAACGCATACGGGAGAAAGCCAGTGCTGTGGTCCCGTCTACGGTGTGGCAACCGGCCTGCCAGTTGAGTCCGGAGAGATTGTCGTTGACCGTCCTGTCGTAGCAAAGGTTGACACCGCCCAAGGCATCGACCACACGGGTCAGCCCGTTGAACTTGATTTCGGCGACATGGTCGATTTTCTGGCCGGTGATGTCCTCGACCTCTCCGGTGAGTGTTTTCTTGCTCTGTGTCTCAGCCACGGCGTTGATTTTCATGCTGTTCCCGTTGACCTTGACCAGCGAATCGCGAGGGATCGAGATGAGCGAGGAATTGCCGTGCGAGGGCTTGGTCAACACCAGCATGGTGTCGGTTCGGAAGCCGGGAGTGTCGTCGGCGCTGCCGCCGACGCCCGAATCGTCGCGTTCGTCGGAGCCGAGCACCAGCCAGGACGTGCCGTTGGTATCGGCCTTGTCGGTGAGCCAATCGGTCTTGTCAAGCTGTGAATTGGCCCAGTTCCAGCAGCCGAAGAGCACCAGAACGATGACCAGGATGATGGCTAGAAGGATGGTGAGCAACCAGTGGCGTTTTTTGTGGGGTTTGGCAGCCTCGTTGCCAAACCCCGATGGCTGCGCACGGTTCGGACGTTGCGGCGGCATCACAGCGCCGCCATATGCGTGTGAGGAATTGCGGGAAGTGGATGAACGCGGTGATGAAGTGACACGTGAGGAACCCGTACTTTGACGTGGTGCACGAGCCTGGGCCGCAATTGGTGCAGCCGGTTCTTGGATCGGCTGACGGCTGGCCGCTCTTTTACGCGGTTTGACCGGTGAAAAGGCCGGTGGAATCTGTGATTCGTTTGGGACGGGCATGCGACCGGTATCCGGACGCTTTCGCGCCCCTGCCGGTATGAAGCTGGGTGGGGTACCTTGAGCGTCGTATCCATCTGACTGCTTGACCATATACCCTCCCGAAAGCTAAAAGCAGTTACTACTTTTACTCGCGGGAAGGTGTAGAGAGTGGAAGATTGCCCTACTTCTGCGCAGGAACCGCACATACGGTCGCGTTGAGGTACTGATTGGCCACACCCATGTACTGGCCGGTGTTCGGGTCGCGGATCATGCCGTTCTTCCTGTCGACGGTTCCCCCGGTGATGGGGTCGATGAGTCTGCCGTCGGAGGTCGTGATAAGGCCGGTGGCGGGATCGGGCGTGCCTTGTTGTTGTTGCTGTGTGCCGTTGGAGTTCTGGCTTTGGTTTCTGTTGCCCTGGCTCTGGCCAGATGTGCTTTGTGTGGGCATGTCCTGTTGGGTCAGCGGCTTGTATTCGCGTAACGTGCTCCAGGTGTCATCGGCATCGCTGGCCCAGACCACACGGTTGTTCGGGTCGGTGGGTGCCGGGACGACCGGGATGGTGCGTGCATAGACGTGGTCGGGTTTGAGGCTGTGCAGGCTCAATGCAAGCCCAGCCAGTGTGGTGGCGTTGGAAAGGCCGCTGGAAATGCTCAGGGATTTCAAAGCTTCGTTTGCCAGGCGATACAGCTGTGCGCTGTTGGTCAAGAGGTTCTTCGACAAGGCCTCGGTGAGTATTTCCTTGACCAGGTACTGCTGGCGGGCCGCACGCATGATGTCGCTGCCGTCAGTGCCGGTTCCGTGGCGCATGCGGGCGTATTCCGTGGCCTGCGTGCCGTTAAGATGTTGGAGGCCTTGTTTCAGGTCAAGTCCGGTGTAATCATCCTTCGTGTCGGTCGGCAGGCACACGTTGACGCCGCCGATGGCGTTGATCATGCCTTGAAGCCCTTGGAAATCGACGACGATGAAATGCTCGAGCTTGAGGCCGGTCAAGGAATTGACTGCGTTCATGGTGCAGCTCGCGGCGCTGGCGAGGTCGCCGCCCACGTTCCAGCCGGTGGCGAAGATGGAATTGAACATCACGTTGTGGCGTGCAGGGACCACGCCCTTGGTGGTCTGGCAGCTCGGAGCGTTGACCAAGGAGTCGCGGGGAATGGAGACCAGATTGATATAGGAACGGTCTGCGCTGATCTGCACCACCATGGAGGTGTCGGCGTTGTGCTCGCCGTCATCGTGGGTCCCGCCGAGGGAGGCATTGTCTCCGCCATCACGGGTGTCCTGTCCCAAAACGAGGAATTCAATGGGTTTGCCCGCATTCGGGTCGACGAGTTTTTCTTCTTTGCCGTCTGGCTGGATGATGGGTTTGATCGGTGTGGGCGCGATGGCCAATGTGAATGCGGCGACGCCTACTGCGGTGGAGACGAATACGAAAACGGCCACCACGGTCATAACGATGGCGCTGCGAAGCCGGTGACGGACGATATAGGCGGTACCGTGCATGGGCTTGGGGGAGTGCCATCCACCGAGGTTGGGTATCTTGAGGTCTTTGATACGGTGTGAAGCCATATCTTGCCTTTCTGTTTACCCGCCCAGCCAAAGCTCAAAGGCCGCTACGGGACTACCATTCACTATTCCTAGAGGGCATTGTATGCCTAGAGGTTGAATTTTTCCTGAAAATCTGATGTAAAAGCCGCATAGGGCATGGATAATTATTATACATAAGGCTGGATATTGCCGCGAATTCTTCGGTGTCGATTTCCCTCGGCGCACTAGCGAGGCCTTCGTCTACACTGGTGAGCATGAGTTCCAACGGCAGTGTCGATATACAGCGAATTGTGGCCGAGGTCATCGGTTCCAGGCCCAGAATAAGCGGGCAAAGCGTCGATCGAAGCGTCGCTGCGATTGTCACTGTCGAACATGATGTGCGGTTTTTCCCCACAACGTTACGGGCCTTGATGAGCCAGAAGGTGCTGCCACGCACCATTGTCATCGCCGATTGCACCGGCGGTACGGCGCAGCCGATGCGCACCGGCTTCACCGTTTCGGCCTTGCCGCAACTCGGCCATGGTGCGGCCCGGCAGCTTGTTCCCGAGCCTCCCGAACGTGTCGATGTCCAGTTGGTGCGTTCCGCCGGCGCACGTTCCTTTTCCGATGCCATTTCCAAGGCGTTCCGCTATGCCAGCCTCCCGGCTTCCGTCCGTGCGCTTTGGCTTTTGCATGACGATTCCAGGCCTGTGGGTGATGATTGCCTGGAGGCTTTGGTGGAGGCTTGGCACAATACGCCGACGGTCTCGCTGATCGGTGCCAAGCAGCTTGATTGGAGTGCCACCAAGCTTCATAACGTCGGCAGCTATGCCGGCAAACATCGTTTGGAAAGTCTCGTGGTCGACGGCGAACCCGACCAGGAGCAATATGATGGCCGTGCCGATGTGTTCGCGGTCTCCTTGGCCGGCGCTTTACTGCCTTTGCAAACCAAAAAGGACACCGGGGAAATCAATCCGTGGTTCACGACCTTCGCCGAGGGCGCCGATTTCTCACGTCGTATCTGCGAGGGCGGCGGTCGCGTCATCGTGGTGCCGCAAGCCCATATCGCCCATCGTCGCGCAAGGTTCGAAGGTATCCGCAACCGTGCCGGCGGGCCCATTGACGAGGAAAACCCGGCGGATGCAACGTCGGCCGTCCTCGATGCCGCGCAAAAATACTACTACACCGATATCCGCACCCTGTTCTGGCCGCTGCTGTGGGTGTTCAATCTTTTCCGCGCCCTATGGCATGCCATAGGTGCATTGCTGGCCAAAAGCCCCTGGCGGGCGTGGTACATATTGTGCCTGCCATGGCGTGTGCTTGGCCAGTTGCCGCAGATGATTCGCGCGCAGCGTCAGCAGAACCTGCGTCACGGGGCCAGTTCAACGGCTTTGGAATTGCTTTCGGCGGACCGCAAACAGATTGAGGAATGGCACAAGCGCAGCCGTGCCTTCGACAGCCAGCAGCATACCGAGCTACTGAGCCCGTTGGCCAAAAGCCATCTGCGTATGCGTGCCGTGAGGCGTTTCGGCGGTGCCGCCCTCATGGCGGTTGTGGCCTTTGTGGCGATAGTCGCGTTTGAATGGGGAGTATTCCGACAGGTCTGGGGTGGTGCCAGCCTGTATTCGCCGTCCCTGCTTGCCAGCGGGGCGAGCTTCTCGACATTGCTTTCGGCGGCGAGCACGCCATGGGCGTTTGGAATCGGTATCGGTGTGCCGGCGCCTCCTGCGCCTTGGCTGATGGTCTGGCTCGTGGCTTCGGTCATCACGATCGGTCACCCGGTCATTGCCATTTCGCTGATGTTCTTCCTCGCGGCCCCGGCCATGGCGTTGGCCTTCTGGGCATTGGCGGGCGTCTTTACGCGTTCCGACTGGGTGCGCGTGGTCGTCGGTCTGCTGTGGGTGGCCTTGGCCCTGGCCTTGGGAGCGTTTGGCAATGCCGATGTTCCTTTGCTGATGACCATGGTGTTCCTGCCGGCCGCCTTTGCCTTCACATTCAGGGCCGTGGGCATGTATGGCACCGAAGATCTGGTACATTCGCACGCCTCCGTGCAGGCTGCGGGCTGTGCGGCGTTGTGTTTTGCGGTCACGGTGGCCTGCGAGCCGCAGCTGATATTCCCGCTGGTTGTCTGCCTTGTCTTTTTCATCGTGGTCGTCCGCTCCCACCGGCTGATGCTGCTGCTTATCCCTGTGCCCGGTTTGGCCCTGTTGCTGCCCAC
Organism: Bifidobacterium sp. ESL0784; assembly: GCF_029433295.1. Taxonomy (GTDB): domain Bacteria; phylum Actinomycetota; class Actinomycetes; order Actinomycetales; family Bifidobacteriaceae; genus Bifidobacterium. The sequence goes on from NZ_JAQTHV010000004.1 coordinate 235,078, forward strand.
GCTGGTCAACAGTGTCCATTACGCAAGCGTCGGGGCATGGAGACAGCTTTTCGCCGATGTCATCCAGCCTCTGCCCGGTTCTGCGCCGGCGTCGCTTTCCTTCGGAGAAGTCATCTCCCGTGCCTTTGCACTTCCCCTCGGAGGAGACGTCCGATCGCAGCTCTTCAGCCAGCACGGTTTGGGGACCGTGGCGGTTTTGGCTGCGCTCTGCCTCATCGTGGTGGTGGCCTTGGTCGCATTGCTGCTGCCGTTCGCCCTGCGCGCCTCGAGAATGATGTGGTTCGTGGCCATCACCGGCCTCATTCTTGCCATGGTCGCCGCACGTATCTGCGTGTCGTTCGAAGGTGGTGACGCCTTTGCAGCATCGGTGCTTCCGGGTGTCGTGCTGACGCTTCTGGCATTGCTTTCCTGCGCATGCATCGTTTCCGGCGGTGCCGTCAAGCGTTTCGTTCCCCTGAGGATTTCGCAAAGCGATCAGGAAAAACAGAATCCTGAATCCAACAGCGGTAAAGGCAAGGTCAAGGTCGTGGCCGTCAAATTCGGTCGTGCGCTGCTTGTTGCGGTACTGGCGTTGTGCACCTGCCTGGCAGGAGCATTCGGCATGATGTCGCGGGCCAACGAAGTGAAGTCAAGCAATGCCGGATTGCCTATGGTGGCTGTGGATTATCTGCAGAACAAGGAAAGCCATCGCATTCTGGCCCTTCAGGCCGTCTCCGACAACCATATCGATTTCTCCGTGATGCGCTCCCGGCGTGGCGACCTCGTCGACGTCTCCCCGGGATGGAGGGCCAGCGTGGCCTCCGGCGCCAGCGACCTGTCGGTCGACCTGATTGCAAAGGCCAGCAGCGAACTGCTTTCCAACGGCAATGACGATGCCATCGAAACACTAACCAAGCTGGGATTTGGCGGGATTTATGTCTCCGGCGACAAATCAGCAGCCGACAAGGACGCCACGCTGCGTCTGATCAGCAACATCAACTCCAGCGACGGGGCGCAATCGGTGGTGAACGCGGCGAACGGCACCTATTACAGGTTGACGAAAGTTGATGAAAATAAACAAGGTGTGTCAATGAAAGGGCAGAACAAGGCCCAGCACAGTGTCTGGCGCAAGACCTGGCTATGGTGTTTGGGCCTGGTGATGGTGGTTTATGTCCTGGTGGCAATACCGAGAACACGTAGATACGGTTGGGATCAGGCATGAAGGGCACGGAGAATCCAATGAACAATGATATGGATCGAAACGAGCATCGTTCAGCCGTTGAACAGGTTCGGCATACTGCTCCCGCACCACCGGCCCCTCCGACGGTTCCTGGCGGTTCCGGTTATGCCGGCGGTGCGTTGGATGCCAATGAGGCCCAGAGGTCTAGGCAACAAGGCTCGGTAAACCCGGGGGCATCTCGCTCACGGTCGGCTTCACGGGTCGTATTGGCTGTGATTACCGTCGTGGTATTGGTCGCTTTGATTGTGGCCGTAGTGCTGGTGCCGCTGCCCGGCTGGCTTGTCGATTCCCCCAAAGCCGGCAATGCCACCGGGGCGCAACAGGTCGACCAGACCGATCTGACCTATTACTGCCCATCCCGCATGGCGCTTTCCGACAACGGGAAATACGGCGACAGCGCTTTCCAGGCCTCGGAAGGCAATGTGGCCTCGTCGGCGCGTTACTCGGCTTTCGGCTCGGTGTATGAAGCGAGTGTGGGTGCGGTGACCAACGGCAGCGAAGCGGACAACAAGACGCTCACCGGTAGCGACACCGTTGACAGTGCCATGGTCAAAACGTATTCCGGTTCAGCCGATCAGGGTTCACAGGCATTCGAGACGCGCCTGTTGTCGGCGAAATCCGGTACCGGTGCCGCCGCATCCGTGGCTTCATGGGCGAGCGAAGGCGATCTGAAAGGTCTGGCCGCCTCCACCTGCGTGGCTCCCGCGCTCGAGCAGGATTTCCTCTTGGGGCCCACCACCACCGGAGCCACGCAGCAATTGTCCGTGGCCAATTTTTCTTCCAAGGCCACCTCGTTGCAGGTTCAGATCTGGAGCACCAAGCACGGCACCCCTCTTCAGCTTTCCACCGGCAACGTCGTCAATATCGGTGCCAACGGCGAGGCGAGCGTGGAATTATCCGCCGCGGCGCCCGGCAATGAGGCTCTTTTCGTGAAGGTCAAGAGCAAGGAGACGCCCATCGCCGCGGTTGTGCGCAGCGTCGAGCTCGACGGTCTGAACGCCAAGGGCTCCGATTATGCGCAGCCTTTGAGCCCCGCCGCGAAGAAGTCTTATCTGCCCGGGGTCACCAGTGATGACCAGGTCTGTGTTTTCGCCAGAGCGGAGCATGATACCGATTTGAGCCTTTCGTGGGTTGACGGCAACGGGGCGTCAGCGGTCAAGACGCAACATCTTGAAGCCGGCAAGGTCGTGCCGATTGATCTGGGCAAGGCGCCCGACGGCGTTTCCGGGCTCCAAGCGAGTGCGACGAGTCCTGTCAATGTGACGGCGAAAGTGACACAAAACGCCGATTCCGGCACCGATTTCGCCTATGTGACGCCTTCGCAGGCATTCTCGCAATCGGCTCTTGTGGCTCCTGACCATACTGAGGCAACGGTTATGTTGCTCAATACCAGCGATAGTGCGACCAAGGCAACTTTGCGGGGAAATGATGCTTCCGGCAAGTCTGTCGGAGACAAACAGGTCACCCTTCCGGCCAACGCCGGGACGAGTATCGCGGCCAAGGATGTGGACGACAACGCTGTGATGTTCACGTTGAAGAACGGCAGGAACGTCTCGATGGGGATGAGGCTGACCCAGCCGGATGTTGTGGAAGCCAAGCTTGCCTCGGTGGCCTATCTTGGCTCTTCAGGACTTGAACCGCGCAATATGAAGGTTTGGGTCAACGGCAATGCCGGGATTGTGCGCTGAACTGAAGGCAATCTGATCCGTCCATTACGCGGTTATCGCTTTGTGATGACGGCAAGATGACGGCAATGGGGATTTTATGAAATGCCATGCCGTCCGGCAACGTGCGCGACCATGGTGAAGCCGGGACGAGCATTTTTCGGCCGATGCGTTATAGCTCGGTACCGGTCCAGTCGGGGTCGATTTCCTCGGGCCGCCGGCCATAGAGGTCGGCAAGCCTTGCGACCAGCGCGTCGCGGATGGCCCATTCGAGCTGCGTTTTGTCGGGATGGTGCATCTGCATCGGCATACGGTAAAGCACGACGCGCGCGGGGATGCCGTGGTTGGCTGCGAAACTCTGCGAGGTCGGGTTGCGTTTGGGCTCCCAGGGCGCAGGGGTGGAAGGCGGCACGTCTTCGACCGCGAACTGCACCGGCCGAACGAGCTCGGGCCATGCCGCCAGAAGCCGCCGGATCTGGGAGGAGACCATATCGTCGAACATACCGCTTCGGGTACGGTAACGAGGCAGACGTACACCGAACATCGGGGTTCTCGCGCCGCGTCCGTGGCGGTTTCGATAGATGTGGGTCTGCCAAGGTGGTAGCAACATGATTTCATTCTATGGTGCGGCATAGGCATCGGTGGTCGTAGCATAAGGGAATATTGGGTAGTGTTTTAAGCCCACGAAACGAACGGAGCAACCGATGGCAGCAGGCGGGGACGCGGCGATGGAGAAGTGGCGGGACCACGATCTTTCCGGGCTTGTTCATGGCGCAAAGGTGATCGCCTTCGATTTGGACAACACGCTCGCCCGCTCCAAGAAGCCGATGCATGCCGATATGGCCTCGCGCCTGTCAACCCTGACGCGCCTCATCGATGTGGCCGTCATCACCGGCGGACGCTTCGAGCTCGCCAAAAGCCAGGTGCTCGACGTGCTCGAGACCGATGCCCGCCGTTCGCACGTCCACGTCATGCCGACCAGCGGCACACGTTATTTCCGTTGGCATGAGGGGCAATGGCAGTGCGTCTATTCCAACGACCTCGATGCGGCCGATCGCCAAGGCGCCATCGCCTCCATCGAACGTCACGCCCGTGAGCAGGGTATCTGGCTTAAACACACCTGGGGGCCTCGCATCGAGGACCGGGGCAGCCAGATTACGTTTTCCGCATTGGGCCAGCAGGCTCCGGTGGACGAGAAGGAACATTGGGACCCGGACAACAGCAAGAAAAACCGGCTTGCCGAAGCCGTGGGGGCCGATCTGCCCAATCTGGTGGTACGCTCCGGCGGCTCGACCAGCATCGATGTCTCGGCCCGTGGCGTCGACAAGGCCTATGCCGTACGCAGGCTCTGCCGCATCTTGGGTTGCAGGGTTGATCAGGTCATTTTTGTGGGCGATCGCATGGATCCGGACGGCAACGACTATCCTGCGGCCGTCATCGGTACGAAGCCGATTTTCGTCGCAGGCCCTCATGACACGCTTGAGGTCTGTGACCGTCTCATCGCCGCTTTGTCGTGATTGCAACACGCCCGAAATGTGGATAACCCATAGCATCCGACCACACCGGTCGTTTTTGCCTTGCTGTTGGAGGGAAGTCGGCTAGCTTTGAAGTATGGAAACCGCTGACTTAAAATTCTGCGATGCCTTGCGAGCATTGTTCGTCTCCATCGGCGACATGCTGCTGCCGCGTGGTTGTGCCGGATGCGACAAGCCGGATGAGGTACTGTGCGCCTCGTGCGCCCGGCTTTTCGCCCATGTCTATCCCAAGGTGTTGCCCGGCGATGCCGGCCGATGCTATGGATGCTCCTGGTATTGCGGGGCCGTTCGCCATGCGATCCTCAACTGGAAGGATCACGGCGATGAGGAATGCGACCGTGTTTTCGCGCTATTGCTGACGGATCTGGTGCTGAAGGTGCTTGATAGGCAGGAATCCCATATCCGGAGCAGTGCCCTGGTCTTGGTTCCGGCCCCTTCGTCGGCCTCCTCGATGCATCACCGTGGCCGATGGCAAATGTTGCCGCTTGTTCGCTTGATGGCGCGCGGATTGAAACGATATGGGGTTTCGGCCGTTATGGAACCGGTGTTGAGACTTGAAGGTGTACAAGGCAAATCCGTCCAGGCGTCAGGAGCCTCATCTCGTGCGAAAAGAATTGAAGGGCATGTGCGCGTCAGTGAGGATTTGAACGACGACTCGCTGTTCATCGTCGTCGACGACATCGTCACAACCGGTGCCACGATGGGGGAGTGCCTGTCGGCGTTGCGCGATTCGGGCGCCCGTGATGTCATCGGTCTCGTGCTGGCCTGCACGCCCAATCGGGCCGAATAAAGAAAATCGGCAAGCGTCTTGTCTTTTGCTTGGATGGCTTTGCATCATGGTTTGGTGGACCGGTTATAGGCATAATGGTTCTGCAAGTTCTGCCGGTGCCGTCGGTGGCGTCTTCTAATCGGCATGGGCCACCGCCATTTCGTCCCAACGGGTGGTGCAGCGCGGGGAGAGCATCTGGCGCCTCATCGTCCATGAGGCTGACGTATCCTCGTCGCCGCGCCCTTTGCCCCGCATGCCGCCGTAACCGATGCCGACCCGGGCCGTACCGAATTTCCTGTTGGCTTCGTCGATTACCGCTCCCAGATTATGCTCGTCGCGCTTGGCCTCGAAGCCGTGCAGGGTGGTGAAGTCCTTGGCGTCCTGCAGACCGAGCAGCAGTACGCCTGCGCGGATGTAGCGGGCATGCGGGTCGGCCCTGCCACGCATGGCCTGACACGCGGCCTTGGCAATGACCAGGGGATCGTCGCTGGGGTCGCGCAAGGTGGTCGTCGCATGAAACGACTGGTAGCTGTTTTCCGGGCCGAAAGGACTGGTGGCGCAGAAGGCGGCAACTAGCGAGCACAGGCTTGATTGGCGACGCAGCCTGCGGCACGCCTTCTGAGCATAGACGCTCAGGGCCTGGTCCATCTGGGCCATGTCGGTAACGGGTTTCGAGAACATGCGCGAACACAGGATTTCGGACTTGCGTTTGCCGTCGTTGGCGCTGGCGTCGCCCACCACGCAGGGGATGCCGTTGAGTTCGAGCACGGTGCGTTCCAAGGTGATGGAGAAACGGTGCCTGATGGACACCGGGTCCTGGTTTCTGAGGTCGAGCGCGGTAAGAACACCCACGGCCTGCAGCTTACGGGTCAGCCGCCTGCCCACGCCCCATACGTCGCCCACCGGTATGGAGGCGAGCGCCGCATCGCCGTATTGCGCCTCGATGTCGCGCCATAGGCTCACCCCGCCGGTTGAAGGATGCCTTTTGGCCCAGTGGTTGGCCACTTTGGCCAGTGTTTTGGTCGGTGCGATGCCGACGCTCACCGGTATGCCGACACCTTCCAGCACGGCTTTGCGCATGGCCTTGGAGGTCTGCACGGTTTGCTTGGCGTCCGTTGAGGGGTTCAGGAAGCATTCGTCGATGGAATAGATCTCCTGACCCGGCATGAACCGGCTCATCACCGACATCATCCGCGCCGACAGGCTGGCATAGAGCTCATAGTTCGAGCTGCGGGCCACGACTCCCGCGCGTTGGGCCTCTTCGCGGATGCTGAACCACGGTGTGCCTTCCTTGATACCTAGCCGTTTCGCCTCCGAGCTGCGGGCCACCACGCACCCGTCGTTGTTGGAGAGCACCACGACCGGCCTGGCGGCCAGTGCCGGGTCGAAAACGCGCTCGCAGGAGGCGAAGAAACTGTTCGCGTCGGCCAGCACCTGAAACGATTCGCTCATGTTGTCCTGCTAGTTGTGTTGCTGCGGGAAGGGATAGATGGTGGCACCGCCCGACCATCCGCGGCTGTGCTCGGCGAGCCCGGTAGTGCCGTTGGCCTTCTCGGTGGCACCAGAATCGGATGGGGATGTGTTTGACATGCCGGGACGGGTGATGCCCGGCAGAGTAGCACCGAACCGGCTGGAACGGCTTTGGGTGTGGAAATTGCCGATGACCACGCCCCAGATCACCAGATCCTGCGCGTTCATGGGAGAGAAATCAGGGTATCGAGGATTTTCTGGGTGTAGGATCGGCGTTGACCCACGCATCACAAGGCGCTTGACCGTCAGTTCGTCGTCGAGCACGGCCACCACCACGTCATCGGCCTGAGGCTCAAGCGATCGGTCGACCACCAGAAGGTCGCCATCCCAGATGCCGGCCCCCTCCATGGAGTCGCCGGCGACGGTGATGATGAAGGTCGTGTCGGGATTGCGAATGATGTGCTCGTCGAAACTGAAATCGCCCGCAAAATAATCCTGCGCCACCGAGGGGAACCCCGCATGCACCGCTTCGAGCGCGATGGGTATGGGTGTCGGCGCGAGAGTCGAGCGGAAAACCCGGGTGACCCTACAATCCTGCCCTGAATCGTTGCGTTCCAATTTGCATGCTGCTGCTGTCATCGCACACCTCCCAATAATCGAACGTTTGTTCGAATATCATTGTTTCAAGAGGGCAGGACAATAAAATAGAACAAACGTTCGATTGCATGGAGGTCAGAGTGTCGTTTTTTCGCTCGGTTCGTCGGCGACGATATGGAATTTTGGCAGCGTGATTTCGAAATCGGTGCCGCGGTTGTCGTCGACGACCTTCACATTGCCGCCGTGCAGCTGTGCGGCCCAACGTGCGATGGACAGTCCAAGGCCGGTGCCGCCAGATTCGGTGCCCGGGCCCGACTTGCCCTTGACGAAGCGGCGGAAGATATCCGCGCGCGCCTCGGGGGGGATCTGCGAGCCGAAATTGACGACGTTGGTGACGATGGTGCCGTGGATCTTGTCTTCGTGGGCTTCCACCAGTACCGTCGTGTTGTCGGGCGAATGCTTGAACGCGTTGGAGATGATGTTGGTGAACAGCTGGCGCAGCCTGTCCTGGTCGCCTTCGATCTCGATGGAGTCCGGCACATGCACGTCGACGTCGTGGGCGTGGCCGGCATCCGCGATTTCCAATGGTTCCAGCGTCTCGTCGATGAAATCGGCGAAGTTGAACTGCTCGATGTTGAGACTGGCCGCGCCGGCCTCCATGCGTGAGAGGTCGAGCAGGAAGGCGATGAGGTCGGAAAGCCGGTGGGTCTGGTTCAATATCCCCTCAAGATTTGCAGGAGTCGGTTCCACCACACCGTCGGCAAGGTTCTCGATCATGGCCTGCAGAGCCGAAACAGGGGTGCGCAGCTCGTGGGAGACGTTGGCGATCATGTCGCGCCGCATCTGGTCGGCGTGCTGCAGCTCCTCGGCCATTTCGTTGAACGAGCGGGCGAGCTGGCCCACCTCGTCGTTGCTGCGGGTGCCGACTTTGACGCGCACCGTGTAGTCGCCTTCGCTCATGGCTTTGGCCGCGTCGCGCATCTGGCGCAGAGGAGCGGTCAATCCACGGGAGAAGAAATACGTGATACCTAGGGCCACTACGAGTGTCAACGGCATGGCGATCCATCCGCTTAGCCCCATCTTCAGCAGGAACCAGGCCATGACGAAGGCGATGGCGGTGGCGATGACGATGATGACGCTCAGTTCGACCTTCAACGATGAGAACAGGCCTATCGGCCGCTCGTTGTCCAATATCTTCTTGCCGGATTGGTGTGTATGGTTGCTCATCGCTGCGGTCACTGTATTCTCTTTGGAAATGTATTGATGAAATGAAAACGCTGGTTATATGAAAAGCAGCCCCGTAGGGCTGTCGAAGCTGTTGAGTCTCACTCTTGCGGGGCGCTGGTTGCAGCGTTGCCGTCCTCGGGAGGTTCGAACGCGTAACCGACGCCGTGTGCGGTGCGAATGAGGTCACTGCCAAGCTTGTGCCGCAGCGCCTTGACATGCGAATCGACGGTGCGGGTGCCGGAGGCGTCAGGCCAGTCCCACACCTCCTCGAGCAGCTTCTCGCGCTTGAAGACTGACTTGGGCTTGCGTGCAAGCGTGGCGAGCAGGTCGAATTCCGTAGGCGTCAGATGCACCTGCTTGCCGTCCTGGGTGACGATGCGCTGGCGCGGGTCGATAACCAGCGTGCCGAAATCGAGCACCTTCTCGTTCTCGTTGTTCTTGGCGATGAGGGTGGCGCGTTCCACGCGGCGTAGCAGCGCCTCGCAGCGTGCGATGAGCTCGCGGGGGGAGAAGGGCTTGGTCATGTAGTCGTCCGCACCGGCGGAAAGTCCCATGACCTTGTCGGCCTCCGAGTCACGGGCGGTCAGCATGAGCACGGGCACAGGGCGCTCGGCGATGATGCGCTTGGTCGCCTCGATGCCGTCCATGACGGGCAACATGATGTCCATGATGACCAGATCCGGCTTGATCTGGCTTGCGGCGCGTACGGCGCTCGCCCCGTCTCCCGCCACTCGTGCAGTCCATCCATTCGCTGTGATGCGCTGTGCGATCGCTGTGGCGAGATCAGGCTCGTCCTCGACCACCAAGATGGTACGTGGGGTCTTCTGATGCGCCGAACTGTTGAGCATGTGTCCTCCGCCTTTCAAAAACATTGCTACAAGCAATCCATTATAGGTTCCGGCGCACCCAATTCTCAGCCATTCGAGGTTTTTATCGGTTTTTATTAGATTTTGTTGGTTCGCAGCAAGGGTAAACGTCCGAGGCGCGTGAAAAACTAAGACACATTGCGTTTGAAGCTTTTCGGAGGTTCCATGGATTACAAAGTTGGAGATGTTGTCGTTTATCCGCGTCACGGTGCGGCGAAGGTCACAGCTTTTGAAAAACGCACGGTGAAGGGCATCACGCGTGATTATCTGCAGCTTTCTGTGCTCTCCAGCGATGGCTTGGTCATTGAGGTGCCGGTCGAGAACGCCAAGAAGGTGGGCATCCGCAATATCGTCGATGGCAAAGAAGTCGCCAAGGTCTTCGAGATCCTGCGCACCCCGATTGTCGACAACGAGAAGATGAACTGGTCGCGGCGTTACAAGCTCAACGTCGAAAAGATCGCCACCGGTGAGGTCAACAAGATCGCCGAGGTCGTACGTGATCTGGCCCAGCGCGATGTCGACGAACACGGTCTTTCCGCCGGAGAGAAGCGCATGCTGACCCGCGCCCGCAACATCCTTACCTCCGAAATCGCGCTTTCCGAGAAGATCGACGAGGACGAGGCGCAGCACTTGCTCGACGTCAATCTCGGCTATGCCGACCCTACGCCCGAAGACGCCAAGCACCATTCCGAAGCTCCCGAGGAGCCTGCGAGCCAGACGTTGGCCAGGATCGAAATCGAAAACAAAGAAGCCAAAGGATCCAAGAAAAAGAAGTGATTTTCAATTACTTCGTCTGCAAAATCGCCTATTGATTTTTTAAATGATTTGAGGGCCATCTCGATATCAAGAGATGGCCCTCAAACTTTGCTTCGGCTGTTGGACTAAAACCGTAACATAACCAGCCCGTCCAAGGCTTTAGCGATGACGCAACGCTTCCACACCTTTGGCGACAATCCAGAACAATGTCGAAATCGTGACGATGACGAAGCTCGGAGGAGTGGGGAACATCGCGGAGATCACCAAGCCTCCCCAGATCGAGACCAGGCACAGGATGCTGGAAAGCACCATCGAACGCAGCGGCGTGCTGGTGAGGATGTTCGCCGTAGCCGCCGGGGTGACGACCAACGCGAAGATGAGCAAGGTGCCGACGGCAGGTACTGCAATGGTGATGACGCCGGCCATGATGGCCATGAACAGCACATTCATCACGCCGATTGGCACGCCCTTGGCCTGGGCCACCTGCTCGTCCAGCGAGCTGAAGAGGAGAGGCCGATAGACCACGGCCATCACCGCCAGCAGGAGCACGTCGAAAATCGCGAAGCCCAGCACCTGGTCGTTGGTGATGGTCAATATCGAGCCGAACAATATGGCCTGCATCTGCTGCGAGGCAGAACTTGACATGCGCGAGAAGAAAAGGCCCAAGCCGGTAGCGAAGGCGAGCACGGTGCCGGTCGCGATTTCACGTTGCGAGGCCTTCTTGCCCAGTGTTCCGATGGTCAGCGCGCCGCCGAGTGCGAAGATACCGAGACCGAGCGAGACCGGCAATCCCAGCAAAACCGCTCCTGTGGCTCCTGGCAAGCCGATATGCGCCAGCGCGTGGGCGGCGAACGTCGAATGTCTGGCGATGGTGAAATAGCCCATCACGCCTGCGGCCAAGGCAATGCACAGGCCGGCGATGAAGGCGTTGTGCATGAACGGGACCGAGAGCGTTTCCAGCCATTCATGGTTGAAGCCGAATTGGATATGGCTCATTGCCCTGCCTCCTGCCGCTGGTTGCCTTCATTTCCTTCTGCTCGTCCTGCTTTTGCCTGTGATCTGTGAGAAACCACTTGTTCGAAATACCGTGGCTTCTCGCCGCCGATCGCGGAATCTCGGCGATTGCCCCTGGCGGAGCTGGACGGATTTTTTGTGTGATGATGGTGGAAACCGGCCACTTCGTCGGGCTTGTGGATGTCGGGCGTGACGTCGTCCGGTTCGTCCGCGCCGGGGGTGACGAACATGTCGCCCTGCGGGGTGGTGACCACCTGCACCTTCGTGCCGTAGAGGTGAGTGAGCAGATCGGCATCCAGCACCTCGTTCATTTTCGCGTAATGCGGGTGTCCGTCGAGCAGATAGACCGCGCCGTCGAGGACCGGCAGCAGCATGTTGAGGTCGTGGGCGACCACCTGGATGGTCATGCCCATCTCATGGTTGAGCTTGGCGAGCACATGCACCGTCTCGCGCTGGGCCGCCAGATCGAGGTTGGCCAGAGGTTCGTCGAGCATCAGCAGCTTCGGCCCGCTCACCAGAGCCTGAGCGATGGCGACGCGCTGCCGAAGCCCTCCCGAAAGCTCAGAAAGCCGATAATGGCGTTTGTCGTCCACACCGGTGAAAACCATCGCCTCGCGTGCCTGTGCCCGTTGCGCCCGGGTGGTGGGGTGGATGCCGAATTTCGTCCCTGTGAGCCCGAGCAGCACCGATTGTTCGGCGGTGAGGTTGGATTCGATGTCGCTGGCGTAGTTTTGTGGCACGTATCCGATGAGATGGTTGGTAGTGCCTGCCGGACCGCCAAGCACACTCAGGCTGCCGCTGAACAACGGCAAAAGGCCCAGTTCCGCCTTCATCATCGTGGTCTTGCCGGCGCCGTTCGTGCCCACGATGGCGGTGATGGAACCCGACGGAATGGAGAAATTGCCGTGCTGCCAGATTATCCTCTCGCCGCGTTTGATGCCGGCATCGCGGAAAACTAAGGCCGGTCCGCCGTCGGGGGTCTTGGCCTTCTGCGTCTTTTCGGCTTTCGTCTGCATAATGATTGTCGTCTTTCTGCACTCCGGAGGCGTTCGAAATACTGCTTGATAGAGATACTTGATATATTATAATTGAAATTGAGAATCATTCTCAATTAGCGTCGCAATTGTTCCTTGGGCGAAAGAGATAAAGCAGGATTGAAGCCGAAGCCCCTGCTTTCACCAATTCCGAGTCTGAGACAAAAACATGCGGTTCCAAACCTTTATCGTTCTGGCTTGGAACCGCATTCGAGTGTCCGATGGCGTCTGCCTGTTGGGCCGAGGTTATCGCTTCAGGGGAATTTGGTCACTTGCCCGGATCGGTCTGTCCTTCGTTCGACGGCACCGAACCGTTGCCGGGGGCTGCGGGCGTCTGTTGATTGGAATTTGCTCCATTGCCTGACTTTGCCGGCTGAGAGGGCTGCTGCGTACCGCCGCTGTCGCCTTCGTCGCCGGTTCCCACTTTCTCATGGTCGGCCTCGCTGGCCTTGAAATCGGCCATGGCCTTGTCGATGCTTTTCATCAATGCCGTGATCCAGCCGGTCAAAGTGGTCTGGCTCTGCGGCATCTGCTCGCTGATGTCGACGACGGGCACTTCGGTGCGGCCGGCCGTCCCGGTGAGCAGGTTGGTGGTATTGCTGGCTTCCTGCGTGTTGTTGATCAGCAGATTGACGTCGCGCCCGGAAATCAGATGCTGGAACTTCTGCAGATCGCTCGGCGCGGGCTCACCCTCGGAACTGACGGCCTGCGTATATCCCTTCGGAGTTTTGTCGGTGAAGCCGAGATCATCCATCAGATAATAGGCGACAGGCTCTGTGGCCCCGTAGGTGGCGTCCTTGTGCTTCTGCTCGAATGCCTTCATGGCGTCTTCGAGCTTTGATTCGTTCGCCTTCCATGTCTTCAAACGGGCCTGGAACTGCTTGGCTTTCGCGGGTCTCGCCTTGGCGAAGGCATCCTCGAGTTCGGTGGCGGTGGCCTTGCGTGCCTCCTTGGAGAACCAGAGGTGTGGGTTGTCGCCCGTGCTTGCCCCGACCGCGGTGGCGGCCGAGACGCTGGTGGTGCCTTTGGCAGTGGATTTGCTGGCCCAGTTGTCGTATCCGGCGCCGTTGACGACCACGATCTCGGCGCTTTGCAATTTGGCCATATCGGTGGTTTGCGGCTCGAAATCATGGGCGTCCACGGAGACGGTGTTGACGATTGAGGTCACCTCCACATCAGATCCGCCGATCTCTTTGGCCAGCGAACCCCACTGGTTGATGGAAGCCACCACGTTGATGGGGCCGGTGGCTTGTTTGGAGCTGTTATTCGTTTTGCTCGGCTGCTGGGAGTCGTTGCCGCCGCCGCAGGCCGCGAGGCCGAAAACCAGACATAACGAGCCCAGCAGGGCCGTGGCCTTGGTCTGCCATCCGAATCGTTTCATAAAGACCCCTTAAATTGGTATCCGTTTGCCGTTGGTCCGTGTTGATTGTCTTTATTCAGTATACTGATACGGCAATATACTGAAAATGAAAATCATTGTCAAATAAAGCAGGATTGATGATATGAAACCCGGAAAAGACGGATGGCGGCTATCGTCGATTCGAAGGCATTGTGTGTTCCCCGAACCTCTAGTTTTCGCTTCTTTTGCCGACCGTCTTTCGACGGCTGATAAAGGGTTATAAGCAATGGATATGGCGTAGATGGTGGACACGCCTATGGTTATGGACGGCTTGCACCTTACAATCGATAATTATGGTGCCTGGCATACAACACGGGCATATGGAATGTCGAAATAACTTACTTGCATTAAGGAAATCGGTATGGTGAACGAGGAACAGACTCCTCTCAAATTGGACGGAAAGGCTGCCGCGGCGGCCATCAAGCAGGATTTGAGCGAGCGCGTCGAATCGCTCAAGGCCCGAGGCATTGCGCCAGGACTGGGCACGATTCTCGTCGGCGACGACGTTGGCTCGCGCAAATACGTGGCCGGCAAACACAAGGATTGCGCCGAGGTCGGCATTGCCTCGATTGCCGTCGAACTGCCTGAAACGGCCAGTGAGCAGGAGATCATCGACGCCGTCGAACGTCTCAACGCCGACCCGAAATGCACCGGTTACATCGTCCAATTGCCGCTGCCCAAGGGCATCGATTCCAACAAGGTCATCGCCCATATCGACCCCGCCAAGGACGCTGACGGCATGCATCCGGCCAATCTGGGCGAGCTCGTCACCCATATCGACGGCAGGAACCCCGCGCCGCAACCCTGCACGCCCCGCGGTATCATCGTGCTTCTGAAGCGTTACGGCATCGATCTGGGCGGCAAGGACGTCTGCCTCGTCGGCCGCGGCATCACGGTGGGGCGCACCATCGGGCTGATGCTCACGGCGAAGGACGTGAACGCGACCGTGACGCTTTGCCATACAGGCACCAAAGACATCCAAAAGCATCTAAGCCAAGCCGATGTCATCGTCGCGGCCGTTGGCCGGGCCGGATTTGTCAAGCCCGAGGATGTCAAGCCGGGGGCGGTTTTGGTGGACGTCGGCGTCTCTCGCGTCTACGACGAGGAAGCCAGGCGTTACCGTGTGCGCGGCGATATCGACAAGGACTGCCATGCCTTGTCTTCCGCCTATACGCCGAACCCGGGGGGAGTGGGACCGATGACCCGCGCGATGCTCCTGGCGAACGTCGTGGAAATGGCCGAACGCAAGCTCGGCTGAACCACCCACGACACGCCCGGATTTATCGAGGCGCTTTGGCTAGGGCGACTAGTATTCTTATGACTTGCGTGACCGGAAGGTCACCAAAATAACTTAATAGGTAATATCCATCCAACTAATAACAAAGAAACCACTTTTAATGGCAGAGAACAATAACGAAGTCACCAAGGTCGCGATCAACGATATCGGCACCGAAGAAGACTTCATCAAGGCAGTCGATTCCACTATCAAGAATTTCGATGATGGTGATCTGGTTGAGGGCACGGTCGTCAAGGTCGATCACGACGAAGTGCTGCTCGACATCGGCTACAAGACCGAGGGTGTCATTCCCTCCCGCGAACTTTCCATCAAGAAGGATGTCAATCCCGACGAAGTCGTTGAAGTCGGCGACACCGTCGAAGCCCTTGTCGTCACCAAGGAAGACAAGGAAGGACGTCTTATCCTGTCCAAGAAGCGTGCCCAGTATGAGCGCGCCTGGGGCGATATCGAGAAGATCAAGAACGACGACGGCGTTGTCGAAGGCACTGTCATCGAGGCTGTCAAGGGCGGCCTGATCGTCGACATCGGCCTGCGTGGCTTCCTGCCGGCATCGCTCGTCGAAATGCGTCGCGTCCGCGACCTTTCGCCCTACATCGGCCAGAAGATCAAGGCCAAGATCCTTGAGCTCGACAAGAACCGCAACAACGTGGTGCTCTCCCGTCGCCAGTATCTTGAGGAGACCCAGTCCGAGGTCCGCGAGACCTTCTTGGCTCAGCTCAAGAAGGGCCAGATCCGTGAAGGCACCGTTTCCTCCATCGTCAACTTCGGCGCGTTCGTCGATCTCGGCGGGGTGGACGGCCTCATCCACGTTTCCGAGCTTTCCTGGAAGCACATCGACCATCCGTCCGAGGTCGTCAAGGTCGGCGACAAGGTCACCGTCGAGGTGCTCGATGTCGACATGGATCGTGAGCGCATCTCGCTGTCCCTCAAGGCGACGCAGGAAGATCCGTGGCAGCGCTTCGCACGCACCCACGTTCCCGGACAGATCGTCAAGGGCAAGGTCACCAAGATCGTGCAGTTCGGTGTGTTCGTTTCTGTCGAAGACGGTATCGAGGGCCTGGTCCACATTTCCGAGCTGGCCAACCGTCACGTCGACAACCCGGAGACCGTCGTCAAGCAGGGCGAAGAGATCTTCGTCAAGGTCATAGACGTCGATCTCGACCGTCGCCGCATCTCCCTGTCCCTCAAGCAGGCCAACGACTCTGTCGATCCGTCGAGCGAGGACTTCGATCCGGCGCTCTACGGCATGCCCGCCGATTACGACGAGGACGGCAACTACAAGTACCCCGAAGGCTTCGACCCGCAGACCAACGAATGGATCGCCGGCTACGAGAAGCAGCGCGAGGAGTGGGAGAACCAGTATGCGGCCGCCCACGATTTGTGGGAGCAGCATAAGGCCTTCGTCGCCAAGGAACTCGAGTCCGCGGAGGAATCCGCTGCCGAGGATGGCCAGGGTGCGAACGCTCACGCCGAAAAGGCTGTCGAAGAGTCCACCAAGTACTCTTCGGAGAACGAATCCGAAGGCACGCTTGCCGGTTCCGACAAGCTCGCCGCTCTCCGTGAGGAGCTCCTCAAGGAGAAGAAGTGAGATCACCTTTGGTGATTTCACGGTGATTTTGTGAAATTAGGTCGGTGCAGGCTTTTAATGCTTGCACCGACTTTCTTTTTATCAGAGTAGGCGATACCGGAGGATACATGAGAATCGGATTGACCGGGGGCATTGCGGCAGGCAAAAGCACGGTTGCCGCGCATCTGAAGGAACGCGGGACCCATCTTATCGATTATGACCAATTGGCTCGTGAGGTCGTCGAACCGGGCGGCGAAGGAATCCGCGAAATCGTCGACGAATTCGGCCCGGATGCGCGTCAGCCCGATGGCTCGTTGAATCGTAAATGGATGGCGGCACACGTCTTTTCGCTTGAGGCCGCGCCTGATGCCAAACAGCGACTTGATGATATCGAACATCCGCTGATTTACCGACGGGCTCAGGAGCTGGAGCAGCAGTTCGCCCAGGAATGCAAGACCAATGCCGGTCAGCGCAATGGTGATGACGATGACGAGGCGGATAATCCTGATAACGCCGATTATTTGGATAGCAATCGTTTATCGGCTACCGGAGAGTTTTTCTCAAATCCCGTGATTGTCCACGACGTGCCGCTGCTGGCCGAGGTCATCGATACTATCCCCTTCACATTCGACCATATTCTTACCGTTGAGGCACCTGAGGAAACCCGTATCCAGCGAATGATCGATACGCGCGGAATGAGCCGCGAGCAGGCCGAAGGCAGGATACGCCATCAGTCCAGCCGCGAGCAGCGCGAGGGCATTGCCGATGTGGTCATCGATTCGACACAGTCAGTCGAACAAATGTTCGAGCATCTTGATATGCTGTTCGCACAATGGCAATGAACGGGGCCGGATTCGCCATAAAGTAAAGCTTGGCAATCCGTCCCGATGGCTCTGAATGGGTTTTAGGCGGAAGCGAACAAGTGCTGCCGTATTTAAGGGCAGTCTCAAGGGCGTTGGCCGGCGAAAGGAATCGAAACAGGCATGGGGTTCAATATCGAGCGTACGCATCATCCGTTCGTGGTGAAGGCGCCGTACAAGCCGTCCGGCGATCAACCGGAAGCCATCGACGAAATCGCGCGACGCATCGAGAACGGCGAGAACGATGTGGTGCTGATGGGCGCCACCGGCACCGGCAAGACCGCGACGACGGCATGGCTGATCGAGAAGCTGCAACGCCCGACGCTCATTCTGGAGCCCAACAAGACCTTGGCCGCCCAATTGTGTGCCGAGTTCCGCGAGCTTATGCCTGACAATGCCGTCAGCTACTTCGTTTCGTATTACGATTATTACCAGCCCGAGGCCTACATTCCCCAGACCGATACCTATATCGAAAAGGACTCAAACGTCAACGACGATGTGGAACGTCTGCGCCACGCCGCTACCGCGAACCTTCTGACCCGTGACGACTGCGTGGTGGTGGCCACCGTCTCCTGCATCTACGGTTTGGGCACGCCTGAGGAATACGCCGGACGCATGCTCTTCCTGCATGAGGGGGAGGAGATCAACCGCGATGAGCTCCTGCGCAAGTTCGTCGCCATGCAATACAAGCGCAACGACATCGCCTTCACACGCGGCACCTTCCGCGTGCGCGGCGACACCGTGGAGATTATTCCCGTCTATGAGGAGCTGGCCATCCGCATCGAGTTCTTCGGCGACGAGATCGACCGCATCTCCACGCTGCACCCGCTGACCGGCGACGTTATCGCCCACGAGTCGCAGGTCCATATCTTCCCGGCCTCGCACTATATCGCCGGCCCCGAACGCACCGAACATGCGCTGAAGACCATCAAGGAGGAGCTGGTCGACCGCACCGCCGAACTGCGCAAACAGGGCAAGGAGCTGGAAGCTCAGCGCCTTGAAATGCGCACCAACTACGATCTGGAGATGATTCAACAGGTCGGCTTCTGCTCTGGCATCGAGAACTATTCCCGTCACTTCGACCAGCGCAAGCCCGGCAGTCCGCCCCACACCCTGCTCGATTTCTTCCCCGACGACTTCCTGCTGGTCATCGACGAATCCCATGTCACCGTCCCGCAGATCGGCGGCATGTACGAAGGGGACGCCAGCCGCAAGCGCACCCTGGTGGAGAACGGCTTCCGTCTGCCTTCCGCGATGGACAACAGGCCGCTGAAATGGCCGGAGTTCCTCGATCGAGTCGGCCAGACCGTCTACCTTTCCGCAACGCCCGGCGACTATGAGCTGGGGCTTTCCGACGGCGTGGTGGAACAGGTCATCAGACCTACCGGTCTTCTGGACCCGAAGGTCATCGTGCGTCCGGTCAAGGGGCAGATCGACGACCTGCTCGGCGAAATCAAGGACCGTGTGGCCAAACACGAGCGTGTGCTGGTGACCACGCTGACCAAGAAAATGGCCGAAGACCTGACCGATTACCTGCTCGAACGCGACATCAAGGTCGAATACTTGCATTCCGATGTCGACACGCTTCGCCGCGTAGAACTGCTCCGTGAGCTTCGGGAAGGCAAGATCGACGTCATCGTCGGCATCAATTTGCTGCGTGAAGGCCTTGATCTGCCGGAGGTCTCGTTGGTGGCGATTCTCGACGCGGACAAGGAAGGCTTCCTGCGTTCGCACCGTTCGCTCATCCAGACTATCGGCCGCGCCGCGCGTAATGTCTCCGGCACCGTCATCATGTACGCCGACGAGGTCACCGACGCGATGGAGACCGCCATCAGCGAGACCAACCGACGCCGCGAAAAGCAGATTGCCTACAACAAGGAACACGGCATCGACCCGAAGCCGCTGGTCAAGAAGATCAGCGACGTCACCGACATGCTCGCCAAGGAAGATGTGGACACCGAAACGCTTCTGGCAGGCGGCTACCGCGACGAAAAGCGCGCCGGCAGCGATAAGCGTATCGCCCTGACGAGCTTGGACGAGAAGGACCTGCAGAAGAACCACGACGCCATCGTCAAGGCGGGCCTGCCCGCGCAGGATCTGGCCGACCTCATTCGTCAGATGAGCGACCAGATGCACACTGCCGCCGAGCAGCTTCAGTTCGAGCTCGCCGCCCGCCTGCGCGACGAGATCCGCGACCTCAAGAAGGAACTTCGCCAGATCACCGAGGCTCAGAAATAGTCACGTCGAGTGCCGTTGAATCTTCATTTCCCCACTCACTGGGGCACCATGTTGTCGTAGTATGACGATTTTGTCGAAACGATTTTCCTTCAGGCCAAGCCTTGGAGGCCAAAACGTGAATAGGGCGGCCATCCTTACCCGGGGAGGCTATCACCTACAGTCATGGCCATAAACGTACGACGTTGTACAACGTAATCGTATAACCTTATAATCGCAAAATACAGACATTTCGTATTCAAATATCCTCGTTCTGAAACCAATGAATTTAGACACACACCATTTCGGATATTTGATAAATATTACATTTTCCTGTATAATTCATACTTGTCTGTTTAGACCGCACCCATAGACGGGTCACTAAGAGACGTGCATGTCACGTTTCTTGAACAGCGGCAGGCAGGCTGGGAAATCAAGAAATAAGGGAGAAAAAACAATATGATAGGTTTTCTGAAAATTCAGCACAAACCTCCGGTTCCTGCTGAACAAGCCGAATCTGTGTTCGCCAAATACAAATGGTTGTCGTTGGTGGGCGTTTTCGTCGGTTATGCTGCGTTCTATATTGTACGTAACAACTTTACCCTTTCGACGCCTGAGCTTCAAAACCAGCTGCATCTGACCAAAGGCGAAGTCGGCATGCTCTCCAGCTGCCTGCTGATTTCATATGGCCTTGGCAAGGGCTTCATGAGCGCGCTGGCCGATAAGGCCAACCCGAAGCGCTTCATGGTGACCGGCCTGGTCATCTGCGCCCTACTCAACATTGGCCTCGCGTTCTTCGGCGTCAATGTCTGGGCGACCGCTTTCATCCTCATCCTCTTGGGCCTGTTCCAGGGCATGGGTGTTGGCCCTGCGTTCATCACGCTGTCTACCTGGTTCAAGAAGAAGGACCGTGGCTTCATCACCTCGATCTGGAACTGTTCCCACAACGTCGGCGGCGGCCTGGTTTCCCCCCTCGCCGGCTTCATGCTGGGTGCTGTCGGAACCGGTAACTGGCGTTTCGCCTACTATGTCTTCCCCGCCATCATCGCGATCATCGTTGCGTTCGTGATCTGGTTCCTCATCAAGGGCCGCCCTGAAGAAGAGGGCCTTCAGCCTTTGGAAGAGACCAAGGAAGAACAGGGCGATGTCGACTACAAGGATCTTTCGTCCTGGCAGATCCTCACCAAGTACGTCTTCACGAACCCCGGCGCTTGGCTGGTCTCCTTCATGGATACGTTCGTCTACATGATCCGCTTCGGCATCCTCACCTGGCTGCCGATCTTCCTCATCCAGGCCAAGGGCTTCACCCACGGCCAGATGATGGTTGCCTTCACGTTCTTCGAGTGGGCCGCCATTCCTTCGACGCTGCTTGCCGGTATCATCTCCGATAAGCTCTTCAAGAGCCATCGTATGCCTCCGGCCATCATCGCCCTCGTCATCATCGTCTTCTGCATCATCGGATACTGGACGAGCACCTCGGTCGTCGCGGTCACTGTGTTCGCCGCTCTGGCTGGCTGCTTGGTCTACATCCCGCAGTTCCTTGATTCCGTGCAGACCATGGAAGTCGTTCCGCCGTTCGCTGTCGGTTCGACCGTCGGCCTCCGTGGCTTCATGAGCTACGTCCTCGGCTCCACCTGCGGCACCAGCCTCCTCGGCGTGGCCGTGGATCACTGGGGCTGGAACGCCGGCCTTGTGATGCTGCTCATCGCTGTGGTGCTCTGCACCATCTGCGCTGTCTTCCTTCACATGTTCACCCTGAAGAAGGAGAAGGCTGCCAAGAAGGCTGCCTGATAGCCATTCACTAAGATAAATTCACTAAGACAGATTCGTCAGTGATATCTGGGCATCTTCAAAAGAAACTCGTTTTCTTTTGAAGATGCCTTTTTCTTTTGTCCCGTTTGGCCTGTGGCCGCGCTTCGGACAGCAAAACCGCATTCGGACTTGCCGAAGGGGCCTCCGCTCGGTCACCGCTTCCCCCTAGGCTTAGGAATATGGCCGAAACACCCCTTGCGTTTATGATCGCCACATATGTGGTGCTCGCGATTTTCTTTGTTGTCGATTTGTTCGTTATTGGCCGTAAGCCCCATGTTCCCTCCACGAAGGAGTGTGTGCAGCATATCGCCTTCTTCGTGGCTGCAGCGCTGGTTTTCGGCGGCTTGGTGTGGTGGGTGTCCGGTTCACAGCCGGCGCTCGAGTTCTATTCCGGCTGGCTCACCGAATATTCGCTGAGCATCGACAACCTCTTCGTTTTCGTCATCATCATGACGAATTTCGCCGTGCCGAAGAAGCTGCAGAAATACGTGCTGAGCGTGGGCATCACCATCGCCCTCATCCTTCGTGGCCTTTTCATCCTCGTGGGCGCGGCCGTCATCCAGCGTTTTACCTGGGTCTTCTTCATTTTCGGCGCGTTCCTGATCTATACCGCAGTGAAGCTGGTCGTCGGCGATGACGACGACGAGGAATACCACGAAAACGCGATTATCCGCGCCCTTCGCAAAGTGGTAAAAATCACAGACCACTATGACGGCGAAAAAATCCGTACAACCATCGATGGCAAGAAGTTCTTCACCCCGATGCTGATCGTGTTCCTGACCATCGGCACCACCGACGTGATGTTCGCCTTCGACTCGATTCCGGCCATCTTCGGGCTTACCAAAGACCCGTTCATCGTCTTCACCTCCAATGTCTTCGCGCTGCTTGGCCTGCAGCAGCTCTACTTCCTGCTCGGGGCATTGCTGGACAAACTGGAGTATCTGCCGTACGGCTTGGCGGTGGTCCTCGGCTTCATCGGCGTGAAGCTGGTGATGGAGGCATTGCATGGCAATTCGTTGCCGTTCATCAATGCAGGCCGTCCGATCGCGCAGGTTCCCGAGATTCCGACGTGGGTGTCGCTCGCGGTCATCATCGTCGCCATCGGCACGGCGGCCGTGGCCAGTATCATCAAGATGAAAGCCAATGCCGCCAAGGAAAATGCCTGACGTCAAACGCTTTATGTTAACGCTCTCATAAAAGTCGACATCAGTAGTGCAAATGCCGGGGGATGCTAGTAGACTGGAAGCTGTTGTGGGTTGATTCTAGCCATGCAACATGTCAGTCAAGAATAGGTAGGTATTCATGAGGAAAGCAAAAATTGTAGACACTATTGGGCCGGCTTGCGAATCGCTCGAGAACTTGACCAAACTGGTCGAGAACGGCATGGACGTCGCTCGTCTCAACCGTTCGCACGGCACTGCCGAAGATCATCTCAAGGTCTACAACAACGTCCGTCAGGCTTCCAAGACCACGGGCCGCAATGTCGCGGTTCTGGTTGACCTGCAGGGTCCCAAGATCCGCTGCGGATGGTTCAAGAAGAACGCCGATGGGGAAGACAAGGTCCAGCTCGCAACTGGGCAGGAATTCACCATCACCACCGATGACGTCGAAGGCGACGAGCACATCACGTCCACCACCTTCAAGGGTCTGCCCGGGGATTGCCATCCTGGCGACCCGATCCTGATCGACGACGGCAAGGTCCGCCTTGAGGTCACCAAGGTCGAGGGCAACAACGTGCGCACCAAGGTCGTCGTGGGCGGCCCGGTTTCCAGCCACAAGGGCATCAACCTGCCGGGTGTGGCCGTCAGCCTGCCGGCACTCACCGAGAAGGATGAGGCCGACCTGCGTTGGGCCATCCAGACCGGCGCTGACATCATCGCCATGTCCTTCGTGCGCTTCGCCACCGACATCGACCGCGCCCATGAGATCATGGACGAGGAAGGCCGCCGTATTCCGATCGTCGCCAAGATCGAGAAGCCGCAGGCTGTTGAGAACCTCGAAGACATCGTCAAGGCGTTCGATGGCA
This sequence comes from Bifidobacterium sp. ESL0784, assembly GCF_029433295.1. Classification (GTDB taxonomy): domain Bacteria; phylum Actinomycetota; class Actinomycetes; order Actinomycetales; family Bifidobacteriaceae; genus Bifidobacterium. The sequence continues at coordinate 258,404 of NZ_JAQTHV010000004.1, forward strand.
TCATGGTCGCCCGCGGCGACATGGCCGTGGAGATGCCGTTCGAGCAGGTCCCGCTGGTCACCAAGCGCTGCATCGAACTGTCCCGTCAATACTCCAAGCCCGTCATCGTGGCCACCGAGGTCTTGGGCTCCATGGTCAATTCGCCGATTCCGTCGCGTGCAGAGGCTTCCGATTGCGCTAACGCCGTCCTCGACGGTGCCGACGCCACCATGACCTCCAATGAGACCGCCGTCGGCAAGTACCCGGCACAGACCGTCAACACGATGGCCCGCATCTCCGGTTACGCCACCGAGCACGGCTTCGACCGCATTCCTTCCATCTCGAACCTCGATATGTCGAGCACCGGCGCGGTTTCCTCCGCTGCCGTCGACCTGGCCGACAAGATCAACGCAAAGGCCATCGTCGCCTACACGCAGACCGGTTCCACCGTGCACCGCGTCTCCCGCGAGCGTCCGGCCTCCCCGATCTACGGTGTCACCAACAACGAGCACACCTATCACTGGCTGGCTCTGAGCTGGGGCACGGAAGGCTTCTGCGTCGAAGAGGATTACCACGATATGAACCGTCATCAGCTGATGATCTTCACCGACAAGCTTCTGCGCGACGCCGGCAAGGTCGTCAACGGCGACAAGATCGTCGTGCTGAGCTCCGCCCAAGGCGAGCACAAGCCCGGCCGCACCGATTCGATCTACGTGCACACCGTAGGCGCCTGCGACGCCGACTGAAAAGCGGAAACAGGCTTTGATGACGAGACGGTCTAGCCGTTAGCTGAAAGCCTGACTGCTTTTTTAAGGCAATCCTCTGCTCTGCAAATGAGAATCTTTCGGAGCCAGGGATTGCCTTCGTTTTGTTCAGGGCAATGGGCAGAACGCGCGAGAAGACACGCAGATGACGAAATCGACACTCTGACGTCGCTTGATTATGCTATTTTTAAATGGTTGCAATCTTGGATTGTGGCCCGATACAAGCCCTTGTATCCCAATTGGTAGAGGAAACAGCCTCAAAATCTGTGCAGTGTGGGTTCGAGTCCCACCAAGGGCACGTTGAGTGGGTTTATCACTTTTAAATGATTGATATATCATAGTATCAATCTCCTTTGTACTCGACATTTGTCACAAGAGACTAGAGAAGGCGTGGAGACACGAGTGCAAGAGTGTATACAGAAATGGATGATGATATGGACCAGATACTGACCGATGAGGAATTGAAGGCCGCCGCCACCGATGACATCGAATCTGTCGCCGACGAAGCCAAGAACGAAAAACCCGAAGAAGAGGGCAAGCCGCGTCAGCGCACCGTGGTAGTGGCCGAGGATGAATCCGTCAACCGCATGGATCTGGTGGCCATGCTTGAAGACAATGGCTACAAGGTCGTCGGCGAGGCCGCCAATGGTGAGGAAGCCGTCGAGCTCACCCGCAAGGAGCGCCCGGATGTGGTGTGCATGGACGTCAAGATGCCGCGTATGGACGGCATCGCCGCTGCCGGCACCATCTGTGACGAGAATATCGCCCCCGTGGTGATGCTCACCGCGTATTCGCAGCCCGATCTGGTCAAGCAGGCGACGGGTGCCGGCGCGATGGCCTACGTCACCAAGCCGTACGAGGAATCCAAGCTGCTGCCGGCGCTGGAAGTAGCCATGGGCCGCTTCGCCGAGATCAACGATTTGCTCGACACTGTCGAGGCGAATGAGGGCAAGCTTAAGGAGACCCAGTCCCAGCTCAAGGAAGCCGAAGAAAAGCTCAAGAAGGCTGAGGACACGCTTGAGGAGCGCAAGCTCGTCGACCGCGCCAAGGGCCTGCTGATGGACAAGGCGGACTTCTCCGAGCAGGGTGCCTTCCGCTGGATCCAGAAGACCTCCATGGATCAGCGCATCCCCAAGAAGCGTCTGGCCATGGCCATCATCGCCAAGTACGGCGATCCGAAGCCGGAACAAGCGCAGCGCTGAGCCGAAGCGCGAAAGTTTTATGAAGTCGCCTGTCGATTCGCCTATGAATCGGCAGGCGATATTTGTATAGTGGAAGAAACACAGCGTACGAAACGAACATTGCAAGGAATGACGATCTTATGAGTGATAGCGAAAGCACAAAGAAAGCCAATGATGCTGCAGAATCGCAGGATACCTTGAAAACAAGTGATGGTGCGAAATCGAACGGTGGCGCAGAAGCAAACGGTGCCGGGAAAACCAAGGGTACGCTTCTGGTCGTGGACGGCCATTCGCTGGCTTTCCGCGCCTATTTCGCCTTGCCGGTTGAAAGTTTCTCCACTTCCGACGGCCAGCCCACCAACGCCGTCTGGGGATTTTCGACGATGCTCGCGCAGGTGCTCGACAACGAAAAGCCCGATCACCTCGCCGTCGCCTTCGATATGGCCGGCGGCACGTTCCGCAACAAGATGCTGCCGCAATACAAAGGCACTCGAGACGCCGCACCCGAGGAACTCTTGAGCCAGCTGCCGATCATCCAGGACCTTCTGAAGGCGCTGGGCGTCAAATACATCGAGAAGAAGGGCTATGAAGGCGACGATATCATCGGCACCATGGCCTCGATGGGTGAGGATGCCGGATACAAGACGCTCGTGCTTTCCGGCGACCGAGACGCCTTCCAGCTCATTGACGACGACATCACCGTGCTCTATCCGGGCCATCACTTCAAGGACCTGAAGCATATGACCCCGGATGCCATCGTCGAGAAATATCACGTCACCCCGCAGCAATATCCGGATCTCGCGGCCATGCGCGGCGAAACCGCCGACAACATCCCCGGGGTGCCGGGCGTCGGAGACGGGTATGCGGCTAAATGGATCAACCAGTACGGCGGGCTCGAAGGCATCATCGAACATGCCGACGAACTGCCTGGCAAGAAAGGCCAGGCGCTGCGCGACAACATCGACCAGGTTAAGCTCAACCGCCGTGTCAACGCCGTGCTGCGCGACCTCGATCTCGGTGCCACCATCGACGACTTCACACTCGGCGGCATGGATATGGACAAGGTCAATGAGGTCTTCGCCAAGCTCCAGTTCAGCAACCGTTCGAAGAACCGGTTGGTCAAATCCTTCAACGGCGGGGTCATGCCGGGGGATGCGGATTCGGCCTCTGTGGTGGCCGCGGCTGATGCCGATGATGACGGGCCCATTGTCAAGGAACCGCACGTCACCGAAATCCGCAATGCCGGAGAGCTGGGGGACTGGATCGACGCGCACATCGCGCCCGTGTTCCCCGCAGGCAAGATTAACCCCGACCTCATTATCCAGACCTTCGGCGAAAAGGATGACGGCCCGCAAAAGGCCGGCCAAACGGAGACCAAACCGGATGGCAGCTCAGCCGCCAATGATGGCCCGACCCGGACGTCTGCGAACGAGCGGAACAGCTACGATGCCGAGGTTCGAGCCGATGAAAAGACGGACGAGCAGGCGATCATCGACGGTGCCAAAGGGCCCGAACTGGTCAATCGCGACATGTGCTGCTCGCAACAGGTCGACCATTCGTGGGTGCTTTACGCCTCTGGCCGTTCCAAGCCAGGAAACGCCAATCTGCAAGCCGTGGCGTTGTTGGCCGGTGATGAGGCGGCAGTGTTCGGCGCGGAAACCATTGACGACGACCTGCGTTCCGCGCTGCAGTTCCTGTTGGATGTCTTCCATACCTCCATGGTGGTGCACGGCTATAAGGAGCACCTGCACATGCTGGCTTCAGCCGGCGTGACCATGCGCAGGCCGCTTTTCGACACCAAACTTGCCGGGTATCTGGTCCAACCTGATTTCCATGCCGAAACGCTCGGGAAGGCCGCGGAACATTTCCTCGGGCTGGAAATTGAGGACAGCAAGCCCAAGCAAGCGCAGGGCGAGCTCGATTTGGGAGACGAAGACGGCTCTGGCAGCGACAACGACGCTTCCAAAGAAATCCAGCAGGAAGCTGTGAGAGATAGTGCCATCGTGCGGGCGCTCGCCGACTTCCTGAAAGCGCCGATTGACCAGCGAAAGCAGTACGGCTTGTTGCGATCCATCGAACTGCCGGTTTCCCAAGTGCTATACGGCATCGAAGACGCTGGCGCGAAGGTTGACTTGGGACGCTTGCACGAGCTGCTTGACGGGTTTGCGGCTGATGCCGATCAGGCCCAGCAGATCGCCTTCGAGGCCGCCGGCCACGAACTCAACCTGCAGAGCCCGAAGCAATTGCAGACAGTGCTGTTCGATGAAATGGGACTCACGCCCTCGAGAAAGACGAAATCCGGCTCGTACACCACCAACGCAGCTACATTGCAGAACCTCTATGTCAAGTACGCCAACGACGAAAAGGCGAGCAACTTCCTCGGCGCGCTGCTTCGCCACCGCGAGACCAACAAGTTGAAGCAGATCGCGCAGACGCTCCTGGAAGCCGTCAACCCCAAGGACGGCAGGATTCACACCACATTCGAGCAGACCGTCGCAGCAACCGGGCGCCTGAGTTCGGTCGACCCGAACCTGCAGAACATCCCCAACCGCAATGCCACAGGCCGTGAGATCCGTTCCGCATTTGTGCCGGGCGAGGGCTTCGAATCGTTGTTGAGCTGCGATTATTCGCAGGTCGAACTGCGCATCATGGCCGATCTTTCCGGCGACGAATCGCTGATCGAGGCGTTCAAGTCGGGTGCGGACTTCCATCGCTATGTGGCTAGCCTTGTGTATGACATTCCGGTCGACGAAATCACCTCCGACCAGCGCAGCCACGTCAAGGCGATGAGCTACGGGCTGGCTTACGGCTTAAGCACCTATGGGCTTTCGCAACAGCTTAAGATCAGCCCGGCCGAGGCCGATGTACTGAAAGCCAAGTATTTCGCCACCTTCGGCAAGGTGCACGACTATCTGGAATCGCTGGTCGCCACCGCCCGACAAAAGGGCTATACGGAGACGATGTTCGGTCGTCGCCGTTACTTCCCGGGGCTCAAGTCTTCGCGCCGTCAGGTGCGCGACGCCGCCGAGCGCGGGGCACTCAACGCGCCGATCCAGGGCTCGGCAGCAGACATCATGAAGATTGCCATGATTCGCGCCGACTACGCGCTACGTGAGGCCGGGGTCAAGAGCCGCGTCATCCTACAGATCCACGACGAACTCGTCTTGGAAGTCGCGCCGGGGGAGAGCGAGCAGGTGAGCGACTTGGTGCGCAACGCCATGGAGCACGCCGTCGACCTGGCCGTGCCGCTTGATGTCTCCATCGGCATCGGTTCCGACTGGCAGGCCGCCGCGCACTGATTCGTGGTGTGTTTGACGATGGCTCTATTGTGGTAAGCAATGGAGCCATCTTGCATGTGTCGTTGCGAAAGCGCGGCAAAGCTTGTGGCGAGGATGATGCTGGTTTTGGTTGCCTAACAGTGCGGCGGGTAACCGATAACGTTTTTGGATGGATGCGAATAGTTCGGAGGAAAGATGTCAAAAAAGAAGAAACCAATGCTTGCCGAAGTCGTCAAAGTGTTGGAACAGCTATATCCGCTCAAGTATGCCGAGGATTGGGATTATCCCGGGCTGATAGTCGGGGATCTGAACGATACCGTCGGCAGGATCGTTTTCGCCGCCGACCCGACCATGGCCGTCGTGGATAAAGCGATTGCGATGGGCGCTGATCTGCTCATCTGCCATCACCCGCTGTTCTTCCGCGCGGTACACGAGGTATCCGGGCTTGGCGTGCATGGAGCCATCGCCGGAAAGCTGTACCGTGCTCACTGTGGGCTGTGGGTCGGGCATACCAACGCCGATGTTGCCTATCGCGGCGTCGCCCAAGCCGCAGCTGATGCGTTCGGGTTGCGTGGCCAGGTGCCATTGGTCCCTGCTGGTGAGGAGAACGGCCATGCCGTTGGGCTGGGACGTGTCGGAACGTTGGCGGAACCAATGACGTTGCGTGCGTTCGCCGAGCGCGTGGCTGCGGAAGTACCGAAAACGAACTATGGGATTCAGGTTGCTGGCGATTTGGACGCTAAAGTCCGGAAAATCGCCGTGTTGCCGGGCTCTGGGGATTCTGATTTCGATGAAGTTCGTGACAGTGGTGCCGACGTCTACGTGACCAGCGATTTGCGCCATCATCCGGCTACGGACGCGTTGCAGCAGGCTTGGTACGAAGCAACTCTCAATCATACGACCATGAAACCGGCGTTGATCAACACGCCGCATTCAGCCATCGAGTCGATGTGGTTCAGGTATGCGCTCGATGATATTGCTGATGGAATCGAGAAAGCCACTGGTTTTCGCCCAGAAACGCAACGTGTTGGCATCGTTACCGATCCCTGGCAACTGGTGCTGGGACGGGATTAATCGCCGGTCATCCATTGAAGTGTACAATGAGGGTTTTCTTGTCCGGTGTGCTTTTGTTTAAGCCTATTTGCTCTCCGGTGATGAAAGGCAGCACATATTAATCAATCCGTATGCTATGATTCGTTGCCTTCAAAGGTCGCAGCGAGGAAGTGGGGAAGAATGATGAATGCAGAAACGACGGAATCTATCCGCAAAGAGGTTAACAGGCGTTTGCAGGAATCCACCGACGGCATCGACATGGAGGCGCCCATACGGCTGGTTTCCAGCGAAACCGTCTATCGCGGGGCTATTTTTCATATCGATGACCGCAAGTTGGCGCTCGCAAAAACCGACGGCGGGGAAGTGACGGTACGGCGGCAGATTCTGGTTCATCCGCAGGCCGTGGTGATGTTGGTTCACGATGAAGTTCAGGACAAGTATCTGCTGGAACGGGAGTACCGAGTCGGGCCGAACAGGTTCACGTATGGTTTTCCTGCGGGACTTATGGAAGATGGTGAAAAGCCTGAAACCTCGGCTTTGCGCGAGTTGCAGGAGGAGACGGGAGTGACGCCGAAAGACGAGCAATCGGTGCGAATTGAACGTGTCGGCGATTTCTATTCATCCGGCGGCATGACCAATGAGCTTGCGCATATTTTCATCATCCATCTTTCGGCGTGGAGGCAGGAACCGCGTCATTTCGACAAAGACGAGCATGTGCAGTCCACTTGGGTGACGTGGGAGGAGCTTACCGGCATCGGCATTCAGGCCGCGGATTCCACCATCGCCATCCAGCATGAGGAGATTCGTCGTTTGCGTGAGCGGCTGGCGGCGGAAAGTAGCGCGTTTACTGGAGAATAGCGCGTTTACTGCGTGGCCGCAATGCGCGAATGCATACGATGATTCTTGTCGACCGAGGACGGAATGGTATCGGCGACGTTGGCAGTGGCCACATCTGCCGAAGCCTCTTCCTGATCGATATGCATGACCTGCTCGGCGATACGATCGGCCTCGATGGCCGCGATCTGACGCGAGAACATGATGAACCAGCCGAGGAAGACGAGACCGGCCAGCGCCTCGACGTTGGTCATCGTGTTGGTGCCCATCAGCCATTGCACGAGCACCACGCCGCAGACGGCGATGGCAAGGTAGCCGGCCCCGTAGATGGCGAGCGAAAGCTGCGGGGCAAGCCAGGGGAGCGCGAGCAGCAGCAAACCCATGACGACGACGATGCCGCGGGCGAAGACGTTGTGGAGGATGGGATGCGGCGTATAGCGGAACGTGCCGATGCCGATGAAGGCGATGCCGGAGAACGCGAGCATGGTCGACAGGCAGATCAGACGCGCTTTGTAATGCTTGATGTGGCTGGAACGCAACGGGCCTTGTTCCTGATGCCATTCACGGCGCTGGCGGTACGAGGTCACGAGTTCGGAGATGGCGAAGTAGCTGACGATGATGATGCAAACGCCGGCGAGGACCAGCGTCGAATTGAACATGTGCGCTGCGAAGGTGGTGCGGTCGCCGAGCTGCGAGAAGTTGTTGGTGTACCAGTTCGGATCATCTGTGGTCAGGCCTGCAACGCTGACGCCTGCGACCACGAAAAGCGGCAACAAACCGGCCAATGTTTTGGCGTCCATCAACTCGGCCTGCACGAAGGTGATGTAACCTGCGACCCCTGCAAAGCCGGCGCAAACCGCGACGATGTATTCGAGGAACATGGTGCCCATCAGGTTGCTGGCAACGCTCAGAAGGGCGAACGAGGTGAGGAACAACGTGGAGGCATAGACCATTGCGAGAGCCAAGATTTCGACCAGGCGGCGCAGGATTTCTATCCAACGGTTGTGGGTATTGAGCGAACTCGAACGCCGAGCATAGCCGAAAATGAAGGAAATGGTACCGCACGCGGCGATGATAATGGAAGCGATGACGAACTGGCGGCGGCTGATCATCCACGCGGCCGGCAGCAGCGAGACGCACAGTTCCATGATGCTTGCCCCCGCGATTGCACAGATGATGAAGGAGACAAGCCCCGAGGTCTCCGTGCGCTGATGCAGTCCCATTCTTACTTATTGTCCTTTGTGTTTCATTGGCGTTCGTGTTTGCGTTCGTTGTTTTTGTTCGTCGGCTGGTCTATGTTTGCTGGCGCTCATATTCGACGATTTACATACCGTATGTGCCGTTGTCTATCTTAGCGAGTCGCATGGCCGGGGTTGCGCTATACTTATTGATTGTGCTTGTTTTTGTGCACATCGGGATGTAGCGCAGTTTGGTAGCGCGCCTGCTTTGGGAGCAGGATGTCGCAGGTTCTTACTTTTATTGATTCTCTAATATCGTTGGTATTCCAGTGTTTTCAGGTCCTCTGATTTTTTGCTTTTTAGGATTCAGACACGATTAGACACGATGACCGCAAACCTTGCACGAGTCGGCTGACCTTCTAAAGATGTGACCGGGTGAAGCGGACGATATGAACGTAATGCGATTTGGTTGTAATCTATATTTTAAATATTTAAAAAATAATGAAAAGCGGTCATTTGAATCAGATATTAGTGCGGTAAATATGGAATGTCGTGTCCAGAAGAATCTGTATACTCATATTTTTGTGCGGTAACGCATGGAATCGGGATGTAGCGCAGTTTGGTAGCGCGCTTGCTTTGGGAGCAAGATGTCGCAGGTTCAAATCCTGTCATCCCGACTCATAAATCCCGGATTTTCAACGATTTGGTTTGTTGAAAATCCGGGATTATTTCTTTCAGACACGATTGAACACGATTGCCTTGTCTCTCGCGTCGTTCACCGCGTCGGCTACTTCATTGAGCCGTTCGGGCCATAGCCCTGCATAGGTGTCGAGGGTTATGGTGGCGCTGGCATGGCCCAGTTGCTTCTGCAGTGTCTTCACATCGGCGCCATTGGCTATGGCGATTGAAGCGTATGAATGACGTAGGGAATGAATGGTGATGCCTTCATCCTCCATTCCGGCAAAGTTGAGCGCTTTTCTCCATACCCGGTATCGCCAATTATGGACGTTGATCGGACCTCCCCGGGATGCCCTGAATACGAAATCGCTTTGTCTGCACCCGTTTACTTCGTTATGAAGTTGTCTCACTAGGAATGCCGGGATGGCCACATTTCGCGATTTTCCGCTTTTTGGTTTGCCCAATATGAGGTGCCCGTTTCCGTCTTCGGCCCATGTTCGTCTTATTTTGGCTTGTCTCGAATCAAGGTTGAGGTCACCGACCTGTAACGCCAATGCCTCGTCGATTCTTGTCCCTACATAGGCTTGCCAGCGAATCAGCAGTGAGTCGGTAGGGCGTCCTGCGTTGCCGGCCTCTTCGGCGATCAGCTCGATTTCGGATATGTCGAGCAGCACCATGTCATCATTGTGGCTTTCGATTTTCGGTATGGTCACTCTTTTCAGGGGATTGGTCAGAGTCCATTGGTTGGATACGGCGTATTCGAACACTCCACTCATCACCACTTTCACGATGTTGCGTATGCTCCGTGCGCTTAAGGGTTTGGGTTCACGCCCGTCGGGTAATTCCGCTGGGTAATTTCCTTCGGTCAGGCTTTTTACCCATTGCTGGAGAGCGGGTATGGTAAATCCGCGCAGGGGTGTGGTGCCCCATTTTGGATTTATGTATACTCGCAGTTCTCGTTTGTAGCGGCCGAAAGTGCCGGGCCGAATGTCGAGCTTTGTGGTGAGCCATTGCTCGGCAACCTCGCTGAAGATACGGCTCTCTTGATGAGGGTCGTGATAGCGTCCCTGCCTGACATCGTCTTCCATACCGGCTTCATAGGCTTCTGCGTCGGACAACTTTTCGAACGCCTTGCTCTTCTGAATCTTCGTGCCGTCCGGGCGGAGTAGATACCAGCGAGCCCTCCAACGTTTGCCGGTGCCGTATAGGCTTGACCTCCATTTCTCCGGCACTCGGGCCTTGTATGGGTCGCGTGCGTTTGCAAGGCTGCGTTTCGCGGCTGGTGTTGCTGTGGTTCCGTCATCGGCTGTTTTCAACCATCTGTCGTCGATGAAAACTCGTGCCATAGCTGTTGTGATTCCTTTCGCGCGACGCGCGCGGAACCTCCTTTAAGGGTTCGTCTGCTGCGTCGTGTCTGCGCGCTCCGGACGGTGCGAGTCGAGCAACCCAGTTGGGGTGATCTGCCAAAGCTGGCACATCGCCTCGATGTCGCTTAATGCCCACTCCTGGTTGTCGTTGACTCGTTGGCGTACGTATGTCGCCCCGCGTCCGATGCGCTTGGCGAGTTCAGTTCCTGAAATTCGCCGTATTCCCATCTCGGCCCTTACCGCCGCTGACACCTCACGACCGAAAGGGCTAATTTCGATTTTCTTTCTGCCCATACGACCATCATAGCGCGTTTTTACGCTCCTACGCGCGTATTTTTAAAAAACACCGTCTGTTAAATTGACATTTACGCGTAAATACGCGAATAATTTCTTGTTTGGAGGTTTAAATGAGAAGCTACACACTCAGCAAGACGGTCGCCTCGCGACTTCGAGCCTTGATGGGTGCGCAGCGCATCCGAGTTGCAGAGCTATCGCGCGCCTGGGGTCAGTCTGCGGACATGACCTCGCGCAGGCTCAATGGTGATGTCGAGATTAGGCTCGGCGAGATCGGCATATTTGCGCAGCTCACCGGTTATCGGCCAGACGAATTTCTTGCCGATCGGTTTGAAGTGAAACTGAACCCTGCAAATGGTCCAATTCGGAAAGAAACGGGCCGTCAAAGGGGAACGGGGAGGGTCTATGGAAGCCGATAACGACATATTCGCAGCGGTAGCGCAGGAATTGCGGCCACTGAACACCACGAAGGACATTCATGACATCATCGGAATACCGGAATCGACCCTTTCCGAGTGGAGGGGTTCCGGAATCGGTCCGCAATGGGTGAAGATAGGCCGAAGAGTCATGTACCCGAAGGAGGAGATAATAGCCTGTCTTCGGGCGAACCTGCATACTAACCGAGAGGAATACTGAGGATGGGAAGCAAATCAACTGTTGTTCAGATTTGTAATTCGCAGCTGCTTCTCACTTGTTTTCGCAATGGTGCTAGTCGGCTTGCCCGTTCAGGCTTGCCTTTACGCTTCTCATTAGTCTGTCGTCAAGCAGCGATTGAACGCTTGTCCCTAGAAACTCCGCAGTTTCAGCGAGATCGGGAACCGTCCATACGGTACTGCATTTCATTTTCGCGTACAAGGACTGGCGTGTTATGCCCAACGCAGCTGCCAGAGACGCTTTCGACAGCTTTCGGTCGGCAAGCAGCGCTGCGACGTTCCATGAAACGACGCGCTGCTCGTAACCGCCTGCAGGCTCTCTGTCGTCTTGTTTCTTGTCTGTCATGGATTCCCTGTTCTGCTGCCGATGATGCGACACTCATTTTAAGGCAACACTTGAAAAGAGTCAAACAACATATTACTATGACAGTTGTAAACTTACAAAGACTATTTTAAACTGACGTTTGCCGTTTCCTGCCCAGGGCGGTGAAAGTCGGAGAAAGGGGGCTGTCTTCCGCCGTGCCCACGACGAAAGACAGCTATGCAATAACAATCCGCAGCGTTTTCGGGTCTTCTTTGGTAGGGATTCCCGAAAACGGTGCTTTGCATTGTCAGGAGTGTCATCGCACATGTTGAAGTGTATCAGGCGGTCGGGGACGGTATGCTCTCCCGCCGCATCCTATGTTATCCGTTTCATGATTGGCCATGGTCGGACGCCTGCATCCCCTCCGGGCGAGTCTGTCGGCCGGGCCGCATGCATGCTCGCGCATCCTTCCTCGGGAGGACGGCGTTGAATGCGCGGGGGCGTGGTCTCCGTCCGGTTCTTCTGTGGCTGGCCGTCTGGGTAACGGGGCCTTTGTTGTTCGCGGTCGGTGCGGTGCTGATCCGCATGGTCTGCCGTCATGTATGGGGTCTTCGTATTGGGTGGATGGTGGCGGCATCGCTGTCGGTGTTTACGGTTTCCGCGCCTTGCCTGTCGCTCCTGTGGCTGTTGTGCCGCGGGGACGGGAAGGGGCGGAAGCAATGAGCTGGCAGTGTACGTCGTGGGCTTTGCGCGAGGCCCCTTGCCCGAACGCCTCGGCTCGTCTGGTCCTGATTGCCTTGGCCGACCGGTGCCAGCCGGATGGCAGGTCGGCATGGCCGACCATCGAGACCCTGACGGCCGAGGCGCATTGTTCAAGGGCAACCGTCAAACGAGCCCTTCACGACATGGAGGTGCTCGGCGTCATCCGCCGTGGCGACCAGGACCTCGCGCGCCATGACGAGCACGGCCGCTGGCTTGCCCCGCAATGGAGGCCCATCGTGTGGGAGTGCTGCATGAACGTGGCCTTGGAAAAGGTCAGCGAGAAACCCGGCCGGAAGGCCAGGGCGGAACGCGAAGGCAGGAAAGGCCGAGGGCTCACAACGAGCCCTCAACATGCTGAACCTGAAAGACCGGATTCCGGCGGGTCCAAAATGAGCCCGCAGACGGAACCGGGTTCCGACCATGGTGAACCCGCAAGAAGGTACGTCGGTGAGCCGTCCGGAGGGTTCACCGGTGAGCCACTTGATAGGAAGACAGATATCACAACAAATAGAACAAATACCCCTCTCTCCCTACGGGAGACCTCCCCGCAAGGGGAGGCCACACTCCGGAATGAAACCAAGAAAAGCGAGAAGAGTGAGGAAGACGTTGAGGCCGAGAGACTGTGTGCGGTGATGGCCGAGGCCATGCGCCGCGAACCGAAACTGCCGGTGCCCCCGGTATTGGAAGCAACGGCTAACCCGTCCCGTCCGCGACGCCGGGAGCTTGCGGCGGCGAACCGTCTGATTGCCGTACAGGGGCTTGCCCGTTGCCGAGTGGTCGCGCAATGGGCGCTGCTTCCGGCCGACGGCACGCACGGTTCGCCCCGCGACGGCTTCTGGCGCAAGGTCATCGCCGGCCCCGCCGCGCTGGAACGCAAATGGGACCGGGTCGTCGCACAGATGGCATGCGATCCGAAAGGGGCCGTGATGCTGGCACAGGCCGGTGCCGGCCCGGGCGAACGCCACCGGGCCATCAAGGTCTCCACGCCCAACGCCAGGGCCGTTCCGGTCTGGGGTGCGGGAGAGTTCCACACCACCGACTCCCAGACGCATATAGACGGCGACCTGCCCGGCTCCCAATGTCCGCTGTGCCGATACGACGAAAGGAACCGCGAGACCCACGGACTCGGCAGACGCAACGCCGAGGCCAGAAAAGCCCAGGAAAACGCCAAAACGAAATCCGACAAGGCGAAAGACCATCGCCGGTTCCATTTCATCGGCGGTGAAGGATACTGCAGGCAACTGGCCGGGAGAGGAAATGCATCATGAACATCACCGGTAATCAGGGCAGCCATACGCCTCTGTGCCGCCAGTTCCCTAGACGTTGGGCCGACCGCCTGTGGGGCTTGGACGAGGAACTGACCGGCACCAGGACGGGCCGCGAGCTCGCGAGGGCCGGCGCGCTGATCTGCCGGGAATGCCCGGTGAGGGTCGTATGCCTCGCTTCGGCCATCGTGCGCAAGGACCGTTCCGGCATCCTCGGCGGGCTGTCATGGACGATGCGCAAACAGGTCGCCCGGCTCGCCGCCCTCGACGGGCTGCAACCGGAAGGCTCCGAACGCAAAAGAACCATGGACCTCGCCCGATGGCTCGCAGCGCACCCCGATGCCGTCGCCAAGGCCAGAAGCATCGAGTCGCGCAACAGGGCTTTCCGGCGCACCGTCGAGAAAGCCGCCAAAGCTGAGGGCAACGCCGAAGGCGAAGTGCGGTCGGCCCAGTCAGCGCTCTTCTGACGGGCGGAACCCGGCTTGCAGCGGATACCGGGATACGAAATCAGGAAATCATGATTTCGGGATATCAAGCATTCATGAAAACAAGAAATAAATAAATCAATAAATCAGGAAAGAGGGAAACCATGAGAATAGCGATAGCGAACGCGAAGGGCGGGGTCGCCAAGACCACCACCGCCATATATCTGGCGACCGCCGTCACCGACCGGTACGGGGAGACGACGGCCACGGTGTACGATGCCGACCCGCAAAGCTCGGCCAGCCTATGGGCCGACGCCGCCGAGACCGACGGCACGGGACTGGGCTTCGAGGTCCGACCCGCCAACCTGAGCACCTTGGGACGGCTCGCCGCGCAGGGGCACGGGGGCTGGGATTTCGTTGACGCGCCGCCGCAGGGGCGGCTGCTTGAGGCGTCGATCAGGTCGGCGGATTTCGTCGTCATCCCGACCTCGGACTCCCCGCTGGATTTGCAGCAGGCATGGGCCATGCTCGACGAGGCGAGGAAGACCACCAGCGCGGCCGTGCTCATCGTCCGTGCCGAACGGAACACCACCGCCTTCAAACAGACCGAACAGGCGCTGCGCGATGCGGCCACACCGCGTTTCGACACGGTGATACCCAAACGCCAGGAAATCAAGAAGGCCCTGGGATCAAGGCCCGCCAGAACCTACGAGTACCGGGACCTGCTGAACGAACTCGAACAGGTACGCCGCGACATGACAGGGGAGGAACGCTGATGCAAGGCAACTACACGCCGATACGACGAGACTCCTCGCCGCTGAAGGATGTCCTCAATCCGCAGCTCGACGACAAGGGCGCAAACGGTACATCAGAACGGAAGGTCATGCTCTCGCTGCGCGTGCCGGCCACATTGAAACGTCGGTTCAAGGCCGAAGCTTCTGCGCAGGGCAGGCGCATGGAGAAATGCCTCATAGAGGCGCTCAACGGATGGCTGGAAAGCCAGCAATCATGAAAACATGAATTCAAGGAATCATGAATTCACGAAAACAGGATATGCAGCGGCAGGCGTGCGTGCGTGTGCCGCTTCCGAACCTATGCGACCATATAACAGATCATCGGGAAACGAACACAAAGGGCAGGGTAGTGAACGAAAAGAGCAGCGAGGCAAAGGAAGCCCCGGAAAAACCCAAAGGAAACAGGACGTGGAAGACGGTCGGCGCAATCGTCGCGGCCATCGCTCTGGTCGTATCCGGCACGGCAGGATGGATGGCGTACCAGCACGAACGTGAAACGGCAAGCTCGGCATGCCGGCATGATGCCTCAGCCTTGCGGAAGACGATGAAGACGTATGCCGGACTGCTGAAAGGCGAGGCACACGCGATGGCGACGCTCGACCCATCCACAGTGGCCGACCCGCACACCATCACAGTGTTGGCGAAAAAACTCAATGAGAAACAGCCGAAAACAGTATCCTGCGACGCTGACGGCATTTCGGCAATGAAAGCCGCCGACACCTCGGCACGAGATGCCGGAGATTGGTACAGGCTTCATCTGACCGGGCTACGCAAAGCAACGAAAGCTGTCAAGGATTCCCGGACTGACAAGACCATCGAGCAGGCCAAACAGATGCTTAAGGATTCGGAAGGGAAAGTGCAGGACGAAGCCGTTCGCGACAGACTCGCCAAAGCCATCGAATCCAGAAACGACGCGCAGATCGTCCAAGCCATGAACGACGTCAATGCAGACATACAAGCCAGACAAGCCGCCGACGCACAAGCCCAAGCCAATACGGCCGTCCAACAGTCGGCGGCAAAGCGGGGTACGGAAGGTTCGACAGGTGAAACATCCGGAGACCGGACGCCCGCATACCGGCGACCAAACGGGAACATACTACGCCCAGGAACGCCGTCACATCCCTCTCCGTCACAACCATCACCGGGCTCGCAGGCTCCTCCATCCTCTGCTGGGCAGAAGCCCGGCTGGGACGGAACCGTGAACTTCGACGGCACGGACGACACCAGCGGCGCATGGCACAACATTTCAATACCGACCGAATAACCTTAGGCGGATACAAGTTTTCTTGAAAGCTTGAAAGCTTGAAAGCGTGAATTCATGAACTGCCGGATTCCAATACCCGGTCTGTGAGTAGAACCCAGTCCGTCCAATTCCGTGCTCCAAAAGGGAAGAATGGTCCGGTCCCGTAGCGGGTGAGAACGAGATTCCCTCTGTCTATCCCTTCCGGGATTCGCTTCGGGGAACGTCCCCGAAGCCCTTTCTGGAACAGGAGCAAAGAATGGGCGGGCCGTACGGGCGATTCATCGACAGCAATCATCGAAAACACGGATTCGGAAGAGTGGCCGTCGCGCTTGCCGTGACAGTGGCCTCGCTGATGGCCGCGCTGGTTCCATCCGGCATAGCATCGGCGGCCGCACTTCCGCCTGGCTATTGGTTCGTGCCGTTCCGCGAGGGCGCGACGTTCAACGGCACGCACGGTTCAAGGCTGGGCCCGCAGGGCTTCGACAACGGCAATCCGGTCTACTGCATCGAGTCGGGCGTGCCTCTGGGTGCGATCTCGGGGGCGTGGCAGGCGACGGCCGACCATAACGCCATGGTCGGGGCGACGATGGTCGGCCAGCATCAGGGGGATATGTCTGATATGACGCAGGCTGCCGTCGCCTTCGCGGTCCACGACCACCTCGACCAGGGCGACAGCCATTGGTCCATCTACCGCACCAAGCAGCTGGAAAACGCTGACATCAACGCGGTTTCGGGCCTTGCCGGCCAATTCTGGTCGCAGGCCGAGGAGGCGTTGCCCAGCGTCGTGCAGGCCTCGTACAAGTACACGCAGGCCAAACGCACCGGCATCATCGACGCGGGCATCCGCAACTCGTCCGGCCGGTACGTGGCGGGCCTGTCCTATACGCTGGTCAACACCAACAACCTCGTGAAGTTCGACCAGACCGGCACCAACAGCATCAGTGTGACCACCAACGGCTCCTATCAGCCGATACCATGGACGGCCATCGGCAACGGGCACGCGACCTACCAGATCAGGTTCAGCAGCCCCAGTGCGCAGAAACTCGTCTCCGCCAAGCAGGATTTGTTCAGCATGCGGCAGAACGACCCGACCGCGCAGGGAACCATCGAGTTCGACGTGCGCCGCGACTTCCAACCCACCGTCACGACCGATACCGGCGGCTCCCGTATCCTCGCACGCGGAGGCCAGGCTCGGGACAGGGTCACCTTCGGCGTCGCCCCGGGCGACGAATGGGTGCCCGGCACCCATGTGACCGCCAAAGGCTACTATTTCACCGGCAACCCCGGAACCATGGCCACCGTCCTCGCAAACGGCCAGGGCGAGACGCCCGTCGACTACCTGAACCGCGTCAAGGCCCGGCTCGGCCAGCCCGCCGTCACCGCCACGCTCACCACTGACCATCCGGGTACATTCGACGCCACGGCCCTCAAGGACGGCTCCGCCTACACGAACCCCGAGGACGGGCGCGAGGGCGACTGGCTATGGGCGATCAGCAAGTGCGACACCCCCGAAGCGGAACGCGTCAACGTGCGGGGCGACTGGATTGACCCGTTCGGCAAGACCATTGAGGCCGTCTCCCAGCAGGCGCACACCTCCGCATGGAGCGAGGTCGCCGAACCCCATGCCGCCACCGGCGCGGACATCCACGACGTGATCCACATCCACGGCCTGCCCCGCGACCTCGGCACATTCAAAGGCGACGGAGCCTTCCACGCCGACACGACCGAGCTCAGGGTCAAGGTCTGGTGGGCCGGCGCCTCCGGCGGGAACACGGGCATCAAGGAAGAAGACGAGAAATACCGTCCCTCCGGCAGCGGCGAACCCGTTCAGGACGCGAACCACAAGCTCCTGCGCACCGCCGACTACGACCTCTCCAAGCTCATAGCCGCCATGGGGCCCGGATACAAGGGCGACCTCGACATCAAGGTCGCCGGAGGCAAAGGCGGCGACCCGCTCGCCGACGGCATGCAATTCAACGTTCCCGCACAGGCGACCGGCTACTACACGTTCACCGCCACCTACGCGGGCTGCGACCGCGCCACGGGATTCTCCAGCGCCTACGACGACCCCTACGAGTCCACGTTCGTGACCCGCGAGAAACCCGGCCTGATCGACATGACCACCGACACCAGCCCTCAGCGTGTCAAGGTCGGCGAACGCTTCCACGACACCGCCCACATCAGCGGGGCCAGCAACGCCGTGGACACCCTTACCGACGGGTCGTACCTCGAATTCACCGCCTACAAGGCCGTGCCCGACAGCCCTAAACCGGATGCGGGCACGCTCATCGACCGCGTCAAGGTGACGTTGGACGCCGAACAATTGCAACTCCTGCGCCAAGGCCGACCGATAGACGTCAACAGCCCCGAGACCGTGAGCGGCACGGCCGGCAATGTCTACTGGCGCGCCAGCCTGCACTCGGCCGACGGCACCACCGTCGCCTCGCACGACCTCGGTCTGAAAACCGAGACCACCACCATTACGGCAGGCGGTCGCATCAGCTCCAAGGCCCAACTCATGGGAACCGTGGGCGAACCCCTGCACGACGACATCACCGTGGGCGACGGCATCGACGGCAACATCCCCGACGGCAGCACGGTCACCGTCCGAGCCTACCGCTACGACGGCCAGCCGCAGGCATCCCGCGACCAGATGCTCGCCGAGAAGACCTACCCGGTCGACACCGCCAGACTCGGCGGCCGCGGAAACGGGGCGAGCTACACGTTCCGCGCCGACGGATTTACCATCGCCAAGCCCGGCATGGTCTACTGGGTCGCCACCCTCACCGACCCCGCCGGAAGGGTGATTGACCAAGGCAGCTACGGCGAGGACACGGAACGCACACCGGTCCAGGAATACTCGACCACGACCTCAAGGAAGGTCGCCAGCACCCCCGACCCGCGCTACGCCGAGAAAACCGACAAGGTCTATGACGTGCTCCACCAGACCGCCTACCGCCAATCCGACGGGGACACCTCGATTCAGATCGGCCAGACCGCGAAAGGCACCACCTACCGGTTCACGCTATGGCGTCAGGGCGAGGGTGACCCGTCCGGCGACCGGCAGGTCTGGCAGGGCGGCAGCCACGAGCTGCCCGGCATGCCGCGTGACGGCAACGCGCTCAAGACCGACCAGAACCTGAAAAGCGAAACGGTGGGCATCGACCCCTCATGGACGCCCGGCACCTACTACTGGCGCTCCGTCGTCACAGACCGGGACGGCAACACGGTATGGGTCTCACCCCAGCGCGTCCCGGCCGAATCGTTCGAGCTCGTGCGCGTCACCTCCACGTCCGCCGAACCGCTCTACAGCGACACGATGCATGTGCGGGACACCCTGCATATCCAGGGACGCCTGCCCAAAGGCAGCTCCTACAAGGTCGAATTGTGGAAACAGGACAAGCACCAGGGAACCGCCGTTGAAAAGATCGCCGAAACCCAAAGGGCCACGCTCGACCACGACGTTGCCGGCACGGATATCAAGGCACCCGTCATGACGAACCCCGGCATCGGCCCATGGCAGTTCCGCTTCCGCGTCTGGTCGCCAGACAACCACGGCGGAGACCCGCATATCGACCCGGACTCCACAATCGTTTCCGACGGCTGGAAACAGAACGACGGATACCCCGAACGCGACCTGATCTACGAGGGAGCACAGACGGATTCCGAGCGCTTCGAAGTCGTTCACATCGACACCGACGTGACCGGTACCAACAACGTGCACACCTCCGGCAACGGCCACTACGTCGATGTCACCGACGGCATCGACGTGAACGACCACGCCACCATCAAAGGCCACATACTCCCCGGCTACAAGCTCGGCTTCGAGCTGTGGCGCAAGGACAACGCCAACCACAAGACGAGCGAAACCTACCCGTACAACGAAACAAGGGGAGACACGCTAAAGGGCACAACCCCGGCCATCACCACGAATGACGGACAGACGGACATCGATGGCGAACCAATCCATATCACCGACCCCGGCGACTATTACTGGGTCGCCACGCTGACCAAACCCGACGGCACGGCTTTCATGCCGGACGGTGTGAACCCGTGGTACGCCAAACGCAACGAGCCAAGCGAACTGTTCCACGCCATCCGCGTGACCACCTCGACATACAAGTGGTCCAGCAATGGCGGCACCACGCAGGATACCGCCAAAATCGAAGGATGGGCCGACCCGAACGGCACACTAGGCTTCGAGCTGCACCACGTCGGCGACGACAGGCTGGTCTCCGACCTCAAGGGCAAGCCGCTCAAGGACTTCGCCGGCTACGACGCGGACGCGTTCACGAACACGCTCACCAGCGACCCGGTGAAAATTCCGGACGCTGCGGATTACGTGTTCGAGGAACACTACCGTCTGCCCGCAGATGCCACCGACTTGCACCACGGTAAGCCCGGCACGCCAAGCGAATCGTTCCGTGCCATTGACGCAGTCACAGACGTGGCCACCGAGTTCGAGCTCGGCACCGCCGTCAGCGACCACACCGATCTCACCAACGTCCGTTGGAAGCAGTCGGGCGACATCCGCGACGACCTCAAGGACGGCCTCGACATCCGCTGGAACCTCTGGAAGCAGGGCCAGGGCGACGAATCCACCGACACGAAACTCGCCACCACCGGCTACACGACGTTGGCCAGCGGGCAGACCGAGGCCGTAAGCTCCAAGCAGACCCCGACACAGATCGGCATCTACTACTGGCAGGTCGAGGTCAGCGACCACGACACCCACAAAGCCGTCAAACTCGGCACGCAACGCGAGCCACGTGAGACGTTCCGCATCATCAAAGCCACCAGTGAGGCCGAGACCATGCAGATCGCCGGCCATCCGATCGCCGACAAGGTGACCATCACCGGACCCGTCGCCGAAGGCACCCAGGTCTCGTGGACGCTCACCCGAGATCGGAACGACGGCACGCAGAACGATGTCGCGTCATGGCCCGACGTGCCCAACGGCAGCATCCTGGTCACGAAAACACAGGCCGAACAGGCTCTCAAGGACGGCAAGACCACCATCGACGGCCCGCAGTACGAGCGCCCCGACGTGGGCGGCTACCACTGGGTCTTCAGCCTCACCGCGCCACGCAAGAACCTTGCGGGCGACGGCGAGCCGGTGAAACCCGGCATGGACGGCAACGGCAACCCCGACGGTTCCCATCTCGAAAACCAGCCGTTCTACACGGACTCCGCGCTCAATCCTGACGAGACCACGCAGGTGATCACCGTCAACACGACGACCGACCACGAATCCCACACCGGCGAGCCGATACATGACACCGCCCTGTTCGACGGCCACGTTGCAGAAGGCACCCGCACCGAGTTCCGCATCTACAAGCAGGACTCCGGCAACGATCCCTCCAAGGACGTGCTCATGTCTACAACCAAACGCCAGCCGGTCGCCGAAGGAACGGTAAGCGTCGAAAGCCCCGAATGGACACCGACGCAGCCCGGCCGCTACTACTGGCGCAACGTCGTCTACCGCCCCGCCAGTCATAAGGGCGGCATCGTCCAGCCCGAGCCTCTGTTCGTCGGCCCCGCCCGCATCTCGTCCGAATCAGTGGACGTGGTGCGCGTGACCACCACGACCGAACGCGTCGCCGAAGCAGATGCCCCGATTCACGACACCGCAAGGATCGAAGGAACCGTCCACGACGGCCAATACCTCGTCTTCCGCCTCTACCGGCAGGAGCAAGACAACAACCCGAAGGCCGACAAACTGGTGTGGAACTCCAAACACATCATGCTCAAGACCGGCCAGAAGACCGCCACCAGTCCAGAGACGACTGTGAAGAAGACCGGCACCTACTACTGGCGAGCAGCCCTCTACCACAGCAATCCCGTACAGACACGTGACACGAACGCCGACCTGAATACGGAACCCGACCCCGCCGACCAGCCGATTCACACCGGTGCGGCCCGCGAAGCGGGGGAGACCGTCGACCTCGTCAAGGTAACCACCAAGGCCGACCCCACAGGCATGCCCGGTCTACCCATCCACGACACCGCCTATATCCAAGGCACGGTGCCCGACGGCTACCAGCTCGTCTTCGAACTATGGGACCGGCACCCCGGCGACGTCTCCAAGGACACCCTGAACGCGACCACCAAACCGGTCGACGTATACCCCGGAGCCACCAAGGTCAGAAGCCCCGGCGTCAACGCCGGAACCGGCGACCACTACTGGCGTGAAAAGCTCATCCGACGCGACAACTATCACTTGGTCAGCTACGGCAAGCCACGAGTGGCCGACGAGAGCGTGCATGTTGCATCGCTTGCCATCACGGGCACTGGTGTTCTAGGTATCGCGTTGCTGACCATAGGTCTGTCAGTCGCGGGAATCCTCATTATCATGCAGCGCAGGAGATTGGCGGGAATGGGAGGCCTAATTTCCTGATCTCGTTGATTGTCGGATAAGTACGGTGGGTTGTCTCTTTATGGGAGAACCCACCGTTTTGTCTGTCCGCCCATATCCCGTCGCTGTTGCTGGAAACTTGTCATGGTCGCGCGTCCGCGCGGTCGAAGTCTTTGAATACCGGGGGTATGGCTGTGACGCAGTTGACGCAGATATTGGAGTTGTTCTCGAAGTTCGCCATCATCGGCGGCGGCCTGTGGGCGGTGTGGGGCGCGATTACGTTCGGCGGTGCGTTGAAGGACCAGAACGGGCCTGATATGAAGTCGGGCATGTGGCAGATTGTGGGCGGTGGCCTGATCTGTGCGGCTGCGGCGATCTTCAAGACGGTCGCCCTCTGATATGTCCGCGTTGCAGGACCTCGTCGTCGGCATGCTCAACGCCGTCGGCGGCGGAGGGGTCGGCAACCTCGCCTCGAGCCTGCTGTCGACAAGCCCGGAGGCGTGGAACAGTGGTCTCTACCAGACTGCCCTGAACATCCATCAGACGGCGGTGAAACCGTTGACGGCTGTCGTGCTGGCGGTCATGTTCAGCATGGAGCTGGCGCGCAACTCGTCGCGTATCCAGGACGGCGGCGAGCTCGGCGTGAAGATCGTGGCTGCCACGATGTTCAAGATGGCGATGGTCATGGCAATCGCCCAGAATGCGAACCTCATCTTGCAGGCGTTCGACGGGGTGACCCAGTTCATGATTGGCGGCGTCTCCCACCAGCTGTCGGCCGGCGGGGGAGGTCCGGCCGGTCTGGGTGTGGGCGACCAGATGGCCGATCAGGTCAAGGACGCCGGCATGACCGGGCAGCTCGCGGTTCTGGTGATGCTGTTGATTCCGTGGGTGTTGAGCCAGTTGGCGGCGGTGGTCGCCACGGTGGTCATGTACGTCCGTTTCATCGAGATTTACGCGCTCACCGCTTTCCAATCTCTGCCGTTCGCACTGCTTATGCACGAGGACACCAAGCCTATTGCGGTCGGCTATTTCAAATCGTATGCCCGCACGTCGTTGAACGCGGTCACCCTGTTCATCTGCATCGCTCTGTACCAGAAGATTGTGGTGGACGCGGTCAAGGTTCCCGATGGGACCAATGCCAAGCTCACGCAATGGGTCATGGGCAATTTCGGCAATCTGATGATGGCGGGAATCATGCTCCTGTTCGTCGTCTCCGTGTCCCAACGGGTCAGCCGTGCCATAGCGGGCGAATGATGAACCGAATGCGAGGAAGGGGATAGACGTGGCGTTGCAGATGCGCGTGTACAAGGAGGTCGCCGGGGTCGAGGCCAAGGTCATGCTCGGGATGAGCTGGCGCCAACTGGCCGCCACGGGCTTGATGCTGCTGCTCGGCGGCGGGGAGAGCTGGCTGTTCTTCATGGTCCTGCACAACACCGATCTGGGCAGCGACCTGCTGGTGCTGGTCTGTCTGCCGGTCGCCTTGTGGGGGTGGTGGCGGCCCAAGGGCCTGAAACCGGAGGCGTACATCCGCTACATGCTGCGCCAGCGGTTCGGCCAGTCTGTCTTCCTCCGGGACGGCAGGACCGTCCTGCGTTCCACCCGCAGGCCCGGGACGAACGAGCACGACAAGAACATGACCGGCACCGACACCGGAGACGAAAGGGAACAGGACGATGAAACTGAAACGCAACAGGAACAAGACCGGGAACAATCAGGTCGAAACCGGTTCCGGGAAACCGAAGAAGCACCCAACCGCCCATGTGCCGGGAACCGTAAGGGAACTGATCGGCTATGATGCGATGCTGCCCAACGGCATCGCCCACCTTGGTGACGACCGTTGGAGTGCGACGTTGCGGATCGGTGACATCAACTACGCGATCAGCACACAGGAACACCAGATGGACATCGTCGACCGGTGGAGCCGGTTCCTCAACTCGCTGCCGGACGGTATGGCCCTGCAGGTCACGGTCACGACCCGCACCCTCGACCCGGAGCTGGTCAGCCGCCGTATCGCCATGACCGAAAAGGGCGACCGGTTCGACGGGCTGCGCGGGGATTTCAACCGCAATGTGCGCCGTTTGCTCAATGGTGGCGGCGCGACCAGCAGCCTTACCGACAAGTACCTGACTTTCACCCTCACGGAACGGGACAAGGAGCGAGCGGTGACGCTGCTGAACCGGGCGTGCCTGTCGGCGCAGTCCCAGCTGCGCAGCGTCGACGGATGTGAGGCGCACAGGCTCGACCGGACCGAGCGTTTGGGAGTGCTGCACTCGACGCTCAGGCGCGGGCAACGCTACACGTTCGACGAGGATGCGTTCGCTGCCAGACGTCACGCGTCGACCAAGGATTGGGTGGCCCCGTGGGCCATCGACGCCCACGACCGCCGCAGGCTCCGCATTGACGCGGGAGACAAGGAGACCTACACGGCCACGCTGTGGATCAGCGACTTTCCGGACTACCTCTCCGACTCCCTCATCGCCGGGCTCACCGACATCAAGGCCGACATCAGCGTCAGCATCCACCTCAAGCCGCGCACGAAGGCGGCCGGGCTGAAACTCGTGAACACCAAGATCGCCGAAATGGAGATGCAGGCCGCCGACGAGCGCGGCAAGAACGCCAAACGCCACCAGCCCGACGCCTACCTGCCCCACGACCTGCAGGAGTCGTTGGAGGAGGCCGGCGACCTGCGCGCCGATCTGAAACACAACGGGGAACGGCTCATCGACTCGCTCATCGTGGTCAACATCGCCGCCGGCAGCGTCGAGGAGCTGGACCGGCTGGCACGGGACGTGATGGGCGTGGTGGACGGCCAGTCATGCGTGGCCGAGGCCCTGACCTACATGCAGATCGAAGGGCTCAACGCCAGCCTGCCGCTGGGCGTGAACCCGCTGCCGATGCGGCGCAGCCTGACCACCAGCGGCGCGGCCATCCTCATCCCGTTCACCACGCAGGAGCTCATGCAGCCCGGCGGCGTGTTCCACGGCGTCAACGCACGGAGCGGCAACGCGCTGGTCGTCGACCGGACCAAAAGCATGAACGGCAACGGGTTCATCCTCGGCACCACGGGGTCGGGCAAAAGCCAGGCGGCGAAGAACGAGATCATGCAGACCTTCCTCACCCGCCCCGACGACGACCTGCTGATCATCGACCCCGAGCGCGAGTTCACGCCCCTCTGCCTGGCGCTGGGCGGGGAACGGGTCGCCATCGGCGAGGAGTCCAGCCAGCACATCAACGCGCTCGACATCGAACTCGGAAACGGCGCGACCGGCGGGGACGGCGACCCGATACGGCAGAAATGCGCCGCCGTCTTGAATATGCTCGATGCGCTGATCGGTGGGTCCGATGGCATGGGCCGCGTCGAACGTGCGCTGGTCGATAGGGCCGTCATCAGTTTGTATCAGGAACTCAGGTCAGGAACCCGAACGGAGATGCCGACATTGCTTGACTTGCAGGTCGCCCTGTCCGCAATGAACGACGACGAAGCCACGCACGCCGCACAAAGCCTGGAGATCTATACCACCGGCAGCCTCAACGCGTTCAGCCACCCCACCGATGTCAACGTGCACAACAGGTTCGTGGTCTACGACGTCATGGGCTTGGGCGCGGAACTCAAGACGTTCGGCATGATGGTCGTGCTCGACCAGATATGGAACCGCGTCGTGCGCAACCGTGCCGAAGGGCGACGCACCTGGCTGTGGGTCGACGAGTTTCATATGCTCTTCAGCAACCCGTTCGCGGCCGATTACTTTCTGCGCATCTACAAGCGCGCCCGCAAATGGGGCCTGAGCGTCACGGGAATCACCCAGAACATCGAGGAATTGTTATTGAACGATGACGCACGTCTCATGCTCGCCAACTCGGACTTCCTGCTGCTGATGAACCAGACCAGCACGGACGCCGACACCCTGTGCAGGATGCTGAAGCTGTCGGGGGAGCAGCGTGAGTACTTCACCGGCGTGCAGCCCGGTCAGGGCATGCTCAAATCCGGCACGGCGTTCATCCCCTTCAACGGAAGAATCAGTGAACAGAGCCGCATGTACCGGCTCTTCACCACCAAATTCGGCGAACATACCGGAAGTGTCGACGGCATGCCCGCCCCGCCACTGCCCAAGCAAGTCCGATGAGACAGGCGCAACCAACCGGAGCGGTAAAGGCATCGCACAATGTCCGCGTCTTCCACGCCTCCGCCCAACAGCAGCAAGGAGCTGCCGCCCACCTACGTGACCGGCATCCTATAAAAGCACGAAAAACCGGAAGACAAGCCGAACCCGAAACCATCGTTCCCGAAGAGATGAAGGCAGGAACCGAAGGCAACGCCAGCGGAAGCGGACCGGGTGATACCGGACTTGCAGACCATGCAGGCAGGAAAACCGAAGACGGTTCCAAGGGCAGGGAGAACGCCAAAACCGACAAAACCCGGAAGGCCGGCGACCGATTCTCCGACAAGCTCAAAGACACGGAAGCAGACGGGACAAACAGACGAAACAGAAAACTCCGAATCACCGATAGTCTGACAAGAGGCGCTTTGGCAAATAGTCGAACAGAGATGGGACGGAACGAGGGTAATCGGAACGACGGGGAAGATGCGTTCGAATCCCGGTCCCGCTCCGAAGCGGGACATGCCATCGCCACAGCGGCCGGAAAGACCATATACAACAAAGGACACTCGGTCAGGAACATAGGGAAGCCGGCAGGCAGCACAGCTGGAAAAGCCTCGAAAAGCGTCGCATCCACAAACAACGCTGTGCATACGGCTGGTTCGACGGCTGTCCGATCAGTGCAAGCCATCTACCGCAGAGCCGTGCAAACGTTTGAATCCGTCAAAACAATGGCCGCCACGGCCGTGGCAGCACTGACGACCGCACCGGTGCTGGCCGGGGTACTCGCCGTAGCCATGATCGCCGCACTCATGCTTTCGCTGCTGATGCCGGCCACCGCCACCGCCTCCTGCGGATACGGCAGCGTGAAGGTCCCCGACCAGGCACAACCATGGGTCGACGAAGCCGCCACCGCCAGCGGACTGGACAAGCCCCTGATCGCTGCGATCATGAGCCAGGAGAGCGGATTCAGACCCGATGCCTACGCCGATGACAGCAACGGCGGCACGTGGGGCCTGCTGCAGATGAACCGCAGCGTATGGCGCGGCGTGCACCCGCAAGGTGCCGACCAGACACCACCCGAAGGCATCACCGACCCCATGACCCACGCCCACTACGGCGGCACCTACCTGAAGAACCGCATGAACGGCGTCAAAGACCTCAAGGCCTCGCACCCCGGAGCCGCCTTCGCCCAGCTCAGTGACGAAGACGCGCTCATCATCGCCCACAACGCAGGGGAAGGCAACCTCATGAAATACCCCAGCATCCCGCAAAGCACCCAGAAATATCTTGAGAACGTGCATCGCATGACCGGCGGCGGCCAGAGCTGCAACGTCGACGAGGGTGCCACCGTCGGCAGGCTCAGCCCACCGCTGGTGATGAACTCGGACGGCTACCACGTCAACGTCGAAGCCACCGGCACCGACCAGTCATCAGCCACCTACGAGAGATTCCAATGCACCTGGTGGGCCTTCATCCGCCGCCGGCAGATCGGCAAACCCGTCGACCCCTACATGGGCAACGGCGGCTTCTGGGCCGACAAGGCCAGAAGCCTCGGCATGAGCGTCGGGGAAGGGCCGCGCCCCGGCGACGCCATCAGCTTCCGCCCCGGCGTACACGGCAGCAGCCCGGCCTATGGGCACGTGGCCATCGTCGAACAGGTCAACGACGACGGGTCCATCATCATCAGCCAGTCCGGCACCGGCTGGATGGCCGTAGTCATCGAGACCATAACCGTCCAACAATTGCAGGCAATGGGCGACGGCGTCATATTCATCCACTGAGACGCAAGAGGGGAACAAGAGAATGATCGACAGGAAACGAAAACTGGCGCTGGCGGCGCTCGGAATGTTCGTCGTGTTGGGCCTGTGTTTGATGGCCTTCTGGCCAACCAATATACAGAAACAGGAAACACGGCCGGCTCCAAACTCCATCAGCATCGACAAGCCGAAAACCGAAAACGGAAAGAAAAGTCATGCAGCCAGTGTTCTGAAACCGGAGCAGGTATGCGAGCAGGTCGCGCCCAAGGCCCTCGCCACCTATGTCACCGACGGCCCGGACCGATCAACAAAACTGCAGCAGTATTTCATCAAGGACGCGAAAGGCCTGGATATGCCGGTCTCGGACATCCAATCGCAACCGGCCCCGATCTTCACCGGCTACCTCGCCTTCGGCCGAGACAACGACACCGCCATCTGCAACGTATGGACCGGTCTCGAAAGCCCATGGTGTCTTGTGTTCAGTTATCAAAGGTCTAATGGATGGAAAATCGCACTGGTTGAAGGGCCTTCACAGGGGTTCAGATGATGGCTACTGTGTTTTTATGGCCTGTGGGTTCTATTCCTGGCCGTCAAGCTGGTTTTTGAGTTTGTGACGTGGAGCGTGGGCGAGATTGGTGTCGATGATGATGTGGCCGTTGTCCGTATTCTGCGGTGCGGAACTGTTGCTTGTTGTTACGGAACCATAGGTAGCCGGGGTTTCTGCAGGCATGGTCGCACCACTTCCATGGTGTGCTGGCCTGCCGTGACGATAGTCGTCCATCATGGCTTTTTGCAGCATCTGCGCGCTGGGCGGAGTCCAGGTCAATGCGTTCGCGCCTGCGTTGATGGTGGCGCGTACTGAGCCCGGGTCGCCTCCTGAGCTTGCGATCAAGGGGATGTTGGGATACCTTTCCTTGATGCGGGCGACAATTTCTGGTGTGTTCCGTCCTGCGGCGACGTTGATGATCCGTGCTCCGGCTTCGATTTTCCGGTCGACGGTCTCGTCGTCATCGAGGACGGTCGCTACTACGGGTATGTGAACAATTGACGCAACCTTGTTTACCATGTCCGCATCGATGGGCGCATTGACCACGACTCCGGCCACGCCCTGCATTTCGGCGAACACCGCCAGTTCGGCCACACGTGGGCCGGAAGTGGTGCCGCCGCCGACTCCAACGAAGACCGGTGCCTGGGCTACCGAAAGGATGGCCTGGTTGATCACAGGCTGGCCGGTGAACGGGTAGACCGCGAGAATGGCGTCTGCGTTCGTGTTGTGGATGACGGCGGCGTCGGTGGTGTAGGCGAACGAACGTAGCCGTTTGCCTTGCAGCAGTATGCCTGATGCATCCTCCATCTCGACCGGGATGCGGGCTTCCGGGGAGCTTAGCGGATTTTCAATGGGGATGGCGATGAAAGGATTGGCGAGTTCTTTGCTTGTTTTTTCGCTCAATGTTCGGGTCCTTCTTCATTGCTTCATTTGTTCTTTGATGTGCGTTCTGCCTGTTGGCATCGTTTTGGGCTGACGGGACATGGCCTGGATCCTTCTTGGTCCTCTTGATTCGCATGGGCAGGGAAGAGGTCGGGCCTTGATTGGTATGCGTAAATGACGGGCATGAAGACGTCGTCGACGATGAAGTCGATGTCGGCTTCGTTCGGGCGGCGGCCGCTGGCCATGATGCCGGTGCAGAGCAGGTTGACCGGCAGCGCGGCCACGCGTTCGGGCAGGTCGACGGTCAGTTCGCCCCGGCCGTGTGCGCGCTTCAATATCTTTTTCATGCTGGGGCCTGAGTGCGCATTGGCCTGTGCGTGCAGCCCGCCGGTGTTGTTTTCGCTCGTCTCATGTTCGCCGCCCATATATAGAGGTCTCAGCGAAGTGAGCGCCACGATGGTGTCGAGCCGTTTGTCGCTCGCCTCGCGGAGCAGCGCCTTCACGTCGCCGGGCAGGGAGCCGGTGTCGGAAGCCTGCAGGGGGCAGAGTTTCAGCCTTCGGCGCAGTGCCGCCGCGAACAGGCCTTCCCGTGTTGGCCAGCGCCGGTACAGCACGGTCTTGGAGGAGTGGGCGCGTGCGGCGACGGCCTCGTAATTGAAGCCGTGCATGCCCTTGTCGGCTATCTGCTCCCACGCCGCGTCAAGCAGCGCGTCCTCGAGCTCCCCGCCCCGACGGCGCGTGGCCGTAGTGTGATTCGGCATACAAAACCGCCTTTCCTTTCAAGATACGGTTGCGTATCTTATCCATGACGGTTACTATACTCTCCGTAAGTAAGATACGCAACCGTATCTAAACGTTTGGTGAAAAGAACGGCATCGCGTATGGAAAAACATCAATCATTGGAGGAATGCACGGTGAGTGCAGAACCACAAAACAAACCGCAGAAACTGCAGGGGACCGGCCTGCTGATGACCGCCCTCATCCTGGGCGTGTTCATGCCCGGCATGAACTCGACCATCGTCTCGATCGGCCTCAACAACATGATCGGCCAGTTCCACACCACCATGGCCATGGTGCAGTGGGTGTCGACCGCCTACCTGCTCGCCCAGGCCGTGGCCACCCCGATCGTCGGCTGGGCCCAGGCCCGGTTCGGCAACAAGACGTCATGGATCGCGGGACTGGTGATCTTCCTGATCGGTTCCATCGGCGCCGGCTTCGCGTGGAACATCGGCTCGCTGATATTCTTCCGCTTCGTCCAGGGCTTCTCCGCAGGCATCTCGATGCCGCTCATGCAGACGCTGCTCGTCCAGGAGGCCAAGAGCCAGGGCATCGAATCGTTCGGCACCCTCATGTCCACCATCTCCCTGCCGCTTTCGGTCGCCCCGATCCTCGGCCCGGTGCTCGGCGGCCTCATCCTCAACTGGATGAGCTGGAAATGGCTCTTCTGGATCAACGTCCCGTTCACCGTCGTCGCCATCATCCTGGCGTTCCCCGCCTTCCACGACAGCGGCGAACGCAAGGCGTCCAAACGCAGCCTCGACATCGTCGGCCTGGTATCGTCCGCGGTCGGCCTCGCCGGACTGCTCCTCGGCCTGACCGACGTCTCCCAGGAAGCCAGCTTCAACCGCAAGGACGTCATCGTCCCGCTCGTCGTCGGCGTGCTGCTGCTCGTCTTCTTCGTGCTCTGGCCGCGCACCCGCGACAGCGAACGCACCCTGATCGACATCAAACTGCTGCGCCACCGCTCCGTCTGGTCCTCGTCCGTCGCCTCCATCGCCATGGGCATGACCATCTACTCCGCCCAGTTCCTCCTGCCGATCTACTGGCAGGTCCTGCGCCACGAATCCGTCCTCAACGCGGCCCTGCTGCTCGTGCCCCAAGGCGTCGGCTCGCTGATCAGCCGGGTCATCGCCGGCAACCTGAGCGACAAGTACGGCAACCGCCCGGTCGCCGTCGCCGGCTTCCTCCTGAGCGCCCTGACCACCGTCCCGTTCTGCTTCGCGGGACTGAACACCAACCTCGTCCTGCTCTCGGTCCTGCTGCTCATCCGCGGCATCGCCGTCGGCATCGTCGGCATCCCGGTCGGATCCGCCGGCTACATCGGCATCAGCTCCAAGGACACCCCCAACGTCTCCATCATCACCAAGGTCTTCCAGCAGGTCGGCATGTGCGTCGGCACCGCCGTCGTGGCCGTGCTCCTCCAGGCCATCGCCACCATGCCGGGCCAGACCCCGCTGAGCGCCTTCCGCTGGGCGTTCGCCGGCATCGTCATCATGACCCTCGTCGGCACCGTCTCCTCCATCTGGCTGCCCTCCGCACCCAAGGCCGAAGACCGCATGGAAGTCGTCGACGTCGAACCCGAGGAATAGCCGGGAACGATTCGAATTTTAAGACTTCGTCCTTCCCCTGACAGCCGGTGTATTTGTGCATATCGCATGAATACACCGGCTGTTTGGGATTTATTTGAGTATTTGCTTCTTTGACAGGAATGGCCGTACTCCTCGTAGTAGGTAGATGCATTGGTCGGTGGGGAGTCTTCCGAGTTCGTCGCGGTCGAGGAGGGCGCGCTGGTTCTTGCGTATGGAGGTGCTGTGGCTGCCGTTGGTGCCTTTGCTTTCGCTGGTTTCGATGATGTCGATGGTCTGGTTGCCGAGGCGTTCGGATATGTATTCGGTGGTGCTTTTCTCGTTGCCGCCGAGGAAGAGTTGGCTGTCGCAGTTGCCGGCGATGGTCTCCCAGTCGTCCTTGTACAGGGCTTTGCCCTGGCTGTAGGTCTGCAGGATGATGCTCATGCTGATGCGGCGGCTTCTGATGGTGGAGATAAGCCGGGTGAGGTTGGGTATTTTGCCGATGTTGGCGAACTCGTCGAGCATGCAGTGCACGTCGCGTCCGAGCGTGCCGTCGGAGCTGCTGTCGGCCTTGCGGATGAGGGTCTCGAAGAGGCTTTGGTAGAAGACGGCGGCGAGGAAGCCGAACGTGCCGTCGGTGTCGCTGGTCTCTAAGTAGACGACTCGCCTGCCCTCGTCGAGGCTGGTGAGGTCGAGCTGGTCGTGGTCGAGGATGTCGCGGACCTGTCGGACCTGCAGGGGTGCGAGGCGTACGCCGAGGCTGATGATGATGCTTTTCTTGGTTTCGCCGGCTCCTTGGGTGAAGGTGCGGTATTGGGTGCAGGCGAAGGCGAGCCCGTCGAGCATCCTGAGGGTCTCGCGGTCGTATTGCTCGGGGTGCTGGCGTGCGTTTTCGGCCTCGGTGTGGGCTTCGGCGAATTGGGCGTCGATGATGGATTCCCGGGTCTCGTCCTCTTCGCTGGCTTGCATCAGAGAGACCATGTCGACGGCCTTGGTCAGGCTCATGTTGTCGCGTACGGTGCCGTCGGGGTCGGTGGTGGTGCCGTCCTCGGTGTAGTAGACCCAAGCGATGAGCGCGGTCAGCAGGGCGCGTTCGGCGCGTTCCCAGAACCCGTCGCTGTCTTTCCTGTCGCCGGTGGTGTTGGTGATGATGTTGTCGACCAGCCGCAGAATCGACGGCTCGGGCTCCACGGGGTCGAGGTAGCGCATGGGGTTGAAACCATCTGACTGGTCCAGGTGGATCAGGTCGAGCGTGCGGGTCTCATAGCCGTGGTCGCGCATGGCCTGTTCGGTGTCGCGTTTCAGTTCGCCTTTCGGGTCGGTGC
Organism: Bifidobacterium sp. ESL0784; assembly: GCF_029433295.1. Taxonomy (GTDB): domain Bacteria; phylum Actinomycetota; class Actinomycetes; order Actinomycetales; family Bifidobacteriaceae; genus Bifidobacterium. The sequence continues at coordinate 291,770 of NZ_JAQTHV010000004.1, forward strand.
ATGCGAAGTTCATGTCGGCGGTCAGCAGGTTGGGTTTCACGTAGCTGCGGGTCTTGCCCGAGCCGGAGGAGCCGAGCACCAGCACGTTGAGGTTGCGCTGGGTCCTGCGGGTGTCGAGGCTGAGCCGTTCCGTACGGGTGAAGGTGAGGTTGCGTTCGGGTTGCCGGTCGGTGAACGGGGCGATGTCTCGGGGCGTGCCCCATTTGGCGCTGCCGTGCTCCTCGCCGGGGCGTGTGGCCAGACGGGTGGAGGCGTGATAGGCCCATGCCAGCAGCCCGAGCCCGCAGAACGCCAGCCCGCAGAGCAGGTCGGCCCTGTCAACGCTGAAGTGCAGGGGGTGCTGCAGGTCGAGCCAGAACCGGTCGGCCGCATCCACCCAGGTCATGCCGCCTGCCAGATCGGTGCGTACCTGCCATCCAGTCTTGTCGCCCAGCCAGAACAGCAGGCCCATGCCCGCCATGGTGGCGAGGATGGTGCGTAGCGTTCTGCTTGTCATCGTTGCCTGCCTTGGTTGTGGTTGACTCGTTTTCTTGCACGTTCGAGGATGGCCGTGATGGTGCCTCCGCGATCGAACCTTATCGTTTCCCGCCCGCTGTTGTCATTGGTCGCTTCGTCGGAGGAATCGTATGGCTTATCGACAGGCGTCCTGCCGGCGGCTTCCAGCCATTCGTCCAATACAGTGCGCATATCCTCGTCCGTGTCTGTGGGGTCGGTATTGTTTTCTGGGATGGGGAGGATCCATGTCATGCGCCCGTTTTGAGCCGCCCTGCGTCCGGGGCCGTATATCTTTGTGACGAGACGGCCTGCAGGGGAGTCCGGGTCGACGCCATCGGTTGGCTGGCATCCTGTGGGCATGGTGTTATTGCCGGTCGGCACCGTGCCAGCCTATCGATGTGTGTGCGCACACTGTGCCCGCGGTGATGTGTCCGTCCCCGGTGTCGTCGTGGAAGGCGCCGTTGATGACCAGCCAGTCGCCCCGCCTGCTTTCCGAGGCTTTCAGATAGGGCACGGCCTGGCCGCGTGCCTCGACGCGCAACGCCAGCATGCCGTCGGCGTGCAACGGCACCCGCAGGGTAAATACTGCGACCGGCCCCTTGCGGTCCTCGGCATATATGATGTCCTCGGCCAGCATGCCTTCGGCCCACACCTCGGCGGCCTCGCCGTCCATATCTTCGATGGCTCGCATGTCGGTCATCCTCTGGCCCGTGGACGTGTGGGGGCGTGGCGGGCGGCCGTGGCGCTGTTGGTTCTGCCGTCGGCGCGATGCCGGATTCGTTCGAGCACCGTGTTCCTGTCATCTACCGCATGAGGCTCCTGCTGTCCGGTGCTGTCGCCGAACTTGTAGCCGTCATGCCCATGGACGCGGTAAGAGCCGTCGTTGACGATTTTGACAGCGTCGAACGAGCAACCGAACTGCCGGTTGATGTAATCCAGCAGGCCTTGGCTGGTGTAGGGGAACTCGCCTAGGTTTACGGGCCTGCCGGCATGTTGCTGTTGGGGCAGCCGACGCTGGTTGATGTCGTCATGCCGCCCGGTGATCTCGAAGGCGAAGTCGGTCGACCCGTAGTCCTCCCACGGGATGCCGGCGAACGCCTTGCGATACCGGTCGCCCTTGGGCGGCTTCGATATGCCCTGCGCCTCGAAGTAGATCCGTTTCCCCGCGTCGTTCGTGAACGCCGTGCGTATCCGGCAGTTCGACAGCCCGCCACGCGGCACCGTGCCCGCGCCCTCCAACAGAAGCGTGCCCCTGCCCGGCATTCTCTCGGTTCTTGTATCCTGGTCTGTTTCGCTCATCTGCGCATCCTCCTCGTGGACGCCGCCATGTTGGTTTCGTGCCGGCTGCTACAGTTTTCCGGATTGTCGCGTGTCGTTCGTTCTGTGGCCGTTGCGTCATGGTTGCTGGCCGGTTTGGGGTATTCGGCGAGGGGTTCGAAGGGTTCGCCGCCGGCGGTGCGGGGCACGCCGTCACCGACGAACTCGCCCCTGCGTGCATCCACATCCATGACGGCCGCCATATCCCTGGTGTTGTGCCGTTCGGCCATGCGTCTGGCATAGTCGTCGCGTTCCCGTCGTATCGCCCGGCACAGGTCCCACGGGTCGTTGACGCGCATGGTCTGCCGCGCCGGCCCGGCCCCGCGCCACAGCTCGATCGGCCTGCCCGGCATGAAACGCACCGTCACCGGCCTCCCGGCCTCCTTCTGCCCGCGTGCTCGCCGGTTCATGAACGCATCGACCTGCCAGCCGCCCGCCTCAAGCCCGTGCAGCATCGTGCCCTCCGGGATTGAGACCCGCATCATCGAAAACTCCCTGCCGTCCCGAGTCCGATGCGTGTACGGGTGCACGAACCCGTTCGGCAGACTCACACCCGGCCACACCTCGCGCCGTACCGGTTTCGACGTCCCGACGTGCCCGATATTCTCGTCGCCTGATTCCATGTCTGTTCTCCTATCTGGTTCTGGTCTTCATTGGCTTAGGCATCGTCCGGGCCGAACCTCGGACCCGTTCGGCCGCACGCGACCTGATTCCATGCACGGTCTCGGCCTTCGTCTTCACATGATGCGGGCTGCCCGCTTTCGCGTCGTCGCCCCGGCCGGTTCCGGGCCGCGCCGTTTTGGGCTTGACACCCTGTTGCGGCTTCGTAGCCTCTAGCGGCCCGTCGGGAGGAAAGAACCGGTCCCAGTCCAGACCCGGGGTGCGGTCGGTCAGACGTTCGATTAGCCCGGCGACCCTCCGGGCCTCGCCGCGCGGATAGAAGAACCGCTGCAGGCCTTCTCCGGTCGTCTCCTGTCTGAAGGGAATTGATTCGCGTTCCAGATTGGCCGCGATGATGGAGGCGTCCGCGTCCCATGCCACCGTTCTGAAATCAAAGCACGGGTTGTCAACAGATTCCGGATTCCAAGGCTCGCGAGGATGTCCGGCCTCTTTCGCGTTTTCCTGCTTTTGTGTTTCCTCGGAGCGATGCTCTTCGCTTTGATGGCGGGCTGCCTGTTGCCGGCTTGCTTCTTCGTTTCTCGCTGCCGTCTCGGATTGGCCCTGTTCGTGTTCCTGCTCGTATTGGCGGGCGGCGATGTCCAATCCGACGACGACCTTCTCGACCGCGTGGCGCACCTCGTCGGTGTCACGGCCCGCGAAATGCAGGTACACGCTCCCGGTCTTCCGGTCGCGCTCGATATGGAACGCGATGCCGGCCCGTTTCAACTGGCGGGCCAGGCTGCGCTCCCGACCGGCCTCGACCTCCACGACCTTCAACGGCTCGCGCGTCCTGTTCAGATCCCTGACCGACACGCTGCCCGAGTTGTGCCGCGCCTCATGCACCCTCCCGTGTGCAAGCCTGACACCAGCGCCAAGCCGGCCCAGCGACCATGCCACGCCACGGCCCGACAATTCGAGAACAACGCGCGCGCCGCCCTCGAACACCCTCAGCGCATAGTCCTGCGCCTGATCCTCAGCCGGCATCACAGCCTCCCGCCCTCAAATGATGGCGGGAATGCCCCGCCACCCACTCAGGTTGCCCGACGTCGGGGCCGGTTTGGACGGACGGGACCGTCGCCATGGCTTCCGGCCTTCCGGTCGCGTTCCAGTATCCGTCGCAACGCCAGCGCCTCGTCAGCGTTGGCGCCGGTGGTCTTGCACACCGCGTCCAGCTCCCGTTCTAAGCGTTCGGTCGAATCGCCCTGGTCACGGGCCACGGCGATGGCGACTACCAGCTCGCGCATCCTCGCCTCACCGGATTCGACCTTCCCGGTCAGCCGGTCGAACGCCTCCCTGCGTGTGGTGTGGTGGTCGACCACCCGGCTGATGGCCTGCAATTCGTCCAAGCTCTCGCGTAACCGGTCGCAGGCCAATGCGGTGGCGATTGCCCGGCCGCCCAGCCCGCGCAGGTCACTGGGGAAGAGCCGTCGGCGGGCGTAATCCTCCAACCGCACCTTCGGCTTTGCGAACCATTCGTACAGCCCGTCACAGTCGACCGTCTGCGCATAGATGCCATCGGGACCGGTGAGCACCTGCCGTACATCCCGTGCGAGGTAGGCGCGGAACGTACGGCCGTCCCGCACAATCCGATTCGCGGGAATCGCGAGCATCAGCTTCCGCCCAGAGCCGGGCAGCCACACCCGCACGCCCATGGCATCACGATTGGCGACAAGGGTGCGGTCGAACGCGAACATGTTCATCGTCCTCCGGCCGATCCGGCCCATCACCTCCTGCTCGCCGCAGCCCACTCCCAGCCGCACATCCCGGAACCTCCGCCCCGATGCCGCGGCCGTGTAGGTCAGATGCCGGCCACGCACCGACACATCCACACCCAGACCTGAAAGCAGAGAACGGAAGTCATCGAAACCGTGCGCCTCCTGGCAGGCCCGGCCGATCGCGGTGCGCACCATGTCCTTGACGTTCCGCCCGTCCGCGCTGGCGTTCAGCTCACCGATCTGCGGCGCCGGATGCCTGACCGGCTTGGGCGCGATGGTGTGCAGCCCGTTCTCACGGCACAGCCGGTCGCTGGCCTCCCGCCACCGGCCGAGGACCTTGTAGGGTTTCAGATTACGGTGGGTCAGATTGCTGTTCGGGCACAGCAGGATGTGGTTGTGGATATGGTGCCGGTCGGTGTGGGTCGCGATGGTGAAGTCGTACTCCTCGCCGACGATCTCGTGGACGAACCGGATGCCCAGGCTGTGCGCCTGCTCCGGCGTGATATCGTCCTCGGGGTCGAAGCTCTGGATGATATGCTCCGCCAGCACCGCGCCCTTCCGGCCCGCACCGCCCTTCGCCCGGCCGATGTTGCGCAGATACACGTCGGCGATGCCCTGCGCATCGTCCACTTGGCGGCCGGTCGTGGTGCTCACCAGCCGGTAGCCGTCCGTCTTCTCCGGGTTCGTGATATACCTGACCGCCTTCGCCAGCGTCGACTTGACCTGACCCACCTTCACCACAGCCATGCTCAGCTGAGCCTCCCCGGGTCAGGCAGCCCGGCGCTTACCGTGTCCCGCATCAGGGAGAGCAGGCCCACGGCCTCTTTCAGGAGCCGCTGCGTCTCGATGATCTCCGCGTACTCCGCACGCCGGCGGATATTGACCGTGTGGGCGATCTGGTTGATGTTCCCTCCGATATGCGCCAGCTGGACTGCTATGTCATCCAAACCGGGCGGCACCAGCAGGGTCACCGAACGGCCCGTCATGATCCGGCTGCGTGCGAACCGGGTCCAGCCCACCGTCTCCAAGCCCGCTTTCACGCGCTGTCGGTTCTCCGTCACTTGGGAGTCGCGAACATAGTGCCACTCCTGTTCCGAGAACGTGACGACCTTGCGGACTGGTCGTGTGCGGTTGCCCTGCCATGCCATGGGCTGGCTCCTTCCTGGTATCGGGTGCGGGTGTCCCGCCTTGCCGCCATCGCCCGGAGGTGCTGGCGGCCGCCGGTGTACGTACACCGGTTATGCTTGCTACGACAAAACCACCCCGTAAACGGGAACCCCATATCTTTGGGGAAGTCCCGTAGGCCAGTCTTGTTCCCTTTCGCTGAAGTTCGGACGGATTGCTATTTTTCCCGAATCCCTGTTGTGCTGTTCCGGCTTCGGATGGCCGATGAATCCCGTGTTTCGTCCTGCCTTTGGTCTGCTTTGTCCGTCCGTGGACGCGTTGTTTTCCGGTTTGATGGCAGGGTCCTATTCCGAAACAAGCAAGGGGAGCGGGAATGCCGAAACCTTCGGAGAGAAGCAAAAGAATGCGCCAGCTGGCCGACGAGGCCGTGGACGCGGAACTCGCCGGGCTGAAAGCCAAACGCGAACGGCTGCGCGCCATAGCGGATGGGCTCGGCCAATGGCGCGACCAGTCGCAACACATACGACAACTTGCACAGGAACTGGAAGCGGAATGCGGCGTCAGCAAAACCCGACTCGCCCGCATCCTCGGCATCAGGCCACGAGAGACGACCGTTATCTGGCCGGCCTCGAACGACAAGAAAAAACCTGCGGAAGAAGACCTTGCGGAAAGCCAAACTGAGCGGCTTGACGGCGGTGAAACTCAGCCTGCAACGCCGATGGCCGACGTGCCTTTGCCTGCCGCCCGCTGATGTCGCGCGACAACACCTGGGACGCGCCAGAAAGCTACAGCCGGTGGATCGCCGATTCGGAGGAATGGATCAGATGGCAACGCCAGCCGGGCCACACCGGGCGCAAACCGCCACTCACCGAGGAACAACGGCGACAGCACCGGGAACAAGCCAAAAGATGGCGGGACAAACACCGAGAACACATACGCGAACGCGACCGGCGGCGCTACGCCGAAGACCCCGAGTACCGGGAACGCAGACGGGCCGCCCACCGCGCCTACTACCAAGCCCACCACGAACAACGCGCCAAGGAAAAACGCGAGCAACGTGCGTTGAAGAAACTGGGTCCGACCCCGGAGGAACGCGAGCGGGTCAGACAGCAGTACAAACGTGACGCGCACGAACGCCGTGCGGCCGCCTATGCGAAGTGGAAACGGAATCTGGAAGCCGACCCCGAACGCATGGAACAGGTGCGCGAGAAGCGAAGGGAATACGCCCGCCGCTACCGGGCCGAACACCCCCTGACCCGAGAGCAGAAGGACCGGCGCAACGCCCGCGCCCGGCAACGGTTCGCCACCGACCCCGAATACCGGCAACACAGGCGTGAGATGGTACACAGGCAGCACATCGAACACCCCAAGACCCGCGAGCAGAAGGACCGCTACAACGCCCAGCACCGCCAACGATACCGGGACGACCCGGAATACCGGCAACGTCATCGTGAGAGGATGCGTGTCTACAACGCCGAGCGCAGGAAGGAACAAGCCATAACGAAAACCACTGTGCGAACGAACCCCGGTATGGGCGTCCCCGCAGCGAATCAGGCGCTTCGCAGCGCACAGACCAGGAAACCCGGAAGAAGAATATCGAGAACGTGACAACAAACAGGAACATTCGACCACAGGGGCGCGAACGTCGGATGGCATACACCATTCCCGGATACGCTGGAGCCGACATCACAAAAGGAGCGACAATGATGAACGACAACCCCAATACTGAAACCAATGCCGGGACCGATATGACGGCCGAGGCCTACCGGCTCTCACTCGGCCTACCCGTCGAAACCCTAGCGGACCTGCTGGGTGCAGATGTGAACCGCGTGCTCGACTGGGAGCAGGGGGACGAACCCGTTCCCGAAGAAACCATGGTCTGGTTGGGGGAGCGTCGCGCCGAACTCATCGACGAGATCCGTTCGTTCATGGCCGACGAACAGGAGATGAGAAAGTCGGGCGAAAGCGACCCGGAAACCGGCGGCTGGGACTTCACCCTCTACCAGGACGCAGCAGGATTCAAAGCTGCAAACCAGCCCACCCACATCACCGACTGGCGTACATGGAACCAGGCCTACCTCATCATCGGCCTGCTCATGGAAGCCCTCGGCTACGACATCACCTACCGGTATACCACAGGGATGAATAATTGATGAAAGAGATTTGCAAATCGTTGTAGAAACGTGTGCACGGTCATGATCTTTACGATTGTTGGAGTTTTTACCGATACCGTTATGTCAGCTAACAACCGGCGTAATATGGTTTATCGCTTTAAGGCAGCGTCCTGTTGGATTCGTGAATTGGTTTTCTTCCATTTATTCTCTGTTGATTAGCATTGCTCCTTTGTTGCTAGTCTTATAGATAGGTTGTTAGCGGTTAGTTTTTGGTGCTGTTTCTAGGGGCTGGGACATGATGCGGGGTAGCAAAAAAGTTGCGGTGGAACCGGAATCTTTGCGCATAAGCGACATCGATACGTCGGGGCAGGCGGAGGCTTTCGCAAAACGTATAGCTGGTGGCCACAGGACCTTTTTTCTCCAAGGCAGTTGGGGTAGCGGCAAGACCGAATATCTGGAGAAGGTCAAAAAGACCGATGCAATGAAAGACTACAGATTCATCGATCTTGCATTGTGGAAGCCGACGAACAGGAACACCTTGGCCCAGAACCTGTTCTCCGCGATTTTCCCTAGGCTCGCGAAAATCATTTACGGAACAGGTCTGGTTCTGCTTGTCTTCGCGGTCATCGGAGCCATCCTTTTGGCCCTGCAGGGGAGCGTCCCCGTATTGAAAAAACTGACCCCACTCACCCTGCCGGTGACGGTCATATCCGTGGTTCTGACGACTTTGCATGGATTCTTGAATAGCAGGTGGTTCGACACTGACCGCCTCCTGCTTGCGGTCTCGATCCGATCGCTGACGAGTCTACGGAAGCCGAAGGTGTTGGTCATCGACGATTTCGACCGTTTGGACGAAGGCCTTCAGAAAGAACTCTACACGCTCTTCAATGCCGTCCATGGCCATACCGCAATCATATTCGTCGGCGACCAATGGAATCTCAAATCTCTTAAAGACAATTATCTGGGCAAGATCATCGACCAGAAAATCATGCTTCCCCTTCCATTGCAGTCCGGAAACGTCGCCCAGAGAATCAGCGAGGCGGTCGCTGAATTGCTGGGGAAGGACGTCGACCTGTCATCGGTGGAAACCATGTTCGTGTACGAACATCGTACGGCCCGGGACGCGAACAGATTCCTTGCCTATGTGGAAGCCGAGTTCATCGGACAGGACAAGAAAGGCAGGGTCCAGCCTGACCAGGAACTTTTCATTATCTACCTGTACCTGTTCCATCCGCGTGAGTACGAGAAACTGTACTATGACCACTGGCTGCCCAAGAAAGATTCGAACGCCACCGATCCGGTAACAGCCGGGTTGTTCAAAAACATGAAGGAAACCGATTCGAACGAGGCCAAGGAGGAGGCAGCGAAGCCATTAGTCGAACAATACATGGACTTCATGTTCCAGCCCAGAAACACGAACCCCACCGACTTCAGCAGCAATTCTTCGGCATACTTCATCAACGAGCTCGCCAACAAGCACGCTGTACTGCAACTCAGAGAGGTCATCGACGACGAGCAGACACTCGCCAAGATGTTCGAGACTGATGATCTCACCCATTCCGCGGACTATGAGGAGTTCCTCGATTATGTGGACAGGATGGGGGATGATGAATACTCCGCCGTCCAGAGCCGTATGGAGGCCAACGCGATATCTGTCATGCATTCGGAGGTGCGGCATGTGCCGAATCGGCTCGTGAAACTCATCTTCGGCAAAAGGCTGAAACAGACGACCAAGCGGTTCGCGGATTCCGATTTCAAGCAAATTCAGAAAATGGATGACGCATGTTTGCAGGCGTTCGAGTCCATATTCGACGATGCCGAACGAAAAATCGGAATCACGGTCAGTCCGGCAGAGCGAATGTATTGCTATCGTTCCTGCCTGAACCTTTATGGAACAATATCGTCAATTGGCGGTGGCTTGGCCTTGACCACATCGGTAATCAATGAGCGTGGGGTCAGTCGATATTTCGATGCAGTCGCCAAAAGAATCGAGCAACGTAAGGACTATGGCGATCGCCCATATGATGCGGAAGCCCTCATTGTCCAATTGGGTTTCCGGTTCTGGCTGGACGGGCCCATCAATCCTACGCAGCATCCCGATTTCCAATCGAAAGCGGAATCCATAGAGAAACTCGACCCTTCGGAATACCGGGCATTCTGGAAGGCATATCGGATTGAACCCACAAAACAGAATGAAAAGTACCTGCTACAGGGTGGGGCCGCGCTTGAGTTTGATTATGATACCCAGCCCTATGAGGCACACGTACTCGACCGGCTTATACAAGAACGGGATGAGTGAGGTCGGAGTGCAACGGCGTTCAACGGATATACGCGGCCTGTGAAGTTCGTTCGTTGGCGGCAGCCCGGTCTGCGATGTTTTCGGTTTTGGTTTCTTTGAGTTTGTTGTTGTAGGTGCTGATTTTGTGGGCGAGGAATTCGCGTTGTGCTTGGGTTTGTCTGATGCGTTCGGCGAGCAGTTGGTCCTGGTGGTGGAGCATGGCGAGGCGTTCGGGGATGGTGGCGTCGCCCTGGGCGCGCAGGCGGGAGTATCGTTCGATGGCGCGCAGGGGCATGCCGGTGCCGAGCAGGCGCTGCACGAACGCGATCCATTCGAGGTCGTGGCGGGTGTAGGCGCGGTGGCCTTCCGGGTCGCGGCGCGGGGCGAGGATGCCGCGCCGTTCGTAGTACCTGAGCGTGGGGACAGGCAGCCCGGTGAGCCGGGAGACGTCGCTGATGCGCAGCGTCGCCGAGTCGCTCTCTTCCTCCAGTGTTTCGTGTTCCGGGTGTGTCGTCGTTTTGCGTTGAACCATGGTTCATAGCCTAGCGTGGTGCCTGCCGGCGCGGACGCGTCCGGCGGAAAGGAACACATGGAGCAGCAGATGGATGAGTCGAGGTTCGAGAAGGGGTCGCGCGCGCTGGCCGCGATCGACGGGCGCGGGGGACGCGAGGTGGTCGACTCGCTGGCCGGCATCGCGCCCGACCTGGGACGCTGGGTCGTGGAGTTCGTGTTCGGCGACGTGTACGCGCGCCCGGGCCTGGACGCCCGCCAGCGGGAGCTGGTGACGCTGGGCAGCTTGGTCACGCAGGGCGACACGGTCCCGGAGTTGAAGGTCCACATCGCCGCGGCCCTGCACGTGGGACTGACCCGGGAGCAGGTCGTCGAGGTGATCCTGCAGTGCGTCCCGTACGTCGGGTTCCCGAGGACCATCAACGCCGTCGGCGTCGCCCGCGAGGTCTTCGACCGGGAGGACCGGGAACACGACGACTGACCGCGACACGGATGAAAGGGCGGTCCGCGAGCTCGCCCGGCTGGTGCGTGAGAGCCGTCATGTCGCGGCGTTCACGGGCGCAGGCGCGTCGGCGGATGCCGGCATCCCAGACCTCGCCGGCATCAACCGGATCCTGCGGGCGGAGGGGTTCCATGGCGGGGTGTTCGGCATGCTCGACCCCGCGTTCGTCCGACGCGACCCCGGGACGTTCTACCGGCTCTACCGGCAGACGTTCCTCAAACCGAATGTCCGGCCGGACGCCGCCCACCGGTTCCTCGCCCGCCTGGAACGGGAGGGCCGGCTGGACGGGGTGGCGACCATGAACATCGACTGCCTGCACCAACAGGCCGGTGGCCGCCACGTGTGCGAGTACTGGGGCGACATGCGCCTCAACCACTGCGCCGCCTGCGGACGGGCCTGCGACTGGGGCCGCGACACCGGCACCGGCATACACCATTGCAGCTCCTGCGGCGGGACCGTGGTCCCCGACTTTATCACCCGCAGGCTCGCCACCTACCCCGAACAGGTCGCCGCGGGCCGGCGGCTGATCGCCGGCTGCGACCTGCTCATCGTCATCGGCACCCAGACCATCCCCACGCCACCACACGGCACCCCGGTCGTCCACGTCGACCTCAAACCACACCCGCCCGCACCCGGCCTGATCCGAATACAAGGCAGGGCCGACGACGTGTTCACCAAACTCGATGCCATATATCAGTCATGATTGCCCGATGAGATCACCTGTCAAGGTTAGAAAGCGGACAGGGCGTTGCACCTCTATACGGAACTTGAACTTTGCGATGGCGATGCTGAGTGAAACATGCCGAATAGGGAGTTTTTGTCATCATTATGGGGTACGTTCTTCCCTATGAGTGATGAATTGGCATTGGATGTGAATGTTGAGGCCGAACCGGGCAGCGTCGACGACGCGGCGGGGCTAATCGCCCGGCTGCGGGGGTCGATGACGCGGCGGCAGCTGGCGGAGTCCCTGCAGGTGTCGACCTCGACGGTGGAGCGCTGGGAGCTGGGCACGGTGCCGTGCAAGGCCGCCTACATCCCCGCGCTGCAGGAACTCTACCACGGCACCACCGAGGAGACCGGCGACGACTTCCGCACGGTGGACCTGTTCGCGGGCATCGGCGGGATCCGCCGGGGGTTCGCCTCGGCGGGCGGGCACGCGGTGTTCTCCTCGGAGTGGAACGAGTTCTCGACGCGCACCTACCGGACCAACTACGGGTTCGAGGAACAGATGGCGGGCGACATCACCAAGGTCGACGCCGCCGACATCCCGGACTGCGACGTGGTGCTGGCGGGCTTCCCGTGCCAGCCGTTCAGCGTGGCGGGGGTGTCGAAGAAGCGCAGCCTGGGCCGGGAGACGGGCTTCCGCGACAAGACCCAGGGCACCCTGTTCTTCGACGTGGCGCGCATCATCGCCGCCAAACGGCCCGCCGCGTTCCTGCTGGAGAACGTGAAGAACCTGACCAGCCACGACCGGGGCCGCACCTTCAAAGTCATCCTCGACACCCTCAGGGACGAGCTGGGCTACGAGGTCCACTGGAAGGTCATCGACGGTCAGCATTTCGTCCCGCAGCACCGTGAGCGCATCTACATCGCCGGGTTCCGCTCCGGGACCGGCTTCACCTGGGACGACCTGAAGTTCCCCGACCGCAGGCCGGTCCTTTCCGACATCCTGCACAAGACCGACGGCAGCGAGCCGTACCTGCCGTGGGACGGCGACCGGTTCTTCGACTTCGAACACAAAAAAGTGCAGGACAAGTACACGCTCACCCCGCGCCTGTGGCAGTATCTGCAGGACTACAAGAAGAAGCACGAGGCCTTGGGCCATGGGTTCGGCTACGGGCTGGTGACCCCGGACATGGTCTCGCGCACCTTGTCGGCCCGCTACTACAAGGACGGCTCCGAGATCCTCGTCAAACAGGAGGGGGAGCGGCCTCGCCGGCTCACCCCGCGCGAGTGCGCCCGCCTGATGGGCTACCCCGACGACTTCCGCATCCCGGTGTCCGACACGCAGGCGTACCGGCAGTTCGGCAACAGCGTGGTCGTGCCCGCCGTGGCGGAGGTCGCCCGCATCATGCGCCCCCACATCCTCAATGTCATGCAACAGGAAGACACCGGCCAACAAGGAAAGAACGCAGAAGCGGAGGACAAGGCCATCCGCAAGGCCCGCAAGCGCGCCGTCGAAGGGGCCAGCTTCAACTGACCGGCCGAGCCGGTTCTCCCCGCCGCCAGGTATCATCGGATGCCATGAACGATGATGCGACGCGGCAATGGTATGACGAGGTTACGATCGGGCAGGTCCGCGACTTGCTCGCCGGCCAGGGCGCGAGGAGCGTGTGGGTCAAACGCCTGGTCAGGAACAACAACAGCAAACAGCAGATATGGTTCGCCAACGACCCCTCCGACCTGTCCTTCCTGCCCTTGGGCACACCCACGTTCGCGCCGGGCAGGTCCGGCAAGCCCAAGGCCGGCGCGCCCGTCGTGCAGATACCCGTCCCGTGGCAATGGGTCAACCCGCGCGGCGCGTTCGACGCGCCGAACACGCGCCTGTGCTACTACCCTCAATATCCCGAGGTGCGCCTCTCCGGATTCCTTCAGGGCTGCAGGGAATCGCCCAGCATACTGATGAACCCCGGAAAGCGAGGATACGAGGAAGGCCGCTGCCTTTTCCTCGGACCCGTCGCAAGCGAGGACGGCAAGCCCGACCACGTCGTCGCGCTCGTCGTCGGCGCCCCGTCGCCGGCGGCCGGATACGTCGAACAGATGAAGGGCTTCAAGCCCGGGCACCTCTGCCCGGTCGTGTTCGACGACGGCCACGAGATCGGCGACTTCTCCGTCCTGGAACAGGCCCTGCTCAAGATCATCGGCCGCAAGATCGTCCCTTGGAGATACGTCAAAGGACAGGAGCCCATACGGCCGTATACCAAACCCAATGCCGCGGGCTTCACGCTGGAGGCGGAGCTCGGGGTCAGCGAGAACGCCATCCCCGGGCCTGATTTCGATGTCTGGGAGCTCAAGGCCATCGAACAGAAGGACCTGAAGAAACGTAGCGCCCACCGCGTCACCCTGTTTACCCCTCAGCCTGACCAGGGCTGGGCTGCTGAACATTCGGGCGTGGACTTCGTGAAACGATACGGCCACGTCACCGCCACTGACGATGCGGGGAAGCCCTCGGAATACTATTTCACGACCAGCGCGTTCGACAAGCCCGGCAAGGACGACCCGGACAGGCGGCTCAGACTCCAGCTGACCGGATTCACCGACCACAAGAACTTCGACACCGGCGGCATGATAGCGCTCGTCGACAAGACGACGGACGAGCTCGTCGCCGGATGGTCATACCTGAAGCTGCTCGAGCACTGGCAGCGCAAGCACAACCGCGCCGCCTACGTCCCCTATCTCAAGACCGGCAAAGGCAAGGACACCCTCGTGGAATTCGGGCCACTGCTCATTCTGGGCCTGTCGACGTCTTTCGGCCTGTTCCTCCAGGCGTTCAACGACGGCAAGGCCGTCTATGACCCCGGCGACAAGGCTACGCTTACCGACAACGTCTGGAAGGCTCACCAAAGATCCCAATTCCGCATCAGCACAACGAACCTGAATGCGATCTACTACCAGGTCGAGGAACACGACCTATCCGTCGAAGAAGAGACGCGGGTGATTCCCGGAATATATCCAGCTAGAACGAATAAATTTAAGCAATAGCTTTTTGATGTTGTGAGTATAAACTTATTTTAGAAAATACGATGTAGTGGAAGGGCGATCTCAAAATAGTTTCGCTCTTGTTCTATTATCACAAGGAGAATGGAATATGATTGCATGGGGAGAATTGCCTGGTGAAGAGGTTGAGCGCATCATAGCGGTCTATATTCTTGGAGAAGAACGCTCAGATGCGCGTCGTTATACCCCGTCAAGGGGTGATCATGGTATCGATCTATATGCTGTGAACGAGGACGGCAGCCGTGATGTATATCAAATTAAGAAGTTCCATCAGGCTTTGGGGCCTTCTGGGAAAAAGCAGGTTAAAGCTTCTTGGGATGCACTCATTAAATATAACTCCGATAAAGGTTTCGAGATTCGTAATTGGTATATTGTTATGCCCCATAATCCCACGCCAGAGGAAGAAGAATGGCTTCAGGAATTGACAAGTGGAAGCACTGTGCGCGAAGCCGATTGGTTGGGACAGTCTAAAATAGATTTGTGGGCGTGCCATATGCCAGAAGTTGAGGACTATTTCTGTAATGGGGACCGAAAACACATACAGGATGCAATTGCAGAGATGAGTCAAGCGGCAAAAATCCCAGATCTCAGAGATGGTGATGCTTTACTCAATCATTTAACACAAATCTCTGGTATATTGGATAAAGCAGATCCTTGCTATGCTTATAACATTCAGCTTCTTTCTGCTTCTGATGAGCGTAGTATAGAAAACATTTCTGGTGATATTCCCAATCTTGCCTATTCTTTTGAACAAGATAACTGTTCCGGTCAACGCATCATCGTTGAAATTATCGAAAAGTATGCGGATTCACAGTTTCTAGCACCAATCAAGGTAACTACTGAATTCCAGCCACAGACAGAGGGGCAGAAAAGAGATTTACAAGATCTTATAGATTTCGGGCAACCCGTTATAAATATGCCATCCAAAGTGATGTCTCAGGGAGTTCTTCTGCCGTTTGATGGAGATTCAACAAATACTACGGTGAGTCTGTTCAGCAATGAGTCGGAAAGATGTGAGAATTTAATATTTATTAATGGCGACTTTAGATTACGTATTCCGCAATCC
This sequence comes from Bifidobacterium sp. ESL0784, assembly GCF_029433295.1. GTDB lineage: Bacteria > Actinomycetota > Actinomycetes > Actinomycetales > Bifidobacteriaceae > Bifidobacterium. The sequence continues at coordinate 307,269 of NZ_JAQTHV010000004.1, forward strand.
CATCTGTCCGCTGGACAAAAGGGGGTAAGGTGGAGTGGTGAGGATGCAACTGGGGTACTCTCTGTGATTCTGCAGTATGAGCACGATGGCCAAAATCCTCAGATTCTTTTGAGGGTCGACTGTTCCAAATTTATAAAACAACCTGTCGAAGATGTGAAGAAAACTATTGATTTTCTTAACTCATTCCTTCCAGAAGGCGGTTTCGAGATATACAAGATAGAAAATCGTAAGCGGGTGGGGAAAGTCAGCGATGTCAATAGGCGTCTTGCATTGAAAGAGGAGATAATTGAATCGCTTAAAAAGCTTAGCGGAATAGTTGACGATCTTGCTGTGATGCAAGCCCATACTGGCGGGGAGATAATACTGATGCCAGGGTTTGACAGCGATATAGATGACAACGATCTTAAATTATGGCATAAGATAGCACAGCTTTTAAGTATTGGGACTATTCCGGGTACGGAATCTTTCCAAAGCGAAACGGCTGTGCGTGAACAATTAAAGAAATTGAAGAGCATGCCGCCTCTTCTTATACCGATTAAAGCCACTATCGGTTCTAGGAGTTATCATCTTGGCTATTGCAGTATGGATTTTCAGTTTAACCCCGTGGTGCAGGGTAATGTAGAAGGTGCCATTTGTTGGTGCGACTACGCACTTGTGAAAGACACGAAGGAAGTGAGAGATCAAGCTGAGAAGAACGAATCATATATCATGAAGATGCTGAATCGCATAAGGGATAAACAGTAAAGTCGAGGTCTTTGGATTCAGGATGTCAATCTCCATCGTCTTGGTATCGTTCCGGCATCACGACGATGGAGATATAATATCCGTGCGTATCTCGTTACTTGAGGAAGTAAGATATTATGCGTTTGAAGTATCCGTCTTTTCCCGATTTTTCTTGTTCTTTTATTATGCTATTAATAGCTGTCCTATTGTCGCCTAATTCTTTCTCTATATCTGCAATCGCCTCATCGTGTGTTCTGCCTTTAGTGTCTCTAACTGGATGAATTCTTTCGTCATAGACTTGCTTCAAGTAGTGAAACGAGATGAGTGGAAACAGAACAGTAGCACCAAATGGAAGGTTCACAGTGTGCTGTCCGCTGGTGCTAGGCCAAAAGAGCCATGCTGCAAGAATGACATCCAACGCAATTCCAATAATTGCATAAATCGAAGTCCGGGAAAACCAGCTTTTTACTTTCTCATTAACTTTTGGCTCAAGAAGTAGAAAATCTCCAATTCCGTACCATGAACACACGGTTTCTGCTAATCCCGCAAATATTAAATCAAATTCCAACTGATCAAGATTTTTAATCCGCCCAATAAGCAATGGAACAATAATCAGATTGAGAATTACGTAAAAGCTATGCAACCAAATTACTGTTGGTACTTTTATACGTTCTCCTTTGAAGGAAAGGACAGCGAGAACTACAAATGCGACTGGGAAAGCGATAAGAACATCAATAGGTATCCCACCGTCTTGATGTACCAAAGAAATTATGCATTCCCAAATTAGAGCTATACATTCCAAAAGACCAGAAAAGATAATAAATAAAAAATAGCGAGGATGGTTCTTCACTTTCTTATCTAATGCACCTTGGACACTCTTTTCTGTAGAGTCTTTATCAGTTGTAGGTATGTGTAAGAGCAAATGAGAAACCGATTTTTCAGCCAATGAAGTTAACGATTGTAACCATTTAGGGAAACGAATCCAAACTACTGCGAAAACAACAATTATTATTAGAAGTAACAAGATCCAATATTTTGATAGCCATGTAACAATAAAATTCCACAACCACGGAATTGAAAAAGAGCAAATAAACATAACGAACAGTGTAATCTCAAAGTAATGTATGATGAAATCCTTAATATATTCTGTTGCCGCTTATTTCGGTTGTGCTCAGACACGATTCAGACACGATGACCTCCGGCATTTACCGTTTCCAGCCGTCTCTATCGTTTTTCAGATGGTGCTGGTTTTCCTTGGAATTCCAACGTTATTGGCAGTTTTCGGTATTCTCCGTTACCAGTCGTTTTAACCGTCAATCTAACAGGATGTCGCAGGTTCAAATCCTGTCATCCCGACTGAGATTGTTGCGATTCCAACGTTTTGGATATCGAGATTCTAGGTGTCTTTACCGTGTCTTTATCATTTGAATTTGAATTGAGGTAAAACAGCCGTTGAGCCGCCATCCGATTGAATTCGGCTGGCGGCCCGCGGTCTGAAAAGGAGGACGTGGAATATACGCCCTGTCGTGCGGTACCGTCCGCTAAAGCTTTGTTTGCCCGACTTTATGATGCGGACGGGGTCCGGGTCTTGGCCGGATGCAATGGCGTACCGGCTTGACCGGGATATGTGATTCCCTTTTCTGCGAAATATGCGAATCAGTTATATACATGGGATGGCTGCCGGCTTATATGGTTTCGGCGGATATGCCGATATTCAGCAAATCTGCGTCTCAGGTGACCGAAACAGGCGGGAGCGGAGATTTTGGTTTGTCGAATATATGCCATCGGAGCCGTGGCAGTTTTGTCTGCCTGTTTTAGGGTTTCGTTCGAGGAGTTCGCTAGGGGAAGGATATGTGCTAACAGGCTTTTGGCATATTGGCGAGTACTCTGCGTTCGAAGGCTTCTCTGCGTTCCGGTGTGTCTTTGGTTGAGTCCATGCGGCCGAGGATGTCAGTGTGGATGAGCTTGATGCCGCAGTTGCCAAGGATGAAGTACTTCCAGCGGGTGATGACGCCGCCGGGCATTCGCACATAGGCGGCCGGGCCTTGGCAACTGGTGGTGATGGAGGCCGTCCTGCCGCCGAGCAGACCCGTCTCCATGAGTTTGCCCTGATCGTGGCGGTAGGCGAAGCGCGGGGTGAGGACTCGTTCGACCCATCCTTTGAGGATGGAGGGCTCGGCCGTCCACCAGATGGGGAAGAAGAACGCGAGGTGGCGGGCACGTCTGATTTGCTCCTGCCATCGATTGGGCAGGGTTTCGTCATCCATGTGTCTGCGGTAGCCGAATCGTAGGACCGGGTCGAAGTTGGGTTCGTGGCTCAGATCGATGGCCTCGACGTGATGGTCGGCCTGTCTCGCCTTGTCGGTGTAGACTTGCGCGAGCTCGGCACTCATGCTTGCGGGGTCTGGGGAGCCTTGGATGACGAGGATGTTCATGGTTGTTCTTTCGTAGTTAGAGCATTGTCTGTGGAAAATGAATGCTGGGCTGATGATCCGATGACATGTCATCTATTTGTGAGATATTGATTAGATGACATGTCATGTTTATTGATCATATCAGTTAGGTGACATATCATGTATAATCGGTGTGTCATCGTGATTGTGCAAATGAAAGGCCGTTATGGACAGCTCGGCTTGTCTGGAATTTGTTCGGGAGCTGCGCGCGTTGAACCACAGGCTTGACGCGCGCCTCAACGAGGGCTTACGGCCACTGGGCATATCGTGCGTGCAGGCGGATGCGCTCATGGCTCTGCAGGACCTTCAGCCATGTGGTCTGAAGGATCTGTCAACTCACTTGATCGCGGAATCGGGCCATCCAAGTCGTCTCATCGCCCGGATGCGCCGGAGCGAGCTGGTCGAGGTTGCGCCCTCGCCGGAAGACGGCCGTGCCATGCTCATCAGCCTCACTGCCGAGGGCGAGCGGCTTGCCAAGGAATCATGCAAGGTGCGGCAAGACATCATCAATTCGCTTGTTCTGGATGACGGTGCTCTCGCCGATGCGACCGGGTTCATGCAATCGATAATCCAGCAATTGTCGTGATTGAATCCGTAGGGCCGGCATCCGATTTGATTCGGATGCCGGCCCTACGACGTTCATAATAAGTGGACGATTCACAGACGCCCCTGCCGGTTTCGACACCATCCGGTGAAAAGCTTTTTGCCCGCCTTTATGGTCCGGATGGGTAACGTTGCCGTCCCCGATATGTTTTTAATATAATACCGTACCCATAGAGATTCCGCCTATCGGATACGGATGATATGGTCGCTGGAAAGTAACACTTTCGATGTCCGTGTGGGTCATCCGGCCTGCGTACCCTAGCCGCGTCGCCAAGTGGCGTTGAAGTGAGGGTATATCGTACCTAATTCACAGAAAGGGCCTGGTGGAGGCAGCTATCTTAGGGGGGCATCGTGGCGATTGTCGCCGCCTTGATTGCCAAGGCGGACAACATCGTCACCGACGTCATGCTCGTGGCCGTATCGGCTGCCTGCTGGCCATGTGTACTACAGTAGGCATGGCCGCCGCTAGGTGAAAGGCCCGTACGGTTCGCCCGGGCGGGTCCCTTTCTTCAAGTCTGTTCCTTACGAGCGGCGTATCGAAAGGAGATCTTGAGATGCCTGATATTCTCAGAAAACCGACCCCGATCGCGAAGATTTACGAGGCGTTGAGCGCGGTGGCGGATGGTCGTGTGGAATTGTGCGGTTCGGACTCGAAGGCCATCGTGACTTCGTCGGCCCGCACGAAACGTTATACGGTGATGATCTCCGAGCGACTGTATACCTCCAACGACAATGCGACGTACTGGCAGCATTATGCCGGTTACCCCGTCATCGCGGTGCTCATCGAGCAGGGGAGGATCGCTCTTCCGCCGGGTTCCCGGCCGCTGCTGGAGCATTTCAGGAACATCAATTGGAAGCAGCTGAATACTGACAACAGGAACCACTACGACAAGGCCGTCTCCCAATTCCTCTCCACGACCGGCCATGCGGAAGAAATCAAGAAGCTCGTTAAAAATATTTACGACCAGGCCAACAGCCTCCCGTTCGCGGTCAAAGGCAACCGCAAGCTAATCGTCAAGGTACCGGACGAAGAAGAATAAACCCCGGCCCAGGAAACAGGGCGTGCATGCGGAAGGCCGGAAGATTCCAGCAATCGGTTGAACACATATTTCCGCTGGCATTCCTAACTTTGAACAGGGAAGATTCGATGTACTTTGAGAATGAGGTGTATGCTGGTGTACATTCACGTTTCTATCGTCGTTATCGGTTTTGAGCTCATCGATAGAAACACAGACCTTCGTGACAGGGGTGTGGTAAGAATTGGAAACGTCAGCAAGTAAAAGGAGTAGTTCCGATGGCAGTGAACAGCATGAGCCGGGCAGTGTCGAAAGGAATCTTAGAAGGACTCGATATGGCGACGAATCCCGATCCGAGAAATCTACGTCACGAAGCGAACAGGCTGGAGAAAAGGACGAGCGTGCGGAGCTCGTGGAATCAGGTGGGGAATCTCCTAAACAAGCAGATGCGGAACATCAAGTAGTCGATGATTTAAAACATTTAGAAGTCGATGAGCGGCAGTTAAAAGCGCTGATTGCTCATGTGGAGAAACATTATCAAGGGCCTGTTCCTGATCCCGATGCGATGAGGAAGTACGGTGAGATAGATAAGTCATTTCCCAATAGAATGATGACCATGGCTGAAAAGGATCAGGACAGCAGCATTAAGGTCGATGAACGGATATCTAAAGCTGAAGCTGGCTCATTTACCATTGTGTCGATAGGTGTTACGGTTCTTCCTTGGGTGTATTCTCTTCTTGCCCCGCTGGTTCATGCTCCTGCGTCAACGATTGTCATTGGGACCGCCGCTGGTTGTCTTACCGCCGGAGCCCAACTTATAAGAGCAATCATTGGAATCAGGAAGGATGAAAAAGACAAGGGAGATGAGAGCAAAAAGGAGTAACAGAAAATAACAGAAGTTGTCACGGATGATTATTTGTTCTGTTCTTTGTGCAGTGAGTAATTTCAAGTGTTTGAATTTATCCCATGAGGTTTGTTCTCTATATAGGATTTTTCTTATTTGAACAGGTTGAATCCATTCCACGTTCCGACACAGGTCAAGAATCGAGCTGTAAGCACTATGCAGACTAATGCTATGAGAATAAAATATATAGAGTCCACTCATCAAGACACTGTCCGTTACATCCTTGATACTGAGTTCATTACGGCCGCACGAACCGCTGACTGTGCGGTAATCGACACCGAAACAACTGGTTTCGGGTTGAACCCGCGCTTACTCGACATTGGTGTTGTCCTCATTGAAAATGATCAGGTTACGGCAACTCTTTCGCAGCTCGTTAATCCAGAGGTGCCGATTGATGCCGGTGCCGCGGCCGTCAACCACATTACTCGGGAGATGCTCGATGGACAGCCGACGCCGGGTGAGACGCTTCCTGCAATTCTCGAGTCGATTCGAACGTTGCCTCTGATGGGTCATAATCTCGACTATGACATTCGGATTATCAATAATGAAGCCGCACTTGTGGATGTACCGGGCTTGAAACCCCAACAGGTCTGCGATACCCGGGAACTGAGCGAAGAGATGTTCCCCGGTCCTTCGGTTTCTCATACTCTCGAGAGTTTGCTCGACCGTCTGGGCGTGCATGAACCCGAGCAACACAGGGCGCTCGCCGATGCATTGCAGACTTGGCAGGCGTACCAGTTGCTTAGTGCCATGAATGGGCCTTGTGCTGAAACTGACGAGCAGCACGAACGTGCGTATCAACGAGGAAGAGCCAAAACGCGCAACGTTTTACGTGCACATTATCTAGAAGACAGAGATACGGATCCTGTTAATGACAGACCGGAAGGCATGGAACTCGAGGGGCAAGGTGGAGAGAACTTGTGCGATAGCTCTTTGCATCAGGAAGTATTGCGTAAATATCCGCGTGGCTCCTATTTTTGGGTTAGTGTTGAGAAGGACTACATCCACCGTGGCAAATATAAAGGATATCCGACTATTTATGTTTTCCTCGATGGTGAGGAAATCGGTTTCCTTGGAGAACCAATTATGTCTAAGCATTGGGGACAGATACCGGATGGGCCCGTTATAGCGCGTGCCCATACTAGCGTAAGTGTCGACGAGACTTCGCCTTATAAAGCGCGTATCGAGTTGCCGAAGGCCCATGAGCCTGTCAATCTCGAACCTTACAAGAGATAGGACTAAGACATAGCGATTTTGCTGATTGCAGATTTTCTTAACTTTGATTTTTCGGGTATTTAGCGAATGGAACAGGCTGTCCGAATAGTGTCCCATCGCCCTGGTCGAGGCGATGCCCGTGCAAGATGTTATTTACAAAAGCTCGCCGGAAAGTTTGAGTCGATGGCTTAGCTGTGTGGATTTACCTTGAATTTTTAGCATAGCAAAGTTCATCTTTCTCACTGCTTGTTTCGGTACTCGTCCTTGAGGATGGTGAAGAGGCGGTCGGGGCTCAGGTCGCAACCGTTTTCGAGCCACAGTTTGATGAGGGCGGTGATGCCGGCCCTGAAGAACGCCCTGTGATAGGCGATGTCGCCGGACGGGTAGTACTTCTCGGCGAGATTCGTGTCGTAGCGCTCGGGCTGGAACCTCAGGTCGAGGCCCATCTTGAAATAGGCCCGGTAGAAGTCCTGATGTTCCTTGATGTGCGCGAACAGTTTGGAGAAGTCGTTCGAGTTGTATCCGTTGGCTTCCTCGTCGGCGTAGAGGTCATGGAAATCAGCAAGCATCCGTTCCTCGATCGCGTCCATGAGGTCTTTGATGTCCGTGTAGCTGGCGTAGAAGGTGCTCCGGTTCACCTCGGCTTTCCTGCAGATTTCGGTGACGGAGATTTCGCTGACGTCTTTTTCGCGCACCAAGGCGGTGAAGGCGTTCTCTATCTTTTCCTGCGAGGCCTGTTTCCGCTTGTTTCCAACGGTGTTCATGCGTTCTTCTCCATTACTCCAACGGTTTGCGCCGAACTGTCGGTTGTCTGCCGCCGGATGGCTCGTTATGCTGTCACCATATTAATCCGACAGGTGTCGGGTACGTTTGTGCGCACCCGGAAAGGAAGATCATGGCAAAGTCGAAATTGGTGAGGGCGAACAGGAAAATTGCGGATGCGGCGGGCGCCGGTATGCGCAAAATGAGCGATACCATGACCACGACCCATCGGCGTATCGAGGACGGTTTCGTCGACCAATACCTCACCGAGGACGGGGAGAGCATCAGCGAAGCCGAGGCTAGGCTCCGTCGCGAGCACGAGGACAAACGCAGGACGCACGCCCAGCGAAAGGCCGCAAAACGCGAGGAAGTCGAGCAGCGTCAGCATCGTCACCGTAAATAAGTTCAAAGACTGACTCTGGCGGCCGGGATGCCGCTTTTGAAAATGAAAGTTGATATTTAAAACAGAATGATTGCCCCTTGGATTGCGTTGCATGCACGATTTGGCATTCAAGTGCTTGAAGTTTTTATAGTTGACGTTGGATGCCGCTACACGGCGACAAGCGTGGTTTGAAAGGAATCAAGATGTCAATACTCGACGAAAACTATACGTTGAACAATGGGGTGGCGATCCCCAAGATGGGGTTTGGCACCTGGCTGATTGACGATGGCAAGGCCGGGGCAGCGGTGCAGACGGCGCTCGCGTGCGGGTACCGGTATGTCGACACGGCTCAGGCCTATGAGAACGAACGCGGCGTGGGCGAAGGTGTGCGTGCCTCGGGCCTCAAACGTGGGGATGTGTTCGTCAGTACGAAGGTGAGGGCCGAACACAAGGACTACCAGTCCGCCAAGGACTCCATAGAAGCCTCGCTTAAGGCCCTTAATATCGACTACATCGATCTACTGCTCATCCACGCGCCCGAACCGTGGGCCCATTTCCACGAGGGAGACCATTGTTTCGAAGGCAACCTCGAGGCGTGGCGGGCGATGGAGGAGGCCGTGAAGGCGGGCAACGTCCGCGCCATCGGCGTCTCCAACTTCGAGGACGTCGACCTCGACAACATCCTGCAGCACTGCGAGATCAAGCCTGTGGTCAACCAGCTGCTCACACATGTGGGCAATACACGTTTCGACCTGCTCGACACAGCCAAGAAGAACGATATTCTGGTCGAAGCCTACTCACCGATTGCCCACGGCGAGATGGCAGACAACCCGACGCTTACCGGGATGGCGGAACGCTACGGTGTCTCCGTGCCGCAGCTGATGATTCGCTACTGCCTCGAGCTCGGCACGTTGCCGCTTCCCAAAGCAAGTTCCGAAGCACATATCAGGGCCAACGCTGAGGTCGATTTCAGCATTAGTGCCGAAGACATGCAGACGCTGCGCGATATGCCGAAGGTCGCCGATTACGGCGAAGCCAGCGATTTTCCCGTGTTCAGCGGGCGCTGAACGCTCTGATCGGTTTCATCGGCAATTGCCGGTGTATCGCGAGGACATGCGACCTGGCTTGTTGGAAGGCCAATAAGCGGAATCGGTATGTCACTGAAGAATAATTTCAAGAGAAAGCAATAGAAGAAAAATGTCTACGACATTCACGAATCCAAGCCCTTTCCCGATGGGCCATCCCAATGACGCTTACGCCCAGTATTTTGACGGCCAAAGCTACAATGCCCCACTAGGTGGTACGGATCAGGCCAAGGTCGCTAACGTGACTTTCGAGGCCGGCTGCAGGAACCATTGGCATATCCACCACAAGGCCACGCAGATTCTCATCGCCGTGGGCGGCCGCGGTTACTGCCAGTTCGAGGGAGAGCCGGTACGAGAACTACGTCCGGGCGACGTGGTGGTCGTGCCGCCGGAGACCAAGCACTGGCACGGCGCAAGCCCGAACGAACCGTTCTCGCATGTGGCCGTGATAGCGTCTGAGGAGGGCGCGTCGAACGAGTGGCTCGAACCGGTCGATCCGGAAGAATACGCCAAGCTGAACTGATTTGCGTTTGAGTAGGGTGCCGTATCGCGGCGAATATCAGAAACCAATAAATGATAAGGTTATAGATTAAGTCTGACTGATATCTGATCAGGATTTAGCAAGCGAAGGGGAATGCAAATATGAAAGCGGGAATGTTTGTGAAACCGGGCGAGGTGAGCGTCACCGATGTGCCCATGCCGACTATTGAAAAGCCGACCGACGCGGTCATCCGTGTTCTGCGGGCTTGCGTCTGCGGGTCGGATTTGTGGTGGTACCGGGGTATTTCGAAACGTGAGCAGGGTTCGCTGACGGGTCATGAAGCTATCGGTGTGGTCGAAGAGGTCGGCAGCGAGGTCACACACGTGAGTTCTGGTGATTTCGTTGTTGTCCCGTTCACACATGGTTGCGGAAAGTGCGCCGCGTGCCGTTCCGGTTTCGACGGTAACTGCATGAATCAGGAACCGGGTGGCAATGCCGGTTATCAGGGCGAATATCTGCGGTTTACCAATGCCGACTGGGCCTTAATTAAGATTCCCGGCAAGCCCGGCGACTATTCCGATGAGACGCTCAATTCGTTGCTTGCTCTTTCCGATGTGATGGCCACGGGCTACCACGCCGCCGCCAGCGCGGAGGTGAAACCAGGCGATACCGCAGTGGTCATGGGTGATGGGGCCGTAGGGCTTTGTGGAGTAATCTCAGCCAAGCTGCGCGGTGCCGAACGTATCATTGCGATGAGTCGCCACCCCGACAGGCAGCGTCTCGCGCGCCAATTTGGTGCCACCGATATCGTTCCCGAGCGCGGCGAGGATGCAGTTAAGCGCGTCATGGATATGACGGACGGCAATGGGGCTGATTCTGTGCTCGAGTGCGTGGGCACGCAAGAATCCACCGCGACGGCTTTGCAGATTGCACGTCCCGGAGCCGTCGTCGGTCGCGTCGGCGTTCCGCAAAGCGGCGAGATAGACACCACGAAACTGTTCTGGAACAACATCGGGCTTCGCGGTGGCATTGCCTCCGTGACTACTTATGACAAGCAAGTTCTGCTCGAGGCCGTTCTTGACGGTCGCATCGAGCCCGGCCGCGTGTTCACCAAGCGTTTCGACCTCGACCACCTCCAGCAGGCCTATGAGGCCATGGACCAGCGTGAGGCCGTCAAGTCCCTTATTATCGTGAATGAAGCGTGAGATTTTATGGTGTTGTGAGACTTTAATATTCATTTTTATTGGTGTTATAGGAATTTTGGACGAATAGTCAAAAATTAGATTCCCCACAGCGACCAGGTTATTTCGTTGGTGTTGCTGTGGACTTCGCGGAGTGCGTTCGCAGCGGCATTTCTCACAGATTTGCTTGGTGCCTGCTGCTCCAGACGGGCTAGCGGACCGGCGGTCGACGAGGGGAGCTGACTGAGATAGTCGGTATCGACCATTTCTATGCTGCCGTTAAGGTAGCCGTCCACATCGACCTTGGCGATGATGGCATCAGGCTGGATGAACGCGAAAACCAGCCAGAGCGCGAGTGTGCCGAAAAATGCCGCACGGAACAATGCGAAAGTCGGACGCACCAGTTTTACCGCGGTTACTATGAGCAAGAAGGCGATGGCGGCCATGCCCCAGTACGTGAGCAGGCGCAGGCGGGTCAGGCCGTATTTTTCGACGTACAGGCTCATGCGCCAGGCCGCAGAGACGAGCATCACCAGGGTGGAAGCGACCAGCACAAGTTCAAGCAGCAGGAGCGACACCGATCGTTTCTGATATTTGTGCAGATAGGTGCAGACCATCACGATGACCAGATTGATGGCGGTGACGCCGACGAGCTGGAAGAACCCCGCGCGGGCGTAGGCAGCGTAGCCGCCGAAACGTTTCAGCGTGTCCACCCCGCCGAAGAGGTAGGAGGATTGGATGGCCACGAAGACCAGATAGACCACGTCGAGCATGGTGAGCATCGTGTTGAGCGTCGCCGTGGAGGTCTGATAATGGGCCACGTTTGCGCTAGAATCGGCTTTACGATGCGGATGGCGAAGGGCGAAAAGCAGCGAGAAGGCAAGCGGGATGACCGCCACGAAACGGATGATGTCGAGCACGCGGGGGCCGAGGCCGAAGTGGGTCAGTCCTTCGAACAGACGGTTGACGATCAGCTCGAAGTTTTCGTCGGCGGAGGAGAGTGCGGGGATCACGATGAGCAGCACCGCTGCCGCGCACACCGCGCCGATGGCGATGCCGCCGGCCTTGCGGCCGCGACCATGCGCCCATGAGGTGGCGACGCGTCCCAAGACCGACCAGTGGCGGAACTGCTCGGCGATGAAGGTGCCGATGCCGCGCAGGACCCCGCGAAGGCGGAACAGTTCGTCGTCGCTTTCCCCACTCAGCGACAGGAAGGTGAGCGGCAAGGCGATGGACAGCCCGCAGGCGTTGATGGCCCTTATCCAAGCCGCTTGAGAGAACGCGGGCACGAGCATGAGTGCAGCCGTGCAGAGCAGCAGGGCGCATGACGATTTCGGCATTTGAAGGTTAAACCGTTTCGTTCCCTTCAGATTCTTCGTTTTGCTTGCCTGACCGGTTTCCTTCTTACGCCTCAGGAACCAGGCGCAGGCAAGGAAGGCGAGCAGGCAGGCGCTCAGCGCCATCCCTCCGAAGACGGCGAAATATGCTGAGACCATTACCGGCGAGACGCAGACGCACCACAGCAGCGAAAGCGCGACCGCGCAGATCAAGGAGGCTTTGTCGGCCTTGGTCAGCGGTGCGGGCGGAACCTTGGCAGGCGCCTCGGCGACGGCTTTGATGGCTGCCTTGGCGGGTTCTGTGTTTGCGGTGTTGGCCGTGCCGGCGGTCTTGGCGGATTCTGCATTTGCGGTTTTGGCAGTGCCGGTCGTTTTGGCGGAGCCGGTCGGCTTGGTTGTGCCGCTTTCGGCAACGGGTTTAGATTCCTCCGAAGTAGGGGTTTGTGTATAAGGATTCGCGTTGGGGCCGGTGGCGGAGGTGGATGGCTTATCGCTTTTGTCGGGCTTGTTTTTGTCTGGTTCAGGCTGATTTTGGGTATAGTTGTCCTTATCCATGGTGATTTCCTCTTTAAATCGTATGGTTAATCGCTGCTATGAAGCCGCTTTGTTGCGGCGAATGATGATGTGAAGGTTTGAGTCTATCCCTCCGGCTCGTAATGCAAAAGATCGGCCGGCTGGCAATCGAGCTCGTCGCAGATGGCGGCGAGTGTGGTGAAGCGCACTGCGCGCGCCTTGCCGGTTTTGAGAATCGAAAGGTTGGCCACCGTCACGCCCACGCGTTGGGAGAGTTCGGTGAGTGTCATGCGTCGGTCGGCGAGGATGTCGTCCAAAGTCACTGTGATGTGTCCCATATCAGATCACCAGGTCGTTTTCGTTTTTCAGTTCCGTCGCGGCCGCCGTCAGCGAGGCGAGGGCGGCGGACACCACCGCGAGCACCCCGCAGAACACGAAGGCAACGCCCGTGCCCAGTACGGTGCGGCCCCGGGTTCTGTTCAGGTTGAAGGCGGCCAGGGCGAGCTCGACCAGCCATATCGCGGCGGAGACGCCGAAGGCCGCGCCGATGGTGCGTAGCCGGCGGACATTGCCGACGGTAAAGGTCTCCTCGCGTCCGACCGCCGAGAAAAGCCGCCAAGCGCAAACGGCCACCACGGTCAACGGGAGCATTCCGATGCCGGCGAACAGGGCCGAGCCGTGTTTGAGGTCGCCCACCCGCTCGGCCGAAGGGAGCACGAAAAGCGCTATGGCAAGGCATATCACCACTGCAAAGGCGTCGGTGGCCTCAAGCAGGACGGCCAACGTGCGGTGCGACATATGCGCTTTGCGTTCGTTCGGCGTGGGGCTGCTGGATACGTCCCGTCCGTTCTTGTCGGCGGAAACGCTTGAATCTTCTCGGGGCTTCATCTCAATCTCCTTTAATGGCAAATTTTCTGCTAGGTCATATCATAATCGTTTCATATTGTTTTTCGATAAAAGGCATATCGTTTTTCAATAAAGACACATTTCAGACACTGCCATGGAATCACCGAGTCGAGCGAATTAAATTAGGGACAGGGCAGGGATGCGAAATAAGGGTATAAAAAGGGAACCTGTCATCTCGCATTAGGTGAGAAGGCAGGTTCCCTTTTAAAGAGCGTTGTCTATTGATTAGTTGATGTTCACTCGATGTCGTCGAGATTCAGTCCGAGCGCTTCGGCTACGCGGGTGCCGTAATCCGGATCGGCCTGATAGAACTGACGGGTCTCGAGGATCTTGATCTCCTCGGCATGCTCGCCCTCGACCTGACCCAGGTTGGCGGCGATGGTGGCGACCAAGCGCCGCTTCTCCTCTTCGCTCAGTACGTTGTACAGAGCGCCGGCAGCGGAGAAGTTGTCAGGCTCGTAGGCGGTATAGTTGCCGGTCTTGCCTTCTAGCTGATCACCGTGGTTGCGGGCGGAAGTGTCTTCGGTCGGGCCGTCGAAGCTGTTTGGCTCGTAATCGACGGAGCCGTCCTGCGCATTGTTAGACATGAAACCGTCACGTTCGTAGTTGTGCACCTCGTTGATGGGGCGGTTGACCTTGAGCTGCTCATAGTTGGCGCCGAGACGATAACGTGCGGCATCCTTGTAGGCGAAGAGACGGCCCTGCAACATCTTGTCGGGGGAAGGCTCGATGCCCGGCACGAAGTTGGCCGGTGCGAACGCGGACTCCTCGACGTCCTCGAAGTAGTTGTCGGGGTTGCGGTTGAGGGTGAACTCGCCGATCTCGATCAGCGGGTAGTCCTTGTGGGAGACAACCTTGGTGATGTCGAAGATGTCATGCTTGTAGTTCAGACCCTCCTCGTAGGGCAGGATCTGCACGCATACCTTCCAGGACGGGTAGTTCTTGGACTCGATGGCGTCGAACAGCTCGTGCAGCAGGTAGTCGGTGTCCTCGCTGGCGGCCTTGGCTGCGGTCTCCTCGCTCATATTGACCACGCCCTGCTCGCTCATGAAGTGGTATTTGACCCAGAAGGCGGTGCCGTCGGCGGTGACCCACTTGAAGGTGTGGCTGCCATAGCCGTTCATGGTGCGGTAGCTGGCCGGGTTGCCGCGGTCGCCCATCAGGTAGGTAACCTGGTGCACGGTCTCGGGGGAGTGCGCCCAGAAGTCCCACTGGCGGGTCGCGTTGCGCAGGTGAGTGCGCGGGTCGCGCTTCTGGGAGTGGATGAAGTCGGGGAACTTCAGCGGGTCCTGGATGAAGAAGGTCGGCGTGTTGTTGCCGACGATGTCATAGTTGCCCTGCTGGGTATAGAAGCGCAGGGCGAAGCCACGCACGTCACGCAAGGTGTCGGGGTAGCCGAGCTCGCCGGCCACCTGCGAGAAGCGCAGGAAGATCGGGGTCTCCTTGCCCTCGCCGTTGAATACGTCAGCCTTCGTGTGCTTGCTCATATCCTTCGTCAGCTTGAAGGTGCCGTAGGCGCCGGCACCTTTGGCGTGCACCACGCGCTCCGGGATGCGCTCGCGGTTGAAGTGGGCGAGCTTTTCGACCAGCTGGTAGTCCTGCAGCAGCACCGGGCCGCGCACGCCGGCGGTCTGCGAATGGGTGTTGTCGGCCCAGGGCTGGCCTGAACCGGTGTTGAGATTGTCTGTCATTAGAAACTCCTCCTGTCGTAACGATGTACGAAAAAGATAACAACCAGAGCCAATCCATACAAGGATTTGTGGGGTTTCTAACGTTGTGTTTTCCTTAACGCAAAGCTCCGTTATGTCGATTTTGGGGCTTGGCTAGCCCCTGGCATGCATTTTCTATTGCCGCCGTCCGAAGGCAAGCCCGCATCGAACGAAGGGCTGAGGTTCGATTTAGGCCTTATGCTTTTAACGATTGCGGCCGGATGTTCTTGCGGTTCGCGTATGTCGGAAAACCTCGTTTGAAAGGTATATGACACGATGGTTTTCAGTATGTTAGAATATGCTGGTTGCCGTTTTGTAATTCGCGGCACGGCAGAGAGTTGTCCAGTGTTACTAAGGGAGAAGTTATATGGTTGACGGCGACAATATGAAAGATGATGCATCGCAGGATCAGAACGGAGCTACCCAGCCGACTTCCGAAACGGGTTCGGAGCAGAACGGTCGGCCGGATTCTGTTGCAAATCCCGCAGAGGGCTCAACGTCAACGGCTGATGGGCAGTCGGCCCAGCCGAGCCAGCCGGAGCAATCGGACCAGTCAAGCCAGAAGGTTCAATCGGCTCAGTCGGAACAATCGGTTCAATCAACTCAGCCAACGCAGCCGAGTCAATCGGCTCAGCAGGCGCAGGCCGGCAATTTCGCCCAACCCGGCGTGCAGCCGTATCCTGGCCAGCAGCAGCCGGCGGCACAACCCCAGAATTTTAATAACCAATATGTGCCCATGCAAAGTCGGCCGGCCGCCGGCCAGAACTCGAGCGCTCCGATGGGCGGGGCCCAGACTCCGGCGAACGGTTTCGCCTACCCGCCCCAAGGACCGCAGAACCCGCAACAGGGCTATCAGTACCCGCCTGCCATGGGTCCCAATGATGGCATGGCGGCAGCAGGAGTCGTGCCCGCCAAGAAGAAGAACAAGGCCGTCGTCGCAGTGGTCACCGCCGTAGTCGTTATCGTGGTGGTTGTCGCCGTCGTCCTCGGTCTCGATGTTGCCGGAGTCATTGGAGGGCCGAAGGAGAAGGATTACCAGGCAGGGCAGGCCGACATCGCCACCATGACCCGTTCCCTGACCTCGATGACCACCGATTTCGTCTCCGCATCCTTGGGCGTCAGCACGAAGGGCACCACCGACAAGGATGTCGCCCAGTTCAAGGCGGACAAGAAGAAGTACGAGCAGGCCAACGATGATTTCAAGAACCTCAAGGTGATGCAGGACCCGAAGGTCAAGGCCGCGTACGATGCCTACATCCCGAAGGCCCGAGGGTTCGACACCTATATGGACGGCCTTTCCACGGGAATGCAGAAACTGGCATCCGTCAAGGAAAGCTGCACCGACGAGAACGGTGGCGGAACCGTCGGCAATGATTTCTACCACCAGCAGGACACGTTCTTCGCCCAATGCTCGGCCAAGATTCAGTCCGTCGGCAAGCTCGACAACAAGCCAGTCGCCGATTTCCTGCAGGGCATGCAGGACTATCTGAACCAGAGGAACGATCTGCTCAAGCAGATGGAAGCCATGGGCGACCCGGACGCGATGACCTCGCAGGCCCAGATCGATCAGCTCAATGCGCTGGTCGACAAGTTCAACGACGTTCCGTCCCCGTCGAAGAACGTCAAGACCCTTCAGGACTCCGTGACTCAGGACGTCAACAAGACCGACCCGACCAAGAGCCTCCACAGCCTCAAGATCGTGGTCGACAACGGGGCGCGGGCCAAGAAGGGGTCGTTGCTCTAATGTTGTAATGCTGTAAGCGATTCTTGCGAATCGTGGCGTGGGCACCCGCTCCCGCCGCACAGTGTCGAGGCCAATGCCAGAGTTCCCTGGCGTTGGCCTCGATGACGTTGTGGGGGTGCTGGGCCATGCCGTGCCGAAAACGGCAATGGAATGCCGATTCGGGACGTTTTTGCATGTCTCGTATGTCGTCGCTCCGACTGATAATCTAAGCGAAAGCCGTCGCGTTGCATGGTTGCATTCAAGGGCGATGGCCAGTTTTGCAACAGATTGATGGAATCGAAGGATGATCATGATAGATAAAAAGGAATTGATCGAAAAGGCGTTCGAGGTTCAGCAGCGTGCCTACACCCCCTATTCGCATTTCAAGGTGGGTGCCGCCCTGCTTTGCGCGGACGGAACGATTTATCAGGGCTGCAATGTGGAAAACGCCGGCCTGACCGCCACGAACTGCGCCGAAAGAACGGCGATTTTCAAGGCGATTTCCGAAGGTGAGAAGAAGTTCACCGCCATCGCGATCGTCGGGAACATGGAAGGCGTGAAGAAGGGCGAGGGCGATTATTGCTCGCCCTGCGGCGTGTGCCGGCAGGTCATGGCGGAATTCTGCGATCTGAAGAACTTCACCATCATCATGGCCAAGGATACCGACGACTACATGGAACGCAGCTTGGACGAGGTCCTGCCGCTGGCCTTCACCGGCGACAACCTGGAGTAGTAGGGGAGTTGCTCTAAAATTTTCACTATGACAAGCACTGAAGCCTTTGGCAATGGCCGCGACGAGCGGAAAAACGATGATGTGAACGAGGCCGCCTCCTCGCATGGCAGTAATTCTGCGGCGATGACGAGTTCGCCTTCCCGGCCACAGCCTTCCGGGCTGCCCGACCCTTGGCCTGCGCCGCTCGCCAAGGGGCCGTTGAACGCCACTGTGGTGATTCCTGGAAGCAAGTCCCTGTCCAACCGCTATCTGATATTGGCTGCGTTGGGGCATGGCCCTGCCACGATCGCGGGCATACTGCGCTCGCGTGACACCGAACTGATGGCAGATGCGCTGCGGACGCTGGGCGTCGAGGTCGACTTCGACGAAGGCGAAGGGACCGGTGTGACGGTGACCCCGCCGGCCGGTGGCCGGTTCAAGGGCAATGTCACGGTGTTCTGCGGTCTTGCCGGGACGGTGATGCGCTTTGTGCCCGGGTTGGCGCTGTTTGCCGACGGGCCGGTACGTTTCGACGGCGACAAAGAGGCCTACGCGCGGCCGATGCAGCCGGTGCTCGACGGACTCGAGCAGCTGGGCGCTTCGGTGGAGTACGAGGGCAAGACCGGTTTCCTGCCGTTTACCATCACACCTCCGGACGTGTGGGAAGCGAATTCGGATAAGGCGAAGGGTTCCGCTAGTTCCGATTTGACCCAGCCGGCGAAGGTCGAGATTGATTCCTCGTCATCCTCGCAATTCATTTCCAGCCTGCTGCTGATCGGTTCGCGCCTGCCGAACGGGCTCGAACTGAAGCACACCGGCAGCAAGCTCCCCAGCCTGCCGCATATCCGTATGACCATGGCCGATGTCAACGGCGCTGGCGGCGATGCCCGGATGCCTGAAATCGGACACTGGCTCGTCGCCCCAAGCCCTCTGCAGCTGCCTGAAGGGGTGGTGGTGGAGCCCGATTTGTCGAACGCCGCTCCGTTCCTTGGCGCCGCGATGATTGCCGGGGGAAAGGTGAGCGTGCCCAACTGGCCGACTTCCACCACACAACCCGGCGGGCTGCTTCCCGATATTTTGCAGGAGATGGGCGCCGACGTGACCTTGGGCGGCCGCCCATTCGACGAGGTCATGGCTGATGTGCGTGATTCCCAGAAATCAGCTTCAGTGCCACGAAACGGCACGTTGACGGTTTCTATGAACGGGCCGATCAAAGGGCTTGGCAAAGGTTTCGACATGTCGGCGGCCGGGGAGATCACCCCGAGCATCGCCGCTTTGGCGACTCTGGCAGACGGTCCCAGCGAACTGATCGGTATCGGCCATCTGCGCGGCCATGAGACGAACCGGCTCGCCGCGCTTGTCACTGAAATCACCCGCATTGGAGCTTCGGCCCAGGAACTGCCGGACGGACTGGTCATCAGGCCGGTGCCGCAGGGCCAATTGCACGGTGAGACCATGGAGACCTATGCGGACCACCGCATGGCCACGTTCGCGGCGATGATCGGCCTGGCCGTGCCCGACACGCGCATTCGCAACGTCGCCACTACCCGCAAGACCATTCCGGATTTCCCGGGCATGTGGCACAAGATGCTCGGCGCGTCTGAGGAATAGGCGAGATATTCGATAAAGATAAAAGCCATTGGCTGATATAAAAAACCGGAACCGAACATTTCCGTCGGTTCCGGCCTTTTTGTTTTCGTAGGATTTTAAAATCTCACAAAATGGGGCAGACTCACTTCGTGAAGACGTTGCCGTAGCTGTCCTTGCCTTCGGCGGCGATCTTGTCGGCCTTGTGAGCAATCGCCAGCTCCTCGTTGGTGGGGATGACGGCGATGATCACGGAGCTGTCGGGCGTGGAGATGATGCGCGGCTCCTTGCTGCGCTCGTCGTTCTTGGCCTTGTCGAGCTTCACGCCGAACGGCGCAAGACGCTCGCAGACGCGGGCACGAACGTTGTTGTCGTTCTCGCCGACGCCCGCGGTGAAGGTGATCACATCCACGCCGCCCATCTGAGCGGTGTAGTTGCCGATGTAGCCGACGATGCGGTGGACGTAGATGTCCATGGCGAGGATGGCGTCCTCATTGCCTTCGTTGATGAGGCGATCGACCTCGCGCATATCGGCATAGCCGGTCATGCCGGTCATGCCGGACTTCTTGTTGAAGAGCTCGTCGATCTCGTCCACGTTCATGTGGGCGTTGCGAATGAGATGGAAGACGGCGGCCGGGTCGATGTCGCCGGTGCGTCCGCCCATCATCAGGCCTTCCAGAGGGGTGAGGCCCATGGAGGTGTCGATCGGGCGGCCGGAGATCTGCGCGGAGGCGGAGGCGCCGTTGCCGATATGCAGCACGATCTGCTTCAGGCCTTCGGCGGGCTTGCCGATAATGCCGGGGACGACACCGCCGATGTATTCGTGGCTGGTGCCGTGGGCGCCGTAGCGACGGATCTTGTACTTTTCGGCGACTTCCTTGTTGAGCGCGTAGGTGCTGGCTTCCTTGGGAAGCTGGAAGAAGAAGGAGGAGTCGAAGACGAAGATCTGCGGCACGTCGGGTAGCAGCTGCTCCATGACCTCGGCGCCGGTGGCTTCGGGGCCGTTGTGCAGCGGGGCAAGCACGGCGAGGTCCTTGACCTGCTGAATGGTCTTGGCGTTGACGAGCGCCGGCTGCGGGAAGACGGAGCCGCCCTGGACGACGCGGTGGCCGACGGCGACGATGCCGGATTCGTTGAGATCGGGGCCGTATTCCTTGAAGAAGCCGAGGACGCGCTTCAAACCGTCGGCATGGGTCTTGATCGGCTCCTCGAGCTCGTGCTTCTCACCGTTGTATTCGTGCTTGTAATGGCCATCGATGGGTTCGCCGATTTTCTCTACGAGACCGCTTGCAAGAGCTTCTCCGTTTTCGAGATCCACCAGCTGGTACTTGATCGAGCTGGAACCGGAATTGATGACAAGGACGGTTTTCGCCATTGTATGCATCCTCCATATAGATTAATTGACCCGTGGCTATTACCACGGCTACCAGATTTCTAGCTTACTCACGAGCTGTTACAAGAGTAGGGGGAATAAAAAGGGACGGGTTTCTATAATGTGATTTTGGCGTATCTTGTTTTTATCGATTTGAAAACTTATCATGATATGCGAAATCCCGGCGCTTACATGTATGGAAAAGTGCCGGGATCTGTATCGAACATGAATAAGTGTTACTGCTGGGCCTCCACGGCGGTGAGGGCTACCGTGTTGATGATGTCCTCTACCAGAGCGCCGCGCGAAAGGTCGTTGACAGGCTTGTTGAGGCCTTGAAGCACCGGACCGATGGCGATGGCGCCGGAGGTGCGCTGCACGGCCTTGTAAGCGATGTTGCCTGCAGCAAGGCTCGGGAAGACGAAAACGTTGACATGGCCTGCCACGTCGTTGCCCTTGGCCTTCGTTGCGGCCACGGTGGGCGACCAGGCGGCATCGAACTGGATGGAGCCGACAGCCGGCAGATCCGGGGCCTTCTCGTGAACGAGCTTGGTGGCTTCCTCGACCAGATCGACGTCTGGGCCCTTGCCGCTGCCGAGCGTGGAGTAGCAGAGCATACCCACCTTCGGGTCCACGCCGAAGGAGCGGGCGGTATCGGCGGACTGGATGGCAATGTCGGCCAACTGCTCGGCGTTCGGGTTCAGGTTGATGGCGCAATCGGCGAAGACGGCCACATGGTCCTTGAAGCACATCAGGAACGCGCCGGAAACCAGCGAGGCGCCAGGCTTGGTCTTGATGACCTGCAGCGCCGGGCGCACCGTGTTGGCGGTGGAGTTGATCGAGCCGGAGACGAGGCCATCGGCCTTGCCAAGCACGACCAGCATGGTGCCGAAGTAGCTCGGGTCCGCGAGCTGCTTACGAGCCTGTTCCTCGGTCATGCCCTTCTTGGCACGCAGCTCGCACAGCTTGGCGACCATGGGCTTCAGGACTTCCTCGTCGTCCATCGGCTGGTAGTCGGCCTTTTCAAGCGAGTTGAGGCCGAGTTCCTTGCCGCGGGCGAGGATGGCATCCTTGTCGCCGACGATGATGAGCTTGACGATGTCGCGCTGCAGCAGGTAGTCCGCGGCCTTGATGATGCGGTCCTCGGAGCCCTCGGGTAGCACGATGGTCTTCTTGCTGGCCTTGGCCTTGGCCAGCAGTTCGTTCTGGAAGGCGTATGGCGTGGTCGGGGCGTCGAACGGCGTGCGGGCGGCGGCCACGACCTCATCGGTCGGGGCGTTGTCGGCAAAGGCCTTGGCGGCCTTATCGGCGGCATCGGGATCGTCTTCGTTGGGGAAATCGACGGCAGGAATGGTCCAGACCGGAACGGGGGAGCCTTTCAGGGCTTCCTTGGCGTCCGCGGCCTTCTCGTCGGTGCAACCGGTGACAAAGACTCCGGCGACCTTTCCGCCGGCCTGCTCTACTTCGGCCGTGCAGGTCTCGACGGTGGCCTTCACCTGTTCGCCGTTGCGCGGAATGGTGCAGATGGCCAGGAAGGTCTTGGCTTTGAGGTCCGAAGCGATTTCGGCGTTGAAAGTGAAGGATTCCGGATCGAAGACGGCGGAACCATCACTGCCGACAATGACCATGGAATCAGGATTGGTGCGGTCGAGTTCGGCGCTGTAAGCCGCGACGATGTCACCGCGTGCCGCGCTCTTATCGCGGCGTGCGCACTTCGGGCACACAGCCCGTACCTGATCGGCCGTTTGCCCGGCATTGGCGGCCTTGAGCAGCTCGGGAGTAAAGGTCTCCTTTTTGCAGGCCACCGGGCGGAACACCGCCGTCTTGCCTTGTGAGGCAAGGGCTTTCACCACGCCGTAGGCCACTACGTTACGGCCGTTCTTGCCCTCGGGGCTGGCGATATAAATGACTTCGTTTGTCACGATATAACTCCTTTGTGCATGTTGCGCACGATTTTTCCGATCAACTACGATATCGATCGTTTCCATTTTATGCGAAGCTGTGACGTAGGCGACTTCTGCGTCGTCGTAAAGGCAAATCGCAAAACAAAAGGGGCACCGGGCCGAAACCCGATGTCCCTTTTTGTCTAGACGGCTATGCGAAGCGTAGCCGGGTGAGAATCAGCTCACTCGTTGTCGCTGCCGGTGCTCATGGCGGCCTTGGCGGTGGCCTTCGCATCCTGGTTCTTCACGTCGGAGTACACGAAGCCGGTGTAATCCGGGTGATCGTAGCCCTCGTCGACGGCGAACTGGAAAGCGTCCTTGCGGAACTGCTCAAGCTTGTCGATCTCGTGGCCGTACTTGTCGGCGTCGAGCGTACGAAGCACCTCGGCGGTCAGCTCGTAACGATCCATGTCGTTGACGCGCACCATGTCGTAAGGCGTGGTGGTGGAGCCCTCTTCCTTGTAGCCGTGAACGTTGAAGTTGTCGTGGTTCGGGCGGCTGAAGATGAGGGACTGGATGTCGTGGGCATAGGAGTGATAGGCGAAGAGGACCGGCTTGTCGGCGGTGAAGAGTTCGGTGAACTCGGCGTCGGTGAGGGCCTCGTCGTTGTCCTTGGGGCTCTGCAGCTTCAGGATGTCAACGACGTTGACGACCTTGAACTTGATGCCGAACTCCTTGAGCTTCTCGCTGGCGGCCATGATCTCTAGGGTGGGGACGTCGCCGACGCAGGCGAGCACGATCTGTGCTTCGTCGTTGTTCTTGGCGGTGGAGGCCCACTTCCACTCAGCTGCGCCCTTCTCGAGCTCTGCACGAGCCTCGTCGAGGGTCTGCCAGGTGGCGGCAGGCTGCTTGCCGGCGAAGATGGCGTTGATCTTGTTGGTGGACTTGAAGGCCTTCTCGGCGACGGCCAGCAGCATGTTGGCGTCGGCGGGGAAGTACTCGGCCACAACGTGATCGTTGTTGAACGTCTTGTTCAGCAACACGGAGCTCACACCCGGATCCTGATGGGAGAAGCCGTTGTGATCCTGACGCCACACGTGCGAGGAGATCAGCATGTTGATCGAAGCGACGGGCTTACGCCAAGGGATGTGACGAACCGTGGCCTCGAGCCACTTGGCGTGCTGGTTCAGCATGGAGTCAATCACATGGGCGAAGGACTCGTAGGTGCTCCAGATGCCGTGGCGGCCGGTGAGGACGTAGCCCTCGAGGAAGCCTTCCATCTGATGCTCGGAGAGCTGCTCGATGACCTGGCCGGTAACAGCCATGTGCTCATCGGTCTGCTCGGAGAGATAGCCGTTGTCCCACTGCTTGTTGGTGACCTCATAGGCGGCTTGCAGACGGTTGGACGCGGTCTCGTCAGGTCCGAAGATACGGAACGAATCCGGGTTCATCTTGATGATGTCGCGAGTGTAGTTGCCCAGCTGACGGGTGGCTTCGAGCTGACCCCAGCCGTGTCCGAACTCCTTGACGCCCTTGACTTCGTAGGCATCGAGCTCGGGGAGCTTCAGATCCTCGCGGATGCGGCCGCCGTTGGCGTTCGGGTTCTGGCCGATGCGCAGTTCGCCTTGCGGCATGAAATCGGTGACCTCGTGGCGGATGGCGCCCTTCTCATCGAAGAGCTCTTCCGGCTTGTAGGATTCCATCCAGCCCTTGAGAACTTGGAAGTGAGCCTCGGTGTCACGGGCGCTGGCCAGCGGCACCTGGTGGGCGCGCCAGGAACCTTCGGTCTTCTTGCCGTCGATGTACTTCGGGCAGGTCCAGCCCTTCGGCGTGCGGAAGATGATCATCGGGTAGATCGGACGATCCATGTCGTCGGTCTGCGCCTTGGCCTTGATGTCGCAGATCTTGTCGAAGACCTCTTCGAGCATGTCGGCGAAGCGACGGTGGATGGACATGTGGTCCTCATCGTCGAAGCCCGCGACGAACTCGTAAGGCTCGTAGCCCATGCCCTCGAAGAACTCGTGGAGCTCCTCATCGGGGATGCGGGAAAGAATAGACGGGTTGGCGATCTTGTAGCCGTTCAGGTGCAGGATCGGCAGCACGATGCCGTCGGTGCGCGGGTTGACGAGCTTGTTGGACTGCCAGCTGGTCGCCAGCGGGCCGGTCTCGGCCTCGCCGTCGCCGACCACTGCGGGCACGAAGAGGCTCGGGTTGTTCATGATGGCGCCATAAGCGTGGCTCAGTGCGTAACCGAGCTCGCCGCCTTCATGGATGGAGCCCGGGGTCTCGGGGGCGAAGTGGGAAGGAATGCCACCAGGGTAGGAGAACTGACGGAAGAACTTCTGCAGTCCGGCCTCATCCTTGGTGATGTTCGGATAATACTCGGTGTAGGTGCCGTCGAGATAGGACTGCGAGGTACCTGCAGGGCCGCCGTGGCCCGGGCCCATGATGAACACGGTGTTCTGCTGGTGATCCGCGATGAGGCGGTTGATGTGGCCGAGCAGGAAGTTCAGGCCAGGGGTGGTGCCCCAGTGGCCCACAAGACGATACTTGACGTCCTTGCGGGTGAAGGGTTCCTTCATCAGAGGGTTGCTACGCAGATAAATCTGACCGATGGAAAGATAGTTGGCGGTGCGCCAATACTTGTCGACTCCTTCAAGAGCCTCATCAGAAACCGGCTTGCCGAGCTTCTTCCACGGGGTGCCAATAACAGGACTAGTCATTTATGCTCCTGTACTCCTGTACACATTGTGTGCAATTGATTATTTTCTTCAGGCGCAAACCCTTGGTATTATTGACATCCGGGGTTTGTGCCCAATCGTTGTTCACTTTACGTGGCGACTCAGACTTTTGGACGTTTTTTTGCATCTATGTGCTAAAGTGAGATGTTTTTGTTAGATAATGTTGTATTTAACCCAAAATATGTTAGATTTTCGCACGTAAAAAAACAACTTACAAACGTTGCAATTGAGCCATAAACTCCGTTGTGTCAACGCTTAGCGATGTTCGATTCACAGAAAGTTCACGCGGCGTGTTGTTTTTTGTGATGTTGTTTTTTGTTTGTTCCGCCCCACCGCCGGAACACTTGATTTTGTCGCCTTGAACCACGAGAATGGACACTACTTTATACATAGTTCCATACCAAAATATATAGGGAGAATTCATGGCAAAAGGTCCAGTGCTTGTCGTTGACTTCGGCGCGCAATACGCCCAGCTGATCGCTCGGCGCGTGCGTGAGGCACATGTCTATTCCGAATTGGTGCCGCATTCCATGCCGGTGGACGAGATGCTGGTCAAGGACCCGAAGGCCATCATCCTCTCGGGCGGCCCTGCTTCGGTCTATGAACCGGGCGCCCCCGACATCGACAAGAAGATCTTCGAGGCCGGGGTGCCGGTGCTCGGCATCTGCTACGGATTCCAGGTCATGGCCAACGAGCTTGGCGGCAAAGTCGACAAGGCCGCGCTCGGCGAATACGGCAAGACCGAAGCGGTGATAGACGACGCCGAAGGCGTGCTTGCGGGATCCCCTGCAGAGCAGACCACATGGATGAGCCACGGCGTCGCCGTCGAAGAGGCTCCGGAAGGCTTCAAGGTGCTGGCGCATACGCAGGGTGCGCCTGTGGCCGCGATGGAGGACGAATCGCGCAAACTCTACGGCGTGCAATGGCATCCCGAGGTCAAGCACACCCCGCTGGGCAACGAACTCTTCTCGACTTTCCTGCACAAGTGCGCGGGGCTGCCCAGCGATTGGGATGCCGACAATATCATTGACACGCAGGTTAAAAAGATTCGCGAGGAGGTCGGCGACGCCGAGGTCATCTGCGGGCTTTCCGGAGGAGTGGATTCCGCGGTCGCGGCGACTCTGGTGCACAAGGCCATCGGCGACCAGCTCACCTGCGTCTTCGTCGACCACGGCATGCTGCGCAAGGGCGAGGCCGAGCAAGTCCGCCACGACTTCGTCGACGCCACCGGCATCAGGCTGATCGAGGTCGACGCCTCCGAAGACTTCCTGACGGCTTTGAAGGGCGTTACGGAGCCGGAACGCAAGCGCAAGATCATCGGTGAGAAGTTCATCCGCACCTTCGAAAAGGCCCAGAAGCAGGTCCTGGAAGAGGCCGGGGCCCGCGGCAAGGAAGTCAAGTTCCTGGTGCAGGGCACGCTCTATCCGGACGTCGTCGAATCCGGCGGCGGCGACGGCGCAGCCAACATCAAGTCGCACCACAACGTCGGCGGCTTGCCCAAGGATGTCAAATTCAAGCTCATCGAGCCGCTGCGCAGCCTGTTCAAGGACGAGGTCCGCGCCATCGGCACCAAGCTCGGCCTGCCGGACAACATCGTGTGGCGCCAGCCGTTCCCGGGGCCGGGTCTCGGCATCCGCATCATCGGCGAAGTAACCCGCGAACGTCTCGACCTGCTGCGTGAGGCCGATGCCATCGCCCGCGAGGAGATGACCAAGGCCGGCCTCGACCGCGATATCTGGCAGTGCCCGGTGGTGTTGCTCGCCAATGTCCATTCCGTGGGCGTGCAGGGCGACGAACGCACCTATGGCTCGCCGATCGTGCTGCGCCCGATTTCCTCCGACGATGCGATGACCGCCGACTGGTACCGCCTCCCGTACGACGTGCTGGCCACGATCTCCACGCGCATCACCAACGAATGCCATGGCATCAACCGTGTGGTGCTCGACTGCACCTCCAAGCCGCCGGCCACCATCGAGTGGGAGTGATATCGGCTGCTTAAAAGCACAAGTGATTGAAAATTAATGATGGTGCCCCTCGTTTCGGCGTGAGGGCACCATTGGTTTGTAGAACATAAGGTATCGGCAAAAGCCCGAGGGAGAGAGTAAGTGAGCAAGCGCAAACGCACATGTCTGGTTATCTTGGGTCTGGTATTGGCCGGGGCGAACCTGCGTATGCCGATCACCATGATGCCTCCGCTGCTGCCGGACCTCAAAGCCGAAATCGGCCTGCCCACCTCGCTTGCCGGACTTCTGACCACCATCCCGCTCCTCGCCTTCGCGCTCGCATCCCCGCTGATGGGCAAGTCCGGGGCGCGACACGGCAGCGAGAAAGTGCTGGTGGCCGCGCTCGCGGTGTTGAGCATCGGCAGCTTCCTGCGCATCATCCCTTCGGTCTGGGCGCTGCTGATCGGCACGGCCGCTCTGGGGATCGGCATCGCCGGCGGCAATGTGCTTCTGCCTGCGGTCATCAAAAAACGCTTCCCCGAAAGTATCGCCGGCAAAACCACGCTGTATACCACCGCGCAGGTCCTGGTTGCCTCTCTGGGCACGGCCACTTCAGGCATCATCGCCTCCCATATCGGTATCAAGAGCAGTATGGGAGTCTTCGCATTGCTCGGCCCTGTGGCGCTCATGGCCTGGCTGGTCATCATGCTTTCCGGATCCGTTCGCGGCAACAAGGCGAAAGCGGGCGGCGATGATCGTCCGCTTGTCGACAGAACACCTTGGCGCTCGCGGCTGGCATGGGTGATTCTGGCCTATTTCGGCATGCAATCGATGTTGTATTACTCTTTGCTGACCTGGTTGCCGTCGATATGGCAGGCGGCCGGTTTCAGCGCCGTGGTTGCGGGCAACCTCGCCACGCTCTTCCAGTTGAGCGGCATGCCGCTGACCATGACGGTGCCGCTGATCGCCGAACGCAAGCACGGGTTGGCTATCGTCAACGGCATCGCCGGGGGAGGTTTTGCCTTGGGAATTTTGGGAATTCTCGTGCCTGGCGCGAACCTGCCGCTCAACGTGGTTTCGGCGGTATGTATGGGACTTGCGACGGCGGCCTCGTTCAGCATCTGCATCGTCTTCTTCCAGAAGCGCACCACCTCGGCGGCCGACACCGCCCGCCTGTCGGGAATGGCTCAATCCGGCGGCTATCTCTTCGCCGCCATCGGCCCGGTCGCCCTGGGAGCGTTGAACGGGCTGCTGCACACATGGACACCCATCGTCGTGCTCGTCCTCGTGGTCGTCATCGTAATGTTCATCGCCGGTCTGGTCGTCATCGCCCATCAAGATATCTACGAGGGTCTAGACTGAATAATGGTATTCGCATAAAACGAAAGGCTTGAAGCAATGACGATTCTTACTGATACCTATACCTTGAACAATGGCGTCAAAATTCCGAAAATCGGGTTCGGAACCTGGCAGATTCCCGACGGGGAAGTGGCCTATGACTCGGTGCGCATGGCATTGGATGCCGGCTACCGCCATGTCGATACTGCCTACGTCTACGGCAATGAGCGCAGCGTTGGGCGAGCCGTGCGCGAATCAGGAATCGAGCGCGACGAGATTTTTGTGACCTCGAAACTCCCGGCCGATGTCAAAGACGCCGAGGGAGTGCTGCCTCATTTCGAGGAGACCATGGACAATCTCGGGCTGGAGACACTCGACCTGTATCTGATTCACGCGCCTTGGCCGTGGAGTCATGCGGGGCATATGCGTATGGATGAGGAGAATCTTGCCGTATGGGGCGAAATGGAGAAGATCTACCGTTCCGGCCGTGTCCGGGCCGTCGGGGTTTCGAATTTCGACGACCATGATCTCAGGAACATTTTGGACCATGCACAAGTCGTGCCGGCCGTCAACCAGATTCAGTATTACGTTGGCGCCACCGAACCGAGAAACAGGACGTGCTCGCAATCCCACGGCCTGCTTATCGAGGCCTATTCGCCGCTTGCGACGGGCGGATTGCTCGATTTGCCGCAGCTCAAGGCGATGGCCGAAAAGTACGGGGTCTCCACCGCCCAGCTGGCGATTCGCTTCTGCGTGCAGAACGGCGTGCTGCCGCTGCCCAAGGCCACGCATCGTGACCACATCGAAGCCAATGCCGATGTCGATTTCACCATCAGCGACGCGGATATGGACAAGCTCAATGCGTTCGATGATCCGAATCCCGACGGCCACAATCCCAGCCAGCGCTAGCGCATCATGATTCAATTCATTTGAATCTGAAATCTCTTATTCAACATGGTCCGGCGGAGTGCATCGACACTTTGCCGGACCTTCTTATGCGATAAATCGACCGTTTGTGCGATAGCCCTTTCCGCGCCCCTTTGCCGTGCCACACTGAAATCAGCAAAGGAGCGTGGTATGAGTCGACAAGCAGTCAATCCCTATTTGCCACAATGCGAATACATTCCAGATGCCGAACCTTATGTTTTTGGCGATCGGGTCTATATTTACGGTTCGCACGATAAATTCAATGCGCCCATGTTCTGCGTGCGTGATTACGTCTGCTGGTCCGCCCCGGTTTCGGACCTCTCGGATTGGCGCTATGACGGCGTTCTCTATCGAAAGAACCAGGATCCGAAGAACAGGCTCGGTCTGCGTCTGCTGTTTGCGCCCGACGTGGCCGTGGGCGCCGACGGCCGCTATTACCTGTATTATGCTTTCGATTTCATGGGCATCATGGGGGTTGCGGTCTCCGATAAGCCTTCCGGCCCCTTCGAATTCTACGGCCACGTGCATTATCCCAACGGGAAGATATGGGGCCGTTGCAAGGGTGATTCGTTCCCGTTCGACCCCGGCGTCCTCGTCGATGATGATGGGAAAGTTTATCTTTATTCCGGCTTCTACACCCCGGTTCCCGCCATAGTCACGGGCGGCCGGCGCAAGTTCGAAGGCGGGTACGTCCTCGAACTCGAAGAAGACATGGTCACCATCAAGACCCCGGAAAAGCTTCTCTTCCCCAAAGAGGGCGAAGGCTCCTTCCCGGGCCATGAGTTCTTCGAGGCCAGTTCGATTCGCAAATATGATGGCCGATATTATTTCATCTATTCCTCACGGCTCAATCATGAGCTGTGCTATGCCGTCAGCGACAAGCCGGACAGCGGCTTTGCCTATGGCGGAACCTTGGTCAGCAATGCCGATATCGGCATCAACGGATACCGCGACGAGGAACATGCCGCGAACTATGCCGGCAACACCCACGGCAGCATCCTGCGATTGGACGACCGGTTCTATATCTTCTATCACCGTCAGACCAATCGCAGCTCCTACGCCCGTCAGGCGTGTGCCGAGCGCTTGGAACGACGGGCTGACGGCGGCTTCAACCAGGCTGAAATGACCAGCTGCGGTCTCAACGACGGTCCGCTCACAGCACTCGGCGTGCACGAGGCCTATACGGCCTGCAATCTATGGGCCAAAGGCGGCGTGACAGGACGCTATGACGGTTCCGGTGTCAAATCCAGGCTGCGCAACCATCCGTTCATCACCGAGGAAAAGGTGAGAGGCAAGGATTCGCGCCATCAATTCATCGCCAATATGCGTGACGGGGCGACGGCCGGTTTCAAATATTACGAATTCGACGGAACAGAATCGAGAATCGCTGCAGAAATTCGCGGGAAGGGCACAGGCAAGCTGTCCGTCTGGCTCGATGCCGCATGCAGCAACAGGATTGCGACAATCCATATTGACCACGATGCCGGGGAATTTTCGACTTTCGAAGCCGAAACGACGCCGGCAAAGGGAACATACCCGTTGTATTTCACATTCGAGGGCAGCGGAAGCATCGACTTCCTGCGTTTCTCGTTGACACAAGGTGAGGCAAAATGAAGAAGAACGCCATCGTCACCAGCATCACTGGCCTGTGGTCCCGCTTCAGCGCCCGTCATCACGGGTTGGCGGAATTCATCATGTTTTTCATAGTCTGCAACGCCGTGACTGTGCTTCAGCTGATCCTCATGCCGGTACTCAAATGGATATTCGGCATGACATCGCTGGTCAACACGTCATTCCAGGTACTGCGCCTGGGGCATAACCTCAACGGCAGCATCTACTACCTGTTCGATTACGCCGCCGGTGCGGTGCAGCATGGCGGGGGAGGCGGCCTGGCGTATTTCCTGGCCGTGGAGCTCACCATGGCCATTGCCCAGATCATCAATTTCTTCATGCAGCGCAACATCACCTTCAAGGCCGTCGGCAGCATCTGGACGGCCGCGTTCTGGTATGCGTTCGCCTACGTGGTGGTCACGTTCGTCGCCGCCGCGCTGCAGGGATGGTACAAAGCCCCGCTCTACCGGCTCTTCGTCGGGTGGATGGGATCCGGTTTCGGCGTCACGCTCGCCGATCTGGTGACCATGCTCATCAACTGTGCGCTCTCGTTCTGGGTGTTTTATCCCATCATGAAGCTGATCTTCAAGCAGAAA
This sequence comes from Bifidobacterium sp. ESL0784, assembly GCF_029433295.1. Lineage (GTDB taxonomy): Bacteria > Actinomycetota > Actinomycetes > Actinomycetales > Bifidobacteriaceae > Bifidobacterium. Next base: position 338,969 of record NZ_JAQTHV010000004.1, read on the forward strand.
TAATCGTTGAAGGAGTGAAAGGCAAACGGCCGGCAGGTCGTTGAAAGAAATTTGTTGTTCCATTCGACCAACGTTTCAAAGGAGAAGAAAAATAATGAATACAGCAAAACAGTTCCGGCTATATTGCATTATAGCTGTGGTAGTGCTGGGCCTAGTCGCCCTCGCTTGCGTAGCCACGGTCGTGATACGAAGATTCCGTCCCCGGCATGAGGGCGAGGTGATGGTCAAGAGCCATGCAAGCATCTGGGTGCGTGTGCTGCAGGTCATCGCCGCGGTTCTTGCCGTGGTGCTTGCCGTGGTGCTCAATGTGGAGACCGGGCAATATAAGGCGTCCATCAACAACGTGTTCCAGAATATCCAAAAGAGCAACGCCAGCGTCACGACCAACGCCAAGGACTGGACCGGACTGGTCCACGATATCGGTGAGCAGGGCATGGTCCTGATGCGTAACGAAAACGGTACCTTGCCGTTGAAGGCCAAAAAGGTGAATCTGCTGGGTTATTACGCATACAACCCCATGTATTCCCCTCTCGGTTCAAGCCATGTGCAGAGTTCCGATGCCGTGTCCATAGAGGATTCGCTGGAATCGTCGGGCATACAGGTCAACCAGGCTTTGAAGAAGGCTTCGGTGTATCCGGCTCCCAAGCCGCCGAAGAAGGTCATCGGATTCGTCCCGGCCACCTATTCGAATGCGGAAGTGCCGATTGACAAATACCAGGGCGAGGCTTCGTTCGATAAGCTGCAGCAGTATTCCGACACTTCGGTGGTGGTGCTTGGACGTTCCGGCGGTGAAGGCAACGACCTCATCACATACAAGAGTCCTGACGGACACAATTATCTGCAGCTCAGCGAAAACGAAAAGAACTTGCTGAAAGAGGCGAGGGCGCATTCGAAGAAGCTCATCGTCGTGCTCAATATGTCGAATGCGATGGAAACGGGCTTCCTCAACGAATTCCACGTTGATGCCTGCGTTTGGGCCGGTATCCCCGGCCCCAAGGGCTTTGGAGCATTGGGCAAGATCATCTCCGGCAAGGTCAACCCCTCCGGAAGCCTGCCGGACACATGGGTGTATGACAATACCAGCGCCCCGTCCTATGAGAACTACGGCATCCAGGCGGCTTCGAACGCGCCGAAGAGCCACTATGTCGATTATGTCGAAGGCATCTACGTCGGTTACAAATGGTATGAGACCGCATATGCCGAAAAGGCCGTCATCACCAGCAACAAGACCGGCAAGACCTTCGATTACGGTCAGCACTACGACGATATCGTCGCGTTCCCGTTCGGCTACGGCCTGAGCTATACCACCTTCTCGCAAAAGATCGTCGACGGGCTTTCCAACGGGGTTTCCCTCGATCCCAGAGGCAAGCTCAACGTCAAGGTCAAGGTCACCAATACCGGCAAACGCGCCGGAAGAAATGCGGTCCAGCTTTATATGAGTGCTCCGTATACCGACTATGACAAAACCGCGGGTATCGAGAAGTCCGCAGTTTCGCTGGTGGGCGTGGCCAAGTCCAAGATTCTCGCTGCCGGGGAATCGCAGACGGTGACAGTGCCGGTCTCCATGCAGCAGATCGCCTCCTGGGATTCGTCCCACGACAACGGTGACGGCACCCACGGCTCCTACATGTTCGATAAGGGGCAGTATGTTTTCTCCGTGCGTTCGGATGCCCATCATCCGCTCGATCAGGTCGAAGCGCAAATGCCCGAAACCTATTTCTTCTCGGGCAAGAACAAGCGCGACCTGGATCAGAAGGTAGCGGTCAACAGGTTCGCGGATGTGGCGCGTGGGAAGTATCTGAGCAGGAACAATGGCTTTGCGAACTATACGGAAGCCATGAAATCGGTGAAATCCACCGTCAAGACCACCGCTCAGGAAGACAATGCCAACGACTATCCCAAGTCCTTGGACGCCAAAGCCCATAAGATGGTGAAGGGCAAGGATTACGCCAAGAAGGGCAAGCTTCGCCTTGAAGACGTGGCAGGCCTGAAATACGACGATCCGAAGTGGAATGAGCTGCTTTCACAGCTGACCGTACCGGAAATGCAGTCCCTGGTGGAGGATTCGCTCTATAGGACGCCGGAGCTGCCTTCGATCGGCAAGAACTATCTGACCATGGACGCCGAAGGCCCTCTCGGGCTTTCCAGCATGTTCAGCCCGGATGTCACCGGAATCTCGTATCCATGCGTTCCTCTGATGGCCGCCACTTTCAACCCTGACCTTGCGGCGCAGTTCGGTTCCCAGATGGCCGATCAAGGGCACAAGTGCGGTGTCACCGGCTGGTTTGCTCCCGCGATGGACAACCATCGTTCGCCGTTCTCCGGCAGGAACGGGGAATACTATTCGGAAGACCCGATGCTGTCGGCCACCATGGCCGGCAATGTGGTGCGTGCGGCATCCAAGAAGAAGATGGCTGTGTATATCAAGCATCTCGCCTTGAACGACCAGGAAAGCTGCCGTTCGCAGAACCTGCATACGTACGCCAACGAGCAGTCCATCCGCGAGATCTATCTCAAGCCGTTCGAGACCTCGGTCAAGGTTGGTCATCCTCTTGGGGTCATGACTTCGATGAACTTCCTCGGAGATGTGTATGTCGGCTCCGATTCGGCATTGCAGCAGGACGTCCTTCGCGGCGAATGGGGCTTCCGTGGGCACTCGATCACCGATATGGATGAGGCGAAACTCGCCCGCGGAGCCGATGCGGCAATGCGCGCGGGAACTGATTCCTGGCTGACGTTCAACAAGTTCAATGTCTCCGGCGACAGTGATTCCGATATCTACTATCTCCAGCGGGCTTCGCACAACATCCTCTACACTCTGGCGAATGCCGAGCGTCTGCCGGTCACCGTGCTCAATTGGCACCTCTATGTGGTCATCGCCAGCGTCGAACTCGCGATCATCGCATTGGCTCTGCTTTGCGCCGTGATCGTTCCGATGCGTCGCCGCGCCGAGAAGGGGTGAACGAGGCAATCCAATAAATAGCATACAAGGCGATACGGTTGATACCGTAACCGGATTCAGGTCCGGCGTTCGGCATCGGCTGCGTCGCCTTTGTCGTTTCCTTTTCCATTTGTCAGTGAATGTATCTTCGCTCGATGGTTTGCCTCGACGGCCTGCTTCGTTGCGCAAATTCTTGCGCCATTGGGCCGATATCCGTCTGAAGGTTCGCTTTAATGCTGCTTTTGGGAGGCGGGGATCGGAATGGTGATATGCACTTTGAACCAATCGTTTTCCGTCTTTACTGAAAGTTCCCCTCCATACTGCCGGGTGAGGCTCTGTATCGATTTGAGGCCGAAACCGTGATAGCGGTCGTCGCCTTTCGTGCTTAGCGGCAGCCCGTTACGGGTCTGTAGCCTTGTTGCATCCGCCGAAGCGATTTTGTTTTCCAAAGCGATGAAGGCGAAGCCTCTGACCTGGCGGACAACCACGCGAATCAGCCGTTGCCCCGGGTTGGCAAGCGTCTCGCAGTATTCGATGGCGTTGTCGAGCGCGTTGCCGAACATCGCGGCGATGTCCATTTCCGAGATGCCGACCTTATCCAGCACCTCGCCTTGGGCTACGCAGGTCAGCTCGATGTGGTGATGGGCACAGTACAGGCTTTTGGAGGTCAGCACGGTATCGAGGGTCGGATTGCCGGTTTTGTTGGTGGCCCCGTAATCCGCCAGATCCTGTTCGATATCGTCGAGATAATGCTCGCGTTTGGTCTCGCTGGGTTCGGCTCTCAGCGCCGAGATCTGTTGTTTGAGATCGTGGTATTTCCGATTGATGATTTCGATGCTGTCTTTGGAGTTCTGATATTGCCGGTACTGCGTCGAGAGGACGTCGCGGATGCCGTTGAGTTCCCGTTGCGTATGTGCCTCGCAAAGCTGCCAGTGATAGGCATACAGGAAGGCGAAACCTCCGATTTCGACCAGCGTGCGGATGTTGAAGGATTGCGGGCCGACTTCTGCGCTGAACGGCGTCTGCAATGATACATAGCTCAGGTTGCTCAGGGCGAAGGTCAGCGCCGCTATCGTGATGACGATCCAAAGCTGTCGTCCGTCGATGTCGAGATGGGCTTCGCCGTGGCGGGGTTCAAGCAAAAAAGCGCCGACGAAGACGACGGCATAGATGACGAACAGGAAAACCAGCGAAATCGGGAGGAGGCGGAATATCGAATACCTATGCGCAAAGAACGTGTACAACTGCCATTCCAAAGATGCCGCGAGCTCGGCGAGAGTGAAGGAACGTGCCAGCCAGTAGGTCGTTTCAGCCACCGGTGTCTGGCAGGTGAGCTTCAGCGTGACGAACATGACCAGCAACGCCAGCGCCATGCAGGGCAGCCACCACCAGATGTTGACGATGCCGATGAACATCTGCAACGGGCAGAGCAGGGCCAGACCTGCGGCAAGAACGACGATTCTCTTCCCTCTTGGCCAGCCTCTCAGGATGATTCGCGCGTAAAGCACGCAGGAAAGCCATTCGGCCAAGGCGGTATAAAGCTTGGGAATGTCGATGGTCGCGTCGGCGAGAATGGTGACGGTCATATCGTTCTTTCGTCCGAGGGCAGGAAATGAAGGAACAGCTGTCGGGTTCTAGCAGCTTTTTGCAATGGAATCTCCCAGAGCTTGGATGAGCGGTCCATGCCGCGCCCGGCTCACCTGCAGCCTGACCGGCTGATTCCTCTCATCCGCCGGATGAGCGGTTCTGACCAATACCACTTCATCGTGTTCGACGCGTTCGACGAATTTCAGATTGACCAGACAACCCTTGTTGCACTGAAAGAAATCCTGCTCCCTGAGCTGCGAATACAACGATTTCAGGCTTTGCGCGCTGGATTGGTACACCCCATTGATCGTATGGAAGGTCAGCAGATGGCCCCTGCTCTCGATCCACACGATGTCGTCTGTCAATACCCTTGCGCTGCCGGTCCTTGCGGTGATGACGATGGCCTTGCCCTCGTCGCGGGACGGGATGTTCGACAGGATGCGTTCGAAGTGGCTGCTGAAGGAGGGGTAGGTGATGGGCTTGAGCAGGTAATCGAAGGCGTTGACCTCATAACCGGTAATGGCATACTGGGCAAGGTTGGTGGTGAAGACGATGATGACCGAGGGGTCGGATTCTCGAATCCTGCGCGCCGTGCTGATGCCGTCCAGCAGCGGCATCTCGATATCCAGAAAAATGATGTCGAATTCAGGACGGTATTCCTCCGCCAGATTCACACCGTCGCTGAAGGCATGAATGTTGTATTGCAGGCCATGATCTGCGGCATAGCGTGCAATGCAATCACGAAGCTTCTGCACATCATTGGCATTATCTTCGGCAATGGCTAAACGTAACATGATATCTCAATTGGTATATTCATTGAACTATTAGCCAATTGTAGTCTATTTCCGCAATGATGTCGAAATGCCGAGGAAGATGAGTCAGAATTGATTGGAACGCGAATTATGTCTGGTCACGGTTGAATTTCCTTGAGCAAGGCATTGATTTCCTCATTGCGTCGCGTTGTTTTCATACCCTCTGCATGGAAGAGGTCGAGTATCTGACGGGCGATGTCGAGTGTTTCCTTGTCGCGAGTGCCGGCATCGGTGAACGTCGAGATGTTGATGAAGTTCTCCAAGGATTTCGGGTCGTTTTCCGCCAATGCCCGTTTGACGATTCCCTGCAGCATGATTTTGAGGTTTCTTGTACTTTTGCGATTCTCATTACGGCGTTCGAAATAGGGCAGGAACAGTGCGACCAAGACTGCTGCAGTCTCGGCGACGGCGGTGGCCCATTCTGCTAACGATCCGATTTCCATAAAATATCACCAACTTTTCTTTTGTATAAGCAACAACTCATGAAGTGTACACCTACCGAAACTCAAGGTGTTTTTATTTGCTTTCATCAAAAATCGTTTCCGCTTGGAATAAAAGACCGGTAGGGCATGATTTAATGGTCGAAGCGAATGGTCGCTTTCGAAAGGAGACAATATGAATGAAAACGAAGCCATGGACCTGCTCAAAAAGTTCGTCGGGCTGCATACCGAGAACGGCAACGAGAAGGTGGTCGCTGACGAGATCAAGGCCATTTTCGATCGTGCCGGCGTGCCCTGCAAGGTCCTGCCGCTTGAGGAGGATCCGACGCGCGCCAACCTGGTCGCACAGCTCGGCCACGGAGAGCCGGTGCTCGGCATCACCGGTCATATGGACACCGTTTCTGCGCAGCAGGAAGGCTGGAAAACCGATCCGTTCGAGGTCGTCGAGGACGGCGATCTGATTTACGGGCGCGGCGTGACTGATATGAAGGCCGGGCTTGCCGCCATGGTCTTCGCGATGCTTGATTTGAAGAAGCACGAGGATCAGATGCACGGCACCGTGCGTTTCCTGGCCACCGCGGGCGAAGAGGTCGGCATGCCGGGTGCGGCGGCCCTTTATGAGCAGGGGTATATGAAGGGCGTGCAGGCTCTGCTGGTCGGCGAGCCCTCCGGCTATAACATCGTCTACGCCACCAAAGGCGAGCTCAATCTCAACATCGCGATGAAGGGCAAGGCCGCGCACAGCTCCACGCCGCAGCTGGGGATCAACGCCGTGGAGAACCTCATTGAATTCCTCGACGTCATCTCCAAGCGTATCAAGGACGCCGCGGCGGGCAGGAGCAACCCGGACCTCGGCGACACCGTCTTCAACATCGACGTGATTCGCGGCGGCCAGCAGGTCAACGCGATCCCGGAGTCCGCCAATGCCGAGGTTAACATGCGTATCATCCCCGAGTTCAACAACAAGGAGATTCTCGCGATTTTGGACGACGAAGTCAAGAAGTTCAACGAGAGCCACAAGGCGAGCGTCTCCTACGAGGTCACCATGGATATCAGCCCGGCCATCGGGCCCAAGGATGCCAAACTCGTCGACGTCGTCAGGTCCGTGGGGGAGCGGCACCTGAAGGAGCAGGGCAAGCCGGGCGAGATCCCGATGTTCGGCGTCTCCGGCGGCACCGACGGCAGCGTGCTGCTGCTCGACAGTCCCAAGGACACCGCCTATGTGATGTTCGGGCCGGGCAACGACACCATGCACTGCGTCAACGAAAGCCTGCCAAAGGCGATGTACTTCGACTTCATCGGTATCTACGAGGACATCATCGACGAGTACATGGGCATCGAAAAGTAGCGCGTCGCTTTCGACATTGGTTTGTGCCGTCTGTTTTAGCTGGTACAAACGCAAAAATGATATGGCCTCACCGGGTATACGGATTTCGGTGAGGCCATATCGGCTATATAAGGTTTTCCGATCGGCCGATTTTTAGGATCGAAAGGTTCGTTCTTTCAATCCTTGGTTTCGGCGGTGTCTTCCTCGGAACCGTTGTGCGCATTGACCAGGAAATGGGATTCACTGGGGAGCACGGCGTTGAAAATGACCGCAACCACGAACGAGACGGCAATGCAGTTCGTGGCGAAAATCGACTGGAAGAGCTGCGGGAAATTGGCGAAGATGCCGCCGACCTGCGTGAAGCCGATACCGATGGTCAGCGAAAGCGCCGCAATGGTGGTGTTGCGTTGGCTGAATCCCGCCTCGGCGATCATCTGGAAACCTGAGAGGATGATGTTGCCGAACATCATGATGGTGCAGCCGCCGAGCACAGCCTGCGGCATTGAATTGAACAGCTGTGCCACGGCTGGCACAAAGCTGGCGAGGATGAGGATGAACCCGCCGGAGAGAATGACCTTGCGGTTGACCACTTTGGTGACCGCCACCAGACCGATGTTCTGGGCAAATGACGTCAGCGGCAGACAGCCGAACAGGCCGGAAACGGTTGAGATAAGGCCGTCGCCGGCGATGGCTCCGGAAGTCTCCCTGTCGGTGGGCAGGCGGTTGAGGCCGACCTGCGAAAGCGCCGCGGTGTCGCCCAAGACCTCGACGGAGGAGACGACATACAGCAGCGCGAAGGAGATGATGGAACCGATATCGAACGTGGGTGCGAACGGCATGAAATGGGGGATGCTGACGACCTGCAGATGTTCAAAGCCCGAGAAATCGACCTTGCCAAAGAAGATAGCGACGATATAACCCACGACCAGGCCGAAAAGGATGGAAAGCTGCTTGATGGTACCCTTCATCAGCAATTGGAAGGCAAGACACGCGACGAGTGAAATGAGGCCCAGCGTAAGGTTCTGCCAGCTGCCGAAGTCTTTTGTGCCCGCCCCGCCGCCGAACGAGGAAGCGCCCGTGGAAAGCAACGAGAACCCGATCGAGGTCACCACAATAGCCGAGACGATCGGCGGCACGTATTTCTTCCAAAATTGCGCCGTCAGGCCCAGAACCAGTTCGAGCAGTCCGCCGATGATGACGGCACCGACAAGTGCCCCATAGCCCTGTTTGCCGACAATGGCGGTGGCGGCGGCGACATAGGTGAAGGAAATGCCGGTGACCATGGGCAGGCGGCTGCCGACTCGCCAAAGCGGGTAAAGCTGAAGGCAGGTGCCGAGGCCGGCCACCAACAGGCCGTTCTGGATGATCATCGCCGACTGGGCCGGCGTCAGGTGTGCCGCTGCGGTCACCAGGAAGATCGGGGCGAGATTGGCAACGAACATCGCCATGACATGCTGCAGGCCGAAGGGGATGCCCCGCCAGAAGGAAATCTGCCCGTCAAGGCTGGTCAGTGCTTCTTCGGTGCTGGGCTTTGGCTGTTCGGGCTCGCCTGCTCCGGACTCTTCATCGTCGTGTTTGCGCCATGGCAGGTGGAATGCAAGTCCCGAAGCCGGTTTTCCGCCGGATGAGGTCTGTGCGGTTGATGGAGTCGTTGCTACATTGCCTGCAGCCGGACCTTCGTTATTTGTTTGGGTGATATTTGTTGATTTGGCCCCGTTTTGGGTGCTGTGCTGATCAGTGCTCAAAGGGTCTCTTTTCCTGATGAAATTGAGATAGTGCTGATAGCCCAAAAGTCTACGCCCGGTAGTGGGCAGTGTCTTTTATGGTGTTTCTTGACAGGAATTTAGCTGTTTCGATAACAAAAACAAAAAACGGCCGCCGAAAAGTATATTTCGGACAAATCGTTTTGTGAGATTTTCGATTTATGCTACAAAATAATGAAAACGCAAACGAGCTTAAGCAGATTTAAGCGAATTCGACGGTTCCTTTCTCGCCGTCCATGGCCTTGACGATGGCAAGCGAAGCGACGTCGTAGCCGGCTTCGCGCAGCTCTTTGCCGCCACGCTGGAAGCCCTTTTCGATGGCGATGCCGATGCCTTCGATGACCACGCCGGCTTCCTTGCAGATGTCGATGAGCCCGTGCATGGCCTTGCCGTTGGCGAGGAAATCGTCAATCAGGAGAACGTGTTCACCTTCGGTCAAGAAACGCTTCGAGACGATGACCGGGAATTCCTTTTGTTTCGTATAGGAATAGACCCGTGCGGTGTACTGATCGCCGTCGAGGTTGATGGACTGGGTCTTCTTGGCGAAGACGACGGGAACATTGCCGAAATGCTGCGCTGCGATGCAGGCGATGCCGATGCCGCTGGCCTCGATCGTGAGAATCTTATCGATTTTCTTGCCGGCGAAGATGCGTGCCCATTCCGCACCCATGTGGTCGAACAGCGTCACGTCGCACTGGTGGTTGAGGAAGGCATCGACCTTGAGCACGTCTCCCGGTTTGACAGTTCCGTCCCGACGAATCCTGTCTTCAAGTTCCTTCATATCATCCTCTCGTTTTCGTCGGTAGATTATTGCGCCGATGCCCCATGCAAAGCGCATATATGGTCTATGAGCATAATCATGGGAGGTGACGAGTGTCCAGTCGAGTTCGAACCAGTTGTCGTGTTTGTGCTTTTGGGTTTTCCTGACCGTATTTATTCCTTATTGCCCATTCATCATCCGTATTTCCAAGACCAGCTGGTGTGATAGAAATGAAGTCCTATGGCAGGCGGGTGAGCTTAGATGAAGGGCGCTCGCAAAACGGCTTTTTCGAAGGGATATGGGTGTGGCACAGGATCCGGATTTGATTGCACGAAGCGCCGAGGAACTGGTCGGTGACCTGAATGAGCAGCAGGCGAAGGCGGTGCAGTATCGCGGGCCCGCGCTGCTGATCGGTGCAGGAGCGGGGTCGGGAAAGACCCGCGTGCTCACCCGTCGCGTGGCATGGATTCTTTCGCAATTTGGCGCATGGCCCAGCCAGATTCTGGCCATCACCTTCACCAACAAGGCCGCCGCCGAAATGCGCGAACGTCTGGAGGCGCTGATTGGCCCGGTGGCGGAGCATATGTGGATTTCGACGTTCCATTCCGCCTGTGTGCGCATTTTGCGACGTGACGGCAAGACTATCGGTCTCAATTCCGGTTTTTCCATTTACGACAGCGCCGACAGCCAACGGTTGGTCAAGCTCATCGCCACCAGCCTCAACATCGATCTGAAGCGCTATACGCCGCGCGCCATCCTAGGGCAGATTTCCGATTACAAGAACAAGCTGGTCGGCTGGAAGGAACTGCTCAAGACCTACGCGCCGGATTATACGCCCGGCCAGCAGGGCTATCAATTGGGCCGTTACGACAACGCCGAAGCGCTTTACGCCGTGGTCTACGCAGAATATCAGCACCGGCTTGCCGCCGCGAACGCCGTCGATTTCGACGATCTGATTGTGCGCACCGTCGAGCTACTGCATGACCATCCAGAGGTCGCGGATTACTACCACCACAAATTCCGTTACATCCTGGTCGACGAATATCAGGACACCAACCACGCGCAATATCAGCTGGTCCGCGAGCTTTCCGGCATCGATAGCGCCAATCGGCCGGCGTTGGGTTCGGAGGCTGGAAATCGGGCAGTCGCAGGGCGCGAAGGCCCGGCATGGGTGACGGTCGTCGGTGATTCCGACCAGTCAATTTATGCTTTCCGTGGCGCAGATATCAGCAATATCCAGGACTTCGAAAAGGACTTCCCGGGTGCTCTGACCATCATGCTCGAGCAGAACTACCGCTCCACCCAGACCATCCTCGACGCGGCCAACGCCGTCATCTCTAAGAACACCGGGCGCAAACCCAAGAAGCTGTGGACCTCGCTCGGCAAAGGGGAGCCGATCGTCGGCTATGCCGCCGATAACGCGCAGCAGGAAGGCGGCTGGATCGCCAACGAAATCGCCAATCTCAAAAGCGAAAACGGATATCGCTATTCCGATATCGCCATCATGTACCGCGCCAACGCGCAGTCCCGCGCGCTTGAGGAAGCGCTGATCAACGCAGGTATTCCTTACCAGCTCGTCGGTGGCACGAAATTCTACGAACGTCGTGAGGTCAAGGACGCCATCGCCTACCTGCAGGCCATTACCAACCCTGCCGACAGCGTCAACATGCGGCGCATCATGAACACTCCCAAGCGTGGGCTTGGAGCGCGCGCCGAATTCATGGTCGCGGCCTATGCCGAAGCACACGATGTGCCGTTCTGGGGTGGTATCGACCACATGGATGAGATTCCCGATTTGCCCACGCGCACGCGCACCAAACTCGGCGAATTCCGAGACCTGATGCGCGGCCTGATGCAGTTCGCCTCCGACCATGATTCCAAGCCGTCCGAAATTGTCGCGCAAGTGCTCAGCGAATCCAAACTGCTTGAGGAACTGCAGCGCTCCACCGATCCGCAGGACGAGTCTCGCGTCGAGAACCTTTCGCAGTTGCAGTCCGTCGCAGCCGAATTCGAGCAGAAGACCCCGGACGCCACGCTTTCCGGATTCCTCGAGACCACGGCATTGGTCGCCGATTCCGACCAGCTGCCCGGCGAGGGGGAGGATTCAGGCAAGGTCACGCTGATGACCCTTCACACGGCCAAGGGCCTTGAATACCCGGTTGTGTTCCTCACCGGCATGGAACAGGGAACATTCCCGCATTCGCGCTCGCTTGAGGACGAGCAGGAGCTCTCGGAGGAGCGGCGTCTGGCATATGTGGGCATCACGCGCGCCAAGCAGCGGCTTTACGTCACGCGTGCGGCCGTGCGCTCGCAATGGGGGCAGGCCAACGATATGATGCCAAGCCAGTTCCTTGATGAGATTCCCGACGATCTGATTGAATGGAAGCGCCGTGAGGCCGGTGTCGAACGCATGCGTTCCGGCTGGAGCACGGGGAGCGGAGACAGCGATTTCGACGATGAATTCGGCGGTTGGGAAGATGGCGACGGCTTCTCGTCGGGTTCTACATTCGGCGGTTTAAGCTCGTCCTCATATGGCGGTTCGCGTGGTTCCGGCCGTTCCGGTTATGGCGCTGGTCGTTCCGGATACGGTTCGCATTCGGGCTCTTCTTATGGTTCCGGCTCATCGTATGGTTCCCGTTCGAGTTACGGTTCCTCCAATGGCTCGCGTTCAGGAACCCATTCCCTCTATGGCAAGGGTTCCGGCTATCGCAGCTCGTCATCGCGCTCAGGATACGGTTCGCATTCCTCCGGAGGGTCCTCATACGGCTCATCGTCGTATGGCTCCGGCTCTCATACCCGCGGCGGCAAAGTGACCACTCGCCGTACCACGCCGAAATCCGCATCTCGTTCGGTGCCCGCGTCAAGCCTCAAAAAAGACAACAAGCTGGACATCTCCGATTTCAGCATCGGCGATAAGATCACCCACGACCAGTACGGCTTGGGGACCGTCGTTGACACGCAGGACAAAGGCCGTAATTCGATTATCACGGTCGACTTCGGCTCGGACGGCGTCAAGCGCCTGATGCTCCGCGTCGCCCCCATCGAGAAGCTATAAATTGATTTCCCTGCTTTCGGGGGAAACGCCTTAAACGTTCGAATCCCCAATTTCAAGGGGATTGGGAGCCCATCCTCAAATGAGGGCCCGCACTGTCTTCCGCAGTGCGGGCCCTCATTTCATCCAAGTGTTGCCCTGCACAAGCCTTTATTTTTCCGAACCGCCTACAGAACAAAAGTTCAATTTAAAAACTTTACATTTGTAAAAAAAGTGATATTCTGACATTAGTTCGGCCAACGAGACCGAATTGCGGTCGCAAAACTTTTTAATGGCGAAAGGATTTGTATATGCCTACGCAAGAGACATTCCAAGGCAATTATATTCAATGGCTTGGTGCGGAATTCAAGAAGATCAATCTGGTTGCAGCCATGATCTGGTTCTTCGGCATCGGCTTCCAGACGGCATTGCTGGTCACCAACCCGATTACATGGCAGGCCATCATCACCTATCTAGCCACCGTGGTCGGTCTGGGTTGCACCGTTTACATGATGGTGGGAGCGCCTATCAACGGGCTTCTTGGCTTGATCAGTGTCTTCGGTTTCGTCACCGTCAACCTGTTTGCCCACCATTGGTGGAGCGTCATCGATCAGCTCATCTTCGCCTGCGCCATCGATATCCCGCTGATGATGAAGTGGAGGACCTGGGGCGAGGACTTCGGCGCCAAGGTGCGCAAGCTGCATCTCAAGGGCTGGATGGTCACCATCGCGGCCATCCTCGTCGAATGGATCATCCTCTTCCAGGTCGCCCGCATTCTCAAGGACTCGCAGCCGGCGGTCGACTCGTTGGTGCTTTCCTTCGGCGCCACGGCTTCAGTGCTGTGCGTGATGCACGTCTCCAACACCTACACCCTGTGGCTCGCTGAAGATATCGTCAACGTCGTCCTTTGGTTCTATGCCCTCAAGGACGGCTACAGCCCGTCCGCGTTGCCGATGCTCGTCAGCACGCTCATGTACACCGCCACCGCGATCTACGGTCAGTTCTTCAGCATCTGGCACAAGGCAGGCAACGCCAACAGCGAAGTAGCGAAAGCCTGATAGTTTATTGTCATCCCCACGGGTCGCCGTATCAGTCCCAAGGCGGCAAATACGGCGACCAAAACCCACAGAACAAGAGGTAAAAATAATATGAACAAAGCAACATTGGCAAAATATATCGACCATACCTATCTGAAGGCCGACGCCACCAAGGCCGATATCGTCAAGATCTGCGATGAAGCCAAACAGTACAACACCGCTTCCGTGTGTGTCAACGCGTATTGGGCCCCGCTGGTCGCCGAGCAGCTGGCCGGCACCGACATCAACACCTGCTGCGTGGTCGGCTTCCCGCTGGGAGCCACGAGCACCGCTTCCAAGGTGTTCGAAGCCCAGCAGGCCATTAAGGACGGTGCCGAGGAAATCGACATGGTCATCAACGTCGGCGAACTGATCGCCGGTGCCGACGACAACGTCGAAGCTGACATCAAGGCCGTCGCCGATGCCGTGCATGCCTCCGGCAAGCTGCTGAAGGTCATCATCGAGACCTCGTTCCTCGACCATGACCAGAAAGTGCGCGCCTGCCAGCTCAGCGAAAAGGCCGGGGCCGATTTCGTCAAGACCTCGACCGGTTTCAGCTCGGCCGGTGCCAAGGCCGAGGATGTCGCGCTGATGCGTCAGACCGTCGGCGATCGCTTGGGCGTCAAGGCGTCCGGCGGCATCCACAGCTATGAAGAGGCCATGCAGATGATCGATGCGGGCGCAAGCCGTTTGGGTGTCAGCGCCACCATCAAGATTCTTGAGGGAGCGGAGAACTGATTATGAAATACAATCGTATTTTTGGCTTGGTTATGGATTCCATCGGCACGGGTGCAGCGCCTGATGCCGCAAAGTTCGGTGACGAAGGTTCCGACACCTTGGGCACCATCGGCAAGTTCTTCGATGGCAAGCTTCATCTGCCGAATTTCGCAAAGCTCGGCATTTCGAACCTGAGGGATACCCCGATCGAAGGCGTGCCTGCGGCCGAGCATCCCATCGGCTGCTTCGGCAAGATGGAAGAGGTCTCGGTGAGCAAGGACAGCATGTCCGGCCACTGGGAAATGATGGGTCTCCCCGTCACCCAGCAACTGAGCTTCTTCCCGAACGGCTTCCCGGATGACATCCTCGATCCGATTTCCAAATTCTCCGGACGAAAGATCGTAGGCAACCGTCCCGAATCCGGCACGCAGATTCTCGAGGAGCTGGGCGAACACCAGATGAAGACGGGTGACCTGATCATCTACACGTCCGGTGATTCCGTGCTGCAGATCGCGGCGCATGAGGACATCATCCCCGTCAAAGAGCTTTACCGGATCTCTGAATACGCCCGCAGCCTGGTCAACGGACCGAAATACATCGTCGGCCGCATCATCGCGCGCCCGTATGTCGGCAGCGGCAAAGGCCATTTCACCCGCACCGCGAACCGTCACGACTTCACCTTGAAGCCGTTGGGCCCCACCGATCTGGACAAGCTGCAGGAAGCCGGCTTCAAGACTATCGGCATCGGCAAGGTCAACGACATCTTCTCCGGCCAGGGCATCGACGAGGGCTATCACAATCAGAGCAACATGGACGGTATGGACCATCTCGACCACGTCATGACGCAGGACTTCACCGGTTTCTGCTTCACCAACCTGGTCGATTTCGATGCCATGTACGGCCACCGGCGCAACCCGGAAGGTGACGGCAATGCCTTGATGGACCTGGATCGTCGCCTGGGCACGGTCATCGACAATATGCGCGATGACGACCTGCTGATGATCACCGCCGACCATGGCAACGATCCCTGCTTCAAGGGCACGGACCACACCAGGGAATATGTGCCGCTGCTGGCCTATTCGCCGAGCATGAAGCATCCGCAAAGCCTCGGCACCCGTACGACCTTCTCCGATTACGGCGCCACCGTTCTCGACAATTTCGGTGTGGAAACCGACATGCCGGGCACCAGCTTCCTTTCGGAACTCAACTGATCCCAACCAAGCAGTATCTATATATAAATAAACATATTGGTATATAATTCCGCGTGCCGTCTCGACGTTTTCAACGGACTGCGGTACGTCGGAATTGATACCAAATTAATATTTTTGGCCACTTTCGATCAGTGGCCGATGCAAATTAAAGGAGATTTGTAATGAGCACTCATATTGATGCACAACGCGGCGATATCGCGGAAACCGTATTGATGCCAGGAGACCCGCTGCGCGCCCAGTACATCGCGGAGAACTTCCTGACCGATCCCAAGCGTTACAACACCGTGCGCAACGCGTTCGGCTACACCGGCACGTATAAGGGCAAGCCAGTTTCCGTGCAGGCCACAGGCATGGGCATTCCCTCGCTGTCGATCTACACCACCGAGCTCATCAAGGACTTTGGAGTGAAGAACCTGATCCGCGTCGGGTCGTGCGGAGGCCTGGGCAAGGACGTCAAACTTCGCGACATCCTCATCGCCCAAAGCGCCAGCACCGACTCCTCCATCATCCACAACACCTTCGGCCAGGGCGTCTATTTTGCACCTACTGCGGACTTCGGGCTGCTTGAGGATTCCTATCAGGTGGCGAAAGCCAGGGGAATCTCGGTGAAGGTCGGCAACATCCTCTCCGAAGACCGTTTCTACGATGACGAGCTCGATATCGACAAGCTCGCCGATTACGGCATCATGGGCGCGGAAATGGAGGCGGCGGGCCTTTACCTGCTCGCATCCAAGCACCATGTCAAGGCATTGGCCATCTCAACTGTCAGCGATATGATTGGCACCAATGAAGGTCTGAGCGCCGAAGAGCGTGCGACCACTTTCAACGAAATGATTGAAATCTGCCTGGAGGTGGCTTATCAGCAATCATGAGTGAGCGATACGACAAGAAGAAGCTGAAACAGAGCATCACCGCCGCCAGGCTGTATTACGAGGACGGTCTCGGGCAGACCGAAATCGCCCATAGCATGGGGGTTTCGAGGCCGACGGTTTCCCGGCTGCTGAAAATGGCAAGGGAAACCGGGGTGCTGAAGATCGAGATCGACGATCCCTTCATCGACGCCGGCGACCTCAACGAGCGGCTGATTGAGAAATACCATCGCGATATCCACGTTGTTCCCAACAATTACAACGGCGAGGTCTCCACGTTGGCCAGCATCGGCGCCTACACCGCGCAGCATCTGATGCAGATGATCAAGCCGGGTGACATCATCGGCTTGGGATGGGGCAAGACCATTCATTGCGTCACCACCCATCTGAACAGACATCCGGTGGAGGACACCACGGTCGTCCAGCTCAAGGGCGGCATCAATATACGCTATCAGGACACGTATGCCGATGAAAGCGTCACCGAACTGGCTTCGGCCTTGGGCGCGACCCCGCATTTCCTTCCGTTGCCGCCGTTTTTTGACAGCAAGGTGACCAAGGAGATCGTGGAACGCGACCGTTTCATCAAGCAGACCCTCGAGCTCGGCAAAAAGGCCAATATCGCCCTTTACAGCGTCGGCACCGTGCGCAACGACGCGTTGCTGTTTCAGCTTGGATACTTCAACGCCAAACAGAAGGCGGCGTTGAAGCAGGCTGCCGTAGGCGATGCCGTATCGCGTTTTATCGACAAGGACGGCAAGGTCGTCAATAAGGATCTGAACGACCGGACCGTAGGGATTGGGCTGGCGGACCTGAAGAACAAGGAGCATTCGATTGCGGTGGCTGCCGGAATCCTCAAGGCTCCTGTCATTTACGCGGTGATGAAAGCGGGATACGCCAACGAATTCATCGTTGATCAGGCGATAGCCCAGGAATTATTAACTTATGAAGATTGAGGTGTTGCAACGATGCGAATGGTTGATGTTATCGACAAGAAAAGGAACGGCGGAGAGCTGAGCGACGAGGAGATCAAATTCTTCGTCGACGGTGTGGTCAGCGGGGAGATTCCCGATTACCAGACCAGCGCCCTGCTGATGTCGATCTATTTCAAGGACATGAACGATCACGAGCGCTCCCAGCTTACGCTGGACATGATGAAC
Organism: Bifidobacterium sp. ESL0784; assembly: GCF_029433295.1. GTDB lineage: Bacteria > Actinomycetota > Actinomycetes > Actinomycetales > Bifidobacteriaceae > Bifidobacterium. Next base: position 356,660 of record NZ_JAQTHV010000004.1, read on the forward strand.
TCGGGCGATCGGCTTGACCTTTCCGGTATTCCTGGCATCAAGGTGGACAAGCATTCCACCGGCGGGGTCGGCGACAAGGTGAGCCTGCCGCTCGCTGCCATGGTGGCGGCCACAGGTATTCCCGTCCCGATGATTTCAGGGCGTGGTCTGGGCCATACCGGCGGTACGCTTGACAAGCTTGAAGCCATCCCCGGCTACCAGGTCGAAATCAGCGAAAAGGACTTCATCGATCAGGTCAAGCGCGAGAAGCTCGCGATCATCGGCGCGACGGGCAACATCGCCCCCGCCGACAAGAAGATCTATGCCTTGCGTGACGTCACGGACACGGTCGATTCGATTCCGCTGATCGCTAGCTCCATCATGAGCAAGAAGATCGCCTCCGGCACCGATGCCTTGGTGATCGACGTCAAAACCGGGGCCGGCGCGTTCATGAAGACGTTGCCGAAGTCCGAGGAACTGGCGAAGGCGTTGGTCGAGATCGGCAAAGGCGTCGGCATGCAATGCATGGCGGTCATCTCCGACATGAGCCAGCCTCTGGGCCGCAAGGTCGGCAACACCCTTGAAATCGAGGAGACCTTCGATACCTTGAAAGGCAAGGGCCCCAAGGATCTGCTCGAGCTGGTGCTCACCCTGGGCAGCTACATGGTCGTTCTCGGCAAGAAAGCTGACAACGAAGACGAGGCGCGAGCCATGCTCGTCAAGACCATCGAAGACGGTTCGGCGCTTGACCGGTTCCGGGCCATGGTCGTCGCGCAAGGCGGCGACGGTCGGGTCGTCGACGATTACAGCATCATGCCGCATGCGAAGTACCGCATCGACCTGCCCGCTAAGTCCAGCGGCTATGTCTCACAGATGCTTGCCGACGAGGTCGGCATCGCCAGCATGAAGCTCGGCGGCGGACGCGAGAAGGCCGATGACAAGCTGGATTACGGTGTCGGCATCGAGCTCAACAAGAAGGTCGGCGACAAGGTCGGCGAAGGCGAATCCTTGCTGACCATCTGCAGCGACCGTGAGGATGTGGATGACATCAAGGAACTGCTGTATAGCTGCATCAAGATCGGCGACAAGGCCGAGCCTTATCCCATGATCTACAAGATCATCAAGTAGTGATGCCTGGCTGATTCGAATTCACGTGTGCCCCGTCCAACTCGACGGGGCACACGTCCATGGTATGCGAGTAAAATAAAAGCTTGTGTCTGCCATAAGGCGGGCATTATCTGGAGTCTTAGCCCATCAGTGGGTCGGCGGCTTCCTCACGAAGGTGATGATGTCGTTGGCGCTTGGCGCCTTGAAGCACTGGAGAGGCCCGGCTCAGCGCGGTTTCTCGTGATTCCGCGTTCCGTTCAGATAACGACAGAATACAAAGGAACAACAGAATGACCAACATTCAGCGTTCTCGCCGTCAGGTGCGCCTTTCGCGTGCCCTCGGCATCGCACTGACCCCCAAGGCTCAGCGCATCTTCGAGAAGCGTCCGTACGCTCCTGGTGAGCATGGCCGCACGCGTCGCCGCACCGAATCCGATTACGCGGTTCGTCTGCGCGAGAAGCAGCGTCTGCGCGCCCAGTACGGCGTCTCCGAGAAGCAGCTTCGTGCAGCTTATGAAAAGGGCACCCACACCAAGGGCCAGACCGGCGATGCAATGCTCATCGATCTCGAGACCCGTCTCGACGCCCTGGTGCTTCGCGCAGGCTTCGCCCGCACGACCGCCCAGGCACGCCAGTATGTCGTGCACCGTCACATCATGGTCGACGGCAACGTGGTGGACCGTCCGTCCTACCGCGTCAAGCCTGGCCAGACCATCCAGGTCAAGCCGAAGAGCCAGACCATGGTTCCCTTCCAGATCGCCGCTGAAGGCGTGCACCGCGATGTGCTGCCCGCAGTCCCCGGATATCTGGACGTCAACCTCGCCTCGCTCAAGGCGACACTCACCCGCAAGCCGGAAACCAAAGAGATTCCGGTCGAGGTCAACATTCAGTACGTCGTCGAGTTCTACGCTCGCTGATTTCTGAATCCCATTCCTTTTAGGACATACCGCAAGGGCCCTGTGAGTTTCAAACTCACAGGGCCCTTGGCGTTGTCGGGTTGTCATGTCGGGTTGTTTATTCACCGATGGTGGCGTCGACGATGGCGGAGACAATCGACATGATAATCGTGCCTAATATCGAGGCGAAGAAGCCTGAAATGAAGACGCCTACGCCGAAAAGCGACACCGCAAGCCACGAAGCCAGGCGCATGCACAGCCAGTTGACCACCAGCAGCAGAATTAATGAAATGACGCCCAGCGTCATGATCGAAAGCGGGAGAGCGAGTATCTGTGTGACCCAGTTGAGGATTGGTTTGACGACCGCGTTGACCAGCGCCAAAAACAGTGCAAACGCGGCGATGCCGAGAATCGGGGGAGTGCCGATGGGCTGCATGCTGGGAATGAGCAGCACCATCGCGGCCGCAGCGATGGTCAGAATGATCCAACGGGTGAAAAATCGTGTCATAAGACCAGTATGACAAACGATGGTAATCCAAAACCTCGGTTTCACAAACCTTTCCAAGCAATTCGCCATTGGTTGAATCCAACCGGCTGATTTCAAAAATAGTATCAAGCGTCATTCAGAACGGATAATCGATGAAAAGTGCCGGAATGACAACGAAAAATCGACTTGACGAATACCGTATCCAATTATTTCGGAAGTTGGATAGGTTTTCGACAAGCCGATTTCGAAAGCCGACGACTTCGGGTCTTTAGAACCCGTCCTCGAAGAACTCGAGCAGGTCGTTCATCGTCAGTTTCTTCTTTTCCTGGGCATTCAGATCACGGACGATTTGGCCTTTTTGCAGCACGATGAGACGATTGCCATATTTGAGGGCGTCATCGAGGCGGTGCGTGATCATCAGACAGGTCAGATTCTGCTCGTTGATGGTGCTTGCGGTGATGGCCATGAGCTGCTTGGACGTCTTCGGGTCGAGGGCCGCGGTGTGCTCGTCGAGCAGCAGCAGGTCGGGCTTGGTGATGGTCGCCATGATGAGGCTCAACGCCTGGCGCTGCCCGCCGGAAAGGTTGCCGGCGGGGGTGTTCAGATGTTCCTCAAGCCCGTTGCCGATGCCTTTGCACAGCTCATAGAAACGGCCATGGTTGGCAGCCATCTCGCGCATCCTGAAGCGTCGTGGTTGGCCTCGACGGGTGGCGAGCAGCAGGTTTTCGGCGACGGTCATACGAGGTGCCGTGCCCATTTTCGGATCCTGGAAGACGCGGGCGATGTATTTGGCGCGAGTCTCCTGCGAGGTCGAAGTGATGTCCTCGCCGTTCATCAGAACACGCCCCGTGGTGGGGTGGATGCCGCCGGCAATGACATTGAACAGGGTGCTTTTGCCTGCGCCGTTGCCGCCGAGCACGGTGATGAAATCGCCGGGTTTCACCGCGAGGTTGGCGTCGGTGAGGATTTCCTTGGTGTCGTCCATACCGTTGTCGACTCGCACCGAGCAGTGCTCGACCGCGAGTCGGATGTCGGCGGGATTGCTGACGCTTTGTTCCTCAGCCGCGCTGGCCGTCAACACGTCGTCGGTTTTATTTGGTTTGGTCAAGGTCTCGTCTTTCATGCGTTCGCCTTTCCGCTGGATACCACAGCGTCATCCTTTTTGAAGTACTTTTCGAATCCTGTGGTCAGGTGCAGCGCCCGCTTGAACTGCGGGATGAGCATGCACAGCGAGAGCACGACGGCCGAGAAGAACTTCAGGTAGGTGGTGTCGAAGCCGAGGCGGATGACTAGCAGGATCAGGAGCTGGTAGATGATGCTGCCGACCACGGTGGCGAGCATGCGCTGGAAGAAGGAGAGCTCGCCGAAGAGGACCTCGCCGATGATGATGGAGGAGAGACCGATGACGATGGTGCCCACACCTTTGCTCACATCGGCGTAACCGTCGTGTTGGGAGATGAGCGCCCCGGAAAGCGCGATCAGCCCGTTGGAAAGCATGAGGCCGACGTTGGTCATCCGTTCGGTATGGATGCCGAGGGATTTGGCCATTGATTCGTTGTCGCCGGTGGCGATGTAGGCCTGGCCGAATTCGGTGTTGAAGAACAGGGACATGAGGCCGATGACGATGGTGACCGCCAGCAGGCCGATGAAGACGGTGTCGTAGTTTTCCGGCAGATTCAGCGGGCGGAACACGTCCTGGATCTTCGGCAGGTTGAGCAGGGAGAGGTTCGGCGATTTCATGATGAAGAGCATCACGGAATTCAGGGCGGACATCACCAGAATGCCGGCGAGGACCACGGGAATCTTGCCTTTCGTATAGAGCAGACCGGTCACCAGTCCGGCACACATGCCGGCCAGCACGCCGAGCAGGGTGGCGAGGAACGGATTGAAGCCCATGGTGATTGCCGCAACGCACACTGCGCCTCCCAGCGGGAACGAGCCTTCCGTGGTCATATCGGGGAATCCGAGGATGCGATAGGTCATGAAGATGCCGAGGCCGAGCATGCTCCAGAGCATGCCCTGGCCGATGGATGAGATGATCATTTGTTGCTGCCTTCCTCTCCGACGACCTTCGCGTTCTTCATCACCGAGTCGGGCACGGTGATGCCGTTGAGGTCTGCTTCCTTCTTGTTGATGTAGACGTCGCCTCCGTTGAAGACGTAGACCGGCGTGGTCGCGGTTTTGCTCTTGCCGCTCAGGACATCAGCCATCATTTCCCCGGTTTTCAGGCCGAAGTCGTACTGACTTGGGGCGATGGTGGCAACGGCTCCCTGCTTGACCATGGTGTCGGCGGCTACGATGACGGGTTCGTGCTTCTTGTTGGCCTCCTGGGTGACGGTGGGCATGGCGTTGGCGATGGCATTGTCGTTGGGAATGAAGATGAAATCGACCTGGTCGCTCATGATCTGCACGGTCTGGGCGATTTCGTTGCTTGTCGGCACGGCGAAACGCTTGGTCTGCAAGCCCATCTTCTGCGCGATGGCGTCAGCGTGCTCGACCTGAGATTTCGCATTGATTTCATCGGAGTTATAGAGGAAACCGACAGACTTGGCTTTCGGCAGGAGTTTCTTCGCCAATTCCAGCTGTGCCTTGAGTGGGGGAACGTTGGAGACGCCGGTGATATTGCCGCCGGGGTGCTTCAAATCCTTGACCACTCCCGCGGCGACTGGGTCGGTGACCGCGCCGAGCATGATCGGGATGTCTTTGGTGGTGTTGGACAGCGCTTGCGTGGCGCCGGTGGCGATGCCGCAAAGGGCGTCGGGCTTCTTGTTGACCAGCTGCTGGCTCATGGTGGCGAGCTTGCTCTGGTCGCCTTCGCCGTTCATGCTGGTGACTTCGAGGTTCTTGCCCTCGACGTAGCCGCCTTTTTTGAGGCCGTCGATGACTCCCTGGTGGATCTGGTCGAGTGCCGGATGGCTCATGGTCTGCAGGATGCCGACTTTCTTGACTTTCTGGGTTTGCGCGGTGGAGGCCGTATTGGTCGCGGTGCTTTTCACGCTGTGCTCGCCGACGAAATACATGACGACACCGACGACGACCACGGCCACTGCCGTAACCGCTGCGGTTACCACGGTGTTTTGTGAACGATGTTCTTTTTCGGACATGGTGGTTTTTCTCTCGAATCTTTTAAAACTTGGTTGTATCTAAGGTTTGCCGGTAATTCTGGTTGTTATCAATAAATAACAGCAAAGTGGATTTCACTTATTTTTGCCGACATCGGTGGTGACGAGCTTGGCGTTCTTCATGAGTTTCTCAGGCACATTGATAGCGAGGTGTTGCGCCTGCTCCTTGTTGATGATCGTGTCGCCGGTGGAGAAGGTGTAGACGGGCGTGGTGGCTGGCTTGCTCTTGCCTTTGAGAATGTTCGCGGCCATCTTGCCGGTCTGAATCCCGAGCTGGTACTGGTTGACGCCGATGGTGGCAAGGCCGCCCTGCGTGACCATGGTGTCCACCGAAGTGATGACCGGCTTGTTCTGCTTGTTGGCCTCTTCGGTGACGGTGGGCATCGCGTTGGCGATGGTGTTGTCAAGTGGGATGTAGATGAAATCGACCTGCCCGTTCATCACCTGCACGGTCTGGGCGATCTCGTTGCTGGAAGGCACCGCGAATTTCTTGACCTTCAGACCGAGTTTCGTAGCGGCTTTGGTGGCGGTATCGACCTGCGACTTGGAATTGTCCTCGGTAGAGGAGTAGAGCATACCCACTGTCTTGGCCTGCGGCATCAGCTCCTTGCCGAGCTTGATTTCGGAGGCGACTGGCGGCTGATCCGAGACGCCGGTGATGTTCTTGCCCGGGGCCTTCATGTCACGAACCAGCCCGGCTGCGACCGGATCGGTGACCGCGCCCAGCACGATCGGGGTGGTGCTCGTGGCATTGGCCAACGCCTGCGCGGCTGGGGTGGCGATGCCAACCAAAACGTCGGCCTTCTTGTTGACCAGCTGCTCGCTCATCGTGGCGAGTTTGCTCTGGTCGGCCTGTCCGTTCTGGTCGATGATCTGTATGTTCTTGCCGTCGATGAATCCTTCCTTTTCCAGCTCGTCGACCACGCCCTTGTGAATCTGGTTCAGCGCGGGATGGCTGACATATTGGAGGATGCCGACACGTTTCAGCGCGTGCTGTGAGGTTGAAGCGGTCTTTGCGTTTCCCAGCGCATGCCGCCGGCCGAGTTGGTAGGTGAAGCCGCCGACAAGGATGAGGGCGATGACGATGATGGTCGCTGTCAAGGCCCTTCCGTGCGAGGCTTGGTGGTTTTCGTTGCTCATAGCGTTCCTGTTGCTCTTTCGATTGGTGTAGGCCCACGCCAAGTGAGATTGTTGCCGTATCTATCTAAATAGCGAAAAATCACCGAATACAACGCAACAATGACTCAGATTTCCGATACGCAACCATAATACGAATTGCGAAAAACAAATGACACCCAGGCGAAGGCACAATATTAAGTTCTGGTTTATCTAACTTCTTTTGTTAGCTACGCCAGCCACGCCAAACGAAATGCAAGAGGAGTCGTGATGTCGAAATCATGTCGACTGCTCCTTTCCATGCATTTGAAAACTGTTTTCTAAAATAGGGGGAGGCATGGAAAACGGCAAAACCGTCGTTCACATAATGAGACATGGCGCTGTGCGATAATGGAGCCATGTTGTTGCATCTTCACCTGGTCCGCCATGGGCAGACCTATTTCAATCGTTATAACCGTCTGCAGGGCTGGTCGAATTCGCCGCTCACCGAATCCGGCATCGCCGATGCCGACAAGGCCGGCACGAAACTTGAAGGTTTCGATTTCGCCGCCGCCTATTGCTCCGACACGACGCGTGCCGAGCAGACCGCCGCCCGAATCCTCGATATCAACGAACAAGCTGGTCATAGCCGCCCGAAGCTTGTCACCGACATGCACTTCCGCGAGCAGTTCTATGGCTACTTCGAAGGCCAGGACATGAATATGGCATGGTGGGCCGCAGGCGCCCCGCACGGTGCCAAGACCTATAACCAGATCGTCGAAAAATACGGGCTCAAAGGTACCAGGGATTTTCTGAAGGAAGCGGACCCGTTCCATGACGCCGAAAGCGACGAGGAATATTGGGAACGGGCCGAGGGAGGGTTTGCGCTGATCGCCGCGAACCCTGAGCTTAAGGACGGTGACGATGTGCTGCAAATCTCACACGGAAACACGCTTCTGAGCCTGATGCACCGCTTTGCCGGCCCTGGCTATGATCTTTCCGAACGTCCGGCGAACGGCAGCGTCACTTCGCTTGATTTCGACACCAGCAAGCCGATTGCAACCGCTGTGACGGTTGTCGCCTATAATCAATGATTCTTTCGTTCAGCGTCGTTGGCGTTGGGTAACGTTGTGTTCTATTATTGCTGAAATGTCGAGGAACTGTATCGGAAAGAGGCTTACATGAGTATTGGGGACATTGCAGGGCTTATCGCCGCCATAGCATTCGCTGTGCTGGCAGGGTTCCTGATTTATCCGCTCATCAGGTTGGGCAAGCTGTTCGACCAGCTTGCGCAGACCGTCAAGGATTCCGGCGACCATGCCATCCCGGCGCTTGACGAAGGCGTGACTACGGTGCGCCAGGTCAACAAGTCGCTCGAGGACGTCAACAAGATCTCCTCGGCAGCTTCCACGACTGCCGGCAACATCGGCGCTTTGACCGATCTCTACGGCTCGTTCCTCGGCAAACCGGTCATCAAGCTGGCGTCGTCCTTCTACGCCCTGAAATCCACCGCACAAAGCTTCATGCGCCAGAAAGGCGCGGGTTCCGCAGGTGATGCAGCTGCGAAGGCCAAGGCCACGTCAGCCAAGGTGAAAGGCGGCAAGGAGTAACGATGGTCAAACGAATTTTCTGGGTGTCGCTTGGTGTGGTCGTCGGCGTGGTCGCCGTTTCGAAAGCCGAGGCATATGTACGTGCCAACACCCCCGACAAGGCGCGTCAGTTCGTGCTCGGCCCCGATCAGGATCATGTCATGCAGCGTTCCCTGCGAGGCCTGTTTGACGAGTTCAACGCCACGCGTATCGCCCGTGAGCAGGAGCTGAACTCGCAGTACGCCGACAAGCTCGGCTGATTATTCCATCCGGCGACGCCGGCTGTGGCCTAACGATCCCTTACCGGTCACAGCCGCAATAGATGGAACGTAATAAATAATTTCGTCAGCACAGACTTCGAAATCAAAGGAATCGAATAACCGGTTCTCGAAAATTCAAGTTTTATTTTTATGTGATAAGTAGCATCGCAACAGTTTCGTTGCGAACGAAGCAAGGAGCAGCAGCAAGCATGCGCACCTCTGAAATCGCCAGCAGGTTCCAACACTATTTTGAGAAGCAGGGCCATCTGGTCCTTCCTTCGGCATCATTGATTTCGCCGAATCCGACGACACTGTTCACCATCGCCGGCATGGTTCCGTTCATTCCGTATCTGTTGGGCGAACAGACCCCGCCGAGCAAGCGTGTGACCTCCAACCAGAAGTGCGTGCGCACGCTGGACATCGACGAGGTCGGCAAGACCACCCGCCACGGCACCTTCTTCCAGATGCTCGGCAACTTCTCCTTCGGCGACTATTTCAAGGCTGAAGCCATCCATTACGCGTGGGAACTTTTGACCACCCCGCAGGATAAGGGCGGCCTGGGCTTCGACCCCGAGACCTTGTGGGTCACTACTTACACGGATGACGATGAGGCGCGTTCCCTGTGGGTCAACGAGGGCATGGACCCGGAGCACATGGAAATCCTCGGTATGGAAGACAACTTCTGGACCACCGGCGGCCCCGGTCCTGGCGGCCCCTGCTCCGAGATCTACGTCGACCGCGGCCCGAAGTACGGCAAGGAGGGCGGTCCCAGCGCCGACGACAACCGTTATATCGAGATCTGGGATCTGGTCTTTGAGAATTACGCCGTCGACAACGTCAAGTCCAAGACCGACCTGCACATTGTCGGCGAGCTTGAACATAAGAACATCGATACCGGCGCCGGCCTCGAGCGCGTGGCCTATCTGCTGCAAGGTAAGCAGAACATTTATGAAACCGATGAGATCTACCCGGTCATCGAGGCTGCCGAGAAGATTTCCGGCCACAAGTATGGCGAGGATGAAGAATCCGATGTCCGCTTCCGTGTCGTGGCCGACCACGTACGTTCCGCGCTGATGATCATGAGTGATGGCGTGCGTCCGAGCAACATCGGCCGTGGCTATGTGCTGCGTCGTCTGCTGCGTCGCACCGTCCGCTCGATGAAGATGCTCGGTGTCAATGAGCCCGTGCTGCCTACGCTTTTCCCGGTTTCCAAGGACGCGATGGTGCCTAGCTATCCGGAATTGAACGACACGTTCCACGATGTTTCCGAAGCTGCCTACGGCGAGGAGGATGCCTTCCGCCGCACGCTCGAGAACGGCACGACCATTCTCGATACCGCTGTCAAGAAAGCCAAGAAGTCAGGCAACGACGAGGTCTCCGGCAAGGACGCCTTCACATTGCATGACACTTATGGCTTCCCGATCGAGCTGACTCGTGAGATGGCCGGCGAGCAGGGTGTCAAGGTCGATGACAAGGGCTTCCAGGAGTTGATGGATGAGCAGAAGTCACGCGCCCGTGCCGACGCCTTGAAGAAGCGCCACAACGTGGACGTCAGCGTCTACGACGATTTCAAGAAGACCTTGAAGAAGCCGATCGAGTTCCTGGGATACAAGGATCACTCCAGCCGGTCAACCATCATCGGCATCTTCCTTGAAGGCAAGGGAAGCGTGCAAAGCGTCGAAGGCCCGGCCAACGTCGAGATCGTGCTCGACCGCACCCCGTTCTATGCGGAGCAGGGCGGCCAGCTGGCCGACGAAGGCGAGATGATCTCCGATGACGGTGCCGTGCTCGAGGTCGATGACGTGCAGAAGCCCATCAAGGACCTGATTGTGCAAAGCTGCCGTCTGACTGAAGGCAAGCTCAGTGTCGGTGAGAAGGTCAATGCCACCATCGACGAGGAGCGTCGCCGTGGCTTGGCCCGTTCCCACACCGCCACCCATATGCTGCACAAGGCCCTGCGCGAAGTGCTTGGCGAGCAGGCCACCCAGCGTGGTTCGTTGGTGGCTCCCGACTATCTGCATTTCGACTTCCAGTGGACCGCTGCCATGACCCGTGAGGAAATCGACAAGGTCGAGGAGCGCGTCGTGCAGCGCGCCTGCGACGATCTGCCCGTCACCATGGTGGAAATGGATTACAAGAAGGCGCTTGAGCTTGGATCCATGCACCTCTTCGGCGAAAAGTACGGAGACCGCGTACGCGTGGTGACTATTGGCGAGGACGCATGGAGCCGCGAGCTCTGCGGTGGCACCCATCTTGACGCCACCGGCAAGATCGGCGAATTTGTCATCACTTCCGAGTCTTCCGTCGGTTCCGGTGTTCGCCGCATCGAAGCGTTCATGGGCAAGAAGGCCTACGAATTCAACGACAAGCAGCACAAGACCGTCTCCGGTTTGGCCGACGAGCTCAAGGTCCGTCCCGAAGAGCTGCGTGACCGTGTGCTTGCTCTCGAAAGCAAGGTCAAGGAAGCCGACCAGCGCCTGAATGCATTGTACGAATCCCAGCTCGAGGCTGCGGTGCCGGCGTTGATTGCGCAGGCTGAGGCCGATTCGGATGCCCCGGTGGAACTGGTGGCTTCCAATGTAGGCCACTTCGGAACGTTCGACGCACTTCGCAAGACCGTGATGGATATCCGTGCCAAACTCGGAGACAAGAAGTCCGCGGTCATCGCGCTTTCCGGCGTCAACGAACAAGGCAAGCCGATGGTCGCCGTGGCCACCAATGATGACGCACGCAAGGCCGGTTTCAAGGCCGGCGATCTGGTGCGCGTGGCCTCCAAGGTGCTCGGTGGCGGTGGCGGCGGCAAGCCCGACTTCGCCCAGGGCGGCGGAGCCGATGCCACCAAGATCGACGAGGCGCTCAAGGCCCTGCGCCGGGCCGTTCGCAAGGACTGAAAATCGTATGACATGGCTGGGCGTGGATCTGGGAGACGCCAGGGTCGGCTTGGCCTTGAGCGACCCTGAGCTCTCCTTCGCCCACCCCGAAGGCAATATCCAGGCTAACGGCGATTCATTCCGTGCCTTGGACGAGGTGGTGGACTTCATCGACGACCATGTCGACATCGATCGGGTTGTCATTGGCCTGCCGCTTTTGCTGAGTGGAGAAGCAGGTAAAAGCGCCAAAAAAGCCAAACGCTGGGCTGCCAATCTTGCCAAGCGACTCGAAATCGCCGTCCAGAGTGAGGATTATAAAATAGACAATGTCCCGGAAATAGTACTTCAGGACGAACGCCTCACTACGGTGAGCGCACACCATCAGCTGAGCCAAGCCAGCGTTCAGAGCAGAAATCACAGGCCGGTGGTCGACCAGCAGTCGGCGGTTGTCATTCTCCAGTCGGCTTTGGACACACGTCGCTGACAAAGCGAAAACAGAGGGGAATTCATGCCAGAAGACTTCAACGAGCTTTTCGACACGAACGCTGAGTGGGTGGATTCCACCGGCTCTTCTTCTGATGCCCAGCCGCCGAAGCCTCCCAAATCCCGTCACGAAATGCGTCTGCGCAAGCAGCGGCTCCGTCGCCGCAAGATGGCCATCGCTGCCATTGTGGCAGTCATCGTGTTGATTGTAGGCTGTGGCGGATTTTTTGGCATAAGAGCGCTCACCCATCTGTCCAACGCTAATAATTCCCAAGAGGTCTCCACTGATTACCAAGGCCCTGGAACCGGCAAGGTCTGGTTCACCGTCGAAACCGGTGAAGGCGTCGCTTCCATCGCAGCCCATCTGGTCAAGGCCGGCGTGGTCAAGAACGCGGATACGTTCGCCAGCACGGTTGCCGCCAACAACAGCACCCTGTATCCGGGAATGTATCAGCTCAAAAAGCATATGTCGTCCATCGAAGCGGTGAAAATCCTCTCCGACAGGACCAAGGCCACCGGATTCCTGGAGGTCAAGGCGGGGGAACGAAGCTCGGAGGTCATCACTCAGGCCTCGCAACTTTCCGGAATCGACAAATCCCAGTTTGATGCGATTGTCAACGGAGGTGGGCAGGGAATTCTCCCAACTGAAGCCGGAGGCAAATTCGAAGGCTGGCTTGAACCGGGCATTTACGACGTCAAAAAGAAAGGCAGCACCGCGACTTCGATCCTCAAGACCATCGTCGATAAGCGCGTTGCCAAACTCAACGATTTGAAAGTACCCACCGGTGCGCAACGCGAAACCATCATCAACATGGCCTCCATTGCCGAATCCGAAGTGAACCGGCCAGAATATTACGGCAAGGTCGTGCGCGTCATCGTCAACCGGCTCAATCAGAGCATGGCACTGGGCATGGATTCCACCGTTGCCTACGGAGCGAATGTCAAGCCGAGCCAGCTCACCAACGCGATGCTCAACGACGCTTCCGACCCTTACAACACCCGTATCAACAAAGGTTTGCCGCCCACTCCGATCAGCTCTCCCGGAGATGCAGCCATCAAGGCCGCCATGGATCCCACAGAGGGCAATTGGCTTTACTTCGTCACCACGAACCTGCAGACCGGCGAGACCAAGTTTGTCGCCACCCAGGACGAATTCAACCAGATTCGCCAGGAATACAAGTCCCAAAACCCGGGTGCCAACTAGTTTTTAGTTCATTTATTTATTGGTTATTTTGCGGTTACGTTTTGTAGTCTAGGTACTTTTAGTGGTTGGTCGCGGGTTTGGCGGGATATACAATGTTCTGGACACTCAAGGCCGTTCGGCTAAGCTCACGCCGGAACATCGCATATCCCGCCAAACCCGCTTATGTAACGATTAAAAGAAAAAGATTTCGTTAAATTTCGTAGGATAGCTAACCAGCATGAGTGGATTGGCGGGATATGCGATGCTGAGGAGTAAAGCTTGGCCTAAGCAAAATCTTCGATTTTGCCTTCGCGCTCGATATATCGCACTCACTTCGCCTACACGAAGCCCAGTGGGCTTCGTGCTTAACGGCTCAGCCAGTAAGGGTTCCGAAGCATTGTATATTTTCCCTAATCCACGACAAGCCGCTAAACGCAACTTATCGAGACATAACTGGTGATGGCTATATAGCGGATAAAAGTGATGCAATAATCCCTGCGAACACGATTACGGGGACGAACGGGGCTTTGCGAGAGTTAGTTGGCTTGGCGAGTTTGGGGTAGAGGGGGATCCAGAGTAGGCCGAGAGCGCCCATGAGAAGCCACCAGTAGAGGTAGGGCATCAGACCGAAGGAGCCTACGGCAAAGCCTGTCAGGAATGATGCGGTGACGTCGCCGAAACCTAGGGCGCCTGGCTTCAAACGCGAGAGCAGGTACTGGATGGCGGCGGATAAGGCTGCATATCCAAGGGGGAGCAAGATTTTAGCGGGATTGTGCTCGACGATGGAAAGCGCAAGAAAGATCGCCAACTGTATCAGAGCCCCGAGTGCCACCCACGTTCGAGGTACGCGAAAACGGCGGATGTCTTCGATGACTAGCGTCAGTCCGCAGATCAGACTCGGGAGTACCGCAATGTAGGCCATATCGGTAAGATAGTTCATAAACCCATGATTTGACGAATGGAAAGCGCGGAAACGCGGAAAATTCAAGGTTTATTTTTAAATTGATGAAATTTGTCAAAGTTCGATAAGGAGCAAGCATGTTGCGTTGGCAGACGGCAGGGGAATCGCACGGTGAGGCATTGGTCGCGATGATTGAAGGCCTTCCGGCCGGCGTCGAGGTGCGCTCGCAGGATGTCGTGGACGCGTTGGCACGGCGGCGTCTGGGCTACGGGCGCGGGGCGCGCATGAAGTTCGAACAGGACAAGGTCCGTCTTTTGACCGGCGTGCGCCACGGCAAGACGCTTGGGTCGCCGGTTTCCATCGAGATCGCCAACACCGAGTGGCCCAAGTGGACCGAGGTCATGAGCGCCGACCCGCTCGATCACGAGCTGCCTCCGACAGGTCGTAACGAGCCGCTGACCCGCCCGCGCCCTGGCCATGCCGATCTGACCGGTATGCGCAAATATGGTTTTGATGATGCCCGCAACGCGCTTGAACGTTCCAGCGCTCGCGAAACCGCCTCGCGTGTGGCGTTGGGTGAAGTGGCTGCGAAGTTCCTCGAGCAGGCGGTGGGTATCCGCACGGTTGCCCATGTGGTTGCTCTTGGCGGCGAAAAAGCCGATGCCACCACGTTGCCGACGCCGGCCGACGTCGAAGCCCTTGACGCTTCTCCCGTGCGCACGCTCGACAAGGATGCCGAGAAACGCATGATGGCCAAGGTTGACGAGGCCAAGGCTCGCGCTGATACGCTCGGCGGCGTCGTTGAAGTCATCGCCTATGGTGTGCCTGCCGGATTGGGAACGTATGTGGAAAGCGACCGCAGGCTTGACGGTGCGCTGGCCGGTGCGCTGATGGGCATTCAGGCCATCAAAGGCGTAGAGGTCGGAGACGGGTTCCTTGAAGCCGAACGATTCGGTTCTGAAGCTCACGATGAGATGTTTGTGGATGACAACGGCCATATCCAACGCTATTCAAATCGTTCCGGCGGCACCGAAGGCGGGATGTCGGACGGACAGCCGATCCGTGTTCGTGCCGCGATGAAACCGATCCCCTCGATTCCGCGTGCCTTGCGTACCGTTGATGTCACCACAGGCGAAGAGGCCAAGGCCATCAACCAGCGTTCCGACACCACCGCGGTGCCGGCCGCTTCCGTGGTCGCCGAGGCCATGGTGCGCCTGACATTGGCCAAGTTCGTGCTCGAGAAGTTCGGCGGCGACAGTGTCGAGGAGACACGCCGCAACGCACAGAATTACTTGGATTCATGGCCGGAGCACATGCGCTGATTGGTGTTTTGCGATACTGCGATATTTGATTCGTTGTAATGAAATTCAGCAAAATAAAGTAAGTGCTTGATACAGAGAGAAAAAGGTGCAGCAATCATGAGTGGTCATCGTCCGCTTGCCGTGGTCATCGGCATGCCCGGTGCCGGTAAAACGCGCGTGGGCCGCGAGGCGGCGCAGATGCTTGATGTCGATTTCGCGGATGCGGATATCGAGATCGAGCAGGAAGCAGGAATGAAGATTCCCCGATATTTCGAAAAATACGGGGAACCTGCCTTCCGCAAGCTCGAGGCCGAGGTCATAGCCGATCTGCTGGAGTCGTTCGATGGGTTGCTTGCGTTGGGCGGCGGTGCCCCTATGACTCAGTCCACGCGAGACGTGCTCGCTGACTATATCGTCGACGGCGGCAAACTGGTCTATCTCGAAGCCGACAAGCACGAAGCCATGGAACGCGCCGCACGCGGCGGCAACCGACCGATGCTCAATGGCGACGCCAATAAACGCTGGAGGAAACTCTATGAGGAGCGTGACCCCGTGTTTCGCAAAATATCCAATTTGCATGTGCACACCCATGGTTCGACGCCGCGCGTGGCGGCAAGAAAGCTGAGCAATATGATTCAGGAACGCATCGTCCATGTCACCGGTTCGGGTATCGAGCCCTATGATGTCTGCATTGGCCAAGGCACCTTGAACCGTTTGCCGGAAGTGGTTGGTCCGGATGTGTTGCGCGTCGCTCTGATCCATACCCAACCTGTGCAGCGGCACTCCGATCAGGCTCGTGCTTTGCTGCGTCAGGCCGGTTACGAGGTCTACGACATGGTCATCCCCGACGCGGAAAAGGGCAAGACCGTTGACGTGGCCAAAACCATTTGGAAACGGCTCGGGGAGATTGGCTTCACCCGTTCCGATGCCATTGTCGGGCTGGGCGGGGGAGCCGCTACCGATCTTGCCGGCTTCATCGCGGCGACCTGGATGCGCGGCATCCGTTACGTCAATTGCCCTACCTCCCTGCTAGCCATGGTCGATGCTTCTACCGGCGGCAAAACCGGCATCAACACCGACGAGGGCAAGAATCTGGTCGGTTCGTTCTACACGCCTGCCGGTGTGCTCGCCGATTTGCGGACATTGAAGACACTGCCACGTGATATCTTCACCGAAGGACTCGGCGAAGTCACCAAGTCAGGGTTCATCCGTGACACGAAAATCCTCGATATTTTGCAGGAGCACTCCGAGGAATTGAGGAACTTCAACGGTGACGATTTCCTAGGTTCGCCGCTTGAGAACGTGGTCGCCGAGCTGATCGAGCGTACGGTTCGTGTCAAGGCCTACCATGTCTCCAACGACTTGAAGGAGGCTGGACTACGAGAATTCCTCAATTATGGGCACACGCTGGCCCATGCCATCGAAAAACTCGAGAACTTCCGCTGGCGCCACGGCAACGCCGTTGCCGTCGGTTGCGTCTATGCCGCCGAACTATCCCATATCCTCGGTCATATCGATCAGGAAACCGTCGATCTGCACCGTTCGATCTTCTCTTCGCTCGGCCTGCCGATTTCATGGGACGGCGGCGATTGGGATTCCGTACTCGCGCTGATGCACAAGGACAAGAAGGCGCGTGGCAACACGTTGCGGTTCGTCATCCTCGACAGTGTCGGCCACCCGATGCACCTTGAGGATCCTCCGATGGATGCTCTTGTCGAGGCGTTCCAGCGGATTCGTAGTTGATTGGCTGAATATTAATAATTAATAATTGTGAACATAAAAGGACAGAACAAATGACCAAGGTAATTGTCGTCAATGGACCAAATCTCGGGCGTCTGGGGGTGCGCGAGCCGGATGTATACGGCCATCAGAATCTCGAAACCCTGCGCAAGGACTGTGCCGAATGGGGTGAGGCGCTAGGTCTTGACGTCGAAGTGCGCCAATCTGACGATGAGGCCGAGGTCATCGGTTGGATGCACCGAGCCGTCGACGAGCAGACCCCGGTGGTAATGAACCCTGCCGCCTTCACCCACTACAGCTACGGGCTTTCCGACGCCGCTAAAATGGTCACCGATGCCGGCCTGCTGCTGATGGAAGTGCACATCTCCAATCCGTCGGCCCGCGATTCCTTCCGCAAATACAGCGTCATCAGCCCAGTGGCCACCGGCACCATCACCGGAATGGGCTTCTACGGATACAAGCTCGCCCTCGACGCTGTGGCCCATCTGCTGGCGCAATAAAAGCATTACATTGTCTCACGCCTACGAACACGCCGAGTCAATAGAGAATGATAGGCTGAAGTTCCATGGCAAGAGAAAATAATGATAATTCCCATGGACATGTCACCAAGCATATTTTCGTCACCGGTGGCGTTGTTTCTTCCCTTGGTAAGGGCCTGACAGCATCCTCTCTCGGTCGTCTGCTCCGTAGCCGTGGTCTCCGCGTTTTGCAGCAGAAACTCGATCCTTACATCAACGTTGACCCGGGCACGATGAACCCGTTCCAGCACGGTGAGGTTTACGTCACCGAAGACGGAGCCGAAACCGATCTGGACATCGGCCATTATGAGCGCTTCCTCGACGTTTTCCTCTCCCAGAAAGCGAACGTCACCACTGGTCAGATTTACCAGTCCGTGCTCGAAAAGGAACGTGCCGGCAAGTATTTGGGCCAGTGCGTTCAGGTCATTCCGCACATCACCAACGAGATCAAGAGCCGCATGCGTGCCCAGGCAGCTGATGATGTCGATGTGATCATTACTGAGATCGGCGGCACGGTCGGCGATATCGAATCCCAGCCCTTCCTTGAGGCCGCACGTGAGGTCAAGCGTGAGCTTGGTCCGCACAACTGCATGTTCGTTCACGTCTCGCTGGTGCCGTACTTGCCGGCAGCCCATGAGCTCAAGACCAAGCCGACCCAGCACTCCGTGATGACCCTGCGGCAGCTCGGCATCACTCCCGACGCACTCGTGCTGCGCAGCGATCGTCCGCTGAACCAGTCCATCAAGGACAAGATCTCCCTGATGTGCGACGTCGACGAAGAAGGCGTGGTCAATTGCGTGGATGCCCCGAGCATCTATGACGTGCCGAAGATCCTGCACAACGAGGGCCTCGATTCCTATGTCGTCCGTTTCCTCGAGATGTCCGCCCACGATGTGGATTGGGCCGAGTGGGACGATCTGTTGGAGCGTGTGCATCATCCGAAGGAAGAGGTCAACATCGCCGTCGTCGGCAAGTACATCGACCTGCCTGATGCCTACCTTTCCGTCATCGAGGCCGTCAAGGCCGGCGGTTTCGGTAACTATGCCAAGGCCAACGTCAAGCTTGTCGCCGCCGATCTTTGTGAGACCGAAGCCGGCGCCGACGCGGAGCTGCGTGATATGGACGGCATCATCGTTCCCGGCGGTTTCGGCGTTCGCGGTATCGATGGCAAGATCGGTGCGTTGCGCTACGCCCGCGAACACAAGCTGCCGGCGCTGGGCCTTTGCCTCGGCCTGCAGTGCATGGTAATCGAGTACGCCCGCGACGTACTGGAGCTCGAGGATGCGGATTCCTCCGAGTTCGAGCCCGGTTGCAAGAATCCGGTCATCGCCACGATGGAAGAGCAGAAGGACATCCTCGCCAATTCCGACATGGGCCACACCATGCGTCTCGGCGCTTATCCGGCTGTGCTCAAGGAAGACTCGCTGGTTGCCAAGCTGTATGGCACCACGAATGTCAGTGAACGTCACCGTCATCGCTACGAGGTCAACGTGGCCTATAAGGATCGCCTGCGTGAAGGCGGCCTCGATATCTCGGGCGAAAGCCCCGACGGCGAGCTCACCGAGTTCGTCGAGCTGCCGCAGGACGTTCACCCGTTCTACGTCGGCACGCAGGCCCATCCCGAGTTCAAGTCCCGCCCGACTAAGCCGCACCCACTCTTCAAGGGTCTGGTGAAGGCTGCGCTCGACCATCAGGAGGCCCGTAAGAGCCAGCCCGAA
This sequence comes from Bifidobacterium sp. ESL0784, assembly GCF_029433295.1. GTDB lineage: Bacteria > Actinomycetota > Actinomycetes > Actinomycetales > Bifidobacteriaceae > Bifidobacterium. Next base: position 375,909 of record NZ_JAQTHV010000004.1, read on the forward strand.
CAGGACTGAACAGGTTCTCGGCATTATCGGTTCCGCTTCGGCGTCAGTCGGTGATGCCCGTTATTGCGTTTGCTGATAGCAGAGCATCGGAAGACCCCGCTTCGGTGGGGTCTTCTGCTATATGTAGTGGCATACGAACCATGGCAGGCGAAGGGTGGAAAATTACCTTTAAAATCGGATAACTAGACAAAACGAAACAATATAGACAGACTTGTGAATTAAATCACTTTCGTTGTCGGCGTTGTTTTTCGTTCATTCCTAGTAATGAAAGCCCGATTCTGTTAGGCTTATAGATGAGTGTAGTCAATGATGGGAGGCAGCGTACGGTGGCAGAAAAACCAACACCAAACGCCGCGTCTGATACGGAGATGAGCCAGTATGTGGCTGATCGCGAACGTGTCAACGAGGATAAAATCAAACAGGATGATGAGATCATCCAGGAATTCGGCGAGTACAACTACGGCTGGCACGATTCCGATGCGGCCGGTGAAGCCGCGAAGAAGGGCATCGACGAAAATGTCGTTCGCGCCATTTCCGCTGATAAGCATGAACCGCAGTGGATGCTCGACATGCGTCTCAAGGGCTATCACGCCTTCATCGACAAGCCCATGCCCAAGTGGGGCGTGGACCTTTCCGATTTCGATGCTGATGATTTCAAATATTATGTAAAACCAATCGACAAGCCGGCCAAGAGCTGGGAAGATCTGCCTACGGATATTCGTACGACTTACGACAAGCTGGGCATTCCCGACGCTGAGAAGAAGCGTTTGGTCTCCGGTGTCGCTGCGCAGTACGAGTCCGAGGTCATCTACAACTCCATTCAGGAAGACCTGAAGAAGGAAGGTGTGATCTTCACCGATACGGACACCGCGTTGCGCGAGTACCCGGATTTGGTCAAGAAATATTTCGCCACCGTCATTCCTTACGACGACAACAAATTTGCCGCACTCAACACGGCTGCATGGTCCGGCGGTTCGTTCGTCTACGTTCCCAAGGGCGTCCACGTCGATATCCCGCTGCAGGCCTACTTCCGCATCAACACGCCGAACATGGGCCAGTTCGAGCGCACGCTGATTATCGCCGAGGAAGGCTCCTACGTCCATTACGTCGAAGGCTGCACGGCCCCGATCTATGCGACGGACTCGCTGCACGCGGCGAACGTCGAGATCATCGTCGGCAAGAACGCACGCGTGCGCTATACCACGGTGCAGAACTGGTCGAACAACGTCTACAACCTCGTCACCCAGCGCGCCTACGTCAAAGAGGGCGGCACTATGGAATGGGTCGACGGCAACATCGGTTCCAAGGCGAGCATGAAGTACCCGTCCTGCATTCTGGCCGAGCCCTACGCCAAGGCTTCTACCATGTCGTTGAGCTTTGCCGGCAAGGGACAGTACCAGGACACGGGTGCCAAGATGATCCATCTGGCACCACACACCAGCTCCACTATCGTCGCCAAGTCGATTTCACGCGGTGGGGGACGTTGCGCCTATCGTGGCCTAGTCAAGGTGATCGACGGGGCCAAAGGCTCAAGCTCTTCAGTGGTCTGCGACACGTTGCTGGTCGACGACTACTCGCGTTCCGATACCTATCCGCACGTCGACATCCGCGAGGACGACGTGACAATGGCACACGAGGCGACTGTCTCCAAGGTCTCGGAAGACCAGCTCTTCTACTTGATGAGCCGTGGCTTGGAGGAAAAGGAAGCCATGGGCATGATCGTGCGAGGATTCGTCGAGCCGATCAGCCGCGAGCTGCCTATGGAATACGCGTTGGAGCTCAACAGGCTAGTCGAGTTGCAAATGGAAGGATCGGTGGGCTGATCGATGGCCGAACAAGAAGTGAATATTCCAGTGGCGGATCCCAATGATCCCTATGCGATGCCGGCAGCCATGCCGTCCAGCGCGGACAACGAGCGTCGCTCGTTCGAGGTTGAGGACTTCAAGATACCGACACGCAAGCAGGAGGACTGGCGCTACACGCCGCTCGAACGCATCGAGGAGTTTTTCAACGTCTTCACCCCGAGCGGCGAGATCAAGGTGAACGTCAGCAATATCGACGGTTCGCCAATTGACCGTACCAAGGTAACCAAGTCGGTGGTTGAGCGTAATGAAGCGCCTTCAGGTAGCATCATGAAGCCCAACGACCGTGTTTCGGCCGTCGAATGGAACAGTGGCAGCAAGACTGTTGTCGTCTCCATTTCCGGCGAACTCGATCAGCCTGTATTGGTTGATGTCGAAGGACACGGAACGGATCTTGATTCCCTGCATCTCGTGCTCAAGGTCGCCGATCGCACGCACGGCGACATCGTCGTGCAGCACCACGGTCTGGCCCGTCTTGCCGAGGGCATCGAAATCGTCACCGGCAAGGACTCGCACGTTTCCACCACGTTCGTGCAGGAATGGGACAAGGGTTCCAAACATGTGGGCAACCAGCGCATCCACGTCGGCGACAACGCCTCGCTGCGTCACGCCGTGGTAACCCTCGGCGGCGATATCGTGCGTCTGCGCATGGATCAGGAGTTCGGCGGACCACAGGGCGACCTCAACATGCTCGGCATCTACTTCGCCGAAGCAGGCCAGCACTTGGAGCACCGCACGATGGTGGTCCATAACTATCCTGAGTGCAAGTCCCGCGTGGTTTACAAGGGCGCTTTGGACGGCAAGGATGCGCACTCGACTTGGGTTGGCAACGCGCTGATTCAGCCGCAGGCGCCAAACACCGATTCCTACGAGCTCAACCGCAACTTGGTGCTTACACCCGGCCCTGTGGCCGATTCCGAACCCAACCTCGAAATCGAAAACGGCAACATCATCGGTGCCGGCCATGCCAGCTCCGTCGGCCATTTCGACGACGAGGAGCTCTTCTATCTGCAATCGCGCGGCATTACGGAATCCGAAGCCCGCAAGCTCGTGGTCCGTGGTTTCTTCGCCGACCTTATCGAACAAATCGGCGTGCCCAGCATCGCCGAACACCTTATGAATGTCATTGACCGTAGGCTCGCGCGCGGCGAAAGCGCCGACATGCAAGCGGTATTGGAGGATAAGTAAATGTCTACATTGGAAATCAAGGATCTCTACGCATCGGTGGAGACCAAGGAAGGCCGCAAGCAGATTCTCAAAGGCGCGACCCTGACCGTTAACTCCGGCGAAACCCATGCCATCATGGGCCCCAACGGTTCTGGCAAGTCCACGCTGGCCTACACGCTGGCCGGCCACCCGAAGTACTTCGTCGACTCCGGCGAGGCGCTGCTCGACGGCCAGGACATCCTCAAGATGACCGCTGACGAACGTGCCAAGGCCGGCCTGTTCCTGGCCATGCAGTACCCGGTCGAGGTGCCGGGCGTTTCGATGACCAACTTCCTGCGCACCGCCAAGACCGAGGTCGACGGCAAGGCTCCTGCCATCCGCACCTGGACGAAGGAACTGCAGGATGCCATGAAGAACCTGCGCATGGACAAGAAGTTCGCTTCCCGTTCCGTCAACGAAGGCTTCTCCGGCGGCGAGAAGAAGCGCGCCGAAGTGCTGCAACTTGAGCTTCTGAAGCCCAAGTTCGCTATCATGGACGAGACCGATTCCGGGCTCGACGTCGACGCGTTGCGTATCGTCTCCGAAGGCGTGAACCGCGCCAAGGAGAACACTGGTCTCGGGATTATGCTCATTACGCATTACACTCGAATCCTCAAGTACATCAAGCCGGACATTGTGCACGTGTTTGCGGGCGGAAAGTTTGTCAAGACTGGCGGGCCCGAGCTGGCCGATGAACTGGAAGAGACTGGGTATGATCAGTATTTGCCGGAAGGTTCGACCGAATCGGCTTTGGCCTGATTTTCTTTAGTTAGTTAGGTTTGACTAACTTTTTGTGATTAACCTGATTTTGTTGGTTGGTCGCGGATGGGAAGAAGATATCATGTTTCGGAACCCTCAAGGCCGGTAGGCCAAGCTTTACTCCTCAACATGACATTTTCTTCCCATCCGCTTATGTAACGTTAAGTGGTTAAAGTACTTTTTAAGGGCTTAGGAAGATTTTGACACATCGAGTGTCAAAATCTGCAAGCTGTGCTTGAAATACTTTGTTGGTCTTGTAGTCAGTAAGAAGGCAATGATGGTGGATTTTTTGGGGATCAGGGATGAGTTTCCTATTTTGGGGCAGGAGATCCATGGGCATCAGCTGGTGTACTTTGACTCTGCGGCTACTGCGCAGAAACCGCAGTGCGTGATTGATGCCGAGAGCAAGTTCTACGAGACCATCAATGCTGGGGTGCATCGGGGGGCGCATGAGCTCGCGGCGCGCAGCACTGTTGCTTTTGAAGAGGCTCGTGCAAAGGTTGCCAAATTAGTAGGTGCCAATTCTGAGGAAGGGCAGGAAGAGATTGTCGTCACGGCTGGTGCTACTGCCGGGCTGAACCTGCTGGCCACTGCTTTTGGAAATGCATCGCTCGGACGCGGCGGGGACGCGGCGAAGCGGTTTGCTTTGAAGCCGGGGGATGAGATCGTTGTTTCCAAGGCTGAGCATCATTCGGTGTTACTGCCGTTCCAAGAACTGGCTTACCGCACTGGTGCCACGCTGAAGTGGTTTGACTTGACTGATGACGGGCGGATTCGGTCTGATACCGCCGACGAAGTCATTACCGATCGCACGAAGATTGTCGCCATCACTCATATCAGCAACGTTACCGGGGCTATTACCGATATCGAGCCTATCGTCAAGCGGGCACATGAAGTCGGGGCCATCTTTATTCTTGATGCCTGCCAGTCCGTGCCACATCTGAAGATTGATTTCCACAAGATGGATGTCGATTTCGCCGCGTGGAGTGCCCACAAGATGTATGGACCCACCGGTGTCGGCTTCCTGTATGGTAAGCGGGAGTTGCTGGAAGCCTTGCCGCCGGCTAGCTTTGGCGGGTCGATGGTCGAACTGGCATGGATGGACAAGCCTGCGCAATATATGGAGCCGCCGGAGCGTTTCGAGGCGGGAACCCAGCCCGTCGCACAGGTCGTGGCCGCAGGCGTGGCTGCTGATTGGATGCGCGAGATCGGCATGGAGAACGTCGAAGCCCATGAAAAAGCCATCACGGCAGAGCTGTTGAAATTGAACGACGTATCCGGCTTCCGAGTGCTCGGTCCGGTTGAAAATAAGGACCGGATCGGTACCGTGTCGTTCGATGTCGAAGGCGTACATCCCCACGATGTCGGCCAGTTCTTCGACGCGCAAGGCATTGCTGTGCGTGTCGGACACCACTGCGCTCAGCCGGTTCATCGTCATTTCGGCCTGTTCGCCTCGTCCCGTGCTTCGACCGGCGTGTACAATACCGTCGAGGAAGCCAAACAGGTAGTCGAAACGGCCGGCAAGGTACGTTCGTTCTTTGAGGTGTGAACAATGAGTGATTTTGGTATGAGTGGTGACGACCTCGAGCAGATGTATCAGGAGGTTATCCTTGACGCGTCGAAGCATCCGCATGGCAAGGAGCATTTCGCCGCGGATGTGACCAAGGAACCGAACGAATCGACCGAGACCGGTGAGACGACGGTGCGTGCCAGCCACGAATACTGCACCCCGGGGGAGTCCCACCAGTTCAACCCGACCTGCGGCGATCAGGTGACCGTTCATGTCGAGGTTTCCGAGTCCGAACCGCACAAGATCGAACGTTTGGTATGGGACGGCAGCGGCTGCTCCATCTCCACAGCGAGCCTGTCGATGATGGTCGACCTGGTCGACGGCAAGACGGTCGACGAGGCCATGCAGCTCGAAGGCGTGTTCCAAAAGCTGATGAAATCGCGCGGTGCCGGGCTTGACAACGACGCTGACGAAGATGCGCTTGGCGATGCCGTGGTGTTCCAAGGCGTCTCGAAATATCCGATGCGCATCAAATGCGCGTTGCTTGGCTGGGCTGGGCTCAAGGATTCGCTGGCCAAAGCGTTGGCAGCGGACAAGTAAATAAATTTAATGGATGACACAATGATTAGTGACTTCACCACAGCAGGAGGCAATATGGAAAGCCAAGACAATCTCGTCCCGACACCGCAATCCTCGATTCTCGATTCGGCCACCAAGGCGCTTGGCAGCGAAGAAAAGGCCGAGGCCGCGGTTGCCAATCCGCATGCGGTGAGTTCGCTCGATAAGTTTGACAAGGAGGATGTGACGGATACCGCAAAGGCCGCCGCATCGAACAAATCCGCCGGCAACACGGTCAAGGATGAAGAAACCGGCATTCCACTGACTTCCTTCAATGACATCGGTAGAGCTACGGCGGCCGACGTGCGTGAGGCGCTGCACCAGGTCATCGATCCCGAACTTGGCATCGACGTCATCGATCTCGGCTTGGTCTATGGCATCGAAATCGACGAAAAAGGCCGTGCCATCATCACCATGACACTGACCACGCCGGCCTGCCCGCTCACCGATCTGCTTGAGGATGAGTGTGCTTCGACCTTGGCTGGCCTGGTTGAGGAATTCCGCATCGACTGGACGTGGCAGCCACGCTGGACGCTCGACATGATCCGTCCGGAAGGTCGTGAACAGCTGGAGGCCATCGGCTTCAACTTTGACAACATGCCGAAATACTGATTGCGGATTGAGCCTTACGAGGGATCATGAAACCGCCGAACCCAAGATTATCCAGATACGGCGGTTTCACAATATTCAAGTCAATATCATGATTTGCGATGGTTGGTTTGCGATTGTGCGTTTTGAAAAGAGACTGAGAATTTCTAGTCTTTGATAACCGTCCGCTTTGGCACGATGGTGATGCCGTCTTTGACGGTGAACCCACGGGCACGGTCATGCTCATGGTCGATGCCCACTGTCGCGTTTTCCTCCAAGACAACGCTTTTGTCGAGAATGGCCTTGCAGACGCGGGCGCGACGGCCGACGATGACCCCATCGAACAAAATGGAATCGACCACCTGCGACCATGAATTGACACGGACGTTGGGTGAAAGCACTGAATGCTGCACATCTCCGCCCGAAACGATGACGCTCGGCGAGATGATGGACTCGGTGGCCCGTCCGATGCGGTTGGTTTCCGAACGGACGAACTTGGCCGGCGGAAGGTTGCCGGAAAGCGTATAAATCGGCCAATCCTGGTTATAAAGATTGAACGGCGGATTGTACTCGATCAGATCCATATGGGCTTCGTAGAACTGCTTGATAGTGCCCACGTCCCGCCAATAGGCACGGTCGTATTCGGTGGCTCCGGGAATCTCGTTTTCGCCGAAATCGTAGACGCCTGCTTCGTGACGCTGGGAGAAGAAGGGTGCGATGTCTCCGCCCATGTCGTGCTTGGTATCCTCGGCCTTTTCGTCATGGGCGAGCGCGTCAAAAAGCGCATCTGTGGTGGCGATGTAATTGCCCATGGAAGCAAGAATCTGGTTGGGATGGTCTGGCAGTCCCTCGGTGGTTTCAGGCTTTTCCTTGAACCCGCGAATCATATGAGGGTGAGCCGGGTCAACGTCGATGACGCCGAACTGGTTGGAAGCCTCGATGGGCTGACGGATGCCGGCTACGGTGAATGAGGCTCCGGATTCGATGTGCTGTTTCAGCATCTGGCTGAAGTCCATACGATAGACGTGGTCCGCCCCGACGATGACCACATAATCGGGTTGCTCGTCCTCGATGATGTTGATGGTCTGGTATACCGCGTCCGCAGATCCTAAATACCAGTGCTTGCCGAGCCGCTGCTGCGCCGGGACGGGGGAGACATACGCGTCAAGCAGGGGGGAGAAGCGCCAGACCTTCGAAATATGCCGGTCGAGCGAATGCGATTTGTATTGTGTCAGTACGACAATCTGGGAATAACCGGAATTGACCAGATTGCTCAACGGGAAATCGATGAGACGATAGACGCCGCCAAATGGAACGGCAGGCTTGGCGCGGTCTCGCGTCAACGGCATGAGGCGTGTACCTTCCCCGCCCGCCAATACGATAGCCAGTATTTTAGGACTCTTTGCCATTCCATACCCCCTGATTACCGTTTCCTATCGGCCATTTCCAGTATCCGGCACAAGTACGAACGCAAGATGAATCGTTCTTACGTCACCCGCAAAGCCGCGGGAAGTTCATCTTTGCACACGACCTTTCTTCTCAATACTGTATCGGATTGAGCCGACGCGAAACGCCCGGGAGACCGCTGAATGTCTAATTTTGCCTTGCGCGGGTTGCGTAGAAGGCAACGGCGCTTGAAGCGGCCACATTGAGACTGTCAACGCCGTTGCTCATGGGGATTTTGACGGTGAGGTCGGTGCTGGCGATGGTGCGATGTGATAACCCGTCGCCTTCCGTACCGAACACCAGGGCGAGTCTGTCGATATGGTCGGGTTCATTCGTCTCGTTGTTGAGGCGTCTTGTCAGTTCGTCCAGGCTTATCGAATCGTCGGTCAAGGCCATGGCCACGGTGGTGAAGTCGAGGTCGTGCAGTTCCTTGAGCCCACGAACGGGCCAGTATTTCCGGTCCTCCTCTTTGGTATGCCTTTCGGATTCGGCGTCATCGGTTTGCGTGGAAAGCGTCTCGGCATCGATACGCGTCCACGGAACCTGGAAAACGGTCCCCATGGAAACTCGCGCCGCACGACGGTACAACGGATCGCCACAGGAAGGCGTGACCAAAACGGCATCCACCTCCAGCGCGGCGGCGGAACGCATCAGCGCACCGACGTTGGTATGGTCGACGATATTCTCCATAACGGCTATCCGTCGGGCGTCTTTGCAAAGTCTCTCTACACTAGGAAGTCTCCACCGACGCATCGCGCACAGGGCCCCGCGATGAAGCCGGTATCCGGTCAGTTTCTTGAGCTGAGACGGAGAAGCTACGTAAACTGGAACGTCCTTGCCCCAGTGCTTGTCGATGCGCTCAAACATATCCTTCATGCCATCAAGCCATGGTTCCTCGACGAGAAGCGAAACGGGTTCACGCCCGGCCGCCAGCGCCCGATCGATGACTTTGGGCGATTCGGCGATGAAAATGCCCTTTTCCGGTTCGAGCCGGTTGCGCAATTGTGCTTCGGTAAGGCTTACGTAGGCGGCCACCCGTTCGTCGTCGACCGACTCGATGTTGATGATCCGCATGTCTCTGCTCTTCTTATCCGGTTTCAGTTTTTGGTTGGTTACTTGTTTTGACTCTATCAGGACGACCCTTCAATGTAGGAATTCCCCGACTATTGCAGAGGAATGCCTCAATGTCGGTTATCCTCTTTCGATTGTTCTTCCAACAGTTGCTCGATTCGGTTGAGTCTTTGAGAAACCTCTTCGATTTGTTCCCTGGTGATTTCCGTGCTCTTTTTCTCGTCCGCACTGACTTCGTCGACGATCCATGAGCCGAACGTGCCCGTGACCACGCCGATGATGCCGATTCCGGCGAGCATCAGCACGAAGGCGATGATACGGCCCGTTGGGGTTACCGGGGTGTAGTCACCGTAACCGACAGTGGTGATGGTGACGAATGTCCACCAAAGGGCCTCCGGCCAGGTTTGAATGTTGGCGCCGGGAGCGTTGCGTTCTGCGTCGAGGACGGCAAGAGATCCGATGAACACCAGAAGAATCGCACAAGCTACAACATAAATGATGATTTTGCCTCGTAGTGCCATGCCGCTGGTTTTGTGCAGGGCATTGAGCGCGGTAAGCACCCTCAACGCCCTTAATGGTCGTATGACGGGCAGGACGACGACGGCAAGATCAAACAAATGTGTTTTGAAAAAATGCCATTTTCCATCCGCAAGCACAAATGAAATGAGATAATCAAGCGCGAAAACAAACCAAAGCACGTTCATTGTCCATTCGGCCATGGCGTTCTTTAGGCCGCTGGGTTGTGCAAGTATCTGCCAAGCATAAACCACAAGAAAAACTATGGAAAGTATCGTCAACGGCCATTCGGTAGCCGATTCCCATTTCTTCAGTCTCATATATGAAACTTTGCTCCGAAAGCAAGACAGGTAAAGGCGCTTGTTGCCGAAATGCTGCCAAGTTTGGTGTCCGAAAGTGCCAGATACACTGAGACCCCTTGATTTTCAAGGGGTCTCGAGTTTTTAGTTTTCGTGCCCAGGACGGGAGTTGAACCCGTACTCCTGTAAAATTATAGGAACTAGCACCTCAAGCTAGCGCGTCTACCATTCCGCCACCTGGGCAGGTGTCGTTCAAGCAACAGATAGAACTATACACCATTCCGCGGTCGTTCGGCAGTTCGGTGTGTCGGATGGCTCCATCAGAATGTCGGAAATGTCGGTTCTATGATCGATATATTGAACAATAGCTATGAAGAAGAATGACATCGGTCTGTGGATCGTGATTTCTATGTTTCCCAATCGGATATTTCGAGAAAAGCACGATAGAATAAGACTTTGTTCTTTGGTACAACAAAAGTGGGGACTATATGACGAAAGCACAGCAACCAAAAGTGAAGCGACGGGGTATTCGTGTCGCTTTGGCAGTGCTGCTGGTAGCAGCTTTGGTCATAGTGCTGGGTTTGGCTTTGTTCAATCCCGTATATTCCTATTACCGCAAGGGTATGGGACAGTGTGTGCAGTGGGGGAATTCGTATAAGCTGACCGCAACGCATCTGGATACGGTGATCTCGCAAGATGCTGCATTGATCAGGCAAGCTGGAACGGACGACGGATCTCATTCGAAAACCCTATCCGGGCATACTCTTGAACAGGCACAAAGCGCTTTGGAGACCGCGCAGAATCAACGGAAACAGATTGCGGCGGAGGAATCCGCCAATCCCGTCATGGCTTGTACGGCCCGTCAACTAACCCCGAAACTCAACGCCGAGACCAAACGAGAACGTGCCTGGACAGCAACACTGCAACGGCAGATTGCGATGCTCAACAAGGCGTTCAACCCCCTGTTTGTTCTGTATGATTCAGATGCCGGGGCTTCCAAAACCGCTCAGGTTGAACTGAAGTCCGTGTCTGACGGCGTGGCAGGTTTCGCAAAGTTCCAGAAAGGCAGCATCGACGCCGGAACCTTGACACAGCTCAATAGGCAGATCGATCGAGCAAACGCCGACGTTGCGAAAGCAGCCCCTTACTCCGTCTGCAAACGTGATGAAGGCGCGCTCTATGCTGCGGCGGACAAAGCCGTAGTTGCACACAACAAAGCCAAAGGCATCGATTGTGGCGCACAACATTGCGTGGCGTTGACCTTTGACGACGGACCGGATCCGATGTTGACTCCAAAACTGGTAGATGGCCTCAAAGCCGCGAACGCCGCCGCGACGTTCTTTGAAATGGGCCAGAAGGTGCAGGCCGACGGTGGGGCGCTCGCACTTCAGGTCTCACAGGCTGGTTTCCCGGTGGAAAGCCATACCTGGAGCCACGAGGATCTGCCGGCCATCATGCAGAACCATCATGAGCAACAACAGCTTGACGATACCGGCGAAATCATCGCTTCGGCCACAGGATTCCCCGTAAACTTCGTCCGTCCGCCGCATGGAGCCGCCGATGAAACCAGTCGTACATATATCGGCCAGCAGACCGGTGCCGCGATTGCCATGTATGGTGTGGATTCCTACGATTGGTCGAATGGGGCCACTTCATCATCCCTGACGCGAAAGATCATGTCGCAGATCGACCCCGGGGTCATCGTCTTGATGCACGATATCCACCCGCACACCGTTGCAGCCGTGCCTGGTGTCATCACGAAGCTCAGCAAAAAAGGTTATCGCTTTGTAACTATTCCGGAATTGACCGGAGAATACCCGCGGGCTGGTGCCGTCTACTATTCGCGTGACGATATTCTGCATATGTAAGTCTATTCGTCCGCGGTTCCGGTAGCCTTGAACTATGACAAGTCCACTTTTTGTATTCGACGCCGAGCACGACGATGTGCCGGTCAACCGCGACGAGCTGCGCGCAGGATGGACCATCACTTTGCCGTCTGCCATCAAACGCCACGCTATGGGTGCCATGCGACTGCAGAACGGTGACAAACTTCGGCTTTCCGATGGCTGCGGGCTTCGTATTGATGCTGAAGTGGCCGATACCCAGAACGGATTGGTCAAGGTTTCGGAATTCACCACGGAAGAGCAGCCGATTACAAGGCTTGCGCTGGTGCAGGCGCTCGCAAAAACCGGGCACGACGAGCAGGCCATCGACATGGCCACGCAGATCGGCGTGGACGAAGTGGTACCGTGGCAGGCCAACCGTTCGATTTCGAAGTGGAAGGCCGGACGCACTGATCGCAAATGGGACCAGACACTTGTCGCTGCTACCGAGCAATCCCGTCGTGCGTGGAAGCCGACTTTGGATGACTGCGTTTCCAGCAAGCAGGTGGTGGCGATATGCCGGCGAGCGTGTGTGCATCACGAACTGGTTATTGTATTGCATCAAGACGCGACCTCGACTTGGGAAGGTATCGAGCAGAAGGTCGCCGCGCTTGAACAGCGTTGCCTTGACGATGGCAAGCCGCGCAGGATTTACGTCGTGGTCGGTCCTGAAGGCGGCATCAGCGATGATGAAGTGGAGCAATTCGCCGATGCCGGTGCCGAAGTGTGTGTACTTGGCGGTAACATCATGCGAGCCTCGACAGCCGGCCCGGTGGCGTTGACATTGCTGGCGCGGGCGCTCGGACGCTTCGCCTGATATCGCTGTATCGGCCAGCGTAATTATCCGTGCGGGCTAATAGCATGGGGGAGTAGGGCGCAACAGCGTCCCGAAAGCTTTTAATAAGGAGCATATATGGCCGACGATTGCCTGTTCTGCAAGATCATTGCGGGCGAGATTCCGAGCACCAAGGTGTACGAAGACGACACCACCTACGCGTTCAAGGACATCAACCCCAAGGCAAAGGTGCACGTGCTGATCGTGCCGAAGAAGCACTGCGCCAACGTGGCCGAACTGGCCAAATCCGATCCTGCCGAACTTGCTCATATCGTCGAGATCGCCCAGTCCATCGCCGATAAGGAATTCCATGGCGCCTACCGTCTCATCTTCAATACTGGCGAGGATGCCGGCCAGTCGGTCTTCCATGTGCACGCACATGTGCTGACCGGCGAGACGATGGAAGAGTAGGAGAGCGGTGGCCAGCGCTAAACGAGTCATCACCATACCCACCGAACTTGATCCCGTGGCTGTATTGGGTTCGGGCGACAAAGTCCTTGCCGAGGTACAGCACGCCTTCCCAGACGTCAACGTGTTCGTGCGGGGCAATCGTATCGAGATTTCCGCATACAACAAACGCGACGATATCGAGGCCGACAAGGTTTTCGACGTCCTCAATAACATCATCGACGCGGCTTACAAGGCTCCGACCGACGCGATGAACGTACGACGGATGCTCGAGGCCCGACAGGTCGGCAAAAAGGCCGGATTGATGGGTGACGGTGGTCGCGGGCAAGGCTATGCGCAGCATTCGTATACACGTGGTTTTGCCGGTGCCGGCTCTGGCTCCAGGCTGCAATCGCGTTCTTTCCATGATGACGAGGATTATTCCGAAGAGAGTAAACGTGTTGCTGCAAACCGCCATGTTCCAGGCGTCATAGCGTTCGCAAACGGTGAGCCGGTTCGTGCGAAAACCGCCGGCCAGGTTTTCTACGTTCGAGCCATTGACGTCAATACCATTACGTTTGCCATAGGCCCTGCCGGAACGGGCAAGACCTATCTTGCCGTCGCCAAAGCCGTCCGTGCGTTTGAAGACGGACGTGTGAGCCGCATCATCCTGACGCGTCCGGCCGTAGAAGCCGGCGAAAGCCTTGGCTATTTGCCCGGAACGTTGAACGACAAGGTCGACCCGTATCTGCGTCCGCTCTACGACGCGCTTTCCGACATGCTAGGTGCCGGTCAGATGCATCGTTACATGACCGACGGCACCATCGAGGTCGCGCCGCTCGCCTACATGCGTGGCCGCACGTTGAACGATGCGTTCGTCATCCTCGACGAGGCGCAGAACACCACCGAGCAGCAGATGAAGATGTTTTTGACGAGACTCGGTTTCAACACCAAAATGGTCATCACCGGCGACGTCACGCAGATTGATCTGGCCGTGCCTCATTCGGGACTTAAATCCATCGAATCGATTCTCGGCAATATTGATGGCATCAGCTTCGCCCATCTTGGCGCCAAGGACGTGGTGCGTCATGAGCTGGTCGGCAAGATCGTACAGGCATATGATGTCCATGCCGAACATGCTGCTGGTGGAGCCGGAAGCAAACACGAACATGCAATTTCCAAGGCTGCCAATGCCTCGAAGCCGAAAACCGAGCTGCAGGATGCAAATGATTCGGTAGCACAGTCTTCACGAGACGAAACTGACCAAAGCGGAAAGGAACGCCGTTGAGCGTCGAAGTTACCAATGAGACGGTCTGGCAGATCGACCCGAAACTCTTCTCCGACTTGGGCTTATGGGTGATGGAACGCATGCAGGTGAGCACGCAGTCCGACCTGACCATCCTTTTCGTCGACCCCGATCCAATCGCCCAGCTGCACATGCGCTGGATGCAGCTCGAAGGCCCGACCGACGTGATGAGTTTCCCGATGGACGAGTTGCGCCCCGGCGAGGACGGCAAGATCATGGAAGGCGTTTTGGGCGATATCGTCATCTGCCCGTGGGTCGCGCAGCAGCAAGCTGCGGCCGCCGGTCACTCCACGATGGACGAGATGATGCTTCTGGCCATCCACGGTATCCTGCATCTCTTGGGCTACGACCATGTCGACCCCGAGCAGGAACGCCAGATGTTCGGTTTGCAGCGACAGTTGCTCTTGACGTTCTTCGCTGTTCGTGAACAGCCGGTGCCACAAGCTGTTCTGCCGGTAGGTTCCACCGATTTGCTTGCGCAATGGGATGCGAATCATGCTTCTGGACGTAACGTTGATAAGCCGTTAAATGGTGAGAAGAACTAGGAAAGTACACAGAATATGGATACTTTGACCATCGTCACCGTGGTGGTACTCGTTATCGTGGCGGCGTTGCTCGTATGGCTGTCGCTGATGATGGCGTCGAGCGAATCAGCCGTCTCACGCGTCACCAAAGCCAGCCTCAACAACCGGATCATCGAAATTCAGACCGACGACGAGGACCTTGGCAAATTCGTGCAAGCCAAGCAGATTCGCAGGGTTCATAAGGTGCAGCGGCTCATTGTTGACCGCTACGCCACCGCCGGTTCCTGCGCGTTCTTCCGTATCTTCTGCAACGTCTTTGACGGCGTATTGGTAGCCATCATTGTTATGTTGCTTTCCGAACCGTTGTGGGTGGCTTTGGTCACCGGTGTGATTTTTGCGTTGATTGTCGCCGTGGTATCTGTACTGCTTCGGCCACGTTCTGCCGGTGCCTCCAAGCCACTCGACGTGATGATGCGATTCTCCGGCATCATTTCTTTGGCTGTAGTTCTGACGCCTTTCGCTAAGGCCGGAGAAGGCAAGGAACAGCGTCGTCGCGACAAGGAAGATGAGCTTTCCGACGACGAGGAACTTGAGAAAATCCAGCGCGAACAGGGACGCGCGACCATTGACCGGTTGGTCGAAACCGATGATTTCGATCCTGAAGTAGCAGAAATGTTGCGCAATGTCTTGATGCTTTCCGACACATTGACCCGCGAAATCATGGTGCCGCGTACCGATATGATCTGCGTCGAATCCGATTCCACACTTGAGCATTTCCTCCAGCTTTGCTCGCGTTCCGGTTTTTCGCGTATCCCGATCATCGGTGACGACGTCGATGATTTAGTCGGAATGGCCTATCTGAAGGATGCTGTACGCGCCACGGCTTTCAATCCTGAAGCACGTACTCGTGACGTCAAGTCCATCTGCCGCCAGCCGATGCTGGTGCCGGAATCCAAGCCTGTTGATGATCTATTCCACGAGATGCAGCGCACGCGGCAGCATGTGGCAGTAGTTGTTGATGAATACGGTGGCATTGCCGGACTGGTCACCATCGAAGACGCCATCGAGCAGATTGTCGGTGAGCTGGAGGACGAGCACGACCGCATCCAGCACACCGAGCCCAAGAAGATTGGCGATCACAAGTGGCAGATGCCTGCGCGTACGCCCATCGCCGACCTTGAAGAACTGTTTGAAGTCGATATCGATGAGGACGATGTGGATACGGTTTACGGCCTCTTGACCAAGCTGCTCGGCCGCGTACCAATCGTCGGCATGAGTGCGGTGACGCGAGGCCTGCGCCTGACCGCCGTTGATTCCGCCGGCCGCCGCAAAAAGGTGTCGACCATCGTGGTTGAGCCTGCAACGCTTGATATGGCTGGAAAGCAGGATCAAGACGATGAAAATGAAATCAAACGAGACACGAAACAGAACGTAAAGGAAACCGAAAAGCATGACTGATAGCAACAACAACGAGCAAAAAAGCGGCGGTAAAGAACCGTACCGTTCCGGTTTTGTGGCTGTGGTCGGCAGACCGAACGTCGGTAAGTCCACGCTGATTAACTCGCTCATCGGCACGCAGGTCGCCATTGCGTCCTCGCGTCCGGAAACCACGCGTAAGGCCATTCGTGGCATTCTGACCACCGATAACGCCCAACTGGTGCTGGTCGATACTCCCGGCATTCATCGCCCACGTACGTTGCTTGGCCAACGCTTGAACGATGTGGTGGACGATTCGTTGAGTGACGTGGACGAGATTGCGTTCCTGCTGCCCGCCGATCAGGAGATCGGACCGGGGGACAAGCGCATTCTGAGTCGTCTGCGCAGTGAGTTCGCTCGCAAAGTTGATGCCGGCAAAAACGGCGGAAAAACCGATAACAACAAAAACGGCAACGGTTCGCAAAATAACAAGCAGGAAAGCGGCCACGAGCAGGGCAAGTTTGTCTGGAAAGTGCCGCTGATTGCCATTGTCACCAAGATTGACGAACTCAACCGTCAGGAGCTGATAGCCAAGCTCATCGAAATCAGCCAGTTCGCCGACTTCACCGATGTGGTGCCGGTCAGTGCTCTGAATCATGACAACGTAGCCGAGGTCAAGCGCGTGCTCATCGAGAACATGCCCGAAGGCCCGCAGATGTATCCGGACGACCAGATTACCGAGGAAAAGCCGGAAGACACCATCGCCGAACTGGTGCGTGGTGCATTCCTCGAGGAGCTGGACGACGAGCTTCCGCACTCACTCGCCGTGGTCGTGGACTCCATAGACCGTCCGGGTGAATCAGACAACCCGGAAACCGAGGACGGCAAGGCGCACGTCATGGTCTCCATCTACGTCGAGCGCGACTCCCAAAAGCCCATTATCATCGGTCACCGCGCCGAGCACTTGGTCCAGGTCAAGAAGCGACTGCGCACCGCCGTCAACCGCATCGTAGGCCAAAAGTCCAAGCTCGACCTTCACGTAAAAGTCGCCAAAGGCTGGCAGTCCGACCCCAGGCAGCTGGAGCGGTTGGGCTTCTGAATATCGATATGGGTCCAAACGTGCGCAATCCTCATCTGGATGCGCACGTTTTCTGTTATAGGGGTCATTGGCATCGGTAAGTTATCGGTTGGTTGATGACAATTTTTATGGTAGTGTTTGAGCTATTCGATTGCTTTAGACAGAGTTGTTGAAATGTCATCGCTGGCGGAAGGCTTACGTTATGACACAAGAGGACGAGAAGGTTGATTCCGTGAGGAATAGCGAGGAAGCTGAAAACGAACCTGCTTACGATCCCGACGACAGAAGCACTTGGGACTATATTCCGTTTAAAGATCAGCTGACAGGCGTAGCTATCATCAATATGATTGAAGTGGTGATGGCCACTGTGCTGACATGGTTGTTAGGTTTGTTGCTGCATCTTGATGTGCCGGTTTCCGACATGCTGGAAGTCACCATCATCGGTGGTCTTATCGCTTCCATTCCGGAAGCTGCCGTCCAGACAGTGGTGTCGAAACGTGAACGTACCTGGGCTTCTCATAATTGGGGTTTGGTGATAGCCAATATCCTGATATATTGCATTGTTCTGTTGGTTACTGCCTATCTGGTCAATCATCAAGGCTATTGGTATGCCATCGTCATCGTTGCGACACTAGTCGACGCTGTGATGGGTGTGTGGTCGAATACTGCAAAGCCGGAGCCTGGTATGACCGAAAAAGAGAGCGAACTCTACCGCGAAGCCGAGCTGAAGAAATACACCGATGAGAATTTCGGCCCTGAAGCAAGCCAGCTTGAAATGATGGACCGCTACAACAAGAAACATGGCATCAATAAGATTAATTGGCATCGCAAGGCATAGTCACGTTGGAATTTGTATTAGTCTGTTCTGTTTAAAGCGCGAGCAAAGGCATAAATCCGATGTGTTTCAAGTCAACGGTATGACGATATAAGCCACCGATTTCAGTATTCGAAGAGCATGCCGCTGTCGTCTGATGTCTACTTCGTCGTTTGCGAGAAAAGTATTTAGCTTCGTAAACAGTTGTACCCGTTAATTCGTAATCAAAGCGAATCAGCGGGCACAACTTGTAGTGATCGATTATTTTTTGACTTAATTGTCAGGCCAGTGAATGATCAGATCTTGCCGCCTTCCACGACGATGTCATCGGGGTTGGAGGAATCGCCGTAGACCGGTTTCAGGGTTTGGTCGTAGTCCTTGTGGAAGAACTGTTCCTTGCCAAGCTTCACGATTTCCTCGTTGATGTAGTTGAGCAGAGCCTTGTTGCCCTTCTGTACGGCAGGGGCGATGGGCTGTTCGTCGCCAAGCTTGGTGATGCCGACGGTGAAGACCTTGTTGGCCTTGGCCCAGGCAAGCACTTCGGTGTTGTCGGTGCTCATCGCGTCTCCGCGGCCGTCGAGCAGGGCGTTGTAGGCGTCCGCATACTGGTCGTACTTCTGCAGCTTGATATCAGGATACTTGGCGAAGTACGGTTCGGCGGTGGTGCCTTTGGCGATGATCAGCGTCTTGCCCTTGAGTTGGTCGACGCTTTTGATTGGCTTGGAGTCGGGGGAGACCACGCCCAGCGCGACCTTCATATACGGCTTGGCGAAGTCGACCTTCTCTTCACGCTCAGGGGTGACGGTGAAGTTGGCGAGAGTGACGTCGACCTTGTTGCTGGCGAGCACATCGACGCGGGCCGCCGGGTCGACGGTGGTGTATTCGGGCTTCACACCGAGGTCTTTGGCCAGACGCTCGGCGAAGACGATGTCATAGCCTTGGTTCTTGCCGTCCTTGTCGACGTAGCCGAAAGGCGCCTTATCGGAGAATACCGCGACCTTGAGCTTGCCGGACTTCTTGATCTGGTCGAGGGTGCGCGCGGTCTGTTGCTTTCCTGCGCCGGTAGAGCTGGAACCGGAATTGTTGTCGCTGCCGGGGGTTGCCCCGGATGGGCCGCATGCCGCGAATCCTGCCAGCATAGCCACTGCTGCTGCCGCTGAGATTGCTACTTGTGCTGTGCGTTTCAATACGTTCGTTGTCATGATTCGTTTCTTTCTTTTCTTTTACTAAGTATTATCAAATAGAGATATAGAGGTGTTGGTCGTATATAAAGGAGCAATGGAATATTGGAATTCCAACGTTTCGTGTGTTTGCCAATTACAGGTCGAAACCTGCATATCTTCTGTAAAACGTGAATATTGGCAAGACCGGCATATCAAATCTGATTGATGCAGATCAGCGAGACATGGAGGCCATGAGTTGACATCGGTTCGACTCCGTGGTGCTGCACATTGCTGCCACCACGCGCATATTCGGTATGTTCCGGTTCATCATTTCGACCTCCCTTTTTCTTCATTCGTTGATGCCGGTAAAAACTATCAGCTATTGTCTCTCACGAGAATACGTGAACGTGTTCAGGAATTGCTGGGCGCGTTCGGATTGTGGATGGGTGAAGAACTGTTCGGCGTCGTCGGATTCCTCGACAATGCCGCCGTCCTCAAGCAGGATGATATGGTCGGCGACCGCTCGGGCGAACGCCATTTCGTGGGTGACGATGAGCATGGTCTGGCCGCTGTCGGCCAGTTCCACAATCACATCGAGCACTTCGCGAACCATCTCGGGGTCAAGCGCGGCGGTGACCTCGTCGAACAGCATGATCTGTGGATGCTCGATCAAGGCACGACAGATGGCGACGCGTTGGCGTTGCCCACCTGAAAGCTCGTGCGGCCAGGCGTCTTGGCGGTCTGCAAGCCCCACGCGTTCCAATAGTTTGATGGCTTCGGCCTTGACTTCATCCTTCTTGCGTTTTTGCACAAGCACCGGCGCGAGCATGATGTTGCCGAGCACAGTCTTATTGGGGAAGAGGTCATAGCTTTGGAAAACCATACCGACCTTGACCGGGTTAGTGTCGCCTTTTGCGGCCTTGGACCCGGAAGTGTTAGAAGTATTGGCTGCGTTTGCTTTCTCAATATCCTTTTTCTTGCCCGACGTACGCAGCACTTCATCGCCGATGGTGATGTCGCCGCCCTGGATGGGTTCGAGACCTGCGATGGTGCGCAGCAACGTGGACTTTCCGGAGCCGGAAGGTCCGAGAATAACGAAGACCTGACCGGCCGGTACATCGAAGGAGACGTCGTTCAATACCGGTTTGTCGGCATTGTCGTATTGCTTGACAATGTGCCGAATATGTAGGGTTTCGTGCTGGGTGCTCGAATTTGTAGTTGCAAGTGCATCATCAGTCATGAGCCCACCTCTTTTCAAGCCTTCTGGCCACAATCGACAGTGGCCAGCATACGAAGAAATACATGAAGAAGATCACGCCGTAAATCCACAGCGTCGCATCGGGATATTGGAAACGGTTGGCATCGATGATCTGCTGGCCGACTTTGATAACTTCGATGACGCCGAGAAGCGCAGCCAAGGATGTGGTCTTGACGATACGGGTAATGAGATTGACACTGGCCGGAAGCAAACGGCGCAAAGCCTGCGGAAGAATGACCCTGCTGAAGGTCTGCCACGAATTGAGACCAAGCACCTGAGCGGATTCATACTGCGTTCGCGGTATCGATTCCAGCGCGCCACGTACCAGATCACCAAGCTCGGCCCCGCCCCAAAGTACAAAGACCAATACGCAGGCACCAGTGGCGTCAAGGTTCCAGTTGAATGCTCGCGCAAAACCGTAGAAGGCGATGAACAGCAACGCCAGCTGCGGCATGATACGGATGAAATCAAGATAGACACGCATAATGAAGCGCACAATCGGGTTGCGCAACGTCATCAGCCAGCCGACGACAAGCCCGACCGGCAGGGAAAGCAGGACGGAAACCCCGGCTATCCAGATGGTGACCCACAAACCTTGCAGCAAGCGTGGGAAGACGCCCGGTTGCAACAGTATCTCAGCGCCGTGCATAGTCGGACCTCCTCTCCAAGACCGTGCCGATAATCGAAATCGGCAGAAGGATGATGAGGTAGGTGACGATGAGCAGCGTCAGAGATTCGTAAGTGTTGTAGGTCTGCCCCATCAGGTCCTTGGTGACGTACATGACGTCGGCCAGCGCGATGGCGGAGACCACTGAGGACTCCTTGACCAGGAAGATGATGTTGGCCACCACGCCCGGAATGGCGGTGGAAAGCGCCTGTGGTACCGTGACATGCATGAGCATCTGTGAGGGGCTGAATCCGAGCACTTGCGCCGATTCCCGTTGGACTTGCGGAACCGCCTCGAACCCTCCGCGCAACGCTTCGGCCATATACGATCCGCCGAGGAAGGTGAGACCCACGATCGCGCAGGTTTCGGCTGACCACGAGACGCCGAGTTTCGGCAGTCCGAAATAGAGGAAATACAACTGAACCAGCAATGGTGTATTACGAGAAAGTTCGATATAGATGCGAACGATCTGCTTTACAATCGGGATATTGGCGGCTTCGATTGCTGCGCATACAATACCCAAGACGATGCTGAAAACAATGCCGAAGAACGAGATGAAAACGGTCATGTAACCGGCATTCACGAAGTAGTGGGCGTTATGGGCTATGAAGCTCCAGTCCATGGAGACCCTCCCGACTTCGTTATGGAAAACTTACTCGTTACCAGTGCCATAGCTGAACAATTGTCGAAATTTCAATGAGCTTCAATTCGTGGCACTCGTTATTATAGTAGACGCGAATCCTCAAAAATGCACGCATTGTGCCATATGAATAACTGATAGGGTGCTATTAGCTGGCACTGAAATCCTAAATGCTCATTCAAAACAGAAGCGGCCACCGATGAAAATCCCATCAGCGGCCACTCCGAGTTAATAGACATTCCTGCTTTTGGTTTACTTCTTCTTTGTGTACATCTGTGTGTTGAGCAGGTTGGCGTAGTGCCTGATGACCGCTGGGCGGATCACCTTCATGGAAGCGGTTAGCATGCCGTTTTCCTGGCTGAATTCTTCGGGCAACAGGATGAACTTGCGCACGGATTCCGCTCGGGAAACGCCTTCGTTGGCCTTGTCGACCCATTTCTGGACTTCCGCGCGCACAACGGCGTTCTTGCAGGCTTCTTCCATCGACATGTCTTGGTCGAGACCGGCCGCGTCTAGCCACTGGCGCAGCGAAGGCTCATCAAGCGTGATGAGTGCAGAGATGAACGGACGCTTGTCTCCGAGTACCAAAGCTTGGGAGACGAACGGACAACGCTGGATGATCTCTTCGATGGGGCCTGGGGCGACGTTCTTGCCGCCGGCGGTGATGATGAGGTCCTTCTTGCGGCCGGTGATGTAGAGGAAACCATCGTCGCTCAAGCGGCCGAGGTCGCCGGTGGCGTACCAGCCGTCGGGAGTGAAAGCAAGTTCGGTGGCTTCGTCGTTCTTATGGTAGCGGTGGAAGACACAGGTTCCCTTGACCTGAATTTCGCCGTCTTCTGCCAGGCGGATCGAGAAGCCGGGGTAGGGGACGCCGACCGAACCTTCGTGGAAAGGGGTGCCTTTCGGGTTGAACGCACAGGGCGCGGTGGTTTCGGTGAGGCCATAGCCTTCGTAGGCAGGTACGCCGGCACCGCGGAAGAAGGCGAGCAGTTCCGGATCGAGCGGCGCTCCGCCGGCGACGAACCATTCGGCCTGACCGCCGATCACTTCACGCAGCGACTTGTAGACAATCGGATCGAAGGCGGCACGGCGAGCTCGGGTGGCAAAGCTGGCCTTGCCTTTCTCGCTTATTTCCTTTTCGTATTCCTGGGCGGCGACCACGGCTGCGGCGAATGCCACCCCCTTGGCTCCGTTTCCGGCCTTCTGTGAGGCGGCGTTGTAGACCTTCTCCCACACGCGGGGCACAAGGATGGTGACGACGGGCTTGGCGACCTGCAGGTCGCTGATCAGTGTCTTGATGCCGCCGGCGATGTAGATGCGCAGGTCGCTGGCGACCACGATGTAGTTAACCGCGCGGGCGAAGGTGTGTGCCTGTGGCAGGAAAAGCAGCACGGACTTGCCTTTCTGGTGAAGCAGGCCGGGCATATAGTCACGCAGGTTCAATGCCGTGGTGCAGTAGTGTTCGTGCGTCATTTCGACGCCTTTAGGCGCTGCCGTTGATCCGGAGGTGTACACGATGGAGCAAAGGTCGGTCTTTTTGATCGAATCAATACGGGCGTCAAGTGTTTCGTCGGTCACCGATTTGCCGTAGTCACGCAGTTCGTCCAGAGCGCCGGCTTCGAGATTATAGATTTTTTCGAGGGTCGGGCAGTCCTCGACGGCACCGTCGGCCTTCTTGCGCATGTCATTGGTCTCGACGATGAGCAGACGGGAATCGGAATTGTTGACGATGTTGCGAATCTGCTCGGCGGAATCGGTGTCGTAAATGGTGGCGAGCACGCCGCCAATGGCCATGACGGCCGCGTCCACGACGTCCCACTCATAGGAGGTATGGGACATGAAGGAGATACCATCGCCCTTGCCGATCCCGTAATGCATCAGGCCCTTGGCCACGCTGCGGACATCGGCCAAGAACTCATTGGCTGTTTTGGTGACCCATTTGTTGTCGGCTTTGAACGTGTAGAGCGGGTCGTCGCCCATGCGTTCAGCGCGTTCGACATAAAGGTCGTAGATTGACATATCGTCGTCAATCGGTGGATTGCCGGGAGTGGTGACGGTCAAAAGGCCGGTTTTGTCGTCGACGAAAAGCTTGGTCGGGTAGCCAGGGCCCCATTCGTGGCTGTGCGGCAACGTTGAATAATCGACGGGCTTGACAGTGGCGAGATGGCGGTCATCGTTGAAATCCGGGGTCTCTGGATCCTCGGTGTTGACCGGGTGCTCGAAACCGTTCCCCAAATGGAAGGCCTTCTGACTCAGCTTCAGCGTTTCCTTTTTCAGTGAATTGATGACTGACACGTGTGCACTCCTCGACCTTCTGTAGCGGCGTTATTTCAAGCAATAAAGCCAATTCTATAGGATTTGCCACGTTTCGTCACCTTACGGTAGCGTAAGCGAGGCCATATATCGCAAGGCGACCGGGCGTCTATCCTGTTCAAGCTACGGGTGGCAGGAAATATTGCGATTGCTCGAAAACAGGCCGGAGGATTCGTCTTTTCGTTGTTGTCATGCGAACTGAAGAATGCATCTGTTATTGTGCTATCAGTTAAAAACGATATATCCCGATAACCCCTTGGGTTTGTTGAGCTTGAATATTTTGCGCACGAAGGCTGTCACGGTTTTCCAATATCGTGCAGGGTCGGTGGAGGCGGACATCGCGTGCGCGGCCCCTGAAATCATCAGTTTTTGCCTGATAGGACTGGCACAGGCGCGGAAATTGCGTTCCAGGCTTGCTGGACTGACGAAATCGTCAGCGGAACCGTGGATGAACAGCATCGGAATCGAGGTACGGTGCAACGTTTCGACGCACGAGGCTTCCCTGAAATCGTATCCGGCGCGTCTGTGTGCGATGGAACTCATGATTCTGATGACAGGCTTTGCCAGGAATGCCGGGGCATGGTACAGGTTACGGGCGTTGTAGAGGAATTGGTCTTCGAGACTGCTATAACCACAGTCGGCGATGGCGGCCTTGACGTTCTTCGGCAGGTTCGGGTCACCTGCCGCAAGCATCACCGTTGCGGCACCCATGGAATTGCCGTCCAACAGAATTTGGGCTTTCGGGTCATTGCCCACGATAGTTTCTGTCCATTGCAGCAGGTCACGGTGTTCCAGCGCTCCCATACCGATATATTTCCCGCCGCTCAGTTCGTGGCAACGGCTGGCAGGGGTGAGGACAGTGAATCCTAGACCGGCGAATCGATGCGCGTATTTCGCCATTTCCTTGGGATCGCCGGAAAAACCATGACAGCAGATGGCATAAAGATGATGTGGGGGATTGATGCAATCCGGGTCAAGCATCCAGCCGTGCAGTTGCGTGCCGTCGGGCGCCTTCAATGTCACCCCTCGTTTGGCGTTGTCGAACCAGCGTACTGCTTCGGCCTCTTCTGCAGCATCGTGATGTGGCTGACGGGCGGCAAGAGTGGTGTCCGGGCGGTTGCTTTTGAACAGTGAACGTTTTGAGCCGGGTTCGAGCACGAAACGGAACAGATAATCAGCGGCGGCATAAAGACTACCTGCTACTGCCAAGCCACCGCAAAAAAGACCGACGGCCAACGTTTTGGCTTTACTGTGCTGAACCATAACGGACTCCAATCTTTCTGGCGTAATGATGATGCAAATTAATGATACAAATTATAAAAGAGCAGGCTCACAAATTTTTATTTTTCATTGAATTCAGCGGATGTCTGCTTCAACGGTATAATTAAGAACGTTGTTTCGGCAGGTTTCATACCTGTTGCGCTTTGGCGAGGGGAAGCGATTCCCGTTATCGACTGGGCTGAATATGTTGGGTCTCTTTGAGGCTGCGGTTTCGGCGCGTCGGTGCACCGAGACAATGCAGTACATGATATACACAAATCTCAAGGAGATTAGATTATGGCAAACACCATTTCCATCGAAGGCGAAGTCCGCAACGAGTTCGGCAAGGGCGCTGCCCGCCGCATGCGCGTGGCCAAGGAGATTCCGGCCACCATCTACGCCGGCGGCAACGATCCTGTTTTCGTTAAGCTCCCCATGCGTGAGACCACGCTGGCCCTGCGCCGTACCAACGCTCTGTTCACCATCAAGTACGGCAAGGATTCCAAGATGGCCGTCGTCAAGGATGTCCAGCGCAACCCTGTCAAGCGGATCATCGAGCACATCGACTTCTACGAAGTCAAGGCCGGCGAGAAGATCGAGGTCGACGTCCCGGTCTTCGCTATCGGCACCCCGAAGGGCGCTGCTGTCGCGTTCGTCGACATCCAGCAGCTGCGAGTGCGCGCCAGCGTCGACCAGCTGCCCGAGCGCATCGATGTCAACGTCGATGGCCTGCAGGACGGCGAGAAGGTCTTCGCCAAGGATCTCGACATGCCTAAGGGCGTCGAATTCGTCAACACCGATCCTGAAGAGTCCGTTGTCACCGTCGAGGTGCCTGAAGATGCTACCGCCACCACTGCGGTCTCCGCTGAGGATACCGCTGCCGCCGGCGCTGAAGGTGCTGAAGGCGCCGTTGCTGAGGGCGATGCTGCTGCCGCAGCCCCTGCTGCTGACGCCGATGCCGACAAGAAGTGATGTCGCCTTTGACGCGATGTGAATGCTTCCGCTGACACGGTGGTTTTATTTTCGACCCGTACCTTCCAAACAATCGTGGAAGGTATGGGTCGTTTTGTCTTCGTATTTGAGGTCGATCCTGGTCTGATGTCGCATTGGTCGTCTTTTCATAATGTGAACGATTTCACCATACCTGTGCGGTTATGTGCGAAAGTAGCAGCATAACCAAGCGCCACAAGCGTATGGTAAACCATAATTCCGGCCGCCACGACGGCTGAAGTAAAGAAGAAGTGCAAATGACTGAGCAATCCCATCATGATCCCGCGGAGTTGTCGAAACTCGCTGAACCGTTCAAGGTCCTCGACAACCCGCATCCTGCCTCCGACGCCGAACGCGCGAAGCTGATTGACAAGCCGGCTTTTGGCCAGCTCTTCAGTGACAATATGACCCACATGGTCTGGCACAAGGACAGTGGCTGGGGAGATCGTCAAGTCGAGCCTTACGGCCCTCTGGCCATGAGCCCCGGTGCCTCCGTCCTGCATTACGCACAGGAGTGCTTCGAAGGCCTCAAGGCCTATCGTCACGCCGACGGCAGCACTTGGCTGTTCCGTCCGGATGCCAATGCCGAGCGTTTCGCCAATTCCGCCAAGCGTCTGTATTTGCCCGAGCTTTCCAAAGATGATTTCCTGGGTTCCGTCGCTGCGCTGGTCAAGCGCGATGTCGACTGGGTGCCGACCCGCCGCGAATACACGCTGTACATGCGTCCGTTCATGTTCGCCTCCGAGGCGTTCCTTGGCGTGCGTGCACCTGAGACCGTCGACTATTGCGTTATCGCCTCGCCTTCCGGCCCGTACTTCCCGGGCGGCGTCAAGCCGGTGAGCATCTGGGTGGAAGACAAGTGGTTCCGTACCGGCCCTGGCGGCACCGGCTTCGCCAAGTGCGGCGGCAATTACGCGGCATCGCTTTTGGGCGAATACCGCGGTGCCGACCACGGCTGCGAGCAGGTCTGCTTCGTCGACGCGGCCACCAAGACCTACCTTGAGGAACTCGGCGGCATGAACATGTTCACCGTCCACAAGGACGGCCACCTTGAGACTCCGTCGCTGACCGGCAACATTCTGCCTGGTGTCACCCGTCGTTCGCTCATCCAGCTGGCTCAGGACAAGGGTCACGATGTGGTCGAGACCATGATCAAGCTTGACGACCTGCTCGAAGACATCAAGTCCGGCGAGGTCACCGAGGTATTCGCCTGCGGCACCGCAGCGATCATCACGCCAATCGGCCGCTTCAAGTCGGAGAAGTTCGACGTCGCGGTCAACGGCGGCAAGTCCGGCGACCTGACCATCAAGCTGCGCGACGAACTGCTTGGCATCCAGATGGGCGAGATCGAAGATCCGCACGACTGGATGTGGAAGGTCTGCTGAGCGAAGGTTTTCGCTTAACTGACTTTTAGTTTTCAAACGGCCTGTGGTGTTTCCTGAACTTCTGGAGATGCTGCAGGCCGTTTTGCTATGTGTTTCTGACGATATTTATCTGAATGAAAACAGTGAAGACACAGTGATAGTCGCTGTGCTGTATCGATGTGATACAGAATTTTAGGTATTGCAAAACATTTGGCGGTTCATGGTCAGGTTTTGGCCGTCGTTTGGTATACTTTGCTATTGGCCTTTATACAACTTAACGAAGGATGTGCGGTATGCAGTTGGCGCTGGAAAGTAACGTCTTTTTCTGGGCCATCGAATATATCGCGACCTTCTGCTGTGGCCTTTTGGGCGGACTCTGCGCGGTCAAGAAAAAATACGATTTCATTGCCATATTGATGACCGTCTGGCTCACCGGCCTCGGCGGCGGCATCATCCGTGACGTGCTGCTCGGTATATTCCCGCCTGTCGGCGTTTCAGACAAGGGGCTTATCATCACCTCGCTGCTTGCCAGCGTGACGGTGGCCATCATTTATCCCGAAGTCGACAGGCTCAAATGGATCATGGTCGCTCTCGACGCGCTGGCGCTCGGCCTCTACGCGGTCAACGGTACGCAAAAAGCATTGATTTACCACACATCGGGCATGACGGCGGTGTTCATGGGCCTGATTACGGCCATCGGTGGAGGCCTCATTCGAGATATCCTCATCAACGATGTCCCGTCGGTCATTCGCGACAGCCACTGGTACGCGGTTCCGGCGTTGATCGGCAGCGTCCTTACGGTCTTCGTTACGCGCGCCTATCAGGGCGGGCATATCCCGTTCAGTCTTGAAGTGACGTTCGATATCGCCATCGTCGCTTTCGTCGTCATTCTGCGTGTGCTGTCCGTACGCTTCGATTGGAAGGTCCCCGGCGCCATCAGACGGCACCACACCTACCTGCCATTGCCTGTCAAAAACGACGAAGACGAGAAAACCGATAATAGGTGAATGCTGTACAAATAATTGTCTCTTGAAGAATCTGTAACGAAACGCTAAAGTCCTGCGGCGTGCATCATGGCCTTGGCTTGTCTGCAGTTAGTTGTCTGACGGCCAACACCAACGATGCTCCGAGTCATCGGACAACTGGACACGCCTAATTATTACCAGTGTTCGGGAAAAAGAAAATTATCATCTATAGTGTTATTAGTCACATTTCTATGGTGACTAATAAAGGTTGAATGGCTGTTTTATCTGATTCAGCCGAGTTGGCTCATTCGACGTCTGAGGGAGTTAACTCATTGGATTTGTTCGTTTTTTAAGTAATGAATCGACTTGAAGGGAGCAACATGTCGATTGGCGATAGTACGAGGGATGATAAGCCTTCAACAAAGGGGCGTTCTCGCATCTCGTCTCTGACGACATTGCGGAAGTCATCACGGCTATTGATGGCAGTGGCACCGATATCCGTCATTGTCCTCCTCATTCTTACTGTGGTGCGGGCCCTGCTGTCGCCCCTACAGATTTTGGCCACAACGCAGATCGTGAATTCCGTGGGTACAGGTTTGCTCCCGAAGGTTGTCGATTCGGCGGTACTTTTCGCTGTGGTCCTACTGTCAATGTTCGTTGCCGAGAATGTCATTAAATATCTATCCGATTCAATTCGAGAAAAACTATCCTACTGTGCTAATTGCAGTATCGTCGATAAGCTCACTACGCTCGAAACGCAGCAGTTTGAGGATGCGGAGACCTTCGATCGCATACAGCGGGCCGGAGGAGATACCGGCGGACATATTTTCAATATATTTGATAGTGCACGTGATTTTCTGCAGTCGTTCCTCACTATTGTATCCGTATTCTCTTTACTGGTTTCATGGAACAAATGGGTGGCCTTTTTCCTTCTGCTGGCGCCTATTCTAGGTACCATCGGCACATTGATGGCCAGTTCCAAACAGTACAATATCGATTACCAGCGGGCAGGGGAAAACGCTTGTCGGACTATTATCGTTCGATTCTGACTTCGGATAATGCAGCCAAGGAAGTCCATCTGTTTGGTCTGGGTGGTTTGTTGTCAGGGCGTTATAAGACGCTTATCGGTGGTTTTCTCAAACAGGATCTCGCTATGTCACGTACCTATCTGTGGATTGCGCTTGGCTTGGGGATTCTTACGACTCTGGCCAATATCGCGGCGGTCGCCGTGGGCGCGATTCAGGCTATGCATACAGGCGATGTCGGGCAGCTGGCCGGTTATATCAGTGCGACAGGGTCATTCGGGCAATCGGTATTATACATTTTGGTTTCGGTCTCCAGCATTTATCAGAGTCTGCTTTACGCCGGCAATTGGGTTCATCTCATGGACACCGAGCCGGCTGTGATTCGCTCCGGCGGCAAGAAACTCGATGATGGAACGCCCGTGACCGTTTCTTTCCGAAACGTCAGATTTGCCTATCCTGGTTCCACCGATGGCAAAGAAATTCTTCATGGTGTCTCTTTTGATCTTCCCGCCGGTCAATGTTCGGCTCTTGTCGGACTCAATGGTGCAGGTAAATCAACGATCGCAAAACTGATTTTACGTGTCTATGAGCCCACTTCCGGGTCGATTCTCATTAACGGCAGGGATATCAGTGAGTATTCCCGTGCGTCATTGTACGAGAGGTGTTCCGCGATTTTCCAGGATTATATACGATACGAGCGGCCCTTACGTGAGAATGTGGGATTTGGCGATCCGGGTGGAATCGACGATGATGATGCCATTGAACATGCGCTTGATCTGGTAGGGATGAAGGGTCTGGGGCAGTCGCTGCCCGAGGGGCTGGATACTGTATTGGGAAGGCACTTCGAAGGCGGTTACCAACTTTCCATCGGGCAATGGCAGCGCGTCGCCCTGGCCCGAGCTTTGTTCAGGCGGCCGTCATTGCTTATTATGGATGAGCCGACCGCATCCGTGGACACCCTTTCCGAGAAGCACTTCTTCGACTCACTGGATCGGGCGGATAGCACGGAGGAAGGGTCGCGGCGCACCACCATCCTCATCGCCCATCGTTTCACCACCATCACCCACGCCAGTCATATAGTCGTCCTGCGTGACGGCGATATAGTCGGAGAGGGCGATCACGAGACATTATTGTCCGATTGCACGTATTACCGCAGTTTATATGAGGCCCAAGTGGTCAGTCAGCGGCACGAGGATCCCGCATCGATGCTGCGTCCGGAGAATATCGAAGGTACTTCTCGTTGTAGCCCTTGATTGTTCGCAGATTCTGTCATCGCATTGGCTGGAATTCCAGATATTCGAATTCCATGCGAACGACAAAAGTCGCGAAAAATGGTCTGAAAACGTGCTTTTCGTCGTGTGGGCGGGCGTTGATTTTGTGCTAGCATTCGAAAATCGCATTCAAAGATGGAGGAGGTAATCATGCAAGAAGATGAAAAGAGAATTACTCGTGATGTCGCCACTTCGACCACGTTGTCGGAGGACGGCAATAATGCTGCCGGTGAAAATGAATATGCGGCTAACAAACATTCCATGTTATTGGAAAGCAAGCAACCGCAGGATTCGGAAGTAGCCCCTGAAAATACTGTCACGATTACGAACGTGCCCGATGACCCTGAACGCTTGATTAACTCAGGTTCGTCTGGTGATTCAACAAAAGCAAATTCATCTGCTCAAGATGAGCAACACACGTCTGAACAGATACGAAGAAAGGCTGTGGGGCACCAGGCCGCAATCATCTGGGGCTTTCATAGTGCTGTGGCTCGTATTGCAGGTGATTGGTGTTGTTTTCGCCATGATTGGCCATATGCCGGAGAAGAAGACAGACGCCGTGGTCGGCACCGTCAGTGAGCCGATCGCCATCCTTGTCGTGCTGCTGGCGTGTCGGAAGCTCTATATCGACAAATCGCAAGGCTCAAGGTCAATCCGTTTCACGATACGCCTCTCATCCCGAAAACCGATGAACTGGCGGATGTGGCTCTGCTTGCTTATTGTGATGCTGGCTTTCTCGGCGGTCGGTGACCTGTTCGCCCAAGGTTTCCAAGGCGCGCTAGATCTGTTGGGATGGTCGCAACATAGCAATGGCGACGAGATCGACCAGATGGTGAGCAGCTCGATCTTCGGTCTGCTTTCGTTGGGTTTCGTCGGGCCTGTGACCGAGGAGCTGCTGATGCGTGGCATCGTGATGCCGAATCTGGAACACTATGGCAGGATTTTCGCCATCGTAACTTCAGCGTTGCTGTTCGGCTTCATCCATGGCGACATCAGCCAAGGATTCAATGCCGTACTGCTGGGCTTGGTGCTCGGTTGGATGGCCAGCGAGTATTCTGTCGCATGGTCGATGAGCGTGCATATCTTCTACAATCTCGTGATTTGCGAAGGAGTCGGCAGGCTGTTCGGCATGCTTGCCAAGCCCACGCAGACCGTGGCGCAGTGGACGTTTGATGGTGTCTTCTTCGTCGTCGCCATCGTGTTGGTGGTGGTGAACAAGGACAAGATCATGGCTTGGTACCGCCGCAACCGTAGCCCCAAGCACACCTACCGTGGCTGGCGCTCACCGCTGTTCATCTTCACCTTGGCGGCGTTCCTCTTCTTCGCGCTGACCAGGATTTCTTTCTGAGCCTCGGTTCCGATGTGGCGGAGTCGACGGTGCAAATAACAAAACTCCTCCGGTTCCCAAAGGATATTGAAATCCCGGAAACCGAAGGAGTCTTTACTGGCCCTATGGTCGATGCCTAAAGCGAAAAGCTCACATCTTGTTGATGGCGACTGCGAGATTCGACTTGCGGTTGGCGGCCTGGTTCTTATGAACCACGCCCGCGCTGGCGGCCTTGTCGAGCTTCTGGCCGGCGATCTGGTAAGCTGCCTCAGCGGCTGCCTTGTCTCCGGACTCGATGGCTTCACGGGTCTTGCGAATCGCAGTCTTCAGGCTGGACTTCACGGACACGTTGCGCTTGTGCGCCTTTTCATTGGTCAGCACGCGCTTCTTCTGCGACTTAATGTTTGCCACAATTTCTCCAAACAACGTTTTCTATAAGGACATACAAGACTTTAGAATAACACCTTATGCCGATATTTTGCGTTTATTTTACGAAATGACGTTATATGCATCGTCGTCACTCAATCGTTTTGTGCTGTGGCGTCCGTTCCTCCGACGATTTCACTGAAAAGCCTTTGCCCACCGCGGCCGATAGAATAAGGCTTAGTATAGGAAAACGGAATCAGAGAGATCCCGCTAAGAAATGTTTGTGTATAAGGAGTGGCATCAGTGACTGAGGCGAAGAACAAACCGGGATTCACCGATCAATCGCTGATTCGCAATTTCTGTATCATCGCGCATATCGACCACGGCAAGTCCACGGTGGCTGACCGCATCCTTCAGCTTTCCGGCATCGTGCCGCAACGTGAGATGCACGACCGGTTCCTAGACCGCATGGACATCGAGCAGGAACGTGGTATCACCATCAAATCGCAGGCTGTGCGCGTGCCGTGGACCTTCGACGGGCAGGAATACACGCTCGGCATGATCGACACCCCGGGCCACGTCGATTTCACCTATGAGGTTTCACGAGCCTTGGCGGCATGCGAAGGCGCGGTGCTGCTGGTCGATGCCACGCAGGGCATTGAGGCTCAGACGCTTTCCAATCTGTATATGGCCATCGAAGATGACCTGACTATCATTCCGGTTTTGAACAAGATTGACCTGCCCAGCGCCGAACCGGACAAACACGCCGAAGAGATTGCAAATCTGCTGGGCTGCAAGCCTTCCGATGTACTGCGCGTTTCCGGCAAGACCGGCGAAGGCATCAAGGATTTGCTCGACCAGATTGTTCTGGAGATTCCAGCGCCGCATGGAGACCCGAAGGCTCCAGCGCGTGCGCTGATTTTCGATTCCGTCTACGACACCTATCGTGGTATCGTCACTTATATTCGTATGGTCGACGGTGAGCTCAAAAGTCGTGAAAAAGTGCACATGATGGGCATCGGCATGACGCACGAACCCATCGAAATCGGTGTGATCAGCCCCGATATGACACCGACCAAAGCGCTTGGAGCCGGCGAGGTCGGTTACATCATCACCGGCGCGAAAGACGTCAGCCAGTCCAAGGTCGGCGACACTGTCACCTCGGCCGTGCGTCCGGCCAGCGAGCCGCTGCCTGGTTACCGCGACCCGCATCCGATGGTCTACGCCGGCATTTTTCCGATCGATAACGCCCAGTTCCCCGATCTGCGCGACGCGCTCGACAAACTCAAACTCAACGACGCCGCACTGACTTACGAACCGGAGACGTCGGTGGCGTTGGGCTTCGGCTTCCGTTGTGGTTTCCTTGGTCTGTTGCACATGGAGATTGTTGTAGAACGTCTGAGCCGTGAATTCGGACTCGACCTCATTTCCACCGCCCCGAACGTGACCTACAAGGTCACTACCGAGGATGGCACGGTGCATGAGGTCAACAACCCGAGCGAGTTCCCCGACGGCAAGATCAAGCAGATCGTCGAGCCGATGGTGGCGGCCGACATCATCACCCCCAAGGAGTTCATCGGCGCGGTGATGGACCTGTGCCAGGACCATCGCGGCGAGATGGGCACGATGGAATACCTGAGCGCGGAGCGCGTGGAGATGCACTATCGAATCCCGCTGGCCGAAATCGTGTTCAACTTCTTCGACCAGCTCAAGAGCCGCACGAAGGGCTACGCCTCGCTTGACTACCACGAGGACGGCGAGCAGTCGGCCGACCTAGTGAAGGTCGACATCCTCATCCAGGGGGAGAAGGTCGACGCGTTCAGCGCCATCGTCCACCGCGACAAGTCCTATAGCTATGGCGTGATGATGACCAAGAAACTCTCGAAGCTCATCCCGCGCCAGCAGTTCGAGATCCCGATCCAGGCGGCCATCGGCTCGCGCATCATCGCTCGCGAGAACATCCGCGCCCTGCGCAAGGACGTGCTCGCCAAGTGCTATGGCGGCGACATCACCCGTAAGCGCAAGCTGCTCGAGAAGCAGAAGGCCGGCAAGAAGCGCATGAAGATGCTCGGCCACGTCGAGGTTCCGCAGGAGGCGTTTGTCGCCGCCTTGTCGACAGGCGAGGCCGGTCCCAATAAGTCCATGGACATCGACACCAAAAACAAGATTCGTGCCGCCGAAAAAGCGGTGAAGTAAGGCTTCATAATGGAACTGAGCGAAGCAATTCGGGTACGGCATGCTGTCAGACGCTATACGGACAAGCCGATTCCGCAGGATATCGCCGACGAGCTTCAGAAGACCATCGACCAGTGCAATCGCGAAGGCAATCTGAGCATGCAGCTCAAGCTCAATGATCCTGCTGCGTTCGAAGGTTTCCTTACCGATTACGGTATCTACAAAGGTGCCCGTAATCTCGTCGCCATCGTGGCTGATAAAACGCCGGACTGGGAGGAACGTTGCGGCTATTACGGTGCCCACGTTCTGCTGCGGGCAACCCAGCTTGGTCTGGATACCGGCTGGGTGCGGCAGTTCGGCAGGCATCTTTCCAAACACGTCGTCCTGGAACGCGGCGAGCGCCCGAGATTTGCCATCGTCATGGGTTACGGCACCAATCACGGCCATCAGCATCGTTCCAAGCGTTACGACAAGGTCGCGCGCGTGCAAAAAGGTATAGAGACTCCAGAATGGTTTCGCAATGGAGTCGAGGCTTCATTGCTCGCACCCACGTCCCTGAACCAGCAAAAATTTGTTTTTACCCTTCAACCCGATGGTCGCACCGTCGAAGCCAAAGCCGGCCTGGGTCCTTGCACCCGCACCGACCTAGGAATTGCCAAATATCATTTCGAAATTGGTGCCGGCTCCGACGCCGATTTCGTTTGGGCGTAAACGCTACTTATTTCTCATGATATTCCAACTGTTTACGGATGAATACAACCCGATTTTGAGTGAAATGGGGGATGAATCCAACCGCCTTTTGGACGAAAAGTAGGATAAATCCAACCGTACTTTTCGAATGGTTGTACACTTATCCAACCATATTTGCTTTAGAAATGTACATTAATCCAACCGGTTAGTCGGAATTAATTTCAAGGTCGATGAAAATCAATGTTGATCGGCGTTGAGCCAGGCTATGGCCAGTTGGGTGCGGTTGGACAGAGACAGCTTGTCTAGGATGTCGGTGATGCGGTTGCGGACGGTGCCTTCGCTCAGGTAGAGCTGGGCGGCGATGTCGTGGTTATCGAGGCCTTGGGCGACCAAAGCGACGATGTCGCGCTCGCGGGCGCTTAATGTTGAAAATGCGGAATCGGACACTTTGATGGTGCCTTCCAAAGATGCGTACGATGAGGCGGCCATACGGGTGTCTCGTTCGCCTGCTGTGGCTGATGCGTTCGTCCTGGCGTTGCTACTGATGTCTTTTCTACTGGTTGGGGAAGAGGGTGGGGAGGAGAGTTTGCCGAGCACCTGTGCACCGAGAACGACCTGACCTGCCATCACCGCCTGAAGCGCTGGGCCGACGGAAGCTGCATCCTGCTTGATGAGGTAGCCCTTGGCTCCCAGGGCAATGGCCTGATCGATGTATTCCTTGTCGTCGAAGGTGGTGAGGAACAGGATACGAGCGGCCTTGTCTTTGGCGAGGATTCGGCGTGCGGCTTCCAAGCCGTCGACGCCCGGCATTTGGATGTCGATAAGCAGCACATCCGGTCGGTTTGCAGGATCGGCGAAATATTTCGTTACCGCTGTCTCGCCATCGTTTGCCGTCCACAGAACCTCGGTCGCATTCGTGGCCTCAAGAATCGTGATCAGCGACGAACAGACAATGGGATCGTCATCGACAATTGCCGTTTTCATACCGTTTCCTTTTTCTTCGTGTTGGTATTCGTTTTCGAACTTGTGTCCGCTTTCACCCATGGAGCTTTCGGCAGCGAGACGAACACGCGCCAGCCGTTGCGATACGGGCCGCAAAGCGAGGTGCCGTCCAGCGCGTGGACACGTTGTTCAATGTCCGCCAGCCCCATGCCGCGAAGGTCTGGATTCGTTTCATTGGTGGATTCGGAAATTGGTTGGTTTTCTGCCTTGTTGAACACGGCGAGCTGCCAGAACGCGGGATAATCGTACAGTGAAACCGAAGCATTGGTCGAATCCGAATGACGTATTATGTTTGTCAACGCCTCACGGATGACGGCGGTCAGGCAACGGGCCACCGGAGCCGGGGTATCTTCGATATCGCAATCCAACGTAACAGAAAAATCTGGCCTTGCACTATCCATGACATGTACAGCGTCTGCAATCTGCGCTTCGAAATCTGTGCCGTCGTCTTCAAGGTCATGGACCGAACGTCGCACCATGGTCATTGCTTCGTTGAGGCTTGTGTTGATTCCGGCGAGTTGTTTGGTTGCGGTGTCGTCGCCGGTTGCGCTGGCCACAGCGCTGGCCGCCTGCGTCTGCATCAGGGCACGGGTGAGCAGATGGCCGACATTGTCGTGAATCTCGCGGGCGATGCGCGTGCGTTCGCGCAGGGTCGCCACTCGGGTCGATTCCTCCTGTTGCTCGCGCAACGAATCGATTTGCATCGCGTTGCGGCGGCGGGTCGTTCTGATGGTGTCTTGGAGGGACAGCAAAGCATGATGTTCGGAATCCGAAACGAAGAAAACATATCCCAAAAGAGCCGTAAGACATGAAAGGAGGATTACTATGGCGGTGTCCAATACGGGATGGATTGCCGGGCGATTGTTGTTGCTGACCGGCAGAAGCCCGTTATGACAGTAAATCCAATATGAACATACCAGCGGAAGGATCCAGCACCATCGCATCAACTTATGCCAAGTCTTTTCAGATTCGCCGGTCGCAATGGGCATCGATTCGAATGCGACCAATGGCATGAACGCAAGAAATTCAGGAAATAACAATGATGGTATGCAGAACAGCAGCAGAGGAATCGGCGCGAAATCGAGTGTATTGCCACCAAAGTTGCGTTCGTCGTTGTGCAGCCATGGGCTCAGTGTCGAACAGCAGATAGCGGCAAGCAAGGCTGCGATGGCGGTGACGTCGAACGAACCATGCTGTCTCGCCGCTTCAAGCAGGGCGCAGCAAAGCAGCAATGCAGCTCTGGCCGCGTCCTCAAGATACCGTCTGTTCACGATTCGAGCGTATCACCCGGTCTCCGTGCAGAAAACTGGGTTCTGTGTCGACGCCAATCATGCTTTATTGTTGTCAGCCATATTGTTTCAATGGTTTCCGATGTCACGTATGGTGCGCTGCAAAAACTGCAATGAAAAAAATGATGACAAATGTAATTAGTGATATGGCAAGAAAATGACGACACTCACCATCACCTGCCCGATTTCCCGCGTCACAATGGAACCATCAACATACACAACGTTCGCAATAGATAGGAAGGTTCATCTATGAACGCGAAACAAGACCCGAGCGGAACCGACAACGTTCCTGCGGTCAAGATCAGCCATCTGGTCAAGCGATACGGCGACCATCTGGTGCTTGACGACTTTGACCTCGACGTGCCGCAAGGCAGGATATTCGGCCTGCTCGGCCCGAACGGCAGCGGCAAGACCACATTGATCAATTGCATTCTTTCGCTTCTGACGTATGATTCTGGCGATATCAGGATTTTCGGCGAACCGATGACGCCAAGTGCCTACGCGCTCAAGGCTCGGATCGGCTTGGTGCCGCAGGACGTCGCGGTGCTTGAGGAGCTGACGGTAGAGGAGAACATCGACTATTTCTGCTCGCTCTACGTGCCAAAGGAGGACGAGCGCAAGCCCCTGGTCGACGAAGCCATCGCGCTGGTCGGACTCGACGATTTCCGCACATACCGGCCGAAGAATCTGTCCGGAGGGTTGAAGCGCCGCCTCAACATCGCGTGCGGCATCGCGCACAAGCCCGACCTCATCTTCTTCGACGAACCGACCGTGGCCGTCGACCCGCAGAGCCGCAACGCCATTTTGGAGGGTATTGAGCGT
Organism: Bifidobacterium sp. ESL0784; assembly: GCF_029433295.1. Taxonomy (GTDB): domain Bacteria; phylum Actinomycetota; class Actinomycetes; order Actinomycetales; family Bifidobacteriaceae; genus Bifidobacterium. Next base: position 414,614 of record NZ_JAQTHV010000004.1, read on the forward strand.
CTTAACCGCGCCGGCGCCACCGTGGTCTACACGAGCCATTACATGGAGGAGGTCGAGCAGATCTGCGACCAGATACTCATCATGGACCACGGTCGCCACGTCGCGGAAGGCACGGTGCCTGAGCTCAAGGCGATGGTCTCCACCGGCGACCGCATCGTCATCGAGACGCTCGATCTGGCCGATGCCGCGCTGGCTGATCTGCGCGGGCTGCCGACGATCGTCGACGTCGATTACGACGGTACGACGCTGACCGTGCGCTGCAAGGCCGGCGAGCGCAACCTGGTCGATGTGTTGGACCTCCTGGAGCATTCCGGCGCCAACATCGGCCACGTCTCCTCGAACCCGCCGACCCTGAACGACGTGTTCCTTGAGATGACCGGCAAGGCGTTGAGGGACTAGGGGCGCGGCATGTTGACGACTTTCAAGGCATTCCTTAAGGCGGGGGTGCGCAATCCCAGCATCGTTTTCTGGGTGTTCGCCTTCCCTCTGATCATGCTGGCGATGCTCCAGCTCATGTTCAGCGACATCAACGATATGATCCGCGTCGACCCGCAGTCCATGGCCGTGGCCGAGGACTCCAACTGGAATGCGGCAAGTGGGGCCGCGCAGGTGGTCAAGGCGCTCGCGGGTGAGCGGGATGCGGATGGCAAGACAATCAAGAACAACGACCAGAAGCTCATCAGCATCAAGCAAGCTTCCGGGGTCACGGAGGCGAAACGCATGGTGGCCGACGGCAAGGCCAAAGGCTATCTCTATGTGGACGATTCGGGAGCGCTGCGTATGGCGCTCGCGGACACGACGGTGAATTCCGGCGACCAGGCCGTTTCGATGTCGGTGACCGCGCTGGATTACGCGTTGCAGCAATACAATGAGACGGGGCAAGTGGTCAGTGCCGTCGCGGCGAAGAACCAAGCCGCCATGACAAATCCGCAAGTTAGGTCGAGCATCGGCTCTTCGGACGGGTTCATGAAGCAAACCAGCGTCACGACCATCAAGCCGCACCGTTTCGCGCGCTACTATTTCGCGATGCTCGGCATGGCCTGCCTGCTCGGCGCGACCATATCCATCAACCTCATCACGCTTACCCAAGCCAATCTCACGGCCTTGGGAATCCGCGCGAGCGTCTCGCCCCTGCCGAAGATTCGGCAGACGGTCGCCACGCTTCTGGCTTCGTGGGTCATCTCGTTTGTCTGCATGCTGGTCGCCTTCTTCGCGATGCGCTACGTCATCGGCGTGGGCGTGGCTGGGCGTGAACCGGCGGCGGTGCTCGCGGTGGCGGCCTCGACCCTAATGGCCAGCGCCCTGGGCCTCGTCATCGGCGCCTTGCCGAAACTGACGACACGTGCCAAGCTTTCGCTCAACGTCGTGCTCACCTGCTTCCTGTCGATGTTCACCGGGCTCTATGGCACCGGTGCGATGGCGCTGGGGGACGCCCTGCAGCGCAAGGCGCCCATCCTCGCTCGACTCAACCCCGCCCGGCAGGTGAGCGATCTGTTCTACGACTTACTGTATTACGACAATTATCATCCATTCTTCACCGGCCTGGCCGTCATGGCCGCCACCACGGTCGTCTTCGTGCTGATCGTCGTGGCGATGCTGAGGAGGCAACGTTATGAACATCTGTAAAGCCGCGCTTACCGTGGCGAAACGGCATCGAACCTATATACTGTTCTATCTTGTGGCGCTCAGCCTGGCTATGACGGCCATACTGTTCCAAAGTGTTTCCGACACGCATGGCTCGACGCCGGAATATTCACCATCTGCGTCGAGAGTTGCGGTCATTGACAGGGACAGCGGAGCCGGCGGCATCGCGGCCGGGCTGCAAAACTACTTGGGCCAGACCAACACTGTCGTGCATGTCGATGACAACCGCCGCGCAATGCAGGACGCCATGGCCACTGATTCTGCGGACGCCATCTACGTGGTGCCGAAAGGCTATATGCGCGATTTCGTGGATGCTGCTTCTGCCGGCCATGCTCCGAAACAGCTCAGGGTGATTCTCAAAGGCCAGGACACCCAAGATCTCTCGGAGACGAAGGTTTCGACGTTCCTTTCGAACCTGCGTACTGCGTACCTTGCTGGAAATGTTGTACAAGACGCGACTTCTCGGGTTGACGGATCTGCCGTTATGCATAGCGCCGTCCGTGAGGTTGTGAGGGCGGGCCATTCGGTCAAATCAGACTCGCATGTTTCCGTTGTCTCTACGCACCGCACCTCAGGCAATGCTTCGGCGACGTTGGTGTTCGGCCGCTCGCTTTCGCTGGGTTCGTATCCGATTGTCACGTCCATGATCGTGGTCATCGCTATGGTGATCGGCGCCTTCTCCGTGGAATCGACCCGTCGTCGCATGGAAGTGTCCCCGGAGCACCCACGTGCCACCGGTCTCGGCCTGTTGGTGGCCTGTGCGGGCATCGGAGTGTTGGTGACTATCTATTATCTGTTCCTCTCGCTGGCGGTGACAGGCATCATGACCGGCTCGCTTGCAGGGTTGGCGTTGCGTCCGGTCCTGCTGGCGACGTGTTCAATGGCCATTTATGTGTTCTTCGGCATCTCGATCGGTTTCGTACTTGGCCGTCTGGCCATCTCCCCAAGTGCCGCCAACGGCATGGCCAATGTGGTGGGCCTTGCCATCGCGTTTACCTCCGGCGCTTGGTCGTTCGGTTCCTCGGTGATGACCGGTCCTGTGGCTCTCATCGGCAAATTGCTGTGCGGACGCTGGTACCTTGATGCCATCGATCGGGCCATGGGCTTGGGAACGTATGCGGGCGGTACATCAAGTCTTGGCGGCTGGGCAACCTCTACCGGAATGGTCGCGCTCTTCGCCATTGCTCTCGTATGCGTCGGCCTCGTCCTCGGTTCTCCGAAGCGACTTAAAGAGAGAAGCCGTACTTGAAATAAGGTTGGTTAAATGCCGATAAATCCGGCAGCGACTCAATAAGCCCCTTCTCGACCCATGTCTGGAAGGGGTTGCCGCTAGGGTAGAAGGCTATGTTCGAGGTTTACATTCATGTGCCGTTCTGTTATAGGCGCTGTGGGTACTGCGATTTCAACACCTACACGGCCGTCGATATGGGCGGGGGTGCGTCACGCGGTAACTACGCGAACCTTGCCATCGACGAGATGAGCCTGGTCAAGGAGTGGCAGGAACGGCACGGAATCAATGAACCGGCAGTTTCAACGGTGTTTTTCGGGGGAGGGACACCGACACTGCTTCCAGCACAAGACCTTGGACGAATGTTGCAAGCGGTCAAGGAAACGTGGGGTATAGAGAACAGTGCGGAAATCACAACCGAAGCTAATCCCGACACGGTAGACGAACGGTATCTGGAAACGTTGGCAGCAGCTGGCTTTACTCGTATCTCCTTTGGTATGCAGTCGGCTGTGCCGCATGTGTTGAAAACGCTTGACCGCACGCATACTCCAGCCAATGTGACCGCAGGAGTGAAAGCGGCGAACGAGGTAGGATTGCGTTCCAGCGTCGACCTTATTTACGGGGCTCCCGGCGAAAGCATGGACGACTGGCGCAAGTCCGTCGAAACCGCTATAGAACTTGAGGTGAATCATATCTCGGCGTATGCGTTGACCGTCGAACCCATCACGAAAATGGGACGGCAGATCAAGGCCGGAACCATCGCCAAACCCGACGATGACGATGAAGCGACCAAATACGAGATTGCCGACGAGCTTTTCAAACAGGCCGGTCTCGAATGGTACGAAATCTCCAACTGGGCACGGCCGGGTTATGAGAGTCGTCACAATCTGGGCTATTGGCGCAACGTCGATTGGGCAGGCATCGGGCCGGGAGCTCACTCGCACTATCGCACCTCGAACGTTGGCGCGTGGCAGGAACATGCGGCTTTCGGCGCTCGCGATATGAGCGAAGACGGATTCAGAAAGACGGACACCCCTCAGATCGAACATGATGTATCTGGGAATCAAGCCGAACTCGACGCCGAAAAAAGTATGCAATCCGACGCCAACCAGTTCGGTGTGCGGGCTTGGGATATCAAGCATCCGCGCAAATGGGCCGAAGAGTTGCATACGGTCAGTGTGCCTTGGGAAGGCAGCGAGGCCATCACTCACGAGGAAAATCTCGAGGAAACGGTGATGCTTGGATTGCGTTTGCGCGAAGGGCTCGATATCTCGAGAATTGAACAGGCGTCCGGATGTGCGGTCAATCGAGCAAGACTTCAAGCAATCGAGCAATCAGGTTTGATAGAAATTCACAACGACAACCGTATTGTCCCGACTTTGCGAGGACGTCTGCTCAACGACACTGTGATCGAACAGGTACTTGATATCTGCGGTTGGTAGCGAATAATTAGACGGATGCCTCTTTGACTATTCGTCAGCGCAACAAGCGATGTCCACGATGTGGAAGATTTTGCGTCAAAGTGGACGGCGACACATTCCTGACATGACATGACGATATTCTATGAAAGCCGCTTTGGCCGAGTATGTATTTGTAATGCAATTAAGGTCTCGCGGATGGCATCGGTTCACGGAAGCTAGAGGTGATTGTGGTGACGCTTAAAACCCCACTCGATTTGACGATTCATCGCCCGCAGGGAATGTACGACCCAGCGGCGGAACACGACGCGTGCGGTGTCGGTATGGTCACCACCTTGAACAAACGGGCGGAACGCAAAATCGTTGACGATGCCATCGAAGTGCTCGTCAACCTGAACCATCGCGGGGCTGTCGGCGCCGAGGAAAACACCGGTGATGGTGCCGGAATCCTGATGGCCATGCCCGATGAGTTCATGCGTTCCGTTATCGAGGCTGATTTGCCCGGTGCCGGTCATTATGCTGCCGGCATTGCGTTCCTTGACCGCGACTTGGCGGCCGCAAGCGAGCAGAAGCGTCAGATTGCCGATATCGTGGCGCAGGAAGGACTGGAAGTCCTCGCATGGCGTACGGTTCCGACAAACCCAGACGGACTGGGGCTGCAGGCGTTGGCCTCCATGCCGGCATTCGAGATGCTGGTCATGGCTTCGCCTAAGCAGGATAATCAGGATTCGTTGGGTGGGCTGGAGCTTGACCGCAAGGCGTTCCGTGTGCGCAAACGTGCCGAACACGAATCCGGTGTCTATTTCGCTTCGCTTTCGGCTCGAACGATTACTTACAAGGGCATGCTTACTACGATGCAGCTGACCAACTTCTTCCCGGACCTCAACGATCCGAAGATGAAGACAACTGTCGCCATCGTCCACTCGCGTTTCTCTACCAACACCTTCCCGAGCTGGCCTCTGGCCCAGCCGTTCCGTCTCATTGCGCACAACGGTGAGATTAACACTATCCAAGGCAACCGCAACTGGCTTTCCGCCCGTGAAGGCAAGCTCAGTAGCAAGCTGCTGGGGGAGTTCGAGCCGTTGCTGCCGATCGCCACACCGGGGTATTCCGATTCCGGCACCTTTGACGAGTGTTTGGAACTGCTACACCTGGCCGGGCGCAGCTTGCCACATGCGGTGCTGATGATGTTGCCGCCGGCCTGGGAGAAGGACGACACGCTCGATCCTGATGTGCGGGCTTTCTACGAATACAACAATTCTTTGATTGAGCCTTGGGATGGCCCCGCCGATATCATCTTCACTGATGGCACGCTGGTCGGTGCTCAGCTCGACCGCAACGGCTTCCGTCCCGGACGCTGGCAGATTACCGACGATGGCTATGTCGTGCTCGCCAGCGAGGCTGGAGTGCTACCGGAAACCGAACCGGAACGTATCGTCACCAAAGGCAGGCTCGAACCGGGCAAGATGTTCCTTATTGACACCGCAGAGGGTCGCCTCATACCTGATGCCGAGATCAAGCATCAGCTCGCCACCCAGCATCCGTATCGCGAGTGGATCAAGGGCAATGCCGTAAGCCTCAGTGATTTGCCGGCACGCGAGCATGTTCGTCATTCCAACGTTTCCGTTGTTCGTCGTCAACGCGCGTTTGGCTACACACAAGAGGATCTGAAAATTCTGTTGCGTCCGATGGCTAATACCGGCAAGGAACCGATCGGCGCCATGGGCAATGACACGCCACAGCCCGTGCTTTCCAAGAACAGCCGTATGCTCTTCGACTACTTCACCCAGAAGTTCGCGCAGGTCACCAACCCGCCGCTGGATTGGGAGCGTGAGGAAATCGTCACCTCGTTGGCCTCGGCGATCGGTCCGGAACCCAACCTGCTTGAGGATTTGGAGCTTTCCGCCAAGAAGATCGTCATTCCCAACCCCGTCATCGATTCCGATGAGATGGCCCAACTGAAGCGCCTTGATCGCGCCAAGGTGCTCGGCGGCTACTATAAGCCGTTTGTCGTTCACGGTCTCTATCAGGTCGCTGGCGGCGGCAAAGCGCTTGAGGCTCGACTTGATGAGATTTTCGACGAGGTCGACCATGCCATAGCCGAAGGCAAGAACTTCATTGTGCTTTCCGACCGCGATTCCAACCATACATGGGGACCGATTCCTTCGCTGCTCCTGACCAGCGCCGTACAGCATCATCTTCTGCGCACCCATACCCGCACCCAAGTCTCGATGGCCGTCGAGGCGGGCGATGTGCGCGAAATCCACCATGTCGCTTTGCTGATTGCCTATGGTGCAGCCTGTGTGAACCCGTATCTTGCTTTTGAATCCGTCGAGGACTTGGCACGAGGCGGATTCCTAGATGTCGATGCCAAAACCGGTGTCGAAAACCTGCGCAAGGCTCTGTCTGTCGGGGTTTTAAAGATTATGAGCAAGATGGGCGTCTCGACGATTATGAGCTACCGCGGAGCCCAACTCTTTGAGGCCGTCGGTCTCAATCAGGACGTCATCGATAAATACTTCACCGGCACCACCTCACGTGTCGGAGGTATCGGCCTCGATGAGATCGCTGAGGAAGTCGCTGTTCGCCACCGTGTCGCTTATCCGAACCAATGGACGGCGACCCCGCACCGCAGGTTGCGCATTGGTGGGCAATACAAGTGGAGGAGAACTGGCGAGGACCATCTCAACGATCCCGAATCCGTGTTCCTTCTTCAGCAGGCCACCCAGCGTGGCGATTATGGTCTGTTCAAGCGGTATTCGCAGCACGTCAACGACACATCCAATAGGCTGATGACGCTGCGTGGACTGATGAAGTTCACCGGCAACCGTAAGCCGATCGCGATTGAGGAAGTCGAACCGGAAAGCGAGATCGTCAAACGGTTTTCCACCGGTGCAATGAGCTACGGTTCCATTTCTCAGGAAGCGCATGAAACGCTAGCCATTGCAATGAATTCCATAGGCGCGCGTTCCAATTCCGGCGAGGGCGGAGAATCCGACGACCGCATCGCAGACCCGATGCGTTCCAGTCGTATCAAGCAGATTGCTTCTGCACGTTTCGGTGTCACGAGCGATTACCTCGTCCACGCCACCGATCTGCAGATCAAACTTGCGCAAGGTGCCAAGCCTGGCGAAGGCGGCCATCTGCCCGGAGCCAAGGTACCGCCGTGGATTGCCACGGTTCGCCACGCCACACCTGGCGTCGAACTGATTTCTCCGCCGCCTCACCACGACATCTACTCCATCGAGGATCTGAAACAGCTGATCTACGATGCGAAGATGGCCAACCCCAAGGCACGAATTCACGTCAAACTCGTCTCCGAATTCGGTGTGGGCACTGTGGCGGCAGGTGTGGCCAAATGCCATGCCGACGTGGTGCTGATTTCCGGTTCCGATGGCGGTACAGGCGCGGCTCCGCTCAACGCCATCAAACATGCCGGTACCCCTTGGGAGATCGGTCTTTCCGAGACCCAGCAGACGCTGATTCTAAATGGTCTGCGCTCTCGTGTCGTGGTTCAGTGTGACGGTGAGCTCAAGACTGGCCGCGATGTGGTCATCGCAGCGTTGCTTGGTGCTGAGGAATTCGGCTTCGCTACCACGGCGTTGATGGCCGAAGGCTGTGTCATGATGCGCGCTTGCCATCTCAACACTTGCCCGCAGGGCATCGCCACGCAGGATCCGGAGCTCCGCGCTCGTTACACCGGCAAACCCGAATATGTGGTGAACTTCTTCATGTTCATCGCCCGCGAGGTGCGTGAACTGTTGGCACAACTCGGTTTCCATAGCATCGAAGAAGCCGTCGGCCATGTCGAATGCCTTGATCAGGACGAAGCCGTCGAGCGCTGGAAATCTAATGGTGTTGATCTGACCAATGTTCTCGCACAATCTGGTCCGACACCCGGCACGATTTTGCATCAGACCATTCCGCAGAACCATGAGCTCGACAAGGCGCTTGACAACGAGCTCATTGGATTGGTCAAGCCCGCGCTTGACAACCGTGAACTGGTTCGTCTTGATGTGCCGATCCGCAATGTCAACCGCACCGTCGGCACGATGGTCGGCTACGAAATCACCAAGCGTTACGGTGCACAAGGCCTGCCCGACGACACCATCGATATGACCCTGCGCGGTTCCGGCGGCCAGTCCATCGGCGCATTCATCCCGCGCGGCGAGACTTTGCGCGTCTACGGTGAGGTCAATGATTACGCGGCCAAGGGACTCTCCGGCGGACGTATCATCGTGCGTCCGGAAGACGGCCAACTCAACTTTGATCCGCACACCAACGTCATCGCCGGCAACGTGACCGGTTTCGGCGCCACCAGCGGCGAGATGTATGTTGCCGGGCGTGCGGGCGAACGCTTTGCTGTTCGTAACGGGGGAGCCACGTTCGTCGTGGAAGGCGTGGGCGACCACGGCTGCGAATACATGACCGGAGGCACCGTCGTGGTGCTCGGCCCGACCGGACGCAACTTCGGCGCCGGTTTCTCTGGAGGCCACGCCTACGTGCTCGATCTGGATATGAATAAAGTCAATCCCGGAGCCGTCAAGTCTGATTCCCTGCTCTTCGAAGCGCTGGATGACACCGAGTCTCAGCACGTCCGTCAGATGGTCAAGAAGCATGCCGAAGAAACCGGTTCCGCTTTCGCACAAGCTCTACTTGATGATTGGGAAGTCGCGCGTTCACGCTTCACCCACGTCGTACCCAAGCAGTTCGTCGCAATGAGTGCGGCCATGGACGAGGCTCGAGCCAATAATGTCGATTTCAATGCCCCTGGAGCCTGGGACGATGTCTACGAGCATGTGATGGAAGGAGTGGACTGATGAGCGACCCCAAAGGATTTCTGAAAGTACGTACCCGCCACGAGGCGCAGGACCGTCCGGTCGCTGAACGTATCCACGATTGGAAAGATGTGCACGCCCAATCTGGCTTCCAGCCATGGACCAAGGAACAGGCCGCACGCTGCATGGACTGTGGTACGCCGTTCTGCATGACGGGCTGCCCGTTGGGTAACATCATCCCGGACTTCAATGATCTGGTCCGTCAGGGCCAGTGGGAAGAAGCCTACCGGCGACTTTCCATGACTAACAATTTCCCCGAAGTCACTGGCCTGATCTGCCCAGCACCCTGTGAGCAGGCTTGCGTTTTGGGTATTCATCAGCCTGCCACGATGATCAAGGCAGACGAACAGACCATTATCGACCAAGCTTGGAAACTCGATTATGTCAAGCCGATGCCGCCGCAACGCCTCACCGACATGACCATCGCCATCGTCGGCTCAGGCCCCGCAGGACTCGCCTGCGCGCAGCAGCTGACTCGAGCCGGCCACACCGTCGTCGTCTATGAGCGTGACGACGAAATCGGCGGCCTCATGCGTTACGGAATTCCGTCCTTCAAACTCGACAAGCACCTGATCGACCGGCGCATCGAGCAGATGGGAGCCGAAGGCACCGTCTTCCGCACCAATATGGAAATCGGCAAGGATGTGAGCTGGGACGAGTTGCGTTCGCGTTATGACGCCGTGGTCGTCGCCATTGGTTCCGGCGTGCCCCGCGATGTGAACGTGCCTGGCCGCGAACTTGACGGCATCCACTTCGCCATGGACTTCCTGCCGGATGCCAACCGTCGCTGTGAAGGCAAGGTGCCAATCAACAACATCGATGCCAACGGCAAAAAAGTCGTCATCATCGGTGGCGGCGACACCGGCTCGGACTGCCTGGGAACCGCCATCCGCCAGGGTGCCACGAGCATCACCGTCCTGCAGATCAATCCCAAAGAGCCAAGCGTCCGCCCAGACAGCCAGCCATGGCCGACCTACGCGCGTCTCTACCAGCCGACCACCTCGATGGAGGAAGGCGGCACCTACGAATACAACACGGATACCGTCGGCTTCACCGGGGTTGAGGAAGTTGCGGCAACCGAGCGTGTGACGCTGGACGACACCGGTTTGGCAAGCGGTTTTGTAGCCGACGAATCCGGCCACGTCACCGGTGTCAAGGTCATCGATGTCGGAAACACTCCGGACGGCAAACGTGGGCGTGTTCCCGGAACCGAACGAATTATCGACGCCGATTTGGTTCTGATCTCAACCGGTTTCCTCCATCCCAATACCGAGACCCTGCTTGATCAGTTGCCGGTAGAACTTGATCAACGCGGCAATGTGGCTCGCAACAAGCAATTCGAGACCAGCCAGGACGGCGTCTTCGTATGCGGCGATGCCGGTCGCGGCCAAAGCCTTGTGGTCTGGGCGATAGCCGAAGGTCGCAGTTGTGCTTCCGCCGTCGACCGCTTCCTCAACGGTACGACCGAATTGCCGGCCCCGATCGTTTCCACCCAAAAGCCGATGGCGCTTCCGAAGATCTGAAACTCCCATGGGCCCAAGAAGTCCCGGTCCAAACCGCTTGGCAGGGTTTGGACTAAAATCGGACCAGGAAAGAAATTCAAAGCCGAAAGGAACTGAGATGCCGAATCGCGCCGAACGTAGGGCCCAAGCCAAGCGCAACCGTCAAGGAGTGCCGCAACCCAACCAGCCGCAAAATCGTGGCCGTGGCGGTTTAATCGACGAGTATTCGCTGCAGGAGCGTAGCCGTCGTCTCGAAGAGAACGGCGGTACCGAATGGAAGCCCAAGGCCGAGAAGCTTGCGGCGCCGGCGGAGAACCTCGACCCGAACTACAGCGACCCGAAGGTCATGAAAGCCCCGCATTCGCTGCACCAGTGGTTCAGGATCGTCAGTTGGACACTGATTGTCCTTTCCGGCATTGCATTTGCGGTCCTGATGTGGGTTCCCAAGCATCCGTTGTGGTTGATTGTCACTGTTTCCGTCATTTTTGTGGTCGGTGTGCTGAGCCTCTTCTTCACGGCTGGTAATTATCGTCACAACCCGAACCTCGATTCCAACGGCACCGCCATTTGAGGGCACGTCGAGCGTGCAAGCATTATCCAACAGTGATAAGCGCATAAGGTTGATTGACACGTATGAAAATTGATTTGCTGACCCGCGAATATCCTCCGCATATCTACGGCGGTGCCGGCGTTCATGTCGAGGAACTGTCGAAAGTGCTTGCGGAACGTGCCGAAGTTACGGTGCGGGCTTTCGACGGGCCACGAAGACCTGATGAAATCCCGCAAGTACCTGGCGGCGGTTTGCATGTGGTCGGCTATGAGGTGCCCCGGGAATTATCACAAGATAATATGGCTTTGCAGACCTTTGGCGTGGACCTTCAGATGGCCAACGATGTCGATGGCGACATTGCCCATGCCCATACGTGGTATGCGTGTCTAGCTGGGAGATTGGCCCAACGGTTGCATGAAATTCCGCTGGTCGTCACCGCGCATAGCCTTGAACCCTTCCGTCCTTGGAAACGTGACCAGCTTGGCGGCGGCTATAACCTGAGTTCCTGGGCGGAACGAGATGCTTTCACTCATGCAGACCGTGTCATTGCGGTTTCAGAAGGCATGAAAGAGGATATTCATACCGCCTATCCATCCATCGATACGGAGAAAATTTCCGTCGTCCACAATGGCATCACCGTTTCCGATTTTGCCACTCCTAGCCCTGATGATCCGGGCTGGAGAGTCTTCGAGCGTTACCATATCGACCGCAGCAAGCCGACGCTGCTTTTCGTCGGCCGTGTGACAAGGCAGAAAGGTCTGCCATATCTTCTGCGGGCTCTTCATCTGATCGACAAGGACATTCAGGTCGTTCTCTGCGCCGGCGCCCCGGATACTGAGGAGCTTGGCGCCGAGGTGCGTTCCTCATTCGCGGAACTCAAAGCCGAACGCGGTAACATCATCTGGATTGGGGAAATGTTGCCGCGCCCGGAGCTCAATGCTCTTGAACACGGCTGCAACGCATTTGTCTGTCCGAGTATCTACGAGCCTCTCGGCATCGTCAATCTTGAGGCCATGGCGTGTGGCCTTCCGGTGGTCGCCAGTGCTACGGGCGGGATTCCCGAAGTCGTGGTCGACGGGGTCACTGGTTATCTGGTGCCGATAGAGCAGAAGCGTGACGGCAGCGGCACGCCGATACATCCTGATGATTTCGTGCACGACATGGCGGCGGCCATCGATCGTCTCATGTCTGATCCGGAGCGTGCCAAGGCAATGGGCCGGGCGGGCTTCAAGCGTGCACGTGACGAATTCAGCTGGGAACGCATCGCCGACGAGACGATGGACGTCTATCGTGAAGTGCTGCGTTGACGGATTTGTTTTGGTCATTCGGAGCAGAAATGTTAAGTTTGATATTGCAGAGGCCTTAGACTTACGCGTTTGACGCAAACCGACGGACTGACACAGATGAACAGGAAAGGTACGACATGTTCCAGTATGTGCTGTACGCATTGATTGTTGTCATTTTCATTGTGGCAACGACGCTGTGCCTTTCCGCGGCCTTCGGCAAGAAACGAACGTTGCATACCTTCAAAATCGTCGTCGGTTGTTGCCTTTATTTCTTTGCCGTCATTCTTTTGGTGGCCAGTTTCCTCACCTGAGCGTACCCGTGGTCTCATCACATTATGGAACGGAGGCATTTTCCTCGAAGGCTCCGGATTAGTCTGTGAGAACAAGCAAAATCGCGCAATAGACGCATGACCACGATGAGGGGAAAAGAATGAGTGAGGCCGTTTCAGCGCTGAAACTGAGCAATGTGGAATTTCGCAGGAACCGTCGTGTCATTCTGACCGACGTGAACCTTGATATCAAACAAGGCGAAAAATGGGTGCTCTTCGGCCCGAACGGCATCGGCAAGTCCAGTCTCGTGGCCATGATGGCGACCCGTGGCTTTCCTTCGGTCGGCACCGTTGATATTCTCGGCAACCGGCTTGGCAAGGTCAACGTCTTTTCCTATCGCAACCGCATCGGGCTGAGTTCCGCGGAACTGTCTCGTTCTTTCCCCAATGATGAAGACCCGCTCGATGTCGTTTTGACGGCTTTGACCGCGACCACCGGTCGTTGGCGTGAACAGTTCACAAAGGCCGATTACGACAAGGCCCGTGGGTTCATGGCCATGTTTGGCATCGAATACCTCGAAGGCAAACAGATGTTCAAGCTTTCGGAAGGTGAACGCACCCGCGTTTTGATTTGCCGTGCCCTGATGGGCGACCCCGATTTGCTTATTCTTGACGAACCCACCACGGGCCTCGATTTGGGTGGTCGTGAGCTTGCGTTGCGCGCGCTGAGCGATATCGGCCGGCATGACACTGACCGTACGGTGCTGCTGGTAACGCATAGGCTTGAGGAGATCCCGCAGGGCTTCGACCATGTCGCGATTATGGGGCGTATGGCCGGAAACGAAACCGATGCCCACGCTGACAACGTGGCCGGTGCCGACCCGCAGCCGGGCACGATCATCTATACCGGCGATCTCGAGCATGGCTTTACCGCCGAACGCCTGAGCCACATCTTCGGGCTGCCGCTTAAGGTGACCCATGATCAGGGCCGCTGGTCGGCCTATGCCATCGAAAATAATTAATTTCCGATAATATTTACTATAGAAAATAAATAAAGAGAAGAGAGGGACAGCTATGAAAGTTCTCCTATATAACATCCGTCCCGAGGGGCAGGACTATGTCGACGAATGGATGAAAAGCCATCCTGAGGACGAATTGGTGACGACGCCGGACGACCTCACGCTCGAGACCGTCGATATGGCCAAGGACCAGGACTATGACGCTGTCAGCCTCCAGCAGGTTCCCGATGTCGCCGATGAGCGGATTTATCAGAGACTGGTCGACTATGGTGTCCACCACATCGCGCTGCGTACCGTCGGTTTCGATATTCTCAATCTCGACTATGTGAGAAAGTATCATATTCTGGTCACCCACACCCCGGCGTATTCGCCGCGCGCCGTTGCCGAGAACACGCTTGCCTCCACCATGTATCTGCTGCGCCATTACGGCCAGATTCTCGGCAACGAACGCAAGGGCGATTTCATACGCGTTTCCGAGGAAATGAGCGACGAAATCTATCACAAGACCGTCGGCATCATCGGCGTCGGCCGCATCGGTTCCGCCGTGGCCGAGCTCTTCCATGCGTTGGGTGCCACCGTCATCGGCAATGATCTGATCACCAACGCTGCCAACGATGCGTTCCTCGAATACACCGATTTCGACACCGTGGTTCGTGAGGCTGATATTCTCACGCTGCACACCCCTCTTGAGCCGTATATGGTCGGCATGATCGGTGCCGAGCAGTTCAAGATGATGAAAGACACGGCGTTCATCGTCAACCAGGCGCGTGGGCCACTCATCGATACGCAGGCTTTGATTGCGGCACTCAAGAACCGCGAGATTGCGGGGGCGGCCATTGATGTCTTCGCCGAGGAGACTGGCCTGTTCATGAAGAGATTCGACAACGAATCGCAGCTGCCGCAGTTCTACCGTGAACTTTCGGCGATGGACAACGTCATCATCACCCCGCATTCCGCCTTCTACACCAAGACATCCGTGCGCAACATGGTCATGCACAGCATGACCGACGTCAAGCGCGTGACGGAAGGCAAGGAACCGGTCTACAAGGTGGACTGCTGAGATCTTCGCCAGTTTTGTCTGAGCAGTTGGCAGATATCGTTGTGTAGTCTGGCTCCAGGCATCAGTTAGATTTCAAAAAACGAATAAGGAATCCAAGTGCATTATCGAAAGATCGGTGTGCTTGGATTTTTTATTGCATCGGGTTCCATCGAGGCGACGTGAGAATATAAGGCAGGATGAAATTGGCGAGCTGTAGCCCGTCATAGTTTTGTATTATGTGACGATAGGGAGTAGGTATGTCGAGACGTGGGGCGCTGCAAGCAGGGGAGAAGGTCCAGTTTACGGACCGAAAAGGCAAGAAGATCACTGACCAGCTTGTCGTCGGCGGCTCCACCCAGACCGATCACGGCATCATCTTGCACGACGACGTCATCGGTTCCAGTGAAGGTGTCATCATCACTACCGTTACTTCCAAGCGCGAAGTGCAGGTAAGTGGAGATACGCCTGGCCACGACAAGCCGAAGCCTTGGAAGGCGGCTCGCGCCATAGGTGGCTGGGATTATGCGGTGATGCGGCCGAGGCTAGCGGATTATGTGCTTTCGATGCCGCGCGGGGCTCAGATCATGTACCCGAAGGATATCGCCCAGGTCATTCAGCTCGGCGATATCCGCAGTGGTCTCAATGTGCTGGAATCCGGCGCCGGCAGCGGTGCGATGAGCTTGAACCTGCTGGACGCTGTGGGGGAGTCCGGCCATTTGACCACTATCGAAATGCGTCCGGAATTCGCCAAAATAGCCGAGGCCAACGCGACGCTTTATTATGGCAAGCGCCCGCAATGGTGGGATTTGCTGACCGGCGATTTCGATTCTGTTGCCGGAAAATTAGCAGAAAAAATCCAATCTTTATCATCTTCTGATTCAAACGGTGGAGATGATTTGAATTCAAATTATGCGTCCCAACCCTTTGACCGAATCGTGCTCGACATGCTTGATCCATGGAATCGGCTGGAAGAGGCCTATCGTGTCATCGCGCCCGGTGGTGTGCTGATTGCTTATATCACCACGACCACGCAGATGTCACGGTTCTGCGAGGCGTTGCGTGAGGCCGGTTGCTGGACCGAACCGGAAGTGCAGGAAACCTTCGAACGCACATGGAAGGCACAGGGCCTCGCTGTGCGTCCCGATCATCAGATGATTGGTCACACGGGCTTCCTCGTCGTCACCCGCGCCATGGCCGATGGCTTTAGCGCTCTCCACAAGCGTGACCGCGCCACCAAAGACACCGTCACCGACATTGATTCCCTGACTCCTGAACAGCAGGCCGACCGCTTGGCAGACCTCGAACTCCGAGACATCAGCGACCGCAAACTGCGCAAGGTCCTCCGCGACCTCGGTGACCAATTGGATTATCTATAACATTATTTTTGTTGAGTACAATGACGATTTAAATAACTGGAGAATTCAGACAAGGAAGTTAGATATGGGAACTCAAGATGAGGATACAAGCCGAGACAGCAATGAGGAGAAACAACTTCAGTTCAAAAACAGAATACGAGAATTCTTGAACACTATTATTCAATCTCCGTGGGGTTCAATCACGAAGACGAGATTAGAATCCCTGATTGTTGATTTTTTGTTTGACCTTTGGAATTTGGGTTTCCCACTTCAAGAAGAGGGAGTTGTGGACAACAGCGCGTCAGAGACAGTACCTGAATATTTTGGTGCAGTGAGAGCATTTTATAAAAAAATTCGGGAAACACCGTGGGGAACGGCAAGCAAAACGCAACTTGAGTCTTTAATTTTCAATTTACTTATTGATGCCAAGGTCATTGAAGGTCAGGGAAAAGAAGAAAACGACTTCAATCGAGCGAATGCTTTGGGCACGACGCCAACTAGAATACAATCACTTTGGTATAAATATTATCAGTTACACGAAAAGAATGATTTGAATATTGCCACCATTCTTCTTTCCTCTGATATTTCTATATCGGAGAGCGTAGAGAAGGATAAATATGACCTTCAGATTAACAATCGATTTTTCTTGGAATATGTGAAAAATTGGTTGCGCGGTAAAGAACAAATGGTAACTCAAAAGTCATTAACTCCAGTTTTGACGGTAGGACCAATCGGGCTTGTAGAAATGTTCAAGGATTTGGCAGGAACGAAGAATGAGGATTTAGACAAAGAAGGTCTAAAGCGGCTGCAGGAAATTCTATCTTACATTAGTGAAAGTGAGCACAACAAAAATGTTGAGAAGGATAATCAAGAGCATGAAGAAAAAATACAAACTTTATTGAACCAAATTCCTGATGCAGAAAAAACCTTAACCGCTATGCATGTACCTGGGGCAGCTATTTTGGGAGGAATAGCGCAAGGAAGTTTGAAGATGCTGAAATCTCATTATCAAGATAAATCAAACTCAGATCAAGATAAATCAAACTCCGATATATAACCGCAATCTATAACGACACCTTAAATGGCTTAATGCCCTTTAAACAAGATTATTTGGTAAGATTTTGTTAGTCGTTTGTCAATCTTTGGAGGAATTATGTCTGCTCTCACATCGGTTTCCGGATTCCCACGCATCGGGCGTGACCGAGAATTGAAGAAGGTCATCGAAGACTACTGGAAGGGCAAGTCCAGCCTCGATGACGTACGCGCGACCGGTAAGCAGCTGCGCGCCGATCATTGGAAGCTGCAGGCCGACGCAGGCGTCGACCTTATTCCTAGCAACGATTTCAGCTATTACGATCAGATGCTCGACACAGCCATTCTGTTGAACGTTATTCCGGAACGTTACCGCCGTCTCTCCTTTGAAAATGCCGAAGACACGCTCTTTGCCATGGGCCGTGGCTATCAGGGCCCGGAAGGCGACGTCACCGCGCTGCCGATGAAGAAGTGGTTCACTACCAACTACCATTATCTCGTCCCCGAAGTCGACGCCTCCACCGAAATCAAGCTCAACTCCACCAAGCCGTTCGACGAATTCAACGAGGCCAAGGCTCAAGGCATCGTTACTAAGCCGGTGCTGATCGGTCCCTACACCTTCCTCAAGCTGGCGCGCAGCCCACAGGCCGAAGAGCTGGAACTTGACCGCGGCCTGGTTGACGCGGTCTCTGGAGTTTATGCGCAAATCTTGCGTAAGTTCGCCGAACTTGGCGCCCAATGGGTACAGTTCGATGAACCTTATTTGGTCCTTGACAAGGAAGTCGGAGACACCGAGCTCTTCAAGGCACTGTATTCCGCCATTCTGCCGGCACGTTCAACGGGCGACGGCAAGAGCATCAAAGTCCTGCTCAATACCTACTTCGGCAACATCGCCGACATCTATGAGACGGTGAATCTTTTCGAATTCGACGGCGTCGGTCTCGACCTCATCGAGGGACGTGAAGAGAACCTTGCAGCCATCGAAAAGTACGGGGTAGCCGAGAACACGACGATTTTCGCCGGCGTCATCAACGGACGCAACATCTGGCGCAACAACTACGCCCAGAGCCTTGGTCTTCTCGATGCTTTGAAGACCAAGACCAACAACGTCGCTGTTTCGACGGCTTCCTCACTGCTGCATGTGCCATTCAGCACCGAAGGCGAAACCGGACTGAAGCCGGAAGTGTTGAAGCACTTCGCCTTCGCCGTCGAAAAGCTCGGAGAGCTGGTCGACGTGGCCGAGCTGGCCGATGCCGATGATACGTTGCGCAGGGAATCGCAGACGTTGGCCGACAATCAGGCTCTGTTCGATGGCAGCCGCGTAGCTAAAGATCCTGCCGTATCTGAACGTCTTGCAGCACTGACCGACAAGGACTTCGTGCGCCAGCCGGCCCGTGCCGAGCGCCGCAAGCTGCAGCATGAGGAACTGAATCTGCCGGAATTGCCGACCACCACCATCGGTTCCTTCCCGCAAACCCGCGAGATCCGCTCCATGCGTGCCAAAGCACGCAAGGGCGAAATCGACCAGAAGACCTATGACGATTTCATCGCTGGCCAGATCGACCAGGTCATCGCCCATCAGGAGCAGATCGGCCTTGATGTGCTGGTCCACGGCGAATTCGAACGCAATGATATGGTCGAATACTTCGGCCAGCACCTGAACGGCTATCTCTTCACTAAGAATGCTTGGGTGCAGTCCTACGGCACCCGTTGCGTCAAGCCTCCAATCGTTTGGGGCGACGTCTCTCGCGCCGAGCCGATCACGGTTCGTTGGAGCAAGTATGCGCAGAGCCGCACCAAGCACGTCGTCAAGGGCATGCTCACCGGCCCGGTCACCATCCTCAACTGGTCCTGGCCTCGTGAGGACATCAGCAACGAACTGCAGACCCAGCAGCTGGCGCTGGCCATCCGCGACGAGGTGCTCGACCTTGAGGCCGCCGGCATCAAGGTCATCCAGATCGATGAGGCCGCACTGCGCGAAAAGCTGCCGCTGCGCCGTTCCGACTGGCACAAGAAGTACCTCGACTGGGCCATTCCCGCCTTCCGCCTGGTACATTCCGCTGTCAAGCCGACCACGCAGATCCACACCCACATGTGCTACTCCGAGTTCAACGACATCATCAAGGACATCGACAACATGGATGCCGACGTGATTTCGTTCGAGGCCTCTCGTGGCGATCTCGTTGTACTCGACGCTATTCATGACGCGCATTTCGAGACCGAGGTCGGTCCCGGCGTCTACGACATCCACTCGCCTCGTATCCCGTCCACCAAGGAACTGGTCGACCGTATCCACGCCATCCTGAAGAAGGCCGATGTCAGCCGCGTGTGGATCAACCCTGACTGCGGACTCAAAACCCGTGGCAACGAGGAGACCTGGCCGAGCCTCGAACACATGGTTGAAGCCGCCAAGACGGTTCGCGCCGAACTCGCGAACGGTTTGCTGGCCTCGCAAGACTAAGTAAGTATTGAAGTGTTACCAAGGTGTGGCCGACATCAGCAAAGCGATGCCGGCCACACGATTTGTCACAGGAGACAGCCATGCATTCGCCGATTTTCTCGCTTGAGGTATTCCCGCCCAAACCACATTCGCCGGTAGGCGCCATCTATGATGCACTTGACGGGCTTCAGGGGCTGAACCCCGATTTCATTTCTGTCACCTACCGCCACGGCACCCATGCCGATCGGGTCAAAACAGCCAGAATAGCCCACGCCATCAATTACGATTATCATATCCCGGTTGTGGCTCACCTCACCGCCCTTTACAGCAGCAGGGCGACAGTGGATGAGGCCTTGGACCTCTTCCGCAAGGCCGGGGTTTTCGGTGTGCTGGCGTTGAGAGGCGATTACGTCGAAGGCAACGAACCATGCGGGGATTTCGAACACGCCAGCGATCTGGCTGCCTATATTCGCGAGCATGACCCAGACATGCAGATTATGGGCGCCTGCTACCCGGAATGCCATCTTGAGGCGTCATGTCTGGAAGTTGATGTCGACAATCTCAAAAAGAAGGTCGATGCCGGCGTCACTCATCTCATCACCCAGCTGTTCTACGACAACGAGGATTTCTACCGCTTTCTCGACCTCGCACGTTCCAAAGGCATTGATGTGCCGATTGAGGCTGGGATCATGCCTTTGCGCACTGTCAGTTCGATCAACAACATGACCAAGCGCAACGGTTCCAAGGTTCCAGCAGGGGTGCAGCGCATCGTCGACAAGTGGGGAGACGATCTGCCTTGCCTGCAGCAGGCCGGAATCAATTACGCTTCCGAGCAAATCACCGACCTAGTGGCACACGGCGTCGACGGCATCCACCTTTACACCATGAATCGTGCCGCACTTGCCCGCCGCATCTGGGCCAACGTCGAGCCATTGTTCACGATCAAGGAATAGGTTTGCACCAGCGACCAATTCATGGTGAGCGTGCGAGCAAAAACGTGACCCGGTTGTAGATTGGGAATATGGAAGCTTCCAAGGAATTCGAAATCACGACCCATGACCTGATTCATGCAGGGGTGCAGAATCTCGGGGACGCTCGCGACCGGTTCGCGCGTCTGGCCCAGCTTGGTTTCGGCGGCGATTGCTTGCAGATTGTTCTCGACTCCCTGCAAAAGGCATGCGACCCGGATGTGGCGCTGCATCATTTGACGGAACTCTATACCCCTGGCTCGGACCCGGAGCGTTCGGACAGCCGCAATGAGACACTCGAGGCGCTTCTTCACCGGCCCGAGGCGTTTTCGAGACTCATCGCTGTGCTTGGTGCTTCGGACGCGCTTGGAGGGCTGATGCGCTCCAATCCTGATCTCGTCCTCGCAGCCGGTTGTGATCCCTGCCAGAGCCTCGGCTTTACCCGCGACCAGCGTATCCAACATATCAAAACTGCCGTCAATGCCGCAATTTCAGCATCATCAGGTTCGTCTGATTCCTCCTTAAGCGACGGTACTGAGGCGTTGCGTAGGAATTATTACCTTCAGTTATCTGCCATCATGGCCGAGGACGCCTCCGCAGCCGATCCCGTCAAAATCCAACCGAGAATCAGCGTGATGCTCTCCGATTTGGCCGATGCTGCCATCACTTCGGCGCTGGATATCGCCAAGGAGAATGTTGACCAGAGCGAGTATTGCGGGTTCACCGTCATTGGCATGGGCAAGCTCGGCGCACAGGAACTGAACTATGTCTCCGACTGCGATCTGGTGTATGTGGTCAAGGCCATCGAGCCAGAGGAAACCGAAAGAAAAATCGACAACGTGACGTTGACGCGGATCGGCACGAAAATCGGGATGACTTTGCAAAAAATCTGCCAGTCGGTGATGCCCGGGGTCGATATGCCGCCGCTTTGGCAGATCGATACGGCGTTGCGGCCGGAAGGCAAGGACGGCCCTTTGGTGCGTACGGTCGATTCATGCCGTGTCTATTACCAGAAATGGGCCAGCAACTGGGAGTTCCAGGCGTTGCTCAAGGCCCGTGTGGTTGCCGGTGACGAAACACTCGGCAAGGCCTATCTCGACCTGACGCGTCCTCTGGTATGGGCGGCATCGAAACGTGATAATTTCGTCTATGACTGCCAGAAAATGCGCAAACGCGTCGAAGACAATATCGCGCCTGACTTGCGTGATCGTGAAATCAAGCTGGGCAAGGGCGGGTTGCGTGATGTCGAATTCACCGTGCAGATGCTGCAGCTGGTGCATGGCCGTTCAGACGAATCGTTGCGTGGCCGTTCCACGCTGGGTGCATTGCAAGCGCTTTCCGCAGGCGGTTACGTCGCCCGACCGCAGGCCGCAAGGCTTGACGAGGATTATCGGTTTGAACGCGTATTGGAACATCGTGCGCAGATGTGGGAGCTCAAACGTACCCATCTTTTTCCGGACTTGGGCAAAGCCAATGAAGGCGAACTCGATATCGTGCGTAACACCGACACCAGGGCGGTGGCTGAAAATCCAGAACTGCGCCGTATGGCTCGCGCATTCGGCCTGCTTCCCGACCAGCTGGTGGAGCGGTACGACAAAGTTCGCCTTGAAGTTCGCCGCCTCCATACCGATATCTACTATCGTCCGATGTTGCCAATCAACGCCCAGCTCGACGACGATCAGGTGACATTGAGCGACAAGGCCACGCGTGAGCGCTTCGAATCCATCGGTTTCGCCGACCCCGATGCCGCCATGCGCCATGTTCGGGCTTTGACCGAAGGCGTTTCCCGAGCCGCCAAAATCAACCGGATTCTGCTTCCCTCAATCCTGCAGTGGCTTGCACAAGGGCAAAATCCCGATATGGGCCTTCTTCAATGGCGCAAGCTCGAGGAACGTTTCGGCGGCGGCAGCCAATATCTCGGCTTCCTGCGTGATTCGCCGCAGGCGTTGGTCAGGCTCTGCCATATCCTCTCCAATTCCAGGCTGTTGGGTGATTCCCTCAATCAATCCATCGAATCGGTGACATGGTTGGGGGACGACGAGATGCTGACGCCGCGAACCCGAGAAAGCCTTGACATACGCGCGAAGGCAGCCGTCTCTCGTTATGCCGACAATATGAACGATTTCGCGACCTCGATTCGCTCGATGCGCCGCCACGAGATCGAACGGATCGGGTTGGGATGGACCTCGAATGTCTTTGACGACGGCGAGGGATTGAACGGCATGACCGATGTCTACGACGCCGCCATCGACGCAGCCTTGCAATGGGCCATCCGTCATCAATGTATTGAGATGGGTTTGGATGCTGCTCCAGCGGCGATCAGCGTCATCGCCATGGGCCGTTACGGCGGGCGCGAAGTCAATTTCTGCTCCGACGCCGACATCATCATGATGTATCGTCCAGTGCAGGCCGCAAGGGGCGAAGATAGTGACGATAGCACAAAAACGGCTGCCGAGTTCGCACGTAACGTGGTCAACGACCTTCGCAACATCCTGCAAGGACCGGCCAGTCTTGAGCCGAAGATCGACCTCGATTTCGGGCTGCGGCCGGAAGGCAAGAACGGCCCGCTGATCCGGTCCTACGAATCCTGCCGCGACTATTACACGAAGTGGTACAGCACTTGGGAACGCCAGGCGTTGCTGCGGGCTCGGTACGCCGCCGGCGACGCTCAATTGGCCAAGGATTTTCTGACCCAACTCGCCGATCCGCTGCGTTATATGGACAGGCCATTGACCGACGAGGAAATCGGTGAAATCCGCAAACTCAAGGCGCGGATGGAGGCGGAGCGCCTGCCCCATGGTGTCAAGCGTAACCAGCACCTGAAACTGGGTGCAGGCGGGCTTTCCGACGTCGAGTGGACGGTGCAATTGATGCAGCTTGAGCATGCGGGCGAGTACGAAAGCCTGCGTGTCAACTCAACGCTGTCGGCGCTGGACGAACTCGAACGTTTGGAATACATCGATGCCAATGATGCCGACGCGTTGCGAAAAGCGTGGAAGATGCTCACCGCAGCCCGCAACGGCAATTATCTGTGGGGCGCGAGGCTTTCGCAGGCCGACGTGCTCCCGTCCGATTTCTATGGTCTTGGGGGAGTCGCCACGTTCCTGGGCTACGACGCCAACCGCGGCCAATATTTCGGCAACGATCTGCAGGCAGTGATGCGCCGCTGCCGCGAGGTGATGGAACGGATTTTCTACGGTTTGTAGGCAATTGCCGGAGATTCTGGAGACGATTGACGAAATGGGTAGACGTTTGCTTTCAGTGTCGCCGCGTGCGGGTAAGTTATCAATGGTCACATCAAGTGGCCACCTTGGTTGAAGAAAGGTGGGCCGATGCCGATAACACAAAAACCTACGAAGAATCCCGCTGATGGGGGCGGGCGATCATCATTGGTCGGTTCCAGCGTGGTGACGTTGGACAGCATACCGATTTCCAAGATTCAATCATTGCTTGACAAAGCGCAATATATTGATTCTCACCGTAAAGAAGTGGCGAACACCTGCAATGGCCGGGTGTTGGCCACTTTGTTTTATGAGCCCAGCACGCGTACACGCCTGAGTTTCGAGACCGCGATGCTTCGGCTTGGTGGCAAAGTCATCGGTTTCGCCGGAGCCCAGTTGTCTTCGGCCACCAAAGGCGAGACCATTCACGACACCGTCAAGGTCGTTTCCCAATACGCCGATATCATTGCCATGCGGCATCCCAAGGAAGGTGCTGCGCTGGTAGCCGCCCATTCTTCGGATGTACCGGTCATCAACGCCGGTGACGGTGGGCATATGCACCCCACGCAGACGCTGGCCGATTTGTCGACCATCCAGGTGCGGTTTGGCCGTGTCACCGACTTGACCGTTGGCCTCTGCGGTGATTTGACGTTTGGCCGTACTGTCCATTCGCTGATTACCGCGCTGTGCAGATTCGGCAATGTCCGCTTCGTGCTGATCAGCCCCGACGAACTCAAGACCCCGCAATATGTGCTCGACTGCATCGACCAAAGCCCGACCTGCTCTTACGTCGAAGCCAAGGATTTGTCCGCCGTCATCGGCGACCTCGACGTGCTCTATATGACCCGAGTCCAGAAGGAGCGCTTCTTCAACGAGGACGATTACCTTCGCCTGCGCGACACCTACATTTTGGACGAGGGCAAGATGAAGCTCGCCAAGCCCACGATGGCTGTGCTGCACCCCTTGCCACGCGTCAACGAAATCGCCAAAGAGGTAGACGACGACCCACGAGCCGCCTACTTCGAACAGGTGCGTCGCGGCATGCTTATGCGCATGGCGCTGGAAAGCTCGGTGCTTGGCGACAAACTGCCCGGTTACGACGAAAATAAGGAGGTGTTGGCCTGATGGAAGTCACAAGCATCACTAACGGCATCATCATCGACCATGTGGACGCAGGCACTGCGCTCACCGTGCTGCACTATTTAAAGGTCGACCCGGTCACCACGAAGCTGGCGCTTATCATGAACACCAGCAGCCACGCGCTGGGTGCCAAAGACATCATCAAACTCGAGGATGTTAAAGACCTGAACCTCGATGCGCTCGGCTTCATTGCTCCGCGTGCTACCGTCAATATTGTGCGCGGCGGCAAAATTGTCGAAAAGGCCAAGCCGGAATTACCTCAGCACCTGGTCGGCATCATCTCCTGCAAGAATCCGCGCTGCGTGACCACTTCCGAGACCGGCTTGGAACAACGCTTCCATCTGGCTAACGCTGAACGTCGTGAATATCGTTGCGATTACTGCGACGAGGAAGCGGAACGGTAGCAATACTATCGTGTGCCCGAATTCCGTTGCGCTGATTGGGATTTGGGCAAAGGCTCCAACGCTTGGCTGCGCAAGTAATCAGCTGGGAAACAAAAGATATAACGAATAATCGGTTACTGATAGAACGGAATGCACATGCTGACCATTCATGACATAGCGGTGTGGGACACCGGCGAGCGTATCGACCTCGTCATCTCGGAAAGCGACGAGCAGCGATTACTTACCGAATCCGGTGCCATCGTTTCCGGGGATATTGACGGTTCGTCGTTGATAGTGGCGCCGGGTCTTACCGATCCGCATGTGCATTTCCGCGATCCTGGTCAGTTGGACAAGGAGACTATGGTCAGCGGTTCACAGGCCGCTGCCGCAGGTGGCTATACGCGTGTGCTCATTATGCCGAATACACTGCCAGCAGCGGACGGGCGTGACATCAATGTCCAAGAAGTTGAGGATGGCGGCGAGGAACTCAAAGAAGTAGGCGTCTACAACACGCTCGATTATCTGCAACGCTACGAGCAGTTGCACGACGTAAAACTTCCGGTTCGTTACGACATTTCCGTCTGTGCTTCACTGGGACGTGCTGGAAAACTGCCGACTCGACCGGCTGATTATGAACGATTCATGGATTCCGCCAGCCAATCAGCACGGAGTGATAATACCAATGCGAAGACAAGCAGGAGCGCAGATAATCCTCTTGTGGAGCATCCGCTGCGTGCAATCACTGACGACGGCTCAGCCATTACCGACGAGATACTTGATGCTGTTCTGGCTGATTCGAAAGCGACAGGACTGCCGGTTTTGGAACATTGCGAACATCACGATTCCGGTGCCATCAACGATGGTGTGATTAGTAGGAAACTCGGTATCGCAGGTATTTCGACGGAAACCGAACTGGCGATCGTCAATCGGGATATCGAAGCCGCGCGACGAACCGGGGTCCATATTCATTTTCAGCATGTTTCGACTGCCGGCGCATTCGATGCCGTCCGCAGAGCCAAAGTCGAAGGTCTACCCATCACCTGCGAGACAGCGCCGCACTATCTCGCGCTGTGTGATGAGGACATTGTGAAGTATGGTGCGATGGCCAAGATGAACCCGCCATTGCGAAGCGAGGTCGACAGACGTGCGACGGTTGCCGCGATCGCCGACGGAACCGTTGATATGATCGCCACCGACCACGCCCCGCATACTGCCGCTGAAAAACAGGCTGGTCTGGCCGATGCTCCCAACGGCATCATCGGATTGGAATGTGCATACGGCGTCTGCCGCAAGGTCTTGGTCGAAGGCGGGGCTATCAGCGACGAACGTCTGATCGAACTCATGGCTTTGGAACCGGAACGCTTGATGGGCCATACACCGACGGATGTGGCGATGTTGCTCAACACCTCATCAACGTGTGCGACGAAACGAACGCTGGACTTGAGCAAAGTCGAGCACCCGGAAAACGTAGATCTGACCCTGATCGATATCCGCAACGACTGGACTGTCGATTCGTCCGCATTCCATTCGAAGGGGCGCAACACCCCGTTCGATAGCTGGGATCTTACCGGCAGGCCGATGGCCACGATTATCGGTTCAAAGCTGGTATTTAGCCGATTGCCGGATTGTTTGGAGAACAGGCAAGACGGTTCGATGACGGTTTAAACGGAATTCGAACTGGTATACAAGTAAACATAACAGTGAAAGCAACTGTAATAATCAATAACAGAACAGTATAGAGAGTGCAGAAAACGAGGTATAACAATGGATCGACTGATTGAGGCCATCGAAGCTAAAGACAATCCCAGCATCGTCGGGCTAGATCCGACACAGGCGCTGGTGCCTGTGCAGGCCTGCACCATGGAGATTGAATTCAACGAAAAGGACCTCGAATCGTTCACTGAAGAATTGGGGAGGAGCAGCAATCCCGAAGACCAGCGGGTTCTAGCTTCAATAAACAACGCCGATGGCACAGACGCCAAAATGAAGGTTGCCAAGAACGTTTTGGAAAATGATTCGGGTGCGCAGATTGTTATGGGTTTTTATGAGTTCAATCGTGCGATCATCGACGCAGTGAAGGATATTGTGCCTGCTGTCAAGCCGCAGATTGCCATGTACGAGGCATACGGTTCCATTGGTTTTGATATCTATCGCTTGACCTGTGAATATGCGCAGAAACAAGGACTGTATGTGCTCGGTGACATCAAACGAGGCGATATTGGTTCAACGGCTGCGGCCTATGCCAAACATCTGAGCCAAATCAACTCACGCGAAGACGACTACAATGGCCGGCCATGGTATGAAGATGCCGTCACCGTCAACCCATACTTCGGCACTGACGGCATCACCCCGTTCACCCATGCAGCCAAGCAAAACGACAAAGACGTGTTTGCGCTGGTGCACACCTCGAATCCCTCAAGCAAAGAGATTCAGGAACTCGAACTCGCTGACGGCGACAAGTTGTACGAACATGTGGCCGACCTCGTGGAGGGCTGGGGCGCGGACTCCATCGGCAAGTATGGATATTCGCGGCTCGGTGCGGTTGTCGGTGCGACTCACCCCGAACAAGGCAGGGAACTGCGCGAGCGCATGCCACACACCTTCTTCCTTGTTCCCGGCTACGGCGCACAGGGTGGCACCGCCGCCGACGCCGCACAGATGTTCGACAAGAACGGACGCGGTGCCATCGTCAATTCCTCCCGCGGCATCATCGGTTCTTGGAAGAAGTCGGGGGAGTATCGCGAGGATATGACCAAGGAAGAAGCGCTTGACTTGGTCGGTCGCAGCGCACGGGCCGCAGCCATCGCGATGCGTGACGACTTGCGAAAAGCCCTGTACTGAAATGGCAACTTTCAAACTTATCGTTCAACAGTATTTTTCAGAAGGAGAGACATGAGCGCAACCGCTTTTATGCCCACCGTCACCACGGGAACCGTCGAACGGCAGGCAGTCCGGGCCGGACGAAAACCCGGAAGACGCACCGATGAAATAATCGCCGCTTCGAAGCTGTCCGAAGGCATCTACGAGCTGGTCATCCGCGACCCGTATGTTGCTCGAACCGCTCAGCCGGCGCAATTTGTGAATCTCTATCCCGCTGACGCCACGATGGCGCTGCCTCGTCCGTTCGGCGTTGCCAAGGTCGAGGGCGATGACGTGACACTGATCTACCAGGTTGTCGGGGCAGGAACGGCCGAGTTTTCGCTACTTCAAGCCGGCGATGTCATTGATGTACTCGGACCGTTGGGCAAGCCGTTCGATACCACCAAGCCTGCGAATTATGTGTTGGTGGGCGGCGGCCTTGGCGTGCCGCCGCTGCTGTATGCAGCACAGAAACTCAGCGAGCGCAACGATGGCAGTGAAGTCACTTCTGTTTTCGGTTATCGTGACGTGCGTTTTGCCGACGATTTGGTCGCGCCTTATGCCGACCATGCTCACAGCATCGTCAACGCTCAAGGCAACGTCGTCGATTTACTGAACGATATCGAAGGCGAACTCAATAATGCCAGTCAACCGCCGGTGATTCTTTCCTGCGGGCCGACCCCCATGATGAAAGCCGTCGCAGCTTGGGCCAGCAAGCGCGGTATCCCAGCACAACTGAGCCTTGAAGCCCGCATGGGCTGCGGGTATGGCGCGTGCGTGGCCTGCGTGGTCGATACCCCGAACGGAAGGCTGAAAGTCTGCAAGGACGGCCCCGTTTTCACCACCGAAGAACTGGGATGGGAGGTGTGAGCACGATGACGGATACGACGAACGAAAGAGCTGCTGCAATGAACGAACACGTGGAACGGGATGAACAGGCTAAACCGATGAATGTTCTCGAACCCCACGAATGGCGACACAAGACTATCGTCGCGGGAAGGGAATGGAAGAATCCGGTCGGCACGGCTTCAGGCACATTCCAGCTCGATGCCTGTGGCGACTACTACGACGTCAGCCAGATGGGTGCCATCTGTACCAAAGGCGTTTCGCCGATACCGTGGGAGGGGAATCCCTCGCCGCGTACCGCCGAAGGCCCATCCAGCATGGTCAACGCCGTCGGCCTGCAGAATCCCGGGGTCGACCACTATCTGGAAGACGAACTGCCGAGGCTCAAGAAGCTCGGCGCCATGGTAATCACCAACGTTGCAGGTCACAGTGATGAGGACTACGCCGAGGTTGTCGCCAAGCTCGCCGATTCTGAAGCCGATATGCTGGAAATCAACGTCAGCTGCCCGAATGTCAGCCACGGCGGGATGAGCGTCGGTACCGATCCGATGGTGTTGAGCCGGCTCATCACCCATCTGCGCAAACTGACCAGCAAGCCGATGATCGTCAAGCTTTCCCCGAATGTCACGGATATCGTCCAGATTGCCCACGCGGCCGTCGACGCCGGAGCGGATGCGCTGAGCCTTATCAACACGTTGGTCGGCATGCGTATCGACATCAACACTGGCCAGCCGATCATCGCCAACCGTACGGGCGGCGTCTCCGGACCAGCCATCTTCCCGATCGCCCTGAGTTTCGTCTGGCGCGTGCGTCAGGCCATCCCCGATATCCCGATTATCGGCATCGGCGGCATCGATTCGGGGGAGAAGGCGTTGGAATATCTCTACGCCGGTGCGAACGCCGTAGAGGTCGGAGCCGCCGCTCTCTTCGACCCGACTGCTCCGATGCGTGTCGCCCGTGAGCTCGACGATCTGCTCGACTCTCGCCCTGAACTTGCCGCGAAACTCGCCAAGGGCCAGACCTGGTGACGTTTGCACAGGCAGTAAGTATTTTATGATGTTTATGGATATGAAAGGTTAAATAATTATGGCCGAAAACAAAGCCAAAGCACAGACACAAAATTCCAAGAAGCCTGCTATGACCCCGATCGATGAGCGTTTCACGGAGTTCCTGCTTGAATCTGGTGCACTGAGATTCGGGGACTTCACGCTGAAATCGGGACGGCAATCACCTTATTTCATCAACGCCGGCGCGTTCAACGACGGCCGCAAGATCGCAACATTGGGCGCGTTCTACGCCGAAAAGATCACTTCAGCCATTGCCGATGGTACATTGCCAAAGGATATCGCCACGATTTTCGGCCCGGCCTACAAGGGTATCCCGCTTGCGGTTTCGACCTCCATTGCTTTGACCAGCATGCACGGCATGGAAGTCGGCTACACCTTTGATCGCAAGGAAAAGAAGGACCATGGCGATGGTGGCATTCTGGTCGGTACGCCGCTTGAGGACGGTATGAAAGTCCTGCTGGTCGACGATGTGATGACAGCCGGCACTGCCGTCCGTGAGGTCGTTCCGAAGCTCAAGTCGGCCGCGAATGTCGATATCGTAGGCCTCGTGCTTTCGGTCGACCGCATGGAAAAGACCAAGGATTCCGACGTTTCCGCCGTCAAGTCGGTTGAGAAGGAATTCGGTTTTCCTGTCCTTTCCATCGCCAACGTCCGCGAAATCTTTGCCGCCGCCTCCCGTATGGTCACCGTCGACGGCAAGTCGTTGCTTGGCGACGATATCAAAGAGCGAGCCGATAAATATTTGGCCAAGTACGGTGCATGATATAAAATCTTGATATTTTGGGCAATTATCCCTTTTGACGCTGATTTCTTATGTGAGGAGTAAAGTTTTAACCAGTATTACGTCAATAAGGGAGCCGTATGCAACAGGAATACACACAGCCGTTGGTGAGTCCGATCGAAAGCGATCGGAACATCTTCACATTACTTGACGACCGTGTTAAGCGTACACCGGGTGAGTCGCTGGTCGAGTATGTCGGAGACGACGGTGAGTGGCAGTCGTTCACGGCGACCCAGTTCCGTGACAAGGTCATCGGACTTGCCAAAGGTCTGATTGCCCGTGGTGTCAGGCCGGGGGATTCTGTTGCCATCATCGCGCATACTTCCTGGCAATGGACGGCTCTAGACATGGCCATCATGTCGATCGGTGCACTCACGGTTCCCGTGTACGAGACCAACTCGCCGGCGCAAGTGCAGATGATTTTCAACGATTCCAATGTCAAGATGGCTTTCGCTGAAGACGACGCGCAGCGTGACAAGATCGACACCGTACGTGATTCCTGTGCCGACCTCAAAGACGTTTATGTCATCGCTGCCGGTGCCATCGAAACCATCGAAAAGTTCGGTCAAAGTGTCACTGATGACGAATTTTGGCAACGTGAGAGGGCGGTAAAAGGCAATGATTTGGCAACTATCGTCTATACGTCAGGTTCCACGGGAACGCCAAAGGGCATCGAGCTGACCCATTCGAATTTCGTGTTCATTACCGTCTCCGGTGTGCAGTCCATGGGCGATATCCTCAACAAACCAGGTCGTAGGCTGTTGCTGTTTCTGCCGTTGGCACATGTTTTCGCTCGTTTCATGCAGCTGGTTTGCTTCGCGGGAACGGTCACGTTGGGTCTGTCGAGCAA
The DNA here is from genome assembly GCF_029433295.1 of Bifidobacterium sp. ESL0784. GTDB lineage: Bacteria > Actinomycetota > Actinomycetes > Actinomycetales > Bifidobacteriaceae > Bifidobacterium. The sequence continues at coordinate 446,349 of NZ_JAQTHV010000004.1, forward strand.
TCTCAAAACTATTCTCGTCGATTTCCGTACGTTCAAGCCGACGTTTATCCTTGCTGTTCCGCGTATCTTCGAGAAGATTTATAACGCAGCTTCGCAGAAGGCTGGATCGGGTTTCGCCGGACGTGTCTTCTCTCATGCCACGGAGACAGCGATTGCTTGGTCAAAGGCTCAGCAATCTGGTAAGCCGATTCCACGCGGGCTGGCCATGCGTCATGCCGTCTACAACAAGCTGGTCTATTCGACCATTATGCAGATTTTCGGCGGCAAGGTCGAATACGCTGTTTCCGGCGGTGCTCCGCTCAACGCGACCATCGCGCACTTCTTCAACGGCGTCGGTCTGCCGCTGCTTGAGGGCTACGGCATGACCGAGACCTGCGCGCCGGCCATGGTCAATCCCACGAAGGGCTATAAAATCGGCACTATAGGCATTCCGCTGCAAGGTGTTTCTGTTGGCGTCAGTGACACGGAGGAGCTTTGTGTCAAGAGCCGCGCAGTGTGCGCCGGCTATCACAACCATCCCGAAATGACCAAGGAGCAGATCGTCGACGGATGGCTGCATACCGGTGACCTCGGCTCCATCGATTCCGATGGTTTTGTGACGCTGACCGGACGCAAGAAAGACATCATCATCACTGCCGGTGGCAAAAATGTTTCGCCGGCCGAGGTGGAGACTTCAGTGATGACCTCGCCTGTGGTCAGCCAGTGCGTTATGGTCGGTGACCGCAAGCCGTTCATCGCAGCGATTATCTCACTGGATCTGCAAGAGACCAACGCTTGGCTCAAGTCCGAAGGCGCCGAACCAGTCAAGAATTTGAAAGAAGCCGGCGAGAATCCAATTGTCCGCGCCGAAGTCGAGCGTGCCGTTAACAAGGCCAATGAGCTGGTCTCTCGCGCCGAATCCATCCGCAAGTTCGAGATCGTTCCTGATGAATTCACCGAGACCAACGGTATGCTCACCCCAAGCCTCAAGGCCAAACGCCAGGTCATCACCGACTATTACAAAGACCTCATCGACAACGTGATTTACGCGCCGAAGAAGTGATCTAATTGCCGAGAACGCATTTGCTTTTATCTTTTTCGTCATGTCATAATAAGAAATGTCAGAAAATAACATCAATCATGGAGTTGAGATGACCGCCGCGAAGAAGCCTGTGACAAAGCCAAAAGGAAAAGTCCTTGGGAAACTTAAGACCGCCGCTGATATTGTTCAGGTTGTTGGGCAAATCATTTCTCCAGATCAAGTAAAACAGCTTGTGGAATGGCTGAAGGATCAGCAATTCTCTGACAAATTTATTGAGTTGACCAAGAAGATTCACCTTCCTGACAAGCATGATCCACTTTCAAAAGTCAAGAATCAATGTGATGCCGTGGAAGAATTGATTCAAACACGTTCTCCGATGCTTGCTGACGATGCGCCAATTTCCGCATGGCGAGTTGAGTTGGAAAGGATACGAACAGGCGTCCAGCTTGTTCAAGAAGCCGACGGCAACGATGCTAAGAAGACCAAGGCGCTTGAAAAGCGTGCTTCTAAGTTATACGACAGCGTGTTTATTGCTGTTATTGGTAAATAACGTAATTGTTTGGTCCATTTCGTTTGTTTATATTCGTTGATGTATAAAGAGAAGATCAATGACTTCAGAAAATTTGGTTCCTACGCCAGATAATGAGCAATCCATTCAGGTCATTCAAGATGATCAAGAGATTATGGTGCTGGGTGACGATTCGGCAGTCGATGCTTGGCTGAAAAGTGAAGGATTGGATAAAGAGCCTACACAGAAATTGAATAACCATGCCTTGCAGGCTTGTGGCAACGGTATTCAGGCTCTTGCTGAGGCTTCTCAACAAAGCGGGCGTTGGGTGAAACTCACCAAAGAATCCGCCGAACAGATGAAGAAATACGGTTCAACGGGAACCGGGGTACTGCGCAAGGAACATGGAGAAATTGCCTATCATCTGAAGTTCGAGGATTTGGCCAAGGTATCTTCGAAGGTCAATCCGGAAATGTTGGCGAATATTGGCGGAGTTATGACTCAGATGGCGCTCCAGCAGTCGATGGATGAGATTACTGACTGTCTCGATAGGATTAACGGTAAAATCGACGATTTGTTGCAGGATCAGAAGGACCAGACTCTTGCAAACCTGATGGGTGCGGCTCAGATGATTGATGAGACGAAGACCATACGCGACAAAGTAGGAATGCTAACAGATACTACATGGTCGAAAATTGCCGATAGCCCGCGAGATTTGGCGAGTGCTCAAAGCTATGCCTTGATTAAGATACGAAATCTTGTAAAAAATCTTCCAGCAAAAATTGATGCTGACGACGATAAAGACGCTATTGACAAACTGCTTCAGGATACTTCAGACTGGATAGATGTTATCGGTAAATCCATAACAGCACAGGATGAATTGTATATTCTGGAACTCGACCATGTAATGATTGACCAGCCGGAAGAAGTAGAACAATATCGTGAAGGAATAAACGAGGCTCGTTGCAAGCGTCTGCATAGTATCCAGATTGAGCTTTCTGGCTTGAGCAAGGATATACAGAATGTTGCTGGAGTTATACGGAATCAAAAAGTCAAACATCCTTTTGCTGTAAAAGACAGATTGGCTACTTTGCAGCAAACAAATCAAAAATTATCAAAGTTCGCTGAAGCTATTGGTGTCGACGCTGATTACATGGAAATCGAGATGGCGCCGCGCTGGAAAGAAGCTGCTGGCAAGCTTATCGTTGACACTACCGCTGAAATTGGTGAGGGCGCCAAACAGATCGGCAACGGTGCAATAGAACTAGGGAAAAACGCTGGCCAGAAAATCGGTGAGGGTGCCGAACTTGTCGGTGGTTATGCGGGGCAACTTGGTGAAAATATCAAAGAAGGCCAAAACAAATTAGTTGAAAAACTCGCCGATGAACGTGTGAATGAACCACAGAAACCTAAGCTGGGAAAAACTGAAGCAAAACCAAAATTGCATGATCTGTTGTCAAAACATAAGGATTCTAAAGAATAGTCCTCAAACCTAGGACTAGAAGAGCCGATCGCTTGAAGTAAAAGATGGGATAAGATAAATTTGTCTCGCATCCTGTTCGTCTAAAGCATCAAGATTCCGGTGTGAAAATATCCTCGATGGTGCAATCAAATAGTTCGGCGAGACGAAAGGCGAGCGGCAGGGATGGGTCGAAACGGCCCTTTTCGATGGAGATGATGGTTTGACGGCTTACGCCAACCGAGTCGGCAAGGGCGGCCTGCGAGAGTTGGTGTTGCTGGCGAAGTTGCGGTAGGTGGTTTCTCATGCCATGGCCTTCTTGCGGTAGACGAAGTAGGTGCATGCCATGGTGAGCAATCCGATGAGCATGATGCCGAGCAGTGCGAAGGCCGCGATGACACTGGGGATCGGCTTGTCGTAGAACGCCACCAGCATAATCAGTACTGTATCGGCAAGCACCATTCCGATAAGGCCTGCAGACATCGCTTGCGTGCGCCAGGCGTCTTCCACATTCTCTTCGGGATGGGGAATCGAGCCGGTGATGGTCGTTCTGTCGACGATGGTCACCCAGCAGAAGCCAATGCTGCAGCCGCCGATTAAGACCGCCATCAATATGACAAACGTCCAATCGTTGAGTTGCGTAGGTCTGCGGATGAGAACAGCGAAGATGCCGACCAAGACACCAATGACGATTCCCACGACAATCGATGTACCCCAAAGAGTGACTTTGCCGCCGCCGAAAATGGTTCTTGTGCCAAAGACGCTGGTTTTCGGTGAAGTCCGAGCGGGATTTGACATTGTGCTGTGAATTTTCGTTGATTCTTTATGCAGTGCGTCCGTCGGCTTCTGATTTTGGCTGTTCATAAAATCCTCTTTCGCTGTATCAATTGCTTTCTTGGAAATATTTTTTACTACGCGTTTTTGAAACCTAAATAGGCATATCGGCCTGCGGCTGTGAGGAACCCGACGATCAGACTTACCGCTACAGCGAGATAGGCTATCTTTACGTCGATGGGGTTGGCTGCGAACTTGAGGAGGAAAAGGACCACAAAATCGCTGATGATCATCGCATCGAAGCCCCAGCTTTTTGCGCTTTCAAACCATGAATGTTCGATGTTCTCTTCGCTGGTGATTTCAGGTCCGGCGTCCTTCACGGTACGTTTGTCGGCTAGGGCGTCCAAAACAAACATGCTAGCAAGGATTGCAATTCCGATGCCACTGATGATGCCCGCGACCAATCGGTCTTTGCCCAGGTTGGTGTTGAGCAGGAACACGGCTACACCAACAATCAGCCCAAGGACGCATCCGATGGCCAAGGAAGTGCCCCAAAGCGAGGCTTTTCCACATCCGAAAACAGTGCGGGTTCCGAATTTGCTGGTCTGTAAAGTGTCTGTTTTTGTCATTTTTGCGTCGTTGCCGGCATTTTCTGTAGGTTTATTGTCGGTTTCATCGAATGAAGCGAGATTTTTGATATTCGTCACGCCTCCCTTGTTTTTCCCTGACTGATTTGCTCATTACTATAGTAAAGCAAACTTTACTATGTAAAAGAAACTGTACATCGTTAGTCATGGATCGTCAATTTTGATGAAATATATTTCAAAATAAGTTGAAATAAAAATAGAAAAGATATATTCTATCTATATATTTCAAATCAATTTGAAATATATGAGTCATTGAATTGACGAAAAGAGGGGATATGGGTGTACAGACTACGTTGTCAGCGCTGTCCGATCCCGCACGACGCGAGATTCTCCAGCTCCTGCGGCAAAGTGTCATGAACGCTGGGGAACTCGCAGAAGCCACCGGATTGTCGGCTTCTAGACTTTCCTATCATCTGCGCAAGTTGCGGGAAGCCGAGCTGGTGATGGATAGCCGCGACGGCACGACCATCTGGTATGAGCCGAATCTGACCGTTCTCGACGACACCATTGTCTGGATGAAAGAGCTGCAACGCAGCAATGCCGTTTCTAAGGCTTCCCGATACAAAGCGAAGCCAATAGAGAAGGGAAACGTTATCCAAGGTTCACAAGAAGTGGCGACTGAGGCGGTGAGAGATGAGAAAGCACAGAGATAAGAAAATCAAAGCTCAAAAATCGAGTGAGGATAAATCCATGGATATCGAGCAACGTACCAGCTGGAAAGCAGTGATAGCCGGTGCGAAAAAGCAAAATATCGCGATGGTACTTCTCGGCTTATTACCGCTGATAATTGTTCTGCTCGCCTTGCCGTATTTGCCAGATATCGTTCCTGCACATTATAGCGCCAGTGGTGAGCTAGACCGTTGGGGCAGCAAATATGAAGAGCTCATTTTACCTCTGCTTATGTTGTTGGTATGTGTAGGTTGGCTGTTCGGCGAGATTCCTCTTGAGCGTTCAGCGCATAAAAAGTCGAATTCTGATATGAACCCGCAAACGACGATACGAGTGTGGGCCATCGGTGGATGCTGCATGTTCGCGGTGTCTACCATTGTGGCTATCTGGGAGATTGCAGACGGCTTCAGTAGGGGAGGAACGGCGTCCAGCATGCCGTTGAATCCGATCGTGAACGTTGCTACAGGTTTCGTCTTCATTGTTATTGGGAATGTCTTGCCAAGCACAAAGCCGAACGGATGGTCCGGTATGCGTATGCGTGGAGCTTTCAAAAGCCGCGAGTCCTGGCGTCGTTGCCAGCGTTTCGGCGGCCTGGAATTTATTATCGGCGGTGTTGCTCTGATACTTATTGGTATCGTCGCACATTCATCCCGTTTCGTTGAATTATTTGCGATCCTTGCTGTCGGTTTGGTCATAGTAGCAGTATTTGCCGTCTACAGTTCCTACGCCGGCAAGAAATACGGAGATGTTGGCGGGACAATCAACAAGAAATGATAATGAAGCATAATTAAGTAAAACCGGTCTTTCCGACCGGTCATATCTTAGAAACGGCTATGAAATATCCCTAATGGAATTGTTCGGAAGCTGTTTACTCAATCAGCTTGTAGCCGTGGCTGGCGATGACCGACTTGAGCTTGGCCAGATAGCTTTCGGCGGCGTTGGAGAGGTTGGAGCGCTCGTTGGTGATCCAACCGACCAGCATGGTCTCGTCTGTGTCGAGTGGGACGGTGACGATTTTCTCGTTGTTGAGGTCACCGTTGTCGATGCCCGTGCAGATGGTGTAGCCGTTGAGCCCAATGATGAAGTTCAGGATCGTAGCTCGGTCGGTGACGTTGATGAGCTTGGGGGAATCCTTGGGCCAAACCGCTTCCTCGGCGAAGTAGAAGCTGCCTTCCTCACCCTGCTCGTACTGGATGAACGGATACGGCTTAAGATCATCCATCGTGACCTTTTTCTTGGTCGCAAGAGGGTTGTTTCGCGAAATGAAAACATGCAACGGGGCACGGAAAAGCGGGTGGAATTCAAGGTGCTTGCCGCGCAGCAGCTTGCCGATGACGTCCTTGTTGAAATCGGAAAGGTAGAGGATGCCGATTTCCGAAAGCATATTGGCGACCTGATCGATGATGTCGCGCGTGCGGGTCTCGCGGATGGTGAATTCGTATTCGTCGGATTCGATGGAATTGATCATTTCCACAAACGCCTCAACGGCGAACATGTAGTGCTGGGTGGAGACGCTGCAAAGCTGCTTGCGAGGCTTGGCGTGCTTGTAACGTTCTTCCATAAGCTCGGCCTGGTCGAGCACCTGACGTGCGTAGGTGAGGAATTCCGCGCCGTCGACGGTCAGTGCGATACCCTGCGATGAGCGGGTGAAGATTTCGATGCCCATCTCGTGCTCGAGCTCCTTGACCGATGAGCTCAACGCGGGCTGGGAGACGTACAGCTCGTGGGAAGCCTCGTTCATCGAGCCGCACTCCACAATCTTGACGATATATTTCAGCTGCAGCAGTGTCATATCCAAAGTTTATAACAAACCGTGTATCGGGCAGATTAACTTATAACGATTTTTGATATTGGAATCCGTCTGAAGATTTCAATACACAATAGTTGCGATCATCGTAGCTACATTTAAATATTTACGCTCAGACGTTGCAGGTCGTTTCGGGCATCGATTGCATTCTTGAACCGAATCCCTTTAATGCCGACCGCTTTCGCACCGTCGACATTGGCCTGTGTGTCGTCAAAGAACACCGTTTGCGAGGCGTCGAGACCGAAACGGCTCAAGGCGAGATTGAAGATATCGGCATTCGGCTTGTGCATCTTTTCGACTCCGGATACCACCGTTCCTTGCAGCAGACGTTCGAGTTGCGGGAACTTCTCAAACGCGAAATGGAACGTTTCGCCTGACCAGTTCGTCAGACCCCATACGCCATAACCGGCCTTCCGCAGATCCGTCAGCAGAGTTTCCATGCCGTCAATTATTCGTGGCAGGGCATCACCGTAATGTTCGATGTAATAGTCGAACGTCTCGGCCAGATCGTCGCCATACTGCTTTCGATAATCCTTGATGACATCAGCGAAAGCCTCACCTGCGTCCATACGTGCTTCGGCCGCGAAGAAACCGTAGACATCGCTTTCATCCGCACAAAGCCTATCGACAACTTGCTGCGGAAAATGGCCTTGAAGGCAGGGGCGATAATTGAGCTCCAGCAGAACCCCACAGAAGTCGAACATCACATTGTGGATTTCGATGCTATTGCTATTGAAAGCGTCATTGTTCCCGTTGTCTGACATGGCTCTCTCTTGTCTGCTCCTGTTTTCGCTTCGTGCGATGGTGCTGTTTGCTATTGGAAGCCGATCGATTGGCCAAAACCAAATGATCGGCGTTGCCGAAAGCTAATCCCGCATCAATTCCTCGAATGCCTGAGGCAATGCCGCGATGACATCGGTTGCCACAATCGGATGCCCCGGCTTTCCACTTGGCATAATGGTGCTGTCCGCGTCGAAGATTTCCGGTGGCTCCCAGCCATGCTGGTCGGACTCGGAGGCCAGGCTTGCGGCGTAACCGTGAATATAGCTTGCGCTGGCGGCTACCATGATGTTGAGGCTTGGGTCGTGTTGCAACTGTTCCTCGCCTTGTTGTGCCAACATTCCGCCCATAACGCCTGCAAGCACGTCGCCGGCTCCGGCAGTCGCCAGCCATGCCGGTCCACTTCCGGAAATGAGGGTTGTGATCATCTTGTTCGTTCCGTCAGCGTTTTCGGGCCCTGATCCAGCATCTGCCGGCAGACCTGCTACGTTTGAATCGCCAACAACTATGGTCACAGCGCCTTTGAGCAGCACGGTTGCTCCGGTCAGTTCGTGAGCCCGCTTCGCCCAATGCCAGGGTTTTGCGGTAATGGATGCTGTATCCACGTCTTCGCCGCGGAGTCGCAGTAATGCCGCAAGTTCGGCGGTGTGCGGAGTGATGACGACATGTGCCGGTACGCGTTCCGGCAGTAGGTCGAGCGCCCCCGCGTCGACGCAGATCGGCGGCATGGTCCAAGGTTCACTGTCGTAATCGATATCAGGGTCGGCGTCGCCCCAGACGATTCCGGTGCGTTCAGACATGTATGACGTTTCCTCTGTTTTCGACCCATTCACAGGAATCTCGGTCTCGTCTGCAGCGCCAAAGGAATTATCATCGGGCAATGCGTAATGCTTGAGCAGCGCGGCGATGGCTTCTCGTTGGCCATCAGAACCGTTCACGCTGTGTCTGCCGGAATTCTCATTAGCGGCATCACCTGTAGCCTCCGCCGTAGGAACACCGGAACCGACGGCCCAAGCCTCAACGCGGCCTTTGCCGATCACGATCTCGGGGGTATTCCGCAGCACCATGTCGGACGCGTTCACAGGTCCCATATAACGGACCATGCCGATGTTGGAACGGACAGCGGCGTTGGAACTCAGCACGGCAGCTCCGGGATATTTTGCCGATCCCGTAATCAGACCGACAACGCCTCTGGAATACTTGGAATCAGTTGATTTCGGCAGGCGTATCATGCTGCCGACAGTGTCATCGATAGAGGAAACGACGGGATAAGCGTACGTGATATCGAAACCGAAATCGACCAGAACGATACGGCCGCAAGCGAACGCTGCTGGAGGCAGCATGGCGCAAGGCTTCATCGCACCGAACATCACCGTAATATCGGCAGGAATATAACTGCCGGGCAAGGTGCCGTCGTCCACGCCGACACCGGAAGGCGTATCGATGGCGACAACAAGCGGCTTCTGTTCCTGTCCGGGGCTTGCGACGGAGCGTGGCATCTCCATTTCCGTCCCGTCCTCGTTGGTCGGATGGAGGATATTTGCCATGGTTGCGGCAGGTCCCCGCAAGGCCCCCTTGACGCCGATGCCAGTCATGGCGTCAAGAACAACGGTTGCCTGCTGCGCCAGTTCGATGGCTGCTTGCAGGCGTTTTCCCGCTTCGCCGGCACTGAAACCGGACGAAACCCCGGGGATGTCCGCTTCCGGATTGATGATCAGCAGTCTACCGCCACTACGTGTGAACGCCAGCAGACCTTGCAAATGCAGGGATTTGCCTACGGCGATCGCCGTGACCTGGGCACCGGCCTGAGCCAATTGAGCGGCGGCGAACAGGCCATCGCCACCATTGTCTCCGGCTCCGGCCAGCAGCACGACTTTCGCCTCGGCGATGTCGATGTCATGCTCGTCAAGTAGTTCTGCGGTCACCCGTGCCGCAGCCGAGGCGGCCATGCGCATCAGAGGTACGCCCTGATCCAGCAGCGGACGTTCCATGCCTCGCACGGTCTCGACGCTGAAAGCGCGCCGTTGCAGCATCGACTTGCGCATCAGTTCCGTCATCGTTACCTCGTCCATCTTGGCCTCCTGTGTCCGTCAATGTCTGGTTCGATGTTACGCTAGCGCGGGCACATGAGACAGCATTGGACAGAATCCGCTATAAATAAGCCGGCTGGTGTACGCCATCGGTCCATTTATGGTGCAATGCAATAATTCCGCCACAAACAAACCGCTTATCGTCTGGTAGCGGCTTGTTTGTGGCGGAATCGCAGGAAGTTGCGTTTGGCGTGCAGCTATTCTTCGGCCACTAGGTCGAGGTAGTCGTCGCTCCACAGATCCTCGTCTCCGTCCGGCATCAGCAGCACCCGTTCGGGATTGAGCGCCTTGACCGCGCCTTCGTCGTGGGTGACCAGAATGATGGCGCCCTCATATTTGGCGATGGCCTTGAGAATCTCGTCGCGCGAGACCGGGTCGAGATTGTTGGTCGGTTCGTCAAGCAGCAGCACGTTGGCACGCGAAGTCACCAACGTCGCCAGCGCGAGCCTGGTCTGTTCGCCGCCGGATAGCACCTTTGCCGGTTTGAACGCGTCATCGCCGGAGAACAGGAAACTGCCCAAAATCGAACGGGCGTGGGTATCGTCCAGGTCGGGGGCAACATGCTGCAGATTCTCAAGCACGGTTGCGTCAAGTTCCAACGTATCGTGTTCCTGTGCGAAATAGCCGATCTTGCAACCGTGTCCGTAGACCACCTCGCCGGTATCGGGTTTGTCTTCACCTGCCAGAATACGTAGTGTCGTGGTCTTGCCGGCGCCGTTGTAGCCCAGAATGACCACGCGGGAACCCTTGTCGATGGCCAGATTGATGCCGCTGAAGACGATGTTGGAACCGAAAGCCTTGGAGATATCCTTGGCCATGATCGGTGTCTTGCCACAAGGCGCAGGTTCCGGGAAACGGATGTCGGCGACTTTCTCCTGCCGTTCGGCCTCGCTGGTCTCGCTCAACAGACGTTCCGCGCGACGCATCATGTTCTGTGCGGCGACGGCCTTGGTGGCCTTGGCGTGCAGGCGGATGCCCTGTTTCATAAGACGTGCGGCCTTCTTCTCAGCCACTTCGCGCTCGCGGCGGCGACGCTCCTCGTCCACCACGCGCTGTTTCAGGTAAGCCTTCCAGCCCAGCGAATACATGTCAATCTGCGCGGTCTGCGCGTCCAAATGCCAAATCTTGTTGACCACTTCGTCCAAGAGTTCCGTGGAGTGGGAGATGACGAGGAATCCGCCCTCGAAACGTTTCAGGTAGCCACGCAGCCATTCGATGGAATCGGCATCCAAATGGTTGGTCGGTTCGTCAAGAATCAATGTGTCGGCGTCGGAGAAAAGGATTCGAGCTAGTTCGATACGTCGTTTCTGTCCGCCGGAGAGTGTGCCGATTTGTTGCTGCATCACTTCATTGGGGAGACCAAGGCTCGCGGCCATGGAAATCGCCTCGGACTGTGCCGCGTAGCCGCCGGCCTTCTCAAACGCCTGCATGGCCTTGTCGTACTTGTCCATCGCCTTTTCCATGACCTTCGGATTCTCGTTGGTCATTTCCTTCTCGGCCTTGCGCATGCGTTTGATGATGCTGGCGATGTCGCGGGCGCTCATCATGCGATCGAGCGCAGTCTGCTCGGGGTCGTCGGCATGGGTGTCTTGTGGCAGGTACCCGAGCTTGCCGGAGATACGCACCTTGCCGGCTGTGGGAAGCAGATCGCCGGTGATAACGCGGGTGAGGGTGGTCTTGCCGGCGCCGTTGCGCCCGACCAAACCGATCTTGTCGCCCTTGCTCACATGAAAATCAGTGGGATTGAGCAGTGTCCGTGCCCCGATCTGAATTTCCAGCCCTTGCGCCTCGATTGCCATACCCTATTACCTGTCCTGTTTGCATTTACTAAATTACGGCGAAATATACCAACATGCCATCATAGCGGCACGTCTGCTTTTGTTGGAGTAATGACGTATATGGCGTAATTTCAGTCGGTCCGAGATATTGGTTTCCGCCAATAACAAATTTATAGAATGACACAGCTGCTTTATTGGTTGGTATTTGAGATTAAGTAATGATTCAGGCAATATGACAGAGTCGAACAATTGTTCGAACCGTCCACTATGATGGGTTATCCTACAGTGGAGCATTTGGTATCAAGCGGAGGTAAGCATTGGCAACAGCATCGACGGCGCGGAAAACCAGGAAAACCGACGATTCGTCGGCAAATGTAGTAGCGCAGAAACTGATGGACAGTGATTCGTTCCTGTCCCAGGAGATCGCGAAGGCACCGTTGCGCAAGACCGGCAATTCGCTGGTGGCGGATATTTCACATATTCCAAGCGATCTGAAGATCACGATTCAAGGCGCGCGTGAGCACAATCTCAAGAACGTCGATCTTGCCGTTCCTCGTAACCGTATGGTGGTGTTCACCGGGCTTTCCGGTTCCGGCAAGTCTTCGCTTGCGTTCGATACGTTATTTGCTGAAGGGCAGCGGCGTTACGTCGAGTCTCTGAGTGCCTATGCCCGCCAGTTCCTGGGGCAGATGGACAAGCCCGATGTTGATTTCATCGAAGGTTTAAGCCCGGCTGTTTCCATCGATCAGAAGACCACCAACCGCAACCCGCGTTCGACGGTGGGAACGATTACCGAGATTTACGACTATCTGCGTCTGCTGTTCTCGCGAACGGGCATTCCGCATTGCCCAATCTGCGGTGAGGTTGTCAGCGCGCAGACGCCGCAGCAGATGGTCGATACCCTGATGAAGAAGCCGCAAAAGACTCGATTCCAGATTCTGGCGCCGGTCGTTCGCGGTCGTAAGGGCGAGTTCGAGGATTTGCTTGAATTGCTGCGTGGCGACGGCTATTCGCGCGCGCTGATTGACGGCAAGATGTGCCAGCTTTCCGACGACATCAAGCTGACCAAGCAGAAAAAGCACACAATCGAAGTCGTGGTCGATCGTTTGGTCATCAAAGACGGCATTCGCCAGCGCCTCACCGATTCCATCGAAACCGCGCTGAAACTCGCCAAAGGCATTGTGGTCATTGATTACGTCGATTTGGACGAGAAGGACCCGAATCGTCGCGAACCATTCAGTGAGAAGCGTTCATGCCCGAACGGCCATCAACTCGAACTTGACGAGATCGAGCCGCGCACGTTCTCTTTCAATGCTCCATACGGCGCTTGCCCGGATTGTGATGGCATTGGCTACAAGCTGGAGATCGACCCGGAGCTGGTCATTCCAGACCCGAGCAAATCGCTCAACGAGAATGCCATCGAACCTTGGGGCATGACCAAGGGGACGGGCGAATACTATCGTCACGTCCTTGAAGGCCTTGGCGAGGAAATGGGCTTCAGTCTCGATACTCCTTGGAAAGACCTGCCTCAAAAGATTCAGCACGCCATCATGTACGGTCACGATTTCAAGGTCAAGGTCTCCTATCGAAACCGCTGGGGACGCTTGCGTGAATACAGCACCGGTTTCGAAGGCGTGGTGCGCACGCTCATGCGTCGCCATGACGAGACCGATTCAGATCAGATGAAGCTGTATTACGAGTCCTATATGCGTGAGGTGCCTTGCCAAACCTGTCAAGGCAAGCGTCTGCGTCCTGAGGTTCTGGCGGTCACGGTTGATGGCAAGTCCATCGCCGACGTCTGCGATATGCCGGTCGAACGCAGCCTTAAATGGGTGCGTTCGCTGAAACTTGAAGGTTCGGCCGCACTTATTGCCGGTGAAGTACTGAAGGAAATTCGTTCTCGCCTCGGGTTCATGAACGATGTCGGCTTGAACTATCTGACGCTGTCCCGTGCCGCCAAGACGCTTTCCGGCGGCGAAGCACAGCGTATTCGTCTCGCGACCCAGATCGGCAGTGGCTTGGTCGGCGTGATGTATGTGCTCGATGAGCCGTCCATCGGTTTGCATCAGCGTGACAACGAACGGCTTATCAAGACGCTGCATCACCTGCGTGATCTCGGCAACACGCTGATTGTGGTCGAGCATGATCAGGAGACCATCGAAAAAGCAGATTGGCTGGTTGATATTGGTCCTGGCGCCGGCGAAAAAGGTGGCGAGGTCGTCTATTCCGGTCCCGCAGCGCATGTTGTGGATGCTCCTCGTTCCATTACTGGTGATTACATCGCCGGTCGGAAAACAATCGAGGTGCCGAAGAAACGTCGCAAAACCGATAAAAACCGGCAACTCAAGGTTGTCGGGGCACGAGAAAACAACCTTAAGAACATCAACGTTTCGATTCCTCTCGGCGTCATGACCTGCATCACCGGTGTTTCCGGTTCGGGCAAGTCGACGCTCATCAATTCGATTCTCTACCCATCGTTGGCCGACAAACTTAACGGTGCCCGTATCGTGCCTGGTAAGCACACGAGGGTTGAAGGCATCGAGCAGTGCGACAAGGTCATCCACGTCGACCAGAACCCGATCGGCCGTACCCCGCGAAGCAACCCTGCTACGTATACGGGCGTGTGGGACAAGATTCGCCAGCTGTTTGCCAAGACGCCAGAGGCACAGGTTCGCGGCTACGGCCCCGGACGTTTCTCATTCAATGTCAAAGGTGGACGTTGCGAGGCATGTCACGGCGACGGTACCATCAAGATCGAGATGAACTTCCTGCCTGACGTCTACGTGGAATGCGAGGAATGTCACGGCAAGCGGTACAACCGCGAGACCCTTGAGGTAAAATACAACGGCAAGTCGGTCGCCGACGTGCTCAACATGCCGATTTCCGAAGCCGCAGATTTCTTCAAGGCATACACGGGCATCTCCCGTTATCTCGACACGTTGGTCGACGTCGGCCTCGGCTACATTCGTCTCGGGCAACCCGCGACCACGCTTTCCGGTGGCGAATCCCAGCGCGTGAAACTCGCCACCGAGTTGCAGCGTCGTTCTACCGGCCGTACGGTCTACATTCTCGATGAGCCGACCACGGGTCTGCATTTCGAGGATGTCCGTAAGCTGTTGCAGGTGCTGCAAGGCTTGGTCGACAAGGGTAACACGGTCATTGTCATCGAACACAATCTCGATGTGGTCAAGTCCGCGGACTGGATCATCGACCTCGGTCCTGAAGGCGGAGACGGCGGTGGAACGATCGTCACACAAGGCACGCCGGAGCATGTGGCCAAGTGCGAAAAGAGCTGGACGGGCAAGTATCTCGGTCCTATGCTCAAGTGAATTCGTTTGATAGCTGTGAAAGGTAGGCAATGGCAGTAGTGGCAGACAAGCAGGGTAACGGTGACAGCACCGGCTGGCGCAAGACGACGCGCAAGCTGGGGGACACCCGCGACCTGTTCCGCCCTGCCACTGGCGACATTCCCACTGATCCGGGCGTCTACAAATGGCGTGACGGAGACGGCAGGGTCATCTATGTCGGCAAGGCGAAGAACCTGCGCAACCGCCTTACCTTCTATTTTCAGCCCCTGAGCGAACTGCACCCCCGTACCCAAAACATGGTGCTGACCGCCCGCAGCCTCGAATGGACGGTGGTCGCCACTGAGCTCGAAGCGCTTACCCTCGAATACACATGGATCAAGGAATTTGATCCACGTTTCAACGTCGTTTTCCGTGACGATAAAACATATCCTTATCTAGCGGTTTCCTTGGGTGAAAAATACCCTAGGGTATGGGTGACGCGCAACCGCAAACGTCGGGACACACGGTATTTCGGTCCGTACGTCAAAGCGTGGGATCTGCGTCATAGTCTCGATAAGCTGCTCAAGGCGTTTCCGGTGCGCACCTGTACGAAGACTGTCTTCAACCGTGCCAAATTGACCAACCGGCCTTGCTTGCTGGCTTCCATCGGGAAATGTTCGGCACCGTGCGTCGGAAGAATCAGTGAGAAGGACCATCGCCGTATGTGCGAACGCCTGGTCGGTGTGCTCACCGGCCGCTATGGAACTTCGTTCATCGCAGGGCTGACCCGTGAGATGAAACAGGCCAGCAACGATATGGAATTCGAAAAGGCCGCACGTCTGCGTGACCAGATCTCCATGTTGAAAACCATGTCCGAACAGAATGCGGTCGTCTTCGATTCTGATGTGGACGCCGACGTGTTCGGTATGGAATCCGACGAATTGGAAGCCTCCATCCATGCGTTCTTCGTCCGTTCCGGTTCCATCCGGGGCGAACGTAACTGGAGCGTCA
Source organism: Bifidobacterium sp. ESL0784 (assembly GCF_029433295.1). Lineage (GTDB taxonomy): Bacteria > Actinomycetota > Actinomycetes > Actinomycetales > Bifidobacteriaceae > Bifidobacterium. The sequence goes on from NZ_JAQTHV010000004.1 coordinate 462,180, forward strand.
AACGGGTCGAAGACATCGAAGATGCCGACCTCATTGCTGACCTCATCACCCAGGTCTATTCCGACATGATGGAGGAGACGGAGAGTCAGGCCAACGTGCCGTTGAACCTTCCCAGCAATGGCGAAGAGTTGCTGGAACAGGACGCAGACTCAAAGGATTCGGCAGATAGCGTCAGCAATCCAGAGATGGTGGCTAGCAACTCCGGATCGGTCGAGGGAACGATCAACGGCAGCATCGACATCGTGGAGCGGAGAGACGCGCTGGGTGCAACCCAAAGCATCACCGCCACTGACAGCCTCTCGCGCGCCCAGGCGACGCATATCCGTCGTGAACGGCGGATGCAGACCGGCCGCAGCGATCTGCTGGCACCGATCTCGCCGGTTCCCAGAGAGGTATTGGTCCCGATCGAACCCGCGCGGCGCGATGAGCTTGAGGAATGGCTCAGCGGTCTGCGTGGTGCCGCCGTCACCATCCGTGTGCCCAGCCGCGGTGAGAAAAAGGCGTTGATGGATCGTGCCGACAGCAATGCGAAACAAGCGTTGCAGCGCAGCAAAATGAGCCGTATCAGCGACATCGGTGCCCGTACACAGGCCATGAACGACGTGGCTGAGGCGTTGGGGTTGGACGAATCCCCACTTCGTATCGAAGGCTATGATATTTCCAACACCATTGGCGGCATCTACCAGGTCGCATCCATGGTGGTCTTCGAGGATGCCATTGCCAAGAAGTCCGAATACCGTCGGTTTGCCATCCGTGGCAAGGACGGCAAGGGTGCGCTTGACGATCTGAGCGCCATGTACGAGACGCTTACCCGCAGATTCCGTCACGGCAACATTGCAGGTGACACGGGTGAAAGCATGGACAACGAAAAACGTATCGAACAGGCCGAGTCGTCTTCTCAAACTCTGACAAATCAGATTGAGCATGCAGATGGCAATGAACGGGTTCAAGAAAAAAATGAAACGGATGATGAAACCGATGGTCTGACCAGCGCTAATGCCGTCGTGCAGCAGGATACGCATCCACGTCATTTCGCGTACAAACCGAACCTGATCGTGGTCGACGGCGGCAAGCCCCAGGTCGAAATCGCTGCCAAAGCTCTCAAGGACTGCGGCGTCGACGATGTGGCAGTTTGTGGTCTGGCCAAAAGACTCGAAGAAGTCTGGATTCCGGGGGAGGACTACCCACTCATCCTCAAGCGTCAGTCCGAAGGCATGTATCTTCTTCAGCGGGTCCGCGACGAATCCCATCGCTTCGCCATCACTTACCACCGCAAATCCCGCCGTAAAGGAGCGCTTCGCTCAGCGCTTGACGATATTCCTGGTATCGGCGAAAGCTATCAGAAGAAGCTGTTGCGTGCGTTCGGCTCGGTAAAGGGCATCCGCAAGGCCAGTCTCGAAGATTTGCAAAACGTCAAAGGTATCGGAAAGGCCAAGGCCGAAGTCGTTTATAACGCCCTCCATAGTGGTTCCGATGATTCAAAATCTTCATCGACGGCCACATCCCGGACGGTTTGAGTACGTAAAATCAGAAAATACCTTATAAACATGTCAGAATAGTCAATCAAAACAACCAGATGAGCTTCAAGGAAAGGAATCGGGAAATCACCATGGCCAATGAGATACACCAGCGCTGTGCGGTCTTGGGCAAACCCATATCCCACTCGCTTTCGCCGTTGCTGCACAACGCGGCCTATCGGGCTCTCGGACTGGATGATTGGCAATACAGCCGCACTGAGGTCGGAGAAACCGACTTGGATGGTTTTCTTGAAGGTTTGGATTCCACCTGGGTGGGACTGAGCCTCACCATGCCGTTGAAACGCACCATACAGCCTTACGGGACCCCATCCGATGCCTGGTCTCGCAGACTCCTTGTCGCCAATACCGCGATATTCGATTGGGCAGATACATCCGAAAAACCGAATATCAGACTATACAACACCGACGTGGAGGGTATCGAGAAAGCCTTCTTGCATGCATGGCAGATTTTCGACAATGCAGCTCCCGTGCCGACAAGAGAAACCGGCAATGCCCTCGATCCGCAAGCCTTTCCAAACGGAGCGAACGCTGTTATTCTTGGCAATGGTAATACGGCCCTTTCGGCCTTGGCCGCCTGTACGGAAATCAACGTTCCCGGCAAAGGCCCGATAGCGCAGGTAACGGTGTGCGCCAGACACCAGCATGAAAACGATCCCATGAAGCAGCTTGCCCAGTCGGAATCCGGTTTCACGTACCAGCAGGTGTCATTATCAGAATCAGCGAAGTATTTGCTTGAAGCTGATATTGTCATCAATACGATTCCGTCCCATGGAGCCGATGACGTAGCCGCTCGATTAGAAGGAATCAGTATTGGTTCGTCGCCTGTCCTGCCCCGGAAAACCCTGTTGGACGTTGTCTATGATCCACGTCCCACCAAGTTGATGCAGGCATGGCGCAACAACGGCGGAACCGCAATCGGCGGGGAGGAAATGCTGCTTTACCAAGCGATAGCCCAGGTACGGTTGATGACGGTAGGGGCGCATATTATGAGAACAGCAGATTTTGAGCAGGCGATGAGAAGCGCCTTACAGGAGGCACTGTGATTTCGGAAAAGCAAGGACCTGACAACACCGGAAACAAGGTCGAGAAGACGGCCCCTGCAACCAATGCGAATGACTCCGAAAGCGTCGTGTCATCACAAACGGATAGCGATAGTCCCAAGCCTGCCAAGGAATTCGAGGTCATGCTCATCACCGGCATGAGCGGGGCCGGTCGTTCCCATGCTGCAGATTGCGTCGAAGATATGGGTTGGTATGTGGTCGACAATCTTCCTCCGAAGCTGTTGATTCCCCTTGTCGATATGATGACGTCTTCCGGGTCGAAGGTCCATAAGCTTGCAGCGGTCATCGACGTGCGTTCGCGCAGCTATTTCGATGATCTTTCCGCTGTTTTAAGCCATTTGGACGATCTGGGCGTGGGCACGCATGTTCTTTTCCTTGATGCCAGCGACAAGGTCTTGGTGCAACGTTACGAATCGGTTCGACGTCCGCACCCGCTCCAGCATGGCAACCGTCTTATCGACGGTATCCGTGAGGAACGTGATCTGCTTTCCAATCTCAAAGAACACGCGGACACCGTCATCGATACCTCGAACTTGAGCATTCATCAGCTTTCGACGAAGCTGTACGAAGCTCTGCTCGGCAGTGGTGCAAAAACGGTTTCCGTCCATATCTTCAGTTTTGGCTTCAAATACGGGATTCCCCTTGATGCCGATTTCGTCGCTGACGTGAGATTCCTGCCCAACCCGTATTGGGTGCCCAGCCTGCGTGAGCTCAACGGCAACGATCAGCCGGTGAGCGACTATGTACTTTCCAACCAAAGCGCGAAGGAGTTCCTTGACGCCTACGAGAAGGCCATCATGGTGGCCATCAAGGGTTACGCTCAGGAAGATAAGCATTATGTCACAATAGCTGTTGGCTGTACTGGCGGCCAGCATCGTTCCGTTGCCATCAGCAATGAGCTGGCGCAGCGGTTCCGCGCTCACGGGCTCAGTGTGACGGTATCCGCAAGGGAGTTGCACCGCCATGAGCGACGATAGTATTGAGGTTCCTTGTCGATTATTTCGCACAAGTGGCTGATTTGGTTGTGTGACTAAAAATACGAAAATAGGCAAGAGGAAGTAAAACGATGGATTCTTGTCCAAGTCATTCGCTATCACAGATAGCCGTGGCATGGCGTGAGATGACTCCGTTTAATGTTCCAATTACACTTACATGAAGAACGGGAAGTAGGAGGTTGGGCTTTGGCTCTTCTGAACGAGGTCAAAAGCGAGCTGGCGAGCGTGGAAACGGATTTGCCGGCCGCGAAGATGGCGCAAGCCGCGACGATGATGCGGTTTGGGGGAGGACTGCGTCCCGTCGACAACAAAGCAGTGATTCACGTACAATTCGATTCACTGGAAGCGACTGAATGGTTGCGTCAGACCATTTCACATTATTTTCAGCGCGAGGCGGAAGTCAGGAAAGTAAGTCGACAGACTCCTAACGGCATCGTGCAACGTTACGATCTACTCGTTCGACGTGGCGCTACAGCGCTTGCTTTGCAGACAGGCTTGCTTGACCGTCGTATGCATGTGGTTGAGGGACTTCCGGCTGAAGTCATCAGTGGCAATATTGCTCAGGTGAAAGCGGCTTGGCGCGGCGCGTTCCTTGCGCGCGGCATGATTTCCGATCCGGGCAAATCCAGCTATTTGGAAATCATCTGCCCTTCGCATGAAACAGTGACGGCATTGCAGGGCGCCGCCCGCAGGCTTGGTATTTCCGCTCAGGCCCGTAAGGTGCGCAGCTCCGAACGCATCACACTTCGTGACTCCGATTCCATCGAACGCATGCTGATGCTTATGGGAGCTCCTCGCTCGGCACGTGAATGGACAGGCAAGCGCACCGACGGTGAAGCCCGTGGCAAAGCCAATCGCCTGGCGAACTTCGATGACGCCAACATGCGCCGCAGCGCGAAAGCGGCTGCCGAGGCCACCCAGAAGGTCAAGCAGGCTTTCGAGATTCTAGGAGACGACATTCCGGAGAATCTTAAAGCCGCCGGTGATCTGAGGCTTCAGCATACCGACGCCAGCTTGGAAGAACTCGGTCGTCTCTCCAACCCACCGATTACGAAAGACGCCATCGCGGGGCGTATCCGTCGTTTGCTGCAGCTGGCGGCCAAGACCAAACGTGCACAGGAGCAGTAGCAGAGCGGTGACGACAGCCATTCGCCGTTGATTGTCAATTCGGTTGGATAGGCAACAGAAAAGTGTATTGACGTCGTTCGCTGACTGACAATCCGGCGGGATTATTGGGAAATATACATTGTTAACGTTCACAAATTAACGCTCGTTTTCGGAAAATTTCTCGGCCAAACGAGCTTTCTTGTTGGGCGAAGACTGTACCATTGCTAGTGACATAGGTCACAGCTTTGTACTGTTTCTTGACTAGATAACATGATTTTTCGCTCAGCTGTGGTTTTCAAGGAAAGGATACCAATGAGGACACTCAAGGATTTAGGGGATCTGAAAGGCAAGAAGGTTCTTGTCCGTGCTGATTTCAATGTGCCGCTGAAGGGCACCACCATCACCGACGACGGCCGTATCCGCGCCGCTCTGCCGACGATCAAGGAACTGCGTGCCGACGGCGCGAAGGTCATCCTGATGGCCCATCTCGGCCGCCCGAAGGGCAAGGTCGTCCCTGAACTTTCGCTGGCGCCGGTCGCCAAGCGTCTGGGCGAGCTGCTCGGCGTCGATGTGACGCTGGCCAACGACACCTATGGCCCGGATGCTCAGGCCAAGGTCGCCGCCATGAAGGACGGCGACGTCGTGCTGCTGCAGAACGTCCGTTACAACCCCGAAGAGACCAGCAAGGACGACGCTGAACGCGCAGCCTATGCCAAGAAGATCGCCGCTTTGGGCGATGTCTTCGTTTCCGACGGCTTCGGCGTCGTGCACCGTGCACAGGGCTCCGACTACGATGTTGCCGCCGATCTGCCGAGTGCAGCCGGCAAGCTCATCGAGAAGGAAGTCAAGGCGCTGTCCCGCGCCACCGAGAACCCGGAGCGTCCGTTCACCGTCGTGCTCGGCGGCTCGAAGGTCTCCGACAAGCTCGGAGTCATCGAGAACCTGCTGAAGAAGGCCGATCGCCTGCTTATCGGTGGCGGCATGGCCTACACGTTCCTCGCGGCCAAGGGTTACGAGGTTGGCACCTCCTTGCTCGAGAAGGATCAGATCGAGACCGTCAAGGGCTACATGGACGAGGCCAAGAAGAACGGCGTCGAGCTCATCCTCCCCGTCGATGTCGTGGTCAACAAGGGCTTCCCGGATGGCAACACCCCGGTCAACCCGCAAATCGTCGATGCTGACAAGATTCCTTCTGACATGATGGGCCTCGACATCGGTCCGAAGACCCAGAAGCTCTTCCACGACAAGATCGTCGACTCCAAGACGGTCGTGTGGAACGGCCCCGCAGGCGTCTTTGAGGTCGAGCAGTTCCAGGCCGGTACCAGGGCTGTTGCCCAGGGCATGGTCGACGCTACGGCCAAGGGTGCTTTCACGATCGTCGGTGGCGGCGATTCCGCTTCAGCGGTACGTAACCTCGGCTTCCCGGAGGATGGCTTCTCGCACATTTCCACCGGCGGTGGCGCCTCCCTCGAGTTCCTCGAAGGCAAGACTCTGCCTGGTCTCAAGGTGCTTGAGTAATCGGATTTGAAATCGTTGCCAGTTTGGTGCGTCAATGGTGAGTAGCCGAGATGCGCTACACTGATAACAGGAATGTTTGCGGACATGCCATTTGGTATGTCCGCATTCTTTTTGTGAAAAGTTGCTGTAATCCTCATTAGGGGAGTAGCCGCAGCGACTTGAAGCAGATAAACCGTAATTCCGTAGTTGGGAAGGAAAGCAATGTCCTCTGCACGTATTCCGTTGGTGGCCGGCAATTGGAAGATGAATTTCGATCATCTTGAAGCCACATATTTCGTGCAAAAACTTGCGTGGCTCCTGCGCGACGCCCATTTCGATTACAAGCGCGTCGAAGTCGCATTGATGCCTACTTTCACTTCGATCCGCAGCGTCCAGGTTTTGGTCGAAGCCGACAAGCTCAAGATCAACTATGGTGCGCAGACCGTTTCGGTGACCAACCAAGGGGCGTTCACCGGTGACGTCAACGCCGATATGCTTGCCCAGCTTGGTTGCAAGTACGTCATCGTCGGCCATTCCGAACGACGCAAGTACCATCCTGAGGATGACGCCAATATCGTCGATCAGGTACGTGCAGTGCTCACTGCCGGCATGCAGCCCATTCTTTGCGTCGGTGAGAGCATGGAGGAGCGTCGTAAGGGCGTTGAACTCGATTTTGCCGTCGGTCAGGTTCACGACGTCACCCGAGATCTTTCCGATGAGGAAGCGGCCAGGCTGATCGTCGCCTATGAACCGGTCTGGGCCATCGGTACCGGCCTGGTGGCGACTCCGACCAGCGCCCAGGACGCAGCCAGGGCCATTCGCAGCAATCTTTATGAAACATTCGGTTCCAAGGTCTCCGAAGCCGTCCGGATTCTATACGGCGGTTCGGTGAACTCGAAGAACGCCGTCGAACTCATCAGCCAGCCCGATGTCGACGGATTCCTAATCGGAGGTGCCTCGCTCGATGCGGACGAACTCGCGAAGATTTGTCGTCTTACGTTGAAAACGGTCACTTCTTCTCATTGATTAATAGTAAATTCGAAGGATATTTTCCTTACTTTGAGGTATACTCTTTAATTAGTATTCTGAACTGGAGGTTCAACTGTGTCGACAATGGCAATCGTCAAGCTGGTTCTGCAAATCATCCTTGTTATCTTCAGCGTTCTGTTGACGCTGCTGATCCTGATGCACAAGGGCAAGGGTGGCGGCCTTTCCGATATGTTCGGTGGTGGCCTCACCCAGAACGCAGGCACCTCTGGTGTCGCGGAAAAGAACCTGAACCGCTGGACGATTATCATCGCCCTGCTTTGGGTTGCGATTATCATCGCTTTGGGCCTGATGACCAAGTTCAATCTGATCAAGTAATTTTTACATTTGTATTGATGCGTTTCATGCTGGTTTATGAAACGCATTTTTTTATTGCGGGTTTTATGATTTTCCGGAATTCTTTTCATCAAGGAACAGATGTGACCGATGTTGATCTGTCGACCGGCGGCAAGCTGTTGGTGGTCGATTTGGATTTGACCGTGCTATGCGGCGACGAATACGGTGAGCGCTGGCTTTCGCAGCGTAGCGAGAAAGCCTTTGCGACCGCTCGGCAAGTTGGTAATGTGGTGATGGTGGCAACGGCCAGGCCCCCGATGACCGCCTTCGATCTGGCCCATCGTCTGGGCGCTTCAGCTTGTGCATATCATAACGGCGGCGTCGTCGATGTGGATTGCGAACATTCTTCTCTTCAGGAATTGGGTGACGATCAGAATACCGAGAATCGTAATATTGTGCGGTTTGGTGTCTCTGTCGAGCGTTGCGTAGAAGTCTGTCGGCGAATCTTGGCGCGGATTCCGAATCTTCGAATGGGCATCGAACTCAATGACACTCGCTATACCAATTTTGATTTGACCGATATCTGGCCTTCTCAAGAGTATCAATTGACCGATTTCAACGATATGCCGGAGGGAATGGCCCAGAAAATAATGATGTTCCCGACAGATGAACAGCGGGAATTGGTAAGGTCGTTGGTTCCGGATGACATGGCCTTGCTGATTTCCGAAGATGCCCTCTGGCTATTGATGAATCCCAGAGCCACAAAACGCAATGCGATGGATCTGGCCTGCCGGCACTTCGGTATATCGGTTTCGGATACTGTCGCATTCGGTGATGATCTGATTGATATGGATTTGCTGGAACATGCGGGTTGCGGGGTCGCTGTCGCCAACGCCAAGCCGGAAGTCAAAGACATTGCCAGTGACATCTGCCCGTCGAATAACGAAGACGGCGTGGCTCAGTGGATCGAAAGCCATTTGTAGCAGATTGACCGTTTTCAACGATATATGGCTTTTCGCGGAATATCCGAAATGGATAAAATCGGTAATAGAATATATGGGTTCGGCAAACGAATGAAGCGGAAATTCTCGTATTAATGTTCTGAAACTTCAGGATATTTTTCGAGGATTCGGCATTCTGAAGCTGGAGATGTTTGGATGAAAAGGGGAGTAGTTATATGGCCATGCAGCCTGAAGCATATACGGTTGTCAAAGGGGAGGGGCTGCCCGTCATCATCGCCCACGGTATGGGTGTGGACCATCGTTCGCTGATGATGCTTGATGACGCATTTCCAGAAGGTACGCAGCGTATCTATATGGATCTGCCGGGTTATGGGCAGACCTCGGCATTGCCGGGAGTCGGTGGATTACCAGAACTTGCCGAATGGTTCATGAACGCTGTTAACGAATTGGTCGGTGACAATAAACGTTTTGCGCTTTTGGGCAACTCCATGGGCGGGGCTTTGGTTAGAGACACGCTGTCGCGCGAACCCAGACGGGTCGCAGGTCTGGCATTGATTGCCCCGGTCGTGGACCCAGTGATGTCACATCGTCATTTGGCAGAGCATGTCGTCAGCAATGCGAATCCCGATCTTACTCACCACTTGCCGCAGGACAAGGTCATCGATTTCGTGACCATGGGTGTCAACCAATCCTTCGACGCCTGGCGACGCTATCAGCGTTATGTCCTCCCTGGAACCAAACTCTGCGACCGAGACGCCAACGCCAAGCTCGGCCAGCACTACTGGCTCGATGGCGATCCCGAGCAACGTATGGGAATCTATAGCGGCCCGACGCTCATCGTCACAGGCAAAGAAGACCAGGTAGTAGGCTACGAAGACCAGAAAGCTCTGCTCCCGCACTATCAAAATGGCGTCTACAAAGTCATCGATCCGGCCGGCCACAACATTCACATCGACCAGCCCGAAGCCGTGAAATCACTCCTCGCTGAGTGGGCAAAAAAGCTATTGAATTGATTAACCTTTTAATTTATTTGATATGAATAGAACCCGCGGATATGAAATCCGTGGGTTCTATTTGTTATGACTACCCTTTAAAGGGAATTAGCCAAAATCAGCCATTGACTCGGTCGATGCCGGCCTGGGTATCGGCAAGCACCGAATCCCAAGAGGCGATGAACTTGGCAACGCCATCGGCTTCGAGCTGGTCAGTGACATCCTTGATGTTGATGCCGAGGGCGGCGAGCTTGTCCATCACGGCCTGGCTCTCCTCATAGGTGCCTTCGATGCTCGGCTTGCCATCACCGTGATCGGCGAGGGCGTTGAGCGTCTTTTCCGGCATGGTGTTGACGACATCGGGAGCGACGAGCTCGTCGACGTACTTGCAGTCGGAGTAGGCGGCGTTCTTGGTGCCGGTGGAGGCCCACAGTGGACGCTGCGGCTTGGCGCCCTTGGCTGCCAGCGCAGGCCAGCGAGGATCGTTGGCGAACTTCTCTTGCCACATCTTATAGGCGAGGCGGGCATTGGCCACAGCGGCCTTGCCTTCCAGAGCCTTGGCCTCAGGCGAGCCGTTGGCTTCGAGCAGCTTGTCCACGGCGGTGTCGACGCGCGAGACGAAGAACGAGCCGACGGAAGCCATCTTGCTCAGGTCGTGGCCGTTCTTGGCGGCCTGTTCCATGCCGGCGATGTAAGCGTCCATGACCTGGTTGTAACGCTCGAGTGAGAAGATCAGCGTCACGTTGACGGAGATACCCTTGGCGAGCGTGGCGGTGATGGCAGGAAGACCTTCGAGGGTTGCTGGGATCTTGATCAGAGCGTTCGGACGGTCGACCATCTTCCAAAGCAGTTCGGCCTGCTTCTCGGTGTTCTCGGTGTCGTGCGCCAGACGAGGATCGACCTCGATGGAAACGCGGCCGTCAACGTAATCGGTCTTCTCGGCGACTTCGCGGAAGATATCGGTGGCGTTGCGTACATCGGTGGTGGTCAGTTCACGTACGGCGTCCTCGACGTTGATCTTGCCGAGTTCCTTGAGCTGTTCGTCGTAAGGTCCGACCTGGGCCAACGCCTTCTGGAAGATGGACGGGTTGGTGGTCACGCCAACGACGTTCTTGGTCTTGATGAGTTCCTGCAGATTGCCGGAGGTGATGCGGGTGCGATCGAGGTCGTCGAGCCAGATCGAAACACCAGAATCACTGGTACGCTGTGTTGCTTCTGTCATATTTTTCTCCTTGTTCCAATATCGGTATTGGAAAAATGTTTTTCATTTCAAGCGATACGGTTATTCGTGGTTCTTATGAACCGTCCGATAACCGTATCGCTCTTATATTGTCGAGGTCTGACCTCAGGCGCGAGCCTCTTCGATGGAGGCTTCAGCAGCTTCGACCACATGCTCGGCAGTGATGCCGAGGTCGATCATGTTCTGTGCGCCATCGCCCTGCAGGCCGAAACGCTCGATGGAGATCGGCTTGCCGTAGCTGCCGAGGTACTTGTACCAAGGCTGGGCGACGCCGGCTTCGATGGAAACACGGGCCTTAACGGACTTCGGAAGAACGGCTTCCTTGTAGTCGTCGTCCTGCTCCTCGAACCATTCCATGGACGGCATGGAGACGACGCGGGCCTTCACACCCTTGCCGGCGAGCGTCTTGGCGCCCTCGATAGCCCACTGGACCTCGGAACCGGTGGCCATGATGATGACATCAGGCTCGCCATCGGTGTCAACGAGGATGTAAGCGCCTTTGCGCACACCGTCACGCGCCTTTTCGGCGGTTTCGGCAAGCGTCGGCACACCTTGACGGGTAAGAATCATTGCGGTGGGCAGCGTGTTCTTCTTCTCGAAGAAGTAACGGTAGGCCTCGGCGGTCTCGAACTCGTCGGCAGGACGCACGACTTCCATATCAGGCATGGCGCGGAAGGCTGCGAGATGTTCGATCGGCTGGTGGGTCGGGCCGTCTTCGCCAAGCGCCACGGAATCATGGCTCCAGACGTAGAGGTTCGGAATCTTCATCAGCGCGGCAAGACGCACGGCCGGGCGTTCGTAATCCGAGAATTGGAAGAACGTGCCACCGAACGGACGGGTGTCGCTGCCAAGCAGGATGCCGTTGGTGATGGCGCCCATGGCGAACTCACGCACGCCGAAATGCAGCTGACGGCCGTACTTGCTGGCTTCAGGCCAGGTGCGGGTTTCATCGGCCTTGGGACCGAAGGTCTCAGCACCGTTGATGTCGGTCTTGTTGGAACCACCGAGGTCGGCGGAGCCACCCCAGAGTTCCGGCATGACCTTGGCAATGGCATTGAGAACTTGGCCGGAGGACTTACGGGTCGCAGCCTGATCACCGGCAGCGAAGCCTTTTTCGAGCTCATCGATGGCTTCATCGAAGCCTTCGGGCAGCTCGTGGGCCTTGATACGGTCATAGAGCTTGGACTGCTCGGGGTTGGCCTTGCGCCAGGCGGCGAGCTTCTCGTCCCATTCTTTGTGAGCCTCAAGGCCGCGATCGGCGACCTTACGGGCATGGGCAAGTGCCTCTTCATCGATGGGGAAGTCGACGTCGGGGTCAAAGCCGAGGACCTTCTTCAAACCGGCAACGGCTTCCGGACCCAGCTTGGAGCCGTGGGCGGATTCGTTGTTGGTCTTGCCCGGGGTCGGCCAAGCCATCAGGGTGTCCACCTTGATGAACTTCGGGCGATCGGTGACCTGTTCGGCCTTGTCGAGCGCCGCAGCGAGGGCCGCGGTGTCCTCCTTGTAGGAGCCGTCGGGCTGGACGAAGCTGACTTCGTCGGTGTACCAGCCGTAGGCCTCGTAACGCTTGAGGATGTCTTCAGAGAAGGTGAGCTTGGTGTCACCCTCGATCTGGATGTGGTTGGCATCGAAGATCACGGTCAGATTGCCGAGATGCTCGTTGCCGGCAAGCGAGGAGGCCTCGGAAGAGACGCCTTCCTCGACGTCGCCTTCACCGCAGATGACCCAGATCTTATGATCGAAGGGCGAGGTGCCTTCGGGTGCGTTCGGGTCGAGCAGACCGCGTTCGAAACGCTGACCGTAAGCAAAGCCAACAGCTGAGGCAAGACCTTGGCCGAGAGGGCCTGTGGTCATTTCGATGCCGGGGGTCAGTCCGACTTCAGGATGGCCTGGGGTACGTGTGTCAGCGCCGCCGCGGAAATACTTGAGATCGTCGATGGTCAAGCCGTAGCCGGAGAAGTAGAGCTGGACATACTGCGTCAGCGAGGCATGCCCGCCGGAAAGGATGAAACGATCACGACCATCCCAGTTGGGGTCGTTGGGATCGTGCTTGATGTAATGCTGATAAAGCGTGTAGGCGATTGGAGCCAGGGAAATGGGGGAGCCCGGGTGGCCGCTGCCAGCCCGCTCAACCGCATCCGCGGAGAGCACCTTCGCCATCTTGACGGCGCGCTCGTCCAAATCCGACCATGTGAAATCGGTCATAGGTTGTTACTTTCCTTCCAATATTCCGGATGCCGCAAACGCGGCTTATTCCGCGCCGCAGAGCACCCTCACATTGCACTTTCATGCTAACTTTAAGAGCCGACGAAAAGTGCGGTTTTGAACACGTTTGGTATGTTTTGTTATGTTAGCGTTCACGTTGGCAAAGTCATGCAATATGACCGAATTTTCTGAGAGTGGAACGATTAGCACTCTCCGACCAAGAGTGCTAATACTTTGGTATACTGATAGATACATTTGTGTGGATATGACCATGGAAGGAGGTCCGATGACACAGTCAAGACGCATGCTGGTCCTGAGGGCCGTGGTCGAGGATTATATTCGTTCGCAGGAACCCGTCGGCTCGACGGCTTTGACAAGGGCGCACGACTTGGGGGTAAGTTCCGCGACCATTCGAAATGACATGTCGGCTTTGGAGGAAGAGGGTTATCTGATTCAGCCGCATACCTCGGCCGGCCGTATCCCGACTGAACGCGGCTACCGTTATTTCGTCGATCGTCTTGCCTCTGTAGTCCCGCTTTCGGAAGCACAGCGTCGCGGCATTACAACATTTCTTTCCGGCTCGGTAAGTCTGCCGGATACCTTGCAGCGAGCCGCACGTCTTCTGGCCAATATCACCGGCCAGGTTGCGGTCGTCTCCTCGCCGGCGCTTTCAAAATCAAAACTTCGCCATATAGAGATCGTTCCGTTGAACGCGGCCACGATGTTGGCCGTCATCATCACCGATTCGGGCTCTGTGGCCCAACATACGTTTACGTTGAGGAAATTGCCGGACGCGGTTGCGCTGAGTAGATTCTCCGAGCTCGTCAACGCGCAATGCATGGACATGCCGTTGGTTCAGGCTGCACGTCGCATCCGTACCATCATCAAGGAACCCGAATACAGTTCGGTCCGTCCGCTGGGCGAAAGTCTTGCCAAAACCGTGGAGTCCATGGCGCATGACGAGGGCACCGGGCAGATGTATATGGCAGGAACTTCCCAGCTGGCGCACAAGCAGGCCCATGCCGACCTTGCGCCTTTGTTCGACGCGCTGGAGGAACAGGTCGTCATCATGCGTCTGATGAGCGATTTGAGCGAGGGAAACGAGGATGTCGGTGTGGCCATTGGTTCCGAGACAAGGACCCCGGGTCTTATCCACGCCTCCGTGGTCTCTTCCGGTTACGGTCGCAGCGAGACCGACAGGGACGGCGGCGATAGTCGTCAAGACACGGATGAGGTTGCGGAATCGGGTTCGCATCCAGTCGCTTTCGTGGGGTCAATCGGCCCCACCCATATGGATTATGAGACGACCATCACCGCAGTGCGAGCCGTCGCCAGATATCTGACCGACCTTATCGCAAGGGACGAGGCGGCTTAGTATTCCAAGGTATATGGCACAATAACTGGCAGAAAGCATCATTAACCTTATTCGGTATTAGTAATACATTCGAGGAATTTCAGTGGCAGAAGCAGATTATTACGAAGTGTTGGGCGTAGAACGCAGCGCAAGCGACGAGGAAATCAAGAAGGCCTATCGCAAGATGAGCCGTAAATATCATCCAGATATCGCCGGTCCCCAGTACGAGGACAAATTCAAGGAAGTCAACAACGCCTACGAGGTGCTTTCCGACCCCGACAAGCGTCGCATGTATGATTCCGGCGTCGATCCCAATGATCCCAACGCAGGTTCAGGTTTCTCCTCAGCCGGTTTTGGCGATATGGGGGATATTTTCGGCCAGTTCTTCGGCAATGCTTTCGGTGGCGGCGGCCAAGGACCGATTCCTCGCACACAACCCGGTCGGGATGCGCTTTCCAGTACTTCGATTAACCTGAAAACCGCCGTATTCGGCGGAACCGCACATGTTAAGATCAACACATTCGGTCTGTGTCCGAAGTGTGGCGGTCAAGGTACGGCAAATGGCGAGAAGCCTGTGACCTGTCCTGATTGCAACGGACAGGGGTCGAGGCAGCAAGTCCGTCGCACCATGCTCGGCCAGATGATGACGACCGCGCAATGTGAGCGTTGCGAAGGCCATGGCACTATCATCGAGCATCCGTGCCCGACCTGCCAGGGTAATGGCCGTATTCGCACGTCGCGCGATGTCGGTGTCACCATTCCCGCCGGTATCGAAGACAATACGCGTCTGCGTCTGGCCAATCAGGGTGAGGTCGGTGAAGGCGGCGGCGCCGCAGGCGACCTTTATATCGATATTCGTATCAAGCCGGACAAGCAATTTACCCGCGAAGGCGACGACCTGCATTGCTGGATTCAGATCCCGATGAGCTGGGCCGTGCTTGGCCACGACCTTGATATCGATACCTTCGATGGTAAGCAGACCATCAGCATTCCCGAGGGTTGCCAGCCTGAAGAGACCGTGTCGATCAAGGGCATCGGTGTGGCAAAGATCCGCAAGCCCGAGGAACGCGGCGACCTGATCGCCCATGTCAGCGTGCACATTCCCACCAAGCTCAACGACGGCGAACGTGACCTTATCCAGCAATTCGCGCAAAGCCACGATGCCGGTGCCTCAAATGTGAGTCAAAGCGCAAAGCCTGCTACCAACAGGAAGGGCTTCTTCGACAAGATCAAGGACGCCCTTCACTAAATGATTTGCGCCGAAGCTACGATTGAAATCAATGTAGCTTCGGCGGTTTTATTTGATGGAACTTTTTAAACCGGTGATTATCGATTATTCAGGGCACTTTTGCATCGGTTTCATGAGAGCAACGAGCGACACATCGCACGGTACTCGCTGACGTAGCCGCCTCCGAAGAACACACAGTGGCCGGCGATCGGATAGAGCTGCCAGATGGTGATTCGGTCGGGGAATCCCTTTTTGAGCGGATGCGCCGATTCATAGCCGTCGATGATTTCGTCAAGATACGGCATACCGAAAAGATTGAGCATGGCCAAATCTTCCTCGCGGTGACCGCCGTGGGCTGCAGGGTCGATCAGTACTGCTTCCGTCTGCCCGGAATCGTCGGTCCACATCACATTGCCGCTCCACAGGTCGCCGTGTACGCGGGCCGGTTTGTCCTCGGCGGCAGAGCCCAGCAGATCCGGCAAGGCGTCGATTACTTCCTGCGTCATTTCGAGATCGTTGTCATTCAATTCGCCTCGTTTGATGCCGAGCCTCACCATCGGGAGCAGACGCCCTTCACCAAGATAGTCCACAGGGTTCGTCCATTCGCCGGTATCCATCGGCACCGGGTCCTGCAAGGGGCCGAAATAGCAGGTTCCGTCGTAACCGGCCGGAGCGGAGCCGAAATATTGTGCTCCTGCATCATGCATATGTGCTAACGCTGCGCCGAAATCGTGTGCGGCTTTGGGTGTGGGGGAGCAGGAATTCACCCGTTCGATATCAAGCCACCCGTCGCCCCAGCCATAGACGTCGACCACGCGCGGTCCGCCCTGGGATTGCGCCTCGCCAAGCCATTTGAGCCCTTTGCCTTCGCATTCGAAGAACCCCTTTGGCGCGAACGCCCTGCTTTTACGATATTTTGCCATGATGTCACCCTTCGTTTCGCTTGAAGCAGCTATACCGGAATCCTGCAAGTAATCACGATGCGGATTTTCTTGGTTTGCCCTTCTAAAGTATTAACGTACCCGTCCCAATTGTGTGAGCGATGTGCGACAATCAAGGGCCGTGAGCCGCGAAGTTCCGAGATATTGGGTAATCTAAACAAGTTAGACACGAACCCTCGCAGGAATTCGGCTCCCTAAGCCGCTGAAACAGAATGATTATCTGGCGGGGATACGCATAAAGAGGGATTATGAATTTCTTCCAAGCCATTGTTCTGGGGCTGGTCCAGGCACTCACCGAGTATCTTCCCGTATCTTCGAGCGCACATATCCGCATTGTCGGCGAGCTGATGCTGCATTCGGATCCGGGTGCCGCCTTCACTGCCATCATCCAGCTCGGCACCGAGCTTGCGGTCATTCTCTATTTCCGCCACGATATCATCAATATTCTTTCGCACTGGTTCGGTTGCCTTTTCGGGCATCATGGCAAGGATTGGAAGTCCCGCCTTGGCAAAGGCGACCGTGACGCCACGTTTGGCTGGTACATCATCATCGGCACCATGCCTATCCTTGTCGCCGGTGTCCTGTTCCAGAAAACCATAGAAACCACACTGCGCAACCTGTGGATCACCGTTACCGTGCTCCTGCTTTTCGGCATCCTTTTGTGGATTGTCGACGCCAAATTCCCTGAACGTAAGACCGTTCGTGAGATGAACTGGAAGGACGCGCTGCTGTTCGGTGTCGGCCAGATGCTGGCGCTAATTCCCGGTGTTTCCCGTTCAGGCGGTACCATCACCTTCGGTCGTGCGATGGGCTATACGCGTGAGGACGCCGTGCGCGTCAGCTTCATCATGGCCATTCCCGCAGTCTTTGGCTCCGGTATTCTGGAGGCCGTCAAAGCCGTCGGCGATTACCGAAGCGAACCGAATTTCCCGGGATGGGGAGCTACATTGGCCGCGATGGTTGTCAGCTTCCTTGTCGGTTATTTCGTCATCATCGCGTTCCTGAAATTCGTTTCGACGTTCTCGTACAAGGCATTCGCCATCTATCGCATCATCGTTGCTGTGGTCGTTGCGATTCTCTTGATTGCCGGCGTATTGCAGGCTTCACCTGTTGCTGCAGAGGCTGTTTCTTCCCTGATTGCACCAACGGCTGCTCTGATTTAATCCGCCGATGGGCTTGAACGAGCCAATGCCAACAAATACAAAGTTGCCTGCCGAACATGGAATCGGCAGGCAACTTTGTATTTGAATAATCTGGCGGTTATCGGCCTACAAGTATTCGAATATCCGTTGAACGTGATATTTAGTTTTCGATATGTGAAAGGAATTCCTCGGCTTCCTGCGCAATCTGGTCACCTTGAGGAACGACCCCGTTGCTGAGTTTGTCGATTTGCTGGTCGAGGTCGTATTTGGCCTCAAGATGATGGATATAGTGCTTCAGATCGTCGTTGCAATTGGCGAGGACATCTGCCTGCGCTTTCCATGTCACGGCTTGCTTAGGCAATGTTCCGTCGTTGAGCTGGACGCCCAACATCTGTGAAAGCCGTTGCAGTATCTGCAATGTACCTTGCGGGCATTCGTCACCGGCCAAATACTGCGGGACGGAGACCCACATGGAATTGGTATTGAAGCCCTCCTGATCGGCCAGCAAGTCAAGTACTGTGGGGATGCCGACCGGCCCGTCGTAAGGGTTGTCGTTTTTACCGTGATTCTGCGAGTCTTTGACGCCACCTCCGCGGATGCTTGATTCGCCACGGCGCAACGCCGATTCCTCGACGGGCAGCGGACGGGTGTGCGGGCAGTCGGCGAACATCGATCCCAATGTCACGATTTCGCTGACATCCAGCTCGTCGGCGATACGTAGGGAATTACGGCAATAGTCGATCCAACGATAATTGGGTTCGGGGGCTATCTGTGCGTAGACGTGAATTTCGGGTGCAATGGTGATTTCATAGAAGGTGGTCTGTGGCCAGATGATGCGTGGCTGGCCGGTGACATGGCAGATCATGGGGCGTGCAGATTGCAAATCGTAATAGCTGTCGGTGCGAATATGCCTGATTTCTCGCGACTCATATGTTGCCACGAGATGGCGAATCACGTTTGTGGCTGCCTGACTGGCATCGTTCCAGCCTTCGAAGGCACAAACCATGATGGGTTTCGGTGTTTTCGCATCAGTTGTCATGAATCCTAATTTAGCTGTTGGAAACCTTGAAATTTGAGGGCTTATGCCATCGGTGAATGACTTTCATCTACAGGAGTAGAAATAGACAAAATCTAATGATGTATTGCAATGGTTATGAATAAGAGAAAATATTGATATTTCAGGGCGACACGCAGCTACTTGTAAAATGAGCGAAGAGCATATATAGTTATCTCTCGTGCTTCGGTGAAGGAATTCATTGAAAGCTTTGCGGACATAGCTTAGTTGGTAAAGCGCGACCTTGCCAAGGTCGAGAGCGCGGGTCCGAGTCCCGTTGTCCGCTCTAGGTCCGAGGAGTTGTACACGACCTTACGGTGGGTTAGCCAATCGGTTAGGCAGCGGCCTGCAAAGCCGTATAGACGAGTTCGACTCTCGTACCCACCTCGGAAGACGAACGAAAGTTCCTATTCCAAGCAACCTGGGCGGTTGGCGCAGAGGCTAGCGCACTTCCCTGACACGGAAGGGGTCACAAGTTCGAATCTTGTATCGCCCACGAGAACCGGAGGAGACTCCGGTTTTTGTTTCATAAGTGAACACAATCGGGTGATTAGCGCAGCGGTTAGCGCACTTCCCTCACACGGAAGGGGTCGCTGGTTCGATTCCAGCATCACCCACGGTTTTTCTCATTTTTTCACTTTTCTTCAACGCTTAATCAGCGTTTCTTTATACAATCAAAATAGATAAGATTTTCTATCAGTCGATAGACAGGAACGGAATATGGCAAGTAACTCGGTGAAGACGGCACTATTGGCGAATGTCGGCGTGGCCGTTGCCAAAGGACTTGCGGCAGTATTCACCGGCTCGTCCGCCATGATGAGTGAGGCGGTGCACTCCGTAGCAGATTGCGCCAACGAGCTGGTGCTGATGGTCGGAGGTAAGGCTGCTGCAAAATCAGATAAAGACCATCCCTTCGGCCTCTATCGTGCCAAGTATCTTGCCTCGTTCCTGGTCGCCACGTTGTTGTTCTTCGTGGGCGGATGGTTCTCGTCATCGCAGAGTTTTGAAAAACTTGTCAATCTTACCAACGGTTCGATGCCTCGGGGCGTTGAAGCCATCGAGTTGCTAGCCTCGTTGGCGGTTATCGTCGTTTCGGCCTGTTTGGAAGGTTACGGGCTGCATACCTCAATTCGTGAGGCCCATGAACGGATGAAAACCCTTAAAGTAGATAATCTCAATCTGTTCGCTTTTTGGCACAAGACCAAAAGCGCGGAACTGGCCTCGGTGATGATGGAAGACACCCTTGCCTTGGTCGGTCTCGTCTTCGCTGGTCTGGGCATCTCAATGGCGTTGGTGACCGGCGATGAGATCTGGGATGCGATCGGAGGCATGTGCGTCGGCGTCATCCTTATTGTGGGAGCCGTTGCGCTCGGCTTCAAGTCTGGTTCGCTTCTTATCGGCGAGGCTGTTGAGCCGGAGATGGTCAGCCGCATACGTAAGGCTGTCGAAGACACTCCTGGTGTCGACCGGCTGATCAACATGCAGGCCATGCACATGGCCGAAGACGACATCCTGCTGTGCCTGAAAGTGCAGACCTCCAAGCTCGACCGTGATTACGACGTCGAGACCATCAACAAAATCGAATCAGCCGTCCGTAAGGCTTTGCCATTCTATCGTTTCGAGATTTACGTGGAACCGGATCTGTATCGGAAACCCAAAGCAACGAAGGAACTCCAGAACAACAAGTAGTTTAGATTTCCTATGCATGAAACGAGTATTGGGGATTTGCCGTAAGTCAGTCTTCACTGGTATTTGCTGGTGAGATTAGCCTTGGGTTTGGATCGCGGCTCGGACCAACCTTTACTCGCCTTCACTGAATGAAATGGCTCAACCCGCCGAGAGTTGCGTCAATCCGGACCATCCTGTATATTCATTTTCTGTTGTCTTTTGCGGACATAGCTTAGTTGGTAAAGCGCGACCTTGCCAAGGTCGAGAGCGCGGGTCCGAGTCCCGTTGTCCGCTCTATTCCCTTCTCATCGTTCCAGAGCCAAAAATTTCAGTTTTCAATTTATCATAATCATTCAGAAAACTTTTATCATTCTTGATTGGGGTTGGCGGATATGCCTTGCTAGGGCGTAAGACACGGTCGTCTCAAATCTAACGATTTGAGCTTCGCGCTCGTACATCGCGCTCACCGAACCTACACAAAGCCCACAGGACTTTGTGCTTAACGGTTCGGCCAAGGAGCGTCCCGTGCAAGGTATATCCGCCAACCCCCGCACGGTAAGAATTCCCAAACATTCATTGCTTTTAGTCTCATGTCGCGCATAACTCATATCGTTATCACTGTTGATTTACAGTCCAGGCCTGCCCCTAGTAACGCGGGCCCTGAAAGCAAAGGACACCATAACCATGGCTGAACAAACCATCTCCATCAAACTCAACGGCAAAGCGAAGGAGGTGGAAGCCACGCAGACCGGCACCGATCTTTTCGCCGAAGACAAGAACATCATCGCGGTCCGCTTGAACGGCAAGCCTCGTGACCTTTACACCCCGCTTCATGACGGAGACACTGTCGAACCCATCGCTTTGGACAGCGAGGACGGGCTGGCGATCATGCGTCACTCCGCTACGCACGTCATGGCGCAGGCCGTGCAGGAGATTCGTCCGGATGCCAAGCTCGGCATCGGACCGGCCATCGAAAACGGCTTCTATTACGATTTCGACGTCGACAAGCCCTTCACGCCCGACGATTTAAAGGAAATTGACAAGCGCATGAAGCGCATCATCAAGTCCTCCCAGTCCTTCCGTCGCCGCGTGGTCAGCGAGGACGAGGCCCGAAAAGAAGAAGCCGACCAGCCCTACAAACTCGAGCTCATCGGTAAGAAGAAGGAAGACATCGATGAGACCGTCGGCACTGAAGTGCCGAATCAAGGCGAGATCACGATGTATGACAATATTGACCGCGATGGCAACATTATCTGGAAAGACCTCTGCCAAGGACCACACCTTCCCAACACCCGTTATATCAAGGCATCCAAGCTGGAGCGTACCGCTGCTGCCTACTGGCTCGGTGACGAGCACAATCCTTCGATGCAGCGCATCTATGGCACGGCTTGGGCCTCCAAAGAAGACCTGAAGGCTTATCAAGCTCGCATGGAAGAGGCTGCAAAGCGTGACCATCGCAAGCTCGGCGCCGAAATGGACCTCTTCTCCTTCCCCGAGGAGATCGGACCCGGCCTGCCCGTTTTCCACCCGAAGGGTGGCGCAGTCATCAATGCCATGGAGGATTACTCCCGCGAAATGCACCGTAAGGCCGGATACAGCTTCGTGCAGACCCCGCACATCACCAAGGGCGGCCTCTACGAGACCAGCGGCCACTTGCAGTGGTACAAGGACGGAATGTTCCCTCCGATGCACCTTGACGAGGAGGTGGATGAAGACGGCAACGTCACCAAGAAGGGTTTCGACTACTACCTGAAGCCGATGAACTGCCCGATGCACAACCTCATCTTCAAGTCCCGCCAGCGCTCCTACAAGGAACTGCCGCTGCGCCTCTTTGAGTTCGGCACCGTCTACCGCTATGAGAAGAGCGGCGAGGTCCATGGTCTGACCCGCGTGCGTGGTTTGACGCAGGACGACTCCCACATCTACTGCACCCGTGAGCAGATGAAGGACGAACTCAAGTCCATCCTGAACTTCGTGCTGAAGGTACTGCGAGATTTTGGTCTAAGCGACTTCTACCTTGAACTTTCCACCAAGGACGAGAAGAAGTTCGTCGGTTCCGATGAAATCTGGACAGAAGCCACCGAAACACTGCGTGAGGTCGCCGAGGAATCCGGCCTCGACCTTGTGGCCGATCCGGGTGGGGCTGCGTTCTATGGCCCGAAGATTTCCGTTCAGGCCCGTGACGCGATCGGCCGTACCTGGCAGATCTCGACCATTCAGCTTGACTTCAACCTGCCTGAGCGGTTCAAACTCGAATACATCGCCAAGGATGGTACCCACCAGCGTCCGGTAATGATTCACCGCGCCCTGTTCGGCTCGATCGAGCGCTTCTTCGCCATCCTTCTTGAGCATTATGCCGGCGCCTTCCCGGTTTGGCTTGCTCCTGTGCAGGTCACAGGCATCCCGGTGGCCGACGAGTTCGCGCCCCATCTTCAGAAGTTCATCGATTCTCTTACCCAGGAGACCGTGCGCTGCGAGATGGATACCTCCGACGATCGTTTCGGCAAGAAGATCCGCAACGCTTCCAAGTCCAAGGTGCCGTTCACGCTGATTGTCGGCGAGGATGATGTCAACAAGAACGCAGTGAGTTTCCGCTTCCGCGATGGCAGCCAACTCAACGGCGTCCCGGTTGATACGGCCAAGGCTGATATCCTTAAAGTCATCAAGTCCCGCGCCCAGGTCAACAACGCCGACGATTTCGCCGCGGCGACCAAGTAAGAGAAATATGCGAGGAAAAGCGTAAAGCATGCTTGAGAAACTACGACCACCGTTCAAACGTCTTATCGCCCCGATAGCCAAACTGTTGGTGGCGATGGGTTTCACGGCGAACGCAGTGACCATAGTAGGGGCTGTCGGCACGATTCTCGTGGCTATCGCCACGGGAATCACCGGCTGGCTTGTTCCGGGTTCCATACTTATGGCCATTCTTGCGGCGTTTGATTCGCTTGATGGTTCGGTCGCGGCGTTGACCACGGGCGGCACCAAATTCGGAGCCTTTCTTGACTCGACGCTCGACCGCATCGCTGACTGGGCCGTGCTGTTCGCGGTAGTGTTGTATTTCCTGCTGCATGGTGGTATGTCAATAGCCTCCGGCACCGTCGACATGGACGATGTGATCGGTTGGGTAGGCGTCGGTGCATCGATGTACGCAATGATGACTTCATTCGTGACTTCCTATGCCCGTGCTC
This sequence comes from Bifidobacterium sp. ESL0784, assembly GCF_029433295.1. Classification (GTDB taxonomy): domain Bacteria; phylum Actinomycetota; class Actinomycetes; order Actinomycetales; family Bifidobacteriaceae; genus Bifidobacterium. Next base: position 485,675 of record NZ_JAQTHV010000004.1, read on the forward strand.
GTGCCGAATCGGTAGGGTATGAGGCCAAAAACGGCATCGCCACCAGAAGCGACCGTCTGGTCATCATCCTCGTCGGCATGCTTCTGAGCGGCATCTTCAGCGACCCGCGATGGCTCGTGGCTTTTATCGTCATTCTCGCCGTGCTGGGGACGATCACTGTGTTCCAGCGTATTCTCGAAGTACGCCGGCAGATGAAGGCCGACGGGGCGATTTGATAGTGGTGCAAAGGCCTGGCTTGCATTGTCTTTTTGATATGCAAGACGGGCTTTTTGTATGGTGGGTGATTTCTCATTTTCTGATAGCACTGAATATTTTATGTAATACTTTATGATATAATACTATGAAGTCCACGAGGAATTCTCCTAACCTCCCGATTGAATGTTTGAAAGACCGATTACCAATATGTTCGATAATTTCCTGGTATTCTTAGCCAAACATCCGAGGATTATCCCAGAGCCGTTGTTGCGTGGCCTGTTTTTATTTGCTGCAAACGTTTGCTGGCTCTTCCATATCGGGGGAGTCAAGCAACTTGAACGAAATCTCCGCCATGTCCTTGAATCCGGAGACGGTACGGTGAGCGGGAAAGTGGTCCGCAAGGCCAGCCTTCGCGGCATGCGTTCCTATTTCACCTATTTTGCGGAAGCGATGACCGTTGGCGGTAAGTCTGACGAACAGCTTCTTGCACGAGGTAGGATTATCGGGCCGGGACTGGCTTTATGCAAGGAACTTGTGCATGATAATCCCGGCAGTGCGCCTATGGCCATCAGCCATCAGGGCAACTGGGACTATGAAGGCTTCCTCGCCGCCAACTTTCTAGCTCCGGTAACGGTGACCGCGGAACGGCTGAAAAACCAAAAACTGCTCAATACCTTCATCGAAATCCGAAAGCGCATGGATATCACCGTATTGCTCACCGGTCAGCCTCACCTTATCGAAAAACTCGAAGACGCGCTGGCCAAGCCGCATGTCTTGGTGCCTCTGCTTGCCGACAGAGACCTGAGCCGTCACGGAGAATTCGTACATGCCTTCGGCTCCACAATTCGCGTGGCGCGCGGCCCGGCGACGCTCGCACTGGATACCGGAAAACCGCTGTTCGTGGTCAATATGTTCCGTGAGAGACTTCACGGTGAAGCCCGACGCAAAGCGGGCATTCGTTATGGTTACGTCATCGACATCAGCGCACCTGTCGATATTGATCACTTGCGCCACTTACCGCGGGAAGAGGCCATACACGCCATCAGTCAGGCCTGGGTGGATGTGTGGAGCCGCGATATCTTGGCTCATCCTGAGGACTGGCACATGCTGCAGCCAATTTTCATCGAGGATTTGGATATGTCACGCCTTAAGGACGTTCCCGACGAAGTCATGGCAGAGCTCAAGCAAATTGGCAAAACCGATAAAACAATATGACGATAACAACCGACAAACACAGCCATGTGATTTTTGTCTCTATTGCGATCGAGGCAGAAACAAACACGAAATACCGAATCTATGGCAGAATGAAGAATCATGTCCTATGCAGATAACGATGGAACCAACGAGCGTCCGGACCCGCTTCATGGCAGGAAACTGAATGTCGGCATCGTCTCACCGTATTCGTTCGAGACACCGGGCGGCGTGCAGTTCCATATCCGAGATTTCGCCGAGGAGCTCATGAAACGCGGCCATCGTGTCGAAGTGCTGGCTCCGGGCCGCCGGACGCGGGACATGCCGCTTTGGGTAACGACCAATGATTCGTCTTTTTCCATTCCCTACAACGGTTCCGTCGCCCGACTGAGTTATTTCGGTTTTGTAGGGCCACGTACACGCCGTTGGGTCAAGCAAGGTCATTTCGATATCGTTCATTTGCATGAGCCGGAGACTCCGTCGCTGAGCCACAAACCGTTGACGATGATTCACCACCCGCCGTTTGTGGGTACGTTCCACGCGGCTTTCGACCCCTATCCTCTGGCATTACGCGTTTTCCAAGGTTACTTGCGACAGTATCTTTCGCCGCTTTCCGCCGGCATTTGCGTCTCCGATGCCGCCAAAAAAGTTGTCGATCATTATGGTCCGCGCGATATCGAATACGACGTCATCCCCAACGGAATCAACTGTAGGTTTTTCGCCAACGCACAGCCGAAGGCAACTTGGCAGGGCACACAGGAACGGCCGACCATCGGATTTTTGGGACGTATGGGAGAAGCCCGCAAGGGATTCAGCGTTTTTGCTCGGGCGGCAAACGACATTATCAAACACTATCCTTCCGCAAGGTTTCTGTGTGCTGGAACCGGGGAGCAGGATGCCTTGAAGATTCTCACCAAGGTCGATTCCACCGGGACGTTGGCCAAACGCTTCGAATTCCTCGGGAGGATAAGCGACAAGGACAAGGCCCGGTTCTACAAATCACTCGACGTCTATGTGGCCCCGCAAACAGGCGGTGAGAGTTTCGGCATCGTTCTGGTGGAAGCCATGGCCGCTTCCTGCGCTGTGGTCTCAAGCAACCTTGACGCATTCGCCGCTGTGGCACAGGACGGTGACGATGCGGCATTGTTTGACAATGGTGATGGAGATGACTGCGCCCGTCAGGTTATTTCGCTTTTGGACAATCCGGATCGCCATGAGCGTTTGCGGCAGGCGGGCTTCGAACGGTCCAAACGATACGATTGGCCCGTGGTGGCTGACCGGGTTTTGGAGGTCTACGCCCGAGTATTGTCGTGAAACCGCTTTAAAATTGTTACGTTTAACGTATTCGTATACCTGCTAGGAGCAATATGTCAGGGCATTCCAAGTGGGCGACCACTAAAAACAAGAAGGCCGCCATCGATTCGAAGCGCGGCAAGCTGTTCGCCAAACTCATCAAGAACATCGAAATCGCAGCACGTCTGGGCGGTGGTGATCCCGACGGCAATCCGACGCTGTATGACGCGATTGTCAAGGCCAAGAAGTCCTCGATGCCTGCCGACAACATCAAGCGCGCCATCAAGCGCGGATCCGGTGCCGAAGCCGGTGCCGCCAATTACGAAAGCATCAACTATGAGGGCTATGCGCCTGCAGGCGTCGGCCTCATCATCGAGTGCCTCACCGACAACCGCAACCGTGCCGCCGCCGAAGTGCGCTCCACGCTGACCAAAGGTAACGGTTCCTTGGCAACCTCTGGTTCTGTAAGCTTCAACTTCGAGCGCAAGGGCCAGATCGTGGTTCCTTCCGACGGACTTGATTACGACAAGCTTTTCGAGCTCGCCGCCGAAGCCGGTGCCGAGGACGTCAGGGATGAGGACGAGGTCTATGTCGTCATCACCGCTCCCGAGGACATGGTCGCCGTGCGCGAGGCCCTGCAGAAGGCCAGCATCGACTACGATTCCGCCGATCTGGTCATGATTCCCAAGACCGAGGTCGACCTGAACCTTGAAGATGCCCAGAAGGTCTCCAAGCTCATCGACAATCTCGATGACCTCGATGATGTGCAGAACATCTACAGCAACTGGACCGCAACCGATGAAGTGATGGCCCAGCTGGACGAGGAATAGGGAGTAATCTTACCGTGATTATCCTTGGCGTCGACCCCGGACTTACACGCTGCGGGGTCGGTGTTATTGAAGCCGACGCATCGCGCCGGCTTTCTTTTGTTCACGTTGATGTCGTGCGCAGCGACCCGCATATTTCGCAAGATCTGCGCCTCCTGGCCATCTACAACGGGCTTGTGGCCAAGATTGACCGATTTTCGCCTGACACCGTCTCCATCGAACGGGTGTTTGCACAGGAAAACCGCAATACGGTTTTGGGCACCGCGCAGGCTGCCGGTCTAGCGATGCTTGCCGCGGCGCAACGCGGCATTCCCGTGGCTTTGCATACACCGACCGAAGCCAAAATGGCCGTGACTGGCAATGGACGCGCCGAAAAGATCCAGGTGGAACGCATGGTCGCGCGCATCCTGAACCTCAACAAGATTCCGGAACCGGCCGACGCTGCTGATGCTCTTGCACAGGCGATATGCCATGCGCTGCGGCCCTCCGGAGCCCTTCAAGGCGGGGAGCGCGAGCAACATCTCACCTTGGCACAGCGTCAATGGACACAGGCCCAGCAGCATGCCAAGAAACGACACAGCGTCGATAGGGGCATGTAAGCTATCGAACAGATGTTCGAATTCTTCAAAGGTGCGGCTTTCAGTTTTCAAGTGAAGGCTAGATTCGCTCCGATTTCGGATTATCAATCGATACAAGCTTGGTCGAGTTGGATTAACTCATCTTTGCGGCGGGAGTGGGACATGATAGGAATGCTCAACGGCAGAGTGGAAAATGTCGGCAACGACTCCGCTCTCATCGATGTCAACGGCATAGGTTTCGAGGTGCGTATGCCGGCTGCCGAGCTTTCAGCTCTGCATTCCGGGCAGGAAGCCAAGGTTTTCACATCGCTCAATGTTTCGCAGGATGCCATTGCTCTTTATGGATTCCTTTCGCAATCTTCAAAACGCATGTTTTTACAGCTGCAGAAAGTCAGTGGTATCGGCCCACGGGTGGCATTGTCGTTGCTTTCCACTCTTCCTCCCGACAAACTCGCAAAAACCGTCATGGACGGTGATGCCGCAGCTTTGGCCAAAGCGCCAGGCCTCGGCAAAAAAGGCGCGCAGAAGATCATTCTCGAATTGCGTGGGTCCATCAACTTGGATGAGATCGAAAACGGCCGTGCTTCAGCCGAACCTGAATACGACACCGGCACCACTGAGGTCATCGAAGGACTGGTTTCTCTGGGATGGAGGGAAAGCGACGCGGCCCATGCCGTGATCAAGGTCTGCAAGGACAAGGAGATCAAGACACCATTGGATAATGCAGACATTTCCAAAGTCCTGAAACTCGCATTGACATCTTTGGATCGGGGGCGCTAAATCATCATGGTAGAGACCAACGGACCACAATCCAACAGGGGAGCCGACGAACAATCGTTGCGTATGATCTCCTCCGAGCCGATCGGCAACGAACCGGTAAGCGATGAAGAGCTCCGCCCACGAGCACTGGAAGGCTTCATCGGCCAGCCTCTGTTGAAGGCGCAATTGCAGCTGTTTCTGGACGCCGCAAGGAAGCGTGACGTCCCTCCGGACCATATCCTGCTTGCGGGCCCTCCGGGACTTGGCAAGACCACGCTGGCCATGATCGTCGCCAACGAACTGCAAGTGCCGATTCGTGTGACATCAGGACCGGCCATCCAACACGCGGGCGACTTGGCTTCGATTCTGAGTTCTTTGGATGAGGGCGAAGTACTTTTCATCGATGAGATTCATCGGCTGCCTCGTCCTGCCGAAGAGCTGTTGTACATTGCCATGGAGGATTTTCGTGTCGATGTGATGGTGGGCAAGGGGCCTGGAGCCTCATCCATTCCGCTGACCTTGCCTCGATTCACTGTCATCGGTGCCACCACACGCGAAGGTATGCTGCCCTCGCCGTTGCGTGCCCGTTTTGGATTCACCGCCCATCTGGACTTCTACCCGCATGAGGAGCTTGAACGGCTGATTGAACGAAGTGCCGGCGTACTCGGCATCAATCTGGCATCTGGCAGTGCCAGGCAACTTTCCCTGCGCAGCCGAGGTACACCGCGTATTGCCAACCGGCTGTTGCGCCGTGTACGGGACTGGGCCATTGTGCACGATCTCGATGAGATCGGTCCGGATGACGTTCAGGCGGCACTCGAGCTTTATCAGATCGATTCGGAAGGCCTTGATAGGCTAGATCTTGCTGTTCTTAATGCCATTGTCAAGAATTTCGATGGCGGACCCGTCGGTCTCAACAATCTTTCCGCGATGGTCGGCGAGGAATCTGAAACGGTGGAAACCGTCTGTGAGCCTTACCTGGTACGTGAAGGGTTTCTCGTACGCACCCCGAAAGGCCGTGTGGCGACCGAAAAAGCATGGCAGCATCTGGGGCTTGTTCCTAAAGATGATGTCAACAAGTTATTCTAAAATCCGATAGGTTGGATATATCAGGGAGTTGGCTGTTTAGACGGCCTTCGTCTTAAAAAAATCGTTCGATGGGAGTCCCAAGTGCCTGGTGGCAGCAATTCGCTCTTTATTATCATTCTTATCGTGGCAATGGTTGCCTTGATGTGGTGGCAATCCCGCAAATCCAAACAACAACAGCAAAAGATTCAGGATTTTCGAGCCTCTTTGCAGCCTGGTGAGTTGGTGCAGACCATTGGCGGGGTCATCGGCAAGGTTGTTTCCGTCGATACCAAGTACGAAGAGATCGTCATCGATTCCGAGGGATCGCAGCTTCGTTTCACCTTCCGTGCGATCAGCAAGAAGTACGAGCGTCCGGCCTTCATCGATGATGATGAGGTGGACGAAGACGGCAACCCGATCGTCAATGAAGATGAGGGCTCCTCAACCGGATCGGAAGATCCCGCCAACAGCACGACAGACCAGACGTTGAATAGCAATGATCAGGCTCAAAAGCCTTTTGACGATGAGGGCGCAGTCGATCAAAAAGAACAACAGTCGGATGACGACGCTTCCATGGATGACACTTCTGCAGAGGGTAGCAAGGCAGAGGAAGATAGTTCAAAAAACAAGTGATCCGTCTTTTATAGTTGTTGGGGCTATATTCCAGATATCGTCCCAAGATTTAGTAATCAATGGCCAATAGGCAGTAAGGCTTGCTCATGACACAATCGGATATCACCATCACAGAGCTCGGCAAAGTCGGTGCAGAGGATGCGCAATATGTGGCTTCGCTCATCCGCACCATTCCCGGTTTCCCGAAAGAGGGTGTGCTGTTCCGTGATTTCGTTCCGGTGCTTGCAGATGCCCGTGGGTTCTCCATCATGATGAAGGCTCTTGAATTGGCTTTGCCGGTTCCCGCGGATTCATTCGATTATGTCGCAGGTCTAGAGGCGCGCGGATTCCTCATCGGCCCTCCGCTGGCAGCCCAACTCGGCAAGCGTTTCCTGGCGGTACGCAAGGCAGGAAAACTGCCTCCCGAGACCATCGGTGAAAGCTACTCGCTTGAATACGGAGAAGCCAAAGTTGAAATAGAAAAAGATGCGGTTAAACCGGGCGACAGGGTGCTGATTGTAGACGATCTGATTGCAACGGGAGGCACGGCCAAGGCTGCTGCAGACCTTATCAACAAGGCAGGTGGTGAGGTCGTCGGTTTCAGTTTTGTCATGGAGCTCATTGGACTTACGGGACGAAGCGATCTGGGCGATATGCCCATAAGCTCGTTGGTCACCATGCCTGCGTGATGTAGGTTGTCTTTACTCCAATAGCACAGATTGGATGAGCGTCTATCAGTAAGAGGGAACTTAATGGATCTTTATGAATATCAGGCACGGCAGCTGCTCGAGGAGCAGGGAATCGATACGCCAAAAGGCGTCTTCGCCCAGAATTCCCATGAAGTTGCTGTTGCGGCTGACGAAATCGGCTATCCGTGTGTTGTCAAAGCCCAGGTTCGCACCGGTCATCGTGGCCAGGCGGGCGGAGTAAAGCTTGCAAAAACTCAAGACGATGCTATTCTTTCTTCAGAGCAGATTCTGCCGATGACGATTCGAGGCCACAAGGTCAACGGCGTTCTGGTTGCCGAGGCCAAGAATGTACTGCATGAGTATTACGTTTCGATTTCGCTTGATCGATCATCCCGTGATTTCGATGTATTGGCGACAGCCAACGGCGGTACCGAAGTCGAGGAAATCGCCCGTGAGCACCCGGAATCCGTAAAGCGTCTGCATATCAGTGCCCTTGAGAACTTTGATATGAAAGCAGCCCGTAAAATGGCGGAATCCATCGGTTTCTACCATGCGGATGTCGATCAGGCCGCTGAAGTGCTCTTGAAGATGTGGAAATGTTTCAAAGACAACGATGCCACATTGGTGGAAATCAATCCGCTGGCAAAAATCGGCGACCCTGATGATGAATCCTCAAAGAGGCTTTGTGCACTCGATGCAAAAATCTCGTTGGACGATAATGCCGCTTTCCGACATGATGGTTGGAAGCGTTTCGCCGATACCACGCATACCGATATGTTCGAGGAACGTGCCAAAGAGCATGGATTGCATTACGTACATTTGAAAGGCGAGGTCGGTGTCATCGGTAACGGTGCAGGGCTCGTGATGAGTTCGTTGGATGCGGTTTCCGGTGCAGGGGAAGTACAGGGAACCGGAGCCAAACCGGCCAACTTCCTCGACATCGGAGGAGGGGCATCTGCCGAAGTGATGTGCAATAGCCTTTCCATCGTTCTTTCCGACCCGCAGGTCGAATCGGTGTTCGTCAATGTTTATGGTGGCATCACCGCATGTGATGAGGTAGCACACGGAATCCTTGAAGCTCTTGAGAAGCTGAATGCCTCCAGGCCGATTGTTGTCCGGTTTGACGGAAATGCGGCGCAGCAGGGTCTCGAGATACTCCAGGAAGCACACAATCCCAACATCCATGTCAGTGGCACCATGGAAGGGGCGGCACAAGAAGCTGCAAAGCTTGCCATGCATGCCAAGGAGGCCACGAAATGACACTGTTTATTGAAGACGATGCCCCAGTCATCATCCAAGGCATGACCGGCCATCAGGGCATGACCCATACCGCTCGTATGCTCAATGCAGGTACCAACATCGTCGGAGGAGTCAATCCGCGAAAAGCCGGCCAGAACGTGACCTTCCATGTCAATATGTCTGACAGTGACGTGGATGTCCCTGTATATGCTACTTGCAACGAGGCCAAAAAGGCTACTGGTGCCAAGGCAAGCGTGATTTTCGTCCCTCCACGTTTTGCCAAGGACGCGATGCTGGAAGCCATCGAAGCCGGCATCGGCCTGATTGTCGTCATTACTGAAGGCATTCCCGTGGCAGACACCGCCTATTGCGTCGAGCTGGCGTTGCGCAAAGGCATCAGAATCATCGGTCCCAATTGCCCTGGTCTTCTGAAACTTCCCAAGACCGACGATCCTGCCGATAGAGGCATGAATCTCGGCATCATCCCTGACGGCATTGTCTCTTCGGGCCCACTTGGCTTGGTTTCCAAATCCGGTACGCTCACCTATCAGCTGATGGGAGAGCTTTCCGATATCGGCTTTACCGCTTGTGTCGGTGTCGGCGGCGACCCGATAGTGGGGACGACGCTGGTCGAAGCCTTGCAGCAATTCGAAGCAGATGAAAACACCAAGGCCGTAATCATGATCGGCGAAATCGGTGGCAACGCCGAACAAGACGCAGCGGCTTGGGCCAAGAATCATATGACAAAACCTGTTGTCGCCTACATTGCTGGGTTCACGGCTCCTGAAGGTAAACAGATGGGCCACGCCGGCGCCATCGTCTCCGGAGGCAAGGGTACTGCACAAGATAAAAAGGAAGCGCTCGAGGCCGCAGGCATTCCAGTGGGCAAGACTCCTGGACAGGCGGCACAGCTGATTGCCAAGATAGTGAACGGCGGTATTCGTACGGCATGAGCAAAAACCAGAGGCCATGGCTTAAAGGGATTCTGATAGCCCTCGGCGGATCCGTGATTTTCACGGTGTGTCTTGGGTTTTTCATGGCTTTGACCTTACTGATTGTCTCTATGGAAGAAGGCGGTGGAACTCTTTCCAATCAGTCGGTGCCATTGACCTTGGCGATTGTACTCTTAAGCCAGGGGGCGAGTTTCCGCGCTGGTGCCATCACTCTGAGCATCGTTCCGTTGCTTCTGACGGTTCTGCTGATCTGGTTGATAGCATGGCTGACCAAAGTGTTTTCCGGCAGTCCCAAAGCGTATGTGACCGGCCTTTTGCTATGGGTCACCATTATGTGGGCGTTCACCCAGAACGTCGCCGTAATCCTTCAAGATCCTGTCTGGCTGGTTATCGGCAAGACCGCAATGGTCTTTACCGTGGGCTTTCTATGCGGGTCTTTGCCGCAATCCTCATTGATGAAGCGTTGTGTTAAGTTCATCCGTACCAATATTTCGCAGCGGCTGGCCGTGACTTTGAAACTCGGATTCGTCAATACACTTGCGCTATTACTGGGCTATTTGGCTATCGGTCTCATCACCGTAATCGTTTGGGTCATCACCAACCAAAGCGCGATGATGCGTGTCTTCGACATCACCAACATGCAGACCGGTTCACGGATCGTGATCACGATCTGCACCTTGGCATGGCTGCCGAACCTTTGCCTCTGGGCAATTTCATGGTTGTTCGGCTCGGGATTCAGTGTCGGCGACCTCGCGTCGTTTACCTTATGGAATGATCATGCAGCGGGCCTTCCAGCAGTGCCGGTTTTCGCCATATTCCCACAGGCGGTTTCCAACGATATCCTTCGGATCTGCTTCATTTCGATCCCCTTCGTCTGCGGCTTCGCAATCAGCATCATCGAACTCTTCCTGCCGCGTTGCTTCGCTATCGGTGCCGGCAAACCGGAACAACCGGTCAGAATGGGCAAAATCATCGGCCAGTTTATCTATCCGGTCCTTTCCTTCTTCCTGACCAGCGCGTTGATGGCCTTGCTGGTGAACATTCTCTTCGGACTTTCTTCGGGTGCATTGGGGCAGCATCGCCTGGCCCACGTCGGAGTGGATTCGGTCGCCTCCTCGCGTGTGGTATGTTTGCCTAGCGCCCTAGGTTTTTCCGTCGCATGGCTTCTTTCCGTCGTGATAGTCGCGATGGTTTTCGCGATGCGATTGTTCTTCGGCTATCTGCGAGCCCAGGGAAAAATCAGCGACAACGGAACCGATATCAACGCTGGTGCCGATGACATCGAAGGCGAAAGTTCCCATTCTGACGCCCCATTTTCTTCGGTCCAATCATCGATTATGGGTTCAACACCGGAAGATGAGACGCAAACTTCATAATACCGCCACAACAAAGGGAGAAACAGATGACAGAAACCAATCGTAGAATTCGGCGCGCCCTGGTATCGGTATATGACAAAGCTGGTATCGAAGGGCTTGCCAACGCGTTCGTCAAGGCCGGCACCGAAGTTGTCTCCACCGGTTCCACGGCCAAACGGCTTGCCGAACTCGGCGTCGATGTCATCGAAGTGCAAACAGTCACCGGTTTCCCCGAAAGTCTGGGCGGCCGGGTCAAAACGCTCGACCCTCACATTCATGCGGGCATTCTGGCCGATATGACCAATCCAGAGCAGGTCGAAGAGCTGAAATCGCTTGATATCAAGCCTTTTGATATGGTCATCGTCAACCTTTATCCTTTTGCTGATACGGTACGTTCTGGGGCAAGCGTTGCCGACATCATCGAGAAAATCGATATCGGCGGGCCTTCCATGATACGAGGCGCGGCGAAAAACAGTGCCAGCGTGGCCGTCATCACCGACCCCGCCGATTACGCCTTGGCTGCACAGCGCGTGGCCGATGGCGCAGGATTCTCGGCGGAAGAACGCCGTTGGTTGGCTGCCAAGGCTTTTGCGACCACAGCTGCTTATGACGCAACCATCAGCGAGTGGACCGCCGGCCACTGGCCGGAGCCTGAGAGCATTGACGCCGTTTCAAAGACTTGCGTACAGGAAGGTGATAAGGCGCGGAAGGCACTTGAACGGCCTCAAGAAGGTTTCGAGACCGCGATGTTCCCTTCCTGCATCACCCGCACATGGAACTATGCACACGGACTGCGCTACGGTGAAAATCCTCATCAGCAAGCCAGCCTTTATGTCGATGCGCTTGATCAGACCGGATTTGCGCATGCCGAGCAGCTGGGTGGCAAACCCATGAGCTACAACAATTATGTCGACGCCGACGCCGCTTGGCGTGCGGTTTGGGATTTCGCGCCTCAGATTGCCGTTGCCGTCTGCAAACACAACAATCCCTGCGGACTGGCCATTGGGAACACCGTTGCTGAAGCCCATCTCAAGGCCCATGCCTGCGACCCCATGAGCGCCTATGGCGGTGTGATTGCAGCAAATTCGATGGTCACTTTTGAGATGGCTCAGAACGTCCGTCCGATTTTCACTGAAGTCATCGTGGCTCCCGACTATGAGCCGGAAGCTCTGAAACTGCTGAAGGCGCATAAGAAGAACCTGCGCATCCTCAAGGTGGCGCAACGCCCTCACACCGATATTCAATTCCGCCAGATAGACGGCGGTATCCTGGTGCAGTCCATCGACAGGATCGATGCCCCCGGAGACAACCCCGATCATTGGAAACTGGTTTCGGGACAGGCCGCTGATACGCAGACACTCGACGATCTCCAGTTCGCGTGGCGTGCGATTCGCTGCGTGAAATCCAATGCCATCCTTTTGGCGAAAGACCAAGCGACGGTAGGTATTGGCATGGGTCAGGTCAACCGTGTCGATTCCTGCCATCTTGCCGTTGAACGAGCCAACACCCTGGCCGACGGCGCAAGCCGTGCGCGAGGTTCGGTGGCCGCCTCCGACGCGTTCTTCCCGTTTGCCGATGGGGCAGAGGCATTGATCGACGCCGGAGTAAAGGCCATCGTCCAACCCGGAGGCTCGATTCGCGACAAGGAAGTGATCGAGGCAGCGCAGAAGCGCGGCATCACTATGTATCTGACAGGCACTCGTCACTTCTTCCACTGAGTTGAAAACGCGATTGTCACTCGGCTTAACCTTAGCCAGATAAACTAAATACCGATACACGGCTAAACTAGCTCACGTACCGGTATTTTTAAATGCAAAGGAATGACGATGGCCCACAAACATCCCTATGTCTCCGAAAAAAACGAAGGCAAACCGCTGTTCGAATGGGGAGTGCTTGTACTGGTCATCGTCTCGGCTGTATTGGCTGGCTTCGGATACACGATGGCCGCCACAGCAATATTCGCCGCGACGGCCATCATTACAGGACTTATCAGATTAATCTTGAAGGATCGAAGCCCTTGGAAAATCCGTTCAGTCGGTTTCGACGCCTTTATCGGCATCGCCTTGGGAATCGGATTGCTGGTTGTTTACTTCAGCATTCAACTGCTGATGTAAACAACGTTCGCTCATTCCTTATCTGTCTTGGTTTCCTTGATATCAAGGCTTTCGATAGTAGCATCATTGGCTTCGTCTACATCCGCAGAATTCGAGGCCTGGCCCGAATCACTGAGAGACGGCATCTGGAAATCATCGGAGTTCTCAGAAGAATCATTCTCGTCCTCATCCTTCTCCCAATCGGCTGTGATGTCCGATGTCTGAGCATCTCCCTTGTTCCTGCCGGAAATCAGTTGGGCGATGATCACGACGATGGCGACGACGGCGGCTGCGAGAATCGGGCAAATCAAGAACACCAAATACTGCTTCAGCGGGTCTACCGTAAGCCCGACTTTATTGGCGAAGAGGGCGATGCCCAGAGCACGTGCAGGGTTCAGCGAGGAGCCGGTAATCGGATAGGTAAACGTGACACCGAACGCGTAGGCGATGCCCATGATAGCCGCAGCGTTTTTAGTAGGCTTGCCATCATTATCGCTGGCTTGCAACGAAGCCGCTACAATGACGATTGTGGCGACGACTTCCACGATGACAGCAAAGAGAATGCCGAAACTCACGCCCGCCTGCTGAAGCTGGGCCGCGGAGATGGATCCCTGATCATAACCGTTGACGGCATTGGCGAACCACATCTTGGCAGGAGCGGCCTTGGACGTCGGCAACACCAGCTTGACTACGCCGCCGGCAGCGATGGCGCCGACAAACTGGGCGATGATATAGAAGACTCCGTTAATGATGCCGGTTCTGCTGACCAGCATCGAAGCCAAGGTGACTGCAGGATTGAATTGGCCACCTGAGAACCTACCGAAGATGAAGGTCATAGCAGCATAAGCGAGGCCGGTGGCTGCGGCGATCAGAATCGCACTGGGACCATAGAGCGATGGGCTCATTGCAGAAACGATATAGATAGCTACGAAAATAAGGAAGCTGCCAACGAGTTCGCTCAAAATACCAGAAATTGAAATAACACCTGCAGCTTTGCTGTTCGTGTGTTGTGCTTTTTGTTCCGTCATTAATTATTCCTTCTTATTAACAGATTGAAGCCATACAGCATAATATGATAGCAAGGGGGCAGTAAGTACTGTATAATTGTTTTGGTTTGTCTTTTCAGCATGTGCTATCACACGGAGGGGCAACTGATACAGTACGCGACGAAACGTTGAATCAAACAGTTTCGCAAGGCCACGTTGGGAGAACGATGCCACACGCATATTCACACGCCGAAAAGGCGCATCAAGATCATTACGATGAGGGGATTCGCCTTCAAAAACTATTGGCGCAGGCCGGTTTCGGCTCGAGGCGCAAGTGTGAGGAAATCATCACCGAAGGCCGGGTCGAGGTCGACGGGGAACTGGTGACCGAACTCGGCACCCGCGTCGACCCTTCCAGTCAGGAGATTCGCGTTGATGGGTCGAGAATCCGGCTTGACAACAGGCATATCACCTTGGCACTGAACAAGCCAAAGAAAGTGCTTTCGACGATGGACGATCCGAAGGGACGCTATACGCTCCGGGACATCGTCGGCGACAAATACGAGCGCATCTTCCACATGGGGCGCCTCGACTACGAAACCGAAGGTCTCATTCTGATGACCAATGACGGCGAACTCAGCCAGCATGTGATGCACCCGCGCTATGAGGTCAAGAAGACTTACATCGCTACGCTTGACGGGCGTATCAGCGGCAATATCTGCCGACGTTTGGTGACCCAAGGCGTCAATCTCGATGATGGGCTGATTCGGCTTGACCATTGCGCTATCATCGATTCCTCGCGCGACCAGACCATCGTCAAGGTCGTGCTTCATTCGGGCAAGAACCGCATCGTCCGTCGTATCTTCGGCGCCGTCGGATTCCCGGTACGAAGGCTTGTTCGTACGCAGATTGGACCCATCAAGCTCGGCGATTTGAAGCCGGGCTCGTACCGAGTCCTTTCCCAGACGGAAGTCCGTTCGCTTGCCAAGGAGGTGGGTCTATGATCCGAGTAGCCATTGATGGGCCCGCAGGCGTGGGCAAATCCTCGACTTCCAAGGCATTGGCCAAATATTTTGGTTATGCCTATCTCGACACCGGCGCCATGTATCGCGCCGCCGCTTGGTGGTGCCTCAAGCAGGGCGCTGATCTGGACGCCGAAACCGTGGATGAACAGGCCATCACCGAAATGGTGGGGGATTTGTTCACCGGAGACCACTTCGATATCGGCGTCGACCCTGACGATCCCAAGGTCCTGGTGGGCGGCGAAAACATCAGCGAAGCGATTCGTGATTCGAACGTCTCGTCCCATGTCTCCAAAGTCTCGAATATCGTGCCGGTGCGGCATCTGCTGATTGCCGCACAGCGGGCGTATATCAACCGTGAAGCATCCGCCGATTCATTCTCGAAAGGTGCCGGAATCGTCGCCGAAGGACGTGACATCACGACCGTTGTTGCTCCGAATGCCGAAGTGCGAGTGCTGTTGACCGCGCGTCCGGAAGTGCGCCAGGCACGTCGTAGCGGACAATCCGCTGCCGGAGCTGGTGTCGGCGCCGATAACGTCATCGCCCGTGACAAGGCCGATTCCAAAGCCACCAGCTTTTTACAGGCCGCTGACGGCGTGACGACTGTCGACAATTCAGATCTTACATTCGAAGAGACGTTGGACAAGCTCATTGAATTTGTTGATGCCGCCGTTGAAGAACAGTCTTACAAGCAGTATGCTGCCAACCTCGAAGGCTATGACCTCGACGATGAAGATGAAGCACTGCTTGCCGGCGAAACCGTAGACGGGGATACTGCAGCCAGGCAGAAGGCCGTTGGTGTGCTGGCAGTAGTCGGACGGCCGAACGTAGGCAAATCGACGTTGGTCAACCGCATTCTCGGTCGTCGCGCCGCCGTGGTGGAAGATACGCCTGGCGTCACCCGCGATCGTGTCAGCTACGACGCCGAATGGGCCGGAACGGACTTCAAGCTTGTGGACACCGGCGGTTGGGAAACCGACGTCGAAGGCATCGAATCCGCCATTGCTTCACAAGCTCAGGTGGCGGTTGGTCTTTCAGATGCTGTGATTCTGGTGGTTGATGGCCAGGTAGGTATTACGTCAACCGACGAACGCATCGTCAAAATGCTGCGCGAAAGCGGCAAGCCCGTGATCCTGGCCGTCAACAAGATTGACGACGGCTCCAACGAATACCTGGCCGCCGATTTCTGGAAACTCGGTTTGGGAGAGCCTTACGGTATTTCCGCTATGCACGGCCGGGGAGTGGGCGATTTGCTCGACGTGGCCGTGGATACCTTGAAAAAGGCCAAGAAGACCTCTGGATTCCTCACACCTACCAACCTGCGTCGCGTGGCGTTGATCGGCAAGCCGAACGTGGGCAAGTCCTCGTTGCTCAACGAGCTGGCACACGAGGATCGCAGTGTAGTCAACGATCTGGCAGGCACTACGCGAGATCCGGTCGACGAAATTATTCGCATCGGAGACGAAGACTGGCTCTTCATTGACACAGCTGGTATCAAGCGTCGTTTGCACAAGCTTTCCGGCGCCGAATACTATTCGTCGTTGCGTACGCAAGCGGCCATCGAGCGTTCCGAGCTTGCGCTGGTTCTGTTTGATGCCTCGCAGCCGATTTCCGACCAGGATCTCAAGGTGATGAGCCAGGCTGTGGATGCAGGACGTGCCATAGTGCTGGTGTTCAACAAGTGGGACTTGATGGACGATTTCGACCGTCAGCGCCTCGAACGCCTGTGGCAGACCGAATTCGACCAGGTCACTTGGGCGCAGCGTGTCAATCTCTCTGCCAAAACAGGCTGGCACACCAACCGTCTGCTTGCAGCGATGAATACCGCACTGGAATCGTGGGACAAGCGCATACCGACCGGCAAGCTCAACTCGTTCCTCGGCCGTATCCAGTCCGCCCATCCGCATCCGTTGCGTGGCGGAAAGCAGCCTCGCATTCTGTTTGCGACGCAGGCTTCGACGCGTCCACCTCGCTTTGTCATCTTCGCCACCGGCTTCCTCGAGCACGGCTATCGTCGCTATATCGAACGTCAGCTGCGCGAGGAATTCGGCTTCGAAGGTACCCCGATTCAGATTTCGGTGCACATCCGCGAGCGCAAGTCGAAGAAAAAGTGAGGATTATTTAGGTGAGGAATGTGGGTCGTGAGTTTGGTTTGAACTTATGACCCACATTTATTTTTTAAAATTAAGTCTTGAACAAACCGATAAATGGACTTTATGAGTGTCAGGGCTAATCGTATTTTAAAATAATAAGGCTCGGAATTCCTAGTATTTAAAACTTAGAATTCCGAGCCTTTCTCGTCGGGTCGGCGGGATTTGAACCCGCGACCCCTTGACCCCCAGTCAAGTGCGCTACCAAACTGCGCTACGACCCGAACAGTGCAAAGCACCGAGAAAGAATTCTAGCACAAAAAGGCATGGGCACTATTATCGGCGTGGCGTAAACGCATCTGCATCTTTGTTACCTTGACTACCGTGGATGCCAAGACGGCTGCAAACGGTATCAACTACGGGTTTCACCATTCAAGGTTGGAGATTTACAAGAGCATGAGGCCATCTGACCTCATGCCATGAAACAGAACCCTGGCTGCGGTATTCTTGTTAAAAAGAATATTTTCTAAGGAAATGACATGGAATATGTCGGTTTGATTATATTAATAGCAGTTGCTGTTTATTTCATGAGTTTATATTACAAAGCTAAAGAGGGAAGACTGCCAAAGAATAGTCAGGTCGGTATCAGAACAAGGGCGATAATGGCCTCAGAGGAGATCTGGCAGCAGATACACAAGAAATATGCGTGGTTTTTCCTTGTTGCCGCTTTTTTGTTTATAGTCGTTGGTATTGCCTTGTTTTTAAGCAGTAGCGCGTTGGTGACGAGCCAGCAGGTCAAATCTCTTTCTACTATTATTGAAATAATCGCAATCGTTATAATCATAGCCTTGAGTGGAATAGTGGCTTTTTGTGCTGATAAAGATGCCCGAAATTTGAAATAGGATTTGTTGATAGGCTATTCCTGCTTGTATTTGATTGTCCGGATTTTCCGATGTCGGCGTGCGCACGGTGTTTGATGGGCAGCGGAGCGAGAAATTGCCACCAGGCAGATAGCATAAATAAAATGATTATCAGAATGGTCGAAATAATTCCGATGATTTTAGACTGATGTTGCTCCGTTCATTTTTTGCCAGCTCATTTGATGTCCTTTGGGAATATGAGGATGAAGTCGTCGAACGTTTTCTGTTGCTGGCTCTCACTGGCGTCGTGGTGGAGTATATCTCCTCCGAGTGAGGCGGTGACGATACACACTATTGAACATCTTCCTCCGTTTGTGTGCGGCCTTTACTGAGAATTGGTACTTCGGTGTCAGTTGATGAGTCTTGGCTATAGCAGAGTTTGGGTTGTATGTTCTTTGCTTTGGAGGTTCAGTGGCAGCCGCCGCAAGCTCCAAAACTGGTCAATGATCGAGAGATTATTGGGGCCAATTTGCGGCGGCGGTGTCCAGCACCAGATGGACCATTTGCGTGGCCATATCCTCGGCCTGCTGCTCGGTCAGGCCGAGCCTTTTTTCGACGTCGGGTTTCTCGTTCGTGTCAACAGCGGCACCATGCGCGGAAACGCTGATATTTACCGACATATTGGATGCAGTTTCGGCGTTCCTGTTCATACTGACTCTGATGTTGTGTTGCCCGTCTGGATAGCTGATCGGTCTCGCGAATGAAATCTTATAGCCGCTGGCTTTGGTAGTGATGATGCCGGTCGTGTTGCTCATCTGTCCGGCGACGGTGTCGGCTTTGATGTCGGGGCCGTGGCCTTGCAGGGCCTTCTGCACGTCCCACCTATGGTCGAGGAACAGGCTGTCGGTCTGGGTGACGATGTCGGCATGCCGCCGGTAGGTGGAGATGAAGGACTCATGCTCGGGAGGTTCCATGCCCTTTTCGAAGTCGTGTGACACCCATACCATGTGCCCGACGAACAGGAGCGCCAGCGCGGCGATGACGGCCACGGTGGCGATGAAGGCGCGCTGCCAGAACGGTATGCGCCTGGTCTTGGTGTCGTCCATGGGCGTTCACTTTCTTTGTTTTTGAGGGTCGCGGTTGCGGCAGAACTGGTGTATGCGGTTGCGTTCCAAATCGGCTTTGGAGAGCTCCGTATAGTAGTTTCTGACGGCTTCCTGACAGTCTGGTATGGGTCTGGATGTAGCGGTTCAGGTTGATGGTGTCCATGTCGGCGTCCCAGGCCGTCGGCCCAAGCGGCTATCTCGTCGGAACGGTCGTCAGTCTCGCTGTTCAGCCATGGGAACCAGTCGAATACGGGCCAGAACCCTGAACCTTGGCTGCCCCTCCGCACCCGCCCGGTGTGGGTACGCATACGTCCATCACCAGTTGTCGGCGACGGTGTCGATGGTTTCCCATACGGCTTGTGTGGCGATAGCCTCCAGCCGGTGCCGGCTCATATGCAGTTTGTCGGTTGATTCGGGGTAGCTTTTGATGTCGAGTGTGGATGTCTTGCGGCTAACCGTAACCACTGAGTCAGGGTTGAAGGGGTCGGATATCGGTTTTTCCCCGATCCATACCAAGATGGTTTTACCGTGGGGGTCGAGTGATGCATCGTTGTCGTCGGGCTTTTCGAAATTGAAATAGAGTCCTTGTTTTTTTACGGTAATGTCGAAGCCGGGACCGGATAGGTCACGATCTATGTCGAGGGTGATGTTGGTCTTGCCGCTGCGTGTGATGGCTTGCTGGGCGTGGTCGGGGTCGGTGGCGAAGAGCGCCTGGGCTTGGGTGATGATGTCGGCGTGCGCTCGGTGTTTGACGGGCAGTGGGGCGAGATGCCACCAGGCGGCCAGGGCCAGCAGGCAGATGGCGAGCAGGACGGCAGTCACTGTGATGGCCCGGTTCCTGAGCGTCCTGTGCTGTGATTGTCCGGTTACCGTCATTTGATCTCCTGGCGCAGAGTGGAGAGAAAGTCCTCGCGGGCTTTGTCCTGTTGGTCTGTGGTGGCTTGGAAACGGTCTTTCAACAGGTGCGCTCCGGGTGAGGCGGTGGAGAGGTATGCGGCGTTGTCCTCGAGCCATTTGAGGCCTTTCTGCGGGTCGTTCGATCCGGTGGGGTCGTAGCCTGCGCAGAATCGTCGTGCCCTGTTGCGTTCGGTGTCGCCTCTGCCGATGGACGTGTAGTAGTCGTCGGCGGCTTTACGTGGGCTTTCCTTGGGGTTGGCTTTCATGGCGCGGTGGATGTTGACGGCGTCCATGTCGGCGTTCCAGTCGGCCCTGCCACCTGCTCCGCTGGCTATGTCTCCCGACCATGTGGCTATCTCGTCGGAACGGTCGTCAGCCTCGCTGTTCAGCCATGGGTATTTATCGAAGAGGGGGCCATGGAGTCTGAACTGTGGCTGGTCCTCCACGTCGGTGCCCGACAAGTGATAGATCAAGCCGCCGGGAGCGGTGTTGAGTATACATGCCAAGGACGCCATCTCATGGATGAAATCGATGCTGTCCCGATTCTTGCCATCGGTTTTATGCATATTGAACATTTGACTAATGAAATACTGAGCGCTCCCAGGTCCTTTTCCGTCCTTGTATCCCATGAGTCCGAGGAGAGCGACGAGCTGTTTGTTCGTGAGGGTACCGGCTGCCGTCGTCCACATGGCGCCTCCGTAGCTGGTCGATGCCAAGATGATGGCATAACTGTCCACGGCCTCCTTGTCCGTTAGGTGCGTCTTCTTGGCGTAGTCGCGGAAGCGGCTGGTGAATTCGGCAAGAGCCGCCGCGTCCTCATGGCTCAGGTGCATGGTTTTCTCGAAGAAAGCTGTGAGTTGTTCCTGATCCATGTCTCCATTGACGACTTCGTCCATGACGGTATCGGAGTTGTTTCCTGTTGGTGGTGTGGTGTCCTGGTAGAGATGTCTGGTGGTTTGGTCGAGGGTGTGGAGGCGTCGTATCTTGTCCTCGAGCCGGGCGGCCTGTTGTTCGCCTTGCTGCCGCA
>NZ_JAQTHV010000005.1 GCF_029433295.1 Bifidobacterium sp. ESL0784
TGAAATAGCAACGCTGAAGCCGAAACACCTACTCCCATATAGTCGAGAATAGGTGTTTCGAATCCCTTATTGCCCACCCCTTCTTCTCACTGTTTTATCTATAACGAATTCCGGCATTCCCGTATATAACGGATTATCAATCCTTGCGATAGCGGGTTGTCCATAAATAAGGACAGACGGGGCATGTTCCCGCGCTTTTCTGGCATAATGATTTTGTGTGCAGCAAGTAAGGCAAGATGCATTTGACTGCACAATCCGTAGAATCCATTCCTTTATTAAGGACGGCGAAGCGGAAGCAAACTGCCACATCCCCGGCAGACCACGAGTATTAAAAGGAGTTCGAAATGGCTGAACCATTTAAAGCCGACACATCCAACCCTGCAGTCGTGCAGAGTTCGTCGGACGTGTTCAACACGCCCATCGCTCAAGCGGACCCCGAAATCTCGTCGCTTATCAACGACGAACTCAAGCGCCAGCAAAACGGCCTTGAGATGATCGCTTCCGAAAACTTCGTGCCCCGCGCCGTTTTGGACGCACAGGGTTCCGTCTTAACCAACAAATATGCGGAGGGTTACCCAGGACGCCGCTACTACGGCGGTTGCGAGTTCGTCGACGGCGTCGAGACCTTGGCCCGCAATCGTGCCAAGGAGCTCTTTGGCGCGGAATTCGCCAACGTCCAGCCCCATTCGGGTGCGCAAGCCAACGCAGCCGTCTATCAGGCCCTCATCAAACCGGGCGACACCGTGCTGGGCCTGGCGCTCGACCATGGCGGCCATCTGACCCACGGCACCAAGATGAACTTCTCGGGCAAGTTCTATCACGCCGAATCCTACGGCGTGAACCCCGATACCTTCCTGATCGATCCCGAAATCATTCGCCAACGTGCGTCTGAGGTCCACCCGCAGCTCATCATCGGCGGTTGGAGCGCCTACCCGCGCATCGAGGATTTCAAGGCGATGAAGGAAATCGCCGACGAGGTCGGTGCGAAGTTCTGGGTCGACATGGCCCACTTCGCCGGCATGGTGGCCGCGGGTCTGCACCCGAGCCCGGTCCCCTACGCCGATGTCGTCTCCTCGACCGCGCATAAGACTTTGGGCGGACCGCGTTCCGGTTTCATCCTGGCCAAGAAGGAATACGGCAAGAAAATCAATTCCGCTGTCTTCCCC
This sequence comes from Bifidobacterium sp. ESL0784, assembly GCF_029433295.1. Classification (GTDB taxonomy): domain Bacteria; phylum Actinomycetota; class Actinomycetes; order Actinomycetales; family Bifidobacteriaceae; genus Bifidobacterium. The sequence goes on from NZ_JAQTHV010000005.1 coordinate 1,167, forward strand.
GGCCAACAGGGCGGGCCGCTGATGCATATCATCGCCGCCAAGGCCGTGGCCTTCAAGGTCGCCGGCACCGACGCGTTCAAGCACCGCATGGAACGTACGTTGGAAGGCGCGAAGATTCTCGCCGACCGCCTGAACGCCGACGATGTCAAGGCACAGGGCATCACCGTGCTGACCGGTGGCACCGACGTGCATCTGGTGATGGTTGATCTGCGCAACAGCGAGATGGACGGACTGACCGGAGAAAACCTGCTGGCGCAGTGCGGCATCACAGTCAACCGCAACACTGTGCCGTTCGACCCGCGCCCGGCTTCCGTGGCCTCCGGCCTTCGTATCGGCACCTCGGCCCTTGCAACACGCGGTTTCGCCGCCCCACAATACGAGGAAGTCGCCGACATCATCGGCACAGCCCTGGCGGCAGGCAAGGACGCGGATGTCGAAGCGCTGCATGCCCGTGTCACCAAGCTGACCGAGGACTTCCCGCTCTACCCTGGGCTCTGAGTCGTCGTTAAGTGAAAACCGAAAGTCCCCACCGGCCATAAACCGGTGGGGACTTTCATATGAGTTGAAGATCTGTATTCTGCTTCAGCGACCCTTGCCAAACGCGCGCAGACGGATGCCGTTCCAATCATCCGAAACCGTCAGCGGGGTGGCCGCGTTCATACCGGCGGTCTTGGCCGCGGACTGCACCGTATTGGAAGCAGGGGCCCCTGAACGGCCGGGCTTGGGGGTGAGAATCCATAGCGGACCGTCTTCACCAATGACGCCGTGTGCATCCATAATGGTATCGGCCAAAGCGTCTTCGTCGTCGCCATCACGCCACCAGATGATGACGCCATCCACGGCGGAATCGTAATCCTCATCGACCAGATCCTGACCGGTCAGATCCATGATTTTCTCTCGGGTGGACTCACTCACGTCGTCATCCCACAGCCATTCCTGCACGATGTCGCCTTCGTGAAAACCGAACTCTTCAGCGTTTTTTGATGCCGTTTCATTCACACTTCCAATATAGCAAAGATAGAGGAACAGCGCACACGATGACGTCGCGTGTCATCCACATTGCGGGAACTGCTATACATTTGCATCATTTCTATAGTATTTCACTGCTTCGCCGTGCAATGAGGCAGGCTTTCGGCCTTTCCCTGCCCGATGGCAACCAAGGCGCGGTAAGCCTCATCCAGCGTCGAGACCTTGACGTCGCGCAAACCGCTTGGCACATGCCCCACAACCTCATCGCAATTGCCTGCCGGCGCAAGGAAATAGGTGGCACCGTCGCGTTTGGCCCCGAGCATTTTGAGCTGGATACCGCCGATTTTGCCGACCTCGCCCTTGGCGTCGATGGTGCCGGTTCCCGCTATCGTCTTGCCGCCGGTCTCGTCTTGCGGGGTCAACTTGTTGATCACACCCAGCGCATACATCATGCCGGCCGAAGGGCCGCCGATGTCGTCGACGTGCATTTCAACCTTGGCACTGGTTGCCCCGGTAATCCTGTGTTTACGTGCGAAAGCGAGCGCCGCCGTAGTGGCGGAGTCCTGAGAACCGGTCATCTGCTTGGTGGCGGTCTTTTCATATTCCTCCGAGCTTTGGCCGACCGGGAAAACGGCTTCACTCGGCATGACCTGCTGCTGAGGGTCGATCCATGCGATCAAAGTCTGGATACCCAAAGCTGGGGAACCGGGCACACCTTGGGCATTGACGGTCAACAGCAACAGCTTGCCCCGGCTTTTGTGCGTGGTCGCTCCGGTGATGGCGATGACCTGTTTACCGCCGGCTTCGCCCAGCACGTCCTGGGTCGGACCGGGTGTTTCGATGACATAAGGGCTGGGAAGCAGCAATACGAGGAAACACAGCACCGCGCAAATCAACCCTGCGAAATACCACAGCGAATGCCGCGAGCAATAACTGGTGAAACGCTGCCGGATTCCGAGGTGACCGCGATGTGCGACGGCCATTTTCCCGTTCTCAGCACTTATATCAGAAAGAGGATTTCCATCGACATCATCCGAGCCTTCAGCCGTTGCCGCAGAACCATTGCCTGTGTCGAATGCGCTGATAATGCTGCTGAACTCATCGCTTTCATGGGATGACGAATTCACCGTAGCCTCACCGACCGGTGATATCGGCGTTTGCTCACCCGAAAACCGCTGATCCTGATTTCTGCCTGCCATAACTCACCAGTATGCTGCCTTGCCCAGACGCAGTGCCTTGGGGAAAATGCCGAAAACAAAACGACGAAACGACGCCGGAACACAGCCTATTCCCGACTTTGCTGCAATCTCGTCGCCAGCGGAAGATTACGCTGATAAGACCATAGAAGACCATAATATGGAATCAACATACGGACGCTACATTGCTCTCAACAGGACTTTAGATAAGGAAACCCGATGGACGAAAACGCGATACATCAATGGCTGATTGACTGCTTCGGTGAAATACAAGGCAACATGGCCTTCCAGCAGCTCAACGCCTTACCCGACGCGGTCAAAGACCAGCTTATGGGGCAGGACCCTTCCAAGCTGCCCAAGCCCGCCGAAGTGAAGGCGCTGATGAACGCGTTCACCACCAGCGGCCTCAACACCGTGGGCGACATGCAGCAAAGTGCCGACCAGGGGCCGGTGAACGTGAAGCTGGCGACCTCTTTGGCCTTGGCCATCGCCAACGACGAAGGCAGCGAGCAGAGCGTCAGCGCCACTGAGGGCGAAGCCGTGCGGCAGGCGATGAGCGAGGCGAATCTTTGGCTTGACACGGCCTGCGACATCGATCCGGCCCCGGGCGAGCCGCAGGTGTTCACCCGCGCCGATTGGGTCAACGCGACGGTGGATTCCTGGGCGAAATTCGCCAGTCCAGTGGAGCAGTCCATGAGCGATGCGCTTTCCAGCGTCATTTCCGAACGCTTCGGCGATGCTTTTGGCGACGGCGGCGAAATCGCGGGGGTCTTCGCCGGCCCCATCCCCGTGCCGATTCCCGACAATATGAAGGATCCGGCCAATCTCATCAAGATTCTCGGCAACACCGCTTTCTCCACGCAGCTCGGGCACGCGGCGGGCCAGCTTTCACACGAAGTGCGCGGCAGTTTCGACCAAGGCATTGCCCTGCAGAAGAATCCTGCCGGCGCATTGATAGCCCAGAACTCCATCCAATATGCCAAAACGCTGGAAATCGACCAATCCGAGGTGCTGGCATTCCTGGCCCTCGAGGAAGTGGCTCATGCCCGCCTCTTCGCGCATGTACCGTGGCTTATGCCCCGTTTCGAGGCGTTGATCGGCAAGTACGCGCGCGGCATCAGCATCGACTTGGACGCCATGGAGGAGCAACTGCGCGACGCGACTTCGATGGATCCCGATTCGATTTCCGGAGCCGTGGATCTGACGAAGGTCGGCATTGCGGACACCCCGGAACAGAAAGAGGCACTTGAAAGCCTCGAAACGCTTTTGGCCTTGGTCGAGGGCTGGGTTGACGCGGTGACGTGGAAAGCTGGCATGGCCCATATCCCGCATATCGAGCAGCTGCGCGAGATGGTGCGTCGCGAGCGCGCGGTCGGCGGGCCTGCGGAACGCACTTTCGAAAGCCTGTTGGGCATGGAATTGCGCCCCAAGCGCATGCGCGAGGCCGCCGACATCTGGGAGAAGATCGGAGCGAAAGAAGGCGACAAGGCCCGCGACGAGAAGTGGTCGCACCCCGACTTGCTGCCTAAGTTGCCCGATGTCGATACGGGAAAGGCCGAAACCGAAACGTCGGAATCCGACAATACCACGAATCCCGACGCGAACATCAGCACGTTCGCCGCCGACGGCAGCGCTACCACATCTTCCAAACCCGGCATTGACTGGGACGCCGAATTGGAAAAGCTGCTCAACGCCCAAGGCGACGACGATGAGACGAGCGCTGAAAATGCCGACAGCAGCAATGACGACGGCAAGGATGATGATTCATCGAAACCTGATGATTCGCAGAAACCGGATGACAGCAACGACACCGCCGGAAATGCCGAGGACAACAAACCGGAAGAAAGCGACAAACCGCAAGGCTGAGCGAATCGTCACAACCTACCAGAAGCGGCTCGGAGTACGCGAGAAGGTCGAAGCACCGTCCTTGCTGCGCGCGTAGGAAAGGTGCAGAGAGTCCTCGGCACGGGTGACGGCCACATAGAAAAGCCGCCGCTCCTCCTCCAAAGCATCTCCCGGCGCGGGCGAACCATACGGCAGCAGCCCCTCCGAACAGCCGATGATGAAGACGTGCTTGAATTCCAAGCCCTTGGCGGCATGGATGGAAGAAACCGTGACCCCGGGTTCGCGCCGACTGGCCAAGATCTCCATGGCCTCGCGTCGGCTTTTGTTATCATCTTCGAGCACCGTGTCCGCGCTACTCGTGTCGTGACGGGTACGGTACGGGACACTTTGCTCTTTCAATGCCTTGCAGACCACCTGCTGTTGGGCGTTGAGCCGCGTCAGCACCGCACATTGCGATGGTTTGGCGCCCTCCGCGACAAATTGCGCGATACGTTTGGCCACACCCTGCGCTTCCTGCTCATCGTCCTCATAGGTGGTTTTGACCACGCGCATGCCCTCGTTTTTGCTCCTCACCGAAACCAGACGCAGATATTGGTCTCGATCGGGAGCCGCGGCCAGCACGCGGTTGGCCATCGAGACGACCTGCGGGGCGGAACGATAATCAATGTTGAGATTGATATCGGCGGAAAGCCTGCCGAATTCAGCCGCGAAATTGTTGAGATCGTAGCTGGAAGCCCCTGCAAACGAATAGATCGTCTGCGCAGGGTCGCCCACCACGCACACGTTGCGGTTGTCGCCGCCGAGCCATAAGTCCATCAGACGGTGCTGCAGGGGCGAGACGTCCTGATACTCGTCGACGGTGAGCCAGCCGATGGACTGCCGGATCTGCGCGGCCTGCTCGTCGAAGGCCTCAAGCACATGGCAATCCAGCAACAGGATGTCGTTGAAGTCCATCTCGCCGCGCGATGTCTTTTCCTGCTCATAGGCCGTGTACACATCAGTGAAACGTTGCGGGTCGAGCTCGGCAGGAGGTATACGATGAGTGGCTGCGCACACCCGTTCATAATCTTCAGGAGCGATAAGCGAGACCTTCGCCCAGCTGATTTCGGCTAGCAGATTACGCCTGGCGATACCGTCATACTGGTCGCTTCCGGTGGCCCGTTTCAAGGCACGCGCCATGATTTCCTGCGAATCCTCAACGACATGCGGGAACGGGGCGACGCTCACCTCATACCAGACTTTACGCAGCTGATGCAATGCCGCCGAGTGGAAAGTGGCCGCACTGACCTTATCTCCCACCCCGAGCGCGGAAAGACGCTGCTTCATCTCGTCGGCGGCTTTCACTGAGAACGTGACCGCGAGCGCACGACTCGCGTCCCATTCCCCCTTGGCGCAGGCGTAGGCGATGCGACGCGTCACCGTTCGCGTCTTGCCTGCACCGGCGCCGGCGATGATGCGAACCGGACCCTCCAGGGAGCTGGCGGCAGCACGCTGGGCGTCATCAAGTCCCTCAAGCATCGTTTCGGCATCCATGGTGGTCATATCTTCTCATTGTGCCAGCCACACCCGATAGTCGTACAATCCCCTGAAGGCGCGCAAACTCTAGGACATAGGGGTGTATTAATCTGGTAGATGTGACTTTACGAAGCAAATTCATGCTGGCGGCCCTCGCCTCAGCCGCCATGCCCGAGACCTCCATGGCCGGGGTGTGCGAGCACAACCGCAGCGACAAGGCCGACAATGCTGTCGGCATCGATTACGCCGTGGTACAGGACACCGCAGGCCGACAGTACGACGTATTCGTCTCCAGCGAGCCAAAAGGCAAAAAGCTTCTTGCCAGGCGCGCGAAGGCGGCGAAGGTTCTCGCTCAATCCCATGAGATGAGCGGGCTCGGCTTCGCCGTGGACCGTGCGTTGGCGTTCAGCGCCGCCGGAACCGGCAGCAAGACGGGCAAAAACTCGGTGCTGGTCTCACCCCATGTACAAGGCGAGCCACGCCAACTTGATTTGCTGACCGTTCAGGATGCCGCAAGCGTGGGCACCGCCATCGGAGCTATCCACCGGCAGCGCACCGACTTTTTGACCGAAGCGAAATACCCGGCGTTCACCACCGGCCAGATTCGCGCCCAGCTGACCGGCTGGATCAAACGCCTGCAGCAGGCCGGCCATGTGCCGACCGCCATCACCTCCAGCTGGGCGAAGATCATCGAGACCGACGGCCTCTGGTCCTTCTCTACTACTTTGACCCACGGAGGCTTCGCGGACGGCGATTTCCTCTTCGCCGATTCCACCATTACCAAGGTGGGCAATTGGCAGGATGTGCAGGTCAACGACCCGGCACGTGACCTCGCATGGATGTTCGCTAAAATGGATGAATCTCATCGCAATGCGATGATGAATGCGTACGGCGGAATGATGGGCTCGCGAATCGATGACCTTATCCTCCTTCGCGCCAACCTTTGGCTGCAGATGGAGCAGGTAGGCGATTTCATCGAGGCGCTCGGACGAGCCGACAATACCAAGATCCTGCAGTTCAAGGCGCAGGTCGAGCATCTGGCCCATCAGCTGACCGTCGTGGCCAACAAAGCCGCAGGTGCAGCCACAGCGGCCTCGGCGGTCGTCCCGCCGAAAAAGGATGCCCCATCATCCGCGGAGGAGCGCGGAAGCCGAGATCCTTACGAGCTGGAAGACGACGAAAGCGACAAAACCGGTTCCGCAGAAGTCACCAAACTCGTGGAGGCCAGCGACAGTACCGCCGACCGGCCGGTACATTTCAAGCCCGCACGCTCACAGGCATTTGATGACGAGGACGACGACCGCACCGACGACAAGAAGCCGGCAGCACAATCCGAACCGCTTTATCCCAACATGCCGAACCCCTCGTCCTCCGCCACGATAATATTGACCGAAGCCGAAAAGAACTCCGGTTCAAGCAACGATGAAGCCGAAGCCGAAAGCCAGCCTGGAGCAAAGGCGGAAGACCTCGAGGACGAAACCGGAGAGAAAAAGGTCTCATGGCACATCCAGTACTCGCAAGAGGACGACATCTACAGCGGCAAGGCAGAGACGAGCGAGGTCGACCATGAGGCCCCAACGGCTCTGATCCCTCTGCTCGAACGGGAGCAGCAGGCCTTGCATGACGCTCAGATGGGACTTGAAGAAGCCGAGGAAAAGGCGCAAAGGGAACGTACCGCCTCAAAAACGGATATCAAGGCACAGGATAGCCACAGCGAACGGGAGGTAGCGGAATCCGACATCGCCAAAGAACTGGACGATGCGGTCGAACAGGACGACACCGCCAGGAAGAACGCAGCAAAGGATGATGGTACCAAAGCCGACAGCCCATCGCCATCCGGCGAAGTATCGACCGATAACCACGATTCCAACGTCTCAGATGACTCAGACGATACCGAAAACCACGACGCCGCCAAAACCAACGGCTCTTCGCACTGAACCGAAACCGCCCCGTCTCACAATGACCGGAAATCGAAGGCCCCCAAGCCGTCGTTCCCCTGCCATTGGACAATCGGCGCAATCCTAGCCAGAAGCGTAATGACCAGCCTTCGGGCACAATAAAACCTAAGAACAATTCAATTACGAAAGAGGTAACACATGGATGTCGAACTCGGAATTCAGAACGTGGCACGTCCGGTCAATTTCACGACCGAAGACAGCGCCGATCAAGTCAGCAAGAAAATCGCGCAGGCCGTGGCCATTCATGAGCCAATCGATCTGGTAGACGACAAGGACCGTCATATCGTGGTGCCTGCCGGTGCCTTGGGCTATGCCATCATCGGTTCGGAAACCAAGCACGCCGTCGGCTTCGGCGCCCTCTAGACATAACGGCCACGGGTACATAATTATGCCTGTGGAATAATATATCCCGCTAAGCCCAGTATTTTGTGTTACATCTCACAAACTGGGCTTTTTCTTTCTTTCAGGCCGTTTCGGGACTATAATACACTGGTGGAATCCGGGCTTTGGCATGGAGTGGATGCCACTCAGCGCCTAGTGGCCACTTAGGAGACCAGCAGGATGGCCCCACGCTCCACGATTTGGGCCACGACATCATCCGCCGTCAGGTTCTCCCCCAACCTGTTCGGTTTGCCATCCCCATGCCAATCCGAACCTCCGGTCACCAGCAGTCCAAGCTCACGGGCGAGCCCCAACAGACGTTCGCGCTCCTCGGTTCCATTGCCGCGATGCCACACCTCAAGCCCTCCCAACCCCGCGTCGGCAAGTGCGCCGATCTGCTCGTTCGAAAGCAGAATCCTGTTGCGGCTGTAATCGCCGGGATGAGCGACGACGCTGACCCCGCCGGCCTGCCGCACCACCTGAACGACCTGCAAAGCGCTTGGCGAAGGCGTCGGTATGTAATACTTACTTGAGGACGAGATGGCTCCGGCGAAGGCTTCGGAACGTGTACGGTAGAACCCGGCCGCCACCAACGCATCGGCCATATGAGGCCTGCCCACCGTCGTCTCCCCACCTTTTTTGGTTTGACTCATGACGTCATCCCAGGTAATGGGAAAATCCTTTGAGAGACGCGAAACCATGCGCCGCGCCCGATCAATGCGCGCCTCGCGCGTGGAACGGAACAGGTCCACGATGCCTTCATTTTCCGGGTCATACTGATAGGCCAGCATATGCACTGAAACATGACCATCCTGAGCGGTGACCTCACTTCCTCGCAGCAACGGAAAATGACGGGTCCTGGAGACTTTTACGGCGTCATTCCACCCCGCAGTGGTATCATGGTCGGTGATTGCGACACCGTGCAGGCCGTTTGCATATGCAAGGTCGACCAGTTCGGCGGGAGTCTTGGTGCCATCGGAAAAGACCGTATGGCAGTGGAGGTCCCAGCCGGAAACCGGGTTGCACTCGTTATATTCGTCACTAGACATAGGTCTATCGTAGGCCTACGAGCCTGACAGCCGATAAGATGCTGGGGGGAAGAAGAAAGCAGGGATATGCATGTCGACTAAACACAGCGTCGCCGCCGTGCGCAACATGGAACGAACATCGAAAGACCCCAGCGGCCAACTGCCCCCTGACTTCAGCAGCAATCGCGAACCCACAGGATTCTTCCACGGACCCATTTGGAACTACGGCATGATGTGCCTGGGAGCGGGAATCGCCCTGTTCGCCTCGCTGATGCTGGCGGCGGATACGCTGAAACTGGCAAGAAACCCGAACAAGGCGCTGGGCTGCGACGTGAACTCCGTTCTTTCCTGCTCCACCGTCGCCGAATCATGGCAGGCCGAGATCATCAAGTTCGCCGGGCTGAGCTTCCCGAACGCGTTCTTCGGCATCTGCTTCTATTCCGTATTCGTCACCGTCGCAGTGGTCGGCGCGTGCAACGTCAAACTCCCCTACTGGTTCTCCATGGCAGCCTGGTGGGGCGGCGTCGCCGCGATTTCCTACTCATACTGGCTGATGACCCAGTCCATGTTCGTCATCAAGGCACTCTGCCCCTGGTGCATGACTATGATGTTCTCCACGACAATCATGTTCATGGCGCTTACACACGCGACAGTAACAGTACAGAAGATACCGCGGAAACACTGGCGCAAGGGTCTCAATACTTACTACCGTATGCGTTACGACTGGATGGTCAACATCGTCTGGATCTTCGCCATCATCGCGCTTATCTTCGTCAAGGAAGGTGCCGCGATCTTCGCCTGAGTAGCCTTGAGTTCTTAGCAGAAACCCGCACGTTCGTTGTGATAGACAGATGTGCGGGTTTCTTGCTGGATACGCAGATACCGGCGTTTATATTATCCTGTGGCTTTCACGTTTGCCGGGGCACGTCAGTGCGGTTCGGCCTATAATCCGACTTCACCGATCCTTACGTAGCCAATTGCCATGTGGTTAAAGCAGCTCTACCTTCGCCACGATCACCGCGGCGCCGGTGAGCCTCACGTCGTCATCGCTGACATCGACATGCACCAAACCGCCACGAATGGAAATGTCCCAATGGCTTACCCCGGTCTTCGCCCTCAACGTCACCGCCGTGGCCCCGAGACCCGTGCCGCAGGAAAGCGTTTCCCCGCAGCCCCGTTCGTTGACACGCATCGTCGCACTGCCGGTGTCGGCGGCTTTGTCGTTTGCGTCGATACGCACGAATTCGGCATTCTGGTCGGTCTCGATCACCGGGCGTACCACGGGTTTGACACTAAGATCCAGATCCTCGACGGCAGGCAATGTGGCCTTGTCGTCTTCCAGTACCGAGACGACATGCGGATTGCCCATATCGACGAACGTGCCGCGGGCTTCGCCGGAAGTGCCGGGAATGGTGACCCCGTAAGTATCCAACGACCCGATTTTGCCGGCACCCAGACTCACTTGGAACACGTCGTCGCCATAAGGCGCAAGCGCTCCTAGTGAGCGCAGGGTCTTGACCCCGGCGCGTGTGCCCAGCTTGAACGGCGTGCCGTCGGGAGCATCGGCCATGCCGGCACGCTGCGCAAGCAACGCCGTCACGCGGGTGCCATTGCCGCACATCTCCGCCAACGTCCCGTCAGCGTTGCGATAGTCCATGAACCACCCGGCCCCGCCATCCCGGCATTGTGCAATCTGCACGGACGAAAGGTCACTGACATATTCAGGCTTCGTCAGGCGAATCAGGCCGTCGGCACCGATGCCGAAATGCCGGTCGCAGATATGACAGATCTCGTCGGCGGTCGGTTCGAACCTGCCCTCACGGTCGATGTAGATGACGAAATCGTTGCCGGTGCCATGCCCTTTATAGACGAATTGTGGAAGACTCATAACAGACAAGTCTACCTGCTCCCCGGTTCATGCGTCATGCCGGCAGCCGATTGCCGCATACAGGCCACCGCCGGCCTATCGTGTGTATATTCGTTCGGACCGCTATTATTCAAAGTGAAATCACTAACCTTGAAACAGGTTTTGAAATCGCGGTGAAAGAGGACGGTATGGCAAGCAACGCTCCCATAGGCGTGTTTGATTCGGGGCTGGGCGGCATTTCCGTCGTGCGGGAGATTCGCAAGGAAATGCCGGGCGAAAACATCATCTATTTCGGCGACTCCGCTAACGCCCCCTACGGCACCAAAACCCCGGGAGAAGTGCGCAAGCTCTCGTTCGCCATCGTCGATCGGTTCGTCGCCATGGGTGTCAAGGCCATCGTCATCGCCTGCAACACCGCCACTTCGGCCGCAGTCAACGATCTGCGCGCAACCTATGACTTGCCGATTATCAGCATGGAACCGGCGCTCAAGGTGGCATGTGACCGGGGCAACGGCGAGCCGCAACATGTCATCGTCGCCGCCACTCCGCTGACACTGCGCGAGAAGAAATTTATAGCCTTGATGCAGCGTTTCAGCGCCACCAACACCATCTATCGCCAGCCCTGCCCCGACCTGGTGGAAATTGTGGAGCACGACCAGCTGGAAGACCACGATCTGGTGATGCATACGTTGCACCGCTACTTTGACAGCTATGACCTTGACGAGATCGACTCGGTGGTGCTCGGCTGCACGCATTTCGTCTTCTACCGCGACTATTTCCGCGAATTGCTCCCCTCCTCAACGGCCATCATCGACGGCAACGAGGGCACCACCCGGCATCTGCACGACCTGCTCGCCGCCGCCGGCAAACTTGCCGAGCCGACCACCCAAGGCGGAGTGACGCTGAAGAACTCGGATACCAGCGAGCGCATGGCAGCCCTGGCCGCCAAACGTCTCAATGACTGATATTCGAGACGTGAAAAATTCACGCCGTACAAAGCCTGCGTTCGGCCTGCCGATGCTGTTCTGACCTCGATAATTTGTCATCTTTCCCAGCCATGCCCAAGCATCGCCTTTCCATTGCGATGTCCGTGAGGCAGACGTATGCTCAGTTAACTGACAATAATCGACTTCGGCTTTAAGGAAAGGGGAGACGATGACGAAAACTGCTTTGATCGACGTCGGTGGAGGTTTCCGCTCCATTTACGGCGCAGGCGTGATGGACCGGCTGATGGATAAAGGCATCACCTTCGACAAGTGCTACGGAGTCTCCGCGGGCAGTGCGAACATGATCTCCTACATCTCCGGCCAGCGTGGACGCACCCACAAGTTCTATACGGAATATGCCTTCCGACCGGAATATGCCAGTGCCAACAATTTCCTCAAGCTTCATAATTACGCCAATCTGGATTATATCTACGGCACCCTGTCGAACTCCGACGGCGAATACCCCGTCGATTACCCCGCTTTCGCCGCCTCTCCCACCGAATTCACGGTGGTGGCCTGCGACGCACGCAATGGCTACGCGCGTTACTTCGACAAGTCGGACGTGCATCAGGACGATTACGACGTGATGAAGGCCTCCAGTGCGGTGCCAGTGGCCTGTGAACCGTATATCGTCGACGGCATTCCGTATTACGACGGGGGCATCGCGGATCCGATTCCGGTACAACTGGCTGAGGACGAGGGTTATGACCGCATCGTGCTCATCCTGACCCACCAACGCGATTTCGTGCGCGAGGCCAAAAGGGACGCCGCTCCCGCAGCTCTGCTGAAACGCTCCTACCCCGCCGCCGCGGAACGGCTCAAGAACCGCTACCGCACCTACAACGAAGAGATGAAGGTAGCCGAAAAACTCGCGAGCGAAGGCAAGGTGCTCATCCTCGCGCCTGACGATCTTTGCGGGCTTGACACGCTGAGCAAGAACTCGGAGGGGCTGGAAGCAATGTACCAGAAGGGACTTGACGCGGCCGAATCCGTGCCGGAATTCCTCGTAAACTGATTGCTGGTCTTTCGAATTTAATGCCGGCAAACAGGCTCTGTCTGCAACAGGTATGCAGCCTGCCGGCGTAAGACCCTCCATTTACTCCATTGCTGCATGCAAACGGACTTTTATGGTAATTGACATGCCGTTTACCAACAGTAATAGGCATAATATAAGCTGCTGCGGCAAACGGACTTTTGCAACAAGTTCCATGCGGTTTATCAGCAGCAATGTGCGAAACCATTGAAAATAATGTTGGACGGATTCCTCGGGTGAGTGAGGAATCCGCCCAGCTAATTGACACGTCCTTGTGTCGCGTCAAGCTGTTCGATTTTCCGGACACCTTGACTGGTACTGCTCAGTATAGCGGATGTCCGTTCCTCACTCACCGGGAAACGGCTTATCCGGGAATCGAACCCTCTTATTTCGCTTCGTTGGAGGTGACCATGGCCTTGGTGACCTCGTCGAAAAGCTGCTGGTAGCCACCGGGAGTAGAGGCGGGAAGCACCACGGTCTTGGCGTTGCCGGATTCGCTCAACGAGCGCATCACGTCCAGGTACTGATTGAAGAGCACCACGTTGTTGACGTCGGCGATATCCATGCCCACACCCTGCAGGCTCTTGATCTGGTCGACGATGCCGTTGGCGATCTCGCGACGGTAATTGGCCTGGCCTTCACCCTGCAAACGGGTCTTCTCGGCGTCGGCCGTGGCCTGCGTCTCAATCTGGATGCGCTGGGCATCGGCGCGCTGGCGGGTGGCTTCCTTCTCGCGCTGGGCGGCATTGATGGAGTCCATCGCGGTCTTGACGGCCGGGCTCGGGTCGATGGCGGTGATCAGGGTCTTGACGACGGTGAAGCCGAACTTCGCCATCTCTCCGCCCACGGTCTTCTGCACGTCGGCGGCCACGTCGTCCTTCTTGGCAAACGCATCGTCAAGCGAGAGCGCAGGAATGGCGGAACGCAGGGCATCCTCGACGTAGCTGCGCAGCTGGCCGGCCGGATCGCGAAGCTCATAGTAGGCGGTGGCCACGTTGCGCGGGTCCACACGGAACTGCGTGGAGGCAACGACGGTGACGAAGACGTTGTCGAGAGTCTTGGTCTCGAGCTTGACATTCAGCTGGTTGACGCGCATGTTCGTCTTGGTGGCAATGCGGTCGGCGAACGGAATCTTGAAATGGATACCGGCCAGCTCCACTTTGAGGAACTTGCCGAACCGCTCGATGATGTATGCCTGCTGCTGCGGCACTACGAAGATGCCCGAGGCAACCAGCGCGATGATGATTACCAGAACGATAATCAGGAAAATAAGCCCTGCCATGTTAATCCTTCAAACTCTTTTCTTATGTATCACAACAAAAGCGATGCTCATCGGCATATGGTTTTAGGCCATATCTCGATGCCATCCTTTTAATCAAATCGTAGCAGAACCTCTGGTAGCACTTTCTGCGGATAATCAACACTGACGAAAATAATCACCGTCCAGGCACACGAAAGCTTGGAACCATCGGGTCCCTAAAGCCGAACACGCCGAACGGAAACAGCAAAACCGGGCCGACAACGTCAAGTTTCGATAAGCCAGAGCAATGCTAGACAAGCATGCCAAGCAACAGCAACGCAAGGGAGACAACCATCATCCCTGCCGTATGCACGAAAGCCCACAGCGGCTTGCCGCCACGCACCAGCTTCGCACCTTCCACGCTGGCGGTGCTGAAGGTCGAGTAGCCGCCGAGAAAACCGGATGCGAGCAGGTATTGCAGAGTCGACAAACCGGCGTGTGTCGCGCACCAGCCGGCCACCAGACCCATGGCCAGACAGGCGGTGAGATTGACGACAAGAGTGCCGCAGGGGAAAGGAGAGCGGACCCGGTTATTGACCCAGGCATCGACGCTGTATCGGGTGAAGGCCCCAAAACCACCAATAAGCGACGCGACGATAAGCAAGCCGAAAGCGGCAACGTTTTGCCAGTAATGGCGGTTGGCCAGCAACGCAAGAAGAACGATGCAGGCGAAGAGAACGAGCGCAACGCCTACCAACAGGCCACGGTTGGGCTCAGCCGGTTCATCCGATTCAACAGCGTTGGCGGTACCGACGGATGCCGCCGAATTCCCCGAGTCGGTGGGAACAGAAGGAGCATTCGCGCCAGGCTGGCTCCTGCTCTCATCAGCAACGTCATGATCATTCCGCCGGCTCCCACCGGCGACAGGCGCCAAAGCATTGAGCCGGACTCGACGTCTACCGACGACCTTTCCAATCGCCAGACCAAGCAGCGCACACAACAGACCGAAGATGACACTGCCCAAAAGATATGAGAGGGCCACGCCCACATGCCCGCCCCTGATACGCTTAGCGACTTCGAGCATGAACGTGCTGTACGTCGTGTACCCGCCGATCAGACCGGTACCGAGCCCAAGTCTCGTCACCCTCCACAGGCCGATATCCGGCCCAAGCTGGGCCATATACGCCGTGATGAACCCAAGGAACACGGCGCCGGTGAGATTGATGGCCATGGTCATGAACGGCCAGGCGACATCGGCCGGCTGCAGTGCGCTCAACGTCAGTCGCACCAATGACCCGCACGCACCGCCGGCAAATAGACTTACGGCGACGCTCAGCGTGGAGACGGTAAACGAACCCACCTTTTCCGCCATGATGGACTCCATTCCCATTGCCGGTATCCGTTTGCCCGGATATCATTCGAAAATCAAAATAATCCGCCAATCTGACAAATAAACTTATATATACATCGATTATACAAATGTCGTAATACTCTCCGACGTTTTTTACTTTCAATAAAAGAGACTTGACATGTAAAAAGTCAAACAGCTTTTTTAAAAATCTGCTAAACTCTTAGATATCGTTGACTTTCGAGCCAAAATTTAAAAACAAAATAAAACTTAAAACGTTTTAATAAATCCACGTTTGCAAGGCATTCGTCGAGCCTTCTGACTATCATATTAGAAGAGCCAGTGTTTTTACCCCCTTTGGGGTATAACATGGGATTGAGGAATTATCAGAGGGAATTTTCATGACTACAGTTGCTGTTATCGGATGCACGCACGCGGGTACCTTTGCCGCGAATTCCATTCTTCGCAATCATCCTGACTGGACGGTTGATGTCTTTGAGAAAAACGACACCGTCTCCTTCCTTTCCTGCGGTATCGCCCTGTGGGCCGGCAACCATGTCAGCGGCACGGAAAAGATGTTCTACACCTCTCCCGAAGAACTTGAAAAATCCGGGGCGAAGATGCACATGCGCCACGAAGTCACCGATGTTGATGTCAAGGGCAAAAAACTCAACGCCACCGACCTTGAAACCGGAAAGTCGAAACAATACGTTTTCGACAAGCTCGTCATCACCACGGGTTCATTACCTGCAGCACCCTTCATCCAAGGCTTGAGGGAATCACTCAAGAACGGTCAGGCGATGCTGTGCAAGGACTTCAACGACGGCCGGCGCATCGTCGAACGAGCCAAGAAGATCAAGTCGGTCGTAGTGGTCGGAGCCGGCTATATCGGCTGCGAGCTGGCGGAACAGCTGAGCACGCGCGGCATCAAGGTCACGCTTGTCGACGCGCTGCCGCATGTGCTCGACAACAATTACGACAAAATCGTCACCGATCAGGCCGAGGCAGAGTTCAAAGAACACGACGTGACGTTGGCCATGAACCAGAAAGTCGTCGCGTTCCGCCCCGAGACAGGCAGCGACGGGGTCGAGAACTCCGGCATCACCGTGGTCACCGAGCTTGGTGAATACACTGCGGACCTCGCAGTGATGGGTGCAGGCTTTGTGCCGAATACCAGCTTGGTTTCCGCACAACTGCGCACGTTGGGCTACGGCGCCATCATCGTCGACAAGTACATGCGCGCCGCCACCCCTGAAAGCGACATACTCGACGACGTGTTCGCCGCCGGCGACTGCGCAACGGTACATTTCAACCCAACGAATACCGACGAATACCGCCCGCTGGCCAGCAACGCCATCCGCGAGGCGATGTTGATCGGCGAAAACATTGAAGAACCCACCAAGGCCTACGCCGGCACCCAGGCGACCAGTGCCATCCAGCTTTACGACCTGTCGATGTCTTCCAGCGGCATGACCTTGGACTTAGCCAACCGACGTCATATCGAGGCCGACTCGGCGACCATCCAAGAGAATTACCGTCCGGAATTCATGCTCTCCACCACCCCGGTGACCGCAACGATCGTCTACGAAAAGGCTACCGGGCGCATTCTGGGCGCGCAGTTCGTCGCAAAGCATGATATTTCCATGGCGGCCAACCTCATTTCCGTGGCCATCCAGGCAGGATTCACCATCGACCAGCTCGCTTCGACCGACATGCTCTTCCAGCCCAACTTCGACCAGCCGATCAACTTCGTCAGTTCCATGGCAATGGCCGCTGCAGACAAGCGAGACAAGGAACTTAAAACTGCGGGAGAATAATCTTCGGGTATAGAGCTTTCATCGGTTTGGCCCGGTCTGCGTATGAATGACATACGCAGACCGGGCCAAACTATTTTTTCTCTGCACCCGTCAGCTTCGTAGCGCCCGCAAGCAATCCGCTTCCTGCAGCAAAACGAAGCTGGGAATCAGGCTATTCCGTGCGCAACGCAGTGGCCGGGTCCTGCTTGGCGGCCTTACGCGACGGTATAAGCCCGCCGATCAACGTCAGAACCACCGACAGCACGATGAGGATGATCGCGCCGGAAAGTGGCAGCGCGGCATTGACCCGATTGGTGCCCATGAAGTGATGCATGACGGCATTGCCAGGGATTATCAGTATCAGCGTGACCACGATGCCGATGACGCCAGCACATAGGCCGATGATGCCCGTCTCAGCGTTGAATACCGTGGAGACGTTGTGCTTGGAGGCACCCATCGCACGCAAAATGCCGATTTCCTTGGTGCGTTCCAGCACGGAGATGTAGGTGATGATGCCGATCATGATTGAAGAGACCACCAGCGAGACCGCGACGAAGGCGATCAGGACGTAGGTGATGACGTTGATGATGGTGGTCACCGAGTTCATCATGAGTCCCGCATAATCGGTGTAGACGATGCGGTCCTTCTTCTTGGCGCCGTCGTTGTACTTCTTGATGGCATCCTCAATGTTGTTTTTCGCGTCGAAACTGTCGGCGTAGATCTTGATGGAGCTTGGGGCGTCGCGGCCGATGACGCCGAAATCGGCGAGATTGCCGTTGTAGGTACCCGTGGAGACGTATTGGTTATAGATCGAAACCAGCACGTTTTCAGGTGCCGTGGCAAGGTAGTTGCTGAACGCCTGCGCCACCTGCTGCTCGCCCATGCCGGAGACCGCTTCCTGCGGATTGCTGGCTGCGGCGGCGTTTCCGGCTGCGGCCGCAGCGGCGTTGCGCTGCTGGGTGACGTCGGCGGATTGGTTGGAACTCGCCGCGCCCATGCCGCCAGGGGCTTGGGTCATGAGGCTCTTGGCCATGTTCGCCTGATCCGAGACCGGCAACGAGGCCACGTAGGCCTTGGCATTGGCTGCCTTGGTTGCGTCGTCGGAAGGTGCGAAGGTCATGCCGTTGAGAACGTTGTGGGTGCGATCAGCCTTCTGCGCATCAACGATTTCGCTGGATTTGGCATGGTCGATCAGGGAATTGGTAAGCATGCGCGTATAGCCGATGCCGGGTGCCAATGGTGTGGTCTTTGCGTCGCCGTTGGCACGGACGACGCCCACGACCTTGAGTTTCACTGCGGACTGCGAGTCCATAAGCTTGCCGACCTGATCGGCATCATTGCCCACGTACTGATAGTGTCCGTTCGCATCCTTGACGTATTGGTCGGCGGCGGGCAGCAAAGTCAAAGGCTGGTCCATCGCCTTGGAATAGTCAATGCGGGAGGTATTAGTCTTGACCTTTTCTCCGCTGTTGAGCTTGTTCATCATGTCGTTGTAATCAGATGCGGGCAGCAAACCGAGTTCGTAGACCTGGGTAAGCGGAATCTCGTTGTTCTTGTCAAGCACGAGTACTACCTGGTTGCTCGACTTGGGCCAATGGCCCTTGACCATCTGATAGTTGTCGGTGATCACCGAACTGATGGGCTGTTTGTCGGCATGTTCGCCGGGCATAATCTCGGTGAACGCGGACGGCGCCTTGTTGTTGTCGGTTTTGCCAGTGAATTGGGACATCTGCATGGATTGCAGGCTGGAGAAATCGGTTGAAGACGAATTGAGACCGGCAATCTTGCCGGCCACGGACTGCGAGGCCGATCCACCTACTTTCACGCCTTCGACATCCACAAGAGCACCTGTGGAATCGTGCGTGAATACGGAGAACTTTGGCGAATACGAATACTGGATGCCGACGTCACCCACATACTTGCGCACGTCGTTACCCGGCTTGTCAAGGTACTGCTTGAACGGACTCAGATTGTTGCTGGTGATGCCAGTGGTGACCGACGCAGCGCCCTTGACGCTGGAATCGTCGGGATAAATGCCGTTGCGCGGCTTGGCCTTTTCCTTGGAATCGGCTGCAGCCTGAGCGGTGTCCATGATCTTGTTCATATCGAAGGTCTGCTCGTTGATCTCGATGGGATACGAGGTCAACGTCTCCTTTTGGATATCGGCGATATAGCGGTTCACGCCAGTGGAGACCGAAAGGATCAGCGCAATGCCGATGATGCCAATGGAACCGGCGAATGAGGTCAGAATCGTTCGGGCTTTTTTGCTTTTCAGATTGTTGAAGCTCAAGGCGACCGCCGTGGCGAATGACATCGAAGCCTTGCCCATCGTGCGATGGACGGCAGGCTTTTCGTCAGCCACTTCTTTGGGTTCGACAGGCCTTGAATCGCCACGAATCACCCCGTCTTTCAGCTCGACGATACGGTTGGCGTATTCGTGGGCAAGCTCGGGATTGTGGGTAACCATGACGACCAGACGGTCTTTGGCCACTTCCTTCAACAAATCCATGATCTGCACGGAAGTCTCGGAATCAAGCGCGCCTGTAGGTTCGTCGGCAAGAACGATGCTCGGGTCATTGACCAGCGCACGGGCAATGGCAACTCGCTGCATCTGGCCGCCGGAAAGCTGGTTCGGTTTCTTGTTGATATGCTCGCCCAGACCGACCTTCTGCAAGGCTTCCTCCGCACGCTTGCGACGGTCGGCGCGCGAAACGCCGGAAATGGTCAGTGCCAACTCGACGTTGGAGAGGATGGTCTGGTGCGGAATCAGGTTATAGCTCTGGAAAACGAAGCCGACCGTGTGGTTGCGGTAGGAATCCCAGTCGCGATCCTTGTATTTTTTGGTCGATGTCCCGTTGATCACGAGGTCGCCGTCGTCGTAGCGGTCAAGTCCGCCAATGATGTTCAAGAGCGTGGTCTTGCCTGAACCGGACGGACCCAAAATCGCTACGAACTCATTGTCACGCAAAGTAAGACTCACATGATCCAACGCCTGTTGGACGAAATCGCCCGTCTTGTACTGCTTGCTGATGTCTTTAATCTGTAGCACGAATTCCCTGCCTGCCTAATCGCTGTGTTTATTGTCACACCAAACTCGGTTATGCCACTTTACCCCAACGCACGACCTTGTTCGCCTTCCGTCTTAGTTATCAGCACCACCAGTACATGCGACCAAAAGCAAGCCAAATGATACTTTTCTTCGCATTGTTCATCATGTTCAGTCCACCGGATGAAGCATGGCCTGCTGGTAGCGGGTGCCCCATACTCGCATGGCATCGATGACCGTCTTGAGGCTGCGACCGGTTTCGGTCAGGGAATACTCGACCCGCGGCGGGACTTCAGCGTAGACCTTGCGGTTCACCAAGCCGTCGGCCTCCATTTCGCGTAAGTTCGAGGTGAGCACTTTCTGCGAAACATTACCGACCGAACGACGCAGCTCACTGAAACGCTTGGTACCCTGCAACAAATCACGCACGATGAGCACGGTCCATTTGTTGCCGATCAGTGTCATCGTCGTTTCGACCGGGCATGCCGGAAGAGATTTTGCGACACTACCATTAGTCGCATTACTCGCTTTCACATCATCGTTCATTTTGTTCATATCACTCCCGTCAAACTCATCCATCCATTTACTCCGTATTGTCAAGACCGGAATCTGCATGCGATAAACCCATCTGACCGATATCTTGACTTCAAGAGAGCGAAGCATCAAGCCTCAATTTCAAGGGGAGGTTTTGATCGTCTCGCGTCTTAAAGGAGGTTACGACCTGATCCGAATCCAGACAATTCAGGAATCATTTATAATTACTTTTAGAAACTAACAGCACTTTTGGACTTTATAGCAGTAAATGACTATTCATCCAATAGCGTATCTTTCAAATTCTCAGGATTGTATTTCACTTGGAAACTCACAAGAGTTACCTAAAAGTACCTATACTTCCTAAATGTAACTACCAACTTTCAACGCCGTTCTCCGGTACAGTAACAATTACAGCACCTGCTGAGATTCCGGTTTCAGGAATCAAACGCAGGATAACCAAGTAAAACCAGGTAGAAAAGAGCACATCATGACAAGCATCACCGTTTTCGGATCAGGACACATCGGGGCGGCCGTGGCAGGCATTGGCGTCGCGGCGGGAGCCGACGTACAGGTCATCGACCGCGACAAGGCCAAGGCCGCGGCCATTCCCGGCGTCACGCCCTCCGTTTGGAGCGAGGAAATCACCGGCGACATCGTCATTCTGGCGCTGCCCTACCCTGCCGAGGCCAGCGTGGTTGACGAATATGGCACGCAACTGGCCGGCAAAATCGTAGTCGACCCGAGCAACCCCGTCGATTTCAGCACGATGGACCTGGCCCTGCCGCAAGGCGTTCATTCAGCCGCCGAAGAACTCGCAGCGAAACTGCCGGATTCCAAGGTCATCAAGGCTTTCAACACCGATTTCGCCGCAACGTTGGCCAGTGGAACGAACGATGGTGCGCCAACCACGGTGATGGCCGCTTCCGACAGCGAGGACGCCAAGAAAGCCTTGCAAGCCATCGTCGAGGGCGCAGACCTGCGTTTCGTAGATGCCGGCCCGTTGAAGCGTGCATCGTACATGGAAGGCTTCGGCGCTCTGCAGATGGTGCTGGCCATGAACGGCGGCACCCAGTGGACCAGTGGCTTCAAGGTCGTCAAGTAAATCGGCCTTCATTTACATTCATTCGTTAGCTATAAAGGGGAACAAATCATGAGCAAGAAAATCGCAGTGATAGCAGCCAACGGCAAAGCCGGACGCCTGATCGTCGAAGAGGCCGTCAATCGCGGCATGGACGTCACCGCCATCGTGAGAGGCGAGAACAAAACCAAGGCGCAGCACGCCATTATCAAGGATCTGTACGATCTGACCGCTGACGACCTTGCAGGTTTCGACGCCGTCGTTGACGCTTTCGGTATTTTCGACCCAGCCCAGCTCGATGAGCACAGCACCTCGTTGAAGCACCTGGCCGACGCGCTTTCGGGCAGCGACACCAGACTTCTGGTGGTCGGCGGCGCAGGCAGCCTTTACACCGACAAGGCGCATACCAAGCAGCTTTCCGACTCGTTCCCCGACAACATCAAGGGCGTACCGCTGGCGATGGGCAAGGCTCTCGATGCGTTGCGCAAGCGCGACGACGTGCATTGGACCTACGTGAGTCCTGCCGGCGATTTCCAGGCCGACGGCCCACGCACCGGCAAGTACGTTCTGGCCGGTGAGGAATACACCACCGACAAGGACGGCAAAAGCGCCATCAGCTACGCCGACTATGCGGTGGCCCTGGTCGACGAAATCGCCGCCGCCAAGCCGCATGACCGCGAGCGCATTTCCGTGCGCTGGTAAGTTAACTGCGGGTATACCAAGAATTCACAAGTCGTCGTCTTCCACCGAATTGAACAATGGAAGGCGACGACTTTCTGTTACCAGATAACTTCAATCAACATTGCAAACTAGAGAACGATAAAAAGAAAACAGTCGGTTGAGGGAATCCTCATGCATTCGATGCGGGAATCTTCTTGGCCAGCGAAGGGAAGAAAACGACGTTGATCTTCGGAATTCGGTAAAGCAGTAGAACCATCACCGCAATCAGGATTGAGCGCGCCGCAAAAATGACAAATGGCTCTGCCTGATAACCGACGAGAGACTGAAGCTTTTCGGCGATGGTGCCCCAAGGCAAGTCATCCTCCTCCAGAAGATGTGCGCAGAAAATCGGAAGCGTGTATCTGCCAATCAATGCCAAAGCCTTGTTCAAGTAAGGTACCCAGCGGTCAATGACCGAGGAGGCGCCGACGATACACAGGGTGGCGCCTATCGATCCGACAATCGACAGCAACGGGGTCTGCCCATAAGCGTTCGTAGCCAGACCGAATTCGGTAAATTTCCACATCGCCCATGCCCAGACTAGCGCACTGGGAACCCACAGAATGGGACAGCGACGAAAAATCCCGACGATGTCGAAACTTTTTGCCAAACATCCCAAATACACGAAAAGCGTTGCCGTCAAACCCGCCTGCACACTCAACGGCAACCAGACATAACGCGAAGACACATAGCCGCAAGCGAAAAAGACAAGAATCCACAACGGGGTGGCCGGAAGACGGTAAGAGACATGAACCAGCAGATGCGCCCAGAACAACGCCAGAAGGAACCATATAGCACCGATGTAACGCGACATGGGAAAGAGGGTATTGGTCATGTCGGAACCCGAACCGTACAACGCGGCCACCGTCCAACCGCCGACGATGCCGGCGACGTCACGATGGGTCAGGAGCGCAACAACCAGGTGAAGAAGCACCACCGTGGCTGCCGTGATGACGTAGGTGAGCAGCAATTCCCTTGATTCCTTGCGCCACGCGAATCGGCGATCGGGATGCATGAAATACCCGGAAAGCAAGAAGAAGAGCGGCATATGGAACGAGAAAAAGAAGATGTAGAGCCAGTTCGAGACGGTGCCCATCGGGGAGACCAGAAGAATGCTATGGCCAAGGACGACGCCGATCATGGCAATCCCCTTGGCGATATCGAAATAGCGCACTCTTGAGCTCATCCTGCACTCCCTGCCTCTATGTCTCTACCAACAACAAACCCCAGAATATACCGAGGTGACATACCGCAGAAGCCGGCCACCCGCTGACTGGGAATCCATCTTGTCCAATGAAGCGCATAGCGTCAGGGATTGTAAGTGCAGGGGAACCTGCGAGACCGCTTCGGCGGGCGCGCAAGTTGAGACGAGCACAACGCTCGACCCTTGGAACCTGTTGGTTAATACCATCGTAGGGAGACGCGAATATGGTCAATGACGCATACTCATCAGCAAATAACAATCTGAAGAATCTCAATAATCTGGCGACGGACGATCCGCTTCGCACGCGCGTCCGTGAGGCCGCGCAGACCGTGCGCGACACCACCCCTCTGGCGCAGTCCTTCACCAACTTCGTTACCATCAATCTCGTGGCCAACGCACAGCTCGCGGCTGGCGGCGCAGCCGCAATGAGCTTCCTGCCCGACGACATCGCCGACGGCGAGGTGGCCAGCGGAGCCAGCTATATCAACGTCGGCACGCTCCTGCCGTTCTACGAGGACGCACTCGAGGAAATCGCCAGACACTTCCACGCCGACCATCATCGCTGGGTGCTTGACCCGGTGGCCGCCGGACTCGGCACCACGCGCACCGATATCCTCAAATCCTTCAAGGTGGCTCCGCCCACCATCATCCGCGGCAATGCTTCCGAAATCATCAAGCTGCGCGAGATGTGGGAATTACCGTTGGACGCGGGCGACAAGCAGAGCAAATCCAAGAAATCCAGCGGCCCGGTCGGCGTGGAATCGGCTGATGACGTCGAAGCTGCGGAAGAATCCGCACGCGTTCTGGCGAAGTTCATTGCCAAGGGCGACGCGCAAGGCCAAGGAGCGGTGGCCGTTTCCGGCGAAACCGACCTCGTCACCGACGGCGAGCACACCTACCGTCTGCCCGGGGGCAGCGCGATGATGACCAAAATCACCGGTGCCGGCTGCTCGCTTGGCGGCGTGGTCGCCACGTATCTCGCCGTCGCCGACCCGCTGACCGCAGCTCTCGCCGCAAGCGTGCTCTACAACCGTGCCAGTGAAACCGGAGAAGCCAACTCCCACGGCCCCGGTTCGTTCCAAGTCGCGTTCCTCGATGGCCTCTGGTCAACCACTCCCGAGCAAATCGCCGCCTCGCCGATACTCGGCTGAGCCGCCTTCTGCGATTGACACGATTCGTACGGCCGGGTCAATCACAGAATTTCTATACAGTCTATATTTTTATTACCTATTACAGAATCGAATAAATTTTGACTACAAATAATTCAGTATTTCCTGCATCTATACGCGATCGCTTTGACCTGAGCTCCTACCTTGTGCTCGGACCGGCAGATACCAAATCACGGCCTGTCCCCGATATCGTGCGGCAGGCGCTGGCCGGTGGCATCACCTTCGTGCAGATTCGCGTCAAGCCGGGCGACGCCAGGGACATCACCGAAATCGCGCGACAGACCTCCGATGTCATTGACCAAGCCGGCGCCTCCGAGGCCGTCCCGCTGGTCATCGACGACCGTGCGGACGTGGCTTGGCAATGCAGAGACATGGGTATCAAGGTTGACGGCGTTCATATCGGGCAGGACGACATGACCCCGGTCGAGGCGCGCAAACTGCTTGGGGACAATGCCATCATCGGACTGAGCTGCAAGGTGCTCGATGAGGTGAAAGCCGCCAATGCGCTGCCCAACGGGACCATCGATTACATCGGCGCAGGTCCGCTGCATCCCAGCACCACCAAGCCCGATTGCATCGTCATCGGCGCGGATCACAAACGCCATACACAGGACACCGAATCCATCAATGCTTTGTGCACGGAGTCCCACTACCCCATCGTCGTGGGCGGAGGTGTGAAACTCGAAGACCTGCCGGACTTGGCGCAAACGCAGGCCGCCGGCTGGTTCGTGGTTTCGGCCATCGCCGGAGCCGACGATCCGCAAGCCACCACCAAGGCCATGGTGGACTCGTGGAATGCCGCACGCGCGAAGCGTGGCTGAAAATGTCTCATAACTCATCTATCGATGACTCACCAATGGTGACGGCCACAACCGTTCATCCATACAAGCTGCCGGCGGTGCTGTCCATCGCTGGCAGCGATTCCTCGGGCGGGGCCGGTATCCAGGCCGATCTCAAGACGTTCATGGCCTGCGGAGTCTATGGCATGAGCGCCATCACCTCGTTGACCGCGCAGAACACTACCGGCGTACGAGCCTCCGCAGCCGCGTCACCGGACATACTGGCTGCACAAATCGACGCCGTATTCGAAGACATCCGTCCCGATGCCGTCAAAATCGGCATGGTTCCCAACGCAGAACTCATCGAAGTCATCGCGGAACGGCTTCAGCATTACCGCGCCGCCAATATCGTGATCGACCCGGTGATGATCGCTTCCAGCGGCGACCGACTGAGCAGCAAAAGTTCGGTTGACGCGCTTTGCACGAAATTGCTTCCGCTGGTCACTTTGGTGACGCCCAACATCCCCGAAGCCGAGGCATTGGCAGATTTCGATGCATCTCGTGACGCTGCCAATGACACCAATCCCCAAGTCATGCCGGAAACCACGAATGTTGGCAACACCGTCGAAAACGCGTCTGGAACCATACATGATGAAACGAGCACCATTGAAGCCGCACGACGTATCACAAAGCATTGTGGCGACTGTGCTGTGCTTGTCAAAGGCGGGCACGGACGCGACGGCGCCAACGATCTGTTATTAGACAACGGACAGATAACCTGGTTCCGTCACGAACGCATTGTCAACCCGAACACCCACGGAACTGGCTGCACGCTTTCCAGCGCCATCGCAGCGGGGCTTGCAAAGGGCCAATCACTGACCGAATCGGTACAAAAAGGCAAAGACTACCTCACGGGTTGCATCGCTGCCGGCCTTGACCTCGGTGCCGGTTCGGGGCCAATGGATCACGCCTGGCAATGGCGCAATAATGAAAACTAGACAAGGAAAGATTGCGATAATGACCGATACAGCCGATTCCTTCGATTCCACTCAGAATTCAGGCATTTCTGAAGCCCAAGAAACCAAAAATACGACACAAACTTTAAACGACAATTCAGCACAGGCCATCACCAAACTGCTCGACATGCAGCAACGCTATGACAGCGAACTGAATCGGACCAAACCGTCGCGCCTGCGCGTGCTTTCCATCGAGGGTTCGGATCCCATCGGCGGTGCTGGCACGATGGCTGACATGAAGGCGTTCACCGCACAGGGGATCTTCGGATACGCGGCGATGACCAGCGTACTGGCACAGAACACGCAGGGTGTCGCCGACATCGTCAACGTCGAATCGTCGTTTTTGCTTGCCCAGCTCAAGGCAGTGAGCGACGACGCCAATATCGATGCCATGAAAATCGGGATGCTCGGCACACCGGAGTTGGTCGATACCGTAAGGGAATGGCTGGCCGAACTGTTGAATGCATACGAGACTAGCGGCAAAAGCAAACCGACCGTCGTGCTCGATCCGGTGATGTATGCCAAATCCGGCGACCGACTGCTCACGGCCGAAGCCGAACAGGCGTTGACCACGCTGATTCCGTTGGCCGATATCATCACGCCGAATGCGATGGAACTGGCAGCACTTGATGCAATGGGCAAAAAGGCAGAACTGGACAACGAAGTTTCGAGCAACAAAAGTGCTGGAAACAAGCCATCAGACGATGATACTGATACACTTCACGCAGCTAAAACCAGTCACACCATTCCCCAAGCTCCAAGTTCCTATAAGGAAATGGAACGGCTGGCAAAATCCGTAGCTACTCACTTCGGCGTTGCCGTTTACGCTAAAGGCGGCGCTTTGGCCCTCAGTGGCAACAAGGATTGCACCGATATCCTCGCGGTACCGAACTCGCACGACACAACTATCAGAACCAACAAATTAGACAATCCGACCGTAAGCAAATCAGCCAAACCGATCAATCCCGCCGATTCTGCAGATCGCCTTTTCAAACCTGAAACCTCAGTAGCCATCACCCGCATCGAAGGTGCAGCAGTGCCAACGCAAAACGTGCACGGCACCGGCGATACCCTTTCGAGCACGCTGGCTGCCCTGCGCCCGCAATGCGAAGACTGGGTCGAGACCGCCAAACGCGCCAAAACATGGATGACCGGAGCCATTGCTGCTGCTGACAGCCTGCATGTCGGCCGCGGTCATGGTCCCGTCGATTTCACCTGGCAGCACTCCCCTACGGGTTTGAGTTTCACCGAAGATTATTGGCGTCATACCGATGAAATTCGCGAGCGCATCGCCAATATGCCGTTTATCGAACGCATGCTCGACGGTACGCTGCCGCTCGACGATTTCTCGTTCTACCTGCATCAGGACGATCTCTATCTCACGGATTACACCTCACTGCTGGCGTTGGCGAGCAGCCGTGCCTCCGACCCGCATGAACGCGCATTCTTCGCTGATGCCGCCTCGTACGGACTTGAGGAAGGGCTGACGTTCCACAAGCAGTGGTACCGTGAACACGGTTTCAGCGTCGAACACGCACCGATGAGCGAGACCACCGCCGCCTATCTCGGCCACGAGCACCGTTTTACCGACACAGGTTCCTACTCCGCGCTGGTCGCCGTGGTCATGCCCTGCTACTGGGTCTATTCCGTCATCGGACAGGAGATGGAGCAACAGGTCCGCAAACGCAATCTCGACCTCGACAATCACCCCTACGGCCTGTGGATTCGCATGTACGCTGACCCCGGCTTCGCCTCGCGCACCCTCGAGGAACTGCGCATCTGCGACAAGCTTGCCGCTGACGCCGGCATCGACGAATACCACCAAATGATGGACGCCGCCCTAGGCTCCACCGAGCACGAATACCGCTTCTTCAATCAGGCTCTGGCCCGTCACCACTTCTGACCTGCCATCCTAACGAGTAACCGGTCAATCCTGCCGAGTTTTCGTACGTTTTGAAGGCTAAAAAATGTACGAGAACTCGCACAACACCGCTGTTTCGGTCTCAGTCCACGGACTTGAGGGCTTCGAGCATGTCGAGATGCTTCAACTTGGATCTGACGAACCAGCCCAGCGCGGCAGTGATGAGGCCGACCACGACCAGCGGGACCACGAAGGCGAGCCAGGTGATGGATGGATCGAACATGACGTCGTCTGGCGGGACGGCGGTGATGATGTAGCGGTGCAGCCACGCGCCGAATCCGTAGCCTACGATGATGCCGAGGATCGAAAGCAGGATGGTTTCGCGGTAGATGTACATCGTGGTCTCGCCGTTGTAGAAGCCCAGCACCTTGATGGTGGAAAGCTCACGGACGCGCTCGGAAACGTTGAGATTGGTGAGGTTGTAGAGGATGACCACGCCGAGCATGGTCGCCACGATGATGAGCACCCACATGATCTGGTTCAGGGCCTTGACCACCACATCGATCTGGTGCATGAGCGTCGTGTTCTGCACTACGCCCTCGATGCCGCCCAGCCGCATGAAGGAGGCCGCCTGTCGCTTGGTGTTGGCAACACTCCCGTCCTTCAACGTGACCATATAAGCGTTGGTCTGGTAGCGTTGCCCGAAAACGGAACGGTAGGCGGACGGGCTCATCACCATGAAGTGGCCAAGGTACATCTC
This sequence comes from Bifidobacterium sp. ESL0784, assembly GCF_029433295.1. Classification (GTDB taxonomy): domain Bacteria; phylum Actinomycetota; class Actinomycetes; order Actinomycetales; family Bifidobacteriaceae; genus Bifidobacterium. The sequence continues at coordinate 30,496 of NZ_JAQTHV010000005.1, forward strand.
ACAGATGCCGGTGACCTTGACACGGTAAGTCTTGCCCGCGTCATCTTGGAAGTCGATGGTATCGCCCTTCTTGGCGTGCACGAGGTTGGCGAATCGCTCGGAAATCACCGCCCCATTCGAATCGAGCGACAGCAGGTGGTGACCTTGGCGCGTGTTGAGTTTGATGTAATCGTTGAATGCTTTCGTGTTCCGCGGCACGAGCATGGTGACGGACTGCTTGTCGCCGTTGCGCCCGGCAACCTTGGTTATCGATTCGTAATGAACCGGCAGCGAGCGCTTGATATCGGACTTCTCGAGCCGCTTGCTGATTGCTTTGTTCTGGGAATCGGTTACATGCGCATTCTCGGCTGCGATAAGATTATAATGCATCACGTCGCCGAACTGATGTGCGTTGATGGCCGAAATCGAGCCCTGCACTGCAAAACCGGCGGTCAACAGCGCCACGGAGCCGCATACACCGAAAATGGTCATGAACATGCGCTGCTTGTAGCGGAAAATGTTGCGCGCGGTCACTTTGTGGGTGAAGTTCAGGTGGTTCCAGATGAGGGGGATACGTTCCAGCAGAATCTTCGATCCAGCACTCGGTGGCTTGGGCAACATGAGCGCGGCCGGCCGTTCCTTGAGTTCGCGGGCGGCACTCCATATTGCCGGCACCACGGCACTGAGCATAGCCAAAACCAAGGCGAGCAGCGTGACCTGCCAGTGGAATCCGAGATGGATGACCGGCACGTTGAAACCAACCTTATAAGCGTTATAGACGATTATCGGCAGGAGCGTGTGTCCGGTGACGATGCCGATAACCGCACCCAGAATCGAGGCGGCGAAGCCGTAGACCACGAATTTCTTCATCACGTCACGGTCGGAATACCCCAGCCCCTTGAGCGTGCCGGCGTTGATGCGCTCCTCATCGACGAAACGGGTCATCGTGGTGAACGTGACCAGCGCCGCGACCAAGTACATGAAGTAGGGGAAGATGTGCGAAAGCGAATCGACGATCACCGAAATCGAATCGTAGACCTTGTACCCGTCGGAGCCGGGTGTCTCGCGTTTGGAATCCACGGAATAGACCGGATTGCCCACGGCATTGAGCATCGCGGTGGCATCGTTGAGCTTTTGTTCGGCCTCCTTGATTTTCTGCTGCGCACCCGGCTCGGCCTGATCGAACTGCGCCTTGTTGGTGTTGTATTCGTTGGTTTTATCGGTGAGCTCGGTTTGCGCCGCGTCAATCTGGGCCTGGGCCTGCTGCTGCGTGGTGATCAGCTGCCGCTGTGACTGCTGGACTTTGGCGCGAGCCTGCGATAGCTGCGTTGCCGCCTGATCGAGCTTGGTTTTGGCGGCTGCCAGCTGCTGCTGTTTTTGTTGCAGCTGAGCATTGCCGGTATCGACCTGGGTACGTTTCGCGTTGAGTTGCGCCTGAGCCGCCTGGATTTGGGCGATGCCCGGGTTATAGGTTCCGTTGATGAAGGCGTCACGGCCGGCCTGAGCTTGAGCCAGATCATTGGCAATCACCGGTTTCTGAGCATTGAGCGTAGTCAGTTGTGCATTAAGCTGCGTAATCAACGTATTATATTCGTCAACTGTAATAGCACCGCTTTCATGCTGACCGTTCACTTCTTTAATACGCGCGTTTATCGCATCTATTCCCTGCTGATTAGCCGTTTGTGCGGAAGTCAGTTGAGCCACCGCATCATCGGCCTGCTTCTTGCCCGCCGCAAGTTTTCCCGAGTTGCCGTCAATCTGCGACTGCCCGGCATTCAGCTGTGTATAAGCATCGTTGACCTGCTTTGCAGCTGAGGCAATCTGCCCGGCTCCGGCATCATACTGCTGTTTGTTCGCGTCGTATTCTTTCTGCCCCTGCGCGATTTTGCCTTGGGCGGCGGCAATCTGCTGCTGGGCCGTTGCGACCTGCATGGCCAGCTGTTGCTTGGAAGCGGCCAACTGTTGGTTGCCGTTGTCGAGTTGCGTCTTGCCATCGGCCAGTTGCTGCCGTGCGCTGTCGAGCTGCTGTTTGGCATCGTTGACCTGCTGTTGCCCGGAGTCGATTTGCGTTTTGATCTGTTTTTCGATGGCCTGACGACGTGCTTTGGGGCGTCCTGCCAAGATTTTATCAAGCGCTTTTTTGTGCGCTTGCAAGGCGTCATTATATTTCGATGAATAATGGTCGCGCATATGGTCGAGATCCGTGTAGGTCAGCCTTGCAATCATGTAATCATCTGATTTGAAGGCGCCTGGCGTCACCACCGCGTACCCGTCCAGTGAGCCTGAACCGGAGGTCGAAGGCCCCATATTCACCGAACTGAGGATTTCGGCGGAATCGACCACGCCGACAACCTTGAAACTGTCGTGACGCAAAACCTTACGTCCCAGCGCATCCGCCTTTTCGCTCAACCGCAATGTGGAACCGATTGGGTATTTGCCCTGATGCGAGGAATCGATAACCGTCTCACGCGCGGTTTTCGGCATCCGACCCGCCACCAGATGGTAGGTCGAAATATCCTTCGGCGCGGAAAACACACGGACGCTTTCGTTGCCGCCCCGCACGACGACATCTTTCAGATATCCGTATTCGATACGCGAGGCTCCAGGCGCTTTGTCGATCTGCTGCCTGTCGGCCTTGTCGAGCCCATAGTCGGAGATGACGCTCAGATCGGCCAGATGATGTTCGGCAAAGTAGGCATTGCCCGTGTCTCGCATATCTGGGCCGGAAACGGTAAGTCCGACCAGCGCGAAGGAACCCAGAGCCACGAGCAGCACGATCGAGAAGAAGCGGCCTTTGGATTTTGAGAATGCCTGCCGGATGTCATGCCAAAGCATACGCTTTGAACCACGGAATTGCGGTTCTTCTGGGCCGCTATGCGCGCTTTTCAGACTTACTGTATCGTCGCCCGCCATACCGTCACCATTCGATGTCGTCGATGTCGGCCGGCGTTGCATGCTCTTCGATGCTCTGCACTCGGGCGTCACGCATGTGGATGACGCGGTCGGCAATCGGCGCGATGGCGGCGTTGTGGGTGACGATGATGACGGTGGAGCCGAATTTGCGCGACTGGTCCTGCAGAATGCGCAGCACCTGTTTGCCGGTGCTGTAGTCCAACGCTCCGGTCGGCTCGTCACAAAGCAAGATCTTCGGCTTCTTGGCCACGGCACGGGCGATGGCGACGCGCTGCTGCTCCCCGCCGGACAGCTGGGCCGGGAAATTGTCAAGCCGGTCCTCAAGACCGACGTCAATGAGCGTCTGGGCCGGGTCGGCCGCATGCGGCACGATTTCAGCGGAGAGCTCGACGTTCTCACGCGCGGTCAGGTTGGAAACGAGGTTGTAGAACTGGAAGACAAAGCCGACATCGTAACGCCGGTAGGTTGTCAGCTCACGCGCGTTGTATTGCGCGATGTCTTGGCCATCGATGATGACCTGCCCGGAATCGCAGGTATCCATGCCACCCAGGATGTTGAGCAATGTCGATTTCCCGGCACCAGAAGCACCAAGGATGACCACCAGCTCACCTCGGTTGATGGAAAATGTTACGTCATGATTCGCATAGATAGTAGTTTCACCGGTTTTGTATCGCTTCGTCTCGCCCTGTACGTCGATATATGCCATCGCATGACCTCCCGTAACCCAAGCACCATCGCGCGGCAAAACCCACGCTCATCCCAATGATATTAATGTCGTGCGAAATTATGCGCGGCGGAAGAAAAGATTATACAAAACTGTTTTACTATCTAATTATTAAGCTGCAGCCCACTGTCGACGTGGGCGAAATCGGGAACTTTGTTCCACTTGACCGTATAGCCGGCGCCGTGGGCGCAGAAGACGGAATCGGGTGTGTTTTCCAAGTCGGTTTCCGGGTCGTAGGCGGTTTCTTCGATGATTTCGTCGGCATTGTGGCAGGGATGGTAGCCGGCGAAAACGCAGGTCAGCGAGCCGCGGCCGTGCGTGTAAGCGTTGACATCCATGGAGTAGTCGCGCATTTCTGAAACCGGCGCTTGACCTTCCAACTCAGTATAATCGCCATCGGATTTCGGGGTGCCGAAACTGCCGCTCATCCGCTGGATATCGGCCATTGCCCGGCCCAACATGTCTTGCGGAACCTCCAAGCGGAAGCTGTACCACGGCTCCAACAGCCGGCACTCCCCCTTCGATTTCAGTTCCATCAAGCCTTGCCGCACCGCACGATAGGTGGCCTCACGGAAATCGCCACCTTCCGTATGCTTCTCGTGGCCACGGCCGGCGACAAGGGAAATCCTCATATCGGTAATGGGCGAACCGGTGAGCACACCCAGATGCTCCTTCTCGCGCAAATGGGTCAGAATCGCACGCTGCCAGTTGCGATCGAGGTCGTCCAAGCTGCACCGCGACTCGAAGTGCAGGCCACTGCCCGGCTCCCCTGGTTCCAGCAATAAATGGACCTCAGCGTAATGACGCAACGGCTCGAAATGGCCAATGCCTTCGACAGGGCTTGTAATCGTCTCGCGGTACAGGATGCCACCCGGGCCGAAATGGACATCAATCCCGAAGCGGTCGTGCATCATCTGGGTGATGATCTCGACCTGCACCGCACCCATCAGCTGCACATGGATCTCACCGAGTCGCGCCACCCAGCGCACATGTAGCGCCGGATCCTCGTCTTCAAGCGTTCGCAGGGCCACAAGAATCCTGTGCAATTCCGGTGTAACTTCAGCAGCGGGCTTAGACTGCTGCCGATCCGTTGATGAGCCATCATTCCGCGTCTCACCGATAGTATTTTGAGCCTCATCGCCAGCGTCTGCTTCACCGGGCAACACCGTATAGGTCAGAACCGGCTGCAATACAGATTCCCCTGCATCGGCTTCAAACCCCAGCCCCTCGCCGGGGAAGGTTTTCGTCAACCCGGTCACCGCACATACGTCTCCGGCCGCAACTTCGTCGGCCAGTTCGAACTTCGCTCCGGAATACCGACGAATCTGGTCAACCTTCTCCTGCCAGATTTCAGTGTCGGAATCGGGTGAACCATCCTCTTGATGCCCATCGGTAAGCGTTTCCTTGACTTTCAAAGCGCCACCGGTGACCTTAAGCCAAGTGAGGCGATTGCCCTGTTCGTCGTGCGAGATCTTATAGACGCGAGCGCCGAAATCCGCGGGATAATCCTTCTGCCCTGTAAACCGTTGCAGCCCCGCGAGGAATTCATCGACACCTTCAACTTTCAGCGCCGACCCGGAATAGCAAGGGAAAAGCTGACGTTTGACAACCATCGAACGCAAGGTTTCATCCGAAATCCTGCCGCCGTCCAGCAGCTCGTCCATCGCAACGCCACTATCGTCAAGCAAAGCGACTTCCTCCTGCTCCCCCGGCTCGCTGTCCCCTTCGAAATCAACGCAACCCTCGGAAAACCGTTGCTGCATCTGCGTAACGAGCTTGGCTTTATCGGCTCCGGCGGTATCCATCTTATTGATAAAAACAAACGTCGGCACATGATAACGAGCCAAAAGCCGCCACAACGTTTCGGTATAGCCTTGCAAGCCGTCGTTGGCGCCAACCACGAGAATCGCATAATCCAGCACCCTTAGCGTCCGCTCCATTTCGGCCGAAAAATCAACGTGGCCGGGTGTATCGAGCAGAGTGAATTCGAAGCCGTTCTCGCTTATACCGGCTTTCGAATTTCTGCCTTGTTTTACCGAAGTGCTATCGGTATCTCCCGCACCGATATCAAGAATGGCCTGCTTGGAGAAAATGGTGATGCCGCGCCGCTTTTCCATCGCGTCAGTGTCAAGGAACGCATCGCCGTGATCCACGCGCCCGAGCTTGCGGATCTCGCCGGCGCGATAGAGCATCGCCTCGCACAGCGTGGTCTTCCCCGCGTCCACATGTGCCGCAATCCCCACCACCGCTCGTCTCATTGTCGCTCCTCTAAAACGTATCGGTCATCCATTCCCGATTAATCATAAGACGAACCTTACATGAACAATCAAATCCCGTTTATACGAAGATGAAGCTTCTTAAAAAGCAGCGAACGCTACAGGAAAAACAAGGTCTTTGCCAATCTCGGAAAGCCAACAGGCAGAGGCGAAACGGCCATGGTGAAGCAAGCCAAAGAATTCGGGAAGAGAGAACAAGCGACGTCGCTTCACCACACAACCTGCGGACTTCCGATCCTCCAGTAAAACCGGATTTCCGTTACACCAGCGAAAGATAGGAGACAAGGCCTTCATCGAATCACTGATTACAGTGTACACGCCTTTGCCGTCTTTTGCGACACTCTAGCAAAAATTCGTCTCGAAATACGGAAATATATCAAAATGGAATATCGTAGCCGTCGTTTAGGCGACGCCCTTAAAGATAGACCGTTTGACGGAGATTGCGGCCACCTCCCTGCGGATTCATCAGGAAGCGGAATTCGCAGGGCCATGAACGCACAACCGCTTTTCGGCACCGCAAACGCTCGCGCGAAAAACAATCACCGACATCGCCCAGTGAACGGTTTCGGCATTCCAACACACCCACGCTAAAAACATTCACTTGCGGCCAAGATCAGGTCAAAGCGGCAAAGGCAACGACACTATCGCCCGCAGGCCGCGTCCTCGAGCGCGGCGGTGAGCAGCGGGTCGGTGTTCGGCAGCGGGAGACGAACCAAAGTGGCACCGAGGCCTTCGACGGTCTTCCTGAAGGCGACGTCCACGCCGAAAAGCACCTCGAGATTGTCGGCGATGAAACTCAACGAACCCGAGACAATGGTCTTGATCCTCTGATTCTCGATCAACTCCTTGGCCACGTCGTTGATGTCGGGCAGGACCCATTCCTCCGGCGTGCTGCCGCCGTTCTGCCAGGCGATGACGTACTTGCTTTCGTCGAGACCGGCGGCCTCCGCCACTGCTTTGGCGACTTGAACGGCCTGATCAGTATAGGGGTCGCCGCTTTTGACCACGCGGGTCTGCAGGCTGTGAGAGCTCAGGATGACCAACGTGCTCGGACGGCCGATGACTTCCTGCTCGTCCTTCAAGCGGTCGGCCCAGTATTGGATGAGATTGTGGTCGAGCCACCAGCCACGTACCGCACGATAGGAGACCTGCGGATACTGTGCGAGCCGGGTTTCGGCGCGATTGTGGTAGTCGCCGCTAGCGTAGGAACGCTCCGGAAACAGCGGCAGGCCGACCACTTTCGTATAGCCGTCGGCTACGATCCGGTCAACGGTCTCGAAAATCGTGGGCGACGCGTATTTGAAGGCGAGATAAACCTGATATTCGCCAGGATGGTCCCGATCAAGCTTTTCCTGCAAGGCTTCGGCCTGCTCACCGGTGACGCGGCCGAGCGGCGAAGTACCGCCGATGATCTCGTAGTGTTCCCTCACCGACCGGTACATTTCCTCGCTCGGCTTGCCGCCGTGGATGCCGGTATAGAAATCCCGCACTTCCCCGACGTTGTCGGGGGCGCCAAGGCCCATGAGCAACACTGCCGTTTTCTTCTCTGCCATGATTGTCAACCTTCTTTTATAGGAAATGACGATTATTACTGATAATTATTAGAATGCAATAGTTACGATTATGCGGAATCTCCATACCGGAAAACCAAAACTCTTCGCAAGATTCCGGTTTTTCGATTTCTTCAGTTTTCAAAAACCGTTAAATCCATGCCACCGCGACTCACTTGGCTACCGTATCTACGCAATTTTTATGCAATGAGCGCAAGGAACGGCAATCCCGATCTGGGACCGAGCTCTGACCTCGCCTTCGCATACCAAATCCTCCAGCGCCTCGATAAGTAACGGATCGTCGTTGGGCATACGCAGACGAATCAGCGTTCCGCCAAGCTTTTCGACGTTTGCCTTGAGCTCGATATCGATGTCGTAGAGCACTTCGACATTGTCGGCGATGAAACTCAGCGGGGCCACGACAAAGGTGTCCGCCTCGCCGCGCTCGATGAAGTCGCGGACGGCGACCTCGATGTCCGGGGCCAGCCATTTGTCGACCGAGGGGCCGCCGCACTGCCAGGCCACCGACCATTTGCCGTCTTGAAGTCCGGCACGTTCGGCCACGGCCTTGGCATTGTTGACCGCCTCGTCGCGATACGGATCGCCGCCTTCGATCACAGTATTTTTGACACTGTGCGAAACCAGCAGCACCTTGGCATTCGGCATGTCCACGGTTTCGCGGACCTCGGCAAGCCGGTCGGCCCAGAAGCGAACGAGATGCTCGTCAGACCACCAGCCGCGCACGGCGGTGTAGACCATGTGCGGATGCTTGGCGAACTGGGCCTCGGCCCGGCGATGGTAGCCTTCGTTGGTCGAGGTGGAATACTGCGGCGCAAGGGCGATGCCCCGCACGTCGGTGATGCCGTCGGCGGCAATCTGGTCGGCGACGTCCTCGATGAAGGGCTCGATGTATTTGAATCCGGTATAGACCTTGTAACGATCCGGGAAATCATGGTCAAGCCGACGCTGCAACGCGCCTGCCTGATCGTCGGTGACGTGGGCCAACGGCGAGATGCCACCCATGTTCAGCGCGTCATAATGCGATTTCACGCTTTCGTACACCTGCTCGCTCGGCTTGTGCCCGCCAAACATGCAAGTGCAGAAATCCATGATGTCGCTGGATTGATATGGCGTGCCGAAACCCATCAGCAGCACCGCCGTGACTTGTTGGCCCATCGTTGTTTCCTTGCGTCGGTTTCTTATTTAATTTTGCTATTGCTGTCGCCGCTCGCTATTCGGCGCCCAGAACGGCATCTTCAAGCGCGGCTTCCAGCAGCGGGTCGGCGTTCGGCATCTGCAGACGGCGAAGCTTGCCACCCACGGATTCGATTTCGTCCCTGAGCTCGATATCGACGTCATCGAGAATCTCGAGGTTGTCGGCGATGAAGCCGAGCGAACCCGAAACGATGGTTGAAATACCGCCGTTTTGAATGAGATCCTTTGCAGTCTCTTTGAAATCGGGCCCTATCCACGGCTCACCGGTACGGCCGGCGCTCTGCCAGGCTATGGTGAATCGGTCATGGCGCAGGCCGACCGCTTTGGCGACGGCCTTGGCGTTATTGGTCACTTCATTGAGATAAGGGTCACCGCCGTTGATGATGCGCATCGGCAGGCTGTGGGCGCTGAAGATAACCTTGGTATCGGCACGGTCGATGAGATCCTTCATGGCGATCAGCTGGTCGGCCCAGAACTTTATGAGATTCTTGTCTTTCCACCAGCTGCGAATGGGATGATAGGTGATCTCCTGATGCTTTTTCAGGGCTTCCCGGGCGCGGTCATGATAGTTTTCAACGGAATAGACCGAATACTGCGGAGCGAGTGGAAGTCCATAGATGTCGGTGATGCCGGCCGCGCTGAATTCGTCGATGGTGTCGGCAATATACGGCTCGATGTATTTGAAGCCCTTGCGCACCACGTATTCACCGGGATGGTCGCGGTCGAGCGCGGCTTGGAGTCCGGCGACCTGGTCATCGGTGATCTTGGCGAGCGGCGAAGTGCCGCCAATGGCCTCGTAACGGCCGGCGAGTTCATCGAAGAGGCTCTGTGGCGGTTTCACACCGTGACGAATGTTGGTGTAATAGCCCATGATGTCCTCGGTTTTGTACGGGGTGCCGTAGGCCATCAAGAGCACTGCCTTCTTGGGGGCGAAAGTTACGTTGTCGGAATTGTTTTCACTTGTCATTATCGATGTTTCCTTTGTTGAATGGAATGAATAGGGTCAGCACGATGCACACCACCGCGATGATGAGCGCGACGAGGAACATGGCACGGAACGAGGTCAGCGTCGGGTTGCCCTTGACGCTGCCGATGAGCTGGGCGGAGGCGAAGACGAGCGGGGCGATGGTCATGCCGATCTTCTTGCACGCCGAGACGCCGCCGATGGCCTGCATACGCTGGTCAGGCGCGGCCAGACGGCCGGCGATAACCTGCAGCGGCGAGGACATGAACGCACCCAGACCGAAGCCGAACAAGGTCGAAAGCACGAAGAACGCAGGCAGGCTGTGTGCCGTGAAAAGAATGCCGATCACGGAAATGCCGTTGATGGCGCTCGAGACGATCAAAGCCTTCTTATTGCCGAGCTTGTCGACGAAAATGCCGCCAACGTACGAGCCGATCAGACTGCCCAGGCCGGTGCCCATCATGGTCATGCCGGAAAGCGCCTTGGAAAGATGGAAGACGTCGTGGACGTAAGAGGGAATGTAGACGAACAGCGAAAAGAGGCTGCCGCCGACCATCGCGAGCACGAGGGTCAGCACGTAGGAACGGTTGCGGAACAGGCTGATCGGCAGGAACGGCATTGTGGACTTGTCCAGCTTCTTTTCGCAATAGAGGAAGACCAGGAACGCAACCACAGCAACGACGAAGAGCACGAGGATCATGACCCAATACTGCTTGAAATGCTGGCTCATGGTGATGCCCAGCATCAGCGTCAAGAGCACCACGGAGAAGGAGCAGAGGCCCGCCAAATCGGTTTTGCTGCTCTTCGCCGCAAGCTGGTTGTCCATGACGAACCAAGCCATTACGAAGAGGATGAGCAGGACGGGAAGCATGCCGTAATAGAAGGCGCGCCAGTTCTTGGCCATGCCGATGGCCATACCTGCCAGGGCCGGACCGGCGACCGCGGAAAGACCCGCGACCACGCCGACGAAGGAGACCCTGCGGCCCTGATGGTTCTTGTGGGCGGCCTGCATAAGCTCGTTCATCGCGAGCACCATGATGCCACTGTCGCCGATGGCCTGGATGAAGCGACCGGCGAGCATCAGCGGATACATCGGAGCAACCGCAGTGAGCAGGCAGCCGACGAACCAGAAGCCGAGCTCCCACAGGAAGACCTTCTTGGTGCCGCGGGTGTCGGAAAGGTTCGCCATGATCGGCGTGCCGACCACCAGGCCCAGCGTGTAGATGCCGGCGACCCATGAGGAGCTCAGCGTCGTAAGGCCGAAGGTCTTGACGATTGAGGAAAGCAGGGTACCCGCCGAACCGCTGTCGAGCTGGGTGACGAAAACGACCAGCGCATAGAACCAGATCGGGGGCTTGCTCACCGCGTGGCCGACGGTTTTCGCCGCGTCGGCCGCCTTGGTTGCGGCTTGGGACATGGTGTCACTCATGATGATGAGTCTCGGAGTTTGGCGCGACCGCGGCGGAATGTTCCGATGCGGTCGGATGTGGCGGTATGGCAGGTTGCACGGCAACCGGTTCATTGGATCCGGCGGGAATAATCTCGCCTTCCAGCGTATGGCGAGCGCCCGGCTTCGGCTTGCTTACCTCCCAACCGTCAAGGAAAAAGTGGTCCAGATCCTCCACGGGCAGATACGTTCCTGATACGAAATAAGGAAAATCGCCATAAACGGCACTGGCTTCGGCGTAGCGCATGGCTTCGATGATCTTCTTGAAGACCAGCGGGTCGTCGGCCAGGAGTAGGACACCCCACTCGTGGTCATCGAGCCCCATCGCGCCGGTGATGAACGGGAGCACGCGGCCGCCGAACGAACGACCGATCATGCCATGGTCCTTCATATAGGCCTGGCGCTGCTCGAAGGGAAGCGTGTACCAGTTGGCACCCGGATCACGGGTTTTCGACATCGGGTAGAAGCAGACATACGGCTTCTTGGGCAGCTTCGGCTTGACCGCACGCTCGACATAGCCCCAACCACGCTCGCTTTTCGGCTTGCCGGAATAGGTACCGGATTCGCCGATGGAGACGAATGAACCGGCCCTGGTCAGGAACTCGGAAAGCGGTAGCTTTGCCAAACGGTTTTCGATTTCGTTGAGCTCATCCAACGTCTCGCGGTAAAGAATCAGACCAAGGTCGCCCTTGGTGCCACTGACATCGAAGAGGTACCAGCTGCCTTTGCCGGCTTTCTCATTGGCCCCGAATTCACCAAGCATCTGCTTGAACTGGGCCACTTCACTGCGTTGCGCTTCAGGGCTCTGCTTCTGGAATGACGGCCAATCCATCTTCCACCACAGGTCCAGGCAATACCAACCATCCAAGGTCGCTACTGGCTCTTGCATATCCTCATCTCTCCTTTTGCTTTGTATGCGGATATGCCTGCCAGCCCGCGGCACGGCGTTGTTGCACGTCATTGTCGACAAGACCAGTCAGATACATCCGATAGGTTACATCAAACCTTGTAAGTCTTTTTTGACAATTAAACAGGTTATCACTTTATAATAACCCATATAGTTACCAAAATTAACACAAGAAACCTTGCTAACAACAACAAAACAGCCGTTCTTGCCAGATATCTCTAAATAGCCATCAACGCAGACAACTAACTAAAAAAATCTGTTATAATAACTATTAGAAGGTTTGACTTCTCAAGTCACAAGAAATATGTTACTCGCCAAAAACAACTTTTGAGACGTTTTACCAATATTTAGTCTCAAAACAAGCTATTCCGCGGATTTCCCGGCGTGTCGCGCTCTAGTGAGCGACATTGCGTCGCAATCGAGCGATGGAAATAAAGGACCCCCACACCAACCTATGACTACTGAAAAAGCCTGGCAATACGTGTGGAATTTTTCATACGAGAGTCCAACACAAAAAGAGCCCGGCGTACGCCGGGCTCAAACCCCACAATTGTGAGGACCATCTTGGAATCCCACAATTCAACATGGTCAAATTGGGATCATCTCCATAGATGGAGAGCGCACTATCTGCCAGCGATTACATACAACATCATTACAAGCAGAAGCACGACCGAAACGAGGATAAGATCTCGAAGAATAATCAAAGCAGTTACCCTTCTCTGAGTCTTTCCCTGTTTTACCTTAGAAAGCTTAATGCTCGACGCAATACGAATGGACGAGGTTTCGGCTTTCTCTTTAATGGATATTTTCATTCTCACCTCCTTTCATAATAAAAATTATCATAACCAATAGACATTTTACAATTTAATATAATTAAATTGTTATTTATTTATCGAACTTCTTGATTTTCCGATATTTACTAGCGTTGCTCCAGCCATGCTTGATGTGGCCGGCCATGGAAGCCTTCTCTGCGCCTTTGGGCCGTTTCACTAGTTCAAGCCCATCGCAATCGGTCGGAATCCAATCCGGACGATGCACTTTGAACGCCAAATGCTGTTCGTTGCGGGCGGAATAGACCATTATCGCGCGACCGTCTTTCACCAAACCCGTGATTCTTTCCCACAGTTCTTCTCTAACTCGCGCCGAAACATGGCCAACGAACACCCCAGGCGAAATCTCAAGCAGCCAACGGGTCAAATCGCCTCGTAAACCCACAGGACATGCGGTCAGTACCACAACTATCAATGTCCACCGCCTGTCATAAAAACGGAATCCTCATCGTCGGCCTCACCGCCATACGATTTGCCTGCATCGACTTCGCCAAGTTTTTCATCCCAGAGACCCACATGATCCGAATCGGGGTCGTCCCGGACGCCCTCGGCGTCCAAAAGATAGTGAATATCCTTGACCATCCGAGACATAATCGACAAATCATAAACGGCATCGCGCATGTTGCGACGAGTGACGGCACCGATATCCTCAGGATGAGCGGCCGCCGTGTCGAAAGCGACAGGAATGACGAGTTCGGCACGGTACAAATCCGCAATGTCATAGACGAAGGAGCGTTCATGGCCGACGTGCACAAATCCAAGCCCCGGAGAACAACCGAGCGCAACGATCACCGCATGTGCTATGCCGTACATGCAGGTGCTTGCCGCCGAAAGCGCCTGATTGATCTCATTGCCGGCCTCGAAATCAAGATGGTCATAGGTTCTTTTGTCCCATTCGACACCCGTCCGCTTCGAGTTTTGCCGATACACTTTGCGAACCCGTGCACCTTCCCGTCCTCGAAGTTGCTGCATGGTCAACCGGCTGACATCCTCGCCGGGAAAGCGCATCCCGTACATTTTCCTGGCGACAGCCAAACGAGTTCGGGTATTCGAGACCAAAGCAGCCTGCTTCTGCAGCAACGCGGCGGAATGTGTCAGCGGCCGACCAAACGCGTACATCCGCACACCACGTTCGCCGACCCATATCACCGAAGCGCCATTCTCACCGATAACCGTCATCGCCTGGTGGGTAACATTGCTACCCGGCCCAAGAAGCAAAACGCTCAACGAAGCTGCAGGAATATGAATCGTACCGGTGTTGTCGGTGACTGTGATGGCGTTGTCATCGCGTTTAACGATACAATGCTCGAAGTAAACGAAGGAAATCCTGTCTTCAGCACGGACCAATTCGTCCAATTCCGGAGGAGGAGAACCCGGAATTGAACTATTATGCTTTTTCTTGACCCTCACCGAAGGTTCAGAATTATTTTCCATTATTCGCCTTATTCAACAGATGGATTGACCTTGATTGGAGCCACCGTCAGCAAGCCGCAACCGAAGCCTTTGGCCCTGCCTATACCGAAACAGAGCGCGTGCTTGAATTTTTCGGCATCCGTTACTTCTAGTGAACCATCAAAAAGCACCGTGGAAATCGTGACCTTATCGCCCTTGCGTTGTCCACCCTGCTCGGTTCGCTGAAAACATTCTTTTTTACGTTGTGAAACAACCAGCTGATAGTTACCTTTATGCTGCAGGACATTGAAACCGTTCGACTCCGAGCGATCGATGAGCCACTGGGACTGCTGCTCTACGGTGACATGTCCCAGCCGTTTCCCATCTTGCGGCTTTCCATGCCCCGCAAACTTGTCATGCGCTACTTTATGAACGGGATTGGCACGCAATCTGAAATTGAAGCGTGCACCGACATTGATACGGTTCAAAACTGGGGTATAATCCTTCGATTCCCATTCCTGATACATCGGCCATCCGGCCTGTTCTACGATGTGGGTGAAATCCGGTTTGGCCGGACTGACGACGTAAAGCCAAACCGAATGGGATTCCTTATTGAAATCCAGCCGCCAGAGGATTCTTCCTTCCTCCGTTTGCCTCACTATACTTGGAGGGAAACACGCCTCTACCGCTGCATGCATCCGATATGGCGACGCAATAAGCTGCTGTGCGCCATATCTTCCTGCGTTCAAAGGGATTCTTGAGATAAACATTCCTGGTCTCCTCAGAAATTCATGGGATCATGGTCATCGGCGAACCGCATCGCACCAGCATCGTTGGCAATATCGACATCAGGACAATCGGGATTGGGTACCGAAAAATGGTAGACAGCCCTTCCGGCATATTGACGATGCTTGATGCTGAAACTCAGCGGCAAATCATCCTGATTTTCCGTGTTCTCCCCCGGATGGGCATCACAAGCGACTTCCAATTGCGGAAGATTATGCCTGCTTTTGTAATAATCCGAAGCCCGCCAAGGCTCTTGCGCAAGCGCTTGACGCACGTCGTCATACTCATCGTGTACTCCCAACGTCACCGGGAAATCAGCTGGACACGCCCTTCTGCCCAAGTACAACGGCCATTTCGGATTTCTCAAGGTAACGTCCAACGTCACAAGAAAATCACGCGTGCCACCCAGCGCTACCAAAAATCTTGCATCGGCCAGATAATACCGATTCGTCAACGGCATCGGCTTGCCTTCGACTGGTCTTTCAGTCTGGAAATCGCGAATTACGCGACCGGGCTGCTCAACACGCACGCCGAATTCGAGCCCAGCCAGGTCTTCTATCGGGTCCTCTCTGCTGCGGCCTTGCGCCGAAGCAAGCAATCCCAGAACGCCGCTTTTCGTGGGCTCATTATTGGTGTTGCGTCGCACGAAACGAGATGAGTCGCCCCACGACTGCATGGGAGCCGAGAGACTGAGCAGCAGGACGCTCATGCTTCCTGCCCCGCCTTTAAAGAGTCCAGAACAGCGTTATGCAGGTCTTGCTTCAACTTTTCAAGCGTTGTGCCGGTTTCCGTGCCAATCGACCAGGAATGCTTTGCCTTGACATCGTAATCCTTCTCCACTTTCTCGATCTTCTTGGTCAACAGTTCCACAGCATTCTCGGATACGGAATGATCGGCGTCGGCCCGGACAGGCTTTTCAAAGGCAGAAACCATATTGATCGGCTGATCTTTGCGCAGAGAAACGATGACGACCTCAGGAAGCGTATGGTTGGCGAACGAATTCTGCTTGCCTGACGGCATAGAACGTACGAACGCTTCGACAAAAGCGACGACCGCATCGGCAACGGCTTCGTTGTCGTCAATCTGATCGGCCAGTGAATCGACATTCACATTGGCGTAGCGATACAGCGTCGAAGCATTGAACCCCGTGCTGTCGATCATGGCTGCTCCGGCGTTGTCATCGTTGGCAAGATCGTCCAAGGCCGTGAAATAGTCGGCTTCCTGACGAACTGTATCCACCGAAATCGCATGGGCCACCTGGGATGCGGCATCCACATTGAGGTCCGGAGCATCGGCCAACATCCGCCCGAACAAGGCGATATCGATGGCCTGTGTGCCGTGGAAAATATCCTTGGCCACTTTTTTCATTTCGGTATCCGGCTTCTTCCAGTCAGCACCTTCATGAGCCCATTGCACCGCGAGATCGGCAAGCTTGTCGAGCTCGCGCTCACTGATGAAGACGAGATAGCCGGTCTCGTCGTTGCCTTGCTGGGAACCAGCCCTCGTCGACGACTGTGTCTTGATGCCGATGATCTTCAACAAGGACGCGGCAAGCTCATCAGAGGAATCCTTGAGGTCGGGATCTTTTACGCAAATCCGATCCGAAATTTCGCCGGGAACCAGTTTGGTGCGTACGCCAAGCTTTTCTTCAGGCAAAACCTTTCTAAAACTGTCACGCATGGCCTTTTTCCAGGCCTGACTGGAGACTCTGGCGCGCAACGAGCCGCCATAGTAAGCGGTTTTCGGGCTTCCGGTATCGTCACGGTTAATATTGCTGGGCGGTACATTCTGGATTGCATAGATATCAACGAACATGAGTATGCCTTTCTTGATTATTGCTACGATTTATTGTTTTCCGAAGATTTGTCGCCGTCATTGGCACTTGATCGAGTCATATAGTAGTCCCTGCCCCACCTCATGATCACATCATCATGGCTTCCGTCAAATTGAAGCAGATAAAGGTCGCTGGCCAATTCCCGGTAGCAGATACGGCACGCAACAGCATTGGCACTGCTCCTCATCAGTTTGATGAGTTCACGCATAATGCGGACCGAATCCTCAAAACTGCTGGCCGTCTCAAGGCTGCGCAGACGGGCATGAACGCCATTGGCGCGGTCCAAATCGGGCTGGACGCCGCGGCAAGCGCCACCGAAGGAACCTAACCTTCTTTGCACAGCCCGTTTCTCCGGCGTTTCGCCATCAATTGCCAGATTCATACCGAGGCTGCTTTCCGACTGCTGGTGATAAGCGTATAGCTGCAAGGCGGCTTTGACGGCAAGAAGCTCTTTCGACTTAGGCTCCGGAACACCAAGCTCCTCGATTCGCCAATCTTCAAACAATTCATCGCCAACCGACATCCAATCGCTTCCGGTCTGGGTATCCAACCTACGAAGACGCGCCAGTTGAGCACGGGCCCAGGTCTTCTCGCGCGGGTTGCCATAGACATAACAACGTTGCAGCCGTGAGACCTTGCCATTGACATACTTGCCCACGGCATCAGCTTTTTGTCCTAACGTCATCTCAATCGCCTTCTCTTTCCAGTTGATTCGTATCCTCGGTCTGTTCGCCCTTTTCCGAAACCTTCAATGGCCCGAGCAAACTCCGTAATTGATTGAAATAGATGCTGCAGGCCTTGGCAGCCGACATGTGGGCACCGTTCTTCATGGTCTTGTCATCGAATTCGCGGAAAACAGCACCCTGTGCGTCATCAGACAGATAATGCTGACCAATTCGTCGCAGAAGCTTGTGAGCGTCTTGTTTCCATTCCGTCTCATAAAGCGGGATATCACAATCCGGGGCAAATCGAGAAATCCGCTGTCTGCACATACCGTCGAGCTGGCCATAGGCGAATTCTTTGACGTCCGTCGAGGCTCCATCACTTCTGTCACCGCCCGCAGTACGGATGCGACCAACGAACCCTGCAAGATCCTTAACGCACTGCTCAAGTAATTGAACTACCTCAACAATCGAATTGATGATTTCACCGGCCTCGGGAGCTTCCGGCTGCAACAAGGCGGCATTGATATCCAGTCTGTCATCGATGCCATCGGCATACACCGAACTTTGGGTTCCATAGGTCATCGATTGGGTATGGATCGTCACTTGCGGCAACGCTTCGCCGGCATCTTTGAATTGTTCGTCCACATCATCCATCCATGCCAGCACACCAGGCCGACGGCTATCATTCTCTATTTTCAGCATCGGTTCAAGATTGCGCCACAACGCCCTGCTTGAATCCAACGTCCTCGGCATGAAGGGAGGAGAGGGAAGATTGAGCTTCTTCTGTTGCGGAACGCTGGTGCGCCAAGCCGTCATCATTTCACAGGTCTGCTTGTTGACGGCGGTAAGGACATCTCCATAACAGGAAATGACCCCTATGATCTTATCTATGGTCGCGTCAGGCACCAGCCGAACCCGTCTGCTTTGCCAAGTCAGCAAATCCACCACACCTCGTGGCTCGTCACGCATCGTAATGTCAGGACCCGCAGGTTCGCGTTCCCAAGGAGCGGTATCCCGCTCGTCGCCTATCAATGGCGTTTCGCCTCGTTTTGAGTCCCCGACAAGGCACCAATTGAGCATCAAGGTCTCGAAAAGGTTTCTACCTTCAAGGAACGTTCCACCGATGGCTCCGAGCCAACCCGTGCCGACACGCCCCTTCGGAGCATAGACTTTGCCTTTGTTGACATGGGTATTGCCGACAACCGGGGTCTTGATGCCTCCGACATCATAGGTCTGCATGAACACAAGCCATCGTGCCGCCTCGGACAGAGAAACGTCTTTGATGGTACCTTTCGCGCGCATGGAAAACAGGAATTTATCAGGTTTGGGAATATCGGCAATCAGTTCAGCAACATCGTCGTACTCTTTGTCTCCCACATATTCCAAACCGGCCACCTGCATGAATGGCGCATCGTCATCAATAAGGTAAAACCTGTCATGAACCGAATCAAGATATTCTTCAAGAGCTTGGACGTCGAAACCCCCTTGGTCCCATACCGCTTTCCAAAACACCATTTTCTGTTCGTCGGAACCGTCAAAATTATAGAGCGCGGTATAGGAACGGTACAGAATGGCCAGAATCAACCTCAACAAAGGCAGGGTCTGCTGCGGTATATCCCCTGATATCTCACGAATCTGTGGAGCCTGCTGCAAAAGCGTCGTAATCGAGACATCGCAGGCATGGCCATCAGTATAGACCACACTGATCCAAGGTTCATCTAGCAAATTGAATTTCGAATTCTTGGTCATTTCGCCTCCATCTGTTCAGGCCTTATCAACGGCTCCATCGTCCTGTTGATCGTCTTTTTCATATTCTAGACCATTCTCTCGCGTATACCGCAATCGATACCCCAGTAGCGATGTCTCATAAACCCCATTGTCGGCCTTTTCAAGGAAAAGAACCAGCCTGCCGGCGAGCCAACGGGACTCCTGCCATTGCATGACATCATCGGCGCACCCATCTTCCAATTGCTCGATCAGCTTGTCGATTTTAGACGGCGCGCAGAGAGCCAGCGGAAGCCTCACAGCACACTGCGCAACAAGTTGAGAAAGGGTATCGTTCGGCAGTTCGTTAGCAGGCACTTCAGAACCGAGAGGAATTCCACAAGACTTATCTCCGATCCAGGGCAGAAGCCTAACGCCATCATCGCTTTTGGTCAGCAACAACACTTCTATGCTTTCCTGCGTGTCACGAACCGCGCGCGGCCCGATGTCATCGTCCAGATGGAATTTACTGCCATCGACAAGCTCGCCGCTCTGGTTCACCTCGTCTAAAGCGGAGAACAGATCTACCAATGAGTTGCCCCTACATTCCAATACTTTCAGCGAATGCAGCAAATGACTTCCCGCCCGCCGCTTCTTGCGCATATCCTCGGTCTGCCTTTTCTCCACTGCCGTCTGATACCGTTCAATCCAGCTTGGCGGAATATGCTTGGCTACTTTATCGGAATAAGCGGTACGGACCAATGTCGGAATATTGTCGGGTAACGAGACGCAGGAAGCCGCGCCCTCATCACTAAGTCTCGATACCGCCAAAGACTCCATCAATGAAGCAGCGGAATATACCCTACCTATCCCCGGCGAAAATCGCGGACCATTCGCCTGCCAAGACGAAACTCCACGGATATAGCATCTAGCGCGGCGCAGATTCACCGGCCGGTCGCACTCGCCTTCTCCCCTGTGGTGACGATGAACCCTGCCAAGCCGCTGCATCAAGAGATCAACGGGAGCGATGTCGGTGACCAACAGATCAAAATCGATGTCCAACGATTGTTCCAACACCTGAGTGCCGACCACAATCAGCCGATCGGGACGTTGTTCATTCGTACGCGTGGCCTTTGGCCCCAGAACCTCACGCAGACGCTGTTCGTTGGCCATTCTGTCTAAGTCCATGAACCGCGAATGGGTCAGGAACACTTCACCCTCGCCTTGAAAACGTTCGGAAAGAAGCTTTTTGACTGCTTGGGCACGGCCAACAGTATCGCATATGACTCCTGCGCATCCGCCATCGGCAAGCTTGTCTTTGAGGACCTTCACCAATGCCTCATCGCTGTCATCAATCAGGCTCATATCAACCGAAGTATGACGACCTGAAGGCTCGGTCTGCACAGACTTGACTTCCTGACCGTCGGTATAAGTAATCAGCGGATACGAAGTATCGACTTCCTTGTTATCTAAATCCGGACAGGCCGAAACCGCTTCCGTTTCTTCGCAGTCTGCAGCTTTCTTGTGATTTTTGGGAGTCGGCATGATCGCTTTAACATCTTTTTTTGATTTGGGAAGACCCGCACCCTGCCGATATGCCTCGACCATTTCTGCTCGTTGGTCTTCCGGCAATGTCGCGGACAACAAAATCACCGGCGTACCGGCCGCCCCCAACCACTGCAGCACACGCAGCAGATACTGTCGCATATAAGTATCGTAGGCATGACATTCATCGACGATGACAACCTTGTTGATCATCGCAAGCTGACGGAGCGCCACATGCTTCATATCCAAAGCCGACATCAGCAACTGGTCGATGGTGCACACCAGAAAATTGGCCAGGACGCCCTTCTTCTTGCCCATCATCCATTCGGAGACCAAGGCCGATTCGGTGCCGTCTTTGCTCTGTGCGACATCGTCACTCACATCGTCACTCACATCGTCACCGATATCGTTGAAACCCCTTTGAAACGATTCATCAATCAATCCCTGGAATTTCTCGTTGAGCCTCGCCTTACCGTGCGCCAGATAGACGCTTTTCTCACTTTGGCCGCATTCCTGCTTTAACGTGCCTTTATTACCGCCTTGCGATGATTCTTCTCCGCTATCCTGCGGAAGCTTATTAATCCATTCAAGCACTCTGCCGAACATCGCGTCGGTGGTCGGCAGTGCCACACAGACCCCGCTGCGACCGCTTTTCTCGGCAAAAACCTCTGATACCGCGAGCGCCGCTTCAGTCTTGCCTTCACCCATCGGCGCTTCGATAACCATAATTCCTGGGGTCGAAACCTGCTTGGCAATATTGACTACTTCTCGTTGCATCGGTCTGGCCTGGGCTCCATCGGGCAACGAGAAACGGCGTTCATACAATTCCTGTGTCGAGCAATCCAATGCATCAGCTTCGCTTGAATCATGCCAAGCGGGAATCAATCCGGTCCTCATCCAGCCTTCGTTCGCGCGCGACTGCAAAGCTGGGAGGTTAACCACATCATTACTAATATAACGTTGTTTGCCGCCCATCATCGGAATGAGCGGAAATACGTCCTGGTTGCTGGCAATCCAATCAGCCATGATGACCAAACCGGTCAATACCATGGCGGGAAGCGGCTGGAGCCTGAAACCGGCAAGAAAATCAACCGAAGCGTCATCAAGGCCCACAAGACTACGAACAAAATCAATCAGTTCCGCCTGCGCGCTTTTCCAAGTCTCGCCATCGTCCGACCGCCAACCCATCTCAGAACCCAAATCATCTTCGGCGGACTTCAAATCTCCCTTTACCGGCGGCTTGCCATGATGCCCGCCGACCACACAAAAATATGATTCGCACTGTTTCCTGTTCCAATGGTATTTCTGCATGAAATATTTGGTAAGCATGACCTGACCTGCGATAGGGTGCGTGGGCTTTGTCTCTCTATCAATATCTGGACTATAGAGAAGTTTCACCTGATCAAGTAGATAGGTAAGCCTATACCATTGCCCGTTCTCTGCTTTCCATTGCTTGCATTGGAACACGGGCACCGCCTTGCCGATATCGTGAACCCCCGCAAGAAAGCAATATAGTTTCCGAGCTATTTCGGAATTGCCGCCAACTGCCTGCTCGACGACGCGACGAGTACCTTGCGGAACCCACTGGTCCCATAGCTTTTGTGCCACGAATGCCGAATCGGACATGTGCATGAAAAGCGGAAGCCAACAGTCATTCTCGTTTCTATCGGACTTGCCCCATAAGGCTGATGATTGGGAAGACAAACACAAAGTTCTGCCAGCTACATCCGCCTTATACGATGTAGCTGACGTATCCGCTGTATATGATGCCATGACTTCGATCCATTCCGCTTTGACTGATAGCTCCAAAATACTCTTTCGATAGAATATAAAAATATCGTTTTGGAATGCTTACGAATTGGTTCGAAACGGCTGATGACTTTTAGTAATTTCTTGGCTGGAGATTTAAAGATTTGTCAAAT
Source organism: Bifidobacterium sp. ESL0784 (assembly GCF_029433295.1). Taxonomy (GTDB): domain Bacteria; phylum Actinomycetota; class Actinomycetes; order Actinomycetales; family Bifidobacteriaceae; genus Bifidobacterium. Next base: position 53,149 of record NZ_JAQTHV010000005.1, read on the forward strand.
GCGTCTTCATAGTGGGTTCATAGGACATAGAAAGAATCGCCTGAGCTCTCTGCTCACAGAGATTTTATGATTACCACGTTAGGACGAGACTGCTGTACCCGAAAGAATTTCCGAACCTGCCACGAACAACTTGAGAATCTGGAGTTTCAAGGCATGCAACAAAGGCAATCCCCACGGTTGCGAGGAACACAAATCACCGTCAAACGACTTGTCCATGACCGGAGGATCATCCCCACGCTTACGAGGAGCATATGATCTGGCCCTTGGCCATCGCGTCGCGGAAGGGACCATCCCCGCGCTTGTGAGGAACATGTTCATTACTCTGCTTATCAAGTATATTTCTGTAGGATCATCCCCGCACTTACGGGGAGCACCCGTGATGCCGTTACCTATCGTAGGCTTTACAACCATCATCCCCGCGTTTGCGGGGAGCACTTCTCGTGGGCGACATGGACACCCAACACGACACCATCATCCCCGCGTTTGCGGGGAGCACCCTCGGCCGCAGGTTCCTCATCCGGCGGTCCGGGGATCATCCCCGCGATTGCGGGGAGCACAGGACGAGGACGACCTCATTGGGCGAGACGTGGGGATCATCCCCGCGCTTGCGGGGAGCACGACACCGGCCTCATCGAAGCAAGAGACCGTGCGGGATCATCCCCGCGCTTGCGGGGAGCACGACACCGGCCTCATCGAAGCAAGAGACCGTGCGGGATCATCCCCGCGCTTGCGGGGAGCACGACACCGGCCTCATCGAAGCAAGAGACCGTGCGGGATCATCCCCGCGCTTGCGGGGAGCACGACACCGGCCTCATCGAAGCAAGAGACCGTGCGGGATCATCCCCGCGC
>NZ_JAQTHV010000006.1 GCF_029433295.1 Bifidobacterium sp. ESL0784
GTGGGCAATAAGGGATTCGAAACACCTATTCTCGACTATATGGGAGTAGGTGTTTCGGCTTCAGCGTTGCTATTTCAACGTTTTATAGATTTTATGACTTAATATGATTATGATGTTTTCTGATGTTTTCCGGCCAAAAACCGGCCAAAATTTCAAGCGCTGATCAAGACGATATCGGGCCACGCCTCATGCAGGGAACGATTGTCGAGCAGTGGAATTGGTGTCTCGGCAAACTCGTTCATGTCCTTGGTACCGAGGAACAGGACCAGGTAGTTGCCGTCCTCGCCGTAACGGGTGGAATCGACCAAAGCCCAATAGCCGTCACGTATGGTTTGGATCATGAACATCCGACCCTTATAGGATAGCCATAGATCGGCGCAGGGGAGGCAGTCGTAGACGAACTCGTCCCAGGACATTGAAGTGCCCCAGCCGTCGTCTGCCGGCTTGCTCATGAGCTCCTGTGACGTTTCCATATCCTGTTCACCTCCTGGATCATTCTCTGTTCCCTGTCGTTTACCTTGCGGGGCTTGGCTTCCTTTCGCGTGTGGCTTTCGTTGTGGAAGTAGCCTTCGTGGGTGTGTGGTTTCAGGTTATCATCCGAATGATCCAGATGCACGCTCTTGAAGCGTTTCCCCTCGGAATCGAAATAGGTGATGCTTTTGAGCTGTCTGGTCTTGCTGCTTACCAGTACATAGACGCGGCCCTTGGTCATGGTCTCCATTGGAGTCTTACTGCTTCTATTGTTGTTCTCGATGAATTTTATATTGCCGTCGGTCAGCAATGTCTTGTATTCGGTGCCGTATTTCTTGCCCTGTTTTGAGATTCCGCTTGCTGCCCCTCGTCCTCCCATAATCATGATTCCTTTCGTTCGTCGATTTGTTTGAGCTTGGTGATGGTCTCGTTGTTGTAATAGACGCATTTGACCGGTGGCGCATATCCAGGTATCGGTTTTCCGTAGAACAGTACCTTTGACGGTTCGAGCATTTCCAGGGCTTCTCGGAATCCTCGCACCCAGAGGCGTGTAGCCTTTCGGTCGTTAAGCACGCCGACTGTGGATACCGCGACAGTGGAATGGTGCGGCAGTCCATCGAAGCAGTACTCGTAGCTGCTCGGACGGCTCCATTGCAACGTAGGGATCACTTGTAGCCCTTGTGCCTGCCACCATGCGCCGAGCAGACGATTGCGGTAGCAGTTCCATCGAAGCATGGGTGCTGGCATATCAGTGTAGAGGCTGAAATCGGGGGTCAGCATGCATTGGAAACGAGCGAGCAAGTCGGTGTAGTCTTCAGGCCTGTTCCAGACACGTTGGAACTGGTAGTCATCGATGAAGAAATGCACGCCGCAGTCTATCCGTCTGGAGGTTTTCGCATTGTTGAAGCCGATAAGTCTTGTGGGCATTGCCTCGCAGGGATGGATGACCGGCATACCGTCTTCGGTGAGTTTGATTTGCTGCAGGAGGTCGAGATGATAGATGCCGTAGGTTCGGTCGCGTCCGATTTTCTTGGACAAGATATTTTCCTCGCAGATGGTTTGAAATGACGGTTTGGTTTTGACAATGTTGAAAATCGGCAAAAATAGTCCTTGATTTTTCAACGTTCTTTTTAGGAAATGACTAAAGGCTGGTTTGGGAGTAAAGAAATAGTCCATGAAACAACGAAACGCCCCATTTCGGTTTGTAGCCGAAGTGGGGTGTTTCGTTGAGCTTATTTGTTGAGTTGTGGGAGGCTGGTGCCGTCGTCGACTTCGGGTATTCCTGCGATTGAGGTGAGGATGCTGAGGAGCATCGCGAGTGCCATGGTGCCGAGTCCCGTCTGCCAGTCGACCTGGCCGATGGTAGCGGCCGCGGCCGGCACGTAAGCGATGAGCGTCTGCGCGCCGGTCTTGACGGCGCGGACGGCGGCGGCCCTGCACCAGCGGAGGAAGGAGCCGTTTTCGGCCTTCCCGGCGTTGTTGGGCAGCGCGTGTTTTGGTTCTTCTTCGGTCATTGTTTGCCTCCTTAGAAGGTGCCTTGGTTGAGCCGGGTCTGCAGGGCCTTGACGGTGTCGGGGCCGAAGACGCCGTCCTGGGCGACGCCGAGGCGCGCCTGTATGCCGCGCACGGTGTCGGGGCCGAGCAGCCCGTCCTGCGGGAGCCCGAGCACGGCCTGGACGCGGCGGACGAGCTGCGAACCGCCCTTGCCGTAGGAGTAGGCGGCGAGCGCGGGGCGTCCCGTCCAGCCTCCGGATGGTGCCCCCTGCCCGCTGATCACCCCGTCCACGGGGGTGCCCATGATCTGCTGCCAGCGGTGCACGGTCGCCGGGCCGCACGCCCCGTCGACGGCGAGCTGCGTTGGAGCCGGCTGGGGTACGGGACCTGCGCTGCCGGCGGCGTAGCGGTCCCATGCGGCCCGGTCGCCGTAGAAGAGGTCGAGGTCGAGGGGCTTGCCGTAGCCGACGATATGGCCTTGGCTGGTGAACTGGCGCATCGCGGCCGGCACCTCTTTCCAGGGGTGTTCCTGCCAGCCTTGGGGCTCCGGGACGGCGTAGCAGGCGTCCCAGACCCCGCAGTCGTATTTCCTGGCGATGGGGTCGACGGTGTCGGCGTCCTTGCGGGCGCGGTAGATCATCGGGTGCACGCCGGTGCCGTTGATGTAGGCGGCGAGCCACCGGTCGAGGTAGGAGACGTCAGGGTAGGCGCGGTTGTCGCCTTCCTCCCAGTCCACCGAGGGGACGAAGCAGTGCAGGTAGCCGGTCGTGTTCGCGGCGAAGAACCGGGCCTCGTCCTCCGCGGAGGCCCGGCCGCGGATGTAGTGCATGTAGCCGATGCCCTTGCACGCCTTCAGGGCCTTCTGGATGATGGGGTCGGCTCCCGGCCACACCGAGTCGATGATGCCGTTGTGGGTGAGCTCGCCCGCGCCCCAGGTGCACTGGACGACCACGCCGTCGCAGTCGGCGGCAGCCGGGTCGAAGTCCGGCTTGTAATTGGACACGTCCACGATGCGAAGTGCCATGATTGATACTTCCTTCCGCCCGTCTCCGGGCATGGAAAAGGCCACCCCGGTGTGGGATGGCCCTGGTTCTGTTCTGTTGCGGTGTTGGTCTATAGATTGGCGAGCAGCCAAATGAGCGCGGCCCATTGTGAGAGCCCGCAGGCCTCCAGGACCGCGAACACGACGGCCCCGACGGCGATGCCGAGCAGGGCGAGCACCAGGATGACGCCGGCGATCTGCAGCATGAGTTTGTGCCGTCTGGCGAATCGTCTGATCCAGGTCATCATGTCTCCTTGCTGTCTGGCCCGTAGTGGGCTTCGATAATCTCCCGGTGGAGTTTCGTACCGACACCGTTGCCGCCGAGGGCGTGGTAGGCGTCATAGATGTCATCGGCCTCCTCGGCCACATCGATGTCCACCGGCAGCCCCTTCTTCACGGTCTCCCGGTGAATACGGTGCAGCTCACCGCGCATGAGCGCCTGCATGCCCTTGAGCAGGGCACGGCCGTAGCGCCACATGACCGCCAAGGCGGTCAATAGGCCCCCGCCGGCCGCCGAGGCGAGCGGGACGATGAGTTGCTGCAGCCAGTCAGGCACGATGAGGCCTCCAGAGTTTTGATGTCGGTGTGTTTAGCCAATCGGGTATTCGGGCCATATGGCTCATTGGACCGCCATCGGGTAGGTGATGTCCGTGAAGGCGACGTTGGGGCCGGGGGTGCCAAAAATATTGTTGATGCTGCACTGCCCGTCGGCGGCGAGCTTGATGAGGCACAGGGTAGCGCCCGAATTGGTCCAGCCGACCACGTATCGATCGCTGCCGGGGCAGAGCGGTCCGTCGAGCCTGGTGAAACCCCATCCGGTGTAGATGTCGCTTCCCGCGTTGAAGCGGCCCTTGATATGGACCATGCCCTCGATGGCGTCCGCAGTGGCGTTGATGTTCGTCGCGCCGTTGTAGGGCGGCAGGTCGGTCACCGCCCAGTCCATGGCCGACGGGCCGCCGTTGAGCGCGATGAGGACACGGCTCGCCATGATCTTGTACCCATCGTCATTCGGATGCATGTCAAGCGATCCGTCCGGCATCTTGAAGCAGTAGTACGGCTGGCCGTAGATCCATTGCCAGCTGTCCCAGATGACCTGCACGTTGCCGACGATCCCTGCTGCTTTCTTGATCTCGTAGGCCCGTGTCAGGCCGTCGGCGTCCACCGGACGGTAGTCGCCCCAGAAGCACGGGATGGCGATGAGGCGTGCGGCCGGCCAGGCCGAGCGCAGCCATGTGAACAGCTGCGTGGCCTGCGCCTCGATGTTGGTGGGCCCGTCGTTGCGCCCGCCGGCGACGAGCACCACATCCGGGTCGACGCCGTCGTTTTTCGCCTTCTGCGCCTGGCCGAGGAAGTTGTTTCCGCCGCCGAGTTCGTACCCGGTGCCGCCGATCGCGTAATTGTATTCCCGCCAGCCCATCTTCCGGCAGACGATGGTCGACCACCGCGCCTCGTCATTGGTGGCGCGGAATCCGGCGGCGTAGCTGTCGCCGACGACCAGGCACGAGCCCCCGTACAGCGCCGTGCGCACGGCCGAGCCCGGGGTACGGATGAGATTGGACACGGTCTGGTCGGGGACCTTGCCGGCCGCCACCGCCGCATCGCGCGCCGACTCCGCGCCGTCCCGCGCCGTCTGAGCCTCGTCGCGCGCCGACTCCGACGCCCGCTGGCACGCCAGCGCCTCAGGCGTCACATCCCCCTTCGGCCCCGGTATGGCTACTTCCTTTTTATCGAAAATATGGTCGACCACAATCGACTCCCTTCTGAATAATCCTGTGAATCTAGAGGGCAAGGGCGAAATAGCCCCAGCCCAGCACCTCCGCGCCGTCAGTGTCGTCCGTCGGCCATGCGCGGATGCGCCATTCCCCGACGGTGCGCTGCCCCCACGCGTCGGCGGCGAACGCCGAGGCGGGGATCACGGCGTAGGCGAGCCCGTCGGCGGTCATCCTGCACTGCTGCGAGTACCACAGCTCGCCCGACGGCGAGCGCAGTTCCAGCACCCCCTGCCAGTGCAGCAGGTCGACGGGCTGGTAGCCCTTGCCGTCGCCCCGGTCCTGCGTCCACCGGACGCCTATCGATTCGGTGCCGCCTCGGTGCAGGAGCACATCGCCCCTGCCCGGCGTCCTGCAGATCACGCTCATACGTCCTCCTCAGTCGAGCGGGTATTCGAATACGAAGGTCCCCGGCAGCACTTTTTCGGGGGTGCGCGGCGCGACGGTCAGCACGCCCTCCGGGGATATGCCCACCATCGCGCGCGTCGTGGCCGCGTCGTCCCAGGTCAGCAGCGCCCAGTGCTGGTAGGCCGGGCGGTAGGCCGGCGGCAGGGTCTGGATCGGGGTGTTCTTCCACCCGCTGACCGTGTCGCCCGCCACGCCCTGCTTGTCACACAGCACCCATGCCCGCCGTCCGACGCCCGTGACGGTGACCTGCCGGTAATAGGAGTTGGCCGTCGTCCATGTGGACGTGACGTCGCGGGCCACAGGGCGTCGGCGGTCGCCGTCGTCGTACCATGCCCCGATGCCCGACGCGTCGACCACCAGCAGCACGCACGGCACCGACGGGCTCGACGCGGCCAGCGAATCCACCACGTACACCGGCAGGCCCCCATGCTGCGCCACGATCTCATCGACCTTCTTCTGCAGGTCAGCAAGACGCTGGCCTTGTTCCTTGATTTTGTCGACGCTTGCATAGGTCTGTGTGCGCTTGGGCCGGGAGGCTTCGTCCAGCTGTTTCTGCATGGAGTTCAGACGCTCGACTATCCAACGCAAAGGGTCGTTGCCGCTGCTCATTTCGCCTCCACTGTCAGAAACTCGTCCGCGAAAGAACCCTTGACGCTTTCAACGCGCAACATCAGCCGTGTACGGCCAAGAACGGAGTCGTCCGTATGCAGGCCAATGGAATCGCCGGCGAGCACGTTGTGACCGCAGCCGACGCGAAGCTGGTAGGTATCCTGCCCATGCGAGCCCGCCGAGACGGTGCGTCGGGCATACCCCTGCAGGCTGCCGAGGCTTGTTTCGGTCGAATGGCTCAGGTCGCCGCCCTGCAGAAGGGGGTACCCGTCGTCGGTGAGTGTGGATGAGTTGGCCATGGCCATGAAGGCCTTGTCGTCGTTCGACCCTCCGGTCTCCCATTCCTGTCCGATCATCTCCTGCCCGTCGTCGTCCACGTCGGTGATGATGACCCGCTGTTCTTTGGCCAGCGGGTTGAACGCCCATGAATGTTCGACCAGCGTGCTGGCCGCTTTGAAACGGTAACGGAGCGTATTGTTGGCGATATATGGGTCGAACCGGGTCTCGTAGCCCCGCTGGGTGATGTCGCCCATCGCGTCGGAGACGGTCTTGAGGTCGGTGATCAAATACTTGATGCTCACGCTTCCGCCGGCAACCGGTGCGGGCGAGTCGACGGGGAGCGGACCCCATTGCAGGGCTATTTGGACGAGACGGTACAGCACGTTTGGCCCGGTCGCGGAATATTCCACGCTCATGCCTGCTACAGGATGTTGGTCGTCGATAACAATCTGCCGGTCAACCCATTCGGCACGGTTCACGGGGTCGATGACCAGACGCTTGCCGAGCAGGGTCATCATGCTGCCGCACGTGTATTTCAGCTCGTCGGATGCGCTTTCCCCGCCGATGGTGTAGTGGCGTGAGACCACGGGGCCGGCGTATCTGACTGTGTTGCCTTGCAAAACTGCCAGCGTCGCCTTCCATGGCTTTACCTTGGCCCACACGGATTTTCGTATGGTCTGATCGGTGAGGGGCACGGTCACATTGAGGCTGCCTTTGCCGTTGCGCTCGTCGGACCAGTCGCATTCGCTGACGGGCAGGCGGGCGAGATAGGCTCCGGTGACGGTGTCGTAGGCCTTGACGGTCAATGGTTCCATATTTACCTCCATGCCGGGCAGAAGGACAGTGTGGTCTTCGCCGTCTGATCTGCGGATATGGTGATGCTGTTGGCGCCGGGCTGGATGGCGAACAGGTCGTCGTTCGTGATGCTGCCGCTGCTGGGCGTCAGGTCGTTGAAATCGATGTCGAGGCTTGCGGCGTTGCCCGACCACTGTACGGAATGTCCGCTGGAGGCTAGGGAAAGGCTGGTGACAGGACCGTCCACATGGATGGATGGGAGGCTTGAGGCTATGCCATTGTCCTCGATGTGCAGGGTCCCGCTCCCTGCGAGTGTGCTGGTGATGGGGTCGCCGAGTTTCAGCGGGTCGAGGCTGAGGATGAGTGTGAACCGTGTTGATTCGACGCCCGGCCATGACTGCGTTATCGGCTGCGTGAGTATCCCATCGCTGTGCCTGCGACCCAGCCCGTCTTCCACGGTCAGGCGGACCCGCTGTGTGACGAGGCTGTTCAACAGGTCGAGAAACCGCAGGTCGGTCAGGGACGACGACTGCCGCGACCACCGGTGCTGGCTGCGGCGGCAGTGCAGGGTGACGGTGCGGTGCGAGGTGAACAGGCGGAGCGGCATGTATGAGCCGTCGCCCTGCGGGTTGACGACCGGGGCGTTCCGCTGTTCCAGCGAATCGTACCATCCTTCCGGCATGGCCGACAGGAACGCCATGTTGTCGGGAAACGGGTCGTGCCCCCACTGCTCATGGCTGTCGAGCAGGATGATGCCGTGTTCGGGATGGCTTTTCGGCTCTAAGGTGATTCTCAATTCACACCTCCAGTTTCCGTCTGAACAGCTCGTACGTGCGTCGTGCGGTGGCATCGGGGTCGCCGTTGCCTTGCACGATGATCTGTATCGGCTGTGTTTCATGTTTCCGTTGGGGGATGCGGTCGACTTCCTCGCGTGTCCGGTAGACGGGGTGCGGGTTGTGCAGCGAGCTGCGGAACGCGTAGACGCCCTTCTGCCCGCCCATCGCGCGCACGTCGTCCACCGTGAGTACATGCTCGCCCGGGTTCAGACGCGCGTTCTGCAGAATCACGTTGTCCTTGACGGGCGAATACGGGCCGGTTACTTCGCCACTGAATTCGCCACCGGAAGCATAACCTGGTACTTCGCCACCGTTATAGAATTTATAACCGCTGGCATAGGGGCCTTGGGGACTCGGATTATTGTTCTCGATTCCAGGTAAGTATTTTCCGATGATGTTGAAATACTTATCATGGATTGTTTCTTGCTCGACGGCGGTTATGGTCCCGGTCGCCTTGTCAATCGCAATGAGTTCCGACTGTTTATTGTTCAAAACTGCACCGTTGGCGATACCAAGGGCAGTCATGTACTGGCCGTTGTCTCCGATCAGCAGGCCGGTATGCGGGTCTATTTTCCACCCGTTCGTCTGAGCCAGCTTCTGCCAGTATTCATTGTTGTCAGCCTTCAATTGACCGGTCTTCGTGTCGATAGCAGCGCCGTTGGCAAGAGCCAAGGCCACATCATACTGCTGCTTGTCCAGAGTGAGCTTGCCGTTCTTGTCGTCGATTTTCGCCCCAGTGACCTTGGCGATAGCATCCATGGCCTTCTTGTTGTCGCCGGTGATGGTAATGGTCTTCTCGTCCCTGGAAACGTTGGCGGCCGTGACTCCCAGATTCTTCAGCTCGTTCTTCGCCTGGTCGTCGTCCACCATGATGTGGGTCGTCGGATCGGCGGGCATCTTCATGATCTGGTCAAGCAGTGCGGACACCTGATTGCGGTTGAGCCCGTTGGCTGCCGCCACATCGAGAATCTTCTGGCGAGAGTCCATGAGGGACTGGTTCGCGTCCAGATACGCCTTCTGCGACTTGCCCTCGCTGTTGATAATGGAATCCGCTTTGTCCTGGGCGTCTTTAACGGTCTGCTCGATGAGCTGATGGTTCTTCGCGCCGTACGTCGTGTTCGCGTCCATGCTCGTGGCCTTGGCTTTGCCGACCTGCGCGATGTTCTGCCTGATGGTCGAAGCCATCGTGTCGAACTGCGTCGTCAGCGTGCTGGTCGCCTGGTCCAATTTCTGCGCCTGCCCGTTCAGCAGGTCCAACGCAGACTTGTAATCCTTGGCAGCGGCACTGGCCTGCGTTTCCGCATTCTGGAGCTGAAGCCATTCGCTCTGGCTCAATCCCAGAATCTGCGCCTGCGCCGAAATCTTCGTCGTCGTGTCCTCCGCTGCAGCTGCCACCTGCTTCTGGTCCTCGGAGGCTTTCTGATAGGCGCCATGCTGGTCCTGAATGGTTTTCAGAAGCTTCTGAGCGGACTGGGCGTTCTTGTCCTGCACCGGATACATGCCGCTTTCGGTCGCAGTGTAAGTGGTGCCGGCGTCGATGGTCTTCTGCAGACTCTTGACTAGCGAATCATAAGCGCCATTCTGACCGGTAATCGCATCGGTGACCTTGCCCTGGGCGATACCAAGCTCGTTCGCAGCATCGAGCGCCCCGGAGTCTTTGGCCTGCTTGGCGACGCTTTTCGCCACGTTCTCGTCGATGGCGCCATTGGACTGCTGCAATGCGGAAGTGTAATCCTGTTGGGCATCCGCTGCCTTGTTCGATTTGCTTGCCACCACGCCGAATGCGGCTCCGAGCAATCCAAGAGCGGCTGTGGCGATACCGATGGGGCTGGCGAGTTTGGCGAGCGTTTCGGCTACCGTCAGCCCTTTCATGGCCGTGGTCACACCCTCGATGATGGGTGTGACCACGCTGAACAGTTTAAATGCCGTGACAGCCGTCATCGCACCTGTCGCCACTGCCGCCAATACCGGCGTGGGAATCGCCTTGATGACCCCGCTCACATCTGTCACGGCCGTCAAAATGAGACCGCCCCAAGGCTGGAACGCGCTGGCCACATGGCCGGCCGCTCCGATGAGATTGCCCAGCGCCGAACCGACGGACGGAAGGGTGGAGATGAGATAGGAGACGAACTGCTTCGCCCCGCTGCCCGTACCCCAGCTCGCGAACCGGGCGGAACTGCGTTCCAACCCCGAATCCACGCTCACCAACACCGGCGTCATCTGCCGCAGCAAGCCCAATACGCCCTGCAAACCGTTGCCGCTGATGGTACCCAACCCCCGGCTGAACATGCCTACGTCACCGTTGAGCACCGGCATGCTGCCGTGCAGTTCGCCTGTTACCTGGTTCATACCGGTCAGATACGCGACAGCCCCAGTGTTCGAAAGCTGGTTCATATCGTCGCCGAGGGAGTGCAGGTCGGCCTTGTACTGCTGGCCGGTTATCGACCCTCTGTCCATGGCCGCATTGACGCCGCGAAATGCGAGGACGCCCGAAGCGGCCATGCCGATCAGTGCCGTACCTGCCCCTGCGGCGGCCCCGACGATGGGTACCAGGGCCGGGGCGACGAGCAGCAGCGCGTTGCGAAGCTGATGATACGATTTCGCCTGCTGCTCGGCAGCACTTGAATTGCTGTCCTTGGCCGCGGTATCTGCCTCGGTGGCCGCGGTATCCGTTTGCGCCGCTGCAGCATCAGCACTCTTTGCTTTTGCGGCCTTATCAGTCTGTGAAGCTTCCTTACTGCTCGCTGCAGTGTCCGCCGAAGATGCCGAGGCATCGACCTGCAGCGCTACTCCATGTTCGGTGAGCACACGGTTAAGCTTCTCCTGGGCTTCAGCTTGTTCCTGTTCGACGCGGGTGGCAGCGGCTTCGGCGGTCATCAAGCTGGATTGGCTGAACACGGTCTGCGACTGCACTGCATCCAATTCCTTATACGCTTCCGACAGGCGAGCGTTCGAACGCTCCAACGATGTCTCGGCCGTTCGCACAGCGTCGATCTCGCCGACGGCCTTGCCGGTTTGCGCGTTCACAATCACCGTATGAGTCTTGGCCACGCCATCTGCCTTGGCGGTGACCTCGTTGATGTGCGCTATGGCCTCATCCACGCGAGCGTCCACGCGCATCTGGATACGCTGGTCCTCAAGATCATCCGCTACAGCAGTCACCTGCTCGACCTTGCCCATGGCCTCCTGCACATCAGCGCCTACACGGACTTCCTTCTCGTCGCCCGTTGCTTGGTCCACGCTGGTGGCGACGGCTTGTATCTTGCCAACCGCCTCGTCCACGTCGGCATCCATGCGCAGGTTCTTGGACTCGTCGCTGAGCTTGTCTGCCTTCGCGCTGACCTCGTCCATCTTCTCGACGGCCTCGTGCACGTCTGCGCCGATATGCAGATCATCGTCACCGTCGCCGTGCTTCAGCTCCTGTTCGGCGGCCTTAGCTTTCTCGATGCCGTCCATGTAGTCGGTGATGTCAAGCTCCAGCAGCCCCTTGATGCTGCCTACTTCGGTGCTGCCGCTAGCCATGTGCCATCTCCTTCTGTTCCGCTTCCAGCGTGCGACGCAAACGGCCGTTCACGCCGATCAGTCCGATGGCGCGACGTACCAGCCACGGCCATGGGCGTTGTTCCAAGAGGTTCCTGTTGTCAAGTTCGAGCTTGTAGTATTCCTGCGCGTCGGCGACCAGCAAATCCCAATGGTCAAGCAGCTGGGGCCATGTGGGCGCTATCGTGCCTCCACGGGCTTCTTCCGGGATGTCTTCGTACCATTCGTAGAGGCCGGTTTCTGGATCGTATTCGCCTCGCCCCGCCTTGCGGATTCGGTCAGCCGTTCGAGTGCTTTTGGGTCGCCGCCGGTCTCCCACATGGCTTCGGCGCTCCTGCGGCCGTTCGTGAAGTCGCTGATGACAGTGAGGTACACTCGGTTCAGCGCCTGCCAGCTCACATTGTCCTTGATGAGTTTCTGCTGCATGTCGCCGAGCAGGATGCCGGCGATGTCCTCGACCTTGGCTGGCTGGCCGTCGTCCTTCTTGCCGCTGTGTATCCACTGCCATGCCTTCAGCCCGTCGGCTGCGCTGACGGCGGGAATGGTGTATGTTCTGCCGTCGATGGGCAGTTCCAACGGGTCTGGTGCTATGTCGGAAAAGTCTTTGAATGCCATTTGTCGCTCCTGATGGTCGGTTCTGTCGCTCCAAGATGAAGAGGTCCCGTCCCCCGGGGAGCAAAATGACAAAGAGCCGGAGGACGGGAAGTGTTGATGGGGCCGCTGTGGTTATTCGGCGGATGCCGTGGAGGAGGATGCGTCATCGGCCGGTTCTCCGAGGGGAGGGACCGTGTAGCCGGTGGACGTGCCGTTGTCTTCGGGGGTGAGGTGTTCGGTCTGCGGCGTGGAGGGGGCGGGCTGACCGAGGGTGACGGGGTTGTCGATTTCCTCGCAGGGGCCGTCTCCGGTGAAGGTGATGGACACCTCTTCGAGGTCGGCGACGCCGGTCTTGGACTGCGTATATCCGACGATGGCTCGTCCCTGATGCGCCTCGGGCATGCCGTTACGGTCGTACCAACGGACGTAGAGTCGCGCGTCCTCGCCGAACTTGCCGACGCACTTGCGGCACAGTTCCTGCCCTTCGTCGAACCTGTTGGCGGTGATGAGGCGGTTGGCCTTGCATTCCAGGGACCATGCGAGCATGGTGATCTCCTTGGAACCCCAGCCATTGTTTTCGTAGTCATTCGCGTCCTGCAGGGTCGGGTCGAACTTGGGGTTGAAATCGGTCAGCCCGTTCAACGGCTTCCATGTGGTGCCGTCCTGGCTGATCTCCACCTTGAAGCGACGTGCCAATGCGATGGTCATGATGATGTTCCTTTCGTTTTGTTTTCAGGATTGTTTACCAGGTGCCGGTTGCCGGCCGGAGTCCGGTGGAAGGCAGGTCGAGGTCCACGTTGAACTGGACGGCGGTGACCCACCGTTTGCTCTCGTCCTGTCCCATGTTGACACCATTGCGTTTCCAGCATTGGGTGATGCTTACCCCGTCGCCAAGGTCGAAGCCGGTGAGCCCGTCGAGCTGCTGCCTGCACAGGTCGGCGAGACGATCACTGTCGAGCGGCTTTCCGGGCAGCCCCCTGCAGGCGGTCTGCAGTATGCCGGATTCCCGTGGCAGGCTCGGGTCGGATTGCATCGGTGTCCAGTTGAGGATGATGCACCGGTCGGGGTTTGTGGGCATGGTCTTCATGATGATGGCCGTGTCAGTAACCGCATACGGTTTGCCAGTCCGGTAGACGCCGATATCGTGGTCAGCGAGCAACCGGGCAACGCCCTCAAGCAGGGCAGCAGTGGGGTTGTATCCGCTCACAGGTCCTCCTTCAGCGCGTCGGCCATGATGTCGATGCAACGGTCCTTCTCGGTGTTCATGGCTGTGGTCAGGAAGAAGCTCTGCCCGTTGTCGTGGCGGAGCGGGGCGCCGAACCGGCCGTGCCGGTAGAAGACGCCGAACTCCTGATAGCGTGCGTAGGGCCCGGGGAACACGACCGTCAGATGGCCGTCGCTGGTCATACGCACGTCGGCCGAGCCTGCGAGGGAACCTAATTCCTTTGGGGCAAGTTCGGCGCTTACCTGGCGTATATGCTCTCCTGCCTGTATGAGGCCTTTGGTGCGTGCCTGATTGGCGCCTTTCTCGAGTTTCGAAAAATCGAATGATCCTTCGAACTTCATGTGGCACCTTCTTAAGCGAGGCTCACGGTCGTATGGTCAGGCAAACCGAGTGAACCGCTGTCGGCCACATTGACCAGCACGACACGGCCTTTCAGCACTTTGGTACCGTCGTCCATCACCTGCAGCACCTCGCTGTCCTGTTGAAACAGGGGAGCGTATTGGTTGTTGCAGGTGATGGTGGTGGAACCCACGATCTGCTGGCCTTGCTTATCGCGGACCAGCTTCGACTGGTCGTTGATGAAACAGGGGATAGCGGCGGATTCTTCGCAGATGTCCTCGCCGTTGCCATTCACGCCTTTCGACGCGCGAACGACCACCTGGTGCACGTAGAATTCCTCGAGCTCGTCCATGGTTAGCCTCCTAACCATGGAGAGCCACCGGACATGCCGGCCGCGTCAAGTATGCGACGGGCAGTGGGGGCGATGCCTTGCGCCACCTGCAGCCTTGCTTCGGCCTCGCTGTCCTGCTCGCCCTTGTTGTAGGTTATCGACGCGCCATTGATGCTTTTCGACGCCTTGGTACGGGTATCGATCACACCGCCCTTAGCTGGGTCGATGTCGAGCTGCAGCATGGCCGTGGCATGGGCGCACGTGGCGTCGCGCATCGCTTCCTTTGCTCGTTGGCCGGTGGGCATGCCCTTCTGGTCTACCGGGTAGACGCACAACGCCGTGTATTCGCGGACTGCAAGCGAGCCGGCGTTCAGCAACGATTCAAGGTTCTCGGGAAGTTCTTCGTCCTCCTTCAAACCTCTGTACTGGCGCCAGTCCTCTTTGTTCGCATACACGGGTTGCATAGTCTACTTGTCCTTCTTAGCGTCGTTGGCGGAGGCCTTCTTGTCAGCGGGAGCAGATGCCTGCGGGTCTGCCGGAGTCGCCGGTGCAGAATCTGCTGCAGGGGCCGGGTCAACTGGCACCTGTGTGGCTTCGGCATCGGCCTTCTGGAAGGCGGCGAGTTCCTCCGCGTACCTGCGCTTGGCCACTAGTTCCTTGGCCGAGTAGACGATGCTGGGGTCGGTCTCGCCGAAAAGCTGAGGGTTCGCCTTCCGAGCGTCCTTTTCCTTCAGTTCCTCGTAGCCGGGCTTCAGCTGTATATTGTTGGCATCGTCTTTGACGGTGAGATACTTCTTGTAGTGTTCGTCGCTGACGGCCTGTACGCCGCCTTCGGCGTTCTTGATGTATTTCAAAACGTTCTCTTTCGTTTGTTGGGAAAGCGTGCGCCATGGATGAAGTCTTATGGCGCACGCGGGTTGATTAGGAGAGGACCACAAAGCCCTTCTCGTCGCGGAGCTTCTTGACACCGTAGAGGATGTCGAACGTGGTCTGCACGCCGAGATCATCGTGGTCGTAGCTCATCGAGCAGCGAACCGTCAGACCGGAAATCGGGTCTGCAACGACCTGCTGCACGGTGCCGGAGCCGGCCGGAGCCATGGGAAGCGCGCGGGACGCGAGGATGATGGCACCCGGGTCAAACGCGAGGTTGTTGGTTACCGTGGGGGTACCTTCAACGGTGGGCACGAGCTGCGAATCGTGCAGCTGGAGTCCATAGATGCGGCCGAGCTGGCCGGTGGTCACGTCTCCACGGGAACCGTCATTGAACGCGAAGAAGTTCTGCAGGCTGTCATCGGCGAGCAGCGCGGCGGAGTCCTTGGTGCTCATGACCACGTGGCGGTTGCCGGCGGGCACCTTGTTGTCGGTGAACTTCTTGTTGATGGCGCGCAGGGTGGCGGCGTCGATGTTGGTGCCGGCGGTGCCGACGGAGCCGCTGAACTGGCTGTAGATGTTGAACAGGTCGGTTTCCACCTGTTCGGCGAGGGCGATGATCTGGGCCTTCACGTATTCCTGCTCGATGAGCGGGGTGCTGACGGCCTTGGCGAAGTCCTCGATCTCGACCGTGACTTCCTTATGCTTGTCGAGCTTCACTGCCGTGTCGCCCGTGTTCGGCACCTGCTTGGTGACCGGCTGGCCCTGCACCTTGTCGTGCGCCTGCAGCGTGCCGACATAGGGGATGTGCAAAGTATCGCCGAGGTTGAATACGGCGACGTCGGCGTCCTTGGTGACCATCGGCGCGAGGACGATGTTGCTGCGAAGGATCTCCAACGCCTCGTTCGCCCACACCTGGGGGATGAAGGGCGCGATCGCTCCCGTGGTGATGTTGTCTGCCATAATGTTTTGTTGCCTTTCGGTTAATGAATGCGACCCTCGGCCATCGCCTTAAGGATCTCTTCCCTGTGATCGTGGTAGAACTTCGGGTCGCTGACCTGCGCCTGCGTGAACACCGGCGGTTCGTTGGAGCCCGTGCCCACGTTCACGCCGCTCTTCGAAGCGGGTTGCGGGGTCTTGAAATCAAGCAAGGCCTTCACCTGGGCATCCAACGCGTCCTGCGTGGTTGCGGTGAGCAGGCTGACGGGAATGTTGTTCTTTGCAGCCGTTTCGGCCTGCAAGGACTTGACCTGCTGGGCTTCGAACTCGGCCTTGTACTTCGCGGCCTCATCCTGCGCCTTCTGCAATTCCGTCTTCTGCGATTCCTGGAACTCGTCGAATTGCCTGGCCTTGTCGGCGTTGGACTTGGCCTGAGCCTCGTTCTTGCGCGACAGCGACTTCCACTTCTCGGCTTCCGCCTTCCAATCGGTGACTTCGGTGTTCTGGCCTTCGTTGCCGGTCGTGCCTTCAACGCCCGTTGCGGGATTGGAGGTCTGCTGGCCTTCGAGGTTTTCAGCGCCGATTCCGGTGTTGCCTGTGGTATCGGTGTTGCCGGTTGTTTGTTCTGCCATTGTTGTTTTCTCCGTTTCGGATCTGTGTTTTGTTGTGGCTGTCCGTTTCGGACGGTCGAAAATCATTTGGTGTTGGCCTTCGGTTTCAGACCGAGGTCGATCTGTTCGCGGTTTGGCCGGCGTAGCAGGCCGGTGGAATCCGTTAGGCCTTTGAGCTGGGCGCGGTAGTCGTGTATCTTCTTGCGTGCCGCGGCACGCATTTCGGGGGCTGGGGAGGCGAGCAGCACACGCTTCTGGGTGCGTATCCGCCGCTCCAGCTCACGCTGCTGTTGCGACGCCTTCCACATGCGCTCGTCGTCGGCCGACCATTCGCGCGGCTCCTGCAGCTTGTCGCCTTCATGCCAGGCGACGATGCTGTGTTCGCAGTTCGGATGGAACAATCCGTGCGCCCTTGCCTCGTCTATGGTCGCGTCGGCCCTCGGGTCGGGTGTGCGGCTTAGGAGTTTGCCTTGCCATGCGAAGCAGCGTGGGCAGGTGTGGACGTGGGTGGGGACGGTGAACAGGGTGATGCCGGCTGCCGTCATGACCTGCAGGTGCGCTTCGTTCAATGCGCGGATGGTGGCCGTGCGTACGGCCATTTCCACGTAGCTGGAGAGCTGCCAGTCGCGGCCGGCACGGTCGGTGAACCCGGTCGTGCCGTGCTGCAGGAGGTCGGTCATCATCCGCTGCTGCGAGACGCGGATGGGGTCGCCGTTGGCCTGCACGCTATGTGTGGCTGCTCCGGCTGCGGTCAGCTTGTAGATGTCGTTCTGCTGGCGCAGGATACGGGCACGAATGTTCTTCAGCTCAGTCTGCAAGTCCACTCGTATCGCGTCCGTGGCGCGTTGGCCGAGCGGCACGGTGAAGTCGAACTGTGGGGGTTCCGGCGGTTGCAGCACCCCGACATGCGACGGTGGCGAAGGCGGTATGCGCTTCGCCTGTTCCGCCGTTTCATGCCGGACACTGTCCACCAGATTCTCCAACAGCACCGGAGTCTGCGCGTCCAATTGATTGACTATCGCCACGGTCTCCCGTCGCAGCCGTGTGGCTGCGAACTGGACGCCGGCAACCATGTCCGTACTGCGAACGTAATTGAACGCTTTGCTCAGGGAACGAATCCACATCATGTCGCCCCAAACATACAGGGCGATGAGCGCGGCGGCAGCGGCATCGGATGATTGCGGCTGCCGCTGGCCTGATTGCTGTGACGGTTGCGTGCTCACTGCTTGCTGCCTTCACCGGTCTGCGGTTCGTCGGTTTTGTAGCCGCCGTGCTGGTCGATTTTGACGCCGCCGGTTGTGCTGCCGTTGTCGGCGACCGCTGAATACAGGTTCGTCGCATCGCTGATCGGCAGCATCGACAAATCGGACTTGATGAGCTCGACCTCGGTGTCAACCTTCTCGTCATCCCAATCGGGGTGAAGGATCTGCACGCGGGTCCGCACCGATGTGACCTCGGCCGCGTTCAGCAGGTTCAACGTCTGCGCAACGGTGTTGGGCGAATCCGTAGCTGCCGGCGGGAACTCTACCTCAGGCATC
This sequence comes from Bifidobacterium sp. ESL0784, assembly GCF_029433295.1. Lineage (GTDB taxonomy): Bacteria > Actinomycetota > Actinomycetes > Actinomycetales > Bifidobacteriaceae > Bifidobacterium. The sequence goes on from NZ_JAQTHV010000006.1 coordinate 17,691, forward strand.
ATCAAATCACCACGTTGAGGGCCGTTGAATACGAAGTTGTTGACGTCGAGCAGGGCCGCATAGAGTCTGCGGAGCTGTGGCCGCCAGTAGAGGATTTTGGAACTGCGGGTGAGCATCGTGAGACGTTCACGTTGCTGTGCTTCGGTGGCGGTCATGGCCACGTCGCCGGCGCTGCCGAACGTCGAGGCGCTGAACCCGCAAGCCGAGTAGGCCCGCTCCACGAGTTCCTGACAGGTTTGTTTATGTTCTTCCCAACGGATTGACGGTTGGAAAGTCTCCAGCATCTTGCCCTGGTTCAATGCGCTGCCGGGCTGGCCATTCAGCGGAGTGAAGATTTCCTGGTCTGCGTTGAATGTCGCACCTTGTCCGGGGCCGTGCTGTTCCAGCATCTGCCGGTTGACGAACACACGCGCTTTGCCGAGCCTGATGTCACGCATCCAGCTCGTGTACGCCTCATCGAGGGCGTCGAATATTCCCTCGGCTCCCTCGAAGTCGCTGCGTCCCAAGTACATGCCGGCGGGATCATTGCGCAGCCGGCGCTTGGGCTTAACGTTGGGCACGTAGACTGCGGTGAGCATATTGCTGCCGGTGTCGATGCCGGATTGTTCGTCTACTTCAAGATCTTTGGTGACCGGATGCGTGTCGAGTGGTACCCGATGGCCGAGCATGGTAGGCGAGTTGGACTCGTAGAGCGCATATTCGATGCGTCCCTTGGTGTAATCCTCCAACAGCCGATAATCGGCTTTCACGTTGCTGATGTGAGGCAGGTCGCTCCAGAAGGTGACGGATTTGAGGTGTCCGCCGAGCCCGAACACAGGGAGTGCGTGGTCGGGGGAGGCTGCAGTGATAAACGGTTTGTCATCTATGCTTTTGTCCCATTGGATGCGCAGGTAGGTACCGCCGAACACGCTGGCCAGTTCGCCCGCCTGCAACAGCTCCGCATGGGCACTGTCATCCAACAGGCTGGTGAGCGTGTCGCCGAGCTCCGTTGACTGATCGCTGCCATCATCGGTGTTGTCGCCGATGTGGATAGTCGGCATTTCAGCAAAGAGTTGCTCGCCGCTCATTCGTGCGATTTCGGCAGGCAGCGGCAGATGAAACTTGACCGGTCGCTGTTTCGCGTCGGTTGGTGTAGGTGTGCCCCAGAAGAAGCGTTTGACATGGCCGAACAAACCGATAGCGCCGGCTGTTTCGTTCATGTACAGGCTGCTGAGGGCGGTTTCGTCGCCGGCATACCAGGCGTTCTCGTGCCGGTATTCGTCCTGGATGCGGTTCTCGCTGATCGGTGGCCATAGGGTGTCGTTTTCGGGCATTGCCATTGATGAGCCTCCTTCAGGGTTTCACATGTTCAAGAGTGACTGCCATTCGGTTTCGGTGCTGGCGATGGCGTAGCGGAGTCCGTCAAGGCTGTGGTCGGCTTGTTTGATGGGCCTGTCGATACCCTGGTCGCTGGCTTTGGGGTCCCAGCAGTAGCCTGGGAATTCCTCGATGAGGCCTTTGCATTTGCTGCTGATGTGGAGTTTGCCGGTGTCGAGGAGGTTGGCGACCTTGCTGATGCCGTAGCTGACGTTGTTCTCGCCGTCGCCGAGATTCTGTATGCCATCCTGGGCGAGCTGCACCTTCCATGACGCTGCAGCGGGGTCCACGAATATCCATTCGGGCTGCAACGCCGATTCGTAGGGGAGGTGCGAAGCGTTGAGCCATGTGCGGAAGCGTCGACTAAGTTCGCCGTCGGTGATGCGGGGATTGCCGGCGCGGCTGTCGTAGCGGAACTCGTCGATAGCGTACAAATCGTGGCCGGTTATTCTGCCGTATTGGTCGCGGTTGGCGTGGAGGCCGAGCATGATGCCGGTTGAGGCGTTGGTGGTGCCGTAGTCGCAGCCGACCGCGAGGATGCGGATCATCTGGGGGAGTTGCTGCCAGTCGATGACGTGCTTGTCGGGGTCCCACATGGGGTAGACGGCGCCTTCGGCCGCGACCCATTCTGACTCGATCATCCGCCGATACCACAATCCGGTGTATTGGCGTTTCAGTTCCTCGATGTACTGGGGATTGTGCTTGACCAGCCACATGTTGTCCTCGAGGACGAACGTCACGCGGTAGAGGCTCAAAGCGTTGTCGGAATCTTTGCGATGTTCAACCCCGTTCTTGTCGATCCACAGTCTGGCGCGGTCGAGCCACTTGCGCTTCAGCCAATGCTCAGGCCCTTCGGGGTTGCATGTGAAGAACAACCGCGCTCCTGGGATACTGAGACGGCTGACCAGCATTGTGAACGCGGACTCGGGTATCACGGCCGCCTCATCAAGCAGGGCCCCAGCCAGGGTCAGACCCTGTATTTTGGTTTGTGCCTGTGCGTCGTTGAATCCGACGATGAGGCATTCGCGGCCGAATATCGTGCATATGCCCGTCGCGCGAGTGTATTGGATGCTCTTGGGGCCGAACCATTCAATGAGCGGGTGGATGAGGTTGTTGGCGATGGTACGCTCCGTGCGTCCACCGATAAGCAGCAGGCCTTGCGGTCCGTGCAGGCAGTAGTGAATCCAGTAGAGTAGGTCGCCGACCGTCTTTCCGCTTCGCACCGCCCCGTCGAAAGCGATAATCTTCGCCCATTCGGGTATTTGAATGGCGATTTTGGCCTTGCCGGTGAGAGGTTCGAGACTTGGCAATTGAGCCTCCGAATTTGCTAAACTTGAGTTGTATTATTCAATGTCGATTAAGGAGGCAAAATGAAATACAAAATTTTAGGTCCACATAAGCAGGTAATTAAAACGGTGGACAAAGTGGATGAAGTCAAACATGAAGATGGTTTCATCTACTTTTCAACAGGTAAGGCCGCTCAGCATGGTCAATTGAGATCTACTGAATACACCCCGATTTACATTATTAAAGATTCATGTGTGTTAGAAATTGAAGAAGAGGAATCAACTGATTCCGATTGATTTCAAGTAGTCATCGATAACTGTCGTTGAAGCCTCCGATTGCTGATCTACCCGTTCTAAATCAATTGACCGCTGCAGGGCGATGCCCACACTGGTCATGAGATTGCGGACGACATCGGCCGGAGGCTTCTTCATTTCGTGTTCTAGGTAGGAGCCTGATTGGGTGAACATGTATACCGGATAAGGTTTGTGCAGATCCTCGAGTAACGAAGTTGCTTCGTCGAGCAGACGATCTTTGAGTATGGCACGTTTGGCTGCGGCGTCTGCAGTTTTCGCCATGGTTGCGTTGACGGTTGCTCCACGTTCGAATGACAGTCCCATCAGGTCTGCGTATTTTTTGATGGTGCTGGTGGAGCGGTGGAGTGTTTTGGCGATGCTGTTGAGGCTTTTGCCTTGTGCGTGGAGTTCGCGTATTTTGTCTTGTTCGGCTTGGGTGACGTTGGGGTGTTTGCGTCGTGCCATGATTGGCCTCCTTTCGGTGGCCTTTCATGGCGTGGAGGTATGAGGATGCCGGCAGCCTGCGTGCTTTGGAACCGTTATTTGAACCATGTAGACAGTCTGCCGGCAAGGATGTTTGCAATGGGGAAATGAAGAGATGTTTGGAAGGGTTTGCTGTCTTTGCTTACACTTCTTCCACTGCAAGTATCGGTGACAGTTTGGTTTTTGTCAAGCTGCACCTGCGATTTTCAGCCGGTAGATGTCACAGTAGGCGTATTCGGGTTTGCCATCCTGGTTGGTTTGTGGGTTGATTTTGCCGCGTTTAGCCCATTGGTTGATGGTGTTGCGTCGTATGGTGATGCCCGAATCGGTGAAGGCTTTGCTGATTTCCGAGGCGGTGCCGGTTTTGGATTGGTCGAAGCAGAGTGTCTCGAGCCGTTTGAGTTTGACGGTTAGGACGCGTTGTTCGGTGCCGCAGATGGGGCAGGTGACCCATTGGTCGCGGCTGCCGGCGGTAAGCATGATGCCACACAAGGGGTTGGTGCAGGTGCCGATTTCGCGTCGTTCTTCTGGTGGGTCGAGGATGTTGTCGGCTTTCCTGGCAAGGCGTTCGTATTGGGTGAAGTACATTTCGGCGTCGGGGAATGTGTTGAGGCGTTCTGCTGCGGCGCAGTCGCAGAGCATGTCGAAGAGTGGTTCGGCTGGGGTTTCAGTGCCTTCGAGGATGTGGTAGAGTTCGCCGGTCGTGCTGTCGATGAGGTCGAGCAGGTCGAGGACTTCGAGCCTGATGGGCGTGGGTGGCACAGCGAGGATAACGCGTCCGGGCTGGTGACCGCCTGGGTGGAGTGTGGCGTCGAGGGAGTCGTGGATCTGTGTGAGGTCGCTGGCGATCTGATAGAGGGTGAGGGCGAAGCGGAGTTCGCATTCGTCGCAGAGGGTGTATGTAGAGTCGGTGGGTTTGTGGCAGTGCTGGCAGGTGTTCATGGTTTGTGTCCCTTCCTTGTTGCCGGCTAGAATGGTGATGTCGCTCAGGGCCCTGCCGGCAAGGCGGGGCTTTGCCATAGCTACTGCTTGATGGCTTGCTTCAGTTCTGATGTTGGCGTGTTCCAGATTCTTTCGAATGTTTTGATCTCCTGTTTCGTGAGCTTGATGTTGGTGGGAAATGGTTTGCCTGGTTTGCGTTGTTGTCGTAGCGGTTTGTAGGGTGTGTGGCTGATGGGTGCGAGCTGGCAGTCGTGGAGGCTGAGGTATTGGCCGTCCGGCGTGATGCCGTATCGTCCGCTCACGTCCTCGAGTTGGGCTTGTCGTAGTCCTGGTATCCATTGGATGCGGGTGAGTGGGCGTTGCAGGATGATGGCGATGGTGAGGTTCTGGCCGGTGATGATGCCTGGGTCCCATGATTCCCATACGCCTTGCCTGCAGCTGACGACCCATCGGCTGCATCCTTCGCATCGTTGTGCTTCGAGTTTGGCGAGGTTGCCTGGCGGGCAGAGGATGCGCAGCCATGACGGCTTCGGTTCACGCGGCACGGTCTTGCTTCTCCCAGTACCTGCGTTGTATCTCGTCAGCCCACTTCTGCCACGCTTTCGCACTAACGCATTGGACTGGTTCGAAGCCGAAGCGTTTGATGCATTGAGGGCAGACGGAAGTCACGTAAACTGGCTTGTCGCCGTGGATGATGGTGCATCGCTGCATATCGCAGGAAGAACAATGCTGTCCGCACAGATCGCAGGCCACGTAATCCTGGGTGACGAAATAGCCGGGTTCGGGCGGGTCGATGAAGTTGTTGCCGTCCAGGATGAGACGAAGATTCTTGAGTATCGCCGACGCTTGGTCAATGTACTGTGCGGCTTGATTCCATTCTTCGAGACCGTCTCTGTCGGCCAGCAGGATGTGGTCGTGGAGCGTGTCCATGTCGGTTCGGGCTTGGTTGATTTCGTTGAAGATGGTCAGCGCGAGTTGTTGGCTGACGATCAGATTCTTGTCTGTCATTTCTTTTTGCTTTCTGTGTTGATTTCCAATGCCTGTATTGCCGGTGATGGCAAAAGAACATCTCGAGCTTGCCGACTGGTCTCCAGATGAGGTGAAACTCGAAGCGTTCGGGGGAGATATCAACCTGCCACCATTGCCCGCAATCAGGGCAACGGTAGAAGTGTCCAAGATGAGCATGTGCAGGTAGACGACATGCGGCGTCGGTGGTCATGACTGGTTTCTTCCGTTGAGTTGTTTCTGTTCCTGCCAGGCTTCGTACATGGTGTGTTTGCCGTCGTCACCAATCAGGTACGGGAGCATGACCTCATCAAGGCCGACCATGCCGACTTCGACGATGGCGAGCTGGGCGTTGATCCAGTCCTTGACGATGCGCCAGGCGACACGTTTGGCCTGTTCTGGCGTACGACTCGGGGCTTTCTGCTCCTTAAGCAGGGTGAGAACGTTCTCGCTTCATGCCGGCAGCTGGTACCAGTAGCCTTTGAATTCGAAGCGTATGCCGTCCGGCTCGTTGGTCAGCATGATGTTGTTCACGCCGTGTTTGGTGAGCAGGGCGACGATCTCGCCTTTGGTCTTGTCCGCATCCACCCGGGTACGGTAGTTCATCACTGCCATTTCAGTTGCCTCCTAGTTGTCGTTCGATGGAATTCCAAGTCGTAATCAGCTCGTCATCTTTCAACCCGCTGGCATGGCCGCGCTGGAAGAAATCAGAGTGGATAGCCTGCCGGTTCTCAGGATGATTCAACAAGCGCCCGTATGCCCAGTCATGGAGTGTCTGGTTACGCTGCCCCTTGGGTATCGGCGTCATATCCGGACGTCCGTTCCGGCTATTGCCGACCGGTTCGGTCAACAGTTCGTCAAGCGATGACAGTGAAGTATCCGCGCGTTTTGGCGTTGCGAACGTTCGCGGCTGCGCGTCGCATCCTTCGACGTAGCCGTTGTCTTCGAGCCATTGGGCCATCTTCTTGGGCATGACTGGCACTTGGTTGTTGGGCATGTCGAGGAGCCAGTAGTCGCCGTTTGTGGTGTGGCTTCCGGGACCGATGACGTAGCCTTTGCGCTCGCATCGGATGTCAACGGGAATGCCGTTGGAATGCACTGAGTTTTTCAGTGTGCCCATGAGTTCGGCGGGTAGGGCGTAGTAGGCGTGGACTCCGCCGGATGGAGTGCCGACGAGATACGTGGATGGGAAGTCCTGGCTGCCGTATTTGCCGATCTCCTGGTTGAGAACGGTCCAGCCGTCGCTGGTCTTGCCGTCTTTGCTTTTGTCCATGTCGATGATGGCCATGCCCTTGTTGGGTACGACGGCATAGGATTCCGTTGTGGGTCGGATGCTGGTGTCGAGGTTTTGGTCTTCGGTGAGTCGTTTCCAGTTTTTGGCGACTTTCTGTTCGGCGGGGACGAAATCGCAGTTGAATCCCATCGTGTTCGGCAATGGCAGCGGGTCGGCCTCGATAGGCTGAGGAAGGTCAGGGGTGTCGTCGATTTGTTTGGCGAGCTGTTCTCGGTCATGCTCGTAGGCTTTACGGTAAGGGGCGAAACGGACTTCATCCTTCACAATGAGTATGCGAATGGATGTTCCTTGTTCGGGGACCCATTTCACTCCGCCTCTGGTGAGTCCGAATCGTGCCAGCAGGTCGCGTTGTTCGTAGCGTTTGGTTCCTTCCAGCATGCTGCTGGGTGCATAGCCGTTGGCACATATGGTGTTGATGATGGATTGTTCGAGGTCGGTGACGTCGTTGGCGCTGCCGACGCTGACGTCGTCGAACGGGTTTTCGCCGTGGTTTTCCCAGAGTTTGCAGCTGGCCATGATGAACGGTGCCGCGCCGTATTGTTTGCGGAAGTCCAGCAGTGGTTGGAATTCCTGTGGTTTTCTGCCGTCTTTCATGCGGATGTAGGCGAAGCGTCGTGCGACGGCTGCGTTCATGGTGGTGATGACGGAATTGTTGGTGGCAACGATGAAGGTGCATTTGGGTGTGAAGCTGACTGCGTTCTCTCCGATCCTTCGGGCGGTGACGCTGTCGCCGGTCGAGATTTTCTTCAGATAGGTGAGCTGGTCGATGCCGATGGTGTCGGCGTCCTCGTCGTAGGCCCATAGGGCTCCGATGAGTTTGCCGGTCTCCTGCTGGGTGTCAAATCCTCCTGAGCCTCGGCGTCCTCCGAGGATTTTCTGTGAGTCCACGGCGACGGCGAGTCCTGGGAATGAATTGGCGAGCGTGCCGAGGAGGATGCCTTTGCCGTTGCCTCCGTCCCCGTAGAGCACGTAGGTGAGGTGCTTGTAGGGTTCGAGCAGTGGGGTGGCGAACATTCTGGCGAGATTCATGGCACTGTGTTCGTCTTCGGTGATGTCGCGCATGAAGGCGACTGCCTGTGTGGCGAGCCTGGCGTTGAAGGGCTGGTCGATGGTCAGCTCGTAGGGTTCGTCGAACATCTGATCACCAGAATGGTAGCGGACGATGCCGTTGGTTTCTCGTTTGAAGGCGGTGTCCTGGAATTTGATGCCGTGGCGGACGCGTTTGTCGAGTTTGCGGCATTCGACGACGAGCTGCTGATTCCAGGGCAGGTAGGCCTTGTTGCTTTTGACGTGGTATTCGGCTTCAAGGTTGGTGATCGCGTGCCATGTGTCGAGTAGCTGGTTGTTGCCGGTCTGGTCTACATCGCGGACGTAGAGCGTATGGTTGTCATCTCCGAGCAGAAGCGAATCGTTGCGGTAGTCCCATAGGGCTTTGGCGTATCCGTCGTCGGCGTATGGTGTCGGGTTTTTGCCCCAGGTGTTCCTCGGAATCTCCACAGTCTGACCGGTGCGATCGATGAACGTGTTCGACGTGTTTTCGAATCTGGAGACTTTCATGCCGAGCAGCAGGTCGGGGACATGTTGGGGGCCGTTGGGGATTTTCGAGCAGGAATGATGGTAGAAAGCGTCCATTTTATACAGTCCTTACGCTCCTTACGCTTTCCTTACGCTGTAGCGTAAGGCGTGTTAGCCCAATAATTTCAATGTTTTTCACTATGTTCCTTACGTTCTTACGGTTCTTATAGGGGTGATACGCAGTAAATAAAAGATATATATGCTCAGCAGCGTAAGGAATCAGCGTCGGAATACTTCGGAATCGTTGATTTTTCAATGGTTTCATTTCCTTACACTTCTTCCTTACGTTGCTGAGGTTTATTTTTTAAACGACTCGAATTCGAGAGGTTTAAATTATTACTGATCTAGAAATTGCCGGCTACGTCGTCCTCGCTGCCATGGTTCGGCTGCAAGGCGTTGGTGACGGTGGTTTCGGGCAGTCCAATGAGCGCGGCAATCTCTTGCGGGCTCTTGCCGAGCGCTTGGAGTTGCTGCAGTTGCTGCAGGTTGACTTGGGGGCCGGTTTGCATTGGCGGGGTCGCGCTCGGCTGGGGCTGCGGCTGGTATTGCTGGCTTTGCGCCTGCTGGGCCGTGTTGGTCTGCTGGAATTGCTGGTTCTGGGCTAGTGCGGGCTGTTGCATTGTGGGCTGTTGGAATTGGCCCTGCTGTTGCGGCGTGTAGCCGGTCTGCTGGTTTTGCGTTGGTTGGTTTTGCTGTGGGTTGAGCAGAGTGTCGGGGCTGTTGGCTGGTTGGATGACGAAGCTGTAGAGCTTGGCCGGCATGGCGGGGTTCTTGCTTTGCGGGTCGGCTCCGACGTAGGTTTCGGTGATGGTGTCACCGGGCTTTGGCGCCTTCTTGATTCCCGCGTTGCGCATGGCCTCGCGGAACGCCTTCAATTGGCCGCCCCAGCCTTTCACGTATAGGCTGCGTCGGCCGTCGTCATCCTCATCGTCGCGCAGGGTGGTCTGGATGACCATGTGGATCTCCTGCTGTGGTTTGCCGTCGTTCCAGAAGGCGGGTTGTTGGGTGTTGAAATCGCGTACCTGTTGGGTTTCGATGAGTTCCAGGGTTCCGGTGACGGTGCTGCCGGGTTGGCTGTCGCGGCCGAAGAAGGCTTTGGCGCCGCTGCCGGAGAGCAGGTCGTCCAATCCGCTGAGCTGTCCTCCCTGTGGCTGGACGGGTTGTTGGCGTGGTTGGCCTTGCTGTGGCCATGTGTTGCCGCCGCCGTATTGTGGCTGCTGCCCGTATCCGTTGTTGTACTGCTGGTTGTTGTTTGCGAACATTGTTGGTTCTCCTTTTGGTTGTTATTTGGTTGGTTGTGGCTGGTAAGTGGGTTCGAGAAGCGGGATCAGTTGTCGCCATTTCTCGGGGACTTCGGGTCGGGGTTTCTCGTCGATGCCGAGGCCGAGCTGGTCGCTATCGGGCCATGTGCCGTCGTTGAAGTCATGCGTCGGGCTTTCAGGTAGGAGCGAGATCCATGCGTCGCGCATCTCGGGCCCGTCGGTCTGTTCGATGACGTCCATGAGGTTGACGAGGAGCTGGGCCCGGGCGAGTGCCCATTGGCCGGGCTTGGGGTCGAACGGCCATCGTCTGGGGACGGTGTCGTTGAGGCTGAGCCCGGTGCGTGGCAGGAAAATGTCGCTGACCCATTCGACGGGCAGGTCGGCGTTTCGGATGCCGAGCCCGTAAAGCGAGACTTGTACGCGGTATTGTTGGCTGACGCCGTTGGCCTTGACGGTCTTTGCGGTGGTTGTGCCGACGTTCTTCCAATCGATGATCGTCGCGCAGCCCGGGATGTAGAGGTCGATACTGCCTGTCACGTCGTAGCCGCCGTACAGCCCCTCCAAGTGGCCGACTGTCACCTTTTCTTCTGTCAGGAAGCGTTTGTAATCGCGGAAACGTCCAAACATCGTATCGAGCATGTTCTGCTCCTGCTCATCCTTTACCTCGTTCAAGGAGTCGAAGAGGCCTTGGAGTTGAGCATGGACGCTGGTACCCACGTAGGTCGCCCAGTTTGGCTGTTCGGGATGGGGCCATCCGGCGAGCTTCGCGGCCAGCGTGTGGAGGCTGTCGGTGCCGAGCTCGCTGGGGCCGATGGTCTTCTGCAGGCTGCGCGGATTGTTGACGATGGCATTCTCGATGACCGCGCGGATCCTCGGCCACAACACCGTGTCATCACCGGAGACCTGAGCCTCCTGCTTCACGGGCTGCTGCTTCTGCTGTCGGGCTTTGGCGACGGCGAGCACCGCGCTATCGGCGCTACCGGTTGTCTTGCTCATGCTTCAGCTCCTTCAACGCACGTCCTGCCTCGCGGCGGATATACTCCACATCCGTTTTGCTGATGCGGGTTCTGGTCACACTGTCGGCTTGGACGATTTCCAGCTTGAACCCGATGCCGTCGCCGGGGGAGTCGCTGGCCTTGTCGCGGATGATCATGAACCCGCCGTCGGTGATATTGCTCATTTCTTCAACCTCGCTTCCTGCTCCTGGATCTGCAGTGCGGCGTCACGGCACACCTGGTCGAACTTGTCGCTTTTGATGATGTACAGATCGTCGGTGAGATCCAGATCATGTTTCTGAATCGCATGGCCGACGGCCTTTTCGATGTCACTTCTCAATTGCCGGATCATTTGACCACCACCGTGCTTTTGCCCTGATCGAACAGGCCGGCCAACGCGTCCTCGCCTAGCTTCTTGCGCGCGCCGGTCGAATCCGGGGCTATCTTGTATAATTCCGGATAGTCTTCGGCCGGATACTTGGCTTTGAACCGGCTCGCGTTCAGACGTTTCGACCCCTCGCGCACCTGGACCTTCAGGTCGCCGGCCGCATACGTACCGGGCTCGTGGGTGTCAAGGATGTCCTGCTTGAGTTGGTCCACCTTCGCTTGGTTCGCCTCGATCTCGGCCTGCAGGCTCACGATCTTCCGCGCCTGCGCCATCAACAGATTCGCTCTGCCCTCGTTGATGTCCTTCGCATCCTGTTGCTCGGGATCGGGATTGATCTGTGGGTGGAGGGTGGTGTTCTTGTCGATTGTGGTTGTCATTTCGATTGCTCCTTGTTGTTTCTTGCGCTTTTGATGGGTACCCACATGGTCTTGTGGTTGGGGTGGTTGAATCGGTGTATGTTGCACGCCTGAATCGCGTTCTCGATATGGGTTGGCGGGTTCAGGACGCCGCAGGTCTTGCACCTGGGGATGTAGTGATTGAGGTCCGTCATCAGTCCACCGTCGCCAGTTTCGGCTGAATGGCCTTCAGCTCGTGTTTGATGCGCCTGATCTGCTTCTCTGAATTGGCCACGGCGGTGTACGCGAGCCTGCCGGCGTCGTCGTACTTGAATCGCTGCCCGCACTTCAGGCAGTACACTGGATCGGGATTGTTCTTGTACGAGTCGATTAGCCACTTGTTGTCGTTTCCACTCGGCTGTCCCCACAGACTCGTGCCGCATCTCGGGCAGATGGAATACGGGGGTTCGTCGATGACAGCTTTTGGGCCTGCGGTGCAATAGCCCATGATCTTCCAAGGGTCGCCGTCCTTGTCGAGCTGGTTGGCGTATATGGTGATGAGCCGGTCGATGTACTTGCAGGCGGCGAACTGGAACTCGAAGTCTTTGAACGCCTCGTAATCGCCGAACATCGCATTTTTCGCGGCCAGATAGCTGACGGCTACCCTCATCGAGTCCGGCCACGCCTTCGTCGGATCGACCTCGATGCTTATCGTCGTCGGTTTCGGCTTTTCGTTCCTCGGTATGTCCTGGAACACCTCGAGGTTCACCGTTATCTTCTTTTTAGGAATAGTCAGAAAGCTCATTGCCATTGCTCCTTTCCGATTTGGCTGATCTCAGAGATATAGATATGCGTGTGCGCCTGGTAGGGCACGCCATCGTGTGTGAGCGGGTCGCCGGCCTTGCGGTTGCGCATGCCACGTTTCCCTTGCACTCTTTTGTCGGGAAGGATCTTGCGCACGGTGGCTTTCATGATCTGCTTGTCATCCACGTAAGCGACGCCGTTCAGCGCGTCCGTGGCCAGCTTCGCGAGATTGTCCCAATCTTTGCCTGTACGGTCGGGCATCCAGAAAGCCAATGCGACTTCGACATCGCCGGTGAACGGTTGTGCATCGGGGTATTTCGTAATGAATGTGCTGTAGACACGGTTTTCGGCGTCTTTCGTCTTCTTCGGGGTCACACCATGCATGCCTTTGCCGCTGGGGTTCCGAAAGACTCGTGGCCGGCCTTTCGACTGTGGTGGTCCCGGAACGACGAACCTGAATTCACTTATCATCGGTCTTGCCTTCTTTTGTACTGTTGTCGAGTTTGTTCTGCAGTTGTGCGTTGGCGTCGGCAAGCGCGATGCAGGTGGTCTCCAACGAGCTGATACGGCTGTCACGCCAATCCTCGCTGGTGGCGAGTTCGTCCCAACGGCATAGCAGGGACGCGGTCAGGGGGATGGTGACGAGCACGGTCAGCAGTTGGAGAATCCCCAGCTGCCCGTTGGTGAGGCCGGCGACCAGCCATGTGATGCTTACGCACATGGCCACGGCGCTCACGGAGCCGCCTGCAAGGCAGATGAGCGCGGCGGTTTTCTGTTTCAGGTGTATTCTGCTGTGCTTTGATGCAGGTTCTCGTCCAGCCACTTCTGTATGTCGCTCTTCCAATACCGGATGGTTCGTCTCCCGCATTGGACGAATTTCGGTCCCTCTTCGTGGAATCTGAGTTGGCTGAGATAGTTCCGTGTGACTTTGAGGATGTCGGCGGCCTGCTGGGTGGTCAGAATTTCGTCGTCCTCCAACGTGCGTGCCATCGGCTCCTCCCTTTGATAAAATGCTATTTGGCATGGTTTCTTTTCTTTCTGTGTCGATTTGCCGCAGTTCCAGCTGCGGCATTTTTATTTTTTGTGAATCCTTTCTATGCGGCTTCCGTAACGGCGGAGGTTTTTTGCTTTTCGGCTTTGATAGCGTCATCAAGAATTTTTACCGGGTCCGCACCAACGGTTTGGGCCGTGGCGATGAACTCACTGAGACGCATGTCATCGCTTTTGAGATGTTTCGCCACACTCAGCCGGTTGATTCCGACCGCTTGTGCGATCTTTGTCTTCGGCACCTCTGCGAGTAATGATTGGACTCGAAGGCTTTTCACGGCCGAAGCTGCTGTGTTGTCATGTGACATCAATACATATATTGTCACCTGGCAACAATGATTGTCAATTGTTTCGGCGTGTTGCCGCCTGACAACACTCTTTTTAATTTGTGATTTTTTGCTGTCAGGTGCTATCGTTTGTCACATGGCAACAAAAGTGAGTTGGAACAAATTTGATTTCGCTGCAAGTGAGACGCTTGACAAATTAATGTCCGAAACCGGTATTTCATATCGAGAAATGGAAAATCTTACCGAAGGGGAGATTACTTATAGCAGAATTCGAGATATACGAATTGGCAGAAGGGCGCCGGTCAGATTATCAGAATTTATTCTTTTATGTTCTATTAACCATTGTCTTCCACAGCAGGGTCTTCAGATGGTACTCGACCGAGTGAAACAGGATGAGCAAAAGGAATATGACGATGAAAACGAACGCATAAGTCGTGAAAAATGGGAATCTGCTAATAGTTTGATTTCATCTGAATCAAAGGATGATGTCCCCACGGATGACGATCGTTATCGTGCTCTCCACGCCGGTGATTTGGGTCTTGCGGCGAAGCAGGGTGATATTGAGGCTGAGCAGCAGGCGTATGAGGAGATGCCATGACGGATATCGAGGCGTTTGCCCGACGACGGGCGAGGGTTTTGGTGTTGCCGATGGGCAAGGGTTTCAAAGGCGCCTATGACTTCGAACGCGACACCATCTACCTTTCGGACAAGCTTACGGACGTGCAGCATAGATGCGTGCTCGCCCACGAGCTTAGTCACGCTATACATGGCGATAAGGGATGTCGCAACAGTCATGATGTTGTAGAGCTGCGTGCCGATGTGGAGGCCGCCAAGATGCTTATCGATCAGGCGGATTACATGCAGGCGGAGCAGTGTTGCGATAATCCTACGTGGATTGCCCGCGAGTTGGGCGTTACCGTCGATCTGGTTCGTGCTTATCGTTACTGGTTGCATGAGAGTATGCCGAGAATTTGTTATGACGATTTGGTGAGTTGAAAGGAATATTTAAAGGAGGAAAGAGATGGAAGAAATTGAATCGGTCAAGAAACAGAACAAGATTCTAAAAATTGTCATTGTTGTCATTGTTGTGATTGTGATAGTAGCCGTTGTGGTGGCGGGTGGTTTGACCTATTCCAAACACAGAGAAATAGCTGCAGAACAGCAGCAGCAACAAGTTGCTGCGGAAAAGAAAAAAGAAAGACTCATGCTGGATAAGAATATGCTGCATGGCGCATCTCAATGTCCGGTTACTGAGGGGATTGACAGCGTGAAACTAGGGGACAATGGAAAGTCTTTGACTTATTCGCGTGATTACAACTATGTCAACGGCTTCGATTGTGTGGCTGAAGATATAGAAGTTCCAGACTCCATCAAAGAGGAAATCGAATCAACAACAATATTATCCGGTCGCCAAACCGACGATTGGGGAGATTTTCATGTCTCGTGGATTGCCCATGGTCCTGGCGTGGGGATGACGGTTACCTTCAGTCTTAAACAAAATCTTTAATTAAATATTCTTATGATTTGTTCTTTCGGAAATTCCGGAAGGCTTAGTTTCCTATACCTCAAACAGGAAAGGAGTTGGAACATGGCGGTCATCAAACAATATAAGACAGCCAAAGGAATACGATACCGAGTCCGCTATATGAAGCCGGATCATACCGAGACCAGCAAACGCGGGTTCAAGCGGAAACGTGACGCGGAGCTATGGGCATCAAGCCATGTGACCGTGGCCATCGCCAATGACGACTATATAGATCCAGGCAAGGGGAAGGTCACGGTAGGTCAGCTTTACGAAGCATGGTATGCCGGCCACAGATCCTTGTGGAAGCCCTCCATGGCCCACACCACGGAGGTCTCATGGCGGACTCACGTAAAAGACACATGGCAGAACGTACCCATCAAGAATGTGACCCGCAGCAATGTTCAACGCTGGATCAGCGGGCTTGCCGGTGAACGCAGTGCCAGCACCACGCTCAAAGCCTACGGGATACTTAAAGGTGTGGTCGATGACGCTCTGAAGGACAGACGCATCTCGCGTGATCCTTTGGAGGGTATCAAACTGCCCAGAAAACCGAAACGAAAGTCTCGGCGCGTTTATCTGACGATTCCACAGCTGATTGCGTTCGCCGACGAGTGCCGCAACGCCCAGGAAAGAGGCGAGGAGCGGCGTGCCTTGATTCTCCTGCTCGGATTCTGCGGACTTCGTTGGGGCGAGGCTGCGGCGCTTCGTGTCGGTGACGTCGATTTCCTCAAGCACAGGATAGAGGTGGTCGGCAATGTCGTGAGAATCGGCTCCAACGAGATTGAAGGCACCCCCAAAAGTGGACAGGGGAGAAGTGTGCCGATGCCTAGAATCGTGGAATCTGCTCTGCTTGAGGTCTGTGCGGGCAAGGCGGAGAATGATCATGTATTTCTTGACCCCTCCGGCCACACGATCAAACCCCAGTCGGTCGCCGACCTGAAAGGGAACCGTACCTGGTATGTCTCGGCGTTGAGACGTCTCGGATACCTGCCCGAGGATATGCCTTCACCCCATGATCTGAGGCACACCGCGGCTTCTATAGCCGTGCACGCCGGCGCCAACGTGAAAGCCCTTCAGAGGATGCTTGGCCATGCATCTGCAGCTATGACGTTGGATGTGTATGCAGACTTGTTCGATTCCGATCTGGACGACGTTGCCCGGATGATCGATGCAGGTGTCGAAGTGGAGACTGGAATAAAAACCGGCCAAAAACCGGCCAAAAAGTCTCTAATCAAAAAATGAACCCTTGAAATCATTGCGATTCCAAGGGTTCGAATGTGTGGGCAATAAGGGATTCGAA
>NZ_JAQTHV010000007.1 GCF_029433295.1 Bifidobacterium sp. ESL0784
GGTGGTTTGGTCGAGGGTGTGGAGGCGTCGTATCTTGTCCTCGAGCCGGGCGGCCTGTTGTTCGCCTTGCTGCCGCATGCGGTCGATCAGGACTTTCAGGGGGCCGCCGTCGGCGGGCAGCAGGTCCCGGGCCTGGCGCAGGAGGCTGTCGTTGCGGCGTATGCGGGCGACGCAGTCGGCGATGCCGTCCTCGTCCAGGTAGTCGTCGGCGATCAGGGACTCGAGGCGTTGGCGGAACTCGGCGTTGTCGGCCATGACCCGGTCGCCCTGCCGGACGGCCGCTTCCAGCCGGGGCTTGGCCGCGTCTGCGGCGTGGCGTTTGGCGGCCTGCCATCCCCGGCCGTCCAGCGACGCGTCGCCGGCCAGGCTGTTGAGGGCGCTCATGGCGCGTCTCGCCTCCGCCTGTTGGGATCGTATGTCGTGGTCGGACTGGTCGAGAGCGGCCAGCAGTTCGGGTTTGTCGACGATCAGGCCCATGGGTCCCTCCTCCGGTTCCCGTCGTTTCCGCATTCGCGCCTCGCACGCCGCAGGTTGTCCTGTTCCTCGCGGATGTCGCGCGCGTCCTCGTGCTCGCGCCTGGCCCGGCGGGCGAGGTCGTCGTGGGCCTCGAGGCAGGCGTTCCGGGCCTGGGCGGCCATGGCCGCCCGTTCCTCGTGCTCCTGTTCGAGCCGCCGCCACTCGACGTCGCCTTTGACATATTGGTGCAGGTCCTGCCAGATGCCGGAGGCCTGCTGGCCCCAGCTTGCGAGGATCCCGCCGGCCTCGTCACAGGCCCTTGCCTCCCTGTCCAGGCGTTCGGCCTTCTCCCGGGCCTCGCCGATGCGCCGCTGACAGCCGGCGATCCGCTCGTCCAGACGGCTTATGCGCGTCCCGCGGTCCTCGCTCATTGCATCGTCCCCGCGCTCGACCGGTCCGCCTCCGACAGCCTCCCGTGGGCCATCGCGGCCCCGTGGCCGGTATCGCGGGCGGATTCCGCAGCGGACCGGAACACGGACCCGAGCGCCGCGCATGCGATCCTCGCCGCCTCGGCGGCCGGCAGGCTCGACACCGAGAAATCGAAACCCACGATACCCGTGACGTTGCCCGCCGCCGCCTCCATATCACGCGCGTGAGCGGACGCTGCCGCCTCGCTGCTCCTGATCTCACTCATAACACAAAATGATAACACCAATCAC